>CADEDA010000004.1:47497-262495 GCA_902825965.1 uncultured Gemmatimonadota bacterium | reverse complement strand
CCCTTCTCCACCTTGGCGAGCGTGTCGAAGCCCTCGATGAACTCCGACATGATGCGCATCACGCGCCAGGTGTCGGTGGACCGGAAGTCGGCGCGCGGGCCGCCGTACTGCAACAGCTTCGCGTCCTCGGTGAGGGCCCAGGAGAAGTCGCCGATGTCGTCGTCGTTCGCGTGCCGCGGGAGTTTGTCCTCGACGATCGCACGGAACGTCCCCGACGCGCGGCGGCCCTCGTCGATGCGCTCCTTCAGCCCGGCGATCGATTCCTTCGCGGCGGCCTCCATCCGCTCGGGATCGACGCGATTGCCGCTCGCGGCGCGCGGTCCCTTCACGGTGGGCTTCCTGCCGGACGACGGCGCGGCCGGCGTGGCGGACGACGTCTTGGATGTGCGCTTGGGTGCCATGGCGGATGAAGTTTACCTTGAGGGATGCCCGAGAGCGACCCATTCCCCGCCTGACGTGACGCTCGTCATCCTCGTCGCCGACGGCGCGCGTCCCGACGCGCTCTTCGCCGCGATGGACTCGGGTGCGCTCCCCGCCCTCGCAGCGCTGCGCGCCACGGGCAGCGCACACACGGTCACGTCCGTGTTCCCCTCGGTCACCGGGCCCGCGTACACGCCGTTCCTGCTCGGGCTGCATCCCGGGCGCGCGGGCATCCCCGGCATCCGCTGGTGGGACCGTGCCGGTACCGCCCGCCGCGGCCCCGGACGGGCGCGCTCGTACGTGGGCTGGGAGGCGCTGCGGCAGGACGTCGACCTCTCGGCCGAGCATCGCACGCTGTTCGAACACGGCGAGCGACCGCTCGGGGCCTTCACGCCCATCGGCCGTGGACTCGTGGGCGCCCAGCGCATCGGGGCCGGACTCTCCTTCGGCCTGCGCATGGGATGGACACACTTCCGTGGCGATGTCCCGGGCTGGCTGCGGATCGACCGCGAGCTCTCGGAACGCGTCGCCCACCGCGTGGCGACCGAGCGCCCGGACATCGCGTTCTTCGCCCAGCCGGGCATCGACAAGCTCTCGCACCAGCTCGGCCACGGCTCGCCGTTGGTGCT
Organism: uncultured Gemmatimonadota bacterium; assembly: GCA_902825965.1. Classification (GTDB taxonomy): domain Bacteria; phylum Gemmatimonadota; class Gemmatimonadetes; order Gemmatimonadales; family Gemmatimonadaceae; genus Pseudogemmatithrix. The sequence goes on along the minus strand of CADEDA010000004.1, from coordinate 261,446 downwards.
CGATGCCATGCGCATCGTCGACGGCACCGTCGCGCGGCTGCAGGAGCTCGCCCGGCGCGGCGGCTGGGCCGACGAGCTGCGGATCATGGTCGTGAGCGACCACGGGCACTCGCCGGTGCAGTCCCACGAGGACCTCGCCGGGCTGCTCGCACAGTGGGGCCTGCGGGTGCGCGCCCATCCCTGGGTCTTCCTCGGCGGCGGCGACGCCGCCGTCATGGTGAGCGGTAACGCGATGGCGCACGTGTATCTCGAGCTCGCAGCGCGGGAGCGGCCCTGGTGGCCGGCGCTCGCGCCGCGGTGGACCGGCCTGCTGGAGCAACTGCTCACACGTCCCTCGGTGGACCTCGCGCTGCTCCCGCGCGACGGGGCGTCCTGCGAGGTGCACGCCCGCCAGCGCGGCAGCGCACTCGTGCACCGCGATGACCAGGGGCGATACCACTACACGCCGCGCACCGGCGATCCGCTCGGCCTCGCCGCCGTGTTCGCCGCGCCGACGGCGGCCCGCGGCCTCTCCGCCGACGAAGTGCACGCCGTGACGTTCGACTCCGACTATCCCGACTCGCTGGTGCAGATCATCGCGCTGGCCGGCGCACCGCGCTCGGGCGAGATCATCCTCTCGGCCGCACGGGACTGGGACTTCCGCGCCAAGTACGAGCCCATCCCGCACCGCTCGGCCCACGGCGCGCTGCATCGCGAGCACCTGCTGGTGCCGTTGCTGCTCTCGCAGGCCGCGACGGGTGTCCCGCGACGCACCACCGACGTGTTCCCCAGCGCACTGCAGCTGATGCGCCGGCGCGTGCCCGGCGGACTGGACGGCACCGGGTTCTACTGAGAGGGCGGCTTACGCGCCGGTCGCGACCTGCGCGTAGAGCGCGCGGAGCTGCTCGGCGATCGCCCGCTGCCGCGCCCGCAACTCCTCGAGGCGCGGCCGCTCGCTGCGCCGGAGGAAGAACCGCCGCACCGCCGCCCAGGCATGCTGCCGGCGTTCCCCTACCGCGAGGGCCGCGAACGCCCAGAACGGCTGCAGGAGGAACGTGGCGATGCCCCAGCCCGCGCCGGCGAACCAGCCCACCACGGCGGCCACCGCCGCGAACCAGAGCGGGAACACGATCGCGCCGATGAGCACGCGGTGCGTCACCGTCGTGTCGGGTCCCTCGTGCGCCGCCATGCGGTCCGCCGCCCGCGCGGTGAGCCACTTGGGCGGGAAGAACACCACCGCCCCGACGAGCGACACCGGCAGTACCACGGCGAGCGGGATGCGACCCACGGTCCACTCGATCGCCTCGCCCACGCGTACGTCGGACTTGAGCTCACCCGGGGTGAGACCGAGCCGGCGCAGCATCTTGCCGTGCGCGCGCAGCTCCACGGCCGTCTCACGCCACTCCGCGCCGCCGCCGGTGCGCAGGGCCGCCAGCGCGTCCGTCGTGACACGCAGCCGTTCGATCTGTGCGGCCGCGCGCTCCGCCGAGGATTGCGCGTGCCGCTCGACGTCGCCGAACTCCGCCACCCACACGGCCTCGGCCGCACGCACCAATGGCTCGTCCTCCCATTGCGCGAGGTTGAGCGTGACGGAGCGCATCGCCGCTTCGATCCGCCGCGTGAGCTCGCGGACCGCATCGCGATCCTCCTGCCCGCGCACCAGCAGGTCATCCCAGCGGAACGGTTCCGTGATGATCGCGTGCGCCTCGCTACGGAATGTGTCGCGGTCGCGGAAGACCAGCCCCATGGCGACGATCGGGAAGTCGTGGCCCACGAGCCGTCCGGCGCCCATGGCCATCCGCGCCGCGCCGGTCTTGAGTGGGGCGAGTTGCGACGCGGAGTGGCTGATGCCCTCCGGGAAGATCCCCACCGCATCCCCCGCCGCGAGCGCCGCATGCACGTCGCGGAACGAGTCGAGGTTCTGGACCACCTTGCTCGGATCGTCCACCGCGCGGTACACCGGCACCGAGCCGACGCCCTTCACCAGCCAGCCGATGAGCCGGTCGCTGAACAGCGGCGACTTGGCGAGGAAGCGTACCGTGCGGTCGGCGGCGACCACGACGAACGCCGGGTCCACCAGCGAGTTGTTGTGGTTCGCGACCAACAGCACGGGTCCCTCGGCGGGTACCCGTGCACCGGCGACGGTGACCCGGTAGTAGGACCGGACACCGAGGTTGGAGATGAGGGGCATCGCCCAATGGAGCCACATCGGGCGGGAAGATACCGCCGGCTCAGCCGGCGCGCTTGTGGTACTGGCGCACGGCGACCGTCAGCACCACCGCGCCGGCGGCGCCGAGGATGAGCAACTGCCGTGCGACGTCCGCGAGGCCGGCCCCCTTGAGCATCACGTTCCGCATCAGCGTGATGAAGTGCATCATCGGGTTGAACTCCGCCACCCGCTGCGCCCACTCGGGCATGGCACTCACCGGCGTGAACAGTCCGCTCATGAGCAGGTAGACCATGAGGATGGAGAAGTTCACGAACATGGCCTGCTGCTGCGTCTCGGTGACCGACGAGATCCACAGGCCGATCCCCAGCGCCGCCACCAGGTAGAGCCCGGCCGCGAGGAAGATCAGCGGCAGGCTGCCGCGCATGGGCACGCCGAACACCAGGTGCGCCACCGTGAGGCCGATGCCAAGCACCGCGAGGGCGATCGTCCACAGCGGCAGCAGCTTCGCCGCGATGAAGGTGCCGCGCGACACCGGCGTCACGTTGAGTTGGTCGAGTGTGCCCGCCTCCTTCTCGCGCACGATGTTCATCGCGGTGAGGAGGGTGCCCACGATGGTGACCAGCTGCACGAGGATGCCGGGCACCATGTAGTGCCGGTAGTCGAGTTCCGCGTTGTACCAGCCGCGCGTGCGCACCTCGATGCGCGCCGGTGCGGGTGCGCGCGCCGACACTCCCGGCAGCTCGCGGGCGTAGCGCGCGAGGATCTCCCGGGCGTACGCGGCGGTCACGCCGGCGGTCGCGCCGTCCTCGGCATTGAGCAGGAGCTGGATCGCCGCGCGCCGCGTGCGCACCACGTCGCGCTCGAATCCCGACGGGATGACGACGATGAGCTCGACGTTCCGCCGCATCAGGGCCTCTTGGCCCGCCGCGACGGAGCCGGAGGCGCCCGCCGGCACGAATCGCCCCGACGCCGCGAGCCGGTCGGACACGCCGCGCGAGACCGTGCTGCGATCCTGGTCCACCACGTACATGCGCGCGCGCTTCACCTCGAACGTCGCGGCATTGGAGAGGACGAGCAGCTGCACCACGGGGATGAGGAACAGCATCCGCACGAGGGCCGGGTTGCGGAAGATCTGCAGGAACTCCTTCCGGAGCAGGACACGGAGCGCACGCATCAGGCGAGCCGGGGCTTGAAGGAGCGGATGGCCGCGACCATCAGCACCGCGAGCATCAGCGTGAGCACCGCGAGCTCCTGCCAGAGGTGCGCAAGGCCCGCGCCCTTGAGCATGATCCCGCGCACCACCACGATGAACCAGCGCGCGGGCACCACGTGCGACACCAGCTGCAGCGGCAGTGGCAGGCTCGCGATCGGGAAGATCATCCCCGACAGCAGCGTGCTCGGCAGCATGGTGCCCATCATCGAGGCCGTCATCGCCGTGAGCTGCGACCCGGTGCGCGCCGCGATCAGCGTGCCGAGGGCCAGCCCGACCAACGTGTAGAGCGTCGAGGACGCGAGCAGCAGCACCAGGCTGCCGCGGAACGGCACGGCGAACACGAGCCACGCGGCCGCGAGGGCGGTGAGCACGTTGGCGAACGCGAGCAACAGGTAGGGCGCCACCTTGCCGACGATGATCTGCCAGGGACGCAGCGGCGAGACGAGCAGGATCTCCATGGTCCCCCGCTCCTTCTCGCGGGAGAGCGAGATCGCCGTCATCTGGGCCGACACCAGGGTCAGCACCAGGGCGATCAGTCCCGGCACGAAGAGGTTCACGCTCTCCAGTGTCGGGTTGAACAGCATCCGCACCTGCGGGTCGATCACGACCGGCCCACCGGCACCGGACGCTGGCGCGCGCGTCACACGTTCGCGTTGCCAGGCCGCGATCACCGCCGACGCGTAGGTCTGCATCGTGGAGCCGGTGCTGGGGTTCGACGCGTCGGTGATGAGCTGCAGTGGCGCGGCCGCACCCGTCGCGAGCGCCCGGGAGAAGCCGGGCGCGAACACCAGCGCCACGTCCACCTCGCCGCGCCGGAACAGCGGCTCGAGTCGCTCCGCGCTCGGCGCGGACGCCACCACGCGGAACCGATCGGTGCCGGTGAAGCGGTCGCGCAGCGACCGCGTGGCGTCGTCGGGCGCCGGATCCACCACCGCGAGCCGGATGTCGTTGACGTCGGTGCGGATGGCGAAACCGAACAGCACCACCTGCGCGAGTGGCAGGAGGAGCAGGATGGTGAGGGTCTGCCGGTCGCGGAGGATGTGCCGCAACTCCTTCACCACGAATGCGCCCAGGGCGTGCCGGCGGGTCGGCTGCGGCATCTCAGCCCCCGGCCGCGGCCGTCGCCGGGCGCGCGAGGCGCACGAAGACCTCGTCGATCGACGCCACGCCGAACTCCGCCTTGAGGGCGGCCGGAGTCCCCATCGCCGCGATCCGCCCGTCCACCATGATGGAGAGCCGGTCGCAGTACTCCGCCTCGTCCATGTAGTGCGTCGTGACGAAGACGGTCGTGCCGCGTGCAGCCGCCGCGTAGATCATCTCCCAGAACTGGCGACGCGTCACCGGGTCGACGCCGCCCGTCGGCTCGTCGAGGAACACCACCGCCGGCCGGTGCAGCAGGGCGACGGAGAATGCCAGCTTCTGTTTCCAGCCGAGGGGCAGCGTCCCCACCAGCGCGTCGGCGATCGGCTCCATGCCCAGGTGCCGCAGGAGCTCGTCACCGCGCGTGCGGATCTCGGCGTCGCGCAGGCCGTAGATGCCGCCGTAGAGCGAGATGTTCTCGCGCGTGCTCAGGTCGTCGTAGAGCGAGAAGCGCTGGCTCATGTAGCCGATGTTGCGCCGCACCGCGTCGGACTGCGTGAGCACGTCGTAGCCGGCCACCCGCGCGCTGCCACTGCTGGGCGCGAGCAGCCCGATCAGCATCTTGATGGCCGTGGTCTTGCCGGCCCCGTTCGCGCCGAGGAATCCGAACACCTCGCCGGCCGCCACGTCCACGCTGATCGCATCCACGGCCGTGAAGCGGCCGAAGCGCCGCGTGAGCTCGCGCACCATGATCGCATTCATGGCGCATCACCCATGAGGGCCATGAAGGCGTCCTCGATGCCGGGGGCGATCGGCGCCACCGCCACCTCGCGGATGCCGCGCCCCTGCAACCAGGCCCCCACCTCGCGCATCACGTGCGCGGGCGGAAGCTCGGCGCGGCGGTCGCTGAAGTGCAGCGTGTCCCCGAAGGGCTGCACCGACGCGAGGTGCGGATACGCCCGCAACGCCTCGATGGTGGCGTGCCGCGGTGCGCCGCGCACGGCGAAGAGCGCGCGGGGGAACGCCGCCCCGATGGCCCGCGGGGTGTCGATCGCGAGCACCCGGCCCTTCTGCATGAGGGCCACGCGATCGCAACGGTCGGCCTCGTCCATGTACGGCGTCGACACCACGATGGTGAGTCCCGACGCCTGCAGATCGTGCAGCAGGTCCCAGAACTCCCGGCGCGACACGGCATCCACTCCCGTGGTGGGCTCGTCGAGCAGCAGCAGCTCGGGCCGGTGCACGAGCGCGCAGGAGAGGGCGAGCTTCTGCTTCATGCCGCCCGAGAGCTGCCCCGCACGGCGCGTCTTGAACGGCTCGATCTGCCGGTAGATCGGCGCGATCAACTCGTACCCCGCGGTGATGCTCGTGCCGAACACCGACGCGAAGAACGCGAGGTTCTCCTCCACGCTCAGGTCCGGGTACAGCGAGAAGCGTCCGGGCATGTAGCCCACGCGCGCGCGGATCTCCCACAGGTCGGTCCGCACGTCGCGACCCAGCACCGTCGCCGAGCCGGCGTCCGGCAGCAGCAGCGTGGTGAGCACGCGGAACAGCGTCGTCTTGCCGCCACCGTCGGGCCCCACGAGACCGTAGAGCTCGCCGGGGGCCACGTCGAACGTGACGTCGTCGAGCGCGACGGTGTCGCCGAAGCGCTTGTGCAGCCCGCGCAGCTGGACGGGTGCGCCGGCGGAGGCGCTCACGGCGTCGCGTCGGCCAACGTGAGGTCGGCCGGCATCCCGATCTTCAGGACACCGTCGCGGTTGGGCACCCGCACCTTGATCGCGTACACGAGATCGGCACGCTCGTCACGGGTCTGCACCGGTGTCGGCGTGAACTCGCTCTGCGAGGCGATCCAGCTCACCGTCCCGGTGAAGCGGCGCAGCCCGGCCGCACCATCGGAGATGTGGACGGTCACCGACTGGCCGAGGCGCACCCGCCCCAGCTGGTCGCCGGCGAGGTAGGCGCGCAGCTCGAGGGTATCCAGCGCCGCGATCTTGTAGAGCGGCTGCCCCGGGGTCGCCATCTCGCCGACGCGCACGTAGGTCGCCAACACCGTGCCCGCGATGGGGTTGGTCACCACGCCGCGCGCCACCCGATCACGCGCCTGCGCCACCCGCGCCTCCACCGCCGTCCCGTCGAGCAGCACGCTGCGCTGCTGCGCGCGCGCCGCCTCGAGCTGCGCCAGCACCGTACGGTGGTCGCGTTCCGCCTGGTCCAGTTGCTGGGCCGTCGCGGCCTCGCGCTCGCGCAGCCGCTTGGTCCGTTCGTACACCCGCGTCGTGATCTCCCGCTGCACCTCGAGCACCCGCAGCTGCTCGGTGACCTCGGCGTGGCGCGCCGCGACCGCCGCGCGTTGTGCCTGCAGCTGCTGGCGGTCGAGTGCCAGCGCCGTGGTGTCGATCACCGCCGCCACCGCGCCGGCAGCGAGCGGCACCCCCTCGCGTGCCGTGAGCTGGAGCACCGGGCCGGCGGTCTGCGCGGCGACCACCACCTCGACGCCCTCGAAGTTGCCGTACGCATCGGGCGCGGCCTCACCGCCGCAGGCGAGGAGGAGCAGGGTCGCGCCGAGCCAGGGGGCACGGGGGACGCGGGACATGGGTGACACGGGGAGCGTGAACGATGGCATCAGCGGACCTCGAGTCCGACGGTGGTGAGGAATCGGGCTCGCGCCTGCGCGAGCTCCACGCGGTGGGTGGCACGGGCGAGGCGCGCCGTCTGCAGTGCGGTCTCACGGTCCACGTACTCGCCGACGGTGACCACACCCTCTTCCAGGCGGAGGCGCGTCTCCGCCAACACACGCTCGCGCAGCGCGACGATCCGGTCGTCGCTGGCGAGCGCACGCAGCAGCCGGTCGATCGCGGCGACGTCACTGCGCGTGCCGCGCTCGAGTCGCTCGCGGAAGGCCCGCTCCTCGGTCGCCAGCACCTGCGATTGCAGGGCGAGCACCTCGCGGTCGCGCCGCGTGCTGCCCCAGGTGAACGGCGACCACTCCACCTGCACCCCCGCCAGCCAGTAGGTGTCGAACTCCCGGGCGAGCATGTTGAGCCCCGGACGTCCGTAACCGGTGCGACCGAAGGCAGCGATCCGCGGACGCTCCTGCGCGGTGACCGCCGCCTCACGCGCCGAGAGCACGTCCCGCGAACGCGCGAACTGCGCGAACTCCGGCCGCGCACGCAGGGAGTCGATCGCGCTGCGCGCCGTCTCCACCGCACGCGTGAGGTCCGGTGTCTCGAGTGCCTCATCCCCCGTGAGCCGCCGCCCGGTCAGGTCCGCCAGCAGCGTCCAGGCGACCCGCCGTGCGGACTCCACCTCGTCCAACGCCTGCCGGCGGCGGAGCAGCTCCGCCTCGAGCAGCGTCGACTCGCTGGGCAGGGCCGCGCCGGATGCCACCCGCGCGGAGGCGAGTCGCCACTGCACCTCGAGGTCGGTGATCGCCGCGTCGAGCACCTCACGCTGACCGGCGAGCAGCAGCGCGGTGAAGAACGCATCGCTCACGGCCTGGCGTTGCGGGTAGAGTGACGTCGCCACCCGGCGCTCCGCCTCGGCCGACTGCGCGCGCTCCGTGGCGTCGCGGGCGGAGAGCGTCGGATCGAGCAGCCGCAGGCGCGCACCGACGTGGGCGTCGTAGGTGTCCTGGTAGGGCTGCAGCGCGCCGGGGAACGCCACGCGCGTCACGTCCGACTGGTGCTGCGCCTGCGCGTTGAACACCAGCGCCGGATAGCGCTCGGACTGCAGCGTGCGCAGGCGCAGCGCACTCTGCTCGGCGAGCAGGCGCGTCTGGGCGCTGCGCGGGTCGTGCTGCTGCGCCGCCTGCTGCAGGTCGGCGAGACGGAGCGTGTCGGAGGCCTGCGCGGCGAGCGTCGCGGGGGCGACGGGCACGGACGCGAGCAGGGCGGCCACGAGCACAGGCGTGGCCGCGCGGCGGCGGGAGCGGAGCGGAGCCGTCATGCGCGGAGGGCGTTGAGGATGAAGCGTGGCAGCTCCCGGCGCCGCACGTCGAGGAAGCGGTTCCACTCCGCGTCATCGAGCGCGAGCACCGTGCGCAACATCGGGCGCGCCGCGAACGGGAAGACACAGAGCGAGACCAGATGCACGAGGAACTGGTCGGGGCCGATCGGTCGGAAGTCGCCGATGGCGGCTCGGCGCGCGAGTTCGCGCCCGAGGTGCTCGAGGGCGGCACGGGGCGCGAAGGGGGCGTCGGGGCTCATCAGCTGCGCGGCGAGCGCGGTGATGCGGTCGGGGTTGAAGCTGAGCTCGCTGATGACATAACCCGGCAGGAAGGGATTCTCGCGCAGCATGTCGATGTAGCGATGCACGACCGTCTCGACGCGCGCCTCGATCGGCGCGTCGGACGCCAGCGCGCGCATCACGCCGGGGAAGAGCTTGCCCGCCGCTTCGCGGAAGACCGCGAGCGCGAGTCCGTCCTTGGAGTCGAAGTAGTAGTGCAGCAGCGCCGGATTGACCTCGGCTTCGGCAGCGATCTCCTGCATGCGCGCGCCGGCGGTGCCGTGGCGGATGAAGACCCGGCGCGCGGCCTCGAGGATGCGCCGCTCGGTCTCGCCGTCGCGCACGCCGGCTGGCCGTCCGACCCGGGGCGCCTGGCCTGCGGGTGCGGAAGACGCGCCGGATCGCGCAGGCTTCGTGGCCTTGGTGGCCTTGGCGGCTTTGGTGGCCTTGGTGGCCTTGGTGGCCTTGGCGGCTTTGCCTGGCTTGGCAGCCTTGGGCCCTGCCGCGGCCTGTCGCTTGGAGGAGTTGTCGGGTCTGGTCACGCTTATTTATCTAGTTAGTTAATTTAATCCGCGCAAGTCCCCGCAGCAGACCCCCCGGTGGCCGCCTAGCCCGCCCGTGCCGCAAGGTGCGGCCGGAGGCGCTCGCGCAGCTGGGCGAGTGGCATCGCACCCGTCACGCGTGTCGTCAGCGCACCGTCGCGGAAGAGGAGCAGCGTCGGCAGTCCGCGTACGCCGTAGCGCACGGACGCCGCGGGATGTGCGTCGCTGTCGAGCTGCACCACGCGCAACGCCGGACCGCACTCGCGTGCCAAGGTCTCGACCACCGGTGCCATCGTGCGGCAGGGCGCACACCAGGCGGCCGTGAACTCCACGGCGACGGCGCCCGAGTCGGCGGACAGCAGGGTGACGAGTTCAGCGTCAGTGACGGCAGGGACGATCGAGGACGCGGACAATGCGGGCTCCGATTGAAGGATGGCCGCGAAGCCTACAACTTGAAGTGCACTCCAAGTCAATGCCGATGCCCCCTGCCCCGCGCCGCCCGGCGCCCGACCTGCTCCTTCCCATCGGCGACATCGCCCGACGGGCCGGCCTCCAAGCCTCCGCGATCCGGTACTACGAACGCATCGGCCTGCTGCCGCGCCCCGCACGCCGCGGCGGCCAGCGACGGTACGAGCCGTCCATCCTCGAATGGCTCTCGCTCATCGCCCTCGCCCGGGAAGCCGGCTTCACCATACGCGAGATCCGCCAGCTCGTGCGCGACTTCCAGCCCGGCAGCCGGCCCGCCGCACGCTGGCGCGAACTCGCGGCCCGCAAGCTCACCGAGATCGACACCACGATCCAACGCGCCGAACGCATGCGGGCGGTCCTGCGCATCGCGATGGACTGCGGCTGCTTCCGGCTCGAGGACTGCCGCGCCCTGCTCGACGCCGGCCCCTTGGAGGGTCGCAGCCCCTGCGTCCTGCCCGCCCAGCCATCGGCGGGCGCCGCCTATCTTTAACAGCGATGCTCGCTCTCGCCCTGCGCCTCCTCCCCCACGCCCTGGTGAATCCCGCGCTCGCACGGGCGCTGCTCATCGTCGCGTGGCGGTTCCGGCGGAATCGCTGGTACGCGCGATTCCCGTTCCTCCCGGTGCCCGCGCGCGACTACCTGCGCTGGCGCATGTACACGGCCTATGGCGATGCCGACGCGGTGCCGCCGGTCGCCGACGTGATCCGCTACGCGCGCTGGGCCGTGCGGATCGGATGACGACGACGCACACGCGGCTCCGGCGATGACCGCCGCGGATGCGGCCACGGGAGGGGCGCACGCCGGGTTCGAGACGCGACTCAAGGCCCAGGCACTCGGGCTCGGCTTCGATCTCGTCGGCATCACCCGACTCGGTCCGGCCGCGACGACGGAACAGTTCGAACACTGGCTCGCCCGCGGCTACCACGGCGAGATGGACTACCTGCGCCGCGGCGCAGAGCTGCGCCAGGATACGCGACGGCCGGAACCAGGCATGCGGTCGGCGGTCGTGGTCGCACTCGACTACGGCGGCCGGCAGCCGGCGGGGCCGGTCGCGCGATACGCCCGCGGCGACGATTACCATCGCGTGATGTGGGATCGCCTCGAGGCGCTGCTGCGCTGGGCCCGCGACGAACGGCCCGCGCTGCGCGGCCGCGCCTACGTGGATACCGGCCCCATCCTCGAGCGCGATCTCGCGCGCCAGGCCGGACTCGGGTGGTTCGGCAAGAACACGATGCTCATCCATCCGCAGCGCGGCTCGTTCTTCTTCCTCGGTGCGCTGTTCGTCGACGCCGAGCTGCTCGCGGACGCGCCGTTCACCGAGGAGCACTGCGGCACCTGCACCCGCTGCCTCGACGCCTGTCCCACGCAGGCCTTCGTGGCACCCGGTGTCATGGACGCCCGACGCTGCATCTCCTACCTCACCATCGAACTGCGTGGGCCGCTGCCGGACGCCTTCGCGGCGGCCCTCGGCGAGCACCTCTACGGCTGTGACATCTGCCAGGAGGTCTGCCCCTGGAACGTGAAGTTCGCCGCCGCACCGCCCACGACCGGGCCGTTGGCGCCGCGCGCCGAGCTCGCCGGCACCGACGCGGCGGCACTCGCGCGCGAGTGGTTGGCGATGGACGAGGCGACCTATCGCACGCGCTTCCGGCACTCGGCCATGACCCGCGCCAAGCGCGACGGCCTGCAGCGGAACGCTAGGGCCGTGCTGGGCGCAGCCGACTGACCAGCGCCCGCACCCACTTGGCCCCGGGGGCATGCGCGATCACGCGCTGGCCACGACGCGCCTGCCACCACCGTGCCGGCCGGTAGTGCACGTAGCGCGGCAAGCGATCGTCGTGCCGCGTCGCGAACGTCAGGAAGATCACGCGGTGCTCGAACGGGTTCAGCGCCGCCCCGAGGTCCCAGAGCGGCGGGATGAGGATCGTCACGCGCCGCCCCACACGTCGCAGCTCGGCGAACATCGCCGAGGGGTCATCCACGTGCTCGAGGGTGTGGCTGCAGAGCACGTGGCCGAACGCGCCGTCCGCATGCGGGAGCCGCGTCACGTCGTGCACCAGCTCGAATCTCGGCACCGTCCCGTGCTGCACGATGTCCGCGTTGATCCCGCCGCCGTCGGTCTCGCCGCAGCAGATGTTGTAGTCCCAGACGCGCTCGCGGAGCACGCGGTCCTTGATCAGGCGATACGACACGACGTTCGCGAGCCACAGGACGGTGCTCACCGCAACGAGGGCCGCGATGGTCCACCAGACGGCATTCCACATCGACGGCACCCGGGTCGGAGCGCCGCGGCACGCGACGCACGCCGATGATGCCACGCGGGACAGCGGCCGCGCAAGCCACGCGCGGTCACTGTTCCGACTCAGCCGGCGACGCGCACCCGCAGCGGCGTTCCCCAGGGATCACGCACGGAGAGCTCGCGCCCGCCCTCCGTCCGCGTCACGGCCACGCCGGACCGGGCCAGCGACTGCGCGACCGCATCGACATCCGCCGCGCCCGACAACTCGATGGTCCACTCGAGCAGCTGCGCCTCGTCCGGCGCCGGGGCACGAGCCGCCGGCCCGGCCCACACGTTCGTCCCGAGGTGATGGTGGTATCCACCCGCGCTCAGGAACAACGCACCCGGATAGCGCCGCACCACGGGATCGAGCCCCAGCGCGGTCGCGTAGAACGCCTCCGCCTGTGCGAGATCGCCGACGTGCAGATGCAGGTGCCCCATCACCGTGCCCGAGGGCATGCCCTGCCAGCTCGTCGCACCGGCCGCGGCCACCACCGACGCGATGTCCACCGGGTCGGTCGCCATCTTGAGCTCGCCGGCCTCCGTGGTCCACGTCGCCCGCGGGCGGTCCGCGTACACCTCGATGCCGAGGCCGTCGGGATCGTGGAGGTAGAACGCCTCGCTCACGAGATGGTCGCCCGCTCCGGCGCGTACCCCGAGCGCGGCAAGGTGCTTCACGAAGCGTCCGAGGGCCGCACGCTCCGGCAGCAGGATCGCGAAGTGGAACAGCCCGGTGCGGCCGCGCCCGGGATGCGGCGCCGCGCCGGGGCGCTCCACCAGCTGCAGCAGCACGCGGTCCTCGCCCTGCGCGCTCATCATCACCGCATCGCCGGTCCGCGCGAGCACGCGCAGGCCGAGCACGGACTCGTAGAACGCGAGTGAACGCGCGAGGTCCGCGACCTGCAGGCGCACGGGTCCGAGCCGCAATGCCGCCGGCAGCCGGTACGTCATGCGCCCAGCGCCTTGCGCACCGCGGGCGCGATCACGGTCCCGTAGAGCTCGATCGCCCGCAGCATCGCCCGATGCGGCATGGTGCCCACGCTGAACTGCAAGCCGAAGCGCGTGTGCCCGAACAGCTCATGCTCCCACAGGATCTTGTCGATGATCCGCTGCGGCGAGCCGACGAAGAGTGCGCCCTGCGGCGAGATCTCGGCGTCGTACTGGCGACGTGTGGGCGGTGGCCACCCGCGCTCGCGGCCGATCTTGCCCATCTGGTACAGGTACGGCGGGAACGCCGCGTCCGAGGCGGCCGCGTCCGTGTCGGCGACGAAGCCGTGCGAGTTGATGCTCACCTGCGCCGCCTCCGCAGGATGGCCGGCCTTCGCCCAGGCCTCGCGGTACAGGTCCACGAACGGCTTGAATCGCTCCGGCGAGCCGCCGATGATCGCCAGCGCCATCGGGAGGCCGAGGGTCGCCGCACGCACCACCGACTGCGGTGTCCCGCCGACCGCGATCCACACCGGGATCGGCGACTGCATCGGCCGCGGATACACCGGCTGGTCCGCCAGCGGCGCGCGGTGCTGGCCGCGCCAGGTGACGCGCTCCTCGGCGCGGATCTTCAGCAGCAGCTCGAGCTTCTCCGTGAACAACGCATCGTAGTCGTGCAGGTCGTAGCCGAACAGGGGAAATGACTCGATGAACGAACCGCGCCCCGCCATGATCTCCGCCCGGCCCTGGCTCAGCAGGTCCACGGTGGCGTACTCCTGGAACACGCGGACCGGATCGTCCGAGCTCAGGACGGTGACGGCGCTGGTGAGGCGGATCCGCTTGGTGCGCACGGCGGCGGCGGCCAGCACCACGGCCGGCGTGGAGACGAGATAGTCCGGACGGTGGTGCTCCCCGACGCCGAAGATGTCGAGCCCCACCTCATCCGCCAGCACGACCTCCTCAAGGAGGTTCGCCATCCGTTGCTGCGGGGAGAGCAGCACCCCGTCCACCGGGGTGTTCTCCACGAACGTGTACAGACCGAGTTCCATGTCGCTCCTGAATGATCACCGGAGCGCGGCGCGCCGCAGCCGCAGCGAGTTCGCCACCACGCTCACCGAACTGAAGGCCATCGCGGCGCTCGCGAGGACCGGACTCAACATCAACCCGGACACCGGGAAAAGGATTCCCGCCGCCACCGGGATGCCGATCACGTTGTAGATGAAGGCCCAGAACAGGTTCTCGCGCATCGTGCGCATGGTGCGCCGCGAGAGCCCGATGGCATCGGCCACGCTGCGCAGGTCGCCGCGCATGAGCACCACGTCGGCCGCCTCCACCGCGATGTCGGTCCCGGTCCCGATGGCCATGCCCACGTCCGCCTGCGCCAGCGCCGGCGCATCGTTGATCCCGTCGCCCACCATCGCCACCACGCTGCCGTTCCCCTGCAGGCGCTGGATCTCGGCCACCTTGCCGTCGGGCAGCACCCCGGCGACGACACGCTCCACGCCGGCCTCGCGCGCGATCGCCTCCGCCGTGCGCGGGTGGTCTCCCGTGAGCAGCACCACCGAGAGTCCCATCACGCGCAGCCGCGCGATGGCCTCGCGCGAGGTCGGCTTGATGGGATCCGCCACCGCGACCAGCGCTTCGAGCCGCCCGTCCACGGCCACGTAGACCGCCGTGCGGCCCTGCGCCGCCAGGCGGTCGAGGTCCGCCGCCATCGGCGTCACGTCGATCGCGTAGTCGTCCATCATCGCCGCGTTGCCGATGGCGAGCGCGTGACCGTCCACCACGCCGGTCGCCCCACGACCGGTGGAGGACGCGAACGCCTCCACCTCCGCGGGCTCCGCACCCCGCTCGTGCGCGTGTGCGACGATCGCGGCGGCCAGGGGATGCTCCGACCGCCGCTCCACGCTCGCGACCAGGCGCAGCAAGCGGTCCTCCGCCAGCACGGCCGTCGGCGCCCGCAGCAGGTCCGTCACCCGCGGCGCACCCTCGGTGACGGTGCCGGTCTTGTCGAGCACCACGGTGCCCACATCACCCGCGCGCTGGAGCGCTTCGCCGCCCTTGATCAGCACGCCGAGTTCGGCGCCACGACCCGTCGCCACCATGACCGCGGTCGGCACCGCGAGTCCCATCGCGCAGGGGCAAGCGATGATCAGCACCGACACTGCCGCCGCGAATGCACGCACCAGCGGCGCCTGCTCGGCGAGCAGCATCCACGCGACGAACGTGAGCACCGCGATGCCGATCACCGTGGGCACGAAGACGGCCGAGATGCGGTCGGCGAGGTGCTGGATGGGCGCGCGCGACCCTTGCGCGTCGCGCATGAGCGTGACGATGCGCGCGAGCACGGAATCCGCGCCCAGCGTCGTCGCGCGCAATGCGAAGGCGCCGGTGCGATTGATCGTCCCGCCGATCACGCGGTCGCCGGGAGCCTTGGTCACGGGCAGCGACTCCCCGGTGAGCATCGACTCATCCACCGCACTGCTGCCTTCGGTCACCGTACCATCCACCGGGATGCGTTCGCCCGGCCGGACGATGACGATGTCGTCCGGCACCACGTGCGCGATGTCGAGGTCCTTCTCCACGCCGCCGCGCCGCACCCGCGCCGTGCTCGGCTGCAGTCGGACCAGCGCCCGCAGCGCGACCGTGGTGTTGCGTTTCGCCCGCGCCTCGAACGTGTTGCCGGCGAGGATGAAGGCGATGATGAGCACCACGGCCTCGTAGTAGACGTCGGCCGGCACGCCGCGCGACGTGAAGAACTCCGGCGCCACCGTCGCGATCACGGAGTAGAGGAACGCCGACCCCGTCCCCAGGGCGATGAGGGTGTTCATGTCCGAGCCGCCGTGCCGCAGCGCCTTCCACGCCCTGATATAGAAGTGCCGCCCGGCGCCCAGCATCACAGCCGCCGTCAACAGCATCAGCAGCCACGGCGCCCACGCGTAGTGGTGCATCCACGGCATCGCCGCCATCGCGCCGAGGCCGATCGCCCCGCTCACCACGGCCTTCCGCCGCAGGTCCACGAACTCTTCCGCGGTGGCCGCGTCCCGCGCCTCCTGCTCCTCGAACGCCGATCGTTCGGCGGCCGGCAACTCCGCGCCGTATCCGGCGTCGCGGATCGCGGCAACGAGGGTCGTGGGCGACACCTGCGCCGGATCGAACGTGATGGTCGCATTGGCCATCATGAGGTTCACCGTCGCGTCCGAGACCCCGGGCTGTTTCTGCAGGGTGCGCTGCACGCGTGCCTGGCAGGCGGCGCAGGTCATGCCCTGCACCGGGATCCGTGCCGTCTGCCAGGTCGCGGCGTCGGCCGGCGCGCCGTCAGTGGTGGGGGTCGCACTCGTCATCGGACTCTCCAAGTTAGCCGGGGAGGCATACCCCCGTGGGGTATAGTATACATACCCCCCTCCCCTATGTCAAACGAGGCGCCGCGGTCCTCCGCGGCGCCTCGTCCTGCCTACTGGTCCCGTTCAGCGTGTCAGCTGTCGCACCAGCTCCTGCATCGCGGCCTGCCAGACCAGCGGCCGGCCCGGCAGGTCCGCACGCCGGCGCTCGCGCAGGGCCGCGACATCGTCCGGCGAGAGCAACTCCTGCGCCCCCGCCGCGCTGGCGAGGAATCGTGTCCGCTTGGCGAGCATCCCCTCCGCGGCGATCCGCACCGCCTGCCCCTCGCGATCCACCAACACGGCCGTGAGCTGCAGCACCTGGAGTGGCGTCTCGAGAGACGTGAGCCACGGGAGTTCGGCGACATGGCCGCGTCCGAGTTCGACGCTCTTGTTGCCGGCCAGTCCCGTCTGCCGCGGCAGGTACTGCCCCACCTCCAGCGTGAACACGATCGCATGCGTCACCTCGGCGCGAGCCATCGCGTCCGCGCTCCAGCGCACCCAAGGGGCGGACGGGCGACCCACGGCGAGCTTCATCTGTCGCCGGCCACGTCCCAGGGCGGCGTCACCGTCCACCACGCAGTCCGCGTCCGGCAGGTCGTGCTCGGTGATGCAGCCGAAGCGGACATCGGGTGCGACCCCCGGCGCGCTGCCGTCCGCCATCGCCGCCGACACGCGCCGCAGCGCCGCCCCTGAGGCCAGTGTGAGCGAATCGATGTAGCGGTCCATGTCCCGCAGCAGCGCGGCGTACGGCGTGTCGCGCGGGTCCGGCTCGAACAGCGCAGGCTGCCCCGCGCCCTGCTGGACGTGCAGCGGCAGCACACCCATGCTCCCCGGCGTCGCGGTGGCGGGCAGTCGCGCGGCACCGGCGATGTAGGGCGGTCGCTCGAGGAACGTGTCCCCCACGCCGCTCCGGAAGGTCGCGCCGGTGCTGGCGCAGGCACTGCCCAACCACAGCGGCAGCACGATGCTGATGAGACTGCCGATCCTCAGGGGCGGGGTTGCCATGTCGGGTTCTCCTTGGCCAGGCCGTCGTTGGTGCGCTTGCGCAGTTGCGAGCCGTCGGCGCGCACGGTGTAGAGTTGCTCACGATACACGATACCCTCGCTGGGCTCGTGCGCCGAGGTGAAGACGAGATGGCGACCGTCCGGCGACCACTCCGGACTGCGCTGCGTGCCGTCGAGCGCGACGGCGAGCAGCGGTCGCGTCTCGCCCGATGCGACGTCGAGTGCCCAGAGGTCCCCGAGCACCGTGGCGTCGCTGCGCACGAACACGATGGTCCGGCCGTCGGGCGACCAGGTCGGATGTTCGTCGGTGCGCAGGTCCAGCGCGGTGTGCACGCGACGGTCGGCACCATCGGCACGCCGGCTCACGAGATGCGAGACGAGGAAGCCGTCCTGCACCAGTTCCTCCGCGTAGACCAGTCGATACGAACCGTCCGCCTGCCGCGGCGACCAGGCCGGCGTGTGCTGCGACGGCGCGTCCGCGGTGATGTTCACCTGCCCGCTGCCATCGGCCTGCATGACCCAAACATCGGTGGGGTTCACGGGTCCGGGTGTCCCGCCCTGCGGCCAGCGACGGAACGCGATGCGCGTGCCATCGGGGCTCCAGGCGGGCTGATCCTCGTACGCACCACCCGACGTGAGCGCAGTTACGTCGCTGCCGTCCCGCGCCGAGGTGCAGATGGCCGGGCCGTCGGAGGTGCAGGTGAACGCGAGCCGCTGGCCATCGGGCGAGACACTGGCCTGCCAGGCGCCCGGGATCCCGAAGACGGCCGTGGGGACGGCCGCGTCGGGACGCAGGTCCACGCGGTAGAGCCGCGGTGTCCCGGCGGCACCGTCATTCACATCGAACAGCACCTCGGCGCCCAGGTCACTGCGGACATCGACCGGCACCGAAGCCTCGAGCTCGGCATGGCGCGCCGTGATCACCGCGCGCCCCTCGCCGATCGCCGTCACGATGCCGGCGGCCGAGACCGTTGCCACGAGCGGGCGGTCGGATGTCCAGGTGATGAGGCGGCCGGTGAGCTCCCGGTCGAGCGAGTCGCGCAGCACCACGGTCACCTGCACCTGCTCGCCCTCGAGCAGCGTGCCGTCCAGCAGCTCCACGGCGATCGAGTGCGCCGGGATGGGGACGATGTCGAGGGTCACGGCCTCCTCGACCCCTTCACTCGTGGCGATGATGGTCGCGCGTCCCTCGGCGAGCGTGAGCAGGTGGCCGTCGTTGGTGATGGTGGCGAGGGCGGGATCCTCGCTCCGCCACGCGACGAACCGGTCACGCAGCGCGGTGCCGTCGGCGCTCCGCGGCACGGCGCCGAAGCGCAGTGTCTGCCCGACGATGAGTGCGGTGTCGCCCGGGACCACGTCCACGGTGGCCACGCGCGGCGGGGTCGCGGGCTCGGTCGGGCCGGCGTCTCCGCAGGCACTGAGGAGTACACCGAGCGCGAACGCGACCGGGGAGAATCGCCGCGACAGGGCGCGGCGGAGAATGAAGCCTGGCATGGAGTCCTCGCGATGGGTGAGCGGTACGGCCGGCGCGCGATGTGCGAACCGACGCGAGGAAGATCCCGCAGCCCGATTAGGCCCCCGCTTAGGCGCGCAGGGCCGGTGGCCGCCGCCCCGATTAGTTTGGCCGTATGTCGTTGACGGTCATGGTCCTGCCGCGGGGTCGCCGCCGGTGAATCCGGGTCCGAACGACGGCGCCCGCGAGCGCCTCGTCGCCTGGCGTCGTGCCCGCCCGCGGACGCCGGCCCTCACGCGGCACCGGGTGCGCGCGCGCGGCCTCGACTTCGCCGTGTGGATGAGCCCGGCGGTCGAGGGCCGTACGCCGCTGCTCGCCATCAACGGCGGGTTGATCTACAGTCACGACCTGCTCTGGCCCGCCTTCGCGCCGCTTGCCGCCGATCGCCAGGTGATCCTCTACGATCAGCGGGGGCGCGGCGAGACCACGGCACCACCCGGCGTCCGCGCCGCCCGCATCGAGCATGACGTACTCGACGTGGTCGCGCTGCGCGAGGCACTCGGCATCACCCGTTGGGACCTCGCGGGCCATTCCTGGGGCGGCGGGATCGCCCTGCTCGCCGCTGCGGCCGACGCAGCCGCCGTGCGCCGCGTGGTGACCTTCGACGCCGTGGGTGCGACCTCCGGCTGGCTCGACGCGCTGCACGAGCGTGCCCTGGCCCACCTCGCGGCGCGCGCGGCGACCGCCGCGCATGCGGCGCTCGCGGCCCTCGATGCGCGCGAGCTGTTCGAGCCCGATGCCGGACGGCACGCGATCTACAGTCGCACCATGTACCCCGCCTGGTTCCACGATCAGGCCATGCTCATCTTCGCGCCGCCGCTCGCGCACAGCGACACCGGGGCCACGGTGGCCGCGCGCCTGAGGCGCGAGGGATTCGACTGGCGTGCACGCTACGCGAGCGTGCAGGCCCCGACGCTGCTGCTGCACGGCCGCGAGGACGCCTTGCCCGTCGAGGAGGCGCATCGGTCGGCCGCCCTCATCCCGCGCGCGCGCGTGGTCGAGATCCCCGAGGCCGGACACATGCCGTTCTTCGAGAATCCCGATCCGAGCTTCCGCGCGGCGCTGGGTTTCCTCGATGCCCCGGACGATGAGGTGCTCCAGCGGTGAACCGCCGACTGGTCCTGCTGCTCGCCGTGCTCGTTGCGGCCATCGCCGTCCGCAGCAGCGTCGAGCGCCGGCGCGCGGCGGAGGCGGCCGCGGCAGCGACAGGCTCCGCCCTGCTCGATTCGGCCTTCGCCGATTCGCTCATCCGTGCCAGCGAGGACCTCGGCCGCGACGTGACCGTGCGTCGCTCCGCGCTTCCGCCGCCCGACCGCGACTCGGCGCGTGTCGCCGAGTTGCTCGCGACGCAGTCCGCGGGGACCTGCATCGATGAGATGCTCACCGCGCGCGACGGGATCGTGACGCGGTGGCCCGAGCGCCTGCGGGAACCGCTGGTGGTGTGGATCGAGGACGCGGCGCTCCCGGACTTCAGCACCGGCTACCCCATCCTCGTGCGCGAGGCGTTCCAGCGCTGGGCCAACACCGGGATCCCCATGGCGTTCGCCTATGCGGTGGACTCCGCGGACGCCGACATCCATGTCACCTGGGTGGACCGCTATGAGAGCCGCACGAGCGGACGCACGCGCAGCGTGCGCGACCAGCATGGCTGGGTTCTCGGCGCCGCGATCGAGCTCGCACTCCGGCAGCCCAACGGCGACCTGATCGCACAGGACGCATTGGGTGCGATCGCACGCCACGAGGTCGGCCACCTGCTCGGACTCGACCACTGCGCCGACCCGGCGACGATCATGGCGGCGCAGGTCCGTGTGCGCGACCTCACGCCGACGGATGAGGCGACGATCCGCCTCTGGTACCAACTGCCGCCGGGCCGCGCGCGTTGAACGCCGGGGCGGCCGCGGGGCCGGAGGTCAGCGGTCGCCGAGCCTGAGCGTGACGCTGCGCTTCTCCTTCTGCCGCACGATCGAGAGCTGCGCCTCGTTGCTCTCGTGGTTCACGAGCAGTTGCACGAGCATGCCCGGCGAGGTCACGGGCGTCTTGCCCACTGCGGTGACCACGTCACCGCCGCGGAGCCCGGCCTGCGACACCGCGCTGCCTGGCGCGACCTCGCTCACCAGCACGCCCTGCTTCACGCCGAGCGTCTCGCGCCAGTCCTCGGTCAGCGTGCGGAACTCGGCCCCCCCGTAGAGGCGGCTCGACCGTGAATCGGTCGTGAACGAGAAGGAATACGTCTGGCGCGGCAGCGCCTCGGCGCCGGGCCCGGCCTCGCCGACCACCACGCGGCGGCCGCCGGGGGTGTCCTCGATGAAGATGCGCCCCGCCACGGGGAGGTTGAGCGGCATCATGATGCGCTCGATCTCGCCGCAGGACTCCCCGAACCCCTCGGGGCGCTTGGCGACGACCACCGTGGTCTCGCGGGCATCGCCGTCGCGCAGATAGCGCACCACGACGGACCGCCCGGGCACGAGCAGCTCGCCCACGTCGCTCCCATGCGGGCTGACACCGCCGATCGAGAGCACCTCGTCGTCGCGCTTGAGTCCGGCCCGCTGGGCCGGCGAGCCGGGCTCCACACTCTTCACGATCGCGACCACGTTGCGCACTTCGGTGCCGACGCGCTCGCCCACGACATCGGTATTGAGGCCGAGATAGCCGGCGCGCGCCGGTCCGTTGCCGCTCACGCAGCGCGCCTCGACCGCACTCATCATGGCGGCGCCGTCGCGCACGTGCAGCTGCAGCTCCTCCAGCAGCCGGCGCCGGCCCAGGGCGTCCTCGGCGGGCAGGCCCCGGAGCTCACGCACGAGCTTCAGCTCGCGCTCGCGCCACGCCCGCACCATCTCGCGCACGTCCTCGACGTCCGAACGGAAGACCGTGGAGACGAGTGAATCCGCCCGCGACATCGCGCGGGGGGGCTCGCTCGTGGAGACCTGCACCCGCTGCGCCCCCGCCTGCGGCGCCGTGGCGAGGAGCAGCAGTCCTGCGGCAGCGGCCCAGCGGACCGGTCGACGCCGCACAGCGAAGGGCACCATCAGTAGCGCTCCAGTCGGCGCGAGTCGGGCAACGACGCTCCGATCTGCCGGAGGGTCGCCTCACGCGCGCCGATCGTCGTGAGATAGTACTGGTTGAGCATCGGGTCCTGCGGCGCACGGTAGAGCGCCGCGCGGGTGGCGGCCGCGATCTCGTCGAGGGCGGCGAGCCGCGCCTGGTACGAGTCCTCGTTCATGCCGATGAACCGCGAGGTGGTGTCCTGCGCGGCCAGGAAGGCGGCGGCGCTCTGGTACTGCTGCTGTGCCGCGGTGAGCACGCGCAACGCCTCGTCGGGGCTCTGGAACACCGGCTGCGCGGTCGCGATCGCGGGCGGCTCCGTCCCGCCCGCGAGGGCCAGCGTCGCGGAGTAACGGCCGACCGCCGCCGCCCCGATGAGGAGCGCCACGCCGGCCGCCACGCGCAGGTACCGGGTGATGCCCCCGGGACGCCGCGACGACAGCGGCACGATCGAGCGGTCGTCGCGAGCGCTGCCGCCGAGTGCCGGAGCCACGACCGCGCCGTGTGAATCGACGATCAGGCCCTCGGCACGCAGTTGCGGCGCCAGGCGCGACCACGCGCTCAGCGGTTCGGTGGGCAGGGGCGCCATCGCACTCAGGCGCGCGAGTCGGCGGTACGCACTGAGTTCCGCGCGACAGTCCCAGCAGCCGGCGAGGTGCGTGGCCTCGTCGGCGGTGGGCGTGTCGTCGGCGATCGCGGCGAGTCGGTCAGTCGAGAGATGGGACATCTGCACGTTCCTTCACCGGCGAGGAGTGATCCACGAGATGCGCGAGCAGCCGGCGGAGCTTCGCGCGTGCCTTGAACAGTTGGGATTTCGATCCCCCCGAGGTGATGCCGAGTTCGGTGGCGATCTCCTCGTGGGTGTAGCCTTCGACGTCGTGCAGCACGAACACCGCCCGTGCGCCCGGGGACAGCTGCCGGACCGCCTCGTCGATGCTCTGCGCGAGGAAGCTGCGGTCGGGATCGTCCTCCACCGCGACGGTGTCGTCCTCGATCAGCGTCTCGATCTTGGCGATCCGTCGCACCGACCGCAGGGCATTGAGCGTCCGGTTGACCGCGATGCGATGCGCCCAGGTGGAGAACTGCGAGTCCCCGCGCCAGGTCGGCAGCGCGCGGAAGATCTGGATCCAGACCTCCTGCGCGATGTCGGCCGCCTGATCGGGATCCCCCACCAACCGGCGCACCACGGCATCGATGCGCGGCGCATGCTCGACCCAAAGGGCGCGCAGCGCCGCCTCATCGCCATTGATGGCGCGGCGGATGGTGAGGGGGTCGGTGGCCATACCGTTGCAAAGCTTGTGTCACGTCCCGCAGAGGGAAAGGTTGCCGATACTGAGCCTGTCCCCCATTCTGTCGGGCGGCGCAGGAAATGCGTCGTGTTTCGTGACAGCACCCGTGACCGGGGAACACCCTTGGGAGTCGCACCGTAAAGGCAGGTGGAAGGTCTGAGGTGGGGGGTGTGAGGGTACCGCATAACAGCATCCCGCACAACGAGTTACGAACCCATCACCGCCTCTCGCATCGAACCCGACGCATCCCGCATCCCGCATACCTCTGAATGAAGCTGCTTGCGCTGATCTCCATCTCCGTCGTCGTGGCGGCCAGCAAGGGTCTCCCCACCACCGCCCCCAAGGCGGTCGGGATGTCCGCTGACCGCCTCGCGACCGTCGATCATGTGATCAAGCGCGGCATCACCGCCGGCGCCTACCCCGGTGCGGCCGTGATCATCGGGCGGAAGGGCTACGCCGTGCATCAGAAGGGGTACGGCCGCCTCGCCTGGAGCCCGTCGAGCGCCGCCGTCGTTCCCGAGCAGGCCATCTACGATCTCGCCTCGCTCACCAAGGTCGTCGCCACCACCACCGCGGCCATGGTGCTCTACGACGAGGGCAAGCTCGACCTCGACGCGCCCGTGCAGCGGTATCTCCCCGAGTTCACCGGAGAGATGAAGGACCTGGTCACCGTCCGCCACCTGCTCACGCATCGCTCGGGACTCGCCCCGGGTCGTCAGTTGTGGAAGACCGCGCGCACGCCGGCCGAGGCGCGTCAGCAGGTGCTCGAGTCCAAGCTGCAGCAGCGTCCCGGCGCGCTGTTCAACTACTCCGATCTCGGCCCCGACGTGCTCGGTTGGGTGGTCGAGCGCATCAGCGGCCAGCGGCTCGACGTGTTCACGCACGAACGGATCTTCGCGCCGCTGGGCATGGACGACACCGGCTTCCGTCCCAGCCTCGCACTCAAGGCGCGCATCGCGCCCACCGAGGTCACCCCGCCGCGCGGCTACCCCGTGCACGGCGAGGTGGCGGACGAGGCGGCGTTCACGCTCGGTGGCATCGCGGGACATGCGGGGCTGTTCGGCACCGCGAGCGACCTCGCCGTGTTCGCGCAGATGATGCTCAATGGCGGCGAGTACGACGGCGTGCGCATCGTGCGCGAGTCGACGATCCGTCTCTTCACCACCGAGGTCGCCGACCACCGCGCCCTGGGTTGGGAGGTCGCCGCCGGCGAGCGCGGCGCGGGGGAGTACCTGAGCGAGGCCGCGTACGGCCACGTCGGGTACACGGGCACCTCGCTGTGGATCGATCCCGAGCGCGACATGTTCGTGGTGTTGCTCACCAACCGGGTGCACGCGGCGCGTGCGCGGCGGCCGGGCGTGATCATCGCCGACGTGCGGCACGACCTTGCGGATGCGGCCGCACTGGCGGTCACGGACGAGCCCCTGCTGCGCCAAGTCGCGTGGCCGCGTACCTTCCGAGTGGATCAAGCAGCGGACTGGAGTCCCCGGACCCGGCCGCTCGCCAAGCGACCCACCACGAAGGCCAAGCGCAAATGACCGTTTCTGAGCAGCCCACCGCCGACGCCTCGATCTCCGAGGATCAGGTGAAGCTCGCGCTCCGGCGCGTGAAGGACCCCGAGCTCAACCTCAACATCCTCGACCTCGGCCTCATCTATGAGATCCGGGTCGAGGGCAACGACGTCGCGATCGACATGAGCCTCACGTCGCCGGGCTGCCCGTCGGGCCCCGAGATCATGAGCGAGGCCGAGCAGCAGCTGAAGGCGCTGCCGGGCGTGGGCACGGTGACGATGAATCTCGTGTGGGCGCCCATGTGGACGCCGGAGCGGATCGAACCGCGGGTGCGGGCGTACCTGGGCTTCTAGTCGCGGTACGGCGACTCGTTCGCCCAGGGCTTCAGCGCCTTCACGAAGCCCTCGCCCAGCTCGGCGATCTGCCACTTCCGGAACTCCGGGATCGCCTCGAGTGCCGCAACCTCACGTGGCAGCAATCGTGCGACGGTCTCCATCCGGTCGCGTGAGCAGAGCACGCCCGGATCGAGTTCCAGCCGCAGTGCCGCCGCATCGCGGACGGTCTTGATCGCACCGACCTTGTGGTCGAACTCGGGATCGCGATCCCAGCGCGCCGCCTTGGGGAAGCGCGGCAGGTCGGCCTCCGGCACCGCCTGCCCACGCGCGATCGCCTCGAGGATCTCCTCGCCCGAGCGCTCCAGGATGCCTCGCGGCATGCCCTTGATCCGCCCCAGCGCCTCCTTGCTCGCAGGCAGTGCGCGCACCGCATCGAAGAGCACTTCGTTCGACACCACACGGAAGGTCGCCCGGTCGAGCTTGAGCGCCGTGGCGTCGCGCCACTGCACCAGCTCGCGGAAGATCGCGAGCTCGCGCCGCGTGAGGTCGCGGGCGCCCTTCACCTTGAGGAACCCGTTGCCGGCGTCCTCCTGCGCCCAGGCGATCGTCTCGAGCCGCTCGAACTCCTCGCGCGCCCAGCCCAGACGGCCCTTCTGCTCGAGTTCGGCCTTCAACTGGTCACGCAGCCCGAGCAGGTGCATGGTGTCCTGCGCGGCGTAGTCGAGCATGTCCGCGGTGAGCGGCCGCATGGACCAGTCCGCCCGCTGGTGCTTCTTGTCGAGCTTGAGGCCGAACCCACGCTCGAGCAGCGCCGCGAGACCGAACGCCTTGATGCCCAGCAACTGCGCCGCGATGCGCGTGTCGAACACGTTGCGGATCTGCCAGCCGTAGTCCTGCCGCAGCAGGCGCAGGTCGTAGTCCGCGTCGTGGAACACGATCTCGATCTTGGGATCCTCGAGGATCGCACCGAGTCCCTGCGGCTTGGTGATCGGCAGGGGATCGATGATCGCGTGTGCGTCTCGCGTGGACAGCTGGAGCAGGTAGATGCGGTCGATGAACCGGTGGAAACTCGCGCCTTCGGTGTCGAGTGCGAGGATCGCCGTCTTCCGGATGGACGCCAGCCACGGCTCGACCACCGCATCGGTGTCGAGGTAGGTGGCGACCGGCTTCGGAGAACGGGACACGGGCGTTGGACGGGACGTGAGCGGGACGTGGGCGCCGGACGTGGGGGCCGGACGTGGGGGCGGGACGGACCCCGCAATCTAGCCGCAGGCATCGAGCGGGGAGTGCCCGGTACCAAGTAGGGTGCCGACCCGGAGCCAACCCCTTGCGACCCCCTTGCGACCCGGTTGATTCCGAGGCAGTCCCCACCCTGCGCCCCGCCCGTGAGCCACGAGCCCTTCTCGAACCTCCCCCCGACCGTCCGCCCGGTGTCCCAGTCGGACCTGGTGCGGGCCGCGCTGGTCGTCGTCGCGACCCTCGTCGGGCTGCAGCTGCTCTGGTCGGCCCGTTTCCTGGTCCTCACCGCCTTCCTCGGCATCCTCTTCGGCCTCTCGGCCGCCCAGGCCGTCGATTGGATCCAGTCGAAGGTGCGCATCAAGCGCCCCTTCGCCGCCTCCTTCATCGTGTTCGGCAGCGTCGGCCTGCTCGTGCTCGTGGCCCTGTGGACCGGTCCGACGCTGGCGAACCAGTCGCAGGAGCTGCGCACCAAGCTCCCGCAGTCGGTGACCAAGCTCGAGGAATGGCTGGCCGTGAACCAGCCGCGCATCCTCGACGTCCTCGCCCCCGTCGACAGCAGCAGCGATTCCACCGCCAGCGCCGCGACCGTCCGCATCGACACCGTCGGCGTGGATTCCGCGGGGAACGCCGTCCTCGACTCGGCCCAGGTGGCGGCCGTGGCCGCGGCCTCGCGTGGCCGTCTCGTCGAGGCCATCAGCCGCAAGTCGCCGGCCATCTCGGGCTTCGCGTTCGGCGTGCTGCAGTCCACCATCGCCGTGTTCGGCGCGATGGTCCTCATCATCTTCCTCGCGCTGTACATCGCGATGGACCCCGGCGTGTATCGGCGCGGCGTGCTGCTGCTGGTGCCCAACGAGCGCCGCGAACGCGTGGGCGAGCTGCTCACCGCGCTCGGCGGCGCCCTGCGCACCTGGTTCGCGACGCAGCTCATCGCGATGCTCGTGATCGGCACGGTCACCACCATCATCCTGCTGCTCATCGGCGTGCGTGGAGCGTTCCCGCTCGGGGTGCTCGCCGGCATCTTCGAGTTCATCCCGAACGTCGGCCCCACGCTCAGTGCGATCCCGGCCATCCTCATGGGCTTCGCCGACTCGCCGCGCATGGCACTGGTGGTGCTCGCGGTGTACTGGGGCATCCAGTTCCTCGAGAACAACCTCCTCATCCCGTACCTGATGAAGGAGCAACTCGACCTGCCGCCCGCACTCACGCTCGTCACGCAGGTGGTGATGGCCTACGTGTTCGGGTTCCTCGGACTCTTCGTGGCCATCCCGCTGCTCGCGACCATCGTGGTGGGCGTGCGGATGCTCTGGGTGGAGGACGACCTGCCGCCACTGCCCACGGTGGAATGGCCGGCGTTGCGCGCCTCGAAGGGACTTCCGAAGGTCGAGGAACCCAACGAGGTGTCGCCGCTGTGATCCTGCGGACGCCGATCGGCGCGGTCGGCTACGACGAGGCCGGCGCCGGCACGCCGCTGGTGTGGCTGCACGGCTACCCGCTGGACCGCACGCTCTGGGCCGCACAACTCGCGGCACCCATCCCCGGCATCCGGCAGATCGCGATCGACCTCCCCGGCTTCGGCGAGAGCGACCGCCTCACGCCATCGCGGTTCAACCGGATCGCCGGTGGCCCCGTCCCCGGTGTCGCGGTGCACTCGCTCGATGCCTGGGCCGATGCGCTGGCCGTCACGCTCACGGCCATGGGCATCCCGCGCGCGATCATCGGCGGACTGTCGATGGGTGGCTACCTCGCGTTCGCCTTCTGGCGCCGACACGCGGTGCGGGTGCGCGCCCTGGTCCTCGCCGACACCCGCGCCGAACCCGACACGGAGGATGGCAAGCAGAAACGCACCGCGTCCATCGCCCTGGCCCGGGCCGAGGGCATGGCCCCACTGGCGCGCGCGATGCTGCCGCGGATGTTCGGCGAGACCACGCGGCGCGTCCAGCAGGAACTCAACGACCCGCTCGACCGCATGATGCGCCGGCAGCACGTGGAGAGTGTCGCCGCGGCCCTGGAGGCCCTGCGTGACCGGCCCGATTCCACGCCGACCCTCGAAACCATCACCGTACCTACCCTCGTCGTGTGCGGAGAGGAGGACGTGATGACTCCCGTGACCGATTCCCGAACGATCCATGCCGGGATACGCGGGAGTCAGCTCGCGCTCATCCCCGGAGCGGGACACCTGAGTAACTTCGAGGCGCCTGTGGTGTTCAACCGCTTGCTCTCTGAGTTCCTTGCGGCCACCATTCGCGATCACCATCCCTGACCGGATTCCGAACCTGAGCACCACGACCTCTTCGAGCGCACCGAGCGCCGCCGAACAGACGCCCGCCGCGCGCGTCGGAGCCGTCCTCTTCCGCAACCGCGGCTGGCTGCCGGTTCCGTTCCTGGTGGTGCTGCTGCTGGCGCCGGGGACGATGACCCTGCGCACCACGCTCGCCGGCGTGGCCCTCATGGTCCTCGGCGAGGCCTGGCGCATGTGGGGCGTGGCCACCGCCGGCACCGTGACGCGCCGTCGCTCGCGCGAGGTGCAGAAGCTCGTGAACCACGGGCCCTTCGCGTGGAGCCGCAACCCGCTCTACGTGGGCAACTTCCTCATCTGGATCGGTGTGATCGCCATCTCCGGGGTGCTCTGGTTCATCCCGGTCGCCATCCTGCTGTTCACGGTCGAGTACTACTACATCGTGCGCTACGAGGAGGGGGTGCTCGAGAGCATCTTCGGGCGCGAGTACCTGGAGTACAAGGCGCGCACGCCCCGCTGGTTCCCCCGGCCGCCGGCCCAGGGCCACGCCGGCGACTTCTATTGGGCGGAAGCCTGGCGCAGCGAGGTGTCCACGTTCGGGCAGTACGCGATCATCCTCGGCCTGCTCTGGGCCAAGGGCCGCTACGGCTGGAGCCTCTGACCCGCCACCGTAGCTGCCGCTGATGCAACGGGGCGCCGATCCATCGGATCGGCGCCCCGTGTGTTCCTCCATCGCCCAGCGGGTTCAGCGCGTCGGCCGCCCCGGCTTCGGATCCTTCTGGAAGGCATCCTTGTTGATGGCGATGTACTGCTTGAGGTTCGCCGGCACGTCCTCCTCCGGGAAGATCGCCGTCACCGGGCACTCCGGCTCGCAGGCGCCGCAATCGATGCACTCGTCCGGATGGATGTAGAGCATCTCGGGACCCTCGTAGATGCAGTCCACCGGGCACACGTCGACGCAGGACTTGTCCTTGGTGTTGATGCAGGCTTCGGTGATCACGTACGGCATACGTCCTCGGTGGTGTTGGCGGTCTCGCGGATTCGCTGCGTCGCAAGATAGACAGGCGAAGGACGGACCGACAGGGTGAGTCGTCACGCTGGACAGGGCTTGCCCGCATCCGTAAATCCCTCACGTGAACACCATGCTGCCTCCACTCGTGCAACTCACGGTGAACGGCCGACCGCTCGCGGTCGCCGCGCCGGCGGACGCGACGCTGCTCGACCTGCTGCGCGACACACTCGCCCTCACCGGCACCAAGCGGGCCTGTGATCGCGGTGAATGCGGCGCCTGCACGGTGGTGCGGGATGGGCGCCCCATCTACGCCTGCCTCACCCTGGCGCACGCCTGCACGGGCCACGAGATCCGCAGCATCGAGTCGCTCGGCAGCGCCGACGCACCCCACGCGCTGCAATCCGCCTTCGCGGCCGAGGACGCGGCACAGTGCGGCTTCTGCACACCGGGCCAACTCATGGCGGCGGCGGCGCTGCTCGCCACCAACCCCGATCCCAGTGAGGACGAGGTCATCGCCGCGATGAGCGGGAACCTCTGTCGTTGCGGCACCTATCCCAAGATCGTGCGGGCGGTACGACGGGCGGCCGCCACGCTGCGCCACGCCGACCCGGCCGGCCCGGAGCGCGCGCATGGCTGAGCGCACGGGCGAGTCGCCGAAGCGCCGCTTCGTCAGCACCACGGTCGAGGTCGAAGGGCGCACCGAGGAACGTGTGGTCGAGGTGCCGGCGTTCGAGCCGACGCCCTGGGACCGCGATGCGAAGCTCACGCACGTGGGTGCCCGCGCGCCGCGGGTGGACGCGCTGCTCAAGTCCACGGGCCGGCCGGGATACACCACCGACCTGCAGCGGGCGCGGCTCGCACACGTGGCGTTCGTGCGCGCGCCGGTCGCGCGGGGTCGCCTCACGCAGATCGACTGGGCCGATGTGCGTGCCCACCCCGACGTGCTCGACGTGCTCCTCCACGCCGACGTGCCGGCCCGCACGCGGCTGTTCTCGCCCGACATCACCTACGTCGGGCAGCCGCTCGCGGCGGTGTGTGCCAGCACCCGCGAGGCGGCCGAACGTGCGGTGCGCGCGGTGGGCCTCCGCATCGATCCGCTGCCGCACGCCGTCACGGTCGAGGCGGCGTTACACGCGGAGGCCGTGCGGCCCGGCCTCACGAACAACCTCATGCAGGGCGCACCGCGCGTGAGTGCGCGCGGCGACGTGGACCGCGGTCTGGCCGAGGCCGCCGTGACGGTCACGCGCGAGGTGCGCACGCCCTGCGTGCTGCACAGTGCACTCGAACCGCACGCGGCGGTGGCGGAGTGGGAAGGCGAGCGGCTCACGGTGTGGGAGAGCACCCAAGGCATCTACCGCGTCCGCGAAAACTTGGCCAAGGCACTCGGCATCCCGCTCACCGACGTCCGCGTGATCTGCGAGGCCATGGGTGGCGGCTTCGGCGCCAAGAACTACGCCGGCGCCCACACCTACGCCGCCGCCCTCTTCGCGCGTCGCCTCGGGCGGCCCGTCTCCTGCGTGATCGACCGCGGAGGCGAGCAGGTCGACACCGGCAACCGACCGAGTTCCTGGCAGCGCATCACGCTGGGCGCCACGCGCGACGGCCGGCTCACGGCGATCGTGCTCGACGCCACGGTGCCGCTCGGCATCGGGGGATGGGAGGGCGGGCCGGGCGAGATCTTCCACGAGTTGTATGCCTGCCCCAACGTGCGCACACACGAGACCTTCGCGTTCGTGAACACGGCGGCGATGGCCGCGTTCCGTGCGCCGGGGCACGCGGAGGGCGCGGTGGGCCTCGAGATCGCGATGAACGCCCTCGCCAAGGCGCTGGGGATGGATCCGCTGCTGCTCCGTGAGCGGAACATCGCCACGCACGACCAGAAGAAGGACCGACCGTACACCGGCAACCGGCTCGCCGAGTGCTACCGCGAAGGCGCACGCCGCATCGGGTGGGCGTCGCGCGAGCAGCAGCGTGCGCAGGCCCAGCGTGCCACGCCGCACCGTCGGCGCGGCTTCGGGGTGGCCGCACAGGTGTGGTCCACGGGTGGAGGGCCCCCGAGCTACGCGACGGTGCGCCTCAATACCGACGGCAGTGCGGACGTGCTCACCGGCTCGCAGGACCTCGGCACCGGCACGCGCACCATCCTCGCCCAGGTGGCGGCTGAGGCACTCGGCCACGCACTCGCACGCGTGCGAGCCGTCATCGGCGACACCGCCAGCGGCCCGTACGCCGGCAACTCCTGGGGCTCGATGACCGTCGCGTCGCTCGCCCCCGCGGTGCGCATGGCCGCCGAGGACGCGCGCCGCGCGCTGCTCGAGGCGGCGGCAGGGTTGCTTGCGGTCACGCCCGATGCGCTCGAGACGCGCGACGGTCGGGTCTGCGTTCGCGACACCGACCGCAGCATGACGTTCGGTGAGGTCACGGCGAAGCTCGGCAACGTCATGATCCAGGGCCACGGCTCACGCGGCCCCAATCCCAAGGACGTCGGCATCGTCACGACCGGGGCGCAGTTCGCCGAGGTCGACGTGGACATCGAGACCGGCGTGGTGAAGGTGCTGCGCGTGGTGGCCGTCCACGACGCGGGCCGCATCGTGAACCCCACGCTGGCCGAGTCGCAGCTGGAGGGTGGCATCCTGCAGGGACTGGGCTTCGCGCTGTTCGAGGAACGGCGGCTCGATGCCCGGCTCGGACTGCCGCTCAACGTCGGACTGCACGACTACAAGATCCCGACCATCGCCGACCTGCCGCGGATCGACGGGCACTTTCTCGACGGTGCCGATCCACAGGCCAATCACGTGGGCGCGCGCGGCATCGCCGAACCCGCGATCATCCCCACCGCGCCGGCGATCGCCGGCGCGGTGGCCGACGCCCTCGGCGTCGAAGTGAATGAGCTGCCCCTGACGCCGTGGCGTGTGCTCGCGGCGCTGCCGTCCTGAACACTGAGGCCCACGATGTCGCCAGCGCCATGCCGTCGTCGTCTGCCCGCGGTCGTGACCGCTGCCGTGACCGTGCTCGCGCTGCCGGTCGCGGCATCCGTCCCGCTGGCGCCACTCGCGGCCCAGCAGATGGTGGACGTGCCCGCACTCGCCGACCGCGTGTTCGCGAGCTACACCGCCGCCGTGCCGGGGTGCGTGGTGGGGGTGGCGCAGGACGGCGTGGTGCTGCTCGAGCGCGGATACGGTGCGGCCGATCTCGAGCAGCGAACGCCGCTCACCGCGCAGTCGATCCTCGAAGCCGGCTCGGTGTCGAAGCAGTTCACGGCGGCGGCGGTCACACTGCTCGCGCTGGACGGCAAGCTGCGCTTCGAGGATCCGATCCATCAGTACTTCCCCGAGCTGCCGCGGTATGACCGCCCCATCACCATCCGCATGCTGCTCGACCATACGAGCGGCCTCCGCGACTGGGGTGACATCGTCGGCATGGCCGGCTGGCCGCGTGGCTCGCGGGCCGTCACGCACGCCCACGTGCTCGAGGTGATCGCGCGGCAACGGGCGACCAACTACCCGCCGGGCGACCGGTACTCGTACACCAACAGCGGCTACAACCTGCTGGCCATGCTCGTGGCCCGCGTGAGCGGACGCTCGTTCGCGGAGTTCACGCGTGAGCGCCTGTTCGAACCCCTCGGCATGACTCGCACCTCGTGGCGCGACGACTACCGCCGCGTGGTGCCGGGCCGGGCCACCGCCTACCAGCCGCTGGGCTCGAGCATGAGCTGGGCGACCGACATGCCGTTCGAGAACGCACACGGCAACGGCGGCCTGCTCACGACCGTCGGGGACCTGCTCACATGGAACACCGCGCTCGCACGTCGGCGGATTGGCGGCGCCGTGGGTGGGGCGCTGCTCGACTCACTCACGCGCCGCGGCCGGCTGACCAACGGCGACACCATCACGTATGCCGCCGGACTGGTCGTGGACCGGTTCCGCGGCACCCCACAGGTGGCACACAGCGGGGCGACCGCCGGGTATCGCGCGTACCTCGCCCGGTATCCCGAGCAGCGCGAGCTCTCGGTCGCGGTGCTGTGCAACACGTACGCTCCGGCGACGGCGCTCGTGCATCGGATGGTCGAGGGCCTGGCGACCGGACTCACGCCCGTCACCACCACACCCGCCGAGCCGCCGACCGCCGGCAGCATGCCCGGTGCCGATTCGCTGGCGACGTTCGTCGGGGACTACACGAGTGACGAGGTGGGCGTGACGTTCCGCGTGCGCGTGGAAGCTGGGCGCCTCGTGCTGCGGCGTGCGCCATCGGATGCTTGGACCGTCACGCGCGTGTCGCGCGACGGCCGCTTCAGCGCCGGCCCGTACCAGCTCTGGTTCACGCGTGAGGGGGGCCGCACGCTCATGCACCTCGGCAGCGGTCGCGCCTACGACGTGGTGTTCACGCCCGGCCGCTGAGGCTCGGCCGTCACTCAGACCCGCCAGGGCGGCACGGCACCGGCCTTGCGCTTGAGGTCGGGGTTATGGCGATAGAACGTCGCCGTGCGCCCGATGGTCTGGATCACCTCGGCGCGCACGCGCTTGGCCAGCGTCGCGGCGGCCTCCTTGGCGCTCACATCCACGGACTTGTTGAGCTGCACCTTCACCAGCTCGCGCGTGCGCAGCGCGTCGTCGAGCGAGGTTGCGAGTGCGGGCGTGAGACCTTCCTGTCCCACGTGCACCGTGGGCTTGAGCCGGTTGCACTCCGATCGCAGCGCGGCGCGCTCCTTCCCGGTCATCGTCATCGTTCGTCGCCCGCGCGCTTGAGGTAGGGGATGGGATTGATGGGCGTGCCGTTCCAGTAGCGCCCGCCCGCTCCCATCCGCATGAGCTGGAAGTGCAGGTGCGGCGTCTCCTTCGGGGCGTTGCCCGTGGTGCCCACCGAGCCGATGAGCTGCCCGCGCTTCACCGTGTCGCCTTCCTTCAATCCGTACTTCCACTCGTCCAGGTGCGCGTAATAGTACACGAATCGCCGCTGCGTGTCGGCGATGTACATGACCTTGCCGCCGAGTTCGTTCTTGGTGATGCGGAGAATCACGCCGTCGTCGGCCGAGAGCACGCGTGTGCCCGTCTTGGCGAGGATGTCGAGTGCGAGGTGGGCGCGACCGCCGCTGCGCGGCGCGCTGAAGGTGTCGCGCAGGTCCTTCGGCCGCACGCCCTGCACCGGGACCATGAGCTCGCGGCGCTGCAGGTACTCGGCGTCGGACAGCGTCCGCGGGGCGGTCTCGGCGCGTGGTCCGCCGCAGGCGGCGATGGTGACGAGGGCGAGGACGAGGAGGCGGCGCATCTCCCGGTAAACGAGTGCGGCGGGGCGCGCGTCACCGCACGCCGCGCCGTGCCGGACGGCGGAACCCGCCCCGGAACCACACGGCGGCGCCACGGCTTCGTCGGGTGTTCACCGACACGCCGGCGGAGGCTCCCTGATGGCTCCGCGCGGCCGATCTGCCGACTCTACTGGCATGACCTCCCTCGCCGACCGTTGGGCCACCGCCAAGTCCCTCGACGATTTCCTCGCCGGGGGCGTGAAGCACGCGGAGATCTACCGCGTGATGCGGTCGCGTGCCGTCGCCCCGGTGAGCTTCGCGGAACGCATCGCGGCCACGGGACGGCAGTGGCACCTGCTCGTGCTCTCCGAGGAGTGGTGCAACGACGCCGTCAACCTGATCCCGTGGATCGAGGCCATGGTCGCGACCTCGTCACGCGTGGACCTGCGGTTCCTCGAGCGGGACCGGAACCTCGACCTCATGGACCAGCATCTCACGAACGGAAGCGCCCGCGCGATCCCGATCGTGCTGGTGTTGGACGACCAGTTCGTGGAGCGTGGCTGGTGGGGTCCGCGGCCGCGCGAGATGCAACTCTGGACGATGACGGCTGAAGCGCAGTCGCTCACCAAGGAGGAGCGGTACAAGGAGCTCCGCGCGCGCTACGCGCGTGACCGCGGCGTGAGCACCATGGAGGAGATCACGCAGCTCATCGAGCGTGCGGCTCAGGCGCTCAACAGGGTCCCCGCGACGTCCACCGCCGCCCGATAGGCGTACACACGGTCGCGGGCGCGGCCCGTGAGCTCCACCACCAGTCCTGACGCGACCAGCCGCTCGAGGGCATCGGATGCCGCCGGGCGCGAGAGCTCGAGCCGCTCCGCGACCCAGGGCATGGAGCCGGCGAGGTCGTGGCGCAGCAACCCGACGACGCGGCGCGCGTTGATGGCCGCGCGACCGAGCTGATCGAGCCGCGCCTCGTCGGGCCCGTACTGCTCGAGGAACCGCAACAGCACCCGGCGCAGTCGCGACGCACGATCAGCGAGGGCCGTGAGCCCCAGTGCCCGCCAGGGGCCGGTGTCGCCCTCCCGCCAGGCGGCGACCGCCGCCGCACGCCTGTCCTCGGCGATCCCGGCGAACGGCAGCAGGCGCACGCGGCCGGTGCGGCCGTCGCGGCAGAGCTGGAGCGCCGCATCGAGCTCGCCATGGGCGGGCGACGCCGCGCGGGCCGCGCAGTCCAGCGCCCGCTCCAGCGGTGAGCCATCGTCGCGCGGTCGGGCACCGGCGGATCGGGCCTGGCGTTCACCCGCATCGAAGCCGTCGCGCAATGTGATGGTGGCGGGATCCAGGGCGCGGTCGAGCAGGGTATCAGCTTCGGCGGCGACGAGCGCCGCGAGCCGGGAACGCGTAGCTTGTGTGAGCTCAGCCAGCGCCGCGGCCCGGAGGGCGAGCGCGATGGCGTTGGGAGCGAGCGCAGCCGCGGTATCGAGTCTGGCTAGTTGGTCGGCAGCGATTTCGTGCATAAGTAGATTTAGATAGGCAATGTTGACTAACGATTGGGAAACGACTTGCATCCGTCAAGTCATGCACCTGGTCAAGTTCCTTATAGGCAGTATTAATGCGCCAAGTCTTGTTTGCTGTTGCACTTCTCGCATCCACTGACATCGCGCTGGCCCAGCCCGCGCCAGCCGCCCCGGTGAGCGCGTACCCGGCCCACCGCGTCTACGACACCAAGAAGAAGCGGATCACCGACTTCGAAGCCATGGTCGCGCAGCTCGCCAACGCCGACCTCGTGTTCCTCGGCGAGCAGCACGACGACCCGCGCACCCATCAGCTGCAGGCGGCCGTCCTCGAGGGTGTCGCGCGCCGCCGCAGCGGGCCCATCGTCCTCGCCCTCGAGATGTTCGAGCGCGACGTCCAGCCGAACCTCGACCGCTACCTCGCCGGCAACATGACGGAGGCCGAGTTCCTCGCCGGCTCCCGGCCCTGGGGCAACTACGCGGTGGACTACCGTCCGATGGTCGAGTTCGCCCGCAGCAAGGGCTGGCCGGTGGTCGCGGGCAACGTGCCGCGGCGGCTCGCCTCGGTCGTCGCGCGTCGCGGGCTGGCTGCCATCGACTCGCTGCCGGCCGGCGATCGCGCGTTCGTCGCCAAGCAGCTCAGCTGCCCGCGCGACGGCTACTGGGAGCGCTTCAAGCAGACCATGGGCGACATGGGCGGCCACGGCATGTCGCTGAGCCCCGAACAACTCGAAGCGACGGTCTGGCGCACCTACGAGGCGCAGTGCGTGAAGGACGAGACGATGGGCGAGGCGGTGGCCGAGTCGCACCTGGCGCGGCAGGCCATGGTGATCCACGCCAACGGCGCGTTCCACTCGGACTATCGCTACGGGACGGTCGCCCGGGCGCAGCAGCGGGCCCCCAAGGCCAAGTCCGTGGTCGTGTCGTTCGTGCCGGTGACGGACCTCGACACGGTCGACGGCAAGCCGCATCGGAAGCTCGGCGACTTCGTCGTGTTCACCCTCGCCACGCCCAAGCCGGCCGCCACCCCGCCCGGCGCAACGCGCTGACGCACCGGCGCGCTACATATCCTCCCAGACGAATCCCGCCGCCAGGCGGGTCAGGCGCTTCTTCGCGACTTCGTACTTGAGCATCGTCGTGCCGCCGGCGCGATGGGTGCGGCCGACCGCGGCGACGTCGTCAATGCCATCCCCGTCGAAGTCGGCGGCGTGCAGCAGGTCATGCACGCGGAACCGCAGGTCGTCCACCGCCAGCGGCTGCGCGTGCCCGAGGGTGTCCACCAGCACGATCCGCTCCCGCGTCCACTCGGCGTTGCCGGCGCGGAGGCTCACGGCGAGCAGCGCACGCGCCGCGCCGAAGCAGCCCGTGACCACGGAGTGACTGGTAGTCACGCGCTTGGCGAGCCGCTCGTAGATCGGCATGCCCTGCGCACGCAGCGCCTGGTCGAGCGAATCGCGCAGCACCTTCACGCGGTCGGCGTACACACCCGAGAGCGGCGCGCGACGGCAGCGCTCCACCTTCACGTCCTCGAGCGGCGGGCGCGTGACGGCGCCGGGTTCGGGATCGGCGAGTCGCACGGCCGAGGCCACCACGGTCGCCCTCCCTTGCGCGGCGCTGTCCAAGGTGGCCGAGCCCTGCACCACCAGCACGATGCGGCCGTTCCAGGTATCGACGCCGGTCGCCCGCACCTCCTCGCTGCCCCAGGGTCCGCGCAGCGCGAATCGCGTCCCCACCGGCACCGGTGACATCTCGGCCGCGACCTCGCGGAACGCCTGCGCGAGGGCACTGTCCTTGCGCACCTCGAGGTCCACGCGGCCGATGTCGAGCAGCATGCGCTTGCCGCGACTCGCGACGACGAACCAACTTTCGCCGCGCGGGCGGAACACGAGGAAGGGGCGCACGCTGTCGCTCGGCGACGCGGTGGCCGGTCCGATGACCGCCGCGGCCTGCGCGTGCACTCGACCGGACTCGGGCGCGAACGCCGGCCGCAGGACGAGTCCGGCGACGAGCACCAGGAGCGTGGGACGCGCGACACGTGGCGTGCGGAGCGCAGCGCGCACGGCAAACGGCAGGATTCCTCGAATCGGCACGGGCGAAATATGACGCGCTACACCTACCTCCGCCCGCCCTCGCTCGCCGCGGCATTGGACGCCCTCGCGGCGCCGGGGGCCGTGCCGCTGGGCGGCGGCAGCGACCTGCTCCCGTCCATCGACGAGGGACTGCTGACGCCGTCCGCCGTAGTGGACGTGCAGGCGCTGCCGGGCTTCGACGACATCGGCCGCGGCGCCGATGGGGCCCTGCGCCTGGGCGCCGGGGTGCGGATCGACACCGTGGCCCAGCACCCGCTGGTGCGGGAGCACGCAGCGCTGCTCGCCGCCGCCGCGGCCGCCGTGGGCAGTCCGGCGCTGCGCAACATGGGCACCCTGGGCGGCAACCTCGCGCAGCGGCAGCGTTGCTGGTACCTGCGCCGCGGCGTCGCGTGCTTCAAGAACGGCGGCGACCACTGCGCGGCGTATGCGGGTGAGCATTCGTATCACGCCATCTTCGACACCGGGCCCTGTCACGCGGTGCACCCGTCCGATCCCTCGGTCGCACTCGAGGCACTCGACGCCCAAGTGGAAGTCGCGAGCCAACGCGGCACACGGGTGCTGGCCGTCGCGGCGCTCTACGAGGGCGCGGCCCACAACCGCGTGCGCGAGGTCACGCTCGCGGACGACGAGCTCATCGTGGCCGTGCGGATCCCGGCGGAGAGCCTCGGTGGCGTGTGGCACTGGGAGAAGACCATCCAGCGTGGGGCGTTCGACTTCGCACTGGTGTCCTGCGCGGCCCTGCGCCGTTCGGACGGCGTGGTGCGGATGGCGCTGGGCGGCGTCGCCGCGGGACCGTGGCGCACACCACTCTCGGTGGAGGAGGATGTGGCCTCGGGTGGCCTCGATGCGGACAGCATCGACGCGCTGGCCGAGCGGGCACTCTACGACGCGACGCCGCTGGACGGCACGCGCTACAAGGTGCGGATCGCGCAGGCCCTGCTCCGCCGCGCGATGTCGGTGCTCACGGCGTCGTAGCCCGGCCGGCCGGTGCGGGCCGGTGCAGGCCGGTGCAGGCCGGTGCAGGCCGGTGCAGGCCAGTGCAGGCCAGTGCACATCGGTGCGGAAGGTCGGCGCCGGACACCCGTTAAAACCTTCGGCAGTGCTGCCGGGTCGAATCCCGGGAAGGCGGCGACGAAACCGCCGCCCGTTCGGCGTGCGTATTGCCGTCGTCACCGCGATTCCCCAGCTGGCATCATCGGAAACGCCCTTGGAACACCCACGGATCACCCTCGGACCACTCACGGATCTCATGCGGACCACCTTTCGCCTCGCGCTGCCGCTCGTGCTGCCGCTCGTGCTGCTCGGCGCCGCCGTTCCCCTCACCGATCCCCTCGCCGCCCAGGACGACGACACGCGCCGCGTGATCTCCATCGGGAACCATCCCCGGGTGGACGGCCTGCGCATCAACTTCCGCGACCGCGACCTCGATCGTGTGCGGGGCGCGAACGTCACGCTCTGGCGCCCGCATGACGACGCCACCGGTGAGGTGAGCGGGATGGCGCTCGGGCTGCCGATGACCGGCGCCGGGCGCATCACCGGCCTGGGGCTCGCGGCGTTCAGCATCGAAGCCCACGAGGGGACACACGGCGTGATGCTCGCGGGCATCGGCGTGGGTGGTGGCGGAAGCCTGCGGGGCATCAACATCGCGGGGCTCGGCGTCGGTGCCGGGGGCAGCGTACACGGCATCACCATCGCGGGCCTCGGCGCCGGCAGTGGCGGCAACGTGAGCGGCTTCACCTTCGGTGGCCTCGGCGTCGGCAGCGGTGGCCGCGTGAGCGGCATCGCGGCGGGCGGACTCGGGGTGGGCGCCGGCGGCTCGGCGCGCGGCCTGCTGGTCGGCGGTCTCGGGGCCGGCATCGGCGGCGATGTGCGCGGCATCGTCGTCGGTGGCATCGGTGCCGCGACGGGCGGCGACGCCCGGGGAGCGCTGATCGGCGGCGTGGGCACCGGGGCCGGGGGAGACCTGCGCGGCCTCGCGGTCGGTGGTGTGGGTGTGGGCGCGGGCGGCCGCATCAGCGGCATCGCCGTGGGCGGCATCGGTGTCGGCGCCGGCGGCGGCATCCGCGGGATCGCGATCGGCGGCGTGGGCGTCGGTGCGGGCGGTACGGCACACGGCGTGATGATCGGCGGGCTCGGCGTGGGCGCGGAGCGCCTCGAGGGTTTCGCCATGGCGCCCGCGGTGGGCGGCGAGGAGCTGCGCGCGATCGTGATCGCTCCGGTGCTGCTGCGCACGGCGCGGGACGGCTCGTTCACCGGCGTGAGCCTGTCCAGCGTGAACGCCGTGCGCGGCAGTCAGCGCGGCCTGTCGATCGGCATCGTGAACTTCGCCCGCCGGCTCGACGGTGCGCAGATCGGCGTGATCAACATCGTCCGCGACAACCCGTCGGGACGGAAGGTGCTGCCGATCATCAACTGGGGCCGCTGAGTCAGCGATCGATCAGGGAGGCCGGGATCGGGTTCGCCGCCGACTCGGCTTCCCAGAAGATCGTCACCACCCACCAGCGCTTGCCGTCGAACCAGAGCTGGAACGAGTTCACGCCGCGGGTGAACGGCTTCTCGTCGTCCGCCTTGCGGCGTGAATCGTAGGCGCTCATGAGGTGCACGACGTTGCCGTAGCGCTCGAGCTTGCGGCCGATCTCGCGCTCGAAGAAGCCGTCGCGCTCGAGTGAAGCGCCCGCCTGCTGCACGTACTCGTCGGCGGTCCACACGCGCATGCCGCCACTGCCGTCGGCGCGCCGTCCCGTGGGAATGAGCCGCGCCCCCGGCGCCATGAGCGAACGGAAGCGGTCCCAGTCGCGCTTCTGTCCGGCCGGCCCCGAGATGACGTCATAGATCGCCTTCATGATGGCGTCGATGCTCTCGACGTCCTCCGGACGCGCCGGTGGGCGCAGCTCGGCCGCCTGGGCTGCGGCCGGCGGCTGCGCGGCCGGCTGTTGCGCGACGGCCGGACGGGCGGCGATGGTGAGGGTGAGGCTGGAGAGGCCGAGCAGGCCTGCACGGAGGCAACGCTGAGCGGTCATGGGGCGTTTTCCTGTCGTTGACGGTTGTCGTGCACCCGTACCGGAGGATCCGATGTCGTTGTTTCGTCACCACGTGAGTGTCGTACTGTTTGCTGCACCCCTGTGGCTGGGCGCGCAGAACGTAGCCGTTCCCACCAATGAGTGGCAGGTGCCGTGGGGCGCCCAGGGCCGGCCGCGCGACCCGTTCGTCGCGCCGGACGGCAAGGTGTTCTTCGTCGGACAGAACGGGAACTACATCGCGCGCCTCGACCCCGCGTC
Organism: uncultured Gemmatimonadota bacterium; assembly: GCA_902825965.1. Classification (GTDB taxonomy): domain Bacteria; phylum Gemmatimonadota; class Gemmatimonadetes; order Gemmatimonadales; family Gemmatimonadaceae; genus Pseudogemmatithrix. The sequence continues at coordinate 219,874 of CADEDA010000004.1, read as the reverse complement.
GGGCGAGTTCAAGCAGTACACCATCGATGCCGGCACCAACCCGCACAACCTCATCGTGGACCCGAGCGGCCAGGTGTGGTACGCGGGCAACCGCAACGGCATGATCGGCAAGCTGAACCCGCTCACCGGCGAGATCACGCGTTACCCGATGCCCGACGCCAACGTGCGCGACCCGCACACGCTGGTGTTCGACGCGAAGGGCGACATCTGGTTCTCCGCGCAGAACTCGGGCGCCGTGGGGCACCTGGACACCAAGACGGGGAAGATCCGCCTCGCGTACACGGGCCCGCAGACGCGCCCCTACGGGATCGTGATCAACTCCAAGGGCATCCCCTGGTTCAACCTGTTCGGCACCGACCAGATCGCGTCGATCGACCCGAACACGATGGCGGTGAAGACGTACAAGCTGCCGGACGCCAAGACGCGCGGGCGGCGCATCGCACTCACGAGTGATGACGTGGTCTGGTACACGGACTACACCCGCGGCTACCTCGGCCGGCTGGATCCGCGCACGGGCCAGGTGGAGGAGTTCCTGATGCCGGGTGGCTTCCAGTCGCTGCCCTACGGCATGGCATCGGACGACAAGGACCGGTTGTGGATCACGGAGAACCTCCCCGGGAAGGGATCGCGGCTGCTGGGTTTCGATCCGAAGACGCGGAAGTTCTTCGCCGAGACGACCGTGGGGCGTCCGGAGACCAACACGATCCGGCACATGTACTTCGACAAGAAGACGGGCCTGCTGTGGTTCGGGACCGATCAGGGAACGATCGGCCGGGCGGAGGTGGGGAAGGTGAAGACGGTGATGTGAGGTGGAAGGTGGATGGTGGATGGTGAGAGGTGAGAGGGGCATGCGCGATGCGCTCCTCTCACCTCTCGCCGTTCTCCTTGCTGCGGCTGCGCCGCTGGGCGTGGGTCAGCGCCAGAGCCAGCCGAAGATGCCGCCCGTGATGCCGGCGTAGAGCAGCGAGTCAAAGGCATTGAGCAGCCAGCTCTTCCAGGGGCGTGCGAACCAGATCGACTCGGACGTGGAGCCGAGGGCATAGGCCATGAAGGTGACCGTGCCCGTGATGCGGAAGACGCTCAGGTAGTCGGCGTCGGGGGCGAGGGTGTTGGCCGCGACATACGCGACGAAGGCCGCGATGACCGTGGCCGAGAGGAACGACTGCCCCATCATCGCGCCCATGTTGGGCAGTCCCGGCGGCGCGACCGTGACGTAGGCGATGGGGCCGCGTTCCATCTTCGCCTTTCCCTCGGGCGTATTGCCGGCACCCCCGAGCAGGTTGGGCGAGACGTAGCGTCCCGGTGCGGGGGCATTGGCCCGCAGCGCATCGGAGACCCCGTCCTCGTCGGTGAAGGCTGCGAACTCCTTCTGGTGCGTGGGGAGCACCGTCCAGTTGAGTGCGGACATCAGGAAGACGCCGACACCGGTGACGATGATCGGGAGCCACAAGTCGAGCAGGAACTGCATGGAACCTCCGGGGGGAAGGTGTGCGCTGGAGCACACACAGTCTGGCCGAACCTCCGATCGCGCAATATCCTAGTGGACTGATGTGGTTCCCCATCCCCAACCCGTCCGACGCCCTGCTGCGCGAGATCCGCGTGTCGCAGGCGGTGGCCCGTGTGCAGCAGTTGCCCACGGTGTTCGCGGCGAACCCGCTGCTCGCGATGTTCATCGCGATCGTGTATTGGGACCACGTGTTCCGCACGCTGCTCGTGCTGTTCGTGGCGGCGATGATCGTGCTATGGACGCCGGCCATCCTCAGCTGGCGACGGTTGCGGCACAAGGTGCGTCCGCTGCGGGTGAGTCCGGGGAACGAGCGGCGGGCGCTGATCTTCTCCACGACGGCGGGGCTGCTGTGGGCGATGGCGGCGTTCGCGCTGTTCCCGGCGGGCGGCCCGGAGGAGCGGGCCGCGCTGGTGATGATGATGGCGGGCCTCTGCGCCGGCTCGGTGGCGTTCTTCTCGTCGAGCCCGATGGCATCGATCGGCTTCTACCTGCCGTTCATGCTGACGCTGCTGGCGCAGGCGCTCACGTTCAGCTCGTTGCGCTCGCCGGTGCTGCCGGCGTCGATCGCGGTGTTCATCGCCTGCGCGCTGCTCTTCACCCGCACCACCTGGCGGCAGTTCGTGGAGAACGTCCGCGTGCTGGTGGAGCGCGACCGGCTGCTGCAGGAGGCGAAGGAGAGCGGCGTGCAGCTGGAGCTGATGCTCTCGCGCATGTCGGACCTCGCGATGGTGGACGAGCTGACGGGGCTCAAGAACCGGCGCTCGTTCTTCGACGACATCGAACCGGTGATCGCGGGCAGCCGGCGTCGCGGCAAGCCGATCGCGATCGCGCTGCTCGACCTCGACCACTTCAAGGAGATCAACGACACGCACGGCCACGCGATCGGTGACGACGTGCTGCGCGAGGTCGCGAAGCGGATCGAGGACACGCTGCGCCAGGAGCAGATCGTGGGCCGGATCGGCGGCGAGGAGTTCGTGGTGCTGCTGCCGGACACGAACCCGCAGCAGGCGCTCTACGCGCTCGAGCGCGTGCGGAAGTCGGTGGGTGAGTCCCCGATCGCCGTGAGCAACGGCGCCTCGCTGGTGATCACGGTGAGCAGCGGCATCGCACCGTTGGCCGACGGCATGACGGTACCGGTGGCCCTGCAGCACGCCGACAAGGCGATGTACCGGGCGAAGGCGCTTGGGCGGAACCGGGTTGAGGTGTATGGGGCGGTGGAAGAGGCGCTGCTCAGGGGGTGAGGTGGATGGTGGATGATGGATGGTCGAGGGTGGATGTGTCGGAGGGTTGTTTCGCCCGCTTGGCTTCGACTGCAGCATCTACCTATCGCATAGTCAGAACAAAGCTTATGCCGCGTCGGCAATCATTTGTTTGCGGGCGGTTGCTTGATGCGAGCTTCCAGCTGAAGCCCGAGTTTGGGCCGGGAGGGTGAGCCGCACCGTCGCCCTGCGCCTCCACCTCACACCACCGATCACCGTTCGGAACCCCGGCCATCATCCTATGCGTTCAAATGATTCCCGACTAGATTGCTAGTCTATAGCGGGCGATCCCTGAACCAGTCGGCAGCATGTCCTCGTCAATCGAAACCCTGGTCAACAAGGAGTACGCGTACGGCTTCGTCACCGACATCGAGTCGGACACGATCCCGCGCGGACTCTCCGAAGAGACCATCCGCCTCATCTCCGCCAAGAAGTCCGAGCCCGAGTGGCTCCTCGAGTGGCGGCTGAAGGCCTACCGGCGCTGGCTCACCATGACGGAGCCGCACTGGCCCAACGTCACCTACGAGCCGATCGACTACCAGGCGCAGACGTACTACTCCGCGCCCAAGAGCGTGAAGCCGCTCCAGTCGCTCGACGAGGTGGACCCCGAACTCCTCAAGACCTACGAGAAGCTCGGCATCTCGCTCACCGAGCAGAAGCGCCTCAGCGGTGTCGCCGTGGACGCGATCTTCGACTCGGTGTCGGTGGGCACCACCATGAAGGAGGAGCTCGCCAAGGTCGGCGTGGTCTTCTGCTCGTTCGGCGAGGCGGTGCACAACCACCCCGAGCTGGTGCAGAAGTACCTGGGCTCGGTGGTCCCCTACTCCGACAACTTCTTCGCCGCCCTCAACTCGGCCGTCTTCTCCGACGGTTCGTTCGTGTACATCCCCAAGGGCGTGAAGTGCCCGCTCGAGCTCTCGACCTACTTCCGCATCAACGCGGCGGACACGGGCCAGTTCGAGCGCACGCTCATCGTCGCCGATGAGGGCGCCTCGGTGAGCTACCTCGAGGGCTGCACCGCACCCAAGCGCGCCACCAACCAGCTGCACGCCGCGGTGGTGGAGATCGTCGCCCTCGACCGCGCCACGGTGAAGTACTCGACCGTGCAGAACTGGTACGCCGGCGACAAGGACGGCGTGGGCGGCATCTACAACTTCGTCACCAAGCGCGGCAAGGCGCTCACCGACGCCAAGATCTCGTGGACGCAGGTCGAGACCGGCTCGGCGATCACCTGGAAATACCCCTCGGTGATCCTGCAGGGCGACAACGCGGTCGGCGAGTTCTACTCGGTGGCCGTGGTCAACAACAAGCAGCAGGCCGACACCGGCACCAAGATGATCCACATCGGCCGCAACACGCGCTCGACGATCATCTCCAAGGGCATCAGTGCCGGCCGGGGACAGAACTCGTACCGCGGCCAGGTGAAGGTGCTGCCCAAGGCGGAAGGCGCGCGCAACTACACGCAGTGCGACTCCATGCTCATCGGGAACGCCTGCGGCGCGCACACCTTCCCCTACATCGAGGTCGCCAACAACACGGCGACGCTCGAGCACGAAGCCTCCACGTCGAAGATCGGCGAGGACCAGATCTTCTACTGCAAGGCGCGCGGCCTCAACGCCGAACACGCGATCTCGCTCATCGTGGCCGGCTTCTGCAAGGAAGTGTTCAAGGAGCTGCCGATGGAGTTCGCGCTCGAGGCGCAGCAGCTGCTCGGCATCTCGCTCGAAGGATCGGTGGGGTAACGGCAGGTGGGAGGTGTGAGGTGGGAGGTGGGAGGAACGACGGCATTCCTCCACAGGCCCGCGTCTCCCTTCCCCACGCCTCACACCTCACCCCTCACCCCTATATCACATATGCTCATCATCAAGGATTTGCACGCCTCCGCCGGCGACAAGGAGATCCTCAAGGGGATCTCGCTGACCATCAACGCCGGTGAAGTGCACGCCATCATGGGCCCCAACGGCTCCGGCAAGTCCACGCTCGCGCAGGTCATCGCCGGCCATCCCGGCTATGAGGTGACCAGCGGCAGCATCGAATACGAGGGCCAGGACCTGCTCGAGATGGAAGCCGAGGAGCGCGCGCAGGCCGGCGTCTTCCTCGCGTTCCAGTATCCGGTGGAGATCCCGGGCGTCACCAACGCCTACTTCCTGCGCGCCGCATACAACGAGCTGCGCAAGGCGCGGGGGGAGGACGAGCTCGACCCGATCGAGTTCCTCGACGTCATGGAGGAGAAGCTCAAGGTCGTCGAGATGGACGCCTCGATGATGCAGCGCTCGGTGAACGCCGGCTTCTCGGGCGGCGAGAAGAAGCGCAACGAGATCCTGCAGATGGCGGTGCTGGAGCCCAAGCTCGCGGTGCTCGACGAGACCGACTCGGGCCTCGACATCGATGCGCTGCGCATCGTGGCCGGCGGCGTGAACCAGCTCAAGAAGCCCAGCAACGCCACGATCGTCGTGACGCACTACCAGCGCCTGCTCAACTACATCGTGCCGGACTACGTGCACGTGCTGGCCCACGGGCGCATCGTGCGCTCGGGCGGCAAGGAGCTCGCCCTCGAGCTCGAGGCCAAGGGCTACGACTGGCTGCTGGAGCCGGTGGGCGCGTGACCAGCGTCGCTCCCTACTCCGATCAGTTCGCGGCCTACGCCGCGAACGGTGGCGGCGAGGGCCCGGCGTGGCTCCCCGCGCTGCGCCAGCAGGCGTTCGAGCGCTTCACCGCCCTCGGCTTCCCGACCACGCGCGACGAGGACTGGCACTTCACGTCGGTGACGCCGATCGCGGAGCGCACGTTCAAGGCGGTCAAGCCGGCGCCGACCGCGCTCACGCTCTCGGACCTCAAGCCCTGGCTCGTCGACGAGGCCTGGCACCGGCTGGTGTTCGTCAACGGCCGCCTCGAGCCCGCCCTCTCCAACTTCGCCGAGCTCTCGGCCGAAGTGCACGTGAGCACGCTCTCCGACGCCCTGCGCGAGCAGCCCGAGTGGGTGCAGAAGCACCTCGGGGCGCTCGCCGCGTTCGACCGTGCCGCCTTCACGGCGCTCAACACCGCCTTCATGCAGGACGGCGTGGTGGTGCGCGTGCCCAAGGGCGAGACGGTCGAGGTCCCGCTGCACATCCTCAATGTGGTGGACGCGCAGGCCAACGGCGCGGCGATCCATCCGCGGCTGCTGGTGGTGGCGGAGGCGCTCTCGCAGGTGGTGCTGGTGGAGAGCTACGTCGGGCTGGGCAAGGCGAGCTACCTGGTGAACGGCGTGGCCGAGATCTCGGTGGGCTCGGGGGCGCGCGTGGACCACTACAAGGTGCAGCGCGACAACCTCGAGGCCTTCCACGTCGGCACGGTGCAGGTCACGCAGGGCCGCGACGCGATCTACCACTCGTTCTCGTACGCCGCCGGTGCGGAACTCTCGCGCACCAACATCTACACCAAGCTGGCCGGCACGGGCAGCGAGGCGCGGCTGAACGGCCTGTACGTGCTCGACGGCAACCAGCACGCCGACCACCAGACCTTCGTGGAGCACCTGGCCGAGTCCTGCGCGAGCCGGGAGCTCTACAAGGGGATCCTCGACGGGCAGTCGCACGGCGTGTTCAACGGCAAGGTCTACGTGGACCCCATCGCGCAGAAGACGGACGGCAAGCAGACCAACAAGGCGCTGCTGCTCTCCGAGAAGGCGCGGGTGGACACGAAGCCGCAGCTGGAGATCTTCGCCGACGACGTGAAGTGCACGCACGGGGCGACGATCGGGCGGCTCGACGACATCGCCCTCTTCTACCTGAAGAGCCGCGGCATCGGCGCCGAGAACGCGCGCGCGCTGCTCACCTATGCGTTCGCGGCCGAGGTGCTGGAGACGATCGAGATCGACAGCCTGCGCCTGGAGCTCGAGCGCGCGGTGTTCGAACGCTTCACCCACCTCCGGCTCGAGTAGGCCGTGGCCGACGACGCCGCACTCGACGCCCTGTACCAGGAGATCATCCTGGACCACTACCGGCGCCCGCGGAACTTCCGCGAGTTGCCGGAGGCGTCGTGCAGCGCCGACGGCAAGAACCCCAACTGCGGCGACGCGCTCACAGTCTGGCTCAAGTTCGACGGCGACCTGGTGAGCGACGTCTCGTTCCAAGGGGTCGGCTGCGCGATCTCCAAGGCCTCGGCCTCGCTCATGACGCAGGCGGTGAAGGGACGCTCGCGTGACGAAGCCGCGGTGATCTTCGAGAAGGTGCACCGCCTCGTGACCGGCACGGAGACCGACGCCGCGACGGCGAAGGAGCTGGGCCAGCTGCGGGCGCTCGCCGGCGTGGCCAAGTTCCCGATGCGCGTGAAGTGTGCGTCGCTCGCGTGGCATGCGCTCAAGTCCGCGATGGACGGGGCCGAGCCCGCTGCGCAGGGCGCAGCCACGTCGTGAGCGGCACGGGCGACGGCTTCGAGCCGCTCGCTGGCCTGCGCGCGACCGAGTTGGCGGACGGAGCGCTTCGGCAGGCCACGCACCCCAACGGCACCACCCTCTGCGTGGGCCGGCATGCGGGCAACCTGTTCGCGGTGAAGGACCACTGTCCACACGCCGAGTTCCCGCTCTCGGAGGGCACGCTGTACGCGAACGGGGAGCTCGAGTGTTGTTGGCATGGTGCGCGCTTCGATTGCCGCACGGGCGCCGTGCTGCGCGGCCCGGCCGACCAGGAACTCGTGCGGTATGACGTCGTGGAACGTGAAGGGGTGGTCTTCGTCCGGAGGGCGCGATGAGTGTGAAGAGCACGGTGCACACGCTCGGTGCACTGGCACCGAAGTCCGACTTCCCGCTGCTCGCTGCGTCGCCGGAGCTCGTGTACCTCGACTCCGCCGCGACCGCGCAGAAGCCGCAGTCGGTGCTCGACGCGATCGCGCACTACTACCGGCACACCAACGCGAACCCGCACCGCGGCGCCTACGCGCTCTCGGCAGCGGCGACGCAGGCATACCATGATGCCCGCGTGCGGGTGGCACGATTCCTCGGGGTCGCCGACGCCGACACGCTGATCTTCACCCGCGGCACCACCGAGGCGATGAACCTCGTGGCTACCGCGTGGGGCGGTGCGAACGTCGCGCGCGGCGACAACATCGTCGTCACGCGGCTCGAACATCACGCGAACTTCGTCCCGTGGCAGCAGCTCGCACTCGCGGTGGGGGCGGAGTTCCGCATCTGTGAGCGTGATGCCTCGGGTGGAGTGGATCTTGAGCAGTGGGCCCGCCTCGTCGACGCGCGCACGAAGGTCGTTGCGTTCGGCCAGGTGTCCAACGCGCTCGGCACCATCAATCCGGTGACGGAGATGGTCGCGATCGCGCGCCGTGCCGGCCGGGCACTGGTGGTGTGTGACGGGGCGCAGGCAGTGCCGCATCTGCGCGTGAACGTCGACGCACTCGGCGTGGACGCGTATGCGTTCAGCGGTCACAAGATCGGCGGGCCGATGGGCAGTGGCGGCCTGGTGATGCGCCGCGCGCTGCTGGAGGCGATGCCGCCCTACCACTTCGGCGGCGACATGATCGAGTGGGTGCATGACGACCACACCACGTGGAACGTGGTGCCGCACAAGTTCGAGGCGGGCACCCCGAACGTCGAGGCGGCGGTCGGGCTCGCGGCGGCCTGCGACTACGTGGACGGGCTCGGCATGGAGGCCGTGCGCGCGCATGAAATCGCGCTCACCACGGAGGCCATGCGTGCACTCGCCGCGATCCCCGGCGTGACACTCCATGGGAGCGCCCGCGCCGAGGACCGGAGCGGCGTCGTGAGCTTCAGCGTACGGGACGTCCATCCGCACGACGTGGCAACGACGCTGGACGTGGAGGGCGTGTGTGTGCGCGCGGGGCACCACTGTGCGCAACCCTTGATGCGGGCGCTGGGTGTGCACTCCACCGTGCGCGCTTCGTTCTGGGTGTACAACACGCCCCCCGATGTGCATCGCCTGGCTGCGGCGGTGCAGGCAGCGCAGGAGCGCTTCGCGTTGCCCTGAGGAGGTCTCCCGTAGGGGAATCGCTGAACTTCGTAGGGAGTTGCCTGAACTTTGCCGCGCGGGGTGTAACAATCTCAACCTGACCGCTCGGCAGACGAAGCTAGATGCACACTGGTTAGCGCCACTACCACGGATGGCGCAGCCACGCATCTGGAGTCGTCATGGCGTTCTCATGGTTCGGTCTCAAGCCGCACGCGGAACCCGTCGAGGTCATCCCGCCCGGCAGCATCGCCGTCTCTGACCCGGAGGTCATGACCCGCCTCCGCTTCCTCGGCCTCAGCGAGGACGACCTCGGGGTCATCTGTCGCTGGAGCGCCGTGTGCCAGTCGCGATCGGCGGTCATGATCGAGGACTTCTATAGTCACATCATGAAGGAGCGGCAGACCGCCGACATCATCCGCAAGCACACCACGATCGAGCGGCAGAAGCCGATGATCACGCGCTACCTCGCGACGATGCTCACGGGGCGCGTGGACGACGAGTACATCGGGTATCGCCGGAAGGTGGGCCAGATCCACGACCGCGTGGACCTCGACTCCAACTGGTTCGTCGCCATGTACGACGTGATCCGTCGGCACATGGTGGACGCGGTGGGCAGCAGCGGCGCGACGGCGGCGCAGAAGGAGCGGTTCACCGAGGCCTTCACCCGCCTCCTGCAGGTGGACATCGCGGTGGTGATCACCGCACTCACCGACGCGCGCCAGGCGCGGATGGAGGAGCTGCTGCGCGGCGAGAACGCCCGCTTCCTCAAGGAAGTGTCGCAGGTGATGGTCGAACTCGGCGAGGGCGACCTCACCGTCCGGGTGCGCGGCAGCTACAAGGACGAGAACGCCGCCGCCGCGGAGGCGTTCAACGACGCGATCGAGACGCTGCGCGCGGCGTTCGTCGAGGTGTCGCAGGCGGCGGACCAGGTCGCCGCGGCGTCGCAGCAGATCAGTGCCGCGAGCCAGGAGCTCGCCACCGGCGCCGGGAACCAGGCCGCACACCTCGAGGAGATCTCGGCGAGCACGCACGAACTCTCCTCGCTCTCGGCCAGCAACACCGACCGCGCCGTGGACGCCAACGGCGTCGCATCCTCCGCCGCCTCGGCCGCGGTCACCGGCGACGAGGCGATCCACCGGCTCGAGGGAGCCGTGCAGGAGCTCAAGCAGTCGTCGGAGCGCACGGCGCGCATCATCAAGACCATCGACGAGATCGCGTTCCAGACCAACCTCCTCGCCCTCAACGCCGCCGTGGAGGCGGCCCGGGCCGGCGACGCCGGTCGCGGCTTCGCGGTGGTGGCCGAGGAAGTGCGGTCGCTGGCCATCCGTTCGGCGGAGGCGGCCAAGCAGACGACGGACATCGTCGCCGCGTCGCAGGCCAGTGCGACCGCCAGCGTGGCGGTGAGTGCGGAGGTCGTGGAGCAGTTCGCCAAGATCAACCACGGCATCGGCAAGGTGCGCTCGATGATGGAGGAGATCGTCGCCGGGTCGCAGCAGCAGCGGGACGGCAGCACCGACATGAGCAGTGCGCTCGACCGCATCAGCTCGGTGACGCAGCGGACCGCCGCGGCGTCCGAGGAGACGGCGAGCGCCTCCACCGAGCTGGCCGGCCAGGCCACGAGCCTGTCGGAGATCGTGTCGCGCTTCAAGCTCACCGAGGACCCGCGGGCGCTGCGGCCCGGGACCGCCGCGGCCAGCCCCGCCCGGCGCCCGCAGGCGGCGAACGCCTGGAGCAAGGGACGCGCGCGGAAGTAGCCGCCGGGGACCGGGTGTGCCGGCTGTGACGAGGTGGCCCATGGGGCGTCGGGACTATATCGTCCCGGTGCCCCTTTCCCATCCCCCATGCGCCTCGCCCGCCTCCTCCGTCCGCTCTCCTCCGCCCTCGCGTCCGCACCACTTGTGGCCGTGGCCTGTGCCCTCGTGCTCGCGGGGGTCCCCCGCGTCGCCGACGCCCAGCGCACCGAGCGCCCCCCGCTGCACGGCAAGCATTGGGTCGCGGTAACCGGCAAGCCGCTCGGCGCGACCGCCGGCGCGATGATCTTCCAGCAGGGTGGCAACGCCGTGGACGCAGCCGCCGCCATGCTCGCTGCGGTCTGCACCATGTGGGACACGTTGGGCTGCGGCGGCGAGACGCAGGCGCTCATCTACCACCCGGGTCTCAAGAAGGTCATCGGCATCAACGCACTCGGCGTCGCACCCACGGGGGCGACCGCGGCGTTCTATCAGTCGAAGGGCATGCGCTTCCCACCCGAGTTCGGCCCGCTGGCGGCGGTGACGCCGGGCACGCCGGGCGGGCTCATGACCATGCTGGCCGAGTACGGCACGATGTCGCTGGAGCAGGTGCTCGCGCCGGCGCTGCAGATGGCCGAGGAGGGATATGCGATCGAGGCCCAGCTCGCCAACGGCATCGAGAGCAACAAGGCACAGATCAAGCAGTGGACGTACTCCCCGAAGGTCTTCCTGACGCACCCCGGTGAGGCGCGTGAGGCGCCCAACGCGGGCGAGATCTTCAGGCAGCCGGACCTCGCGGCGACGTTCCGCAAGCTGATCGAGGCCGAGCGCGCGGCGAAGAAGGCGAAGAAGTCGCGCAAGGAGGCGATCTACGCCGCGTACGACCGCTTCTACAAGGGCGACATCGCCGACGAGATCGTGCGCAGCGTGCAGGAGCAGGGCGGGTTGTTCACCAAGGCCGACCTCGCGAACTGGAAGGTGATGATCGAGGAGCCGTACTCGACGAACTACCGCGGCATCGACGTCTACAAGCTGCCCATCTGGCAACAGGGGCCGGCGATGCTGCAGGCGCTGAACATCCTCGAGCACGCCGACCTCAAGGCGATGGGCTACAACAGCGCGCAGTACATCCATACGGTGTACCAGGCGATGAACCTCGCGTTCGCGGATCGCGACTTCTACTACGGCGATCCCTACTTCGCGCCCGCGGAGCCGGTGCAGGGCCTCATGAGCAAGGCCTACGCGAAGACGCGTTGGGAACTGATGAACAAGGAGCGGAACGACCCTGCGGTGCGTCCGGGCGACCCGTATCCGTTCCAGGGCGGGACCAATCCGTTCACCGAGTTGCTCGCCACGTGGTCGGTGACCGGCCCGCGGGCTGACAGCACCCCACGGCAGCGGATGCAGGAGCCGCCGCAGACGGAGGCCGAGCGGACCGCGGCGTTCGATGACGCGTTCACGCGTGGCACCACGAGCATCCAGGCAGCGGACAAGAACGGCTGGCTGGTGTCGATCACGCCGAGCGGGGGCTGGGTGCCGGCGGTGATCGCGGGCAACACCGGCATCGGGTTGTCGCAGCGTGCGCAGTCATTCGTGACGCGCGCGGAGGACGGTCCGTTCAACGTGATCGAGCCCGGCAAGCGGCCGCGGGTGACGCTCACGCCGACCATCGCGCTCAAGGACGGCGAGCCCTGGATGGCGTTCTCCGTGCAGGGCGGCGACACGCAGGACCAGGACCTGCTGCAGTTCTTCCTCGCGATGGTGGAGTTCGGGCAGACCGTGCAGCAGGCGGCCGAACATCCGGGCTTCCATAGTTACCAGATGCGCTCGAGCTTCGGCGCGCACGATGCGCGGCCGGGTCGCCTGCAGTTGAACGAGCGCATCCCCGACTGGGTGCGCGAGGACCTGCGGCGCCGCGGCTACGCGACCGAGTTCGCGCGCTGGACCTCGGGTCCGATCACGGCCATCTGGGTCGATCGCAAGCACGGCTCGCTCTGGGGCGCGGCAAGCAACTTCGGCGAGGACTACGGGATCTCGTGGTGAACGCACCGACGGCGGGCATGCGGGTCGTCATCCAGATCCCGTGTCACAACGAGGAGGCCACGCTGCCGGCGGTGATCGCGGACCTGCCGCGTGCGCTGCCCGGCATCGCGGACATCCGGGTGCTGGTGATCGACGACGGCAGCACCGATCGCACCGTGGAGGTGGCGCGGGGGCTGGGCGCCGCCGTGGTGTCGCTGCCGCGCAAGAGCGGGCTGGCCAAGGCCTTCCTCACCGGCATCGATGCCGCGCTGGCGATGGACGCCGACGTGGTGGTGAACACCGACGGCGATGGCCAGTACCGCGGCGCCGACATCGCGTCGCTGGTCGCACCGGTGGTCGCGCGCCGCGCCGACCTGGTGATCGGCGTGCGTCCGGTGACCGAGATCCGCAGTTTCTCGCCGCTCAAGAAGCTGCTGCAGCGCTTCGGGAGTGCGGTGACGCGCGCCGCGAGCGGCACCGCGGTGGAGGACGCCCCGTCCGGCTTCCGCGCGCTGTCGCGCGAGGCGGCGATGCGCATGCACGTGTTCAACCGCTACACGTACACCGTCGAGACCATCATCCAGGCGGGGCAGAAGGGCATGGCCATCGCCACCGTGCCGGTGGGCGTCAACGCCCCCACGCGGCCGTCGCGACTGGCGCGCTCCATGACGAGCTACGTCGCGCGGCAGATGCTCACGATCATCCGGATCTTCATGACGTACCGGCCGTTCGTGTTCTTCGCCGTGCCCGGCGCGACGATCTTCGCGGTGGGTTTCGCGATCGGCGTGCGGTTCCTCTTCCATTACTTCGGCGGGGACGGCTCGGGGCACATCCAGTCGCTGCTGCTCGCCGTGCTGCTCCTGGGGTCCGGGTTCTTCCTGGTGATCGTGGGGCTGCTCGCGGACCTGATCTCGGTGAACCGCAACCTGCTCGAGCGGATCGACTGGCAGGTGCGCTCGCTCGATGACAAGCGGCGGAGGGATCCATCGGGGCGCTGATGGCTTCGCCGACGGCTTCGCCGATGGCTTCACCACTCTCCGTGGTATCGACAGTGGCGCTGGTGGTCGTGCTGCTCGCCGCCGCCTACGCGATCGGCGCGCAGCTGCTGCGCTGGCTCGGTGCCGCGGCATCGCTGCGGGCGCTCGAGACGCTGCTCTTCGCGACCGCGCTTGGCGTGGGGGCACTGGGCACAGTGTACCTCGCGCTGGCGGCGGCGGGCGTGCTGCACGTGGGGCTGCTCTGGGCCGTGGCGCTGCTGCCCGCCCTCGCCGCGCGCGAGTCGTGGCGTCGGCTGCCCGCGTTGCTGCGGGAGCTGCGCGGCACGCTGCACCCGGACGGCCCCGTGGAGCGCATCGTGCTCTCGGTCGCCCTCGTGGTGCTGCCGATCCTCCTCGTGCTCGGCGCGTTGGCTCCCGGCAACGACTGGGATTCGTTGATGTACCATTTGGAGCTGCCCAAGACCTTCCTCGAGGTCGGGCGCCTGCACGTGCCGCCGGACGGGCTGCACGTGGCGTACCTGGGACTGTTCCAGTTCCTCTACCTGCCCTTGCTCGCGGCCGGTGCGACGGCGGGGCCGGCGCTGCTCAACGCCGTGCTCGCGATGGGGCTCGCACTCGCATTGCTGGCGGCCGGGGACCGATTCTTCGCGCGCAGCAGCGGCGTGACCGCGTTCCTCGCGCTCTGGGGCAGTTCGTCGATCGCACTGGTGGCGACCACCGCACGGATCGACGTCACGTTGATGTTCGTGCTGTTCCTCACGCACCATGCCGTGCTCCTGGCAGTGGCGGAGCGTGCCATCTGGGCCGTACGACTGGCGGCCGTCCTCGCCGGTGTCGCCATCGCGATGAAGTACCACGCCCTGCCCTACCTCGGCGTGCTCGCCCCGTTCGCGGTGTACGGCCTGTGGCTCGGAAACGCGCGGCGGGTGGACGCGGTGCTCCTGCGCCGCGCCGTCGGTGGCGCGGGCATCGCGCTGCTGATCGCGGCGCCTTGGTTCGTGAAGAACACCGTGTTCTTCGGCGCGCCGCTGTATCCGTTCGTGTCGGCGCGTGTGGTGCCGCCGTTCATCGCCGAGTTGCAGGGCAGCACCGCGCACCCGGCGAACGTGACGCGGGACATCTATGGGGCGCTGGGGCGGGCGCGCGAGTCGGTGTCGTTGACCGCGCTGCTCCTGCGCCCGGCCTCGCTCACCGTCGAAGGCGAGGCGTTGGCGTATACGCGCAACCCCGTGCTGTTCCTGGCGCCGCTGGCACTGTTCTTCCTGCGCGACCGGTTGATGCTCGCGCTGCTGCTGCCGGCGTTGGGGTATCTCGCGTTCGCGTTGGGTCCGTTCGCCAAGACCAACCTGCGTTACCTGATGCCGGCGATCCCGGCGATGGCGCTGGTGACCGTGGAGGCGTTGCGGCGCGTGGTGGGTCGGCTGCCCGGGCGATTCCCCGCTCCGGCGCGCATGACGCAGTGGCTGGTGGCGGCCGTGGCGCTGGCGGCCCTGCCGGCGCTGCGGGTGGACGTGGACCGGTTGCTGTACGCGGTGCGCGTGCGTGCGGCACTGGGACTCGTGCCCACCGAGGAGTTCCTGGGCCGCGAGACACATTACGCGGTGGCGCGCTGGTACAACCAGGCCGCGCCGGCGGATGCCAAGATGCTGATGTTGTTCGACGCCCGCGGCTTCTACTGGGAGCGCACGACCATCCAGGACAACGTACTCACCAACTGGCCGTTGTTGGTGGGGACGGGAGCCACCGACCGTTGCCTCGCGGGGACCGGGATCACGCATGTGTACGTGAACCAGGCGATCGCGTCGTACTATCGGTACCGGGGGCTGGACCTGGCGTTGCTGTCGTGGGACCGGTTCCCGGAGTTCGCGGGGCGGTGCCTGGAGTTGATCACGCGGACGGGGGGCGTGGAGGTCTATCGGGTGCGGGCGGGTGGGCACTGATGCATGTTGGCGCACGTACCCCGCAAATGCCTGGTCAACGATGCGCTGGGGTCGCACGCGCCTTGCAGGGTAGCGTACAGTCGCGGTCCTGAGTGGCGCTATGGCCGTCCCGCGGGAGCGTGAGTCCCGATCACGATCACACCGTTGGCGGCAGCTCGCGATCCGTACTTGGCAGCGATGCCACCCTCCGTTGCGTGATAGACCCGAATGCTATCGACGACATGGCCGCTGACGCGTCGCAGTGCCGAGTCCGGCGAGACACCGAGTGGGAGCAGCGCTCCGTTCAGGATCACAAGCGGACGCCGCGCGGGCTCGGCGCGGGGATGGATGACGGTGCAGCAGAGCTCCTCGTAGCGCGTTGGTGACCAGATCGAATCGGACGAAACGACGAACTCAAAGGTCTCGTTCGCGTACTCCCGCGGGCCCTTCCACACCTCAAGCTCCACGATCGCCAGCGGCGGGCCAACCGGTCGCGAGCGGATGGCGACGTGTGTGACCTCGCCAGATGTGGTCCAAGGTCCGGCAAACCGGTCACTCGGCTTCAACCTGCATTCCAGCGACGCGGGATCATCAACCAGCCGCGCGCGGAGCGCCGGCGCCTCGCGCAGCGCGAACTCCTCGAAGCCTAGTGCGTTGAGCACCGAGCAAGTCGAGACCGGGAGTCCTTTCCGACCCTGGTCGCTCGCTCGGCGAGGGCACTGAGGATGGCGGTGCTTTTTTGCGCGCAGGGGGATGTCGGGAAGTACCTGCGCGTGGAGGGCGGGTACGCACAATAGCGCCAGCGCAGCCGCGAGTGATGCGGGAAGCGGACGCAACAAGTCGGCCTTCATGGTGTCACCACGAGATGCAGGGTGAGCGGGGTGTGGTCGGAGACTCGTGAATGGGGCGATTGAAATTCCGGAACGGGATTCCACTGTAGGAGCCCTGCATGCCTCAGGGGTGTGACACCTGAGGACAGAGCGGATGCGCAGATTCGTGCAAGACGGTAAGCAGCAACAGGCGCTTGTCCGGCCAGGCGTGTTCGATGCTACTCGTGACTGCTTGCTCGCGTACGTCCGGCTCGATGTGAATCAATCGAGCGCTGGAACCGCACCGGGATTGTCGGCGGCTCCGATCTCTGAGAGGTTGGAGTCTTGCCACGCAGCAGTTGTCTTCTTCCGAGGCGCAGGGTCTCCCGGTGGCATCCCACTTTCTCGGCAATCGAGCAAACCGCGGCCCACTGCGAGTTGTGTTGCGGCGTCTGCTCCACCACCATCCGGATGGCGCGCTCGCGGAACTCAGGCGCAAATTGTGAACGTCTTGGCGTGGCTCCAACCCCTCACGAAATGGAGCCTCGGGAAAACCCGGGCCGATTCAGTCGTGGGTGCGGAAGCGGCAGCGGTGCCGCGGCCCGTAGTTGCACCCACAGCGCAGTCTCACGTTGAACAGACGGGCGACGCCCGATACGAGGTGCTGAGATGTGCATGGACATCGATGGCCCCTCCGGCTTCTTGTCGATCTGGTGGCTCGCGATTCTCTTCACGGGCGTTGCTGTGTTCGCGAGTGGATCACTCGCCCGCGCGTCGGGTTCCCGTCGATTCGCGCTCTGGTCGGGTTTTGCCTTCGCAGTTCTTATCGTTCAAGCGTTACCACTGCTGCAGAGTCTGACCTGTGCGTCGGATATCGTCCTCTTCGTGCTCAGCCTGCTGCTGCCAGCTGCGGTCGTTGCGGTGGCGGCCGTGAGCGGAATGGCACTCGTCATTCGTGCGCGTCATACCATCGTCACGCCAGCGGTTCGTATCAGGGTCGTCACGGGATCCATAGGCGGCATTGCAGCGGCGTTCGGCGTGGCGCACATGATCGCACGACTCATCCAGGAATGAGGAAGCTCCAGAGCCCAGCCGCCAAGCCGTATCTGACGTGAACGGCCAGGCTTCAACCTGAGGTCGGGGCGACACACGAGGTCCCGTGTATGCTCATGGCATGGCTTCGACACCGCTTCGCACTCGGCTTCACGCGCGAGTATCGCGCGAGTAACGCGCGCGGTCGCGCACCATCCCCGACTATTTCGGGGCGCTCGAGTGGTATGCGCACGCACTCACTCGAGTTGGGGCGGCGGACGCTGAGCGAGTGGCGCAACCAGTCGTCCGTCGTGCGGAGCGAGCGTCTCGATCACGCCTTCGATGATGTCACTGCGGTCAGGCGCAGCGAGACGACGCGGCCCCTTGAGTGTCTCGGCAACCGGTCGACCCGGTCGACATGTCCGAAACGTTCAAGCGCTCCCGCCAACCGCACCGCACATTCGATGAATGCCACGCACTCCTCGCACCTGCCTCCACGCCGCGAGCCTCGGCCTCGCGCTCCTGTCGGCTGCCGCACACGCGCAGACGGCTGACCACGATGCGCTCAGGCGCCTGAAGACCGTCGACTGGCCGAGGGCTTACCAGACGCAGGACATCGCGTTGCTTGACCGCATCCTTGCCGACGACTTCCGGATGATCCGCAGTGACGGTGGCTGGTCCTCGAAGCGGGAGGAACTCGAATGGCTGCGCGAGAACCGTCCCTCCTACGACTCGTTGGTCTTTCACGTCACGCGGCTCGACGTGCACGCAAACGGCACGGCCATCGTGGCGGGAACCGGCGTGGTGTACGACGACGCAGACGGCCGTCTCGAAGTGACCGAGTACCAGTCCACGAACATCCTGCTGAAGCAGTCCGATGGCACATGGCGCGCGATCGCATCGCACACCTCGGGCAACCGTGTCCGTCCGGCGTCGGCTCCCGGCGTCGTGGACCACCACGTCCACGTGCTCGGCCCCGACGTCATGCGTGACTGGCGCGCGATCGGTGTGACGTTCACGCGTCCAGACTCCATCTACGGCTCGCCCTCGACGCTGCTCGGAGCACGCGGGGATTCGCTCGCCGCGGTCGTGCTCCTGCCGATGGGCCATCTCTACGCGAATCCGGAGTTCGTCGGGGAGTTGGGCATTGACGCCGCCGAGGTGCGGCGGCGCGTGCGACGCGAGAATGTCCACGTGGCCGCGGCGGCGGCGGCACATCCGGGACGCGCGGTCTCGCTCTGCTCAGTGCCGGCACTGGCCGACTGGGCCTTGGAGGACCTCCGCTGGTGCCGCGACTCCCTCAGCATTGCCGGCATCAAGCTGCACTTGGCAAGCTCGCAGGTGGACCTGCGCGATGCCTCGCACCTGCGTCGCCTTGCGCAGATCGCGCAGTTTGCCGCCGCCAACCGGCTCCCGATCCTGCTCCACGTCGACCCACAGCGTCGTGGGCACGACTCAGCGCACGTGCGCGCACTCGCCGAGCAGGTCCTTGGGCCGCATCCGAGCCTCGTCGTCGTGGTCGCGCACCTCGGCGGCAGCGGCGGCTATGGCCCGTGGACACGTACGGTGTTCCGTACTCTGCTGGGCTGGCGCCGAGACGTGGAGGCAAGCGGGCCGCGGCGGCGGCTGTACTTCGAGCTCTCGGCCGTGGTCCTGGAGACGGAGTCGGAGGGCGTGCCAGCCACGACGGCTGCAGAGGCGGCGCTACTGAGAGACGATCTCCGCGCGATGAACCTGGACCGAGTGATCTTCGGCTCGGACTATCCGGTCTTCGACCCGTTGCGCGGACGCGAGGCACTGCTTTCGCGCGTGGGGCTGACGCTGCAGGAAGTGGACCGCATCGTGCGCGGTGCCGAAGGCGGCATCTTCCGGACGATGCCGCGGAGCGCTCGATGATCGGTGCTCGGCGTTCGCTGGCTGTCGGCTTCGCCCTCACTCTCGCGATGAGCAGTGTCAGCGCCCAGTCCTGCCCGCCTGCAGGCATCACGCAGGAGCGGCTCCTCGCACTGCGCAGCCAGCGGTTCGCGATCGAGGATGGGGAGCGGCCCACGCTCGCGTTGCGGTTGATGGACTGCCTTTCGGCGCGCGATCCTGTGCTCCGCGATGAGATTGCCGCGGCGGCCATCTCGGGGTGGCTGCGCGGCAAGCTCTTGTCGACGGCGACGGTGCAGCGCCTTGGTGAGCGCGGGCTCGCGCTGTTGACATCGGCGCGGGACAGCGCGGGCTTCACACAGTCCTTTGCCGCCCTGACGCTGTCGGAGATCGTCCGGGCTGATCGGCTCGACAGCGCACTCGCGCCCGCGACGCTGGCGGCGATCGCCGATGCCGCGGCGAGACACATGGAAGGGATTCGTGATTATCGCGGCTACGACCAGCGCGACGGCTGGCGCCACGATGCTGCGCACAGTGCTGATCTCATCCTGCAGCTCGGCGTGCATCCCCGTGTTCCGCCAGCGACCATCGAGCGGCTGTTGCTGGCGTTGGCCTCGCAGGTTCCGGCGCACGACGCACACGTGTATCTCGATGCCGAGCCCGAACGCATGGCGCGGACGGTGGCGCTCATCCACGCAAGTGGCGTGCTTCGCGCGGCGTTCTGGGACGCATGGATGGCGACGCTTGCGGACCCGGGTCCGATCGGGAACTGGGGCGCGGCGTTCGAGTCCGCGAGTGGACGGGCCCGCAGGCTGAACATCCTCAGCTTCCTTCACACGCTCGGGCTTGCGGCGCGCGCCGCGCGTCCTGCCAACGATGGGCTCGCGACGCTCGTGGACCGCGAGCTGCGTCGCCTGATCCGTGTGTGAACCGTCAGCTGGGGCGGTACTCCGGTCGTGTAGGATCCCACACGCGCTCGTGGGCGACGTTCCGCAGGCGCGTGACAAACTGCCGCGGGGTCATTCCTCCCAGACGGCGGAACTCGCGAATCAGATGGCTTTGGTCCGCAAACCCGCCCGTTGCCGCGCGCGTCGTCCAGGTGCTGTCGTGATCCTCCAACAGGCCAAGCACGCATCGTCTGAATCGCCAGATGTTGCCGTACTCACGCGGTGTGAGGTCAACGGCGTCGACGAAGCGGCGCAGGAACTGGCGTGGCGAGAGACCCGCACCGGCGGCCAGCGACGCGACCGTCGGATGCGGCGGGTGATCTGCGTGCACACGCCGTATGGCCGCCGTTACGATCGCGTCGGGCTCGCGCGCGTCGGCGACGATGGGCAGCAGGGCCGCTGTTGCGCGTTCGACCAGCCTCGCGAAGCCGTCTCGCGGACTGCAGGTGCGCGCCCAGCCTTCGATGCCGCTGAGTCGGGTGTAGCGATGCAATGCGACGCTCCGCGCACGCAGCGACGGGAGCGCCTCGAGTCGGAGCATGGCGCGCAGGGCACCTGGTTGTACACGCACACCGAACACGTTGCTGCCCGGCACCGCGATTCGACGCTGCGGCAGCGGCCGTGGGCCACTCGCGGTGACGTGCCCCCCATGCAGCGGCAGCACGAGATGCGCACAGCCGTCGGGCAGTACCCAGTAGCGTCGTGCGGCGGCGGATTCGGCGATGCGCAGCAACCAGAACGACGCCACCCAGGGCGCGAGCCTGGGATCCGGCGGAGCGTCGCGGAAGGCGATACCGGAGTCGGTACGCTCGGAGGCGGTCGCAGTGTGACGGTGAGCAGGCATCGAGCAAACCGTGAAGGTGATTGACTGCCACCGCAATTCTACGAACGCCGACCCAGCGGACAATGTTGCTGACCGATTCCTCACCGATCCACGTGACCATCGCTTCGCTCGTCCGTCTCCGCGCGACTGGCAATGCCCTTGCGACCCTGGGCCTGCTCATCTCGCTCGCCCTCGCGGCCCATGCACAACCCCCGGGCGCGCGGAGCGTGGCAATCACCAACGTGCATGTGCTGCCCATGGAGAGCGCAGACGTGCTGCACGGGCACACCGTGATCATCCGTGACGGAGTGATCGTGGCGATGGGCCCTGCTGCGACGACGGCGGTACCGCGTGACGCCGAACGGATCGACGGACGAGACCGCTATCTGCTGCCTGGGCTGTACGACTTGTACGCCCACATCCATGAGTGGGCCCTGCCGCAGTTCCTCGCGTTTGGCGTGACCACCGTGCGCAACGCCGCACCAGGACGACTCGCCCACCTCGCGTTGCGCGAGGACATCGCGGCGGGCCGTCGCATCGGCCCGCGTGTGTTCTCGACCGGCCCGGTCCTCGACGGCATCGAGCCCAGCTACTCGAGCGCTGGCTCGCTCGCGTCCACCGAGGAGGCGCGGCGCATCGTTCGGGCGCAGCGACGCGCTGGCTATGACGCTGTGATGGTCTATGTCGGCATCGAGCCGCTCCCATACTTCGCCGTGCTCGACGAGGCGCGGCGCATCGGCCTGCCCGTCACCGGGCACACGCCCTGGAAGGTGCCCCGCGAGCTCGTGCATGAGTCCGGGCAACGGTCGCGGGACAACTTGGTCGGCGAAGTGGACACCGAGACCGGCGCGGCGTTCGTCCCCGAGCGAGAGCGTGACCGCGATGCGGCGCGCATCGCTGGAGCCGGACAGTGGACGATTCCGACGCTGACCATCCACAAGGCCCGCGCGCGGCGCGACAGCCTCGCGGGCTTGCTGGCTCTGCCAGGCATCGCCCAAGTGCCGCCGCGACAGCGCATGCACTGGACACGTGCCTTCGGGCGCCTCGTCAACGTTCCGGACTATCGCTACAGCGGCGCGCCCGATCTGGTGTCGCGGCTGCACCGCGCCGGTGCGCGACTGCTGGTCGGCACCGATGCCGGCTATCCGTTCATCCTCCCCGGCATCTCGATGCACGAAGAGGTGCGCAACTTGGTGGAGGTGGGGCTGACGCCGTACGAGTCCCTTCGGGCCGCAACACGCGATGCGGCGGAGTTCCTGGGCGAGTTGGACGCTGCAGGAACCATCGCGGTCGGGAAACGCGCGGACCTCGTGCTGCTGCGCGCCGATCCCCTCGCCGATGTCGCGGCGCTCGCGGACCCGGTGGGCGTGGTCCTGCGCGGACGGTGGCTGCCAGTGGAAGCGCTGCGCGCCGAGTCAGCCCGATTGGCAGGCGCACGCCGTGAGCGATTCGCGATGTTCCCGGCGCTGCCTTGCGCGGCGCCCGCGACCTGCGCGCGTTACGACATCCGCGCGCGCGGGCTCTCGGTCGGCGAAGAGCGCGTCGCCATGACGCGCTCCGACAGGATGGTGATGCGGCTGTCCGCGCAGTCGTCGATCGACCCGCACCTCGAAACGCGGACCAGCATGGAGTACCGTCGCGTGGACGGCGGCGCGACGCTGCTGGTGCAGCGCTGGGTTGCGGGCGCGCCGGCCGAGGTACGGTTGCAGCTTGCGGACGGCACGGTTCAGGTGGACGCGAATCTGGCGGGGTCAAGCGAACGCTGGGTGCAGCCGACGGACCCCGCCATCGTGCTCGGCGGTCCGCTACAGGGCGTGAACGTGGACATCGACCTCGTCGGCACCTTGCAGTTGGTCGTGGCTGCGTCCGCGACGATGGCGGTTGGTGAGTCCCGCTTGATCGACGGCCTGCGCGCCGAACTCAACGAGGAGGAACACGGGCGGGCCGGACTGGTGGGAGCCGTGACCTGGCGAGTCACGCGTGGGGCTGATGGTGCGGCGGGCGACGTCGGGACACGCCACTATTCGGTGCTCGTTCCTGGCTTGAACGGCAGTGGGATGAGTCGCTGGCAAGTGACTGTCGACAGGGCCGGAGTCCTGCGCGATGTGCGCAGCGCGGACGGCTATCTGCACGTCGTGCGGATTGACGGTCCGGGCACGCCTTGAGTGCGACACACTGCGGCTGATGCTCCCCGACCGATCGCTGGTGTTCGCCGCGGCCGTTGCGTTCGCTTGGCTCGTGCTGGCCGTCGCGCTCGTACGCGGGCGGAGTCGCTCTGCCCTTCAGGCAGCGGTCGTGGCGGTCGTACTGACGGCGCTGCTTGCGGTGCACCTGTGGTCGCTGCGCGGCAGTTTCGGCTAGCCAGGTGACGCGGCGGAGTGCCCGGACCGCGCCGAGGCACCTTGCAGCGCGAAGTGTAGTCCACGTGGCGCATCGAAGCCGACACCGTGGTTCCGCGTGCGGACGGTACAGGTCGGCGCCGAGCGGTGAAGCGGTTCACTCCGCCTAGAGGAGAAGTGCAGGAGCATGATCGGCAGGAGGAGTTCACCGATCGTTTGCGCAGGCGAGTCATACACGCGATGATGGACACGGGTGCGAGTGCAGTGCTGAGCACGTTAGAGCTGATGGTGCTGGGCGATGACCACTTGGGTGCTGCGCGTAGGTGCCAGCATGGTGTCATCGTGAAGCGTAGGATCGAACGGCTGTTGTGGCGCACCGCCGTACTTGGACGCGCCTGCGGGGGTGGAAGCCCCGGGAACCCTATCCATAGGGCGTCCTTGCGATTCGCTTCAGTCCTTGGGGCGCGGTTTGGGGTCTCGCTGAGCTCCGTGGTCGCGACTTTCGCCGTTCCGGTGGACGTGAATCGATTCGAGTGCGTGCGGGAGATCAATGCGGCGGAGGACAAGCTGCGCACGTGTGGCATCTCCGTACGCCGTGAGGAGCGTGTGGTGACGCGTGCTGAAGCGATGTCTCCCGCGTGGCAGAACCTGCTGCCGAGCATGGCCAAGTCCGATGCGGACGCGATGGTAGTGTTCGAGTTGCACGTTGCGCCGGCGGACTACTGGAGCGCGGCTTCTGTACTGCGCGGTGAAGAGCACCCAGTGAGAGTATCATCAGGTGCCTAGCGAGCGTCGGCGCTGATGCATGGCGGCTCGCTGCGCGGCTCGCGGCGCGGGACCCTCCGCGAGCGGCCACGACCCGACCTTGGCCGCCCACTGACGTTGCGGTGGGCCGTTCAGCGACGATACGAGGTTGATCCGCGAGATCTTGGGACAGTAGCCGCGCCCTTTCGCTCCTGAAGGGGCAGCGCAGCAACCAACCCGCAGTCGATGCGAACGAGCACAGTGGAACGCAACGTTAGGCCGTGGAGCCAGACATCGGTCACTCGGACATCGATGCCGAATCTCACGCTCTTGCTCGCCGCGGCACCGAGTCGATCGCGTCGAGGCCGGCCGTATGCCATTGCACCAACGGTTCGTCCTCCGTCCGCGCCCGTGCACGGCGCTGCCTGACGTCCGATGGTGTTCGTTGTGATCGCTGGTGATCGCTGGTGATCGCTGGTGATCGCTGGTCGCGGTGGCGAGGCAGGTACCCGACACGCGACGCACGCCCGGGCGACGATGCCGGGGATCAGCGTGCGCCGAAGTAGATGACGTTCACGGCGTCCGATCGTGCCATCACGATATCCAGCAGGCCGTCCTCGTCGAGATCCCCGATCGCGAAGCCGTACGCAACTCCCTTGTCGTCTCCGAACGGGACCGGGGTGAACCGCCCAGGACCATCATTGAAGTACACGACCGGACGTGCCCTCGTGTAGCCGACGATGAGGTCAGGCGTGCCGTTGCGGTCGACATCGGACACGGCCAACGCGTACGGCGCGGACGACGGACCGAGCGCAATCGGCTCGGCATACGCGCCGTTGGGAGATCCACGCATCGTGAACACGGTGCTGTTCTCATCGATGGCGACGAGATCCATCGCCCCGTCGCCGTCGAAGTCAGCCGCGTAGGCCGCCCGGTACGTGGCCGTCGGCGGTCCGAACAGCCTGCGGTCCCTGAATCCGCCACTTCCATCATTGAGTGCGACGTAGCTCTGTCCACCGTCACGGTGCGGCACGATGAGGTCCAGCGCGCCATCAAGGTTCACATCGACCAGACTGATGGTGGTTGACGAGCCGCGTGAGATCTCCCGACACGGCTCCTCCACACGCCCACCACCGATGCCCAGACACAGGTAGCTGGGGGCATCGCTCCCCCGATTCGCGAGCACCAAGTCGACGATGCGATCACCGTTGAGATCGCCGACGGCGACGTGGCGGGTGTTCCACTCGGGCCTCCCGAACGTCGCGACGAGCGTGAAGCGCCCTGCACCGTCGTTGCGGTAGACCTTCTTCGGATCGGGCCTGTCGTTGCTCACAACGATGTCGAGCGCGCCGTCGCCATCGACATCGACGAGTACGCCGGAGTACGACTTGTCGGCGACCGTATCGACAGGGGTCGGGGCCCGGAAGGTGCCTGTACCCGTCCCGGTCAACACGAGATTGCGGAGCGGCCAATGGCGCCCCTTCACGAGCACGATATCGAGATGCCCGTCGCGATTCACATCGCCGATACTGGCGTTGGCCGAGGTGTAGGCGGAATCCTCGAGTGCGAGGGCGCGAACGAAGCGGCGCGTGCCCGGCGCCGCCGGCTGCGCGTCCGCGGCAGAAGCGCAGGTGAGGATCGCCACGGCGTAGAGGATCGCGGAGCGACGGCGCATGGCCCTGGGGCAAGAGGGGTGGGCGGGATCGACACGGCTCGGCGAACCGTGGAGGGCCTCGCTGAGGGATTGACGCGACTGGGCGGCACGAGGTTTCACCCGATCCTGCGGCCACGACCGGCTGTTACGACTCAAGCCGAGGACGGACCGCCGTGGCAACCCACTGATCCCGGCGTCCGGCCGGCGCGCATGTCAGGCTCCGTGGGCCAACGCCACCGGACGCACTTTGGCGACGAGGGCTTCGAGGAACGCTTCAGGCGCAGTCATGAATGCGAAGTGGCCGGCCTCGGGAATCAGCACCAACTCCTTGACCGGAGCGGCGACGCGATCGAAGTAGTCGACCGCAGCCCGGGTCGGTGTCATCACGTCGTCCTGCCCTTGGATCACGAAGAACGCAACCGCGAACGTCCTCGCCGTCCGCGGAAGGTCGGTCTTCATCTGGTCGGGCAAGGCGCGAGCGACGCTGAACCGGAACCCATCCTCGAAGTCCTGGATGTCCTTGGGATGCGTCACCTTGAGCGCCGGCAGGCTCGCGCGCAGCGACTGGATCCAGGCACGATCCGTCGCCGCCATGGCGAGCCAGAGGTCCACGGCGAACGCGTGCTTCGGATCGCGGGGGTCGGGACGCCCGTTCGATTCCAGCTTGGCGATCGCCGCGGCGTCGCCATCCCGGCGCGCCCGAGCGAGTGCGAGTTCGTATTGCTGGTGCGATGTGGCCTCCCAGCTCGCGACCTGCCCGGTGCCCACATACGCGGCGAAGAGATCCGGCCGCCGCTGCACCATCTGCACCGCGACGTCTGATCCCCAAGAGTGGCCCAGTACGATCACCCGCTGCTTGCCGAGTGTGCGGGTGAGGTATTCCGCCAGCTCGATCCCGTCACTCGCGATGCGGTCGAGTGAGAAGTCCGGCGTCTGCGCGCCGTAACGCCCGTAGGTCCGGCCACTGCCGCGCTGATCCCACAGCACGACCGTGAACGCACGCTGCCACGGCCGATACCGATCGGCGACCGGCCACTGCGACTCGCCCGGTCCACCGTGCACCACCAGCAATACTGGATTGCTGCGATCGAGACCCTGGACGCTCACCCATTGGTCGATGCCACCGATCGAGACGAACGATGTCTGGTCGACGCCGCGTGTGGGGCCCTGCGCGGCGGCGGCCGAAAGCGCGAGTACGTTGAAGGCAAGGCCGCACGCCAGAGACCACGCCACGCGTCGGACGCGCGATCTGCGCGTGGTGCGGTTGTCGACGCGTGGTCCGCCGCTCATGCTTCTCATGACGCGGATAGACAAGCCCGATTCGGAAAGGGTTGCGCCGACCCCGAGTCGAGTCGTCCGGGACGTCATGCGGATGCGAGGTGAAGGTGACTGCCGAGCGGAGCAACTCATGAGACGTGTCGGACCACCGTGCATGTGCCGCTTCCTGGCTGCGCTGGTGCTCGCCGCCTGCGCGCCGCCCGATCCCCGCACACCCGCCAGCACCACCATCGACGGCCTCACGCTGGTTCACCGCGTCACGCTCGACGACGGCACCATCGCCAGCGCCGCCCTCGCCGACGACGGCCGCATCGTCGCCTTCGCACGCCCCAACATCATCGCCGTCTTCGATAGCACGGGCACGCATCACACGACGCTGGGCCGCACCGGCAGTGGCCCCGGCGAGTTCCGCATGCTCACGTGGGCGGCACCCGGCGGCGGGGATTCGGTGTG
Source organism: uncultured Gemmatimonadota bacterium (assembly GCA_902825965.1). Classification (GTDB taxonomy): domain Bacteria; phylum Gemmatimonadota; class Gemmatimonadetes; order Gemmatimonadales; family Gemmatimonadaceae; genus Pseudogemmatithrix. The sequence continues at coordinate 192,534 of CADEDA010000004.1, read as the reverse complement.
GGCGTTCGACTTCCAGCTGCGGCGCCTCAGTCTCTTCGTCGGCGACGCATTCGCCGACTCGTGGCGCATCGAGGGGGCGGCCACGCCCAACGCCATCGCGCGGCTCGGCAGCGGCGAGGTGTTGGTGGTGGATCCCTTCATGCCGATGCCGGCGCGCCGTGGGGGCCTCTCGGTCGATACGGTCGGGTTGCTCGCGCTCCGGCCGCCGGCGACCACCCCGCAACCTCTCGCGCGCATCCCGTGGTACACGCGGTACCAAGACGGAGCATCCGTCGCGCTGGTGACCCAGCCGCTCGGGCCCACGGCATCGGTGGTCGCGAGAGAGTCCACCGTCGTCGTGGCGTTCGGGGATCGGCCGGAGATCATGGAGTACAGCGCCGCAGGTGCCCTGCTCCGCCGTGTTGCGCTCGCGCTGCCGCTGCGCGCCGTGTCGGAGGCCGAGGTCGCCTGGGCCCGGCGCCGGGCCGAACGTCCGTCGACGCTCGGTGGTGTGTCGGAACTGCTCAAGACGGTGCCGCTGCCCACCACCGTACCGGCGATCGCCGGGCTGCTCATGGACCGCGAGGAGCTCTGGGTGCGGACCTTCCAGGTCTCGGACTCGGTACCCACGATGTGGTACGCGTTCCGGGAGGGGCGCGCGGCGCACGATTCGCTGCTCGTGCCGGCGGGTGCGCAGCTCCTGGCAGTGCGAGCGCCACTGGTGCTGCTCAAGGTCACGGCGGAATCGGGAGAGGAAGCCGTTGCGCTCTATCGACGGAGTCCGCGCGCACCATGACCCGTGGTGATCGGCCTCGCTACTGCGTGACGCCCCATCCCCACGAGATTCCCGTGATGAGCCAGGCCCCGTTCGCCTTGTGCAGGGTCATCAGCTTGTACTCGGCCTCCGGCCGTCGCTTGCTCGCCAGTCGCAGGCGCGCCAGCGCGACCGTCTCGTAGATCTCGATGCTCAGCAGCTCCTCGGTGTACAGCGTGTCCCCTCGGGTCGCGACGAGCTGGAACTTGCTCTCCTGATAGTCTCCGGCGCGGTCGACGAATCGGAACTCGCCCTGCGGATGCATCGACAACCGCTTGTGCTCGACACTGCCGGTGTGGTCGCCGATGTAGAAGTTGCGGATCGTCTGGAGGATCGCGTCGCGGTCAGGCGAGACGGCGACCGGGGGCGTGGGCGTCGTCAGCGCTGGCATCAGCAGCGACGCCAGCAGCGACGCCAGCAGCAGGGCGGCACGGGGCGCGGTCAGCATGAGATTCGGTCGCGGAGTGGAGTGTCGGACGGGCTTTGGTTCGATGAAACCTCTCCTGCGAGTCCGGGGTCAGCCAGTGCCATTCGTGCGTGGGGTCCGGGCCGAGTGGTCCTCCGCATCGGCGGTGCGACCTGCGGCCCGCACGGCGCACTGGTTCGATCGCCGTGGGTTGCTGACGGCGGATGCGCGGAGCGAGCTTAGACCCGAGGCGCTCGAGCGGCAGGCCGGTCGTGGATGGCAGCCCCAAGGGACGCACGGCAGTTGTCGCACACCCGACACGAGACCCATGGCAATCGACGAAGGTTTGGCCGCACGCATTCGGGACGTCCTCGGCACTGCCCGCACCACCGAGCGCAAGATGTTCGGCGGCCTCGCGTTCATGTCGCGCGGGCACATGTTCATCGGCATCGCGAAGGAGGCGCTGATGGTCCGCGTGGGGCCAGAGGCGTACCCGGCGGCACTCCAGCGGCCGCACGCGCGGGAGATGGACTTCACGGGCCGACCCATGAAGGGCTATGTGTTCGTCGATCCGCCGGGCTACGAGCGCGATGCGGACCTGGCCGCTTGGGTGCAGGCCGGATTGGCGTTCGTGGCGACGTTGCCGGCCAAGTGAACGAACGTCCCGAACGACGAGTCGGCCGACGAACCCCTTCGGCGGGTGCTGCTCGCACTGACTAAGCGACTCTTAATCTCCCTGTCACGACACTGCAATCGCACGGCCCGAGCTTGAGGTTACAACCGCGACCTCTCACACCGGAGCCTCGATGCGTTCTCCCCTCGCCGTTCTCGCCGTCGCAAGCCTCATGGTGGTGGCTGGACCTGCCGCCAGCGCCCAGGCGATCGTCCCCTACAATCAGCGCGTGCGTTGGTCCGCGCCGCCGACTCCGATGGACTCCACGACGGTCGAGGCAGTGATCGTCGACATCCAGAGCGGGCTGCCGGTTCCCGCGCTGCTCTGCGTTCGCGGGAACATGGAAGGCCGCGCGGACTCGCTGGGAGTCATTCGCGTCAGCGGCCTCGGCGGACGCAACGTGCAGGCGAGCGTTCTGGCGCGGGGATACCGGCAGGTGTCGATGGTCTTTCAGCCGGGGATGAGGGGCCGGTCGTACGTCACCGTCCGCATGATCCCCGACGGGGCGGTGACAACGAAGGCGGACTGCCGGGATGCCGTCTGGCCCGTCTGAGTCACCGTGAGGAAGAAGCGACCGCGCCCCCTGCGTCGTCCCCCCGCCTTCCCCAGGCCAACCCGAAGAACACGAGGTCCATCGCCGTACTCCACACCCGCGCCGCCACGGTCACCACGAACGCCAGCTCCTTCGGCATCACCAACGGCAGCAGCAGCAACTGCATCCCCTCGCGCACGCCGAGCCCGCTGGGCGCGAAGACCGCGAGGATCCCCACCGCCCCGGCGAGGTTGAACGCCCCCAGCACGAACGGCATGTCGGCCACCGCGAGCGACGGCACCCAGGCCAGTGTGAACGCCACGTACGACAGCCCCGTGAGGGCAAAGCCCACGCCCTGCATCAGCGCGCCGCGCAGCAGGGTGCGCGACCGCACCACGGCGTCGGGGATCGGTTCGGCGCTGCGCCGCAGGCGGCGGGCGAGCTGGATCACGTAGTTGAACACCCAGGGGTGCATGCCCAGCAGCAGCGCGACCGCCACCGCGAGCAGCAGCGCGCGCTCGGGCCACGAGAGCACGGCGACGCGCGTGTCGAACGCCAGCAGCGCCAGCGCGAGCAGCAGCGTGACGGCGACCTGCTGCAGCGCTTCGATGAGCGCCCCCACCACCAAGCGCTCGCGCGCGATGCCCAACGCGGTGCCGAAGTACACCTTGCCGAGAATCCAGCCGACCTTGCCGGGCAGGTACCTGCCGAGCCAGGCCTTGGCATACACGTACGCACTCGATCCCCAACTGCCGATGTCGCGCGCGCCCAGGTCACGCAGCATGGTGCGCCAGGTGAAGACGCCCCAGTAGCGGAAGGCGAGGGCGAGCAGCGACGCCAGCACGAGCCACAGGAACGACGGGCGCGTGCCGTTGAGTGCGGTGAAGTCGAGCCGCCGCACGTACCACGCGAGGAACACCGCGAGCAGTACATAGTAGAGCCCGCTCACCACGCGGCGCAGCATCAGCGGCGCAGGCTGGCGGCGAAGGCGTCGAACTCCGCCGCCGTGAAGGTCCGCGGATTCACGAACCGCATGGACGGCAGCCGCTCGAGCACCTGCCGCACCACGGCGACCTCCCGCTCCTTGGTCGCTGCGATCTCCGCCGGATCGCGAAGCACGTTGGTGTAGAGGCTGCCGTTGAGGTCGGCGGACTCGACGATCACCCGCGCGACCTCGTCGCGGCGGCTGTCCGAGTCCAGCACGACGGTCTCCGCCGGACGCCGCGTGGTGAGGAACGCGAGCTGGCGATACGGCACCGACGCACCGAACCGCACCTCGGGCATGATGGCGTCCACGTGCGCACGCGTCGAGATGAGGAACTCCGTGCGCAGTGCGGTCTCGAGACCGACGCGCAGCACGTCCTTGGCGTGGATGACGGCCTTGAGGCGCGCCGGCAGCCGGCGCTCGCGCATCTGCGTGAGGTTGTAGTTGAACAGGTGCAAGGGCCGCGGATGCGGATGCACCAGACCGCGCGCCGGGTCCACGATGATCAGGTCGTCGCCCAGCAACTGGAACCCACGGTCGGCGAGCCGCAGGCTCAGCGTGGTCTTGCCGGTGCCGCCGTGCGCGGGGAACAGCACCCCCTGCGAGCCGTCGGTGACCGCAGCCGCGTGCATGAACACCACACCCTGCTCGAGCAGCTTGAGGTACAGGATGGGCTCCAGCACCTGCGCTTGCAGGAAGACCCCCAGCGCGGTCACGTAGAGCAGGTCCACCGGATGGCGACGGAAGTACAGGTGCACGTCGTCGCTGCGGAGCCCGCGCACGAGGTATGCGAAGGTGAAGAGCCGCTTGAACCGCACCTCATGCGCGAGATCGCCGGGCTCCGGCGCCGGCAGCACGTCCACGATGTGTACGGTCACCCGCTGCCGGGGCGTGGCGCGACCCGAGGACATGGCGTGCACGCGCGCGTACTCGTTGTCGAAGTAGCGGCGGTACGCCGGCACCTCGGTGTCGAGCGCGATCGTCAGGTAGCCGTGCAGGTCGTACGTGTTCATCCCTGGGGGGTCGGGAGATCGGTGAAGAGGAACTCCAGATGACGTCGCGCGATGACCGGCCATTGCAGCGCCTGCATCGACGCCGTCGCACGTGCTGCCAGTTGCGCGAGCGCGGCCGCATCCATCGCCAGCACCTCGGCCAGTCGGCGATGCAGGCGCTCGACGTCGCGGGCGGGTACGAGGAAGCCGTTCTCGCCGTCGACGATCACATCGCCGGCACCACTCTCGTCGGAGGCCACACAGGGCTTGCCGGCCGCGAGCGCCTCCAGCACCACGACTGGGAGCCCCTCGGCGTCACCACCCGCCGTGACCACCGACGGCACCACCACCACGGCGGCCGATGCGAGCAGCTGCTGCTTGGCATCGCCGGTCACGAACCCCGCGAAGCGCACGCGGGACTCGAGGCCCAGCCGGGTGACCTGTGCGCGGAGGGTCGCCTCGTCGGGTCCCGTGCCGGCGATGGTGAGCGTCACCGACTCCGGCAGCCGACCGAGCGCGTCGAGCAGCACCGGCACCCCCTTCTTCTCGGCCAATCGGCCGATGAACAACAACGTCCGCTCGTCGCCGCCGGACGGCGCCGCTGCGGTGCTGACGCCGGGCGCCCCCATGGGGATGATCGCGACCTTCGACGCGATGCCGGCCCACTCGGCGTCGCTGAAGAACCTGCGCGTGCGCCCGAGTGTGCCGCTGCTCACGGCCGTGATACGCGTGGCGGTGGGCAGCAGCGCCCGCACCACACGCGCGCCGACGAGCGGCACGCGATCCCAGATGGACACGTCGCTGGCGTGGGTGGTGAGCACCCAAGGCACGCCGCTCCACCGCGCGACCAGCGCCGCGACCACGCCCTGCGGCGTGAACCACTGCGCGTGGATCACGTCCGGCGCCCAGCGGCGCACGAGGCGCCTGAGCGCGATGAACTCCCCGACGAAGAGCCAGGGCAGCACGAGCAGCAGCCAGGGCTCGGCCGCGAGGGTGGGCACGATGCCGCGACCCGTGAGTCGCTGCAGCGACGCGGGCCAGGCGTACCGGAAGCGGAACTCCTCGAAGTGCTCGTGTCGCTGATGCGCGGGCCCGCCGCGGCCCACCTGCGGCGCCAGGACCGCGAAGCGCCGCGAGGGGTCCTCGCGATGCATCGCCTCGACGAGGTCGCGCACGAAACGCGGCGAGGCGTCCGTCTCCGACATGGGGAACGTGGACGCGACCACGAGGATGCGCGTGGCGTTCAGCACAGGTGCACCGCCATCGCCTTGAAGCTCAGCACCACCGCGAGACCCGGTGCGAGCGCGAGGTCCTGCGCCGACCGGGCGGTGAGAGCGGCGACGATCGCCACGCCGCGCACGTCCACCGTCACGCGGGCCACGGCACCGTGGGGTTCGATGTCCACGATGCGGCCGCTGAAGCGGTTGCGCGCCGAGTCGTGGCCCTGGTCGCGCGCGAGCGTGATCTCCTCGGCGCGCAGCACCGCGTGCGCCGGGCCGTTCGCGAACTCGCCGACGGCGTGCAGTGTGAGTCCGCCGGTGACGAACTCGAACGTCCCGTCGCCCAGTGCCTTGGCGGTGCCGGCGAACACGTTCTCGGCGCCGAGGAACTCCGCGACGAACGCGTTGGCGGGGCGGCGGAAGAGTTCGGTGGGCGGGCCGCTCTGCAACAGGCGTCCGGCATCGAGCAGCATGGCCACGTCCCCGAGCAATCCGGCCTCGGTGAAGTCGTGCGTGACCTGCAGCGTGGAGAGTCCCCACTCGCGGTGCAGCGCCCGCACCTCGCGGCGCACGCGCGTGCGCCGGCCGGGGTCGAGTGCGCTGAACGGTTCGTCGAGGAGGAGCATGCGCGGGCGGCGGGCCAGCGTGCGTACGAGGGCGACGAGTTGCCGCTCGCCACCTGAGAGCGACTCCACGGCGCGACCGAGCAGCGGGGAGAGCGCGAACCGCGCGATGAGCTCCTGTTGCAGGTCCGCGGCGGCGCCGGCGTAGGCGATGTTCTCGCGCACGCTCAGGTGCGGGAACAGGTACGCGTGCTGGTAGACCAGGCCGACCTGGCGGGCTTCGACGGGCCGATGCTGCGCCTCGACGCCCTCGAGCAGCAGCCGGCCGCCGCGCAGCGGCACGAGGCCGGCGATGAGCTCGAGCAACGTGGTCTTGCCCGAACCCGCAGGGCCGATCACCACGCCGTACTGTCCGCTCGCGAGGTGCAGCGAGATGCCGTCGAGCGTGAAGCGCCCCTTGCTGGCCCGTGCCGACTCGAGCGTGATCATGTGCGCGGTTCCCCGGCGCGCAGGGCGCGGAGCAGCACGAGCGGCACCAGCGCGAGCAGCACGAGGGCGGCCGCCACCGGCAGCGCCTCGGAGAGCCCGAAGCCCGTGAACCGGTCGTAGCTGAGCACACTCACCGTCTTGGGATTGTAGGTGAGGATCACCACCGCACCGAACTCGCTCACCGCCCGCGCCCACATCACCACCGCCGATGCCACGAGACCACGCCCGGCGAGCGGCAGCGTCACGCGACGGAACGCCCGCCAGGGCGGGTCGCCGAGTGTGCGCGCGACGCCCTCGTAGCGCGCGTCGACGCGGGCGAAGGCCTCACGGGCCCCGCTCACGAACAGCGGTGCCGATACGAACAACATCGCGGCGACGATCCCGAGCGGTGTGCCGACGATGCGCAGGCCGAGGTCCAGTGCGGCGCTCCCCACGGCGCTGTCGCGGCCGAGCAGGAGGAGCAACGCCATGCCGGCGACCGGATGCGGGATGAGCAGGGGCAGGTCGAGCAGTGCGGAGATGACCGCGCGGCCGGGGAACTCGCGGCGCGCGAGCAGATACGCGATGGGTGTGCCACCGAGGACCCCGAGCAGCGTGGCGGCCGTGGCGGTGGCGGCGGTGAGGAGCAGCGCGTCCCGCAGCGCGAGGTCGCTGCCGAGCCGCTGCAGGCCGTCTGCCCCGCTCGAGCCCACAAGCTGCACGATGGGCGCGGCGAGGAAGAGCAGCAGCAGCGAGCCGAGCAGCCCGGCGACGACCGTGGCGATGCCGATGCGGTTCATGGCGCGCGCATCCAGGCGGCGACGCTGCCGACGGCCCGCACGCTGTCCATGGTGTTGAGGCCGTGCCGGGCGAGGATCGCGCGGCCCGAGTCCGAGACGAGGAATCGCGCGGCGCGTTCGGCGCGTGCGCGCTGCGGCGCGGCGCGCGGCACCGCGAGGGCGTAGACGATGGGCGCGCCGGCCATGGTGATGGAATCCGCCGCCGTGCGCCCGCGGAGACGGATGCTCGCCTCGGCGTAGCGTTGCTCCAGCGCGGGGTCCGAGAGGTCGATCTCCACCGGCAGCGGCAGTACGCGGAGCCCCACGGCGCGGGCCTGCGACTCGTAGAGCCAGGCGTAGTCGAGTTCACCGGCCTGCAGCAACGCCACGAGCTCCGACTCCGGGCGCACGTTGCGTGGCGGGCTGCGCGCGAGGAGCTGCGCCTCGAGCCCCGCGCGGCCGTGATGGCGCTCGGCGAGCCGCCAGGCGAGCAACGTGCGGTAGCCGATTGGCACGAGGTCAGGGTCCGTGCGACCCACCTCGACGTCGTCGCGTGTAAGGATTTCGTACCAGCGCGCCCTGCTGAGGCGGTCGGCGCCGCGGGAGCGGTCCGTGTAGGCCAGCACCAGCCGGTTGCGGGCGAACAGCACCCAGCCGTCCACGTGTGCGGGCGCGAGGTGCCGGCTCAGCACCTCGGGGTCGGCGACGACGATGAGGTCGGGAGTGCGGCCGAGCTCGGCAACACGCCGGGCGAGCTCCACCGAGCCGGCGACCTCCTGCGCGGCCGCCGGCAGGCCCTCGCGCTGCGTGAAGGTGTCGAGCGCGGCGCGCAGCGGCGCGGCGAGACTGACGGCCGTGAACACCACCAGCGGCTCCGGCGGCGCGACCTTCGCCTCCGCGCAGGCGCCGAGGAGGAGTCCGAGCATCGTCAGCCACTGAATCCCGGGGCGTCGCATCGCCCGTAGTGTCGCGAGCTTGTGCCGCTGGCACCAGCCCCTCCCGCCGTATATTCCGGCACCCTTTCCCCGGACTGCAATGACCGACCTCGCCCTCGATATCCGGGGCGTCTCCAAGCGGTACGCCGCGCACGTGGCCGTGCGCGACCTCTCGCTCTCCGTTCCGCGCGGCACGGTGTACGGCCTGCTCGGACCCAACGGTGCTGGGAAGACGTCCACCATCCGGATGATCCTCAACATCATCGCGCCCGACACGGGCACGATCCACCTGCTCGGACGGCCGCACAGCGACGGCGCCATCCAGGACCGGATCGGCTACCTCCCCGAGGAGCGCGGACTCTACAAGAAGATGGCCGTGCGCGACGTGCTGCGGTTCCTCGCCGAGCTCAAGGGCGTGGCGCGGCGCACGGCGGACGCGCGGATCGACGAGTGGCTCGACCGCCTCGCGCTGCGGACGCCCGAGAAGGACTGGGGCAAGGCCAAGGTGGACGAACTCTCGCGCGGCATGCAGCAGAAGGTGCAGTTCATCGGCACGCTGCTGCACGACCCCGAGCTGGTGATCCTCGACGAGCCGTTCAGCGGGCTCGACCCGATCAACGCGCAGGCGCTCAAGGACACCGTGGTGGACCTCAAGCGGCGCGGCAAGACGGTGATCTTCTCGACGCACCTGATGGACAACGCCGAACGGCTCTGCGACGCGGTCTGCATCATCGCACGCGGCGAGAAGGTACTGGACGGCGCCGTGGCGGCGGTGAAGTCGGAGAACGCGGGGCGCACGGTGGCCCTGGCGCTCGAAGGCAGCGCCTCGCCGGCGGTGATGGGGGTGCTGCAGGACAAGGCGCTGGTGGAGCGCGTGGACGACCAGAGCCGGTTCTTCGAGGTGGAGCTCGCCGCGAACGCGGACGCGCAGGTGCTGCTGCGGCGCATCCTCGAGGCCGGGGCGCGCATCGCGCGGTTCGAGCGGGTGCAGCCCTCGCTGCACCAGATCTTCCTTCAGCGTGTCGGCGCCTCGGGCGTCGAAGAGGGGATGAGCGGACATGGCTAAGCTCTTCGCAGTGGTCAAGCGTGAGTACCTGGAGCGGGTGCGGTCGCCCTGGTTCCTCATCGTCACGCTCTTCGGTCCGCTGTTCTTCGCGACCATCATGGTGCTGCCCGGCTACCTGAGCATCCGCGGCATGCGCAACTCCGGCGTGAGCCAGTTCACGGTGCTCGACGCCACCGGCACGGGGCTGGGCGAGCGGCTCGCCGACCGCATCGCGTCGCGGCCCAACACGGACTCGCTGCCGCCGGCGCTGGCCGAGACGGTGAATGCGATGCCGGTCGTGCCGCGGCCGGTGATCGAGGTGCTCACGGCGGACGCGTTGGCCGCGCGCGAGGCGCAGTTGGTCACCGAGGTGCAGGAGAAGCGGCTCGTCGGCTTCCTGGTGATCGACAGCGCCACGGTGGACAAGGGCGAGGCCCGGTACGCCGGACGCAACGCCGGCTCGGTGGGGGAGACGGAGCGGATCGAGTCCGCACTGCGCTCGGCCCTGCTCTCCATGCGCATCGAGGCCGCCGGCATCTCCGCCACGACGGCGGAGTCGCTCACGCGGCTGCGCATCTCGCTGAGCGCCGACCGCATCACCGACCGCGGCAAGGGCGGCTCCGGTCTGGCCAGCGCCTTCCTCGGCGGCGGCGTGGCGATGCTGCTCTACTTCTCCATCGTGTTCTACGGCCAGGCGATCCTGCGCGGCGTGCTCGAGGAGAAGACCACGCGTGTGGCCGAGGTGATCGTCTCCAGCGTCTCGCCCGACACGCTGCTCGCCGGCAAGGTGCTCGGTGTGGGCGCGGTGGGGCTCACGCAGCAGCTCGTCTGGTTGAGCAGCGGCGTGTTCTTCTGGACGCAGCGCGGGGCGCTGTTCAAGATGCTCGGCATGGGCGCGCCGCCGCCGATGGCGTTCCCGACCGTGTCGCCCACCGTGCTGGTGGCGCTGGTGCTGTTCTTCCTGCTGGGCTACACGCTCTACGCCTCACTCTTCGCGGCCGTGGGTGCGATGGTGGGCAGCCAGGAGGAGGCCAACCAGGCGTCGCAGCCGGTGATCATGCTGCTGGTGTTCAGCATCATCTTCCTCCAGCCCGTGCTGCTCAACCCCACGGGTCGCCTGGCGCAGATCGTGAGTTGGGTGCCGTTCTCGGCCCCGATCATCATGCCCATGCGCATGACGGCCACCGAGATCGGCATCGGTGAACTGGCCGCGGTGCTCGCCGGCGTGCTGGCGATGTGCTTCGCCTGCGTGTGGATGGCCGCACGGATCTACCGGATCGGGTTGCTGATGTACGGCAAGCGGCCGAGCATGGCGGAGCTGATGCGCTGGATACGGCAGTCGTAGAGGGGCAGGTGTGAGGTGTGAGGTGTGAGGAACGGCGATGAGGGGGCGGGTCTCCGACGGGGACTCGCTCCCTTGCGCATCCCCCCGGACCGGGCCGCCTTCCACCTCCACCCACACCGCAGCCACCTTCTGTAAACGCCCGCCCCGCCACCGGCATCGGATAAGCTGACCGTGCCCCCCGCCCCGTCCCCATCGCTCGCCGACGTCCGCGCCGCCCAATCCGGCGACGCGGAGGCCTTCGGCCGGGTCTACCGGGCCCACGTGGGGCGTGTGCACGCGCTCGCCCTGAGGCTCACCGCCGACCGGGCGCGCGCGGAGGAGCTGGTGCAGGACGCCTTCGTCCGCGCCTGGGAGAAGCTCGAGTCGTTCCGCGGCGAGAGCAGCTTCCAGACCTGGTTGCATCGGCTCACGGTGAACTGCTTCCTGGTGGGCGATCGCTCGCGCCGCCGGCGGGAGGGGCGCGTGGAGATGTACGACGAGCTGCCCGAGTCCCCCGTGGACCACGACGGCGAAGGGTTGGGACGTGAAGGACGGATGGACCTCGAGGCGGCGATCTCGCGGCTGGCGCCGGGCGCCCGCACCGCCTTCGTCCTGCACGAGATCGAGGGGTATTCCCACGAGGAGATCGCGGCGATGTCCGGTGTCGCCGCCGCGACCATCCGCGCCCAGCTGTTCCGGGCGCGCAAGAAGCTGCTGGAGGTACTGGACCGATGAGCGACTTCGACGAACTCGATCCGCGGGACGCCGCGCGCCTGCGCGAGGCCGTGCAGGCCCTGCCACGCGAGGTGGAGCCGGCACAGGACCTCTGGCCCGGGATCCGCGCCGAGATCGCCCTGCGGCCCGCCCAGGGCCACGGCGGGCCCGGCCGCGGCGCGGGCCGCTGGGGCGGCTACCGCTGGCTCGCGGCGGCCGCGGCCCTCGTGCTCATCACGGCGACCACCACGTGGACACTCGCGCGCCGCAGTGACCCCGCGGGCGGGGCCACGCTGGGCACGGAGTTCGCCAGCTACGAGCGCTCGGCCGCCGACCTCGAGGCCAGCCTCCAACGCCATCGTGCGGGACTGGATCCCAACACACTCGCCGTACTCGAGCGCACGCTGCGCACGATCGACGGTGCGATCGCCGAGGCGCGGGTGGCGCTCGCCGAACGCCCCAGCGACCCGGCCATCCAGGCCTTCGTCGCGTCGGCGTACCGACAGAAGATCGACTTCCTGCGGCGTGCCAACGACGTCGCGTCCGCCATCGGGCCATGACCATGCGACCACTCTCCATCCCGCGCGCCGGACCGCACACGCCGCTGCTCTCGCAGGTGCGTGCGACGGCGCGCAGCCACACACTCGTGATCGTGCTCGGCGTGCTCGTCACGATCGGCGCCCTCGACGGGCCAGCGCTGCACGCGCAGGGTCCGGCCGGTCCGATGGTCAAGATCACGCGCGGCTGGGCACTCGACCGCGACGGCCTCGTGAAGGTGTTCAACGCGGTCGGTACGGTGCAGGTGATCGGCTGGGAGCGGGACAGCGTGGCGCTCGTCGGGTCGATCTCCAAGGCCGCGCGGTTCTTCGGCGGCGGCAATCGCCGCGGCATCAAGATGGGCATCGAGGGCGACCAGGGTGCGGCGACGCCGCGGGCGGAGTTCGTGCTCTACGTCCCCGCCGGCGCGGTGATCTGGGTGCGCGGGGCCGCCACCGACATCAGCGTGGAGGGACTCAGCGGCGGCGTGGACTGCGGCAGCGTGAGCGGCGCCGTGCGCGTGCTGGGCGACCCGCGCGATCTGGTGGCCGAGTCGATGGAGGGCACGGTGGAGATCATCGGCTCACCCAGCGTGCTGCGCGCCAAGACGGCGAGCGGGGCGCTGCTCTGGACCGGTCAGTCGAGCGACGCCACGCTGGGCTCGGTGACGGGGTCGATCGAGACCCTGCGCGGGCCGCTGGGGCGCGTGCGGATCGAGACGATCTCCGGCACGGTGCGGCTGGGCGGCACGCTGGCCGCCGACGCGGAGGTGGTGATCGAGTCGCACAGCGGTGACGTCGAGCTGCGACTGCCGGCCAAGGCCCCGGCGCGATTGCACGTCGACGCGGCCCGTTTCGTCGGCGCGCCGGGCAAGCCCGATGGTGGCGCCGGCAAGCGCCCCGGCGCACGCGCCATCGCCCTCAACTCCCCCGGGGAGCGATCACCGCTGCTGACGGTGCGGGCGTTCAAGGGTGAGGTGCGTCTGCTCCCCGCCGAGCCCGCCCGGACGCCATAACCCGGGCGCCGTAGCCCGGGCGCCGCTCAGTGCGCGGCGGCGCTCGGCGTGCAGTGCTGGTCGAACGCGCTCTTGAGGTCGGCCGCGATGGCGTCCACGCTGCGGCCCTCGATCTGCCAGCGCTCGATCATGTGCACCAGCTTGCCGTCGCGCAGCAGGCCGATGCTCGGCGAGCTGGGAGCGTACCCGGTGAAGTAGCTGCGCGCCTGCCGCGTGGCGTCGGCATCGTTGCCCGCGAACACGGTATATGCCTTGTCCGGCTTCACGCCGTGCGCCAGCGCCACGGCGACCGCCGGCCGCATGTTCCGCGCCGCACAGCCGCAGACGGAGTTCACGATGACCAGCTGCGTGCCGGACTTCTGCTTGATCGCGTCGTCGACCGCAGCCGCCGTGCGCAGCTCCTCAACGCCGAGTCGCGTGAGTTCGGCGCGCATGGGGGCGACCATTCGTTCGTCGTACATCATGGATGGTGGAGGTTGGATGGTGGATGCTGGATGGTGAATGGTGGTACCGGAAGAATACAGTGGTGAAGGGTGAGGTTCCGCCCTCCGCTCTCTCCCTGGGCCTTCCCCTTCCCCCTCCCCCTCGCTCCGCGCTCCTATTCGCGCGACAGCGCGAGGATGGCTGCCTGGGGCACCACCAGGTACCGCTCGTTCTCGAACGTGATCTCCACCGCCGCCTTCCGGAAGAACAGTGCATAGTCGCCTACCTGCGCCTGCATCGGGATGAACTTCGTCTCCTTCATCGACCCGATCCGCCACGGCTCATCGAGGTGGTCGCCCACCTCGGGCAACGGCTGTCCGGGCCCGGTGGCGACGATGGTGCCGCCCTGCACGGCCTGGCTCTCCACCGCCGTGGCGGGGAGGTACAGGCCCACCTTCGTGCGCTCCTCGCCGTCCTCGAGCTTGATGAGCACCCGATCACCGACGATCAACAACTCCTTCCGTCCTTTCCGCATGCCGCTGCCTCGTTCGGTCACTTGATGAGGAACAACCGGTCCTGTCGCTTGATCGCCCACGTGGGCCGGCCGTCGGCGCCGATCACGGCATCCTCCTCCTGGGCCATGCGCACGGGCTGACCGCCCCACTCGGGCACACGCGACGTCGACTGCAGTTCGATCGAGTACCACATGTTCGCGATCACGCGCGCGTCGCCGCGGCCGGGGACGCCATCCTGGTAGTCCCAGAGCCCCACGAGCGGACCCGCGCCGTGGCCGTGCTTGCCGATCGGATGCGAGTAGATGGTGCCGTCGATGCCCGCGGCCCTCATGCGCTGCAGCGAGGCGGCCAGCACCTCGTTGCCGGTGCGGCCGGCGCGCAGCTCCTCCATCACGATGTCCTGCAGCCGGTTCGTCGCGCGCAGGGCGGCCGTGAGGCCGGCCGGGGCGTCGGTCTCGCCGGCGAGCAGCACGTAGCCGTTGTGCTGCGTGTCGGTGTTGAGGCCGAGGGCCGTGATGCCGACGTCGCAGTGCAGCACGTCGCCGCGCTGGATCACCGGGTCCTCCCCGAGCTGCGCCGCCGTCGCGCCGCGCCGCTGCACGCTCACGCTCGGCTGGAACCAGGTCCCGAGGCCGAGGTCGTTCACCTGCTGCCGCCACCACCACACGAGGTCGCTGGTGCGCGAGACCCCGGGCTTCACCACCTCGGCGGAGAACATGCGCTGCGTCAGTTCCCACACAAGCTCCTGCAGCTTGGCGTAGAACGCGACCTCGTCGGGCACCCGCGTGGCGATCAGCTCCAGGGCCAGCGCCTCGGCCGGCCTGAAGCGCGCGGCGAGTGCGGGCCCCAGCGCCTCGGTCATGCCGTCGCGCTCGCCTGCGGTGAGCCCATCGGTGAAGGCGAAGGTGCGCGAGACGTCGATCGCGATCACGCGCGGGTTCTTCTCCTCGAGCAGCTGCTTGAGCACCGACCACTGCTCGTCGCCCCAGAGTTCGGCCTGCTGGCCACCCACGGCGGCGGTGACGGCCTTGGTCGCACGCCGGGCCTCGTACAGCCCGCCCTGCGACGTGCCGCCGAGGGCGATGCGCTGCACGCAGGAGCCGTCGCCGGGATCCGTGCGGCCGCTGGCGGCGCAGGCGTCGAAGAAGACGTAGATGGTGCGGCGCCGGGCCGCGAACGTGGTGGGCGAGACCAGCGACGAGAACACCGGGTCCTCGTTGTACTCGCGCATGGGGATGACCCAGGCATCCACCCCGTGCTTGCGCATGAGCGCGGGCAGCACGCTGCGCAGGCGCTGGTCCAGCCATTGCTGCTGCCGCAGGGCCTGCTCGCGCAGCGTGCCGAAGGGACGGCGCGGCGCCTGCGCGCCGAGGCCGGTCGGGGCGGCGCCCACGGCGGCACCCGCGGTGGCGAGCAGGAGCAGCAAGGCGGCGGCGCGGACACGCCGCACGAATGGCAACGACAGCCGCCGGTGGAGGGACGGAGCGAGGATCATGGCGTCGGTGCGGTCTTCCGCGGCAGGAGGATGAGCCGGACGATGGTCGAGACGAACGCGAGCACGAGCGCGAAGAGCGGGATGGCGATGAGCCGCACGGTGGCGATGCGGACGGCCGAGCTCTGCCAGTCCTCGTAGGTGGCGGTGAGGCTCCCGATGCGCTCCAGGCTCATGCGGGTGAGCACGAAGCTCACGGCGATCTCGGTGAGGGACTCGAGCAGCGCGAACAGCGGCGCGCGCCAGAGCCAGGCGCGTGCGGGATAGTTGCCCAGGTGCAGCGTGGTCATCAGGAACAGCAACGCCACGCCACCGAAGAAGGTGCCGGCGATCCAGCTCCAGGAGTTGCTCCAGCCGTATTGCAGCACGAGCGCGCGGTAGAGCCGCAGGCTGCCGCCGGTGAGCAGCGCCATCACCACGAGGTTGAGCGACACCCAGCGCAGGATCGATGGCTCCTCGATCTGCGTGACGAGCGTGGTGCGGCGCAGGAGCGGCATCAGTCAGCGGTGGCGATGCACTCGATCTCGACGCGGGCGTTCAGCGCCAGTCCGTTCGCGCCGAGCGCGCTGCGGGCCGGGAGGCGCCCCGGCGTGAAGTAGGTGCGGTACACCGCGTTCATGCGGTCCCACTCGGCCATGTCGGCCATCATCACGGTGCACTTCACCACCTTGTCCATCGACGAGCCGATGGCGGTGAGTACGGTCTTGATGTTCTCCATCGTCTGCCGCGTCTCGGCCTCGATGCCGCCGGGCACCACCGCCCCGTTGGCGGAGGCGTCGGTGCCGATCTGCCCGGAGAGGAAGATCAGCGAGCCCACACGCACGGCGGGCGAGAAGGGCCGCGTGGGCGCTCCGAAGGGCGTGAGGTACACCGGGCCCGGCGCCGCGGCGCGGCAGCCCGTCGCCACGAGCAGCAGCGCCGAGAGCAGTGCAGGTGCCAGTACCCGCCGGGGTGCGCGCGCCGGGCCGCTCATCGGATGATCGTCCCCAGGCGCGACCAGCGGATGTCGGTGATCGCGGGCAGCGGGCGGTCGGAGTCGTCGGCGTTCCACGAGTAGTACACGAACAGCGGGCGGCCGCGGATGTTCTTGCGCGGCACGACGCCGTAGAAGCGGCTGTCGTACGAGTTGTACCGGTTGTCGCCCATCATGAAGAAATGGCCCTCGGGGATGAGCAGCGGCCCGAAGTCGTCGATGGTGGGGGCCGAGGGGGGCGGACCGAAGCGCGAGGTGACGAGCTGGTAGCGCTTCTGCCAGTCGAAGATCGCCCGGGTCTCCAACGGCCCCATGGCACCCGAGGCGACGGCGTAGCCCTGCTGCTGCGGCTGGCCGTTGATGTGCACGACGCCGGCGCGCGAGTGGATGGTGTCGCCGCCGACGGCGATGACGCGCTTGACGACCGTGGGCGTGGGGTCGGCCGGGTTCTCGATCTGGTACGGCGAGACGAACACCACGATGTCGCCGCGCTTCGGCTCGGCGTAGCCGGGCAGGTTGACGTCCGTGAACGGGATGTGCGGTCCGTAGCGCAGCTTGTTCACGAACAGCCAGTCGCCGATGAGCATCGTCGGGATCATCGAGCCCGAGGGGATGCGGTAGGCCTCGATCAGGAAGATGCGGAGGACGAGGAAGATGGCGAGGATGCCGGCGAGGGACTTGGTCACCTCCCAGACGTTCTTCGCGTTGACGACGCTGCCGCCCTTGCGCGCGGCGGCGACGGTGGACTTCTCGGGTTTCTTGAGGGAGCGCTTCGCGGCCATGGGAGGAATCTGGCGCGGCGGGGGGCCGAATACGAGAGGGGCGCGCCGATCGGCGCGCCCCTCCGGCGTACGGCAGGACCGAGAACGCTTACTTGACGTTCTTCGAGACGAGCTTGGTCATGTCGAACATCGAGACCTGCGCCTTGCCGCCGAAGACGACCTTGAGCTTGTCGTCCGCGTTGATCATGCGGCGGTTCTTCTTGTCCTGCAGGCCGTTCTTCTTGATGTACGCCCAGAGCTTCTTCGTGAGCTCCGTGCGCGGGATCGGCGTCGAGCCAACGACCGCGGCGAGCTTCTCGTTCGGCGTCACCGGCTTCATGAACGCCGCATTCGGCTTGCGCTTGGTGGCCTTCTTCGCGGCCTTCTTCGCCGGCTTCTTGCCCGCCTTCTTCGCAGCCTTCTTCGCGGTCTTCTTCTTGGCAGCCATTCGTACTGTCTCCTCGAAAGGAAGTGATGGATCGCGGTGCTACGCCCGGTCGAGCACGGCGCGATCTGCACTCGAAAGTAAGGCAGTCTCCCTCTGGCGCAATAGGGCGTTCCCTCTGACGCCCCTCGGCGGCCCCCCGTGCGCGCCCCGGATTTCCCTCCGGCTCACTCGGCGAGGAAGCCCTGCAGCAGCGTGATCATGCGCGCGTCGGCGGGGTCGGCGCTCGGGTCGTCCTCCACCACGGACTCCCGCTCGGAGGGTGTCTCGAGGATGAGCGGCACGCCCGCGCTGCGCGCGTCGCCGAGCAGCCAGCGGAACGGCTCCGCACCGAGTGCGCCCTCCCCGACGAGTGCGTGGCGGTCCTTGTTCGAGCCGAACGGATGCTGGCTGTCGTTCAGGTGGAAGAACGCGGGCGGCTCCCCGATGGTGCGCTCGAAGTGCGAGAGCACATTCGTGAGTGCCTCGCGCGACGAGTGGATATCGTGCCCCGCGGCGAAGAGGTGGCAGGTGTCGAGGCCGTAGCCCGTGCGGTGCCGCAACGCGGCCGGCACCTGCGCGAGCATCAGCGCGATCTCCTCGGCGGTGCGCCCCATGGTGCGGCCCGCCCCGGCCGTGTTCTCGATGAGCACGCGCGTGCCCGCGGCCGTCTCCGGCACCGCCTCCAGCACGTGGCGCAGCGTCACACCCACGCGCACCGCGGCGTCGGTGGGGTCGCTGTCGCCGGCCGAGCCGGGGTGGAAGCAGCAGCCGTACGCCTCGAGCACCGTGCTGCGCTCGAGCTCCTTGGCGAGGCCGGCCCGCGCCCGCATCGCCTTCTCCTCCTCGGGCGACGCGGTGTTGAGCACGTACGCCGCGTGCACGAGCACGTGCCGCCGGGCGATGCCCACCTCGTCGAGCACCGCGTGCACCTTCGCCGCCGCCGGCGGCTTGAGCGACACCTTCTCGTTGTAGAACGTCGGCTTGGCCGTCATCACCTGCAGCGCCTTGGCGCCGGCCGAGGCCGCGCGCCGCACGGCCATCGGCAGCCCGCCGTCGTCGGCCGGGTGCACTCCCAGCAATCGCGTCATCCCTCGCCCTCGGTCCCGCCCGGTGTCGGTTTGTCCGGCTGCTGATCCGTCCCGCGCGGCGTGCGCCGCGGCGGCTTGGCCGGTTTGTGCCCCTTGGGGATCGGCGAGATGCCGCCCAGGTCGACCATGCGCTGGCCCTTCACGTACTCCACCGAGCGCGGGTCGTCGATCGCCTGCAGGCGGCGCACCACGTCGGCGATGCGCCGCGCCTGCTGGTCGATGGTGCGCAGGCCCTCGTCCTTCTCCGCCTCGGAGAGGATCCCGCTCGTGATGAGCGCACTGTTGGTGAGCAGCGCCGCGAGCGGGTTGTTGATCTCGTGCTGCAGCGCGAGCGACAGCTCGCCGATGCCGGCGAGGTAGCGCGCCTTCCGCAGCTCCTCCTCGGCCGTGCGCCGCGCGAGCGCCACCTCGAGCCGGCGCTCGGCGATCCGCAGCCGCGCCGCGATGTCCTCGGGCGTCACCGGCTTGCCGAGGTAGTCGTCGGCGCCGGCGTCGAGCACCGCCTCGAGTGAGCGCATGCCGCTGCGGGCCGTGACGACGAGCAGGTACGCGTCCTTGCCCTGCGGGTGGCTGCGCACGCGCCGGCAGACCTCGAGCCCGTCGAGGCCGGGCATCTGCCAGTCGAGGATCACCATCTGCGCCGGCTGGCGCTCGAAGGCCTCCCACACCGCGCGCCCGTCGGCGTGCGCGTCGACCGTGTGGTCGTGCGCGAGCAGCACCGCCTCGATCAGGCCGCGCATCAACTCGTCGTCGTCGGCCAGCAGAAGGTGCATCTGCGGGGTCCCTACCAGGTGAGGGTGCCGGAGCGGAACGCGATGTACGGGGCGACACCGCCGCGCTGGGCGGCGGTCCACGCGAGCACCAGGCGCGTCCCGCGCACGGCGACCCGCGGGGTGCGGGCCTCGCCGGTGGCATCGCTCGCCGGGAGACGTGCTTCGAAAACATGGCCCGCCGTGCGGGAGAGGGCGAGTCCCAGCCGCGGCAGCCGACTGTTGGGATCCTCGTACGCCACCACCACGGTGTCGCCGCGCGAGGCGATCGCCGCCGACGACGGACGGTCGCCGTAGACGATCGGCAGCGGATTCTCGAACGACGTGGCCTGCGTCATCGAGTGCACGAAGAACAGGCCGGCGCCCTCCCGCGCCTCGAGGTGGTAGGCGAGCTGCACGAAGCCGTTGGACGCATCCACCTCGAGGTACGGCACCGGCCGCGCACAGCCGGCGCGGCCGACGTCGGTGGAATCCACCAACACGGCCGTGTCCCAGCGGTGGCCGCCGTCGGCGGAACGCGCCACGCGCAGCTCCACGCTGGAGTCGGGCCGCACCCGGAACCAGCTCGCATACGCCGCGCCGTCGCTGCCCTGCGCGGCCCGGCGCGACGCCACGCAGACCGACGGCTCCTCCGGCCACTGCGGCGGCGTCCAGAGCGGCTGCAGCGTCGCCGCGCCGGTGTCCGCCAGCACGAGGCGCAGCGAGTCGGCCACCACGCCACTCGCCCGCGTGAGTCCCTCGTCCCAGGTCACCGGCACCGGGATGCAGCCCGCGCAGAGGGACAGGAGGGCGGCAGCGGACACGACGCGTGACGACACGGACGATGGCATGCCTGAAGTATCACCCGGCACGCGATTAGATTTCCACCGCGTCCACCACTTGCCTGAGATCCCGATGACGTCCTTCTCGCCCAGCGCCGCCCGCCGACTCCCTCCGGTCGTGAACGACCCCATCCGCGCCTACGCCCCGGGCTCGGCCGAGCGCGCGAGCCTCAAGGCGCGTCTCGCCGCGATGGAGGCCGAGTGCCCCGACATCCCCGTGGTGATCGGCGGCAAGGAGATCCGCAGCGGCGAGCGCATGCAGGCGGTGTCGCCGCACAAGCACGGCCACGTCACCGCCACCTGGCACAAGGCCACCGCCGACGACGTGCGCGCGGCGATCGCCGACGGGCAGCGCGCCTGGCGCGAGTGGTCGGAGACGCCGTGGGAGGCCCGCGCCGCGGTGTTCCTGAAGGCGGCCGACCTGCTCGCCGGCCCCTGGCGCGACACGCTCAACGCCGCGACGATGCTCGGGCAGTCGAAGACCGTCTTCCAGTCGGAGATCGACGCCGCCTGCGAGATGGTGGACTTCTTCCGCTTCAACGCGCACTTCGCCCAGGAGCTCTATCACGAGCAGCCGGTGTCGCCGCCGGGGATGTGGAACCAGAGCGAGTACCGCGCGCTGGAGGGGTTCGTCTACGCGGTGACGCCGTTCAACTTCACCGCGATCGGCGGCAACCTCTGCGGCGCGCCCGCGATGATGGGCAACACGGTGCTCTGGAAGCCCGCCGCCACGCAGATGCTCTCGGCCTGGTACACGCTGCAGTTGCTGCACGAGGCGGGCCTGCCCAAGGGCGTGATCAACTTCCTGCCCGGCGACCCGGCGATGATCTCCGAGATCGCGCTCTCGCATCCCGACCTCGCCGGGGTGCACTTCACCGGCTCCACCGGCGTGTTCAACGCGATGTGGAAGACGATCGGGCAGAACATGGGCAAGTACCGCTCGTATCCGCGCATCGTGGGCGAGACGGGCGGCAAGGACTTCATCATCGCGCATCCCTCGGCCGACGTGCAGGCCTTCGCGGTGGCGGTGGTGCGCGGCGCCTACGAGTACCAGGGCCAGAAGTGCTCGGCCGCCAGCCGCATCTACGTGCCCAAGTCGCTCTGGCCCGAGGTGCGCGACCGCGTCGTCGCGATGATCAAGGACATCCGCGTGGGCGACGTGAACGACTTCCGCAACTTCATGGGCGCGGTCATCGACCAGAAGGCGTTCGACCGCATCAGTGGCTACCTCGCCGATGCCAAGCAGCACGCGAAGATCCTCGCCGGCGGCGGCTGCGACGGGGCGAAGGGTTGGTTCGTGGAGCCGACGCTGGTGCAGACCGAGGACCCGGGCTACCGGCTGCTCTGCGAGGAGATCTTCGGTCCGGTGCTCACGGCCTACGTGTACGACGACGCGAAGTGGTCGGAGACGCTGCAGCTGGTGGACCGCACCTCCCCGTACGCGCTCACCGGTGCGGTGTTCGCGCAGGACCGCGCGGCGGTGGCCGAGGCGAACGTGGCGCTGCGGCACGCCGCCGGGAACTACTACGTGAACGACAAGTGCACCGGCGCGGTGGTGGGCCAGCAGCCGTTCGGCGGTGCACGCGCCTCGGGCACCAACGACAAGGCGGGCTCCAAGCTCAACCTGCTGCGCTGGGTGAGTGCGCGCACGATCAAGGAGACCTTCGTGCCGCCGCATGACTACACGTATCCGTTCATGAGGGAGGCCTGAGTTGAAGGTGTGAGGTGAGAGGTGTGAGGGGCGCGCCGGGGACCGCTGGCGCGCCCGCGTGCGAGGCGAGTCCCGCCCGCTGCACCGCACTCGGCTCACCGCCCGCGCTGTTTCCTCCCACCTCGCACCGCACACCTCCCACCGCACACCTCCCACCTGCCCTTCATGCGCTTCCTGACCCTCGACGTCTTCACCGACACCCCGTTCGGCGGCAACCAGCTCGCGGTCTTCCCCGACGCGACCGGCTTGCCGGAGGCGTCACTGCTCCAGATCACCCGCGAGTTCAACTTCTCCGAGGTCACGTTCTGCTATCCGCCGGCGGACCCGGCGCACACGCGGAAGGTGCGGATCTTCACGCCGCAGTACGAGATGCCGTTCGCCGGCCATCCGACGGTGGGCACGGCGGCCGCCCTCGCGCTGCGCGAGGGCGCCCTGCCGGGCGGCAGCGGACGCTTCGTGTTCGAGATGGGGGTGGGACCGGTGGCGGTGGACGTGCGCGTGGAGTCGGAGGCGCGGGCCTGGGCCGAGCTCTCGGTGGCCAAGCTGCCCGAGGTCGGGCCCACGGCGCCGACGATCAACACGCTGGCCGAGATCCTCTCACTCGAACCGGCGGACCTCGTGGGCGGCGCCTACTCGCCGCAGGCGGTGTCCTGCGGCTACCCGTTCCTGCTGGTGCCGATCAAGTCCGTGAAGGCACTGCAGAAGGCGCGCGTGCGGCTGGACCGCTGGGAGCAGACGCTGCAGCGCTTCTGGGCGCCGGAGATCTTCGTGGCGGCCAAGGACCCGGACGGCGGCCCGCAGCACTGGCGCGCACGCATGTTCGCCCCGGGCATCCGTGTCCCCGAGGATCCGGCGACGGGATCCGCCGTGGCCGCGTTCGGCGGCTGGCTCGCGATGAAGGAGCCCAAGGCGGACGGGCAGTTCGCGTGGACCATCGACCAGGGCGTCGAGATGGGACGGCCGAGCCGGCTCGACGTGCGCGCGGAGAAGGTGGCAGGGGCGGTGACCGCGGTGCGTGTCGCCGGCCAGGCCGTGCTCGTGACCGAGGGGACGCTGCGACTGCCCTGAGGCGCGCTACTCGGTGATGCGGATCATGCCCTGCACCGAGCCACGCGCCTTGCCGCCGTTGGGGCCGTCGAAGGCCCGCATGCCCGCGTGCCAGAGTTCGGCACGATTGCGCCCGTTGCGCTTGGCCACGTAGAGCGCCTCGTCGGCCCGCGCGAGTGTCGTCTTGGCCACGTCGTCATCGCGCGCCGGCGCCGCCGACACGCCCACACTCACCGTGATCCGTCGCTCGGGCGGCAACGACTTGAAGGCGTGGGCGCGGAACGCGTTCATCACGCGGTCGGCGAGGATGAGCGCCCCCTCGTCGTTGGAATCCGGTGCGAGGATCGCGAACTCCTCGCCGCCGATGCGCGCCACCACGTCCACCTCGCGCGCGGTCTCGCGCAGCAGCGCCCCGACCTCGCGGATCACCTCATCGCCGGTGAGGTGGCCGTACTCGTCATTGATGGTCTTGAAGTGGTCCACGTCGATCGCGAGCACCGCGATGTGCTTCTTGCCGCGGATCGCGCGCGAGACCTCACGCTCGGCCAGCTGGTTGAGCCCGCGCCGGTTGAAGCAACCCGAGAGCGGGTCGGTGAGCACGATCGCCTCGAGGTCGGCGCGCATCTTGTTGTAGGCGCGCCCGATCTTGGTGATCGGGTCGGGCATCTGGTCGGCGCTCTCGTCGTACCGCGCGCCGAAGTCGCCCTCCTGCGCGCGGTGGAAGATCTCCACCAGGCTCTTGGTGCGCAGCGCCACCTGGCCCTGCAGGCCGAGGTAGACCATCAGCCCGATGGCGAAGAGGGCGAGTGTCCAGAGCTCCTCCGCCGGGGACAGCGCCGCGCCGGCGCCGGTGGCGAATCCCACCAGCGAGAGGTAGCCCACGGCCACCAGCGCCAGGTGGATGAGTGTGACGGTCCAGCCGAAGAAGCTCTGCGTGAACAGCACCGTGAACATCGAGAGCAGCAGGGCGCGCTCGTAGTGCTCCGGCGGTGACACCAGCGCGGCCGCGGTGAAGAGGCAGATGAGGTCCGACGCGTTGACCGCCACCACCACGCCCCGCGACGCCCGCTGCGTGCGGCGCAGGTGCCAGGACACGAGGCGCTGGTACAACGTGTACGCGACGACGATCGCGAGCAGCGAGAGCAGCGCCGTGCGCCGCCCCAGCGTCGGCACGAGCACGGACTCGCTCGAGACGACACCGAACCATTTGAGCGTCACCGCCGCGAAGCCGACGAGTGGCAGCAGGATCGCGCGATAGCGCAGCTGCCACAGCAGGATCTCGGCCTGCGACTGCTCTTCGCTGAGGGAGAACGCGTGCGTGTGGGGCAGGGGAAGGGCTCGTGCGGAGCGTGGTACAAAGACTCACACTTGAGTCACCTATTGGGACGCACGCGCCCTGAACCCCGTCACGACCCCGGTCGCTGTCGCAAGACGCGACAGCTAGAATCGCGCCTCGAAGTAGAAGTCGAGCCGGGTCTGCACGCGGGGGTAGATGCCGCGCGACAGGTCGATGCGCATGATCCCGTCGAGGAAGCTCGCGCCCACGCCGGCGCCGCTCATCGGCCGGGCGTTGCGGCCCCAGTCGTTCCGAGGCCCGGCCCAGCCGAGGTCGGCGAAGATGAGCGGGCGCGCGGCGGCCTGGTTGCTGCCGATCTCGAGCCGCCCGAGCCAGAACGACTCCCCCACGCCGGTGCCGGCGTTCTGGCCGCGCACGCTCTGCAGGCCGCCCACGAAGAACTGCCGCTGCGCCGGCACCCGGCCCTCGGTGCTGCCCACGGCTCCCGTGAGCGAGGCCGCGATGGGCCCGACGCCGCGGGAGAGCGTGGTCTCGAGGAAGCCGCGCCCGTACTCGAAATCACCGGTCGCACCCTCGAGCCGCAGATCGGCACTCGCGCGCCAGCCCTGCGGATCGAGGCCCTTGCTTCCGCGCCAGCGGAGGCCGGCACCGTAGAGCCAGCCGGCGTCGGCGACGACGTTCCCGACGTAGCGCGAGTCGTTGGCGCCGCGGGTGAGCGTCCAGCGGGTCTCCACGGGCGCGTTCCACTGCTGCTCGGCGAACAGCCGCCAGGTGAGGCCGCCGCGCATGGGACGTGTGCCCGTGAGCTCCCCGCCCCAGGCGCGGTGATAGAACCCCTCGTCGCGGGCGTTGAACAGCGTGACGGTGGACGCCCCGAACGAGAGGGGATCACCGAAGTCCGAGCTCACGGCCAGGCGACGGTACAGCGCGGCCCGCAGCTGCGTGCGCCCGTTGCTGCGCGCGAAGCCGAGCTCGCCGTTGGGCTGCAGGTCGGCGAGCGAGAAGCGGCCGTGGAGCGAGGCCGTGTAGCCCTTGCCCAGACTCGACTCGACCGTCGCGCCGCTGCCGAAGCCCTCGACCCGGTTGTACCGCGTCTGGTTGAGGCCCCATTCGATGCGCGGGGCCCGTGGCGCCCAATCGGGCTGCAGCCGCATGTCGAGCGCGTCCATGAGTTCGCGCCGCTCCTTCGCCCCGAACAACTCCTCACCGTCGTCGTAGATCGACTTGGGGAGCTCGGCCGAGTGCTGCAGCTTGCTGCGGTCGCAGGGGAGCGCGATGGTCATCGGCAACCGCTCGTCGTAGCGATACCGGATGAGCGTGTAGGTCTCGCCGACGGCGCACTGGTCGCGCCGGGCGCGCATGCTGATCGAGTCGCGCGACGCGTAGTAGGCGCGCATCTCCTTGCGGATGGTCGCGGAGTCGAGCCCCGCGGCCTTGAGGCTGTCGCGATAGGACGCGGAGGTCTTCCAGGGCGCGGGCGGCACCTTGGGCAGCGAGTCGATGGCGTTCACGCTCTCGTAGCGGTACCGCTCCTCCACCTTGAACGGCACCCGCATGAAGCTCACGCGCGCGTACCCCTCGGCGCCCTGCGTGCGCGGCAACCAGAAGCGCTGGTTGAGCAGGCCGTACTCGATGGTCACCGCGGTGACCTCGGCCTTCATCGGCGAGATGAGGCCCTGCACGAAGAACGGCACGTCGTCGCGTGCCGTCGAGTCCTCGGCCTCGGCCACCTCCCACACGTCCATCGGCTCGGAGAAGCGCATGACGGCGCGCACCAGGTGCGCGCCGTCGTGCTCGAACCAGAACGACCCCACGACCAGGTTCCAGCGCGGCTGGCGCGGCGTGATGAGGATCTCGCGCAGCCGGATCCGCTTCCCGTCCGGCAGCGTCATCTGCACCGAGTCCCCGGACGCGAACGTGAAGTACGCCTCCGACCCCTCGGCGACCGGGTGGATCAGCATCGGCACGCCGTCCTCGTCCGACGACCCGATCTGCTCGAACATCCAGAGCTCGTCCTTGCCCGGGTAGTAGGGCACCGCGAGCATGTCGTCGATCTCGGACTCGTCCTGCACCTCGTCCTCGGCTTCCTTGATCCCCGCGACGATGGGGACGGCGGCGCGCGCCCCGAGCATCTCCACCTGCGCACCGGTGTTGCGATGCCAGCGCACCCGGGCGGCGCTCTCGGTGCGGAAGGCCAGGCGTTCGCGGGCGGTCTCGCGGATCGCCATGCCCACGGAGATCCGCTGGTAGCTCTTGACGTCGTAGCTCATGAGCGAGGAGTCCTGCTCCAGCCGCGCCGCACGGGCGCGCAGCAGGAGATCGCGGGCAGCGGCATCCTTGAACGCCGTGCGCCGATGCTCGTCGGTCACCGCGATCCGCTCGCGCGAGGGCCGCACCTGCACTCCCACGCTGACGGAGTTCTTGTTGACGTCCGCCTGCACCTGCAGGGCGAGGACCAGCGAGAGCACGAGCGACATCGGAACCTCGTGGAGGGGAGCGCCAGCGGGCCCGCGGTGGCGCGGGCCTGTCTCAGTACTCCCGGGTCTACGGTTTGTCCCGCGGTGCGGTTTCCCGGGTTGCCGGTGGCACGGACGGTTGTGGCTGGCGCGCGCGCTCCATCCGCCGCTCGAACTGCCGCCGCTGCCAGTCGAGCGCCATGCGCTCGGCCCGGTCGTTCTCGATCGCGTCCGGCAGCTGCAGCAGCGCCACCAGGGCCGGGGCGAGCAACAGCGCCACGCCGCCCGGGAACCGGGGACGTCCGTCCGTGGTCACCGTCCCGAAGCGCGCCGTGAGCCGCTCCGCGTTCCGCTGCACCCAGACCGTCGCCACGATCACCCCCAACCCGAGCGCGGCCATGAGCAGGGGGAACGCCGGCGAATCGCGGAACACCTCGCGCGCCAGCCACCCGAGATACCAGACCACCCACACCATACCGAGCGGCACATACACGAACCGGCGCAGGAGCAGCGCCGCGGCGAACGCCACGAAGGCACTCGGCACCATGAGGTGTCGCATGTGGGAGTACGCGTCGAGCAGTTGCATCGTCGCCGGCACGGCGCAGAACGCCGCCGCCAGATGCACCCACAGCGCGAAATCGACATCGCCCCGCTGGCGACGCTCGAGCTGGTACGCGACGGCGAGCGCGAGGCTGCCGGCCAGCACCCAGGTCCAGCCGGCCGACACCTGCCCCAGCGCGTTGCGGTAGAGCCCGTCGGTCAGGTGGAACACGCCGCGCAGCAGGATGCCCGTGATGAGGCCCACCAGCAGCGGGAATCGCGTCCGCGAGAGGGCGAACAGCGCCGCGAGCAGCACGGCGCCCTCGGCGAGCAGCTCCTCGCCGCGGCAGGACCAGAGGCGGAAGGCGGGATAGTAGCAGCGGTCGCGCGCGATCTCGGGCGCGAGGTGCATCAAGTCGTTCAGGGCGATGGCGGCCGGTCCCGCCATGATCACCGCGAGCGTGATCGCGAGCCCCGCAGCCACGGGGAATCCCTCGCGGTGCAGCACCCGCGCCGCCAGCACGAAGAGCGCCGCGTACACCGCGCAAGCGGCGAGGATGCCGCTCGGCCCCAGCCATTGCCAGCGGTCGGAGAGGAACCAGAACATCGCGACCACCACCGTGATCGCGCCGACGGTGTACGCGATGGCCGAGGCCTGCAACAGCGTCCGTTGCGGCGGGCGGTCGATCTCGCGCGGCGGCCGACCCACGTGCGGTGCGAGCGCGCGGATCGCCATCGCCTGCTCCGCGGTGATGATGCCCTGCTCCACGGCGGCATCGAGCCGGCCATCCTCGTCGGTGATCATCACCACAGGGACGAACCGGGCATATCTTCTGTTTCCTCATGACCGATCCCGCACCCGCACCCACCACGCTCGGCGATCTCGCACCCGAGCAGTTCGAACACCACGCGCGCGTCCTGGCGCACTGGATCGCCGAGTACCTCGCACATCCCGAGCGGCACCGCGTGCTCTCCGCGCTGGCGCCCGGCGAGTTCCGCGCGTCGATCCCCGCGGCGATGCCACGCGATGGCGAGTCGCTGGAGGCGATCCTCGCCGACCTCGACCGCGTCGTGATGCCGGGGGTCACGCACTGGAACCACCCGGGCTTCTTCGCGTACTTCGCCAACACGGCCTCAGTGCCGGGCATCCTCGCCGAGCTGGTGATCGCCGCGCTCAACCAGGTGGGGATCCTCTGGCGCACCTCGCCGGCACTGGCCGAGCTGGAGCAGGTCACCACGGCCTGGCTGCGCGACGCCTGCGGGTTCCCGGCGGACTGGTTCGGCATGATCACCGACACGGCGTCGGTGTCGACGTTGCAGGCCCTCGCCGCCGCGCGTGAGCTGGATCCTGCCCTCGAGGTGCGGCATCGCGGGCTCGCCGGGCGATCGGACCTCCCGCGGCTCCGCATCTACTGCTCCTCGCAGGCGCACTCCAGCGTCGACAAGGCGGCGATCACCCTCGGGCTCGGCGCCGAGAACGTGGTGCGGTTGCCGGTGGACGCCGGCTTTCGGATGCGCAGCGATGCCCTGGACGCGGCCATCCGCGCCGACCGTGCGGCCGGCTACCGACCGTTGGCCGTCGTGGCGACCGTCGGCACCACATCCACCACGAGCGTGGACCCGGTGCCGGCCATCGCCGACCTCTGCGCCCGCGAGCGCATGTGGTTGCACGTGGACGCTGCGTACGCCGGTGTGCTCGCGCTGGTGCCGGCCCAGCGCCGGCACTTCGTCGGAGTCGAGCGCGCCGATTCGTTCGTGGTGAATCCGCACAAGTGGCTCTTCGCCCCCATGGACTGCTCGGTGCTCTGGACGCGGCACCCGCAGGTGCTCAAGCGGACGTTCAGCCTCACCCCCGCCTATCTCGAGACGCAGGAGCAGGACGTCGCACTCTCGCTCTCCGACTACTCGTTCCAGTTGGGGCGTCGCTTCCGCGCGCTCAAGTTGTGGTGGGTGCTGCGGGCGTTCGGCCAGGAGGGGTTGGCGGCGCGGCTGCAGCAGCACTGCGACTTCGCGACCCGGCTTGCCGATACCGTCGTGCGGACGCCGGGCTGGCAGGTGACGGCACCGGTGGGCATGTCGGTGGTCTGCCTGCGGCACGTCCCGGAGGGGGTCACCGACGAGGCCGTGATCGAGCGCCACAACGCGGCGATCCTCGACCGGGTCAACGGCTCGGGTCGCGTCTTCCTCTCGCACACCAAACTCGGCGAGCGCTACACGTTGCGGCTCGCGATCGGCAACCTGCGGACCCAGTGGACGCACGTGGCCGAGGCCTGGGCGCTGCTCCAGGCGGCCACCCTATAGAAGCGCCCCAGCGTGACGCGGGTCACAAAAGGGAACAGATACGCGCATGGGGGTGATTAACGTTTGCGGTCGGGGGGCATCCAATGGGCGAACACGCGAGGCCCCCACCGCCGAGCACAACCGGCCCCATGCGGCCATACGGAGGAGATGGACATGTTTCGCAAGCTGATGGCCCCTGCCCTTGCGGCATCCCTGGTTCTCGCGGCCTGTGACAACGGCCCGACCGACGTCACGGCCAACGACACCGACGACTACGCCCTCGTGATGTTCGGCGAGGCGGGTACGGCGCTCGAAGGCACCATGGGCAACCCGCCGCCGGCCGGTGGGCACTTCGACGGTCGTACCGGCTGGGCGCGCCTGCCGGACTCGCTGGCGCTCACCCAGACGCAGATCGACGCGATCAACGCACTGCGCGCCGCCTTCCGCACGGAACACCAGGCCCAGCTGGATTCGCTGCGCAACATCTTCGCGGCGGCGCGCACGGCGCGACTGGCCGGTGCCACGCGTGAGGAGGTGCGGGCGATCCTCGAGCAGGGACGGGCGATCGCGCAGGCCCTGCGTCCGGATGTGGTCGAGCTGCGTGAAGCCATCCGCGCGGTGCTGACCGAAGCGCAGCGCGCCTGGATCGATTCGCACCGTCCGCGGCGCTTCCCGCGCCCGATCGCGCCAGGACGCCCGTAGATCAGCTGGGGGTGGGGTGAGCGCTACCCACCCCGGCGTGCGCCGCAGCGCACCGTACGCACAATGCGAAGGGGGCGCAGTGGAGAGACTTCTCCGCCGCGCCCCCTTTGCTCATGCGCGGTGGACCGCCCGCGCGACTGTCAGTGCTACCGTCAGTGCGACCGTCAGTGCGACCGCGTCGTCGGCACCGCGTACTCCTCGGTCTTCGGGCGTTCCGGGAACTTGAAGAACGACCCGACGAAGCGCCGCCAATCGTCCATGATCTCGTAGACCGTCGGGATCACGAGCAGCGTGAGGAAGGTGGACGTGATGGTGCCGCCGATGATCGCGCGACCCAGCGGAGCACGGAAGTCGGCGCCTTCACCGATGCCGAGCGCCACGGGGATCATGCCTGCGATCAGCGCCAGCGTGGTCATGAGGATCGGCCGCAGGCGCACGCGTCCGGCTTCGATGATCGCCGCCCGCCGCTCCTGCCCCTGCTCCTGGCCCCACTTGGCGAAGTCGATCAGGAGGATGGCGTTCTTGGCCACGATGCCCATCAGCAGGATCACGCCGATCATCGACATGATGTTCAACGTGTCCCCCGTGATGAGCAGCGCCAGCACCACGCCGATCAGCGACAGCGGCAACGAGATCAGGATGGCGATCGGCTCGAGGAACGAGCCGAACTGCATCACGAGGATCAGGTACATCAGCATCAGCGCGATGCCCAGTGCCGCGAGGATGTCCCCGAACACCTGCGCCTGGTCCTTCGCCTCGCCACCGAAGCCGGTGGTCACACCGGCCGGCAGCTTCAGCTTGGCCACCTCGGCCACCAGCGCGCCCGTGACCTCGCCGAGCGAGTGCCCGCTGGCGAGGTTGGCCTGCACCACGATCACGTTGTCGCGATCGAGGTGCGAGATCTTCGCCGGTCCCAGGCCCTGCGAGACCGTGGCGATCTGGCCGAGTGGCATCATCCGCACGCCACCGTTCGGCCCGCGCACCGCGATGGGGAGGCGCTCGATGTCGGCCACCCGCGTGCGCGACTCGGGGGCCAGCCGCACCCGCACCTTCCGGTTCTCGCCTGCCGGGTCCACCCAGTCGCCCGCATCCACGCCGGCGAAGGCTGGCCGCAGCGACTGCGCGATCTCGCCCACGCTGATGCCGAGCGAGCCGGCGAGTGCGCGGTTCAACTGGATCTCGAGCTCCGGCTTCTGTCCCTTGGTGGACAACGAGACGTCCACCGCGCCCGGGATCCGCTTGAGCACGCCCATCACGGTGTCCGCCGCCGCCTGCAACTGCTGCGCGTCGTTGCCGCGGAGTTCGTACTGCACCTGCTTGATCGCGCCGCCGAAGCCATTGGTGTACACGGCCACGGTCGCGCCGCCGATCTGCTTGACCTCCTCACGCAGCACGGCACCGAAGGCGTCCTGCGAGATGCTGCGGTCGGCCTTCGGCGTCATGCGCACGTACACGCTCGCGATGTCCACCGCCCCGAGCGCCTCGGACGGATCCATGCCGCCGCCGGCGCCGATGGTGGTGAAGGTGTACTTCACCTCGGGATGCGCCCGCGCGAGCCGCGCGGCCTCCTCCGCCTTGAGCCGCGTGTACTCGAGGTTCGAGCCCGGCGGTGTCTCGACCTGGATGATGAACTCCGAGTTGTCCGTCACCGGGACGAAGCCGAATCCCCCGAAGTTCGCCTGCAGGTAGAGCGCACCGACCATGCTGGCCGTCGCGAGCAGCACCATCGCGAGCCGGTGGTCCAGCGCCCAGCCGATGACCTTCGTGTAGCGCTCGGCCTGACGGTCGAACCACTTGTTGAACGTCACGAGCTGGCGCGAGATCCAACTCCGGTGCTCGTGCGACTCGAGCTCCGGGTCCGGCCAGTACGCCGAGAGCATCGGGTCGAGCGAGAACGAGACGAACAGCGACACGAGCACCGCGCAGGCGATCGTCAGGGCGAACGGCTTGAACCACTGGCCGGAGAGCCCGTACATGAACGCGATCGGCACGAACACCGCGACGATGGAGAACGTGGTCGCGGCCACCGCGAGCCCGATCTCGTCCGTCCCTTCGTGCGCGGCCTTGAAGTGGTCCTTCCCCATCTCGACGTGGCGCACGATGTTCTCGCGTACCACGATCGCGTCGTCGATCAGGATGCCGATCGCCAGCGACAGGCCGAGCAGGGACATGGTATTGAGCGTGAAGTCGAACGCCCACACCGCCACGAAGCTCGCCAGCACGGAGATCGGCAGCGCCAGGCCCGTGATCACCGTCGAGCGCCAGGAGTTCAGGAACAGGAACACCACCAGCACGGTGAGCAGCGCGCCCTCGATGAGAGCGCTCTGCACGTTCGCGACCGAGGCCGTCACGCGCTCGCCGCGGTCCTGGATGACGTCGACCGTCGTGCCCGGCGGGAGCGTCGGACGGATCCGCTCCACCTCCGCGAGCACCTTCTCCGCGACGTCCGTCGTCGAGTAGCCCTTCGCCTTCTTGATCATGATGCCGACGGCGTCCTTGCCGTCGTAGATCGCCGCCGTGCGCTGCTCGGCGGTGCCGTCGCGCGCCGTGGCGATCTCGCCCAGGCGGATGGCACGGCCACCACGCTGCGCCACCACCAGCCGCAGGAAGTCCTCCGGCCGCTCGAGCTTTCCCTTCAGGCGGATCGCGCGTTCGTCGATCGGTCCGTTGATGCGGCCCACCGGCACCGCGAGGTTCTGCGCCTGCAGCGCACCCACCACCTCACCGACCGTGACGCCGGCCGCTTCCATCGCCTGCGGACGGATCTCGACCGTGAGTTCACGTTCCACGCCGCCCACGACCACCGCCTCGGCCACGCCCGGGATCGCGCGCAGCACCCGCGTGAGGCCGGGATCGGCGATCCGCGTGAGCGCCGGTGCGTCCAGCGTGCTCGAGTTCAGCGAGAGCTGGACGATCGGCTGGTCCGCCGGATCGAAGCGCGTCAGGATCGGCTCCTTCATCTCCGCCGGCAGGTCCGAGCGGATGCCGCTGATCTTGTCGCGGATGTCCTGCGAGGCCTGCTGCAGGTCCTTCTCGAACACGAAGAAGACCGTGACGTTGGCGAAGCCGTCCTGGGCCGCGCCCATGATGCGGTCCACGCCGGAGATGCCGCTCACGGCCTCCTCGACGCGGTCGAGCACCTCGCGTTCCACGACGTCCGGCGAGGCGCCGGGGTACGGGATCGCGACGTTGATGATCGGCTGCTGCACGTCGGGGAACTCGTCGGTCTCGAGTTGCCACAGCGCGAAGAGGCCGAAGACGACCAGCGCCACCATCGAGACGATGGTGATCAGCGGCCGCTTGATGGCGAAATCGGAGATATACATGTGTGGGACGTCGGAAGGCGGAGGGTGGTCGGCGGGGCGCCGGCTCCCACTTGCTACTGCTTGGGCTTGCTGTCGCTCGGCGTGGTGACCTTGAGCGGCGTGTTGGGACTGATGCCGAGCGCGGGTCCCACGAGCAGCGTGTCACCCGCACTGATGCCGGCCGTGATCTCGTAGCGTTCCATCTGTTCGTCGCGCACCCCGAGCGTGACCTCCACCTTCTCGGTCTGCCCGTTCTTCAGGCGCAGCACCACGGGCGCGAGCCCCCGCATGTCGATCGCGAGTTCCGGCACCGTGAGCGTCTCGCGCGAGTCGCTCGCCACCCGTCCTTCGGCGAACAGTCCCGCCACCAGCTGGTTCCCGGCATTGGGGATGCGCACGAACAACCGCACCTGGCGCGTCTGCGGATCGGCCGAGGGGTTCACGCTGGACACCCGGCCCTCGAAGGTGCGGCCCGGATAGCCGGTGACGCTGAAGCGCACCGCCGCGCCCACGCGCACCTGCGACAGCTGCTCGGCCGGCACCGCCGCCTCGAGCCGCATCGTCGCGGGATCGACCACCGTGAAGAGCGGCGAGCCCGGAGCGACGATGTCGCCGGGATTCGCCATCCGCTCGCTCACGATGCCCGCGTAGGGCGCGAGCACGTTGGTCGCGTCGAGCTGCTTCTGCGCCGCGGCGAGCCGCGCCTTCGCGTCGTCGAGCATCGTGCGCGCCGTGAGGTCCCCACGCCGCGCATTCTCGACCTCACGCTCGGCGATCGCGCCGGCGGCGGCGAGCTTCTCGGCCCGCGCGAGTTCGCGCGCCGCGATGTCGGCGCCGTTCTGCGCCGCGGTCAACCCGGACTTGGCCGAGAGGAACGCGTCGTTGATCGCGCGGTCGTCGATCTTGGCGAGCGACGTGCCCTCGGCGACCCGGGCGCCCGGATCGTGGAAGACCTGCACCACCGAGCCCGGCACCTCGGCGCGGATCTGCGCCGTACGCTCGGCGACGAGCGAGCCCGAGAGGATCGGTCCCGTCGAGAGCACCGTCCGCGACGCGATCGCGATCGCCTCCGGACCGATCTGCACCGTGACCGGGGCCGCCGGCGCGTCGGTGGACGCCTCGGCGCCGCCGCCGCAGGCGGCGAGCGTGAGCGAGAGGGCGCCCGCCGCGGTGGCGGCGACGGCGCGGAACGTACGGGACATCGGGGACTTCCTCAGGTGATTGTTGGAGACGGTCATCGATCAACGCCCCCCGGTGAGCGGGAGGTCCTTCAGCAGCGCGAGACGGATCCGCGCCAGTTCGAGGTCGCGCGCCGCATTCACGCGCTGGAGCCGCGCCTGCTCGAGCTGCACGCGCACCTCGGTCAGTTCCACCTGCGTGGAGATGCCTTCCTGGAAGCGCACCTCGGCGATGCGGTACGCCTGCTCCGCCTGCGCGTCCGTACCCACCGACGCCGCGTACGCCGCCTGCGCCTGCTCGAGCTGCGAGACCGCGAGCTGCGCCTCGAGCGCCGCCCCCTCGCGGCTCTGCTGCAGGCGCTGCTGGGCCTCGATGAGGTTCGCCTCGGCCACCATGCGCTCGCCACGGATCCGCCCGCCGGTGAGCACGGGGAAGGAGAGCCCCAGCGTGACGGTCCAGTTGGGGAAGTAGAGGTCGAGCGCCGACGGGAGGAACGTGCCTTCCGGTGGATACGCGAAGCGCTGGTAGGTGCTGCTCAGCTGCACCGACGGCAAGCGGGCGAGCTTGGCTGCCGTGAGTGCACTCTCCTGCGCCCGCACCTGCGCCTCGGCCTGCTTCACCGTCGTACGTGCGCTCACGCTCGTGTCCGGCGTCAGGCGCCGCTCGTCGGCCAGCGTCAACGGCGCAGTCGCGTCGGTCGCGGCGTTCGCATCGTCGCGGATGGGCGTCGTGAGCGTGAGCGCGGTCGCGAGCGGCAGGTCGAGCAACTGCTTGAGCCGCAGGTAGGCCGTGTTGCGGTTGCCGCGCGCCTGGATCACCAGCGGACGCTGGTTGTCGCGGGCCACGCGTGCACGCAGCAGGTCGAACTCCGAGGCGGAACCGAGCTCGCGGGCGAGCTGCGTCTGCTCCAGCGTCCGCTGCGTGAGCACGAGCGAACTCTCGGCGATCGCCAGGAAGCGGTCACTCGCCACGGCGTCGAAGTACGCCTGCGCGGCGTCGAGCGTCGCCTGGGCCTGCGCCGAGGTGAGTCCGAGCTCCGCCGCCACGTGGCCGGCCGCCGCACCGCGACGCTGCGCCGTGAGCCGGCCGGCCGTGTAGAGGTTCTGCGTGCCGGCGAGTGTGAACGTGAACGTGTTGGGTGCCGCGAAGATCTGCGAGATCGCACCGAAGCCGCCCGACTCCCCGCCACCACTCGTCGTGTCGGGTTCGGAGGGGAAGCGTTCGGTGATCGCCTGGAACTGGTTCTGGATGGCGCGCTGATAGCCCGCAGACCCGTTCACTTGCGGGAGGCGCTGGGCATCGGCCTGCCGCACCTGGCCACGCGCGCGCATCACGCCCGCGGTGGCGATGGTCACGCCCTCGCTCTTCACCGACGCGATGCGCAGCGCCTCGGCGAGGGACAGGGTGGAGGCGGCGCCGGCCGGGGCCGGCGTGCCCTGCGCGAACGCCGTGCGGTCGGGCAGGAGGACGACGAGGAGGAGCGCCAATGCGGCGCCGAGGGAGCGGAGGAAGAGTCGCACGTAGGTCGCCGGAGCTTGGTCTGCGGGAGGGAACATCGAGGGCATCACATCGCGCCCCATGGCATCGGCGAAGAGCGAACCCTTGAGCATCGCCGCGGCCGCGCCGGTATCGGCGGACGCGGGAATGAACCCATAGGTCGCGAGTCGTTCCGTGTAGGCGCGGAGGCGCTCGAAGGACTCGATCGGATGATCGGCGAACTCGTGGGCGCACTCGGGCCGCTCGTTCACTTCGGCCATGGTGGTTCGGATCATGCCGCGGCACTCCAGCAGGAAGGCGTGGTCGTTCTGCGCCCAGGCCGTGAGTTCCGCTTGCGGATCCTTGGGGACTTCGGGGAGTTGCACCGCCGGTCCCGCGTTGGTGCGGGCACGGACGGCTTCGTCGATCAGCGCCGACTTGGAGCCGAAGAGACGGAAGAGTGTGACTTCATTTACCCCGGCCTCCTCGGCGATGCGTCGGGTGGTGGCGCCGCGGAATCCGACTTCGGCATAGACGCGCGCGGCCGCGTCGAGCAGGTGCTGGCGGGTTGGTTCGGTCATTTTCCAGTGCAAGTGGTCGCTTGCACACAAGCAAGCGAATGCTTGCTTACAACGCAATGGGGAAAGTCAGGGTTTCACGTAAACAAAATCCCAGAATCGGTCCGAACCGGTCCAACATTCTTCGGTGTGTGTTCGGATTTGTCAAGTTACCCGGAGATTCTTTACATAGGCAGGACATTGCCGAGCGGGGCGGAACCTTACCGTTGCGCCTGCGATTGGAGAGGGTGAACGCGATGATGCGTCTCCAATGAGGTCCGAGCGACATGTCCAAGCAGAAATCCGCCGATCCGGCCCTCGAGGCCAGGCTCTCACCCCTGCAGTACCAGGTCACGCAGTGCAGCGCCACCGAGCCCCCGTTCCGCAACGAGTTCTGGGACCATCATGAGCCCGGACTGTACGTGGATGTGGTGTCCGGCGAACCGTTGTTCTCCTCGCTCGACAAGTTCGACTCGGGCACCGGCTGGCCGTCGTTCACGCGGCCCGTGGTGCAGGAGAACGTCACCGAACACGTCGATCGCTCGCTCTTCATGAAGCGCGTCGAGGTGCGCTCGGCCAACGCCGACTCGCATCTCGGGCACGTCTTCGACGACGGGCCCGGCCCCACGGGCATGCGCTACTGCATCAACTCCGCGGCGCTGCGCTTCATCCCGGTCGATCGCTTGGCCGCCGAGGGCTACGAGCGGTTCGTGCCCTTGTTCGAGGCGCAGGCACGTCGCCGCGCGGAGGGGAAGTGAACGCGCGCGCCGAGGCGGCGGGGACGGCGGCGGGGACGGCGGCGGCCACCGAGCTCGCCACACTGGCCGGTGGATGCTTCTGGTGCCTCGAAGCGGTGTATCTCGAGCTGCGCGGCGTGCAGGCGGTGAAGAGCGGGTACGCCGGCGGCCACGTCGCGCATCCGACCTACGAGCAGGTCTGCGGCAAGCAGACCGGGCACGCCGAGGTCGTGCAGGTGAGCTTCGATTCCGCGGTGATCAGCTTCCGCGAGCTGCTCGACGTCTTCTTCACCATCCACGACCCCACCACCAGGGACCGGCAGGGGAACGACGTCGGGCCGCAGTATCGCTCGGCCGTGTTCACACATTCCGACGCACAGGAGCGCACGACGCGCGAGGCGATCGCTGCGGCGCAGGCGCACTGGTCGAACCCCATCGTGACCGAGGTGCGTCCGCTCGACCGCTTCTGGCCGGCCGAGGCGGTGCACGACAACTACTTCGCGCGAAACCCGCAGAACCCGTACTGCGCGGTCGTGGTGGCGCCGAAGGTGGTGAAGGCGCGGAAGGTGTTCTTCGACAAGCTGCGGAAGGTGTAGGACAGGTCCACCCTGGACGGCGAGGTCGGCGATGGCGTTCGACGCAGCACGGCCCCGCCGCCAGCTGCGGGACCCGCACAGACCGGGGGTGAAGCCGTCGCCTTGCCGCCTGCACCGCGGTCCGTCGTGCGCCGCACGGAGGACCGCGGTGCAGGTGTCCTCGACCTGCGATGCGACCAGCTCGTCTTCGATCCCACCCGCGACTCCACACGGACGCTGCGGCATGTGGGTGCGCCGTGGACCGGCGACGCAAACCGAAGCCAGGGCGCGCTGCTGATCCGCCCGGCAGCGTTCCGCGCGCGGGAGCCGGTGGACGCACCGTATCGTGTGCGCGTCCACGACCTCGATGGACGGCTTTCCCTGCAGACGGAGCTGGACGTCTATCTCAGCCGGCTGCGGAACGTCTGTGAGGTGGACGCGACTCGCGCCGCCCCGCCGCCATGACTCACTCCAACTTGAGCGCCCGGACCGGATCCAACCGCGTCGCCCAGCGCGCCGGGATCCAGCACGCCACGACACCAACCACGAGCAGCAGCGCCGCAACGGCGGCGATCGTGCCGGTGTCGGTGGACTCCACACCATAGAGAAGCGAGTCGAGCGCCCGGGTGGCGACCAGGGTCAATGCGAGTCCCGCGGCGAGACCGAGCGCGACGAAGGCGACGCCACGGATGAGCACGAGGCGGAGTACGTCACCGGAGCTGGCGCCGAGCGCGATGCGGATGCCGATCTCGCGGGTCCGTTGCCGCACCGACTGCGCGGCCACGGCGTAGACCCCCACTGCGGCCAGCACCACGGCGAGCCCGCCGAACGCCGTCAGCAGGCCGAGCACGGTGTTCTCGCGCGCCATGGACGCCGCGCGTACCTCGTCGAGCGTACGCACCGTCGCAATCGGCAGCAGCGGATCGAGGGCGCGCAATACCTCACGCACGCTCGGCAGCACGGACATGGGGGTTTGGTCGGTGCGGAGGACGACCCACATGTTCCTCCCCACATCCTGCGCGCGGCTCTCGAACACCTCGGCGCGCGCCGGTTCGGCCGGACTCACCTGCGCCTGGTCGCGCACGATGCCGACGATCTCGCGCCAGGTCGAGTTCGCGGTCGCCACGCGGTCGTAGGCGATGCGACGGCCGATGGGGTCTTCGTCGGGGAAGAACTCACGTGCGAAGGTCTCGTTGATCACGACGGCGGGCGGCGCATCCGCGCGGTCGCTCGGGGCGAGATGCCGTCCGCGCACGAGTGGGGTCCCGAGCGCCTCGAAGTAGCCGAGGTCGGCGCGTCGATGCAGGATGTTCAGTCCGGCGCGGTCTGCGGGCCAGCCCTCGGCCCGGAACTGGCTCGACCATCCGGGTCCCGCCAGCGGCAGGTTGGCAACGGTCCCGGCGCGCACGATGCCGGGTCGCGCCTCGAGCTCGGCCAGCAGGCGATCATAGAATGCGGTGACTTGAGGCAGCGCGGGGTAGCGGGACGCCGGCACGGTGAGCTCGACCGCGAGGACCTGCTCGCTCCGGAAGCCCACGTCCACGCGGCGCAGGCGCAGCGCCGTCTTGGCCATGAGGCCCGCACCGACGACCAATACCAGCGCCAGCGCGACCTCGAGCGCGACCAGTCCGCCGATGAGCCGCGCGTTGCGCTTGCCGCCCGCCGCACCGCGTTCGCTGCCCTGCAACTGCGCGTCACGCCCCTGGCGGAGCGCGAGCAGCACCGGCGCCGCGCTGAAGCTCAGCGCACAGCCCACGGCCGCGACGAGGGCGAACAGCCCCACACGCGAGTCGAACGCAACTGCCGTCGCGGCGGGAACGCCGAACTCGCTGAAGCCAAGCAGCCGGAGGGCGACCCAAGCGACGGCGACCCCCAGGGCGGCGCCGAGCAGTGCGAGCACCGCATGCTCGATCAGCAGCATCGACACGATCCGCGCGCGACCGGCGCCGAGTGCGCTGCGCAGCGCGATCTCGTGCTGGCGGCCCAGCGCCCGCAGCAGGGCAAGGTTCGCGACGTTGGCGCAGGCGAGGAGCAGCAGCACCGCCACCGCACCGGCGAGGATGAGCACGGGCGTGCGCAGCGTGCGCACCAGGAAGCCGCGGAGGGGCATCATCCCGGCGCCCATCACGCGATTGGTCTCGGGGAACTCCTGCCGCAGTCGCGCGACCTCCACCTGGAACGCTGCATCCGCCTGCGCCGCCGTGATCCCGGCGGCGAGCTTCGCGATGGGACGCACGAAGTGCGCACGCCGGAACCAGACCTGCGCGCGGTCCTCGGCCGCCCAGCCCATGGGCATCCAGAGATCGGTGCCGCCGAACGGGAACGCGAAGCCGCGTGGCATCACCCCGACGATCTCGACCATGGTGTCGCCGAAGCGCACCGAACGTCCGATGATCGCGGTGTCCGACGCGAAGGTGGCGGTCCAGCGCGCATGACTGAGCACGGCGACGTTGCTGGCGCCGCGCCAGGTCTCCTCCCAGCGGAAGCCGCGCCCGAGCAGCGGTCGCGCACCAAGGATGTCGAAGAAGTTGCCGGTGACCGCGGCAACCTTGAGCAGGTGCGGCTCCCCGTCCTGCACGTAGGTCGCGCGGTTCTCGAACTCGAGGTACGCCCCGACGTCCTCGAACGCCCGCACCCGCTCGCGCCAGTCCAGCACGTTCGCAGGGGCCGCTTGTGCGTCCGTCCATCCGAACTCGGGGTTGGTCTCATACAGCATGTGCAGCCGCTCGGCCTGCGCGAACGGCAGCGGCTGGAAGAAGAGCGCGCGGCTCGTGGCGAACATCGCCACGCTGGCGCCGATGCTGAGCGCCAGGGTGAGCAGGATGGCGAGCACGAAGCCGGGGCGGTGTCCCATGCCACGGACGGCGTAGCGCAGGTCACGGCCCAGCGTGGCGAGCCAGGCCAGCGTCCGCGCGTCGTGTACCTCGCCACGGAATCGGTCCACCGTGCCGAACGCCATGCGCGCTCGACGAGCGGCCTCGTCCGGTGCGAGGCCGGCGCGGATGAACTTCGCGGTCTCCTGCTCGAGGTGGAACGCGATCTCCTCCGCGAGTTCGGCATCCGTGTGCTCGGGGCGGGCGACAGGGGCGAGTCGCGTGCGCCAACGCTTCAGCCATCCCATGGCACCTCCGTCAGCTGGTGCGGAGCACGAGTTCCACCATCGCGACGTAGCGCTGCCACTGGCGGGTCTCCTCGCCGAGCGCGCGGCGGCCGGCCCCCGTGAGTTCGTAGTACTTGGCGCGGCGGTTCTGCTCGGTCACACGCCAGTCGCTCTCCACCCAGCCCTTCTCCTCCAGGCGCTGCAGTGCGGGATACAGCGAGCCCTGCCCGATCTGCAGGGCCTCCGCCGTGACTTGCTCCAAGCGTTGCGCGATGGCCCAGCCATGCATGGGCTGAGGGGAGAGCGTCTTGAGGATGAGCAGATCGAGGGTGCCGCGGAGAACGTCCGCAGAGGGCGACGGAGGCATCGGCAGAATCCGGGCGACGGAGGGGCGGCGGGTGTCGGGCGCGCCAGCGGGATGCGGGTCGGCGGTGCGCCTTGCTGTCGAATGTCGACAGTACATTGAGACGACTGGTGTCGAAAGTCAACACTACCCGCCGACGCGCACCGCGAACCAACCACCGCCGGCTGTGTATTTTCCCTCCATGCGCCTGCCTGTCCTGGCCACCCTGCTCCTCGTCCTGCCGCTGCGCCTGACCGCCCAGGCCGGCGTCGTCCGCGGCATCGTGACCGACACACTCGGCCGCCCGTTGGAGAACGTCGAAGTCCTCTCGGTGAACGCCAAGCGCGCCGCGCGCTCGGGCAAGGACGGGCGGTTCACGCTCAGCAAGTTGCCGTTCGGCCAGCAGCTGCTCATGGCCCGCATGCCCGGCTACCAGCCGGCGGACCGCGCCATCAACATGCTCGACGGGAACCAGCCCGAGATCACGTTCCGGCTCCGGCGCGTGGTGCAGGCGCTCGACACCCTGCGCATCGTCTCGCACGACGGCTGCGCGGCCTACGACTTCGCCGGCTTCGAGTGCCGACGGCGCGCGGGCATCGGGCAGTTCCGTGGCGCCGAGGAGCTCGCGGCGCTGCGCAGCTACTACTGGGCCGACATGTTCGAGGGCCTGCCGGGCTTCCGCCGCACGCCGGCCCGGGACTCCACGATCGGGCAGGACTGGCACATCGAGTCCACCACCGGCTGGCGCTGCCTCACCGAAGGATGGAACGGCCGTCACAAGACGGCGGCGGACGAGAACATCCGACCCGACCAGATCGTCGCGATCGAGCACTACGAGACCTACGAGAAGGTGCCCGCCGCCTACAAGCGGCTCGCGTGGCCACGCGAGCAGGAGAAGCCGTGCGCGCTGGTGATGTACTGGACGCGCGGATTCCTGGAGCACGAGGCCAAGCGTCGTCGCTGATCGACCGCGCCGTCGCACGGCCGGGCCCCATGACGGGAACCAACGGACGCCGCGGCGGGACCAACGTCGTGTCCGCCGCGCCAGATGACCGCCGGTTCAACGACTTGCCTCCGAGTGCGATGCTGATCCCTCCCACCTCGCTGCTGCGTCACGCCCGTCGGGCCGCCCGCGTGCTGCGCCGGACACTGCTCTGCGCGCTCCTCGCCGGCGAGGTGCCGGCCCAGTCGACTCCGTCGACGCCGGACGCCGCGCCCGCACCACGGCAGCTGACCGTGCGCGTGGTCACCAGCCCCGAAGCGGCGCCCCTCGGCTACAGCGTCGTGAGCGTAGCCGCGCTCGGCATCGAGCGCTTCAGCAACAGTGTCGGCGTGGTGGTGCTGCCCATCCCGACCCCCGGCCGCATCGCACTCCGGGTCAAGCGGCTCGGCTTCACGCCGCTCGACACGAGCATCGTGGTGAGCGGAGCGGCGTACCAGACCGTGGTGGTGGCCCTCAAGCGCGTGGAGTTCAAGCTCGAGGCCGTGACGGTGGTCGCCTGGCCACCCTGCAAGCGGCCCGGCGTGCCGCGCCGCGGCGGCGATGCGCGCGTGCGCACGGTGATCGAGCAGATCCGGCAGAACGCCGAGCGCTATCGCCTGCTGCTCAAGAGTTATCCGTTCAACTACGCCTCCCTGCGCGAGATGGGCGCCCGCGAACCCGACGGCGTCGAGGTGATCCAGTCCTCCGACACGATCCTCGTGGACGGCCGGCCCCGGTGGACCTACCGTCCCGGCACGCTGATCGCGCGGGAGGACGTGCGCTTCGTGCGCCGCAACGCCCCGAACGCCTCCGAGTGGGTGATGCGCATCCCCTCCATCGGCGACCTCGCGGAGGACGTGTTCATCGACAACCACTGCTTCCACGTGGCCGGGCTCGAGGAGAAGGAAGGCCAGCAGCTCCTCCGCATCGACATCGTGGCCGCGGAACGCCTGCGCAGCGCGGACGTGAACGTGGTCGCCTGGCTCGACCCGCGGGATTTCCAGCTCCGCTACGCGACCTTCGTGCTCTCCAGGATCCCGCGACAGTTCACCGGCCTGCTCCAGTCGAGCAACAAGGTCACGTACGTCGAGCTGATCCCCTTCGTCCCGGTGATGCAGCTGATGTTGGCCGAGAACCTGGTGCAATTCGACGGACCGCCCAAGTCCACGCGCACGTTCATCGAGCGGCAGCGCATCCTGCAGCTGGCGTTCCTCGGCGAGAAGCCGGAGGGACTGCCGTCGGATTCGACCGGCGCGCGATGATCCACTCGGCAGCGACGCGGAGCGGTGCCGCGTCGATCGGACGGAAATCGTCGTGGACGGGATCGCTGGCCGCGCCGAGTGAGTGGCCCAGCCGGGGATAGATGCGCACCGTGACGTCGCGCCGCGCGCAGAGTTGCGCCGCGAGGGCACGGGCGTCGTCGACATCGATGTTGGCATCGGCCTCGCCGTGCAGCACCAGCACGGGGATGGCGACCGAGTCCGCCATGATGCGCCAGCCCGGGAGCGCGCGCGCATCGGCGTAGATGCCGAGCATGGGACCCTGCATGCTGCGCGCGTAGACCGCGGCCGCCTCCCGCACCACGTGGATGCGTCCGCTGGAGTCCAGGTCGGCATAGGCGTTCAACTTGCGTTCGCCGCGACGCAGGGCGAAGGGGTCGAGCAGCAGCATCGCGTGCGAGCGCGCGAGCAGGCCGCCGTCGCCGGACTCCGCGCGCGTGATCGCCGCGAGGTCGAGCGTCGAGTCCGCCGCGGCGAAGCGCAGCAGGTACGGGACGCCCACGCGGGCGAACTGGCCGCGCAGCGTCGCGCTGAATGTGCCCACCACGGGGCCGTGGGCGATCACGCCGGCGAGGCTGCGGTCGCGCGCCGCGAGTTGCGCCGCGATCGCACTGCCCTCGCTCCAGCCCCACAGCACCACGCGTTCCGGGTCGATGCGCGGCTGCGCGCGAAGCGTGTCGAGCATCACGCGGGCGTCGGCCAGCAGCATGTGGAGGTCGGTGGCGTAGAACCGCGGCGCATCGAACCTTCCCGGCCCGCTGACCCAGCGCTTGTGGTAGCGCAGCGAAGCGATGCCGTGCGCCGCGAGGGAATCGGCGATCTCGCGGAAGAGCCGCGTGGTAT
This sequence comes from uncultured Gemmatimonadota bacterium, assembly GCA_902825965.1. Lineage (GTDB taxonomy): Bacteria > Gemmatimonadota > Gemmatimonadetes > Gemmatimonadales > Gemmatimonadaceae > Pseudogemmatithrix. Next base: position 147,873 of record CADEDA010000004.1, on the reverse strand, counting down.
CGCGTGCGGAACGCGCCACGGTGAAGTCCATGTCCGCCGGCGTCGCACCGTGGACGAGCAGCACGGCGGGCAGGCGCCGGCCGCCCCCCGCGGGCAGCGTGAGCTCGGCGTCGGTGGTGAAGCCGTCGCCGAGGGCAGCGCGTAGCAGCACACGTTCGGGTGCGGCGGCGGCGCGCAGCAGCAGCGTGTCACGTGACGACGCTGCGACGGCGGGTGCCGACCGCGGCCCGGCCGAGATGATCGCCGTGAAGACGGCGACGAAGACGCCAACGAGCCCCCGGCGCGAGGTCGCGCCGGCACACAATGCACAGGACATTGCTACTCCTCGGGTTGGAAGATCTCTTCGATGGGGCGCGCGAAGAGTCGCGACAGCTTGAAGGCCAGGGGCAATGACGGGTCGTACTTCCCGGTCTCGAGCGCGTTCACCGTCTGCCGCGAGACGCCGAGCCGGTCGGCGAGATCGGCCTGCGACCAGTCCCGCTCGGCGCGCAGCACCTTCAGGGTGTTCCTCACGCGTACCGCCGCTTGGCGAGGTAGCCGCCGAGTCCGTACAACGCGAGGAAGAGCGGCGGCACCCAGGTCCATGAGATGCGCGGCAGCTCGGCCAGCGCCTCCACCAGGCCGTAGGCCATGCTGAGCATCACCCCGGCGACGAAGGCGAAGCCCACGGCCTCCAGCTGCACGCGGCGCGCGAACTCGTCGGCGCGGCGGAAGAACCGCAGTGCAGCCTGCAACGCGAACCACAGCGGGACGATCGGGGTCGCCGCCACCACCACCCGCCAGGGCAAGGGCACCACGCGCGCGAGGTACGCAGCACCGAACAGGAACAGCGCGTACCACATCATCGCGCCGCCGAACTCGCGGCCGTAGCGCTTGGACGACTCGACCTCGGTGCTGGTGAAGCGCTGCTCGACAGGCATGGTGGTCTCCGGAAAGGACGACGGAATAGTAAAGTTCGCTTGTCTCTGTGTCAAGTATGCTTGTCTTAATGCAAAGTCTCGTTGTCTAGGATGCCTTGTCGCAGAGGATGGAAACCGCGCTGCGCCAACGAGATAGCCCACGCTCTCATAGATTCGCCCGCGTGACTCTCCTCCTCTCGTTGGTCTTCGTGCTGTCGGGCGCGGCGGGACTCATCTACGAGTCCATCTGGAGCCGCTACCTCGGGTTGTTCGTCGGGCACAGCGCCTACGCACAGGTGATCGTGCTCGTGATCTTCCTCGGCGGCATGTCGCTGGGCGCCTCGCTCGCGGCACGACGGTCGGCGCAGGTGCGCGAGCCGCTGGTGTGGTACGCGGCGATCGAGGCGGTCGTGGGCTTCCTCGGTCTCGCCTTCCACGACGTGTTCACGGCGGTGAGCGCGCTCGCGTACGATGCGATCTTCCCTGCGCTGGCCGGCGGCACCGCACTCGTGGTGGTGAAGTGGCTGCTCGCGGCGCTGCTCATCCTGCCGCAGTCGGTGCTGCTGGGTGCGACGTTCCCGCTGATGAGCGCCGGACTGCTCCGCCTGCTGCGCAGCTCGGGCCGCGATCCGGAGCAGTCCACGGGCCGCGTGGTCGGCCTGCTGTATTTCGCCAACTCCCTCGGGGCGGCGCTCGGCGTGCTGTTGTCGGGCTTCTGGCTCATCGCCGCGGTGGGGCTGCCCGGCACACTCGCGGTGGCGGCGGCCGCGAACCTCGTGGTGGCCGCGGTCACGTACCTGGCGCTGCGCTCCATGCGCCAGGCGTCGGACGCGGAGGACGACTTCGCGGAGGCCGCGGACCGTGTGGTGCTCGGCGCGCGGGAGGAACCCGCCAGCACCGCACCCGACGACCGCGCGACACTCGCGCTGCCCGACACCTGGCGCCTGCTGCTGGCGGTGAGCTTCGGGACGGCGGTCGCCAGCTTCATCTACGAGATCGCCTGGATCCGCATGCTCGCGCTGGTGCTCGGCAGCGCCACACACGCCTTCGAGCTGATGCTGTCGGCGTTCATCCTCGGTCTCGCCCTCGGCGCCCTGTGGATCCGGCGGCGGGCCGACCGCACGCCGGACGCGCTGCGCCTGCTCGCGATCGTGCAGCTGGTGATGGGCGCGCTCGCGATCGCAACGCTCTTCGTCTACTCGCAGTCGTTCCACTGGATGGCGGCGCTCATCGAGGCGGTGGACGAGAACCCGTCCGGGTATCGCCTCTACAACCTCGCGCGCTACGGCATCTCGCTGGGTGTGATGCTGCCGCCGACGTTCTGCGCCGGCGTCACGTTGCCGCTCATCACGCGGTCGTTGCTGCGGGGCGGGCACGGCGAACGCGCGATCGGCGAGGTGTATGCGTGGAACACCCTCGGCTCGATCGTGGGCGCGGGCCTCGCGGCCCTGTTGCTGATGCCGGTGCTCGGCCTCCGCGGCATGCTCATCCTCGGTGGCGCGATCGACATCGCGCTGGGGATCTGGCTGTTCCGGCATCGGGCCGCACAGGACGCGGTGCGTGCCCCGAGTGCCTGGCTCGCCGCCGGACTCGGGACGGCCGCGGTGGTGATCGCCCTGCTCTCGCCGGGGTTCGACCCCGGCATCCTCTCCAGCGGCGTGTTCCGCTACGGCACCGTCCCCGAGCGCGGCGCCCGCGAGGTGGTGTTCTATGAGGACGGCCGCACGGCCAGCGTGAGCGTGAAGATGGGCAGCGACAGCGGATACTCGCTGGCCACCAACGGCAAGCCCGACGCCTCGATCTCGCGGTATTGGTTCGACCCGCCGCCGGCGGACTCGGCGCGCCAGCATCTCGGCGGCGACGAGTCCACGCAGGTGCTGCTCCCGCTGATCACGCTCGCCCACGCCCCGCAGGCCCGGCAGGTCGCGGTGATCGGGCACGGTTCGGGGATCTCGTCGCACATCCTCCTGGGCAGCGAGCAGGTGGAGGAGGTGGTGACGATCGACATCGAACCGCAGATGATCGAGGCGTCCAAGCTCTTCAAGCCGGCCAACGCGCGGGCCTACGACGACCTGCGCTCGCGCTTCGTGCACGACGACGCCAAGTCCTTCTTCGCGGCGAGCAACCACAAGTACGACCTCATCCTCTCGGAACCATCGAATCCCTGGGTGAGCGGCGTGTCGGGCCTGTTCACCGAGGAGTTCTACGCCCGCGTCTCGGGCTACCTCACGCCGAACGGCGTGTTCGGCCAGTGGCTGCACCTCTACGAGATCGAGGACGACCTCGTGCTGAGCGTGCTCGCGGCGCTGCACCGCCACTTCGGGTCGTACGCGATCTACCTCACCAACGACGTGGACGTGCTCGTGGTCGCGGCCAAGGGGCCTACGCTGCCGCGTCCCGACTGGGGCGTGCTGCAGTTCGAGGACATCCGGCTCGATCTCGCGCGGTTCCGTCCGCTCGAGGCCGGCACGCTCGACGCGGCGTTGCTCGCGACCCGACGGGAACTGGCGCCGCTGCTCGACTCCGCGCGGGTGGTGAACTCCGATTTCCGCCCGACGCTGGACCTCGGCGCCGAGCGCGCGCGCTTCATGAAGCACTCGGCGGAGGGGTTCATCGGCCTCTCGACCGCCCGCTGGGACCTCGCGGCCGCGCTGGGCGAGCGCCGCGTCGTGCTCGGCGGCACACATCGGGCCGCACTCGACCTGCCGCGGCTGCAGGCCCAGGCGATGGCGGCGCGCCTGCGGGCGCGGATGTGGCTCGCCGCCGACGACACCACGGCGACCAACCGCGAGTACCAGCGGGCGCGTACGCGCGACGAGCGGCTGCGGATGTGGATGAACTCCGGGCGGGCGCCGGCGGACTGGTTCACCTGGTTCACCGAGATGGTCGCCAGCGAGGCGGATTGGCACGGCGGCACCATGGGCAGCGTGGACACCGCGTGGTACGGGGCGGTCTCGCGCTACATGCTGGAGCAGAAGGCGCCGGCCGACGGTCGTTCCGCCTTGCGGATGATGCAGGCCGTGGCGACCTATGACTGGGTCACGGCTGCGCGCGAGGTGGAGGTGCAGCTGGAGGCGCGGCGGAACGGGCGGCAGTGGGTCCCCGCGCAGCTCTTCTATGAGAGCGGCGTCGTGGCGCGCCTGCGCGTGGGTGATGTGAGCGGTGCGCGCGCCCTGCTCAGCCGCATGCAGGGCGGCACCGACCTGCGCGAGGATGACCTGCGCATGCGGCTGCTCGACGCGTACGTGAGCGCTGCCGAGGATGCGCTCGATCGTTGAAGTCCACCTTTCCCCCGAGGGAGTGTCACCGATGGTCCGCTTCGATCCCCGTCCCCGCGCCCGAGGCCTGATCACGGGCCTCGCGGCGCTCGTGCTCGTCGCGTCGCCGTTCGTCGCGTCGCCGTTCGTCGCGTCGCCGCTCGCCGCGCAGATGACGTATCGGCAGCCGCCGAGTGCGATCCAACAGATCCTCGACGCCCCCGCGACACCGACCGCATCGCTGAGTCCCGACCGCACGATGCTGTTGCTGCTCGAGCGGCCCGGCCTCCCGCCGATCACGGAGATCGCCGCGCCGGAGTACCGCGTTGCGGGCATCCGCCTCGATCCGCGCACGAGTGGGCCCTCGCGCCAGAATCCGGCGCGCGGGCTCTCGGTGATGCCGGTCGCCGGCGGGGCCAGCACCCCGATCGCGATGACGCTGCCCGCGGGCGCCGGCATCGCGAACCTGCAATGGTCGCCGGCCGGCCTGCGTTTCGCCTTCGTGGTGAGCACCGACGACGCGCTCACGCTGTGGGTGGGTGACCTCGCGACCAAGAGCGCCAAGCAGGTGACCACGCGGCGCCTGAACGCGGTGCTCGGCGCACCCTGCGACTGGACCACCGACGAGGCCCTCGTCTGCACCTTCGTGCCGGAGTCCCGTGGGGCGGAGCCGGTCGCACCGACGACCCCCGGCGGCCCGATCGTGCAGGAGGCGCTCACCGGATCCGCCGACCGCGCGGCGACGTACCAGGACCTGCTCAAGAACCCGCACGACGAAGCGATCTTCGCGCACTACGCCACGAGCCAGCTCGCGCGCGTGGCGATCGACGGCAGCGTGAAGCCCATCGGGGTGCCGGCGATCATCAGCGGCGCGACGGTGAGCCCCGACGGGCAATGGCTGCTGGTGACATCGCTGTCGAAGCCGTTCTCGTACTCGGTGCCGCTGAACTTCTTCCCCACGCGGATCGAGGTGTGGGGCATCGAGGGCCGCGTGGCACGCACGCTCGCCACGCGACCGCTGCTGGAGCGCGTCTCCTGGGGCGGCGACGGCGCGCAGCAGGGCCCGCGCAATCCGTCCTGGCGCAGCGACGTGCCGGCGACCCTCGTGTGGGTCGAGGCGCTCGACGGTGGCGATCCCACCAAGCAGGTGCCCAAGCGGGACCGTGTGCTCGCCCTTGGCGCGCCGTTCGTCGGTGAGCCGACCACGTTGCTGGAGACCGAGTGGCGCGCCCGCGGCCTCACCTGGGGCTCGGCGAGCTTCGCCATCGCCACCGAATCCCACGCGCGGCAGCGCAAGACCCGCACCTGGGCGATCGACCCGAGCGGCAAGGCACCGGCGCGCCTGCTCTGGGAGCGCTCGTCCGAGGATCGCTACGGCGACCCCGGCAGCTTCGTCACCAAGCGCGACCTGCGGGGGCGGCAGGTGCTGCACCTGAGCGCCGACGGGAAGTCCGCGCTGCTCCGCGGCAACGGGGCGAGCCCCGAGGGCGACCGGCCATTCCTCGACCGCATCGAACTCGCCACCGGCAAGAAGACGCGCCTGTTCCAGTCCACGGCGCCGTACTACGAGACCGTGGTGGAGGTGCTGGACGACAAGGCCGAGCGCCTGCTGACGCGCCGGGAATCGGTGGATGAGCCGCCCAACTACTGGCAGCGCGATCTCGTGCGGCGCATCGCCCCGCGGCAGATCACGGCGTTCGCCGACCCGGCCCCGCAGTTCGCGGGCGTGAAGCGCGAGCGCGTGCAGTACAAGCGCAAGGACGGCGTCACGCTGCAGGCCACGGTGTACCTGCCGCCCGGCTACGACAAGGCGCGCGACGGGGCGCTGCCGTTCCTGCTCTGGGCGTACCCGCTGGAGTTCGGCTCGGCCGACGCGGCGTCGCAGGTGACGGGGTCGCCGTACCGCTTCACCCGGCCCGGGGGATCCTCGCACCTGTTCGCGCTGCTGCAAGGGTACGGCGTGATGGACGACCCGACCATGCCCATCATCGGGTTCGACGGCAAGGAGCCGAACGACACGTACGTGGAGCAGCTGGTGGCGAGCGCCGAGGCGGCGATCGACCAGATCGTCGGGATGGGGGTGGCCGACCGTGACCGCATCGCCGTGGGCGGCCACTCGTACGGCGCCTTCATGACGGCCAACCTGCTTGCGCACACCAAGCTCTTCCGCGCGGGCATCGCGCGGTCGGGCGCCTACAACCGCACACTCACGCCGTTCGGCTTCCAGGGCGAGGAGCGTTCGTACTGGCAGGCGCAGGACCTCTACGAGCGCATGTCGCCCTTCACCTATGCCGACCGGATCAAGGCGCCGATCCTGCTGGTGCACGGAATGGCGGACAACAACACCGGCACCTACCCGATCCAGTCGGAGCGTATGTACGCGGCGCTCAAGGGCAACGGGGGCACGGCGCGCTACGTGCAGTTGCCGGCCGAGTCGCACGGGTACGCGGCGCGTGAGAGCGTGGGGCACACGCTGTTCGAGATGATGGCCTGGCTCGACCAGTGGGTGAAGCCGCCGAAACCGCGGATGTAGCGGCGGCGTTCGTCGGGGATGCGCACCCTTCGTCGCCTCCTCCTCGCTTGCAGTCTCGGTGCCGTGGCACCGTACGGACCGGTCGTCGCCCAGGAGGCGGCGACCGGTCTCGTCTCCGGCACCGTCCTCGTCGCGGGCACGGAGGCCCCGCTGCCCGGCGCGCAGGTCGCGCTCATGGGCAGCGACCGGCGCGCGACCACCGATGCGCGCGGGCGGTTCGTGCTCGCTGCGGTGCCGCCGGGCGTCTGGCGCCTGCAGCTGCGCGCCATCGGCTACACGCCACTCATCGTGCCCGACGTGGTGGTCAGCAGCGCCAAGCCGGTCACGGTGCTCGTACGCCTGGCGCCGACGCCGATCGACCTGTCGTCGGTGCAGGTGACGGCCTCGTACTTCCTGCCGAGCATCGACGGCCAGACCAGCACGAGCACCCTCGGCGCCGAGGCGATCCGGCGCGCGCCGGGCGTGCAGGAGGACGTGGTGCGTGCGGTCGCCCTGCTCCCGGGGGTGGGCATCACGCAGCCCGGGCGCAACGACCTGGTGGTGCGCGGCGGGGCACCGTTCGAGAACCTCTTCCTCGTCGACGGGATCGAGGTGCCGAACATCAACCACTTCGGCACGCAGGGTTCGACCGGTGGTCCGCTGTCGTTGATCAACGTCGATGCGGTGGAGCAGGCGGGATTCTCCACGGGCGGCTTCGCGCCGCGCTACGGCGACCGCACCGCGTCGGTCACCTCCATCACGCTGCGCGAGGGCAACCGCGAGCGGCTCGCCGGCGAGTTCACGCTCTCCGCCTCGGGAGGCTTCGCCGTCGCCGAGGGACCGCTGGGCGAGAACGGCTCGTTCTACTTCAGCGCGCGACGCTCCTACCTCGATCTGCTCTTCAAGGCGGCGGGATTCGGCTTCATCCCCGCGTACGTCGACGGGCAACTGAAGGTCGTCCAGCGCCTCGGCACGCGGAACACGGTCTCGTTCCTGGTGATCGGGGCGGACGGCAGCGTGACGTTCACCAACGACGATGCCGACAAGCGCTACGAGAACTCGCGCGTGGCCGCGCCGTCGCAACGGCAGTACTTCTCGGGGCTCACGTGGCGGCGCCTGCTGCCGCGCGGTGTGCTCGACGTGACCGCGGGCCGCACCTACACGCGCTTCACGACGATCCAGAACGATTCGCTCGACCCGCCCGGCACGGTGTTCCGGGCGTTCTCCACCGAGGGCGAGAACTCCCTGCGCGCCGACCTGTCGGTGCAGGCGTCGCCGCGGCTCGAGGTCTCGGGCGGCGCGGTGACCAAGGTCGCGAGTACGCTCGACTACGACCTGCTGCTCCCGGGGGCGCTGCGCCGCGATGCGACCGGTGCACCACGACCGCTCGCGGTGGACACGGCGTTCACGGCGGACCGGCAGGCGCTGTACGGTCAGGTGGCCTGGCAGGCGAACGCACGACTGCGCACCACGACGGGGTTCCGTGTGGACCGCTACGGCTTCCTCGCGGGAGCCCTTCGCGCGAGCCCGCGGCTGGGCGCGCGCTTCGCGCTCTCGGGCACGACCACGCTCACCGGGAGTGCCGGGCGCTACTGGCAGGCGCCGTCCTACATCTGGCTGGTGGGAGACGCCGCCAACCGGCTGCTCGCGCCGTTCCGTGCGGACCAAGTGGTGCTCGGCGTGGAGCACCTGCCGCGCGCCGACGTGAAGATGCAGCTGGAGGTGTTCGCGAAGCGCTACGCGGACTATCCGCGGCGCGTGTTCCGGCCGCAGGCGGTGCTGGCGCCGAGTGGATTCGACGATGTGACGAGCGACATCCCGTTCGGCCTCGAGCCCTTGGCGGCGGTGGCGCGCGGCCGCGCCGTGGGGGCGGAGTTCCTCGTGCAGAAGCAACTCAGCGACCTGCCGATCTTCGGCCTGTCGAGTGTGAGCGTGTCACGCAGCACGTTCGAGGGGGCGGACGGCGTGCGCCGACCCGGGGCGTTCGACACGCGCGTGATCGCGAACGCGGTGCTCGGCTGGCGCCCGAATCCCAGATGGGAACTGAGCGGCAAGTGGCGCGTGGCGAGCGGCTTGCCGACGACACCGTTCATCACCGCCGGACCGACGGCTGGCACGCAGGACTTCACGCGGTGGAACCAGGGCGAACGACTGCCCGTCTTCCACGCCCTCGATGTCCGCGTGGACCGACGTTGGAGCCTCCGGCGGATCCAGTTGGTGGGATACCTCGACGTGCAGAACCTCTACGGGCGCAAGAACGTCTCGGGCCTGCGCTGGGACCCACGCGAGCAGCTGGTGGAGCGCAACGAAGCGCTGGGACTGCTCCCGTCGATCGGCTTTTCCGTGGAGTGGTGAGCGCCGCGGCGCTGCGGGCGAATCCCGCAGTCGGAACCCTCAGTCGGAACCCTCACGGTCCTGTCGTCGGATCACCTATTGCGGCGGCCGGTGCCGCGGTGAGTATTGCCCGTGCACCCGCGAGACGGACGCAAATCGCGGGTGGGTCCCTCCCGCAGGACGCTGTCGGAGGGAATGTTCACCGGCAGTTCGATCCGGTGGACCGTACCCGGGGTCGCTGGCCGTGTACGCGTCGCTCGCAAGAACGACACCTCCGATGGGCCGTCCATCGCGAGGAAGGAGCAGGAGCCCAGCCGCTTCGGCGGCGCCGAACTGGGTCTCTTTCCGCCACCAGCGGGGTTCGAGAGCCCTCGCGACCACCGAAAGGAGTCGCGAGGGTTTCTCACATCCGGCGGCCGCGCCGCCGCCCGCTACGGCCGACGCAGCGCGCGTCCCGGGCGGGCCGTCGTCATCTCGCCGCGCTCGACCACCATCACGCCGTTCACGATCACGAACGGGATCCCGTCGGCGTAGCGATGCGGTTGCGTGAAGGTCGCGGCACTGCCCACCGTCGCCGCGTCGAACAACGTGACATCGGCGAAGCACCCCACCGCGACGCAGCCACGCACGCCGCCGAGGCCGAGCCGCCGCGCGGGCATGCCGGTCATCTTGTGCACGGCCTGCTCCAGCGTGAGCACGCCCTGCTCGCGCACGTAGTGACCGAGCACGCGCGGGAAGGTGCCGTAGGCACGCGGATGCGGCACGCCGTCGCCGGGTCCGGTGAGCCGTCCGTCCGAGGCGATCATCGTCTGCGGATGCTGCATGATGCGCCGCACGTCGCCTTCGTCGATGATGTGGTAGATCATCGACGCGCCGCCGCGGAGCTCGCCTTCGATCACCAGCTTCGCCGCGGCCTCGAGTGTGTGGCCCACGCCGCGCCGTTCCGCCCAGTCGTGCAGCGTCCGCCCCTCGAGGGTGCTGTCCCAGGTCACGCGGCCGAACTGCACGCGGCGCGTGTCGCCGCCGCCCCGATCGGTCTTGAGGTACTCGACGATGCCGCGTTCGATGCTGTCGCGCAGCACCGGATCGGCCACACGTCGTTGCAGCTCGCGCGTGCCGCCGGCGAGCGCCCAAGGCGGGATGAGCACGGCGAGCCCGGTCGAACTCGCCGTGTAGGGATACTGGTCGATCATGACATCGAGACCGGCCGCACGCGCCGCATCGACCATGCGCAGCGTCTCGACACTCTTGCCCCACATCGGCTGGCCCACCGCCTTGTGGTGCGTGAGCACCACCGGGATCCGTGCCTCGCGGGCGATGGTGATCGCCTCGGCCACACCATCGAGCAGCCCGAGGCCTTCCTCGCGCAGGTGCGACGTGTAGATGCCGCCCGAGTCGGCGGCGGCGCGCGAGAGGGCGATGACCTCGTCGATCTTGGAATAGAAGCCCGGCACGTAGCGCAGCCCGGTGCTGATGCCGAAGGCGCCGTCACCCATGCCGCGCCGGATGAGCTGCGTCATGCGCGCGAGCTCCTCCGCCGTCGGCGCCCGGTCGGCGGTGCCCATGACCATGCGGCGGACGGTGTTGTGCCCCACAAGGTACGCGACGTTCATGCCGAGGCCCTTGGCCTGCGCGCTGTCGAGGTACGCAGCGAGCGGGAACGGCCCGCTGCCGTCGGGACCGCCGAGCGCGAGTGTGACCCCCTGCGTGACATGGCTCTTGGCGTCGGGGCGCTGGAGCAGCGGCTCGAGATGCGCGTGCAGGTCGATGAAGCCCGGCGCGACGATGAGGCCCTCGGCGTCCACCACCCGCGCGGCGCGGCGCGCATCGAGCGGCGTGCGCGACAGCGCGACGATGCGGTCCCCGGCGATGGCGAGGTCGGCGCGATAGCGCGCGGCGCCGCTGCCGTCGATCACGCTGCCGTTGCGGATCAGCAGCGTCCACTCGGGTGCCTGCGCGGCGAGCGGACCCGCCGACGCGCCGACCGCCAGCAGCAGCGTGCGGAGCGACGTGCCCAGGGCGCGGCGGCTCATTGGATCGCGCCCAGCACACGACCGAGGAACGCGTCGATCGCGTTGTTCTCGATCCACCGCACCACGATCACGAGGTCCTGCTCCGGCGCGACGAACACGAGGTTGGTGCCGTTCCCCACGTGCCCGAACGCCGAGGCCGGCGCACTCGGCATCCACTTGCGGTCGGTGTTGAGGAACCAGTTCATGTAGCCGTAGGTCGGCTGCGGCACCGTGGGCGTGAGCGAGAGCGCGACCCAGGCCTCGGAGAGGATGCGGGTGTCGCCCCAGACGCCGCGGCGCTGCGTGAGCAGGCCGAAGCGCGCCATGTCCCAGGCGTTGATGAACATCCCGCCGCCCCAGTGCCCGCCGCCGCTGACCACCTGCACCGCGCGGCCGTCGAGCGTGATCCATGCGTTGTCGTAGCCGTACCAGCGCCAACTGCGCGATGCCCCGATCGGGCCCATGAGTTGTTCCTGCAGCACCTCGGGCAGCGGCCGACGCCAGAGGTTCGTGGCCGCCAGGGCGAGCACGTTCACGCGCACGTCGTTGTACTCGTACGTGGTGCCCGGCGCCTTGCGCGCGCGCGTGGTCCACTCGGCGGCGTTCTGCGCCGGCCGATCGGCCCACTCGGGCTTGCCCCAGAGCGTGCCTTCCCAGTCGCTCGTCTGGCGCAGCAGGTCGTCCCACACGATGCGGCGATTGTGCGCCGTGCCCCAGGGGTCCATGAACATGGGGTGGCCGTAGCTCGCGCCGGGCTCGCTCGGCGCCGAGAGCCGCAGGGCGTACGTCGGGGCCTGCGACAGCCACACCGTGTCGCGCACCGAGCGCAACAAGCCGCGATCGAACGCGAGCCCGACGGTCGCGGAGAGGAAGCTCTTGGTGACACTGTGGGTCATGTCCACGCGATCGGGTTCGCCCCAGCTCGCGACCACGTAGCCGCCGCGGAGGATGACGCCCGACGGCTCCCCGCGCGGCTTGAACGGCCCGATGCCCTGCCCGAAGGGTTCGCGCCCGAACGAGCGGTAGTGACTCTCCTCCATGTCGCGCGGGGCACGTGCCTCGCTCGCAACGGCGAAGGCGATCGCATCGGCGAGCTTGGCACTGTCGAGTCCGGCCTCGCTGGGGCGGCGCCGCTCCCAGACCGCACCGGGGACGTACGGCGTCCGGGCCGCCGGGGCCGCACGCGCGGCACCGCGCTGCGCGCTGAGCGATGCGGGCGCGAGGCCCAGGAGCGACGCACCGAGGGAGAGGAGGAGCGCCGCGGTGGCAGGGGAACGGAGCGACATCGACACGGGTCCGGGTGAGGGGGACGACGGCGAGCGGTGGCGCGGCTAGCGCGGTGCGGGCACCGCGCCGCGCGCGCGCTTGCGTTTGGTGAGCCAGGGAAGCAGCCAGAGATAGAGCCCCGTCGCCCAGAGTGCGAACAGCACGAGGCCCGAGGGGAGGAAGATCCAGAGCTTCGCCGCATCACCGAAGAACGAGCCGTCGTGCAGGGACTCGATGAGGTCCGAGCGCCGGTACGCCACCTGCAGCACGCGTCCGTCGGCGAGTCCCATCTGCAGTTCCCAACGCGACGTGGTGATCACCTTGAGGATGCCCTTGCCGGGGCGTACGTCGACGCGGTCGATGTCCTCCCAGGAGCGCACGCCCGCCTCGGGGATGCCCTGCGCGGCGGCGAGGATCACGCCCCACGCGACACCGGGCGCCGGCCCGTCGGTGCGCATTTCGGTCGGTTGCACCCAGGGCACCTGCTTCTTCACCTGCAGCAGCAGGCCGGAGCCGATCACGCAGAGCAGCGGGAGGCCGATGGCGATGGCGCCCCAGCGGTGGAGTCGACGGGTCAGGAAGGCGAAGCTCATGCTGCGGTTACGCCGGGGTCTGAGGGGATGTTGCGCAGGAGACCGGAATCTGCTCGCTTTCCCTCAACCCCGGAACACAACGGCGCGTATCCGGGACGCACCCCACCCGAGGAGCCGATTGATGTCGTCCGTCGTCCGTCGCGGTCGCGCGACCCTGCTCGCCGCCCTGCTTCCGATCGCCGCCGTCGTGGCGGCGCTGCCGCTCACCGCGGGCCGCGCCGCGGCGCAGGCCCCAGACTCCGCGCGCATCGAACGCCTCAAGGCCGAGGCCCTGACCAAGGTCGACGGCCGCGCGAAGCTCGTGCAGGAGATCGTGGACCAGCTGTTCTCGTACTCCGAGCTCGGCATGCAGGAGTTCGAGACGCAGAAGTACCTCACCGGGCTGCTTGAGAAGGAAGGCTTCAAGGTGCAGCGCGGCTACGCCGGCATGCCGAGTGCCTGGATCGCGCGCTGGGAGAGCCCGGCGGGCGCGAAGCCCGTGATGGCCCTCGGCTCCGACATCGATGGCATCCCGCAGGCGAACAACAAGCCGGCGTTCGCGTTCCACGACCCGCAGGTCGAGGGCGCGCCCGGGCATGGCGAAGGTCACAACTCCGGCCAGGCCGTGAACATCGCGGCGGCACTCGTGGTGAAGGAGCTCATGATCCGCGACAAGCTGCCGGGCACCATCGTGCTCTGGCCCGGCGTGGCGGAGGAGCAGATGGCGGGCAAGGCCTTCCTCGTGCGCGAGGGGCTCTTCAAGGACGTCGATGTCGCACTCTTCACGCACGTCTCCAGCGACCTCGGGGTGCAGTGGGGCCAGAGCGGCCAGACCGCGCTGATCTCGGCCATCTTCAAGTTCCAGGGCACGAGTGCGCATGCCGCCGGTGCGCCGTGGCGCGGCCGCTCGGCGCTCGACGCCGCCATGCTCATGGGCCAGGGCTGGGAGTTCCAGCGCGAGCACAACGAGCTGCCGACCCGCTCGCACTACGTCATCCGCGACGGTGGCGACCAGCCGAACGTGGTGCCGAGCACCGCGAGCATCTGGTTCTACTTCCGCGAACGCGACTACGAGCGCACCAAGGCGCTGTTCGACGCCGGCGTGCGGATCGCGAAGGGGGCGGCGATGATGGCCAACGTCGAGCTCGACACCGTCATGATCGTCGGGTCGGGCTGGAGCGGCCACTTCAACAAGACCATCGCCGAAGTCACGTACGAGAACATCAAGCGGGTCGGCATGCCCAAGTGGGACGACGCCGACCTCGCGATGGCGAAGGCGCTGCAGACGGAGCTGGGCGTGCGCGTGGGCGGGCTCGCGAACCGCGAGACCTTCGTGCTCGGCGGCCCGGTGCCGGAGAGCCAGCGCATGGGCGGCGGTTCGGACGACATCGGCGACGTGTCGTGGAACGTGCCCACCGTGACGCTGCGCTTCCCGTCGAACATCCCCGGCCCGCCGGGCCACAACTGGGCGAACTCCATCGTCATGGCGACGCCGATCGCGCACAAGGGCGCCGTGGCCGGCGCCAAGGTGCAGGCGCTCACGATGCTCGACATCATCATGAAGCCCCAGGTGGTGGCCGACGCCTGGACCTACTTCCGCGACGTGCAGACGAAGGACGTGAAGTACAAGGCCTTCATCTCCGCGACGGACCAGCCGCCCATCTGGCTGAACGCCGAGATCATGGCGCGCTACAAGCCGGAGCTGTCCAAGTACTACTACGACTCCAAGAAGTACAAGTCGTACCTCGAGCAACTCGGCATCGCCTACCCGACGACGCGTGAGTCGCTCAAGCCGAAGATGGAGGACTGACTGCCGTTGTATCGGTTGGTCGCTGCCGATGGCAGCGTGATCGCCAGCGAGACCCCCGGCACGCTCGGGGGTCATCGCCGGCGGCGCGTCTACGGGCGCTTGACCTGCAAGGCCGCGCGACGCGCCCTGGGCACGGGCACCAGCTACGCCCAGCAGCGGGTGTTCTTCGCCGATGAGGCGACGGCCATCGCCGCCGGGTACCGGCCCTGCGCGACCTGCATGCCGGACGAGTACAAGGCATGGAAGGCGCGCCAGTAGGCCGCGTGGCGGCGCTGTGGACCAAGCGCGCGCACCGCGGGGTGATGGACCCGCAGCCGGCGGTGCACTGCGTGGCGGGCCGCGGCATCGCGGGCAACACCTGCCGCTCCAGCACGCGACAGGTCACGATCATCGAGCGGGAGAAGTGGGACGCGATGATGCGTGAGCTCGGCGGACACCTCGACCCAGCCGCGCGCCGCGCCAACATCCTCGTGCACGGCGTCGACCTCGCCGCCTCGCGCGGTCGCGTGCTGCGCCTCGGCGCGGTCCGCGTGCGGATCCGCGGCGAGACACGTCCCTGCGAGCGGATGGACGAGGCCCTGCCCGGACTGCGCACGGCCATGGACCCCGACTGGCGCGGTGGTGCGTTCGGGGAGGTGCTCGACGACGGGGAACTCCGCGTCGGCGACGTCGTGGCCTGGGAGGAGTAGCGGGCACCCGCCGCGGATTCAGGGCTTCACCCACAGGACGGCGGCAGTTGCCCGACGGTGCCGCGCGCCGGGGCGCAGTAGGGTTCGAGTGAGCCCCTTCGCCGAGGACCGGCCATGCGCATCCGTCTCCTGCCACTCGTCATCGTCGCCGTGTTCGCCCCGGCGCTCTGCGCGGCGCAAGCCACGCGCACTCCCGCACCGCGGCCCGCGCCGCGGCCCGCGGCAGCGCGCCAGGCACCGCGTGCCCCGGATCTGGCTGCCGGCCAGCAGCTCTTCACCACGGTGTGCACGGCCTGCCACACGCTGCAACCGCCGCCACGGCTCGCGCCGCCCATGGCCATGGTCTCGCAGCACTACCGCGACGCGTTCGCGAGCGAGCCTGAGGCGCTGGCGGCGATGCTGCGCTTCCTGCTCGCACCCGACACCACACGCGCCACGATGCCCGCCCACGCGATCCAGCGCTTCGGCCTCATGCCCAAGTTGCCGCTGAGCGAGCAGCAGTTCCGCGACGTGTCGGCGTACGTGTGGTCGCTGAGCGCAGCAGCGCCGACGCCGTAGGACCTCGGGTCCCGTCGACGCACCGCGACGCGCCGCGAGGCGGCGCGTCGCACCTCGGGATGTAGTATTCAGGACGCCCGAGGAGGCTCCATGTCCCGTCCGTCGTTCCGTCCTGCCCTGCTCGCCCTCTGCGTCGCGACCTCGACCGCCGGCGCGCAGGCGCGCCCGCGTCCCATCGCCGCGACCCCGGTACCGATCTCCGCCGCCGAGATCGACGCGCACATCCGATTCCTGTCGAGCGACCTGCTCGAGGGACGCGGACCCGCGTCGCGCGGCGGGGCCCTCACGGAGCAGTACCTCGCGAGCCAGCTGCGCGGCTACGGCGTCGCCCCGGCGCACAACGGCAGCTACTTCCAGCGTGTGCCCATCGACCTGGTCGCGCTGCAGGAGTCGTCACTGCGCGCGAGTGCGCAGGTGCGCAGCAACGCGCCCACACCGCTGCGCTATCCCGAGGACATCGTCGTGTGGGCCGGAAGCAGCAGCGACCGCTCGGCGGCGGCGGCCCCCGTGCTGTTCGTCGGGTACGGGTCCACGGCGACGGAGTTCCGCTGGGATGATTTCAAGGACGTGGACGTCCGCGGCAGGATCCTGCTCGTGCTCGTGAACGATCCGCCCGCGCCGGCCGACGAGCCCGCGCTGTTCGGCGGGCGCGCGATGACCTACTACGGACGCTGGACGTACAAGTTCGAGGAAGCCGAACGCCGCGGCGCGGCCGGCATGCTGATCATCCACAACACCGAACGCGCCGGCTACGGCTGGCCGACGGTGGTGGGCAGCTGGGCGAAGGAGCAGCGTATGCTCCCGCGCGATCCCAAGCTCCCCGCCCCGCTGGGCGTGCGCGGCTGGATCACCGAGGCGGCCGCGCGCACGCTGCTCGAGCGTGCCGGGCACGACCTCGCCGCCCTGCGCCGGCAGGCCGAGTCGCGGACGTTCCGGCCGGTGGAGACGGGCATCACGATGGACATCGCGTTCGCGAACACGGTCGCGCACCTCGAGAGCCAGAACGTGGTGGGCCTCATCGAAGGGAGCGACCCGGCGGCCAAGCGCGAGCACCTGCTGCTCACCGCGCACTGGGACCACTTGGGGATCGGCCCGGCCGTGAACGGCGACTCGATCTACAACGGCGCCGAGGACAACGCGTCGGGCACGGCGGACCTGCTCGCCGTCGCGCGGCAGCTCGCGCAGGGGGTGCGCCCCAAGCGCTCGGTGCTGGTGGCGTTCGTGACCGCGGAGGAGAGCGGCCTGCTCGGCTCGGAGTTCCTCGCGCGCAATCCGCTGGTCCCCACGGAGCAGATCGTGGCCAACCTGAACGTGGACGGCGGCAACGTCCTCGGCGAGACCCTCGACCTCACGGTCCTCGGGGAGACGAAGAGTTCGCTCGGGCCGTCGCTGCGGCGGCTGCTCGCCCCGCGCCGGATCACGCTCTCGCCCGATGCGACGCCCGAGCGCGGGTACTTCTACCGGTCCGACCACTTCTCGTTCGCGAAGGTCGGCGTGCCGTCTGCGAGCATCGGCGCCGGGGACCAGTTCGTGGGGCGGCCCAAGGAGTGGGGCCAGATGCAGGCGGGGGAGTACATCGCCAGGCGGTACCACCAGCCGGGCGACGAATACGTGGCCACCTGGGACCTGCGCGGTGCCGTGCAGCTGAGCAACATCGTGCTGGACTTCGCGCGGGCGCTGGCGAACTCGCGCGACTGGCCGACGTGGAACGCCGACGCGGAGTTCAAGCGTTCGACGCGCACCCCCACCATGTGAGCCCTCGGTGTCGCTGACGTCCCGTTGCCGCCTGCTCGTCTTCGCGCTCGTCTGCCTCGCGTCGCCCCGCGCGGTCGTGGCGCAGGGGGTGGCACTCGACTCGCTGCGCCAGATCACCGAGATCGCCATCTCGCGCGCGCGCTGGGCGCTGCTCGACGAGATCATCGCCGCACTGCGCGTCGCGACCACCACCCCCGAGGGCGCGCGCGATCCCTGGGTGCATTACGACCTGGGGTACACGCTGCATCGGCGCGCGAGTGCCCTGCTGCTGAGTGACCAGGTGCCCAGCGCCAAGCCGTTGCTCGAGGAGAGTGAACGCGCCCTGGCCAAGGCCCAGGCATTGGGTGGGGGGGCGCGGGCACTGGGGCTGCGCGGCGCGGTCACCGGCCAACTCGCGGGGGCGAGCGGCATGTTCGCCGCGATGCGTCTGGGGCCGCGCGCATTCAAGCAGCTCGACGAGGCGATCGCCGCCGCACCCGATGATCCCCGGATCGCCTTGGTGAACGGCATGTCTCGCCTCAATGCCCCGCGCGCGTTCGGCGGCGGACCCGCCAAGGGCGAGCCGGAGCTGCGGCGCGCGGTCGCGCTCTTCGCGCGCGACACCGCCCGGACCCCGTCCCCCACCTGGGGCCGCGCGGACGCCCACATCTGGCTGGCGATCGCCCTGGCGAAGCTCGAACGCCGGGAGGAGGCGCGCGCCGAGCTGCAGCGGGCGCTCGCACTCGTGCCCGGACACACGTGGGTGACCAAGGAACTACTGCCCGCCCTCGACCGGCCCTAGGAGAAACCCCCAGCCGGCTGGCGCGTAGGTCCAGTGTCACCTCCTCCCGGGAGTCCGCGCGATGTGGTCCATCCTCAAGACCCTGCTCGTGCAGGGGATCCTCGCCAAGACGGCGCTGCGGTCGTTCAGCTGGCTCGCTTGGCTGCTGCCGCTCGGCTTCCTGCTCAAGGTGATCGGCATCCCGCTGCTGATGGTGCTGCTCGTGCTCGCCGCGCCGGTGCTCCTGCTGCTGCTGCTCATCGGCCTGCCGATCTTCGTGGTGCTGCTGTTCGCGGGCGCGTTGATGGCGCTGGTGGGCACCGTGCTCACCGTGGGCATCGCCCTGGCGAAGGTGCTCATCCCGATCGCACTGATCGTCCTGGTGCTGCGCTGGCTGTTCAAGGACCGGACGGGCGCGGCGACCCCGGCCGCACACGGCACCGCGCCAGCCACGGACGGCACCGCGACGGCCTAGGCGTCAGGCGCCGGGCAGGGGGCGCGCGACCGCGCGCCCGACGATGATCGTCACGTTGTCCGTCCCCCCGTCCTCCAGCGCCTCGGCGAGCAGCTGCTCCGCCGCCTGTCGCGACGAGGTCATGCCGCCGAGCACCTCGGCGATGCGCTCGTCGGAGACGTGCTTGGTGAGCCCGTCCGTGCAGAGCAGGTGCACGTTCTCCCACGCCGCCTGGAGCCGCGTGACCACCGGCACGGCCTCGTCGGCGCCGATCGCGCTCGACAACACGTCGCTGAGCCGCGAGCGCTCCGCGTTGCTGCGCGAGAGCACCCCCTTGTCGACGAGGTCCTGCGCGATCGTCTGGTCGCGCGAGATCTGCGTGAGGGTGCCTTCGCGGTACAGGTAGTAGCGCGAGTCCCCCACCTGCAGCAGGTAGTACCAGGGCCACACGCCCATCCAGAGCGTGAGCGTCGTCGCCATCGACGCCCCCGCGGCTTCGGCCGCGGCGCGGGCCTTCACCACCTCGTGCGAACGCAGCGCCGCGGACTGCAGGGTCTCGATGAACTCCTGCTCCGACGAATCGGCGTGCAGGAAGCAGGAGCTGCTCGACGTGACGTATTCCGTCACCACCTCGAGTGCGGTGGCGCTGGCCCGTTCGCCGGCGACCCCGCCACCCACGCCGTCGGCGACCATCGCGAGGAACGCGACGCGGCTTTCGCCCACGGGCAGGCGGTCGAGCACCTCGAGCGAGGTCTGCAGGACCTCGAGCCGCTTGTGCACCGCGGCGAGCAGGAACTGGTCCTGGTTGATCTCCCGCACCTTGCCGACGTGCGACACGCCGAAGACGTCGATCTCGTCGTCACGCGGCTTGCGGTTCGCGTCCATCGCGGGACCTCGGGCTGACACGGAGGGTGTCCGTCCAAGTATGGGTGCGGACCTGCCGGGCGCAATGGTGCGGCGGAGGCGTTCCGGGGGTACAATCAAGGACACGCCGATGCCCGGGGGGCGATCATGTCCGGACTGGACGACAAGTCGATCCAGAATCTCGTCAAGAAGATCCAGAAGCAGGCCAAGCCGCGGAATCTCGAGGCGAAGACCTACGACAAGACCGCGCCGCAGCGCGTCACCGATGAGGCGGATCAGGAGCGCGAGCGGATGTTCAAGGAAATGAAGCGGCGCGAGTTCTGAGCTGCGGCTCTGCACGCCACCGCACTCCCCCCGCTGGTCGACCGCCTCTTCCGTGAGGAATCGGGGCGGCTCATCGCGCTCCTCACCCGGCTCCTCGGCCCCGCGCACCTCGCGCTCGCCGAGGACGTGACGCAGGACGCGTTCGTCGAGGCACTCCGGACCTGGCCGCATCGCGGCGTGCCGGGGAACCCCTCGGCGTGGCTGTTGCAGGTGGCGCGACGCCGCGCGCTCGACGTGTTGCGGCGTGACCAGGCCTTCGCGGCGCGGCGTGACGCGATCGCCGCGGAGCTCGACGCCGCCACGGAGGCCCTCGACGCGCACGACGCGCTCGGTGCCCACGCCGGTGCGCTGCGCGACGACGACCCGTTCGCCGACGACCGCCTGCGGATGATCCTCCTCTGCTGTCATCCGGTCGTCTCCGACGACTCGCGCGTGGCGCTCACGCTCAAGACCGTGAGCGGATTCAGCGTCGGGGAGATCGCCCGTGCGTTCCTGGCCGAGGAGAGCGCCATCGCCCAGCGCCTCGTGCGGGCCAAGCGCGCGTTGCGCGACGCCGACGTCGGCTTCACGATGCCCGAAGGCGCGGAGCGGGTCGAACGCCTCTCCGCGGTGCTCGACGTGCTCTACCTCATGTTCAACGAGGGGCACACCGCACACGAGGGGGACGCACTGCTGCGCACCGAACTGGCGGCCGAGGCGCTGCGGCTGGTCGAACGCTTGCTGCGTCACGAGGCGACATGCTCGCCGGCGGCGTCGGCCCTCGCCGCGCTGTTCTGCTTCCACGCGGCGCGCTTCGCCGCCCGTACGGCGGACGACGGCCGGCTGTTGCGGCTCGCCGAGCAGGACCGCCGTCGATGGGATCGCACGCTGATCGCACGCGGCTTCCAGCATCTCGATGCGGCGGCGCAGGGCACGGCCCTCGGCACCTACCACCTCGAGGCCCAGATCGCCTCGCTGCACGCGATCGCCGAGTCCTGGGAGGCCACGGACTGGTTGCGCATCGTGGAGGTCTACGACCGGTTGTTGACGCTCACCGGGTCGTCGGTGGTCGCGCTGAATCGGGTGGTCGCGGTGCAGATGGCGCACGGCGCGGCGCGCGCGTGGACGGAGTTGGCGCGAATTTCCAAGACGGACCCCGTGCGCCGGTCGTATCTCTATCACGCGGTGCGGGCCGAGGTGCTGGAGGCCCTGGATCGCCGGTCCGAGGCGCGCGACGCATGGGTGGCGGCGCGCGGCCTCACCGGCTCCGCGCCGCTCCAACGCCATATGGACCAACGGCTTGCGGCGCTCACGCCGTCGCCCGCGACGACCGATGTCGATTCGGCGTCGCCCCGTCCGTCATAGGGCATCGCGGACGGAAACGCCGTCGGCGACCACGCCAATCGGAGAACCACGATGCCGCAGTACATCATGATCCTGCACGACGACGTCGCCGCCCTCGCCGCGATGTCCCCGGACGAGATGCAGCGGGTGATCGCCCGCTACAAGGACTGGAGCGACAAGATGGGCGCCGCCGGCAAGCTCGTCGGCGGCGAGAAGCTGCGGGACGACGGCGGCAAGCAGCTCACGCTCACCAAGGGCAAGTTCGCCGTGCGCGACGGCCCGTACGCCGAGGCCAAGGAGATCGTCGGCGGATACTTCCTGATCCAGGCCAAGGACTACAGCGAAGCGACGCGCCTCTGCGAGGATTGCCCGCACCTCGCCCTCGGTGGGCGCATCGAGCTGCGCGAGATCGAGCCGACCTGATCAGCGCCGCAGGAAATGGCGCACCGAGTCGAGCGACCCATCGGAGGGCGCGGCGCGGAGCCCGAGCAGGTGCGCCATGAGCGGATACACGTGGATGTTGCGGAACGGGGGCACGCGCACGCCGCGCGCGAGCCCCGGTCCCGCGGCCACGAACACCGCTCCCATCGACGGCAGCGCGGGGTCGTAGCCGTGTGCCGCGCCGCTCACGGCGCCGGGCGGCGTCTGGCGCGCGAGGTAGGCGCGTGAGGTGATCGTCCAGCCCTCGTCCGCGACGGCCACGATGGGCGTGATGCGTGGGTGCGCATTGAAGTGGTAGCGCGCCGGCACCTCGCCCTTGCGATAGACGTGGAGGTGCGGGTGGCGGTCGCGCAGTGCGCGATAGACGCGCTCCTCG
This sequence comes from uncultured Gemmatimonadota bacterium, assembly GCA_902825965.1. Lineage (GTDB taxonomy): Bacteria > Gemmatimonadota > Gemmatimonadetes > Gemmatimonadales > Gemmatimonadaceae > Pseudogemmatithrix. The sequence goes on along the minus strand of CADEDA010000004.1, from coordinate 125,667 downwards.
TCGCCGGCACGCGGCTGAATGGCCGCCACCGGCGTCCAGTCGATGACGTCCACGGTGCCGAGGTCGAGGTAGTCGTCCAGCACGATCAGTCGGTCGCGCGACACCTCGGTCATGCCGTGGTCGGCGACCACGAGCACGTGCACCGCGTCGCGGAGGCCCAGCCGGGCGATGCCGTCGACCACGGCACCCACCGCGCTGTCGACGCGGGTGATCGCGACGTCCGTCTCCGGCGCCTGCGGCCCGTAGCGGTGGCCCGCATCGTCGGTGGCGGAGAAGTACAGCGTGATGACCGCGGGCGCCTGCGAGTCCGGCAGGGCGAGCCACTCGAGCACCTGCCGCACGCGTGTCTCGTGCGGCGTCTCGTGTTCGTAGGCCTTCCACCAGGTGATCCGCTTGCCGCCGATCGGCGCTTCGGATCCCGGCCAGAAGTACGACGCGGCCCGCCGGCCCTGCCGCTCCGCCGTCACCCAGATCGGCTCGCCGCCCCACCAACGCGGCTCCCACTGCGCCTGCTGGTCGCTGAGCTTGAAGGTCCCCAGCAGTGGGTCCGTCATCGCGTTGGCGACGATGCCATGGTGCTCGGGCGTGAGGCCCGTGACCAACGTGTAGTGGTTCGGGAAGGTCTTGGACGGGAAGGCCGGGATCATGCGCTCGGCGCGCACGCCACGTGCGGCGAGGGCGCGCAGGTGTCGTGCACCGGGGCGATCGAGGTAGTCGGCGCGGAACCCGTCGAGCGAGATCAGCACCAGGCGCGGTGCGGGAACGGGCCGCGCCGACGCCGCCGTGCCGGCCCCGCGACAGCCGACGAGGAGCAGGACGAGCATCACCCAGCGCGCGGTCATGCCACCGCCCCGTCTTCCGTGAGCAGGCGACGGAGCACCTTCCCGATGAGGGACTTGGGCAGCTCCGACTTGAACACGATCCGCGCGGGCACCTTGTAGGGCGCCAAGTGGGCCTTGCAGTGGGCGCGCAGTGCCGCGGCGTCCACCGTCGCACCGGCACGCCGCACCACGAACGCGACCGCGACTTCTCCCTTCTGCGGATCGGGGAACCCCCGCACCCCGACCTCCTGCACGGCCGGATGCGCGGCGAGCGCCTCCTCGATCTCGCGCGGCCACACCTGCATGCCGCTCATCTTGATGAGGTCCTTCTTGCGGTCCACGATGAACAGGTAGCCCTGCGCGTCGAGGTAGCCCAGGTCGGCGGTGTGCAGCCAGCGTCGCCCCTCGGCGTCGGGATACACCATGGGATCGGTGCCGTCGGGCGCGTTGAAGTAGCCGCGCATGACCTGCGGACCGTGCAGCAGGATCTCACCCACCTCACCCGTCGGCAGTTCGCGCGTGGGGTCGTCGGCATCGACGATGCGGACGATCACGTCGGGCAGCGGCGTGCCCACGGAGCCGATCTTCTCCGGGCCGTCGAGCGGCCACACCGTCGCCGCGATGAGCGACTCGGTGAGGGCGTATCCCTCCACGATCCGTGCCCCGGTCGCGGCGCGGAACCGGCGGTGCGTCTCGGCCATCATCGGTGCGGCACTGGAGGCGCAGATGCGCATGGAGCTGAAGTCCACGCGACCGGCCTTCACACGCGGGTGCTCGATGAGGGCGTTGTACAGCGTGGGCACGCCGGCGAACACGTTCGGTCGGGTGCGTTCGATGGTGTCGAGCAGGTCGTCGAAGTCGCGCGGGTTGGGCACCAGCGCCAGCGGGTTCCGTCCCGCGAAGCAGGCGGACTGCGCGGCGAGTGCGCCGAACGCGTGGAACAGCGGGAGCGGCAGGCAGAAGCGCGCGGTCCACTCCGGGAGTGTGGCGCCGAGCCAGGCGCGGAACTGCAGCCCCGTGATCACCAGCGCCTGGTGATGCACCCGCACCGCCTTCGGCGTGCCGGTGGTGCCGCCGCTCATGAGGAACATCGCGTCGTCGTCGCAGCCCGGCGGGGCGGCCGTGGGCCGCGCACCGCGATGCGCCCGCAGCAACGCCGGCAGCCAGGGATCCCCGTCGCGTGCCGTCGCGCGGTGGCCGCCCTTCCGCTCCAGCAGCAGCGTGAAGAGCAGCCGCAGGTGCCGCGGGAGCCATTCCTTGATGCTCGTGAGCACCACACGCTCGATCGGCACCTGGCGTTGCACGGCCTTCACGCGCTCGTAGAAGGTGCTCAGGGTGATGAGCACACGCGGCCCGGTGGACCGGATGGGCCCCACCAGTTCCTCTTCCGTGTAGATCGGGTTGAGCGGCACGAGGATCGCGCCCAGCTTCCACGCGGCGAACTCGAGCACCACGAACTGCGGGCAGTTCGGCAGCAGCACCGCGACCCGGTCACCGCGCGTGATGCCCATCGCCGCGAGTGCGACGGCGGCCGCGTCACTCGACTCGGCGAGTTCGCGCCACGAGACCGCACGCCCCTTGAAGAGCAGGGCCGTGGCGTCGGGGCGCTCGCGGACGGCCGCCGCCAACGTATCCAGCAAGGTCGTGCGGGGATACGGCGCGAGCGACGTCGGGACGTTCGCGTCGTAGCTGGCCAGCCAGGGATGGTCGGTCATCGGGAGTCCGGGGTACATTTCGAATATGCACACTCCCACTCGCCACCACAGCCCTCGCGGGTCCCTTGCGCGGGCGCTTCCCACCGCACTCGCCGTGCTGCTGCCGTCGGCGCTGGGCGCTCAGGCCACGCAGTTGCTGACCGGCGACCCGGCGATCGTGCGGGCGATGGCCGAGATGCCCAAGCTGCAGGCGTGGACACTGGCGCAGCAGGTGTCGATCTGCGAGATCCCCGCGCCGCCCTTCAAGGAGCAGGCACGCGCCGAGGAGTTCAAGCGTCGGCTGCAGGGCTTCGGATATGCCGATGCCCGCATCGACAGCGAAGGCAACGTCATCGCCACGCTCGGCCAAGGGGACGGCCCGACGGTGATGATCGCCGGGCACCTCGACACGGTGTTCCCCGAAGGAACGGACGTGAAGACGACGCGCAGCGGCGATCGCATCGCGGGGCCCGGCATCGGCGACGATTGCCGCGGCGTCGCGGTGGTGCTCACGCTGGCCAAGGTGCTCAAGGAACAGGGGATCAGGCCGCGCGGCCGCCTGCTGCTCGTGGGCAACGTGGGCGAGGAAGGGCCGGGCAACCTGCGCGGCGTGCGGCACCTGCTCACCAAGGAGTTCGTCGGGCAGGTGCAGTACTTCATCTCGGTGGACGGCGCGGGTGGCGGCGCGATCACGTCGCGCGCGGTGGGCAGCCACCGGTACACCGTATCGTTCGAGGGACCGGGCGGCCACAGCTACGGCGCGTTCGGCATGACCAACCCGATGCATGCCATGGGTCGGGCGATCGCGAAGATCGCCGACCTCAAGGTCCCGACGAACCCGCGCGTCACGTTCAACGTTGGCATCGTGCGCGGCGGCACGAGCGTGAACACCATCACGCCGCTGGCACAGATGGACGTCGACATGCGCTCCGAGAACGCCGAGGCGCTCGCGGACATCGACCGGCGCATCCGCCAGGCGATCGCCGATGGCGTCGCCGAGGAGATCGCCCGCTGGCCCAACTCACGGGCGCCGATCACCGTGAAGTACGACACCATCGGCATCCGGCCCACCGGCGGGCAGTCCGATGACGCCCCGATCGTGAAGACCGCCTGGGCCGCGGTCGAGGCGATCGGCTGGTTGCCCGCGACGCTCGCGTCGAGCACGGACGCCAACCTGCCGATCGCGATGGGGATCCCCGCGATCACCATCAATGGCGGCGGGCGCTCCACCGGCGCGCACGGCACGGAGGAGGCTTACACGGAGCTCCCGGATTCGTACAAGGGACCACAGCTCGCGTTGCTGCTCGTCACTGCGCTCACCGGACTCGCCAAGTAGGAGGACCGATGTCCACCACGATCGACCGTCGCGATTTCCTCGTCCGCGGACTCGGCGCTTTGGCGGCCGGGACCGTGCTCAGTCCGCTCGTGCAGGACCTCGCCGCGCAGGCGACGTCCGCAACCACCTCACCGGCGGCGGCGCAGGGCGCGCAACCCGCCAAGGGTGTGCTGCCACCGATGACCGTCTACAAGAGCCCCACCTGCGGCTGTTGCGGCGCGTGGGTGGACCATGCGCGCGCCGAGGGCTTCACGGTGAAGACCGTGGACACCGACGACCTGCCCAAGGTGAAGCGCGAGATGGGCGTGCCGTCGGACCTCGAGTCCTGCCACACGGTCGTGGTGGGCAGCTACCTGGTCGAGGGCCACGTGCCGGCCAAGGACGTGAAGCGGATGCTGGCGACCAAGCCGGCGATCCGTGGCATCGCGGTGCCGGGGATGCCGATCGGCTCACCCGGCATGGAGCAGGGTGACCCCAAGAACTACCATCGCTACAATGTGGTGGCGTTCACGGTGCGGGGCGCGAGGTCGGTGTTTGCGAAGTACTGAGGGAGGATGATAGATGGTGGATGTTAGATGGTGGATGGTGGATGCGAGAAGGGAGATGGAGAGGCGATCGGCGATCGCTTCCATCTCCCTTCCGCTTTCCTGCGGCCACCCACCGGCGACGGCAAGAGGCGGCTTGATGAGTATCGGCCGTGCGCGCGCCGACTTGAGGCCTAGGGCCTTGGCATCGCGAGCGTGGTGAGCGCCTGACGCACGTCCGGCGAATCGAAGCGCTCCAAGGCGCTGATCGCACGGCGCCGCGTCGTCGTGACCTCCGTGGACTTGGCGATCGCCACCAGCTTCTCCCGCGACGGGCGCGAGCCCTCCTGCGCCAGCGCGGAGATCACGGCGCCGCGCGTCTCGGTGTCGTTCACCCGGTCGAACAGCGCCACCAGTTCCTCGCCCGACGCACCGGCGCGCTCCATCAGCGACACCGCACGCCGGCGGAGGTCGAGCGACTGCGTCGCGTCGCCCGCGAGGGCGGTCAGCCATTCGATGTTGGCCGTGCCGCCGACGTTCGCGAGCGCCGACAGCACGGCCTCCTTGGCCTTCGGCGCCTCGATGGAGCGATACCGCTCGCGGAGCAGTTTGGCATCGGCGCCACTGGCCTGGTCGTTGCCGATCGCGGCGACCGCGGCCGCCAGGGTCTCCTGCGAGCGCGCGTCATCCGCGAGGATGCCGCGCAGCGCCGCACGGGCGCGCGGATCGCTGCTGCGCCCGAGCACCCGCGTGGCCTCGGTCGCCAGCCAGCTGTCGCTGCGCTGCTCGGCGAGCGCGATGAGGGCCGTCACACCCTCCACGCGTGCGAGCGCGCTCAGGGCGCTGCGGCGCGTCTCGCGCGGACGATCCTCGTCGGCGGCGATCGCCTGCACCGCCGCGGCGCTCACCCCTTCCTTGGCCAGCACGGCGGCACCGAGCGCCTCGCGGGCCGCACGTCCGTCGAGCCGCTGACCCAGCGCAACCAGCCACTCGGCGGCTTCGCGTGACGGCACGGGGCCGAGGTCGGTGGCGCTCGCCTCGCGGCCGAGCGGACCGACGAAGGTCCGCAGCCGCACGATCTCGCGATCGACCACCGTGACGAGCACGCGCACCGGCCCCGTGTCGCAGGCATCGCGGCCATCACCGCCGCCGTTCGAGTAGTACGTGCCGTACCAGGAGTCGCTGCCCACGCGGTACCAGTTCACGCCGTTGCCACACACGTCGGCGCGCGCCTCGAAGTGCAGCTCCGCCGTGCCGTTGGCCACGGCGGTCACCCGACGGTCGAGCGGACTACCCTGTGCGACGACGGTTCCGGCGATCGCGAGTCCCGCCGCGACCGCGATGAGGCCCCCCAGCGCGCGTCTCACCGGTCGACCAGTTCGAGGAGCAACTGCGTGGTGCGCGGGTCCTTCTTGCTCGTCAGCGCCGAGATGGCTGAGCGCCGCAGCTGCGGATCGGTCCCGGTGCGCGCGATCTCGATCAGCTTGTCGGTGGCCTCGGGTTCCTTGCGGCGCCCGAGCACCGAGACGATCTGTTCCCGCACCTGCCGCGTGGCCACGCCGTCGTAGAGGCGATTGAGCTGGACGATCGGCAGGTCGTTGCCGAGCCGCGAGAGCAGCGACGACCGCACATCGCTCGGCTCCTCCTCGCGCTGCACGATCCCCATCAGCCAGGTGAGGGTGGCCTCATCCTCGGCGCGGGCGAGCACGTAGACGGCGCGCGACTTGAGTCGCGTGGTCTCGAGCCGGGTGTAGATGCCGCGCAGCCAGGCCGCGTCCTCGGGCGAGATGTGCCGTTCGTTGTCGCGCGCGCGCTGGTTCCAGGCACCGCCTTCCGGCGTCGTCGCCCAGCCCGCCGGGGCGACCTGTCCCGGATACGCCACCGGGGCCGGGGCAGCCGCCGGCGCGGCCGCGACTGCAGGCACCGGTGGCACCGGCGGCACGGCCGGCGCCGACCCCCCGGCGCTGCTGCCGACGACCCGCGCCGGCATGGTGCTCCCGGTGACCACGTACACGTTGTCGTTGCACTGGCCGGCGCAGGCGATCAGCGGTGCACCCGACTCGAGGGTGGAGATCGCATCGAGGCGCAGCTGCTCGGGCGCCGTGCTGCGCTCGACCAGCGCGCGGATGGCGGCACGGGCCTTGGCGCTGCCGTGGTTGCCGAGGGCGCGCACGGCCGCGCGCTGCACACTCACCGATCCGTCGTTGCGGATCACCGCGTCGAGCGTGGCCACGATCTCGTCGCCGGAGATGCGCGCCAGGTAGCTGATCGCATCCGACCGCACCGACTCCGACGGGTCGGACTTCGCGACATCGTGCAGCTTGGCCTTGGAGGCATCGTCGCCCTTGGTCCCGATCATCATGACGGCGCTCTTGCGCAGCGCCACCGAGCATTCGTCGCGCCGGTCGAGCACGCGCACCAGCAGCGGCCCGGCCGCCTCGGGGTTGTTGCGCATGAGGGTGCTCAGCGCGGACGAGCGGACACTCTGCTCCTCGCTGTCGCACTCGAGTGCGGCCGCGCTGGCCTGTGACCGCAACCGCGCCTGCGCCGTGGCGTCGCCACGCTGCGCCAGCGCGCCGACGATCCGGGTGCCCAGCGATTCCGCCTCGTCGCCGTTGCCGGCCCGCGGGAACCGCGACTTGCGTGCATCGAGAGCGGCGAGCGCGTCGCGCAGGTCCTGCAGCCCCCCGATGCGGTACAGGGCGAACGCCTGCCAATAGAGCGCGTCGGCGGCGTAGGCCGAGGCCGGCGTGCGGTTGGCGACCTGCGCGAACAGCGTCGCGGACTTCCGCCACTCGCCGCGGTTGAGCAGCGTGCGCGCCTCGCGATACAGCGAGTCGGCGGGATCCTGCGGATACCGCCCCTCCTCGCGCCAGGCGCTGGGCGCGTGCGCGAGCTGCTGCGAGAGCAGCTCGAGCTCGCGGGTCGCTGCACTCGGGGCCAGCGCGCGCGCCTCGCTGCGCGTGTCGGCTCGTGCCTCGGCCCGGGGGCTGGTGGCTTGCTGCGCGGCGCTCACCGTCGGCGCGACCGCCGCAACGAACAGCAGGGGGAACAGGTAGGATCGGATCGACATGGGAAGGTCCTCAGTAGCCGGAAGCGGAGTACGACGCGGCGACGGTGCGCAGGCGCGGCACCACATCACGTTCGTTCATCGCCTCGGCGATGAAAGTCAGTTCCTCGGCGCGGGGCGCCGTGCGCAGTTGTGCGACCTGGGCGAGCACGAGCTCGAGGTCCTGGAACAGGTCGCGCATGCGTGGATCGGTCGCGGCGGGGGAGTCCATCAGGAGGCGGGTGGTGCCGAGCAGGGCGCGCGCGTCGGCGACGAAGCGGGCGTCGGCGGAGAGCCGCTGACCGGCGGATTCGCGCGGCAGCGACGCGAGCAGCGCGACCGTCTGCGCGAGGTACTCGGAGGTCGCCCGCTGCAGCGGATCGACCGGGGCCGGCAACGGGGCGTTCGGGGCGGCCTGCACCATCGGCGGCGAGACCTCCGTGGCCACGGGCAGTGCCGTCATCCGGCCGATGCCGATGCCGATGACCAACGTGGCGGCGATGCCGGCAGCGGGGGCCATCCAGCGACGCGGCCCGCGGCGCGGCGGTCCCTCCCGACCCGCCTCCGGCGCCCAGTGCACCATGGGGGCGGGGGCATCGAAGTGTTCGCGCTCGATCCGCGCCCACATGGCATCGAGTGGTGCGTCCGCGGGGACCCGATAGCTGTCCTTCGCGTCGCGGAGCAGTTGTTCCAGGCGGTCGTCGTTCATCGGTCGGTCCTTATGCAAAGTCTGCCAACGCCACGCGCAGCCGCGCGCGCGCTTCGAACAGTCGGGCCTTGCTCGTGCCCTCGGCGATGCCGAGCATCTCGCCGATCTCCCCATGGGTGTAGCCTTCGACGTCGTGCAGCACCACGGTGAGGCGCAGTCCCTCGGGCAAGCCGTCGATCGCCGCATGCAGGCGGGACTTGAGATCGGGATCCGCCTCGCGACTCGGCGCCGCGTGCACATCCTCGTCTCCCAGCGCCTCCTCGTGGTTCCGGATCCGCTTCACCTTCCGCATCTGGTTGAGTGCGGTGGTGACGGCGATCCGGTGCAACCAGGTGGTGAAGGCCGAGTCCCCGCGGAAGTTCTTGAGTTGCCCGAACGCCCGGATGAACACGTCCTGCACGAGATCCGACGCCAGCTCCTCGTCCCCGCAGATGCGGAAGACGACCCGGTGCACGCGGCGTGCGTGCCGGTCATAGAGGGCCCGGGCGGCCGACCGATCCCCCGCGATGCTCTGCGTGATCAGCGTCCATTCGGGCGGCCCCGCGTCCGGAGCCTGAAGGGCGATGGCTGGTGTCGTCATCTGGTTCGCGGAGTTGGACACAGCCCCCCGGGAAAGCGTTGGGGTGCCCCCGCCGGGGGGACGCTCGTCCTAACGATACGACCTTCTCCCTGGAGTCCGACCCGATGGTGCTCTCCCCCGCCCGCCGCCTCGCCCCGCTCGCTGCCGCCCTGGCGGTGGCCACCCTGCTCGCCGCCTGCGGGGAGAAGCCGGAGGCCGCCCCGGCGCGCGCCACGGGCCACGTCTTCACCGACACCGTCAGCGGGGTGGGCGTGGACCTCCCGCCGATGTGGGCCGGCCGGTACCGTGTAAGCGACTCCATCACGGCGCCGGTGCCCGGCCTGCAGCGGCAGCTCGCGCTGCGCTACCTGAAGGCCGATTCCAGCGTGCTGGCGGAGCCGCCCCTGCTGGTCATCCGCGTCTTCGGCAGCGCCGAGTGGAACGCCATGGGCACCGACTCGGCCTCGGCGCGCTACGGGACCGTGGTGGCCAGCGATGCGGCACACACGGTGGCCATGCGCACGGCGGCGGCGAACCCGCTCCAGCCGGGCACGGCCGACGCCGTGGCGTTCGATTCGTTGATGATCAACGTGCTGCAGCGCCCGCTGGCCGCGTCGCTGCGCGCCCCGAAGTGATCGGGCGCCGCGACGCGCCTACTGGGCGCGATCGCGGCGGACCTGGATCCGCTTGCCCTTGATGGTCGTGGCGGAGAGGGTGGCCACGATGTCATCCGCGAGCAGTTCCGGCACCTCGACGATCGAGTGGCGGTCCCAGATCTGGATCGCCCCGATCGCGCTGGCATCGAGTCCCATCTCGTTGGCGATCGCACCGACGAGGTCGCCGGGCCGGATCTTGAGCTTGCGTCCGGCACCCACGTAGAGCTTGGCGAAGGCGTGCCCCGGCGCGACGCGCGGTCCCTTGGCGGCGCCGGTCTTCGGTCCCTTGGCCGCGAACGCCGGACGGGCCCCGCCGGCGGAGGTCGCCGCCTTCCGCTCCGCGCGCAACGCCTCGCGCTCGCGTGCGGGATGCTTCTCGCGCGCCGCCGGGATGGCGATCTCGTCCTCCTGCTTCTCCTCGCCCCCGGCCTGCTTGAGGGCGGCTGCGGCGATGTCCATGAGCTCGAACTCGTCGGCGAGCGCGGCGACGACGCTGCGCCAGGGATCGAGCTCGCCGCCCAGGATGACCTCGCGCAGTGCCGCCTGCGCGAGCTCGAGGCGGCGCGCCTTGAGGTCGGCGACGGTGGGCACGGCGAGCGTCTCGATCGCTGCGCCGGTGGCCCGTTCGAAGTTCTTGAGCATGCGATGCTCGCGTGGCTCGGCCAGCGTGATCGCGACACCGGTGCGGCCCGCGCGGCCGGTGCGCCCGATGCGGTGCACGTAGGCCTCGGCGGCGTTGGGCACGTCGTAGTTCACCACATGCGAGACGTGCTGCACGTCGAGCCCGCGTGCGGCGACGTCGGTGGCGATGAGCAACTCCGAGGTGTGCGCGCGGAAGCGCTTCATCACGCGGTCGCGCTGTTCCTGCGAGAGCCCGCCGTGCAGGGCATCGGCGTGGAAGCCGCGGCCGTTGAGCGTCTCCGTGAGTTCGTCCACCTCGGTGCGCGTGCGGCAGAAGACGATAGCGCTCTTGGGCTGTTCCACGTCGAGGATGCGGCCGAGCGCGACCATCTTGTGCGCCCGCGGCACCAGATACGCGACTTGCCGGACCTTCGCCGTCGCGCCGGCGGCGACCTTCACCGCGTCGATCCGGATGACCTCGGGATCGCGCAGGTGCGACTCGGCGATCGCGCGGATGCGTGGGGCCAGCGTCGCGGAGAAGAGCGCGACCTGCTTGTCCGACGGGGTGGCGGCGAGGATCGCCTCGAGGTCCTCGGCGAAGCCCATGTCGAGCATCTCGTCGGCTTCGTCGAGGATGACCGTCTTCACCGCGCCGAGATGCACCGTCTTGCGGCGGATGTGATCGAGCGCGCGCCCCGGCGTCGCGATGATGACGTCGGTCCCGCGCTTGAGCGAGCGGATCTGGCCTTCCATCGACGCGCCGCCGTAGATCGGCATCGCCACCGCGCCGAGGCCCTTGCCGTAGCGGTGGATGGCCTCGGCGACCTGCATGGCGAGTTCGCGGGTGGGCACCAACACCAACGCAGCGGTCCGCTCACGCGGGGGCAGCTCGGGCTGGATGCGATGGAGCAGTGGGAGCGCGAAGGCGGCGGTCTTGCCGGTGCCCGTCGCCGCCTGGGCCAGCACATCGCGTCCGGCGAGCAGCGGCGGGATGGCGGCGCGCTGGATGGGCGTGGGCTCCTCATAGCCGAGCGCGGCGAGCTGGGCGAGCACGCGCTCGTCGAGGGCGAGCGAGGCGAACCCCGCGGGAGATGGTTCCGTGGCGGGGAGCTTGGGCATGCGTGAAAGCTAGTCGGTGCCGGGACCTACTGCTGCCGGCGCGCGCTGTCCGGTCCATCCTGTTCGGACGTCAGGAATGGCCGCCCGACGCGCCGGCTCGCACCTGGGTTCACGCCGCGTCGTACGCCTGGCGAATCCACCCCAGCAACTGCTTGTCGATCTGCGCCGCAGCCTCCACCCGCACCCGATGGGTGCACATCGTGTTCCAGCTGCCCGCGGCCTCCAATCGCCCGTCGGGCGCCACGCCCTTCAACACCAGGCCGATGTCCATGCGCGTCGCCGTGCTCGGCTGGAGCAATCCGAACTGCTTGCTCCGCCGCAGGCTCACGTAGGCCTTCTTCGGGGCGAACTCCACATCGCTCCCGAACGCCGCGATCTGCTTGGCGAGGGCGTCGTACCACGGCTTGAGCGCGGCCTTCGCTCCGGCGAACTGCTCCGCGACGAGGTCACCGGCCTCGGCGTTGATCGAGCCGGTGTCGAGGTACATGTGCGCGACGAGATTCGCATACCCGTGGCCGAGTCCGTGCTCGGCCTTGAGGTGTGCGACGATCTTGCCGTGCTTGGTCTCGCCGCTCGCCTTCGCGAGCCGCTTCCAGGCCTCGATGTCCTTGCCCGTCTTCTCCTTCAGGTTGCGGAGCATCGTCTCCGCTTCGGCATTGGCGTCCGGCATGGGAGTCTCCTACGCCCGCGCGGCAGGGCGCGTGCCGTAGCGCTGCGTCGCGAAGCCGACGATCAGGCCCACCAGCGATCCGGGGATCAGGATCTCCCAGAAGTACACCTCGTTGTTGGGCGGCATCTGCTGGATCGCGATCGGGTATGCGAACAGCGCTCCCATCGCCAACCCGAACAGGATCCCCGCAGTGAGGTTGTTCACCTTGCGCGAGAAGAAGCCGATGAGGACACCCGCCACGAGCCCCTTGCCCATGGAGCCGAGCACGATGCCCATGATGCCCGGCGCGGTCTCGGGCGCCGACACCAACGCGGAGAGACCATCCAGCGCACCCAGCACGCCGCCCAGCAGCAGGCCCAACAGTGGCTTGTTCATCCATACCTCGGGGAAAGGGCTGCCCACGCAGCCGTCGGGGGGACTCCGGGCGTCCGAACGGACGTCGATCGCACCCGACGTCCGTTAGCCGTCCGCGCGGCACTCCTTTTCAGAGGCCGCGTCGGACGAAGATGAAGGTCCGCACGATGGCGTATCCCAGCAAGAGCAGGATGGCCACCTCATGCCGACGGAAGAACCGACCGGCACGCTCGAGGGGCGACTCGCGGTGCACGGAGACCGGTTCGCCGTCCAGCCAGCGCCGCAGGTCGGAGGCCAAGGCGGCCATGCTCGCGTAGCGGGCTTCCGGACGCTCGGCGGTGGCCGTCGCGAGGAGCGAGGCGAGCGGTTTCCCGACCGGTTCGGTGTGCGCCCCGAGCAGGTCGCGCAGCACCATGCCCAGCGAGTAGACGTCCATGCGCGCGTCCGTCGCGACCTCGCGCTGCGCCGCCTCGGGCGCGATGAACCCGGGCGTGCCTGCGCCGGTGGCAGGCGCGCCCAGCGTGGTCGCCACACCCCAGTCGAGCACCAGCACCTCGCCGAAGGGCCCGATCATCACGTTGCCGGGCTTGAGGTCCCGGTGCACCACGCCACGTTCGTGCGCGAATCCCACCGCCTCGGCGATCCGCAGCACGATGCGCAGCAGGTCGCCGCGCGTCACGCCGCGCTGGGCCGCGTCGCGTGCGTATGCGTCGAGCCGCACGCCGTCCACGAGCCGCATGACGTAGTACACGCGCCCATCCTCGAGCACGCCGGCGTCGTACACCGGCACGATGCCCGGATGCTCGAGTCGGGCGAGCACGCGCGATTCGCGTTGCAGGCGATCGGCCAGGTCCGGCGCCGCAAGTTCGGTCGCGAGCAGCTTGATGGCCACGTCGCGCTCGAGCTGTGCGTCGGTGGCGCGATGCACCTCGCCCATGCCGCCGCGCCCGAGCGGCCCGCGCAACGTGTAGCGGCCGGCCACCTGCGACGGCGCGGCGAGCTGCGCGCGCAGGCGCTGCAGGGCACGGTCCCCGATCGGTGCGTCGGTCATGCGGGCTCCGCCCCGGTCAGCGCACGCACCTCGGCGCGATACTCGGCCTCGTCGCCCGTGAGCGCCCGCAGCGTCGCGAGCACGTGCCCACGCATGCGCGTGCGCGCCCAGTGCAGGTGGTTGGTCACCTGGGTCACGGGCTCGCCGGATTCCGCGGCGAGCGAGGCGTACGTGGGCCGTTGGGCATCCGGAAGGTCGCTGAGGTCGTAGCGTGCGTAGAGCGACCAGGCGATGCGGCGGCCGTTCGCCTCGCAGTCGGCGCGGAGCCGCTCGAGGGCGATGCCGAGCACGCTGCGCGCCCACTCGCGATCGAAGAGTGCGTCGGCGTCGGCGTCGCTGCCGAGTGCGGTGGCCGCGGCGTCGAGCGAGACGTGTGCGGCCGCACCGCCGCGCTTGAGGCGCGCCGCATCGCGGAACGCCGAGCGGGCGAAGTCGTCGAGGCAGGCGCGCAGGAACGTGCGGAATCGTCCCCGGGCCGGCTCGAACCGCGCGAACCACTGCTTGGCGATGGCCGCGGCGAAGAACTCCTGCGCGAGGTCCTCGGCGTCCTCGCGCACGAGTCCCCAGCGCAGCGCGAGGATCGCCACCACGGCATCGCGATAGGCCCGCGCGATGAGGTCGAGCGCGCGGTCGCGATCGGCCGGCTGGTCGGACGCGAGGGCGGCGATGAGCGTGTCGCGGGTATCCGGCAGGCGCGCGGTCATCGCCCGCGCATCATCCCTGCTGCAGCGACGGGGTGCGCGTGAGCCGGCGGAGTTCGCGGAACCCGATCATGCGCCCACTGGCCTCGTCCCACAGCGTGAGCCGCAACGTGCGCCACGCGGTGCGCAGCGTGAGCACCGGCGCCTCCGCGAAGATCGGGTTCTCCTCGTGCGCGCGCTTGAGCCGGTAGTTGGGGATCTTGGGCCCGAGATGGTGCACGTGGTGCAGGCCGATGTGTCCGGTGAACCAGTTGAGCAGCGCCGGCATGCGCAGGTGCGAGCTGCCGGTGATCGCAGCCGTCGCGTAGTCCCACTCGCGCCCGCGCTCCCAGTAGGCCTCCTCGAACTGGTGCTGCACGTAGAACAGCCAGATGCCGCCGGCCGCCGCGAGGTAGTAGGCCGGCACGTACAGCAGGAGCACCGCCTTCCAGCCGACCGTGATGCCGAAGATGGCGGCGAGGCCGACGAGTGCGACGTTCGTGAGCCAGATGTTCCACTGCTGCTGGCGGCCGCTGGTGAGGCCCGGCAGCCGGAAGCGTTGCAGGATCATCATGTGCAGCGGCCCGATGCCGAACAGCACGAAGGGGTGGCGGTAGAGCCGGTACTTGAACCGGTCGACGCGCGACAGCGCCTGGTACTCGGCCACGGTCAGCGTGGTGACGTCCCCGACGCCGCGGCGATCGAGGTCGCCCGACGAGGCGTGGTGGATGGCGTGCTCCCGCCGCCACTGGCTGAACGGCGTGAAGGTGAGCACCCCGGTGATGAACCCGATCACGTCGTTCGCGCGCGGCCAGGGCAGGAAGCTCCCGTGGGCGCAATCGTGCATGATGACGAACGTGCGGATGAGCAGGCCCGCGAGGGGCAGGATGAGCAGCGCGGTCGCCCACCAAGCCTTGTCCATCAGCCAGTAGCCGAGCACCAACCCACCGATGAGCAGCGTGAGCGTGACGACGACCTGGCGGATCGAGCGGACGACATCGGGCCCGGTGTAGCGCGCGATGATCGCGCGCCATTCGGAGGCTTCGAATCGACGGGGCATGCCGGGCGTCGCGGTCATCGGGGGTGGGTCAGGGGGAGATACCGCAATGTACGCCCCACGGGCGCCATACGCTCGGAGGACTCCCCTGACCGGGGACGAGTCACCGGAGACGAGTCACCGGGTGGCGTCACCGGGTGGCGTCACCTGGGTGACGGGGCGTCAGTTGATCGCGTTCAGCGTGACGTCGAAGACCAGGATCGAGTTCGCCGGGATGGAGCCGAACCGGATCGAACCGTACCCGAGGTTGGGCGGGATGATGAGCTGCCGACGTCCACCGACGCGCATGCCGCGCAGGCCTTCATCGAAGCCGGCGATGAGACCACCGTTGCCGACGCTGAAGGTGGCCGTGCCCGCATCGAACACCGTCGCGTTCCGCAGGGCACCGCTGTAGGTCACGTTGACGCTGCGCACACCGGTGTCCGGCAGGATCGCGCCGGCACCCACCGTGATATCCCGATAGTAGAGACCCGACGGCTTCCGCGTGGACGCCGCAAGGTCCACCCCCAGCGACGGCGCGAAGTTGGTGTCCTCGATGGTCGGAACGAAGACACTCTCGCCCTGACAGGCGGCGAGGACGAGGACGAACATCAACAGGGCCGAGTGGCGGATCGCGGAACGCATCGGGATGGATCGGAAGGAGTGGGTGGGACCGGTCTGCAGCAGCCTACGCATGATACACCGCTGGGGGTCGGGTGGCAGCCCCGCGCCGCGCCTCGGCGTCGCGCGGCTCAGAGATACCGGCGTGGCGGCACCAGCAGGCTGCCGAACAGCAGGCCCGCCGTGAGTGCGAGCAGCGCGCTCATCACGGCCACCAGCGTATCGAAGCCCGTGGTGTATTCGCGCTCCATCACGAATCCCAGCGCACGGAACCCCACGCTGCCGGGCACGAGGAGCATGATGCCCGGCAGTCGCACCAGGGCCCCGGGCCTCCCCTTCACCCGACCGTACACGTTGGAGAGTGCCGCCATCGCGAGGCTGGCGACGAACACCCCACTGGCGAAGCTCCCGCCGTTGGCGCCCAAGGCCTGCTCCGCGACTCGCGTCAGGACGTACCCGAGGATCGCGCTGCCCATCACCAACGGCACGTCGCGTGAGGTCGCACGGAACAGGATGGCGAACGAGCCGGCGGCCATCACGGCGGCCACCACCTCGACGAGCCGCGGCAGCGCCTCCGGGCTCACTGGCGGCACGGTCCAGCCGAGTGCGGTGAGCACCTGTGTGGCCGCGACCGTCCCGAAGGTGAGCTTGAGCAGCACCATCAGCGCGCCGGCGAAGCGCGTGGTCCCGGTGACGAGTTGCTGCGTGGCGAGCTCGGTGACCGCAGTGGTGAGCGTGAGTCCGGGCATGAGCACGATCAGCGACGCCACCACCACGGTCTGCACGGAGATGGGCGCCACGAAGTGCCCGAATGCCGTGGCGAGTGTGGTGGCGATGATCGCCGCCACCGCTTCCATCGCGGCACCGAGGTGTGGACGCGTCGCACTGGCCACCGCGAGCCATCCGATGAGCAAGCCGATGATCGCCGCGACGCTGATGTCCACGTAGCCGGTGCGCAGCAGCCCTGCCACGGCCGAGGAGGCGAGCCCGAAGGCCAGCACCGTGAGCAGGCGCTGTCCGGGCGTGAACGGGCGGTCGAGTGCACGCATCGCCTCCCACGCCGCGTCCACGGTGACCTGCTTGGCGATCACCTGCTCGCCGATGCGGTCCAGGGCCACGAGGGCGCGCAGGTCGATGCTGCCCGGCTCGAGCCGCAGCACGCGGGTCTGCTGCGAGCCGTGCAGCGCGTCGGCGTCGCCGAGCGAGAGCAGGAGTCCGGTGGGGGTGGACCAGATCTCGGCGCTGATGTGCAATGCGCGTGCGGTGGCCCGCACCGCGCCCTCGAGGCGCGAAGCCGAGACCCCGGCGATGTGCAAGCGACGCGCGAGTTCCGTGAGGAACCGCACCCGCGCGTCGAGGTCCTGCTCGGTCATCGCCGCGCCGGCGCCAGGTGCCGCTCGAAGAACGCCCAGACCAGCGTCCAGGAGTCCACCTGTTCCGGGGAATCCTCGCGCAGCAGCGTCTCGCGGTTCACGCGCCGGCTGAACGTGTGTCCCACGCTCGCCGGCCCCGGGGTGGGATCGACGTAGACCTTGGGCTCGGCGATGCCGCGCTTGCGGGCCATGAGCGCGTCGATGTACGGCTGCGATTCCTCGAAGTCCGCATCCTCGTCGTTGGTGGCGACATGCACCAGCAGCGGATGCTGCAACGAGTCCACCAAATAGTAGGGCGAGCGCTTGAGGTATTCCTCGCGCCTCTCGAACGGCAGCCCTTGCAGTCCGGCCTGTGTGCTGAAGCTGCGCTGGTAGCCCGGTCCCTTGAACGAGAGGCGGAAGATCAGGTTGGTGACGGGCACGATCGCCGCGCCGGCGACGAACCGGGTGCGCGAGGCGCGCGACATGAGGTGCGCGGTGATGAAGCCGCCGTGGCTCCAGCCCATGAGGCCGATGCGTGCCGGATCCACCTCGCGCCGGGTGCGCAGGAAGTCCACCGCGTCCTCGACGTCGTCGAGTTCCTTGCCGCCGTAGTCGATCGCCCGGTGGTGAGCCTCGCCGTAGCCGGTGGAGCCGCGGTATTCCGGTGCGACGATGACGTAGCCGCGCTGCGTGGCCTCGATGATGAACGGGAGATAGTTCTGGTCCCAGTTGCCGTGCACGCCGCCGTGCACCCACACCATCGCGGCGTGTGCGCGGTCGCCGCGCGTCTCGAGGGGCGCGAACACGTAGACCGGGATGTCCAAGTCGCCGTGCCGGCTGCGGTAGCGGGCCTTCTCGTAGCGCATCACGCCGGCCGCACGCGCCGCGAAGATGCTGTCGGTGCGCGCCTTCGCGGCGACGGCGGCGGCGTAGTTGGCCGCCGGGTGGTCCTCGGGGCGATTGCTCACGTACAGCAGCGCGGCACGTGCGGAGTCCATCGGCACCACCTGCCGGTTCCGCGGCGCCGGCGACGAGGCCTGCTGTGCCGGCAGTGCGGATGCGAGGGCGGCGACGCAGGCCAGTGCGCGCAGCATCGAGGCGAAGGGCTTCATGGCAGGGGGCTCGAGGGACGGAGTTCCATTGTCGCGCGACCGCTCCCACAATTATGGCATGATCACCTACGATCCGAAGAACTGGCTGCGGGTGCTGTTCGACTTCCCGCGCAGCCCGGTCTTCCGCACGCTGTTCCTCGACGTGGTCGGCGCCGGGATCTGGGCCGCCCTCGTGGTGTGGGTCGAGACCGACCTCATGCGGGTGGCGGTGCCGCTCGGGCCCTCCTTCCTGAGCATCCTCGGCATCATCCTCGGCCTCCTGCTCGTCTTCCGCACCAACACGGCATACGATCGCTGGTGGGAGGGGCGACGGCTCTGGGGTCAGCTGGTGAACATCTCGCGCGGGCTGTCGCAGCAGCTCGGGGCACAGCTCGCGGCGCCGGCGCACGCCGGACGTCGCGCGCGGTACGCGGAGCTGCTGGCGCTGTACCCCACGCAGCTCGCCACGCACCTGCGGCGGCCACTCTCCGCCGAGGGCCCGCACCTGCCCAACGAGACGATGCGCGCCCTGCACGCCGAGGTGCAGGCGGACCTGGCCGCCGGGCGCCTCGCGCCCGAGTCCCGGATCGCGTTCGCGCCGCTTCTGCAGGGCTTCGACGACGTGACCGGCGCCTGCGAACGCATCCGCAAGACGCCGATCCCGTTCAGCTACTCCTCGTACATCAAGCAGTTCGTGGTGCTCTACGCCTTCATCATGCCGTTCGGGCTCGTGCGCGAGTTCGGCTACGGCACGGTGATCGCGTCGATGTTCACGTTCTTCGCGACCATGGGCCTCGAGCTCCTCGCCACCGAGGTCGAGGAGCCCTTCGGCACCGACATCAACGACCTGCCGCTGGACCAGATCGCCGCCACGATCGCGCGCGACGTCCGGACCATCCTCACGCCGGAGCCAGCGCCAGCGTCGGCATGACGTCGATCGCGCCACGCACGGAGTTGGCGATGTAGCACTCCTCGTGGGCGCGATGGTGCAGGGCCGCGAACTCCTCGGCCGAGGGCGCGCGGTCGCGATACACCACATGCGGCCGCAGCGTGAACCGCGAGAGGTATTCCTTCCCCGCGTCGTTGCGGGTCATGATGCCCTCCGGGGCATCCTGGTACGACTCGACGATGTAGCCGGCCGCGGAGCAGAACGACAGGAAGAACAGCATGTGGCAGCTCGAGAGCGCGGCCACCACCGCCTCCTCCGGATCCACCGCGGCCGTCACATGCCACGGCGCACGCACCACACTCGGCGGCGCCGACGCGGGCACGCTCACCCCGTCGTCGAAGTGCCAGCGATGCCCGCGCGAGTACTGCTGCCCGGCGAATGTGTCGGCGCCGCGCGCCCATTCGACCCGTGCGTGGTAAGTCCCCATGGGTTCTCCTCGAGAGTCCCGCCCCCGCGCACGCCGGACCTCCGGCGCGCAGGGGCGGTGTCGCGGGGAATTTATCGCAGCACGCGGCAGCCGAAGAGCCCGAACCGGGCGAGCAGACGTTCCAGCGGGCAGAACGCCGTGAAGCTCGACTGGACGAGGTTGAAGCCCACGAACGCCGTGAAGGCGAACCAGCCGGGGTGCACCCAGTAGCCGAGCGCCACGGAGGCCATCACGAAGACACCGGCGAACCGGCGGATGATGCGGTCGTCACACATGGGTGGCTCCGTCAGAAGAAGTGTTGGGTCTCGAGCACCGCGACGTGCAGGCGCTCGCCGGGCGGCAGCGCCTCGGCCTCCTGCGCCAGCGCCGCCACGGTGGCGGCGACGTGGTCCGCGGGCACGATCGAGAACGTCGTCGTCGTGGCGCCGGGCCAGGCACGGCTTCCGTCGCGCTTGCCGGTGCGCCCTGCGCCCGTGCCGCCGGCGAACGACGTGTACTCGTGGATGCCGTGCCGCTCGAGGATCGTGCCCACGCGGTCCGGCGACGGTCCGCCGTACATCAAGAGGACGAGTTTCATGATTCCACCTCCGCAGCAGCGCTCTGGCGGCGCCGCAGCTCCCAATAGAGCAGCGGCACCACCACCATGGTGAGCAGGGTCGCGACCACCGCGCCGCTCATCAGCGCGACGGCAAGGCCCTGGAAGATCGGGTCGAGCACCATCACCAGTCCGCCGACCACCACGGCCGCCGCCGTGAGCGCGATCGGCCGGAATCGCACCGCGCCGGCCTCGAGCACCGCCTCCTGCAACGAACGGCCACGGGCCTCGGCCAGCTGGATGAAGTCCACGAGCAGGATCGAGTTGCGCACGATGATGCCGGCGAGCGCGATCATGCCGATCATCGAGGTCGCGGTGAAGAACGCACCGGTGAGCGCGTGGCCCGGCAGGATGCCCACCAGCGTGAGCGGGATCGGCGCCATGATCACGAGCGGCACCGTGAATGACTGGAACCAGCCGACCACGAGCACATAGATGAGCAGGAGCACGATCGCGAACGCGATGCCGAGGTCGCGGAAGACCTCGATGGTCACCTGCCATTCCCCGTCCCACTTCACCGCCACCTCGTCGAGGCGCTCGGGCGCCACGGCGTTGTAGCGGCGGATCCCGACGCCGTGCACGCGGATGGTGTCCAGGGCGGCGTTCATGGCGAGGATCGCGTAGACGGGCGCCTCCACGCGGTCGGCGACATCTCCCGTCACGTAGATCGACGGCCGCTGGTCCTTCCGGACGCGGCTGCTCTCCCGCACCCCGTCCACCACCTGCACGAACCGCGCGAGCGGTTGCGGCCCCTGCAGGGTGGCCACCGGCACGCGCAGCAGCGACTCCACCGAACCGCGCGCCGCTTGGGGCAGGCGCGGCACGATCGGCATGGCCTCGCGCGCCGTGGGCGAGGCGATGAGTCCCGCCGGTGCGCCCGACAGCGCGAGGAAGAGCGTGCGGGTCACCTGCTCGACGCTCGCACCCGCCGCCGCCACGCGCGCGCGGTCCACGCGGAAGCTGCGCTGCGCCTGCGCGTCCTCGACGGTCCAGTCCACATCGACCACCCCCGGCGTGCGGAGGAACACCTCACGCACACGCATCGCGGCGGCGAGCCGCGTGGAGTCGCTTCCCGCGTACACCTCGGCCACGAGCGTCGAGAGCACCGGCGGACCCGGCGGGATCTCGGCCACCTTGGCCGCCGCACCGTAGCGCTCGGCGATGGCCACCACACCGGGCCGCACCGCAACCGCGATCGCGTGGCTCTGGCGGTCGCGCGCATGCTTGGGTGCGAGGTTCACCTGCACGTCGGCGACGTTGGGCCCGCGCCGCAGGAAGTAGTGCCGCACGAGGCCGTTGAAGTTGAACGGCGCCGAGGTCCCGGCATACACCTCGGTGCTGCGCACCTCGGGGACCGTGAGCAGGTAGCGCGCGACTTCCTCGGCCGCGGCCGCCGTGGTCTCGAGCGGTGTGCCCTCGGGCAGGTCCAGCACCACCTGGAACTCACTCTTGTTGTCGAACGGCAGCATCTTCACCTGCACCGCACGCACCGCCACCAGCGCCACCGAGGCGACGAGCAGGAAGGCCACGCCGCCGTAGAAGAGCACGCGCCGGCGCTGCCCTTCCATGAGGCCGCGCATCAGCCGCGCATAGAACTGCCCGAAGCGCGACTGCTCCTCCTCTTCGTGCGCCCGGTCATGCGGCTGCGCCGTGGGCGCCACATGCCCCTTGAGCAGGCGGTACGCGAGGTACGGCGTCACCACGAACGCCACCGCGAGCGAAGCCAGCATCGCCACCGACGCCCCGATGGGGATGGGACGCATGTACGGTCCCATCATGCCGCTGACGAAGGCCATCGGCAGGATGGCGGCGATCACCGTGAAGGTCGCCAGGATGGTCGGGTTGCCGACCTCGTCCACGGCCTCGACGCTGGCGACCTCCGGCGTGCGGTCACCCATCTTGAGGTGGCGGTAGATGTTCTCCACCACCACGATCGCATCGTCCACGAGGATGCCGATGGAGAAGATGAGCGCGAACAGCGTGATGCGGTTGAGGGTGTAGCCGAGCGCGTAGTAGACGAAGAGCGTGAGGGCGAGGGTGACGGGCACCGCCACGAGCACCACCACGGCTTCGCGCCAGCCGAGGAAGATCCAGATGAGCGCGGTCACCGAGAGCGTGGCGATGAGCAGGTGGAGGATGAGTTCGTCCGCCTTCTCGCCGGCCGTCTCGCCGTAGTCGCGTGTCACGTCGAGGCGCACGTCGCCCGGGAGCAGGCGGGCCCGCGCCTGCTCCACGCGTTCCAGCACGGCGTGGCTCACGGCGGTGGCATTGGCGCCCTGCCGCTTGGCGATGGAGAGCGTGACCGCCGCCGCCGTCGCGGTCGTGGCGTCCTGATGCGAGACGTAGGTGCTGGGCTCGCCGAAGCCTTCGCGCACCGTGGCGACATCGCGCACCGACACCGGCACACCACCGCGGGCGCTGACGATCACCGCCCCCACGTCGGCGGCACTCGTGAGCGCCCGGCCGACGTCCACGCGCACCACTGCGCCGGCTGCCGCGAGTTCACCGGCCTGCAGCCGGGCATTGGCCGCGGCGAGTGCCAGGGCCACCTCCCCGGGCGTGACCCCTCGCGCCGTCAACCGCGCCGGATCGAGCAGCACCTCCACCTGCCGCGGTTGGCCACCCGTGATGAACGTCTCCGCCACCTCGGGCACCGTGCGCACCTCCTCCTCGAGGTGTGTCGCGATCTGGCGCAGCGTGTTGGCGTCGCTGCTGCTGCTGTGCAGGGTGAGCGCGAGGATCGGGACGTCGTCGATGGAATGCGGCTTCACCAGCGGTGGCAGGGCCCCCGGCGGTGCATCGTCCATCGCCGCCGCGAGCTTGGCATGCACCTTGGTGATGCTGCGTTCCTGGTCCTCACCGACCGCGAAGCGCACGGTCACGAGTGCGAAGCCGTCCCCGCTCATGGTGTAGACATGGTCCACGCCCGGCAGTTCCTGCATGCGCCGCTCGATGGGGCGGGCGATGCGCTGCTCGACCTCCGCAGGACCGGCGCCCGGCAGGGCCGCGATCACGTCGATCATCGGCACCGAGATCTGCGGCTCCTCCTCGCGCGGCGTTGCCAGCATGCCGATGAGTCCCACCGCGAGCGAGGCCACCGTGACCAACGGCGTCAGCTTGGAGCGCAGGAAGGCCTGCGCGATCCGTCCCGAGATGCCCATCTCAACGTGCTCCCGTGGTGCGACGCACCACGTGGTCGCCGGCCTGGAGGCCCGCGGTCACTTCCACCATCCCGCCGGACTGCGCACCGACGCGGATCCAGCGCCGGGCATCGCCCTGCGCGCCGCGCACCAGCACCCCGACGAGGTCACCCTCCCGGATCAGCGCGTCCGCGGGGACCGCGAGCGCGCGGCGGGATCCGGTGGCCCACTGCAGCACCGCGGCACTGCCGGCGAGGTGTCGCCCGTCGCGGTTCTGCACGAGCGCGTTCACGGCGTGCAAACCGCCCATGACGGGCACCACCCCTTCGATCGTCGCGATGGCATCCACACCTTCCAGTCGAGCCATCATCGACTGCCCGTGGCGCAGCCCACGGGCCTGCTCCGGTGCGACATGGGCCGTGACGCGCAACGTCGAGGCATCCTGCACGGTGAGCAGCGGCACACCCGGCGCGACGAACGCGCCGACGTCGACGAAGCGTTGCGTGACGCGGCCCGCGAACGGGGCCCGCAGTTCCGCGTAACGCTCCACCGCGTCCAGTTCCGCGCCGGCGGCCTGCGCCGCGCGCACCCAGGACGCGGCCTGCGCGAGCGTCGCCTCGGCGGACTCCAGCATCGCCTTGGGGGCGGCACTGTCGGCGAAGAGGGCTCGCATGCGCGCGGCGTGCGCGCTGGCCTGCGCCTGCTGGGCGGTGGCTGCGGCCACCGCGGCGGCCACCTGCTCGCGCTTCGCGTGCAGGTCGCGGGCGTCCAGGCGCGCGAGCACTTGGCCGGCCCGCACGGATTCGCCTTCCTCGACGAGTACCTCGGTCACCGAGGCCATGAGCTTGGTCGAGAGTGTCGCCTCGCGCACGGCGGTGGCGACGCCGTCGATCTCAAGCAGCGTCGGGACGAGGGTATCGACGACGGTGTAGCTCGGCGCGTCGGAGATCACGGCGGTGGTGGACGGTTGGTCATGCGCCGCGGCATCGCCGCAGGCGGCGACGAGGAGCAGCGCGGGGATGGCGACGAGCGTCGTCTTGGAGCGTGTGGTCGGCGTCATGGGCATCAGCGCGGGGCGCGGTCGGGGGAGGGTGTCGCAGCATCGAGCGCGACGAGGTAGGCGGGGTCGCCGCCGAGCGCCTGGCGGCGCGAGGCAGCAGTGACGAGCAGGTGGTAGCGGGCGAACGCGTGCGCGAGACGCACCTGCGTCTCGATGGCCGCGGCTTCCAGCAGGTCGGAGATGGTGGCGAGTCCGCCGTCGTACTTGCGGGCGACGACGCGGTGCGCCTCTGCGGCCTGCGCCACCGCACGCTCGGCGATGTCGAGCTGCGCGAGCGCGACCTGCAGCGTGCCCCTCGACTCGGCCCGCGTGAGCGCGGCCTGGGCGACGGCCGCGTCGCGTTGCGCGGCGGCGGAACGGGCGCGCGCCGCCGTGCCCCGCACCTCGCCGAGTTCACTCGCGCCGGCGAACGGCGTCCACGTGGCCATCACGCCGGCGGTCCAACTGCGGTCGTTTTGGAAGAAGCCGCTGCGGTCGTTCCAGTCGTACCGCGCGAACCCGTTCAGTCGCGGCAGGTACAGCGCCTGGGCGCGCCGGGCATCCGCGCGGGCCGCCACGTAGGCTGCATCGGCCGCCCGCACATCGGCGCGCGCATTTGCGCGCGCATTTGCGCGCGCATCGACGCGCACATCGGTGAGCGCTGCGGCGCGCCCGTCAGCCCCTACCTCGGCGCGGGAGTGCGCGCCGTCCGCGGATGCGGCGTCCGCGGTATCGGTGGCGACGAGCGCCACGATCGCCGATGTCGCCGGGAGTGCCGCCGGTAGTGAAGGCGCGGACTGCGGCGAGCCCAGCAGCACGGCCAGCGCCCGCGCCGCGTGCAACGCGTCGGCCTCGGCGGCGAGACGCTGCGCCATGACCTCACCGGCCTTCACCTCGGCGAGCAGCGCGTCGGAGCGTGTGACGAGGCCGGTGTCGGCGAGTGCCGAGGCACGGAGCACGTGCGCGGTGGCCGCGCGCTCCGCGACCCGCAGCGTGGCCGCCTTCTCGGCCGCGAGCGTGGCACCGTAGTACGCGCGGACCACATCCGTCCGTGTGCTGCGGCGCGTCCACTCCGCCACCGCGACCTGCGCGTCGGCGGCGGCGCGTGCGGCGCGACGGCCCACCCATGCGTCCGCATTGAGCAGCGGCTGTTCGATCACCAGTGCGGCGCCGCGGTTCCCGACCGCGGCCGGGAAGTTGAGTCGAGTGGGATCGAAGTCCGCCGGTGTGATGGCGCGTTGACGCAGGGTGGTCCCGAACGCCGCGATGGGATCGGTGGTGCGCACGACACTCGCTTCCACGCGCAGCGTGGGGAGGATGCCGCGGTACGGCGCGAGGGCCTGTGCGACGCGGTCGTCCGCGGCGGCGTCCACGATGCGATTGCCGTAGGCCTGGCGATCCGCCTGCGCAACCGCTTGCTGCAGCGTGAGGGCCCGCGGGGTGTCCTGCGCCGACGTCGGTCGGGCGAGTCCGCTGACCGCGAGGAGGACCGCGAGGAGGACCGCGAACATGGCGCGGGAACGCGACCGGCCCCGCTGGCACCGCGAGACGCGAGGGGACGTGGGCACCGACGTGGGCGACGACGGGGGCGACGACGGGGGCAACGAGGTCGATGGGGACGGCAGCGGGCGGAACTGCGGGGATCGGACCACGGGGGATTCCGGCGCGGAGAGGGTGGTGGAACCGTTCAGACACTGTATAACGATATAGCAGTATAACTGAACGATCGCTCCCCGCAACCCCGCCCCTTACCTTCGCGGCCGCCCCGATGCCGGCCGCGCCGATGCCGGCCGCGCCAGCTCCCGCCGCACCGCCGCCTCCAGCGACACCGCGCCGATCGGCCCCAACACCCGGTGCTGCACCCGGCCATCCCGGTCGAGCAGGAACGACGTCGGGTAGCCCCGGATCCCGCCGAACGCCGCCTCGGCCTCGCGCCCGACGTGGGCGATCGGGTACGTGATCCCGCGCGCGCGCACGAACGCCTCGACCGAGGCCGTCGAGGCCTGGTCCACCGCGAGGCCGACGATCACGAATCCCGACTCCCGGTGCCGCCGGTACATCGCCTCGAGCGCAGGCATCTCGGCCCGGCAGGGCAGGCACCACGTCGCCCAGAAGTTCACCAAGACCACGTGACCGCGGAGCGAGTCCGCGTCGAGTCGCCGGCCGTCCAGCGCTTCATATGAATAGGCCGGCACGTCGTCCGGCCCCGAACGGACCCCCAAGACCGCGCCGATGTGCGGGAGCAGTGTCGGCGTTGCCCAAGCCAGGATCGCGACGGTCAGCAGGTTCGCGACCGTGAGCCGCGGCCGGAGCCAGGCCCAGAGGCGACGGGGAACCTCAGGCGCCCGCGAGGGTCGCATCGATGTCAGCCTGTCCGTCCTGCACGGCCCGCATTAACATCGTGCCGTCGCGACGAGTCCATTGCGCACGTCGGCGTCCACCCCACCATCCCGAGTGTCCCATGCGTCGTCCGCTTGCTGCCACCCTCACCGCACTCCTCGCACTCGGCTGCGCGTCCCAGCCGGGCAGCGGTCCGGTCGTCGATCCCATGCCGACCCCGACCGTCAACACCGGACGCGTCGTGACCTCGAGCGGGAGCACGGTGCAGTTCAACACCATGAACATCACCAAGGAAGTCGCGCTGACGGTGTCGGGCAGCGTCGACGAGGCCTGGGCGGTGCTCCCGGTCGTGTACCGCGAACTCGCGATCCCGCTCACCATGAACGAGCCCAAGTCCAAGACCATCGGCAACACGGGCTGGAAGATGCGGCGCTCGATCGGCAAGGTGCCGGTGTACCGCTACGTCGATTGCGGCTCCTCGGGCACCATGCAGAATGCGGAGACCTACGAGCTCACGCTGTCGATCGTGACCCAGGTGAAGGCGGACGCAGCCGGCGGCTCGCAGCTCCTCACGCTCATCACCGGCACGGGGCGGAACCCGATCACGTCCAGCAGCGCCGAGGTGAACTGTGTCTCGACCAGCCAGCTCGAGCTGCGCATCCGCGACATGGTTCAGAAGGCGCTCGTCGCCAAGTAGCGCTCGATGTCCTTCGCGATCGTGTCGGGTTCGTCGGTGGGTGCATAGCGCTTCACCACCTGCGCACCGCGATCGACCAGGAACTTGGTGAAGTTCCACTTGATCGCCTCGGTGCCGAGCAGGCCGGGGCGATCCTGCTTGAGCCGGACCCAGAGCGGATGCGCGCCATCGCCGTTCACGTCGACCTTCGCGAACATCGGGAAGGTCACGTCGTAGGTCAGCGTGCAGAACTGCTGGATCGCCTCGGCGTCGCCCGGTTCCTGCTCCCCGAACTGGTTGCAAGGGAAGCCGAGCACGGTGAAGCCCTGGGCAGCGTACCGTCGGTACAGGGCCTCGAGCCCGCGGTACTGCGGCGTGAGGCCGCAGTGGCTCGCGACGTTCACGATCAGGCGCACCTGTCCGCGCCATGCATCGAGCGTGGTGCCGCTGCCGTCGAGCCGGGTGAGCGGGATGTCGCTGAGTGCCGTCATTCGGATACCGGGAGCAACGTGGGACGTTTGGCGACGACGCCATCGCCCGACGAACGGCCGAGGGCGCGCCGCAGCAACCACGGAAGCAAATACTTCCCGGTCCAGCGGAGTTCCTGCATGGCGCGGCCCCCGAGACTCGGCCGCGGGGCGGGCGGCAGCGGAGCGGCCCACGCAGCGTCCGCCTGCGGCAGGCCGAGGCGATGGGCGAGGGCCGCAGCGACCCGTCGGTGGCCTTCGCTGTTGGCGTGCAGCCGATCCTCGCTCCACAACCGGACGTCGCTCGCCACGGGGTGCTGCGCGAGGTCGGCGACGAGGCTGCCGGTCTCGTCGGCCAGCGCCCGCACCGCGGCGTTGAACGCGCGCAACCGCGGCGCGATCCGCCGGGCCGCCGGCATCACGCCCGAGAGGTCGGGCATGGTGATGGTCAGCACCGTCGCGCCCTGCGCGCGCAGGGCGCGGTGCATGGCCGCGAGGTCGGCGAGCACGGCGGACTCGTCGTACGCCGAACGGATCAGGTCGTTGGTGCCGGCGAACACGGTCGCGAGGTCGGGACGCATCGCCAGCGCGACGGGGAGCTGTTCGTCGCGCACCGCGCGCGTCTTCCGGCCGCGGATGGCGAGGTTCGCGTAGAGCAGCGGCGCCGGATGCTGGGCCGCGTCCACGAGTGCCGCGAAGCGGTCGGCCCAGCCGCGGTAGCGCCCGGGGGCGATCGGATCGTCGAGCCCTTCGGTCGAGCTGTCGCCGAGTGCGACGTAGCGTTCGAAGCGGCGCGGCGGCGGCGCGCTGGGATCCGGCGACGTCACTCCGGCTGCTTGGCGAGTGAGTCGAGTTGGGCCTGCCGTGCCTTGGCTGAATCGCTGGCCTTGAGCGCACCCTGCACGCCGCGTGCGCCCGGCAGTGCCGAGGCCCCGATGGTCGAGTCCACGGCGCGCTGCTCCGCCTGGGACCGCGGCGGTGCGGGTGTGTCGGGCTTGGACGAGCAGGCGGTGGTGGCGACGGCGAGCAGGCAGAACGCGAGACGACGCATGACTGGCTCCGGGTGTGGTCCGGTGCGAAGTTAGCGCAGGTTCCCCTCTCGCGCTCCGTGTGACCGACTATCCGCGTCCCGTCATCGTCCCTGCTCTCGTCAATCGTCGCACCGCCGACGCGGGATCGCTCGGCGAGTGGACCAACCTCGGGTTCTGGCGCGGCGTCCGGCGGTACGGCGAGGCGGCACAGGAGCTCGCGCGTCGCGTCGGCGAAGCGGCCAAGTTGCGCGCCGGGGATGTCGTGCTCGATTGCGCCTGCGGGTACGGCGATTCAGCGCGTCTGTGGATCGAGCACTTCGGGGCCGCGCACGTCTATGCGGTGGAACCCGACCCGGCGATCACGGCGCGCATCACGGAGCGAGTGCACACCTGGGGCCTCAGCGACCGCATCACGGTGCGCACCATGCGCGCCGAGGCGGTGGTGGTCGCGGAACACGCCCCGGGCGTGACGGCGGTGGTCTGCGTGGATGCGGCATACCACTTCCAGTCGCGCCGCAGCTGGCTCGGCGCGCTCGCGGCGCAGCTGCCCGCCGGGACGCGGCTCGCCCTCGCGGACCTCGCGATCGCGCGCCTGCGCTACTCCCGCCTCGTCGGGTCCGTCGCACGGCGGACGGGCATCCCCGAGATGAACCTCTGGGCGCTGAACGACATCGAACCGCAGCTCGCCGAATGCGGCTTCGGTCTCGATCGCCTCACCCGCTGCGGCCGGGAGGTGCTCGGCGGCTTCGCCGGCTACGTGCTGCGCGCACCGTGGCGCTTCCTCTCACAGCCGTCGCAGGGCGGATGGCGGGCGATCGGCACCGCGCTGGGGATCCTCCTCGCCCGGCGCGGCAAGCGGCTCGAGTACGTGACGGTCGCCGCGCATCGGCTCGCGCGTCACGGCGTCAGCGCCACGACTCCCCCGGCATGATCCGGCGCATGAAGCCGTCGAACAACGGCACGGTGAAGTCGGTGTCGCCGTGCAGCGGACTCCAGAGCATGCCCTTGCCGATCAGCGAGCTCCGGGTGGGGGCGAGCGAGGGAACCTCGCGCCCCAGCACCTGCGCGATCGCCTCGGTGCGGTGCGGCCCCGGCCCGAGCTGCGCCATCGCCCGCAGGTAGCGCTTCTCGCTGGGCGTGAGCCGGTCGAAACGCACGCGGAAGAAGCTCTCGTCGAGCGCCGCCATCACCGTCGCCGTCGCGCGTGCCACATCATGGGCCGTGATCGGTGATGCCGCCGCCGCATCCCACGCATGCTTGCCCCACTCCTGCAGGAAGTACGCGTAGCCCTGCGTGTGCTCGAGGATCGCCGCGACCGCCTCCGGCGTGATGTCGGCGCCCTCCGCGCGGATCGGCTTGATGATCGCATCGCGTGCGGCGTCGTCCGGGAGCGGGCCGATGCGCGGGAACTCGAACAGGCGTTCCGCGTAGCTCTTCGCGCTGCCCATGAGTCCGGGCAGCTGCGGCAGCCCTGCACCGACGAGCGCCACCGGCAACTGCTGCTGCGCCGCCCGATGCAGGGCCGTGACCAGCGCGGCGAGTTCATCCTCCTTCACGTACTGCATCTCGTCCACGCAGAGCACCAGCGCCGTCTCCGCCCGCTGCGCCGCCACGCCCGTGGCCTCGAGCAGGGCGAGCAGGTCGTGCTCGAGGTCGCCGTTGTCGGCGAGGCCGGGTTCGGGGTCGTAGTCGAGCCCCACCTCGAGGTCGCCGTACTTCACCTTGAGCGACTTCGCGAAACCCGCGAGCGCCCGGAGCCCGCGGGTCGCGAGCTCCTTGGCCCGCGCGTTCCGCGAGAGGCGCAACAGGGCCAGCCGCAGTTCCGGCGCCAGCAGTCCGGGCAGCGAGCGTGTCTCCGGGGCTTCCAGCCGCACCGTCTGCAGGCCATCGGCCTCCGCCATGTCGCGGATCCGGTCGAGCAGCACCGTCTTCCCCACCCCGCGCAGTCCCACGAGCAGCACACTCTTCGCCGAGCGGCCGGCGCGGATCCGGGCAAGCGCGATCCGGACGGCGTGCAGCAGCGCATCGCGTCCCGCGAGTTCCGGCGGCGGGGCCCCTGCGCCCGGTGCGAAGGGATTGCGGATGGGGTCCATCCGCGAAAGATGGCGCCCGGCAACTCCCTGACAACTGTCCGTCCATGGCCCGTGAACCTTTGGGCGCAGTGTGGTGACCGAATCGCAGTGACCACCTCAACCCCGCCCCTCATGCGCCCCTCGCTCGTCGCCCTCGCCGCCGTTACCCTGTTCCCGCTCAGTGCCGCCACCGCAGCGCTCGCCGCGCAATCCCATCCGTTGGTGGGCAAGTGGGAGGTCGAGCTCACCGCCGGGCAGCGCGTCACCGACGCCGGCGTCACCGCCGTGACCGCGAAGGCGACACTCGTGCTCGCCCTCCAGGGCGATTCCTTGATCGGCACGCTGACCACGCAGCCGATCGAAGGGCAGCCGCCGCGGCCCCCGGTGCGGCTCGCCGCCAAACGCATCGACGGCAGCGTCACCTTCGTCACGCGCTCCGAAGGCACGATGACGGCGCCGGGCGGCGAGTCCCGTACGATCGAAGCGATCTCCACCTGGCGCCTCACGGCCGAGGGAGACCTCCTGAGCGGCTCGGTCGCGCGCGAGCTCGTCGGCGTGAACATCCCGGACCTCGGTCCGCAGCCGCTCAAGGGCAAGCGCGTGCCGTGAACAGCGACGCGGGGGCCCACCAGGTGGGCCCCCGCGTCCGTGCGTCCGTGCACCCGCGATGTCGCGACTGCGCTAGCGCCCGATCCAGCCCGTCGTGCTGAGTGCCACGTCGGCGTGGTACCAGTACATGCCCGAGAGCGTCGATCCACCCGGACCCTCGTTGCCGATCCCGAAGCGCCGCGCCATGGAGGCGTCGGTGAGCCCGAAGGTGTTGCCTGCCGCGTAGTACGACGCGAGCGAGTGGGCGCCGGACTGCGGGTAGTCGCTCTGGTAGAACCGCGTCGCATCGTAGAGCAGGTTGTCCGACATGTCGTAGATGCGCGGCCAGATGCGATACGTCGTCGGCGTGACGTACTCCATCATCCACTCATAGCGGTACCACACGCCGTTGGGCAGGAAGTCGAGCTGCTGGCGACCGGCGGTGCCCATCGACCACACGTTGGTGGGGTACGGCTGCGCGGCGCCGGTCGGTGTCCAGTACGTGCGCAGGAACACGTTCACGCCGGCGGCCGTCCCATAGCGGCTCCACAGCGCGAGCTGGATGGTGCCCACGGGGAACAGGGTCGCGACGTGATTGTGGCGCGCGCCGACCTCGTCGTTGCGGAAGTAGAAGCGTCCCCAATGCGTGGTGCTCTGCGGCACCGCATCCAGCTTCTCGAGCATGCCGCAGGCGCTCGGCCCGAGTTCCTGGAGCCGCAGCACGTTCGCGGTCTTGGTCCACCCGACGGTCGATCCGGGGACCACCGTCAGCGTGGTACCCGCCTGCTGGCAGTAGAGGTTGTCCCACTTCCCGCCGTCACGCAGCGCCGTCGCCGAGGTGCCGGTCGCGGCACTCCAGTCCGACGAGAACGTGAACGTGCCCGGCGGCGGGGGCGGCGGCGGCGTGACCACGGTCAGCGTCGCGGTGGCCGTGCGGCCTTCGCTGGTCGCCGTGATGGTCGACGTGCCGACGGTGAGGCCGAGGGCGACGCCGCTCGCGCTGACGCTGGCCACGGCGGTGTTGCTCGAGGTCCAGCTGATGCTGCGTCCGGTGAGCGTGTTGCCGCCCGCATCCCGCAGCGTCGCAACGAAGGTCTGGCTCGCGGTGGTGAACACGCTCGCCGTCGTTGGCGTGAGCGTGACGGTCGCCACCGGGGCCGGCGCCGGGACGGTCACGGTCAACGTCGCGCTGCCGCTGCGCCCTTCACTGGTCGCGGTGATGGTCGCCGTGCCGGCCGCCACGCCCGTCGCCACGCCGCCGCTCGAGACGGTCGCGATCGCCGGGTTGCTCGAGGTCCAGGTGACGCTCCGGCCCGTGAGCACGGTGCCGGCCGAGTCCCGCAGGGTGGCCACGAAGCTGCGCGTGCTCCCGGTGGTGATGCTCGCCGTCGTCGGCGCCAGGGTCACGGTGGCCACGGGGGCCGGGGCCGGCACGCTCACCGTGAGACTCGCGCTGCCGCTGCGCCCCTCGCTCGTCGCGGTGATGGTCGCCGTGCCCGCCGTCACACCCGTCGCGACGCCGCTGCCGTTGACCGTGGCCACGGCCGTGTTGCTCGAACTCCAGGTCACGCTGCGGCCGGTCAGCACGGCGCCCGACGCATCGCGCAGCGTCGCGCCGAATGCCTGCGTGGCACCGGTGAGGACGCTCGCGGTCGTCGGGGCCAGCGTGACCGTCGCCACGGCCGGCACGGTGGTGGTCGCACTCGCGATGTTCGACGTCGCGCCCAGCACGGCGCCGGCGCCCAGGGTGCCGCGATACGCGACCACCTGTGCCGAGTATGCGGTGCCACTGCTCAACCCGAGGATGGTGCAGGTGCGCACGTTGCCCACGCCCGTACCGGCGAACGACGCCGAGCAGGTGCCGCGCGCCGGCGTGCTCGCGGTCGAGAACGTGATGGGCGATCGCGCGTACCGGATGTCGTACGTCGCCGCCGCGCCGCTGCCGTTGCCCACCTCGGTGAAGCGCAGGGTGAGGCCGCTGTCGCTGACCGACGCGACCGACAGGTCGGCGACGGTCCCCGGCACCGGCGGCGGCGGTGCCGCCGAGACGTCCACCTGCGCCGTGCCGACGATGCCTTCGCTCGTCGCCCGGATGACGGCGCTGCCCGGCGCGATGCCACGCACGCGGCCGGATGCATCGACCGTGGCGATCGACGTCGCGGTCGAACTCCACACGACCGCGCGGCCACTGAGCACCGCATCGCTCGCACTCCGCGTCGACGCGCTGAGCGTCACCTCGGACGCGACCTGCACGCTGGTGCGCGAGGGCGACACGAGTACGCTCGCCACCGGCTCCACCTGCGCGACCACGCGTCCCGTGCCGCGCACCCCGCGCACGCGCGCTTCCACGTCGACCCGTCCGCTGCGCTTGGCCGTGAGCACGCCGGACGCGTCGATCTCCGCGACCGCGGTGTCCGAGCTGCTGAACGTCACCGTCTCGCCCGGGATCCGGTTCCCGCTCGCGTCACGTGCCTCGGCGGTCAACGTGAGGGTGCGGCCCACGAGCACCGCCGAGGATTCCGGGAGCACACGCACCGCGCTCACCACGACCTCTTCCGGCGGATCGTCGGGCGACGTGGACGGATCCATGGGCTCGCACGCGAGCGGCGCGAGCACGGACAGGACCAGCGTGGTGTGGCGCAGGGCACGCGCAGTGCGCGTGGTGCGGCGGAACGGGGTCGACATCTCGGAAGCTCCTCAGAGAGGGATGCCTCCGTGGTCGTGGTGCAGCGCCCTTACGGCGTCGGTGGCGCCCGCCGAAATGCGAGAGCCGCCAACCACGGACCACGGATGCGGTCTGAAGGGCTGGCGGCTCGGCTGGCGTGGCGGACGGGGTCCGCGGTAGCTCCGTGGCTCTGCGTCGCCGTCTTTCGACGGCTTTGCTCTGGGCAGCGTCTGTGAGCGTCAGTCTCGGCGACCACAGTGTCGTTCTCAAGGGCACCGTCACACAGTATGCACGGTCGCGCGTCGCTGTGTACTTTGTGATGGTGCTCCCGATCCTTCGCGACACCCTAGTATCGGCCGCCTGCCTCGGAGTCTTGAGCGCCGCCTGTGCGGCCCAGACCGGCGGGTGGATCGCCGTGCATCAAGCCGCCACCTAGGTCACCGTCACGGTCGATGAGGCCCGCAGCGCACGCACGGCGCTGTGGTTCGACGGGCAGTGGCGGCGCATGGGGCTGGGCGACGAGCCTCAGCAGCTGCTGCTGCGCCCCGGCGTCCAGTGGACCCTCGCGCCCGGCGTGCGCGTCGCGGCCGGCTACGCCTACGTCGCCACCGCCCCGTACGGCGAACGCCCCACGGCGACCCCGCTGCGCGAGCATCGCACCTGGCAGCAGCTCGCACTCGCCCGTCGCGCAGGCGCGGTGAGCCTCTCGCACCGGTATCGCTGGGAGCAGCGCTGGTTGGCACCGGTGGTGGGCGGCGAGACCGGGACCTTCCAGTATCAGCAGCGCGCGCGGTACCTCGTGCGGGCGCAGATGCCGCTCAGCCGGTTCACGCGCGGCGGACTGCCGCTCCTGGCCTACGTCTACGACGAGATCCTCGTCCCGGTCGGGCATGGCACCGCGACCGGGCGCCTCGCGCAGAACCGCGCCGCCGTCGGCGTCGGTGTCCCGCTCGACGCGCGCCACCGCATCGAGGTCGGGTACCTCAACCTGTGGAACGCGCTCGGCCCGGCGTCCACCAACGAGTTCAACCACACGCTCACACTCGGCGTGGTCCGCAGCGTGACCCGCTGAGCGCACGGGTCGCGCCGCGCGCGCGGCGCGCCCGACGCCTTCAATAGATCGCCAGGTCCCGCGCCGAGACGGCGGCGCGCAGGTACCCCGCCGCCCGCAACTCCGCGAGCAGTCCGGCGTCGTCGGTGCCCCAGAAGAGCTGGTGGTACAGCACGAGCTGTCGCGGCATGGCCCGGGTCGCGAGCGCCGCGAGCTCGACGGTGCTGGTGTGGGCCCGCGCATGGTAGCGTTGCCATTCCGGCGGGCGGGTCTTGAAGCGTTCGGCCGAGTAGACCTCGTGCACCAGCAGGTCGCAGCCGTTGCAGGCCGTGACCACCGCGTCGCTCGCCCGCGTATCGCCGGAGATGACGATGCTGCGGTCCGCGGACTCGAACCGATACCCGAACGCGACCTCCCAGTCGCCGTGCGGCACCGCGAACGCCCGCACCTTCACGTTGCCGTCGTCGAACACCAGGCCCGGCGCGATCTCGTGCACGTTGACCTTGTGGCCCTGCTCGTTGGCGGGCTCGGCGCCATCGATGCGATTGCGGATGTCCGCGCTGTAGGCGGCGAGCAGGTGCTCCACCATCGCCTTGGTCCCGGGCGGACCGTAGACCTCGAGCGGCACATCGCGCTCGAGCGTCCACGCCGAGAGGATCACGTCGGGCAGCCCGACCGTGTGGTCGCTGTGCAGGTGCGTGAGGAAGAGGACCCGCAGATGCTGCGGTGCGAGTGCCGTCACGCCGTTCCGTGAGGCGGCAGCGGCGCGGCGCACGATCCCGGGGCCGGCGTCCACGAGGTACGATCGTGTCCCGCGTACCACCGCGAGCGCCGGCCCGCTGCGTTCCGGATCGGCGTTCGGTGTGCCGGTCCCGAGCACCACCAGCTGCGTCGGCGGCGGGGCGGGGGCCACGGGCACCTGTGCGTGGGCCGGCACCGCCAGCGCGACCGACCACACGGCCGCCACGACCACGAGCACGGACCGGCGCGTGCCCCCGCCCGCAGGCAGCCGCATCACATGACCGGCTTGAGCTTGCGCTCGAGATACTCGGCGATCGCGGCGTTCACGCGTTTCTGGTTCTCGTGCCGCATGAAGTGGTGCGTGTCATCCACGATCGTGATCTCCTCCACGTCCACGCGCTGGGCGCGCAGGCGCTGCAGGAGGTCCACCGTCTGGCTGAAGCGCACGTTGCGGTCGTCATCCGCGTGGATCAGCAGCACGGGCGACCTCCACGTCCCCACCGTCGAGACCGGCGAACTCTCCCAGGCCGTACGCGCCATCGCGTCGAGCTCGGCCGTGCTGCGCTCGAAGCGCCAGCTGCTGGCCCCGAACCGCGAGCCGCCTTCGCTGGTCATGTCGTGCACGCCGTGGATGTCGACGCCGGCGCGGAACAGCTCGGAGTCGCGACCGAGGGCCAGCGCCGTCAGGTAGCCGCCGTATGACCCGCCGTAGATGCCGATGCGCGCCGGATCCACGTTGGGCTGCGCACGGAGCCACTCGCCGGCGGCCTTGATGTCGAGGTACTCCGACGCGCCCGCGATGCCCGCGCGCGGCGGTCGATGGAAATCGAAGCCGTAGCCGATGCCGAGCCGGTAGTTCACCGACAGCACGATGAACCCGCGATTCGCGAGGTACTGGTTCATCGCGTAGGCGTTCCAGTAGTAGTCGCCGTAGTGCCAGCCGAGCAGCATCTGGCGAGGCGGTCCGCCATGCACGTACACGATGGCCGGTCGTTTGGCGGCATCGCGCGCGGCCGCGCCGACGGGCTCGAACAACTGGGCGTGCACCGTCACGCCGTCGGCCGCCTTGTAGACCACCTGCCGCGGCTGCACCAGCTGGCGCGCAGGGAAGTCCGCCGGCACCAAGGCCTCACCCAGCCAACGACGCGGCGTGTTCGGCCGCGGGCGGGCATCCCCGGCGGCTTCGAGCACGAACGGCACCGGAGGACGCTGCGCATCGCCCCCGATCGCCGCGATGCGTCCGGTGCTCATCGCCACCGGCGTCCACTCCACGCCCGCGCCCGGTGTCAGCACGTCCGGCTCGGCGCGATCGACCGGCACGCGCACCACGTGACGGCGGTCGATGTCGCCCGGCGTGGTGCCGAGGTTGCCGGCGTAGAGCAGGTGGCGACCGTCGGCGGAGAGCGTGATGTACTCCGCCATGTGCGCACCGGGCGTGAGCAGCATCGGCGGCTCGCTTCCCGCGGCGCGCATGGAGTAGAGGTGCGGCCAGCCGTCGTGATAGCTCAGGAACGCGATGCGGTCCCCGGCCGTCCAATGCAGGTTCACGCCACCGTGCGTGGACGGTACCCCGGCCCGCAGCGAGGTGTCGCTGGCCCACCGCGGCGTCGCGGTCCCGGTTGCGACGTCCGCGATCCAGATGCTCCAGGGTGCCGGCTGCGGTTCGAGGGAGTTCGCGGCGGGACCGCCGCTGCCGGGTCGCCGCGCGAACACGATCTGCCGGCCGTCGCGCGACCAGCGCGGGCTCCAGTCGCGGTTCGTGCTCGGCGCGAGGTACTGCAGCGGCGTGGCCTCGTCCGTGTACACCGCGATGAACGCGTGGTCACCGCGGCCGCTCACGAACGCGATGCGGCTGCCGTCGGGCGAGAACTGCGCGTCGCTGGCGTTCCCGCGCTGGTCGAAGAGCTTGCGGGCCGGCGCGGAGCCGTCGATCGGCGCAGACCAGAGTTGCCGCGCCCGTTCGAACACGACGAGGTCGGAGCGCGGCGAGATCACGGGGCTCACGCCTTCCCCGAGTGAGACCGGTGTGCCGCCGGCGAACGGCACCGTCCAGATCTCGACCTTCACCGGTGTCGGGCTGGCCGTGGGATTCACCGGCAGCGCGTCGTCCCAGTTGGAGCCGAAGTCCCCGCCGCGCATGTACACGACCCACTTCCCGTCATCCGAGATCTGTACGGCGTTGAGCTCCTGTCCGTCGTCCTGCGGATAGTCAGTGAGGCGACGCACCTCGAACGCCGGACCCTCGGCCACGAACAGGTTGCGCTGGCCGCGTGCGTTGAGCGTCCAGGCGAGCCGTTCGCCGCTGCGGGATGCCGTGAGGTTGGTGGGGTACGGCGCGCTCATCACCTGGTCGAGCGTGAAGGGCAGCGCGACCGTGGGGGCTCCCGCCGCACTCGCGTCGCGGGAGCTCCGCTGCGCGAGCGGTGTGGAGGGCGTGACGACGAGCGCCGTCGCCAGCAGGAGGATCAAGGGTGAGGGGCGCATGGCGGCAACGATAGCGTCCGCGGTCCCGTGCTGCCAGACAGCCGGTCGGCGTGCTATCGTGCAGCATCGCGACCGACGCGCACCACGGGCCGGACCGCGACCAGACCCCTGCGAGGAGACCTCGTGCGTATCCCCCGATTCCCGTTCCCGAGCGCTGCCGCGCTGGGGCTCGCCGCCACACTCGGCACGCTGCATACCACGCTGCTCATCACCCCGCTCGCGGCGCAGGCCCACGTGCACACGCCCGGCATGTCGCACGATTCCGCGCAGGCGGCAAAGCGCCCCGCACCCACGCGGGCGGGTCAGGAGGCGTTCGCCACCATCGCCGAGATCGTGCGCCTGCTCGACGCCGATCCCAAGACGGATTGGTCCAAGGTGAACCTCGAGGCGCTGCGCCAGCACCTGATCGACATGGACGACGTCACCATCCGCTCGGCGGTGCAGCAGGAGTCGGTGCCCGGGGGCGTGCGCTTCGTCGTGACGGGCACGGGCCGCACGCGCGACGCCATCCGCCGCATGGCGATGGCGCATGGCACCACCGTGAGCAAGGCCGACGGCTTCACGTGGACCGCGAGCGAGGCACCGGACGGTGCGCAGGTGACCGTGCGCGTGACCGACCCCACGGATACCCGCGCGATCGCCCGGCTGCGCGGACTGGGGTTCCTTGGCGTGCTCTCGCTCGGGGACCATCACGTGGTGCATCACCTGGCACTCGCGAGCGGGCAGCACCCGCACTGAGCTCGGGTCGGCTACGACCAGATCGCGATGGTGCCGCAGTCGATGCCGCGGGGGAACTCCACCGGGCGCGTGGCCGCGTACGGGTAGATCTCCATGCGCCGCGCGCCGATCAGGTACATGCGCAGCTCCCAGGCCCCGACATCCGGCACGAGTGCGCCATCGAACAGGACGTTCGGGACGCAGAGGTCGCCCGAGCTGCTGCGCATGAGCGGGAGCGCATCGAACCCGTCGTTGATCACGCGGATGCCCGGCACCATCGCCCAGAACGTGAGTCCGCTCGCCGCGCGCTGGATCTGCGCCGCGTTGTACTGGTAGCCGAATCCCGAGAGGAGACGGCGCTCGATGTCGCGCTCCAGCTGGGTCCGGTTCACCTTGCGTCCGGTCACCGCCACCGTGGGCAGTTCGGCGATGCGACGGTCGAGCAGCACGGTCGCCTCCGCGTCGCGACCGGGACGCAGCGCCACCACCTGCTGCACGGGTTCCTGGCCGACCTTCCGCACCAGCAGCGCCTGCGAGCCGCTCGGCAGGCGCACGAGTGTCGCCCGCCCGTCGGCATCGGTGGTGGCGCCCGCGGGCGCGCCCCGCACCCCCACGGAGGCTCCACCCACCGGACGCCCGCGACCGTCCACCACGCGGAGCCGCAACCGGGCACTGCCCGCGGGGACCGCACGCAGTCCGGTGTCGGTGACGATCAACGGGGCACGGCGCGCGGCGGTGTCGCTGAGGCTCAGCAACAGGTCGCGACGGACGAGGTCGCCGCTGGCGAGCGAGAGCTGGAGGTCGCCGGTGCGCTGCTCTCCGCGCTGCGCCAGCATGGTCGTCACCACGTCCGTGGGCACGCCGCAGAGGACATAGCGCCCATCGGCACCCGACATGGCGTCGACCTGCACGCGGGACTCGCGCAGGACCCCGCGCTCGAGCGTCGCCACGAACCAGTGGGCGTTGATGACCACGCTGTCGAGCGGCGCCTCACGCTCCGCGTCGCGGACCACGCCGAACACGAGACCGGTGGCCTGTTCGAGGCCCGAGGGGCAGAGTGCCGCCGCCAGCCGCGCCACCGAGGGCATGCCGAGGGTCACCGCTGCCGCCCCGCCGTCGCGCACTTCCACGGGCACCGCTGCGGCGGAGATCTCGAGGGAATCGAGCAGCGGGTGGAAGAACGCCACCTGGTACCGCCCCGCCGGCACGTCGCGAAGCACGAAGCGCCCCGACCGGTCCGTGACCGCGGTGTGCGGGGCGCCTTGGAGCACCACGGTCGCCCCGGCGAGCGGCGCGCGCGCGAAGAGTGAATCGAGCACCTGCCCGCGGATCGTGCCCTGCGCCATGAGCGGAGCGCCCGCCGACCCGAGCATCGCGGGGACGATCGCCACCCGCCCGACTGCGCGCACCAGCGATCGCCGCTGCAGCCGCATCCACGTCTCCGCGTTCATCGCCCCTCACCCGGTGAGCCGCCCTGGTCCTGCTACCCAGATGTGTCGCACGACGTTCCCTCGCTCCATCCCCGTACGCACGAGGGGCGCCCGCACGGGCGCCCCCCTCACACCTCACACCTCCCACCTGCCCCTACCGCACCAGCGGCTTGAACTTGATCCGGTGCGGTTGGTCCGCGTCCGCGCCCTTCCGCTTGCGCAGGTCCTCGATGTACGACTGGTAGTTGCCCTCGAACCACACCACCTCGGAGTCCCCCTCGAACGCGAGGATGTGCGTCGCCAGGCGGTCGAGGAACCAGCGATCGTGCGAGATCACCACGGCGCAACCCGAGTAGTCCACCAGCGCTTCTTCCAGCGCGCGCAGCGTGTCCACGTCGAGGTCGTTGGTCGGCTCGTCGAGCAGCAGCAGGTTGCCGCCGCTCATCACGGTCTTCGCCAGGTGCAGGCGATTGCGCTCGCCACCCGAGAGGATCCCGACCTTCTTCTGCTGGTCGGTGCCCTTGAAGTTGAAGCTCGAGAGGTAGGCGCGGGTGTTCATCTCCTTCTTGCCGACGAGGATGGTCTCGTTGCCGCCCGAGATCTCCTCCCACGCCGTCTTGTTGGGATCGAGCGTGCGGGCCTGGTCCACGTACGCGAGCTTCACGGTCTCGCCGACGGTGAGTGTGCCGCCGTCCGGCTTCTCGTGGCC
Source organism: uncultured Gemmatimonadota bacterium (assembly GCA_902825965.1). GTDB lineage: Bacteria > Gemmatimonadota > Gemmatimonadetes > Gemmatimonadales > Gemmatimonadaceae > Pseudogemmatithrix. The sequence goes on along the minus strand of CADEDA010000004.1, from coordinate 84,600 downwards.
GGTGATCATGCGGAACAGCGTCGACTTGCCGGCGCCGTTAGGGCCGATCACACCGACGATGCCGCCGCGCGGCAGCGAGAAATCGAGCTTGTCGATCAACAGCCGGTCGCCGAAGCCCTTGGTGAGCCCCTTGGCGATCACCACATCGTTGCCGAGGCGCGGGGCCGGCGGGATGATGATCTCGTTGGCGGCGATCTTCTCCTGCTGCGCCTCGCTCGCCAGTTCCTCGTACTTCTGCAGGCGCGCCTTGCTCTTGGCCTGCCGCGCGCGCGGGGCCATGCGCACCCACTCGAGCTCGCGCTCCAGGGACCGCTGCCGCGCCGAGGCCACCTTCTCCTCCTGTGCGAGGCGCGTCTTCTTCTGCTCGAGCCACCCCGAGTAGTTGCCCTCGTAGGGTACGCCACGCCCGCGGTCGAGCTCGAGGATCCACTTCGCCACGTTGTCCAGGAAGTAGCGGTCGTGCGTGATCGCCACCACCGTGCCCGGGAAGCTCTCCAGGAAGTGCTCGAGCCAGGCCACGGACTCGGCGTCGAGGTGGTTGGTCGGTTCGTCGAGCAGCAGCATGTCGGGCTCCTCGAGCAACACGCGGCACAGCGCCACGCGCCGCTTCTCGCCGCCGGAGAGCTGCGTCACGCCGGCGTCGCCGGGTGGCAGGCGCAGGGCATCCATGGCCACCTCGATCTTGTTGTCGAGGTTCCAGAGGTCCTGTGCGTCGATGCGTTCCTGCACCTTGCCCTGCTCCTCGATGAGCGCATTCATCTCGTCATCGCTCATCGGCTCGGCGAACTTGGCCGAGATCGCCTCGAAGCGCTTGAGCAGGTCCCGCTGCGCCTTCACCGCCAGTTCAACGTTGCCGCGCACGTCGAGCGACTCGTCGAGCTGCGGCTCCTGCGGCAGGTAGCCGATGCGGGTGCCCTTGTGCGGCCAGGCCTCACCTTGGAAGTCGGTGTCGACGCCGGCCATGATCTTGAGGAGCGACGATTTGCCGGCCCCGTTGGGGCCGAGGACGCCGATCTTGGCGCCGGGATAGAACGAGAGCCAGATGTCGTCGAGGATGATGCGCGAAGGTGGGATCACCTTCTTGAGCGCCTTCATCACATAGATGAACTGTGGGGCCACGAATGGAGAGGTGTGAGGTGGGAGGTGTGAGGTGGGAGAACCAACAGGGCACCACCTCTCACATCCCCGTAACTTAGCGCCTCACACAGCCACTTGGAGCTTCTCCCCGGGCGCCCCGCGTGGCGTCAGCAGCACTTGAGCTTCACGTCAGGATGGCGAACCCCAGGAGGGCCACCGCCAGCGGCTTCCAGGCTTGCATGATGGTGCTGGCGAGCGCCGGGTAGATTGAACGGATGGGCATGCGCATGATCGGACTCCGGAACAGGTATGCGGGAAGGACGAGCGGCGATGGCGGGCGGTTTCGTCGCACGTCGCGGAGACTACTGCACGTGCTGGTCGCCGGCGCCCTGCTCCTGCCGAGCGTCGGCTGCCCGTCGGACCCTGTTCCCAGTGTCGACCGCAGCCTGCGTCCGGACAGCACCCCGCCGCTCGCGGTCCGGACCTTCGGCGGGACGACGCCCGGACCGCGGGTCGCCCTCGTCGCCGGCGTGCACGGCGGGAAGGTCTCGGCCATGCGCGCCCTGCAGCGGCTCGCGGTGGAACTCGAAGGTGCCACGGTGCAGGGCACCCTTCGGGGCACGGTGCTCCTCGTCGAGACGGCCAATGCGGCCGGGTACGCCGCCGGACTCGCGCAGCTCAGCCCGCTGGACAGCCTCAACCTCAACCGGGTCTTCCCCGGTCGCGCGGACGGCCGTCCCACCGAACGGCTCGCCGCCCTCCTGATGCGCGAGATAGTCGCACAGAGCGACTATTTGATCGACCTGCATGGCTCCGATGGCGACGAGGCCGTCGGCGCGTTCGCCTACGTCGCCCGGCCGGGACTCGACTCCAGTGTCGACGCCCGCGCGCTGCATCTCGCGCAGCTCTGGGGCACGCCGCGCGTGGTGTGGGACACCGAGGGACCACGCACGGTCGCGACCTCCCGCTTCCTGCAGACGGCCGCGCACCTCTCCGGCGTGCCGGCGATGACGGTGTTCGAGTCGGGCGCCGCACGGGAGGAGGCGGAGGCCACGGCGGCGTTCCTGCGCGGGGCCCGCAACGTGCTCACGGGACTCGGGGTCCTCACCGGGCCGGCCGCGAGCCCCGCCACGACGCCCGCCGCACCCGTGCGCCACGACCGCCGCGTGGTGGTCAGCGCGGACAGCGGCGCACACTGGCTCCCGGCCGTCCGCCCGGGCCAGACCGTCGCCACGAACGAACTTCTCGGCCACCTCGTCGGTTCATCCGGCAGCCGCCGTGCGGTGAACGCCCCATCCGCGGGCGTCGTACTGCACGTACGGAAGGAGCGCCGCGTCGAGGCTGCGACCCCGATCGTCATCCTGGCGGATGGCCGGCCGCGCTGAACCACGGTCGCACCTCGCGTCCCTCCCCCACACCGTCTCCCCCGAAGCGTGCAGCTCGCCGAGTCGCTCTCCTCCAGTCCCGTGGCCGCATTGCCGGTGATCTTCTTCGCCGGCGTGCTGACCAGCCTCACACCCTGCATCTACCCGATGATCCCGATCACGGCGGCGATCGTCGGCGGGCAGGCGGTGGGGGAGCAGCCGCCGCCGCGCTGGCGCACCCTGGCCCTCACGGCCTCGTACGTGTTCGGCCTGGCGACCTTCTACTCGGTGCTGGGCCTGATCGCCGGACTCACGGGCACGATGTTCGGCAGCATCAGCACCAATCCCTGGCTGTACTTCGCGATGGCGAACGTGCTCGTGCTCGCCGCCCTCGCGATGCTCGATGTGATCCCGGTGCGCCTCCCCAACGCGATCCTGCAGCGCGCGGCGACCGCCGGCACGGGCGGACGCGCGGTCGGGGCGTTCGTGATGGGGTCGATGTCCGGATTGGTGGCCGCGCCTTGCGGGGCCCCTGTCATGGCGGCGATCCTCACCTGGGTCACGACCACGGGCAGCGCGGTCCTGGGCTTCGTGTACCTCTTCACCTTCTCCGTGGGGATGTGCGCGCTGCTGGTGGCCGTGGGGCTGTCCAGCGGCGCCTTGGCCCGTCTGCCGCGCGCCGGGGTATGGATGCTGTGGGTGAAGCGGCTCTTCGCCCTGCTGATGCTCGGCGTGGCCGAGTGGTATCTCATCGAGATGGGGAAACTGCTGATATGATCGGAACGCTCCTGCGCGCCACCTGGCGTCGCCGCCGCTCGATGGTCCTGCTGACCGCCGCGCTGGCCACCACCCTGCTCCTGCCGCGCCGTGCCGACGCGCAGCTCGGCATCGACGTCGGGGCCAAGGCGCCCGACGCCGCGCTCGAGACGCTCGACGGCAAGCCGGTCACGCTGGCCGAGACCATCAAGGGCAAGGTGGCGGTGATCGAGTTCTGGGCGACGTGGTGCAGCGTGTGCAAGGAACTCGAGCCACGCATGGAGGCGGCACAGCGCAAGCATGCGTCCGTGACCTTCGTGGGCGTGGCGGTGAGTGCCAACCAGTCCGCGGAACGCGTGCGCCGCTACACCGCGCAGCACCTCGGCGGGTTCACCCACCTCTACGACCGCAAGGGGGATGCGGTGGGCGAGTACGACGTGCCCGCGACGAGCTACGTGGTGGTGGTGAACAAGGCCGGCGTCGTCGTGTACGCCGGCGTCGGCGGCACGCAGGACATCGAAGGTGCGATCCAGAAAGCGCTCAAGTAGCATCCTCCCCGCACGCAGCCACCGATGAGCGGCATCCACGCACGTATCCCCGCCGCGCCGCCGACGAACCGGCGCTGGCTGCTCGTCGTCCCGGTGCTCATCGCGGTACTCGGGTACGTCGGCGCCATCGCGTACATGCGCGTGAACGAGGACGGCTTCGTCTACCACCCGACGAGCTACGGGGGGCGCGAGATGGTCGCCGCCGCCGCCGACCTCCGCGTGGAACCCGCGACGGTGCTGTCACCCGACTCGCTGGCGCTGGTCACGTGGGTGGTGCCGCCGCCCGCCCGTGACGACACCCTCGGCCTCTGGCTGCTCGTCTGCCACGGGAACGCCGGCAACATCTCCATCCCGCTGCGTCAGGACTGGTCGCGCGCGGTGGTGGCGACCGGCGTGGGCGTGGTCGCGTTCGACTATCGCGGCTTCGGGGCGAGCGAGGACGGCCCGCTCGACGAGGAGCTGCTCTACGGCGATGCCCGCGCGGTCTACGACTGGATGGTGCAGCAGCGCGGGATCCCGGCCTCGCGGATCGTGATCTACGGGCACTCCCTCGGCTCGGGTGTGGCCACGCACCTCGCCGCGCAGGTCGAGGCGGCGGGACTGGTGCTCGAGGGCGCGTTCACCTCGGTGCCGGATGTGGGGGCCTCGCGGTATCCCTGGATGCCGATCCGCACGCTCGCCACCGAGCGTTTCGCCAGCATCGAGCGCATCGACTCCATCGCGATGCCCAAGCTGCTGCTGCACGCCACCGACGATCGCGTGATCCCGTTCACGTTCGGCGAGGCACTCTTCGCGGCCGCCCCGGCGCCGAAGGAGTTCGTGCGGCTCACCGGCGGGCACGACCGCGCCTTCATCGCCGACTCCGCCACCTACTTCAGCGCGTTGTCCAAGTGGCTGCGCGCGGTGGGTGCGCGCGACGTCGAATCCCCGCAGCCCTGACGGAAGCCTAGGGCATCGCGAGCAGGCGCCGCACCGCCGCCTCGATGCGTGGCCAGGCCGCCGTGCGCGGTGACATCAGCTCGTGGTGGCCGGCCCCCTCGATGACCTCGAGCGTGACGGCATCCCCGCTCGCCCGCGCGGCGGCGGCGTGGGCCTCGCGCGCGCGCGCGGGCATCACGCGGTCGAGTGTGCCCACCACCTGCACCTGCGGCACGCCGAGCGGGAAGAGGGCGACCGGTGAGCCGGCCGCATAACGATCGGGGACCTGCATCGGGTCGCCGCCCATGAGACCGTCGACCACGTTGCCGCAGCTGTTCTGTTGATACGTGCGGAAGTCCGCCAGGTCGGCGATGCCGGCCAGTGCGACGGCCCCACGGAGCGGCAGGGGATCGCCGAGGGCGAGCGGACTGCCGGCGGGGATGCGTGCGCGGCCCGCCAGCCACAGCGCCAGATGCCCGCCCGCCGAATGCCCGATGCTGATCACGCGCGAGAGGTCGAGCGGGTACTGCGTCGCCAGCACCCGCAGGTGCTCGGTGGCCGCGGAGGCGTCGAGGAAGGTGTTGGGCCATCCGCCGCCCGGACTGTCGGCGCGTCGGTACTCGATGTTCCAGGTGGCGATGCCGGCGCGGCGCAACGCGTCGGCGAGCGCCGTGCTGTTGCGCAGCGACGCGAAGCGCGTGACCCAGCAGCCGCCGTGGATGACGACGGCGACGGGAAAGGGCCCGGGGCCGTCGGGCAGGCGCAGGTCGCCGAACTGCAACGAGTCACTGCCGTAGGCGAGCCGCGCGGTCGCCGGTCCGGCCGGCAACGTGTCCACGTCGCCGGCCCGGAGCAGGCGCGCCTGCGCCGGGACTGCGCTCCCCATGAAGAAAAGGCCGAGGAGCAAGCCAAGACGCGTGACGCCGAGCGGGCGCGGGACGTTCATTGGCCCTCGAGCTTGGCGGTGAAGAGCAGCTTGGGCTTCTGCGGCTCCTTCGTGTGGTAGATGCAGAGCGTGTGCACCACGAACGGCTCGTCCTCGCGGATGGCCAGCATGCGGCGCAGCCGCTCCGGTGTGAGCGTCGGATACAGGTTGAGCGTGCAGTGCGGCGTGAACGGGTACCGGCTCTGCAGGAACGGGAGGCCGCACCCCTTGAGGCGCTCGTGCAGCGTACGCAGCGGGCCGTGCGGATCGAGGCGCATGGAGACGATCTCGCGCTGCACGAAGCGCTCGGGTGGCCCGAAGCGCAGCGTGATGGGGGCCGTGGTCCGCGTCACCGGCAGGATGCGCGCCTTGAGTTCGGCGATGGGGGTGGTCGGCGGGGCCGGACCCGCACCCGAGGACCCGATGAGCGTGATGTGCGGCGGCAGGTGGTTCGCCATCTTCGGATCGAACACCAGCTGGTGGGCGTGGATCCGGTCGGCGAGCGCGCCTTCGAGCTCGGAGGTGATGAAGATGCCGTCTACGGCCACGGGAGACTCACTCCGATGAGTGCGGCGCCCTCGGGACCGGCGCCCAGGAGCAGACGATCGACGCGGTTCCCGGGTCGCGTGCGGTGCCAACGCGTCACGGCCCATCCGGTGGTGGCGCCGAGCGTGGCACCCGCGGCGACGTCGCTGAGCCAGTGGGCATCGTCGTGCACGCGCGCGTAGGCCGTCGCGGCGGCCACGCTGAAGCTCGCGATGCCCACCCAGCGGGCGTGCTGCGGCGCGCGATGTCGCACCTCGCTGGTGACGGCGGCCGCGAATGCGAACGCGGCGGTGGTGTGGCCGGACGGCAGGGATTCGTAGTCGCCGTCGCTGAGCGAGAAGCCGCGGCCGGGATCCACGTCCCAGGCGTCCGTGCCGTTCACGCGCGGCCGCGCACGCCCGAACGCACCCTTCGCCACCTTGCCGAGCACGCCGCTCACGCCGATGGCCTCGACGGCACGCAGCCCGCTCGCCGCGAGCGTTGGGCGCTGGCCGACGCGACCGCCGACCCACAGGCCCATGCCGCCCAGCAGCGCCAGCGGCTGTCCCCAGACGTTGCCGACCCGGGCCAGGGCATCGAGTCCGCCGTTGTCCTGCGTGCCCGCACTGCGGACCTGCCGGCGGACGTCGAGGTCGGCCCGCTGCGCGAGGATGGTGACGCCGCTGCCGACGACCAGCCAGACGAGGTCGCGGCGCGTGACGATCGGCGCCGGCGCGACGTCCACGGCGCCCGGCGCCTGCGCCGACGCACCGGACAGCGGCATGGTGGCGGCAGCCAGGACCACGCACACCCGCACTGCAGCCGAGCGAAGTGAAGTCACGGCCTGTAGTTTAGCAGTGTCGAGCGACGGGAGCGACCGGCTTCCGTCTTCCCCACTCCCCTCTCCGTACGCCCTTCGCAGTGCCCCTGATCCGCGACTTCGCCACCCATGCCGACCGGGCTGCCTGCGTCGCACTCCAGGAACTCACCTGGGGACAGGGATTCACCGAGAAGATCCCGGCGGCGATGCTGCTCGTCGCGCAGAAGACCGGCGGCGTGACGGCCGGTGCCTTCGCCGAGGACGGACGCATGCTCGGCTTCGTCTTCGGCGTGACCGGCGTGAAGGACGGCAAGCTCATCCACTGGTCCGACATGCTCGCCGTACATCCCGACGCGCAGGGCATGCACCTGGGCGAGGCGCTCAAGGCGTATCAGCGCGACCAGTGCCGCACGCGCGGCATCGAGACCATCTACTGGACCTACGACCCGCTCGTCGCGCGCAACGCGCACCTGAACCTCAATCGCATGGGCGCGCGGGCGGACGAGTACGTGGTGGCCATGTACGGCGAGGCCACCAACTCGCCCCTGCAGGGCGACATGCCAACGGACCGCTTCGTGATCACCTGGGCCGTGGATCCCGCCCGCGCGGCCACGCCGTTGGAGGTGTTGCCCGATGGCCTGCCCTTGGCGGTCGGCGCCGATGCCCGCGAGGGACCGCTGGTCGATGCCCGCGCCGTAGGTGTGCGCGTGCCACGCGACATCTCGGCGCTCGCCGCCAGCGACCTCGCGGCCGCACGGCGCTGGCGCTTCGCCACGCGCCGCGCCTTCACGCACTACCTCCCGCTCGGCTACCACGTCCGCGGCTTCGTCGCCGATGCCGCCGGCGGCACCTACCTGCTCCTGCGGTGACCCTTCCATGATCCGACTCGACCGCATCGTCCTGCGCGAGATCCGCCTCCCGCTCCGCGAACCGTTCCGCATCTCCTCCGGCGAGATGCGCGAGCGCCGCATCCTGCTGCTCGAGCTCTTCGATGCCGATGGCGCGCAGGCCTGGGCCGAGAGCGTGGTGGACGACCTGCCGAACTATTCGTCCGAGACGCTCGACACCGCCTGGCCGACCATCGTGCGCGTGCTCGCCCCGCGACTGCTCGGCCGCAGCGTCGACGCGCCCAGCGCCGTACACGACCTCCTCGAGCAGGACGTGCGCGGGCACAACATGGCCAAGGCCGCGCTCGAGATGGGCTGCTGGGGCATCGCTGCCGAGCAGGCCCGCCTGCCGCTCGCCCGGCTCATCGGCGGCACACGCGAGCGGATCGCCACCGGCATCTCCCTCGGCATCCAGCGGAATGTGCACACGTTGATCGCCAAGGCGACCGAAGCGCTGGCCGAGGGGTACCAGAAGGTGAAGATCAAGATCGCTCCCGGGCGCGACGTCGACTGGGTGGGTGCGGTGCGCGAGGCCGTGGGCCACGAGGCCCATCTCATGGCCGATGCCAACAACGCGTACACCCTCGCCGACACCGACCGCCTGCTCGCGCTCGACGACCTGAACCTGATGATGATCGAGCAGCCGCTCGCCCACGATGACATCGTGCGCCACGCCGAGCTGCAGCGGAAGCTGCGGACCCCGCTCTGCCTCGACGAGTCCATCACCTCGCTCGAGCGGGCGCAGGACATGGTGACGCTCGGTGCCGGCCGCATCATCAACATCAAGCCGGGCCGCGTGGGCGGGTACGCCCCGTCCATCGCCATCCACGACTACTGCGAGACCCTCGGCATCCCGGTGTGGTGCGGCGGCATGCTCGAGAGCGGGATCGGTCGCGCCTACAACGTGGCCCTCGCCTCCCTGCCCAACTTCACGCTGCCCGGCGACCTCTCGCCGAGTGCGCGCTACTGGGCGCAGGACATCGTGTCGCCGGAGTGGACCATGGACGCACAGGGCACCGTGCGCGTGCCGCTGGACCGGCCGGGGCTCGGCGTCGAGGTCGATCGGGCGCGGATCGAGGCGCTGACGGTGCGGACCGAGGAGTTGCGCGCGTGAGTGCGCAGGACGCGGTGACGGCCGCGCGCGAGGCGCGCGTGCGCGCAGTGGTCGCGGGGTTCCCCGAGGCCGAACGTGCCGCCATCATCGCGCTGCGTCGCACCCTGCACGCCGCGCCGGAGCTCTCCTGGCAGGAGCAGGGTACGCAGGCCACGCTGCGCGCGGCCCTGCATGCAGCCGGGATCGACGACGTGCGGGAGATCGCGGGCACGGGCTTGGTGGCGACCATCCCCGGCACGCGGCCCGGGGCGCCGGTGATCGCGCTGCGCGGCGACATCGATGCCCTGCCGATCAGCGAGGAGACGGGCCTGCCGTTCGCCTCGCAGCGCGCCGGCGTGATGCACGCCTGCGGACACGACATGCACGCCGCGTGGGCCGTGGCGGCGGGCATGGCGCTCCTGCGCGCACCGGCTGCCGGCACCGTGCGTCTCATCCTGCAGCCGGCCGAGGAAGTGGGCGAAGGCGCGACCAAGGTGCTGGAGAGCGGCGCGCTCGACGGCGTGCACGCGATCTTCGGCGCGCACGTGGATTGGCGCTTCTGCGTCGGGGAGGTGGTCGCGACCGCCGGTCCGCTCGCCGCCAGCACCGACACCTTTGCGATCACGTTCGCCGGCCGCGGCGGCCATGGCGCGCGGCCGCAGGACACGCGCGATCCCGTCGTGGGGCTCGGTGCGTTCCTCATGGCCGTGCAAACCATCGTGTCGCGCCGGCTGGACCCCGCCCTGCCGGGTGTCGTGAGCGTGGGCATGGTGCAGGCGGGGCACGCTCCCAACGTGATCCCCGAGTCGGCGCGGTGCAGCGGGACCATCCGGGCGACCGTGCCGGCGACACGGGCACTGCTCTGCGAGGAGCTCACGCGCCTGGCGCATGCCGTGGCCGACACCCACGGACTCTCGGCGACGGTCACGCTGAGCGAAGGCACGCCGCCACTCGTGAACACGCCGCAGGGTGCGGCGTGGGCGCAGTCCGCTGCCCGCGGCCTGCTGGGCGAACGCGCACTCACCTCCCTTGCCACGACGAACATGGGTGGCGAGGACTTCGCGTTCTACACCGAGCGCATGGATGGGTGCTTCATGCGCGTGGGGACCTGGCGCGAGGGACGGAGTGCGGCGGGTGTGCACACGCCGCGCTTCGATCCGGACGAGGACGCCCTGTTCGTGGCCGGGGCGCTGCTCGCCGAGTGCGCGCGCACGGCCAGTGCGTAGCGAACGCGTCGCGGAACGACGACGCCCCCGGCCGATGGCCGGGGGCGTCGGTCCCGCGAGGAGCCGGCGGATCAGCGATTCGCCGTGTTGTCCAGGAACGGGCGGTTGGTCGCCGTCGTGGAGACCACCGTGATGTCGCCGCGCGCCCCGATGGTGTAGGTGCGGCCGCCGACGAAGTCGACCGCGGTGCGGGTGATGATGTTCGTCGTGCCCCCGGCATAGCGCGTCGCGAGGTTGTACCGACCGGCCGGCAGCGACACGAACGGACCGGCGTTCTGGTAGGTCACCTCGGTCCCCAGCGTATCGACCTCGTTCGTGGTGGTGTTCGTCACGATGAGGGCCATGGGGTTCGCGTTGGGGATCGCGTGCACGAAGCGCACCTGCGCGACCGCGTAGTCGAACGCCACGGGGAAGTTGTCCTCGACGATGAAGCTGGTGGACGCCTTCCCCACCGCGTCATAGAACCCGCTGAGGAAGTACGAGTACGCCTTGCCGTCCTCGAGCGTGGCCTGGCGGGTGTTGATCGCCAGGTTGTTGTCCACGACGGCCGTGATGCGGCTGGAGAAGTCGTACTGCCCCGGCGCGATGCCGGCGTAGAAGCCGTTGGACCCCACGCCGCCGTACGTGACGCCGGTGTTGGACTCCGCCCCGTTGGTCGAGAGGGTGGCGGTCAGCTTGTTCGTCCCGGCGAAGAAGTGCACGCCGGGGGCGTTCAGGCTGAAGTTGAAGAATCGGATGCGGGCACCGGGCTCCGGTGCCGTGATCTCCTGGATCTGGTTCTTCTCGCACGCCGAGAAGGCCAGCGTCAGGAGCAGTGCCGCGAAGGCGCGAAGGCGAGTCATGGATGGTTACGGTTGGGTGATCCAGAGCGGCACGGTGTGGTAGTTCGTCGCGAGGCCGCCGATCGCATCGAGGCCCGGACGGTTCCACACATACTCGGAGTTGAAGCGGGGGCGGATGCGCTGGGCCACCGCGCCCGCGTTGTCGGCGAACAGCGACACCGGCGGCGTGAAGCCCGGGTAGACCTGCTGGCCGCTGGCCGGATCGATGTCGGTGTAGTGGTAGCGCCGCATGTCCATCCAGAGCTCGTTGTGACCCCAGGCCCACTGGGCGATGTACTTCTGCGACATGATCCGCGTGAGCGACATGCCGGCTGCGGTCGCCGGGACAATCGCCGGGGCCGCGAGGAACGCCGCGCGCTCGGCCGGCGTGATCTGCGTCGGAGACTGGCCGTCATCCAGGTTGCGTGCGTTCACGAAGTCGATGTGCGACCCCACGCCGAGCGTGTAGGCACTCAGCGCCAGCGGCAGGTTGCCCGAGCGGTAGGCCGCCTCGGCCTTCACGAACTGCAGCTGCGAGTACGTCATGATCGGCATGCGCGCACGGTTCGCCCACAGGTAGCGCCCGGGGAGATTGGTGCCGCCCGCACCGGCATAGCCGTAGAAGTTGTTCGGCTGCTGCGCCGTGGTGAGCGCGCCGAAGTTCGCGACGTTGATGTCGAGACCGCGGTACTGGCCGTCCGGCGACGGCGCGAGCATGCGGCTCATGCGCGGATCGACCACGCCACCGAACGCCGTGCCGTTCATCAGGCCGACCACGAAGTTGGTCTGGCGGTGCGCATTGAAGTTGCCGCGCGTACGCCCGAGGAAGTTGATGTCGTCGTTGGCGTTGCCGGGGTACTGGAGCAGCGCGTCGTCGATGTTGCCCACGAACGACTGGTCCACGGCCGCGATCACTGCGGCGGGGTCGTACGAGGCCTTGTTCGAGTAGTGGTTGAGGTGGATTGCGAGCAGCCCATACGCGAACTTGAGCCACTTGTTGCGGTCCCCGTTGTACACGCGGTCCGTGCGGCCGAGGTAGGCCGAGTTCACGGCGCCGTCGGTGCGCTGCAGGAGCGTGATGGCGGTGTCGAGGTGTGCGCGGACCGCCTGGTAGGCGTACTCCTGCGTGTCGTAGTTGAAGCTGAAGGTGTTCTGGTTGATCGCTTCCCGCACGATGATCTCGCCGTGCAGGTCGGTGAGCACCTGCCAGCCCCAGGCCTTCAGGATGTGGCCGACGCCGAGCAGGTCCCAGCGCTCCTCGTCACGCGACTTGTTCATCATGTCGACGAGGTTCTGCCCGAACGACCAGTACACGTCGCGCCACTGCTGCGCACCGTTGTCGCTGGCCGCATCGTAGCCCATGCGGTCCCAGGTGCCGATCGTGGTGGCGGTGAGGAAGAACTGCTGCGTGTAGCGGCCGACGAAGCGGCCGTCGAACTGGGGCGACGTCGCCATCCAGTGGAGCATCGGCGCGAGGTAGAGGTTGGGGGACACCACCTCGGGGCCGTTGGGATTGTCGTTGACGTCGAGGAAGTCCTCGCAGGCCGCCGTGCCGACGAGCAGGCCGGTGGCGAGCAGGACGCGCCGGAGGAATCGCATCGGGCGTAGGGTCTTCGCAGTAGGAGTCGACATGGTTAGAAAGCCACCTTGAGTCCGAAGGCCAGGCCGCGCGGGATCGGGAAGTTGCCGTAGTCGATGCCCTGGCCACCCGAGCCACCGACCGCCGCGCTGTTGCCGTTCACGATCGGGTCGAGGCCGGAGTAGTTCGTGATCACGAAGAGGTCGGTGCCGGTGACGAACACGCTCGCCGTGCGCGCCCGGAGCCACTCGCCCGGCAGCTCGTAACGGAGCGTGACGTCCTTGAGCCGCATCCAGTTGATGTCCTTCTCGATGAACAGCTCTTCGCTCATGCTGGTGTAGTAGCCGGTCTGCACCGCCGGGATGACGACGATGTTGTTGCGCGTCGGTGTCGCGGTGTTCTCGCGGCCGTCACGCAGCACGCCCGGGATCACCCGCGGCGTCTCGCGGTCCAACGTACGCTCGCTCAGGCCGCGCGCCGTGAGGAAGTGCTCCGTGGCGTTGAGGATGTCGCCGCCCTTCCGGAAGTCGAGCAGGAAGCTGAGCGAGAACTTCTTGTACGTGAGCGTGTTCGTGAGCCCCACGCTGAAGTCGGGCTGCCGGTCGTAGCCGGCGTCGATGAAGGCCGTCGAGCGGATCGGCAGGCCGTTGCTCGGGTCGATGAGGATGTCGCCCGCATCGTTGCGCAGGTAGAACTGACCGGTGAGCGACCGCGTCGAGAGTCCCGCCGACGTGCCGTTGCGCACGTTGTTGTAGAGCCAGGTGTCGGAGACGTACGACTCGGGCAGCGCGTTCGGCAGCTCGAGCACCTTGCCCCGGGCCCGGTCGAAGTTGACCAGCACGTCCCACGAGAAGTCCTGCTTGAGCAGCGGCGAACCGCGCAGCGTGACCTCGAGGCCGGTGTTGCGCGTGACCGCGCCGTTCAGGTTGAACAGGATGAAGCCCGTGGCGTACGAGCCGCGGATGTCGTTGACGATCTGGTCCTTGGTCTGCTTGCGGTACACCGTCACGTCGAGACCCACGCGGTCTTCGAGGAAGCCGAGCTCGGCGCCCATCTCGTACGACCGCGCGAACTCCGGGCTCAGGCCGAGGTTCGGGCCCGTGAAGCCGTAGCCGTAGCCGCCGAACGACGTGGTCTTGAACTCCAGGGAGGGGCGGAAGGCGTAGGGCCGTGCGTCCTTGCCCACCTCGGCGTAGCCGGCGCGCAGCTTGCCGGTCACGTACTTCGCCACCGACGGGAACGCATCGGAGAAGATGAAGCTGGCGTTCACCGACGGGTAGAAGAACGAGTTGCGGTCCGTCGGGATGGTCGAGGTCCAGTCGTTGCGGCCGGTGACGTTGAGGAACAGGTAGTCCTTGTAGTCCACCGTCGCCGAGCCGAAGAGGCTCACCGAACGGCGCTGCGTGATCACCGAGCGGTTGGTGCGCGTGAGCGTGTTGTTCACCGACACGAAGTCGTTGTCGAGGAAGTTCTCGCCGCGCGAGCCGTTCACCACCGACTTCTCGTCCTTGATCGCGTTGCCGACGAAGCCGGTGACCCCGATGTCACCGGTGATCTCGTACCGGTTGATGTTGAGGACGGTCTGCGAGTTGATGTTGCGGACCACGTCCGTGGCGACGTCGAGGATGCCGTTGACGTTCGCGCCGAACGCGCTCTCGGGATGGCGGAGCAGCAGGTTCTCGAACGTGTAGCCGTCCACGCCGAGATTCGTCTTGAGCGAGCCCCAGGACATCGGCGTGAGGACGAAGCCGAGGTTGGTGATGAGGCGGTTGTTCTTGGTGCCGTTGCGGTTCTTGGCGACGTTGAAGTACGGATTGTCCACCTCGGCCGCACTCGTCGCGAGGTTCGTGATGCGACGGCGCGTGCCGGCCGGCGTCAGGTAGTCCTTGGCGTCATCCGTCTGCGGCCAGAGCAGCAGGCCGATCAGCGGGCCGCCGGCGCCCTTCCACGACTGGTCGTTGCTCGTGTAGGAGTACGCCATGGAGAGGTCGGTGCGAATCCAATCGTTCACCTGCAGCTGCGTCGCACCGGTGAGGTTGCGACGGCTGTAGTCGGCGCCCGGGACCACGCCCTGGTTGTTGTCCGACGACAGCGCGAGCCGGTAGTTGATCCGGTTGTCGGGCGCCGCACCGCTGAACGAGAGGTTGTGCCGCGCCGTCACCGCCGTGCGGAAGAACCCGTCGATGTTGTTGTAGAAGGTCGTGGTGTCGGCGTACGGCGTGCCGAAGTACTGGAACTCGCCGAGGTTGCCGCCCGACGTGGTGGTCGGGCCGTAGGTGCGCTGCACCTTGGGATTGGTGCGGGTCCCGTCGAGGCGGAAGCTGTTGCTGTACTCGAAGCCGCCCTGGCCCGCACGGCCGCGCTTGGTGGTGATGACGATCGCGCCATTGGCCGCCTCGATGCCGTAGAGCGCCGAGGCCTCGGGGCCCTTGAGCACCACGAGCGTCTCGATGTCCTCGGGATTGATGTCGGCCGAGCGGTTGGTGAAGTCGACGCCGCGGTTGGAGAACGCCGTCGTGCCGCCCGGGGCGTCCGAGGTCAGCGACTGCGTGTTGAAGGTCTTGTTGTCGATCGGCAGTCCATCGACGATCATCAGCGGCTGGTTGGAGCTGGAGATGGAGCTCACCCCGCGGATGGTGATCGAGGCCGAGGCGCCCGGCACACCCGAGGAGCTCGTGACCTCGACGCCGGCCACGCGACCCTGCAGCGCATTGATGAAGTTCTCGCGCCCCGTCTGCGCGATCGCCGGCCCGTCCACCGACTGCTGCGCCGTGCCGATGGAGCGCTGCATGGAGGTGAGGCCGAGCGCCGTGACCACGGTCGCATCGAGTTGGGTCGCCACGCGACGCAGCGACACATTGATCACCGTCTCGCTCCCGACCGTCCGCTCGAGCGGGGCATGCCCGATGAGGCGGAAGACGAGCACCTGGCCCTGTGCGGCCCGGACGGTGTAGTTGCCGGCGTCGTTCGTCGCCGTGCCGACCGTCGTGCCTTTCACGACGATCTGCACGCCGGAGAGCGCCGTGCCCTGCTCGGATGTCACTTTACCAGTGACGTTCTGCCCCTGGGCCATCGCCGGTGCGGCGAGGAGGAGCAGGCCCAAGAGCAGCCGAAATACTCGATGATTCATGATGTGGTGTACCGTGGTGTGGGACAAAACGCGTACATCAGCCGTACAGATGTCGGGGGGCCAATCATACGCCCTTATAGGATGCCGCGTCAACATCACCAGACAGTCGGGAGTATTTCACTCCCCCTTCGCCCCACGACTTGATTCTCCCCACCAGCGAGGGCATATCACGCCATGCTCCCCATCGACCTCCGCGGTAAGCGCGCCCTCGTCGCCGGTGTCGCCGACGACAACGGCTTCGGCTGGGCCATCGCCAAGCACCTCATCGAGGCCGGCGCGACGGTCTGCGTCGCCACCTGGCCCCCGGCCCTCAACATCTTCCTCAACCTCCTCGAGCGCGGGAAGATCGACGAGTCCCGCAAGCTCGCCGACGGGTCGCTGCTCTCGTTCGAGCGGATCTATCCGCTCGACGCCGCCTTCGACACGCTCGAGCAGGCGCCGGCCGACGTGCGCGAGAACAAGCGCTACAAGGACACCGGCGACTTCTCCATCGCGGGACTCGCCGCGCGGCTGCGCGCGGACTTCGGCGACCGGCCGCTCGACATCCTCGTGCACTCCCTCGCCAACGGCCCCGAGGTCAAGAAGCCGCTGCTCGAGGTCTCGCGCGCGGGATACCTCGCCGCGATCGGCACCAGCGCGTACTCGCTCATCGGCATGCTGCAGCACCTGGGCCCCATGCTCCGGCCCGACGCGGCGGTCGCCTCGCTCACCTACATGGCCAGCGAGCGCGCGATCCCCGGCTACGGAGGCGGCATGAGCTCGGCCAAGGCGGCGCTCGAGAGCGACACACGCGTGCTCGCCTACGAGGCCGGCCGCAAGTGGGGCGTCCGCGTGAACACGGTGAGTGCCGGCCCCTACGCCTCGCGCGCCGCGAGTGCGATCGGGATCATCGGGGCCATGGTGACGTACTGCGAGTCCAACAGTGCACTCCCCCAGGCCCTCGACGCCGCCGAAGTCGGCGCGGCGACCGCGTTCCTCTGCTCGCCGCTCGCCAGCGGCATCACCGGCGCAACGGTCTACGTGGACAAGGGCTACCACGCCATGGGTATGGCGGTGGATGGGGCGACCGTGCCGAAACTGCAGGGGTGAGGTGGGAGGAGGCCGCCCGTACGGGCGGCCTTTTCCGCGTCCACTGCTCCTCACACCTCACACCCGCCGTTCATACATCTGCACCACGCAGCGCCCCTCATCGTACTCCCGCACCCCCACCGGCTCGTAGCCCAGCCGCTCATGGAAGCGCACGGAGCCGGGGTTCGGTGGCTTGAGGTTCACCTCGAGCGTGATGCGCGGCCAGCGACCCTGCGCACGACGGTGCATGTCCTCGTACAACCGCGTGCCCACACCCTGCCCGCGCACACGCTCGGCCACCACCACGCGGTCCAGGTACATGAAGTCCGGATACCGCGCCGTGAACCATTTGTAGTTCGCGCTCCAGTAGTCGAGGCCTGACGGTACGCAGAGCACGAAGCCCGCGAGCCCCTCGGCGTCCTCCGCCACCATGAAATGGTTGGCCCGCGCGACGATCCAGTCGAACTCGTGCTGCGGCAGGGCGTTCACGTTGGGGGTCGCGGCGTTGTTCATCGCGAGCACCCCAACGTGGTCCTGCGCCGTCGCCTGCCGGACGATCACGCAGCAGCGTCCATCGCCATGTCGTCGTCCGCCGTCACCACCGGCCGCGGGGCCGGCGGTTCCTCGGCCTTCGGCACGATCACGTCCACGCCGGCCTGCTTCGCCTGCTCGTTGAAGCGCTCCAGGTCCTCCTTGAAGAGCTTCTGCATCTGCTTGAGCTGCACGTCCAGCAGCTGCACGAGCTCGGTGAACACCGTCTGCGCCTGCACGGTGGGCGCGTACGGACCCGAGCCCGCCACGCCGGCGAGTGCCGCGATCTTGTTGTTGAGCTTGATCGGGTAGTTGAGCGGGTCCTGCCCGCTCTGGTTCTTCACCTGGTACACCTCCTGCTCCACGGCCGAGAGCGCCGCGGCGAGGGCATCGGCGGAGCGCTTGAGGCGCGGCGCCTTCGCCACGCGATCGGCGAGCTGCGCCTTCACGTTGCGGATGGTCTTCACCGCATCGTTCGCCTCGCTGGTCTTGTCGCGCACCTTGATGAGGAACTCGAATTGCGCGACGAGGTCCGCCGCGGTGGCGGTCGTGCGCGGGTCGTTGAGCAGCTTCACCTGCGTCGACTGCACGAGCTCGCTGCTGCCGCTGCCCACGGTCATGCGCACGGTGTAGGTGCCGGCCGGGGCCATCGGGCCGCGAACCGAGCCGGCCCACATGATCATGCCGGTGAACGAGCTCGCGTCCGGGTAGCGCATGTCCCAGGCGAACTGGTTGAGACCCGCGGCGTTCGCCGGGCGCTGCGCACCGCCACCGCCGAAACGACCACCACCGCCGCCGCCACCCTGCGCCG
This sequence comes from uncultured Gemmatimonadota bacterium, assembly GCA_902825965.1. Taxonomy (GTDB): domain Bacteria; phylum Gemmatimonadota; class Gemmatimonadetes; order Gemmatimonadales; family Gemmatimonadaceae; genus Pseudogemmatithrix. The sequence continues at coordinate 66,521 of CADEDA010000004.1, read as the reverse complement.
CAGCCGCCGCGGCGGCGCGCTCGGCCGCCAGCTGCGCCGAGTCTGCGGACTCGTAGCTCTTGATCACGGTGCCGTCGGGTGCGATGAACTCGAGCTTCACCTTCTGGTTCGCGCTGGCGAGGTGATAGTAGACCACCACACCCGACGTCGGGTTCTGCCCCGGACGCGAGGCCGCCGCGGCGTTCGCCCCACCGCCGCCGCCGCCGAAGCCGCCACCGCCCCACTCGATGCGGTAGGTGTCGCGCGGGTTGAACAGGTGCGCCGGCTTGGCGAGCACCGCGGCCGACATCTGCCGCAGCGCCGAGAGGTCGTCGATCACCCAGAACGAGCGGCCGTGCGTGCCGGCGATCAGGTCGCCTTCCTTGATGACGAGGTCGTGCACCGGCACCGGCGGCAGGTTGCGCTGCAGGCGCTGCCAGTTGGCACCGTCATCGAACGACACCCACACCCCGCGCTCCGTACCGGCGTACAGCATGCCGCGCCGCTCGGGATCCTCGCGGATCACGCGCGTGAACTCATCGGCCGGGATGCCGTTGGTGATCCGCGTCCAGGTGGCGCCGTAGTCCGTGGTCTTCCAGAGCTGCGGCGTGAAGTCGTCCATCTGGAAGCGGTTGCCCGCGAGGTACGCGACGCCGTCCTGGTAGTGCGACGCCTCGATCATCGAGATGCGCGTGAAGTCGCCCAGCCCCTTGGGCGTGACGTTCCGCCACGACTTGCCGCCGTCGCGCGTGAGCTGCACCCAGCCGTCGTCGGTGCCCACCCACAGCACGTCCTTCGACTGGAACGACTCGGCCAGCGTGAAGATCGTGCCGTAGGTCTCGACGCCCGTCTGGTCCTTGGTGATCGGGCCGCCCGAGGGCCCGAGCGTACGCGGATCGTTGCGCGCGAGTGCCGGCGAGATGATGTCGAACGAGTGGCCTTCGTTGGTGGAGCGGAAGAGGTGGCTGCCGCCCGCGTAGAGCACCTTCGGGTCGTGCATCGACACGACGATCGGGAAGGTCCACTGGAACTTGTACTTGATGTCCTCCGACGAGTGCCCCATCGGGTTCATCGGCCAGGCGTTGATGTTGCGCTGCAGGCCCGTGCGCATGTCCTTGCGCGAGAGGAATCCCGAGTAGCTGCCGGCGAAGATGATGTCGGGATCGGTGGGATGCGGCGTCACGTAGCCGGACTCGCCGCCACCTGCCTCCACCCAGTCCCCGATGCCGATGTTGCCCTGCTTGCGGCTCGGACCGCAGAGCGTGGAGTTGTCCTGCTGCGCGCCGCAGACCCAGTAGGGGAAGTGGTTCGACGTGGAGACGTGGTACATCTGCGCCGTGGCGAAGTCCTGCTCGCTCCAGGTCTGCCCGCCGTTGAAGCTCACGTTCGCGCCGCCGTCGTTGCCCTCAATCATGCGCATCGGGTCGTTGGGCGCGATCCACATGTCGTGGTTGTCGCCGTGCGGCACCTGGATGGTCTGGCGGAACGTCCGGCCCCCGTCGGTGGAGCGGAAGAAGTTCACGTTGAGCCCGTAGACGACGTTCGTGTCCTTGGGATCGGCGAAGATCTTGGAGTAGTACCAGGCGCGCTGGCGCAGGTTGCGGTCCTTGTTGATCCACTGCCAGGTCGCACCGGCGTCATCGGAGCGGTAGACGCCGCCCGAGTCGTTCTCGATGATGGCCCACACGCGGCTCGTCTTGGCCGGCGAGACCGCGATGCCCACCTTGCCCCACACGCCGCGCGGCAGTCCGGGGTTGGCGCTCAGTTCGCGCCAGGTGGCCCCCCCATCGGTGGTCTTCATGAGGCCGCCGCCCGGTCCACCCGAGTTGAGCGACCAGGGCGTGCGGTAGGCGTGCCAGAACGCCGCGTAGAGCGTGTTGGGATCGCCCGGATCCATCACCAGGTCCGAGATACCCGTGGAATCGTTGCGGAAGAGGATGCGCGTCCAGGTCTTGCCGCCGTCGATGGTCTTGAAGACACCACGCTCGGGATTGGGACCGAACGCGTGGCCCAGCGCACCGACATAGACGATGTCGGGATTGGTGGGATGCACGCGGATGCGCGCGATGTGCCGCGTCTCCTTGAGCCCCATCAGCGTCCAGGTGCGGCCCGCGTCGGTGGTCTTCCAGAGTCCGTCGCCGTGCGAGGTGTTGCCGCGGATGTGCGTCTCGCCGCCGCCCACGTACACGATGTCGGGGTTGGATTCGGCGACCGCGATCGCGCCGATGGTCCCGCCGAAGTAGCGGTCGGTGACCGGTTGCCAGTTCGCACCACCGTCGGTGGTCTTCCAGACCCCGCCACCGGTGGTGCCCATCCAATACTCGAGCGTGCGGCTGGTGGAGCCGGCGACGGCGACCGAGCGGCCACCGCGGGCGGGGCCGAGTTCACGCCAACGCAGGCCGTTGAGCGCGGTGGCCGGGACCGCCTGTGCGGCGGCGAGGCCGGGCACGAGCGCCAGCGCGGTCAGTGCCGCAAGCGCGGTGCGACGGATCAGGTGACGGGTCTGGTGACCCTTCCGGGGACGGACGGACACGAACCTACCTCCTCAGGGGTGGGGACCACTGCGAGCTATATAGTATGACATCGAGGGCACTTTGGGGGTCGGACGGGGGTTCACCAGTGGCTAGATTCCCCGCCAGTCATCCGTACCCAAGGAGATCCCCCCGATGATCATCGACATCCGTTCCCTTACGCGCCGTGCGTCGGCGCTGTTCATGCTCGGCGCCGCCGCCTGCGGCGCGAAGGAAGACGTCCCCGGGACCGCCGGCACGACAGCCGGCACTTCGCCAGCGCGCGATCCCAACCTGCCGTTCGCCGTGGTCGATGCCGGCCTCTCGACGCCGGAGTCCGTGCTGTGGGATGCCACGCGCCAGGTCTGGTACGTCTCCAACATCAACGGCAACCCGCCGCAGAAGGACGACAACGGCTACATCCTGCGCCTGGGACCCGATGGGCAGAAGATCGATTCGCTGCCGTTCATCAACGGGGCCGACGCCGACGTGACGCTGCACGCACCCAAGGGCATGGCGCTCACCGGCGACACGCTCTGGGTCGCCGACATCGACGTGCTGCGTGGCTTCAACGTGACGTCGGGCACCGAGGTCGCGACGATCGACCTCGCGCCCATGCAGGCGCTGTTCCTGAACGACGTGGCGGCCGGCAGCGACGGCACGATCTACATCACCGACACCGGCATCGCGTTCGGTGCGGACGGCTCCGTGTCGCATCCGGGCAAGAGCCGCGTGTTCGCGGTGCGGGGCGGCAAGGCCAGCGAGGCGGTGGTGCTGCCCAAGGAATCGGCCGTCAACGGCATCACCTGGGACGCTGCGCGCAACGCCTGGCTGCTCGTGGGTTACAACTCGCCCAATCTCTGGTCCTGGGCCGTGGGCGCGAAGGAAGCGACCGTGATCGGCACCGGCCCCGGCGGCGCCGACGGTGTGGTGGTGCTCACCGACGGGCGCGCGCTGTACACCAGCTGGGCCGACAGCTCGCTCACCGTGTTCGCCAACGATTCGTCCAGGACGCTGCGCAAGGGCCTGCCCGCGCCGGCCGACCTCGGCTACGACGCGGCACGCAACCTTGTCGCGGTGCCGCTCTTCACGGCCAATCGTGTGGAGCTCTGGTCCGTCGAGATGAAGTGAGATCGCATCCGTGAGCGCGCGGCGATGGCTGATCGTCGTCCTGTCCTTCGCCGCGGCGCTCGGCATCTCGGGGTGGATCGTCTGGAGCGGGTGGGCGCAGGGTGGCGCTCCCCCGCTCTTGCCGTGGTGGGCCCACGGCGGGGCCCTCGGCGTGGTGGCCGTCGAGATCGTGGCCAGATCGCTCAAGCTGCGCTGGAGCGCCCTCGCCATCGGGATGGAGCTGCCGTTCCGCACATCCACGCGGGTGATCCTCGGCGGTGACTTCGCGGCCGGCATCACGCCGGGCCGCTCGGGGGCCGAGCCGGCGCGCTACCTGATCCTCGCCGAAGCGGGATGGCCGGCGGCGGCGAGCATCCTTGTGCTGTTCATCGAGCTCTTCCTCGAGCTCGTCTCGCTCATCATCACCGCCGTACTGCTCACCCTCCTGTTCCGTGAGGCCGGCGGGATCATCGGCCTGCTGATGGGCGTGATCGCGGCGTGGGCACTGCTCGTCGGAGGTGCCGGCGTGGGCGGCTGGTTCCTCGCGCGGCATCACTCCCGCGGCAAGCCGCCCGCGTTCGCGCGACGCCTGGGCTTCAATGCCGGGGCCTGGCGTCGCGTGCAGCGTGCGCTCAAGGCGCTGCGCCGGAGCATGGGGCAACTGCGCAGTGCCAAGAAGCGCATCCTGCTCGCCGCGACGCTCGCCTCGGTGCTGCACATCTTCGCCCGCATCACGGTGCTGGCCGTGCTGCTGCAGGGCATGGCGCCGGACACCGCCGTCGCGCCACTGGTGGTGTGGTCGCTGGTGCTGATGTTCGGCAGCTCGATCGCCCCGGCACCGGGTGGTGGCGGCGCCGTGGAGTTCTCGTTCAAGCTCGCGTTCGGGTCGTTGCTCGCGGCCAGCGTGCTGGCCGGTGCGCTGCTCTGGTGGCGCTTCTACACGTTCTACCTCTACCTGCTGCTGGGCGCTCTCGCCGCCGGGAGCACGGTGCTGCGCGCGTTGCGCGAGCGGCCGGATGAGGTGATCGCCGAGGCGCCGACGCCGTGAGCGAGGTGCGTGAGCGGAACGACGCCACGGGTCGACGACACCGGCCGTTCACGCCCGAGTGGGCGCTGGCGTTCCGCAACGCGATCGAGGCGGACACCGAGTTCCGCCGCGTGGGCGCGGCGTGGCGCTGGCCGATCGCGTTCGTGCTGGAGGCAGCGCCGGAGTTGGGCTACCCCGAGCCGGTGGCGGTGGAGCTGGCGCTCGAGGGTGGGCGTTGTCGGGCGGCGGAGCTTCGGACGGTCAATGCGGTGACGGCGCCGTTCGTGTTTCGGGCGCCGTATGCGGTGTGGGAGCGCGTGATGCGAGGGGAGTTGGAACCCGTGGCGGCGGTGACGCGAGGGGAGTTGCGGGTGACGGGCTCGCTGATGACGCTGATGCTGCACGCGCGGGTGGCGACCGTGTTGTGCGGGTGTGCGCGGGAGGCGACGTTCGTTCGGTGAACGAAGGCCGTCGCGCGCTTGGACCGTACGAACGGCGAGTGCAGCGACGACGATTCTCCGGGACGCCTTCGGGACCGAATGGTGAGCCCAGCAGAATGACGTGCAGCAGTGGATTGGCTGCGGGCGATCGATCGGCTGAACCCGTGGCGCGCCGCTCGCGCACGGGGCTTGGAGCGGACCACGCTCCGGTGTCGGTCGAGTCGCGACCTGCCTTCCGCCACACGCTCGTGCGTACGCTCCTCTGACAACGCAGCAGCGCTGTCAATCACAAGCACAAACGTCGGTTCTGCCATGCGAACGGGCTCCAGCTCACACCGCGATGTCCGCGCGGGAGGCACGTCCACTCGGACCGAGGCTCCCGGTACGACAGCACCCGCCCAGTTGTCAGCCTAAGACTTGAGAAGCGGCGGGGGGGACCCTCAGTTCCACCTCGCGCGCCAGAAGCGGATGTTGAATGCGATCCCACCTCCGAGCAAAGGTGCAAGCAAGAGCCAAGCAATGAACGCATCGGCGTCTCCGCGCACTCGATATTCCACGATGGCACCCACCATGGTTTGTAGGTAGGCGAAGATCGTCCAGCGAACGTACGTCCACACGGCTGGTTCGTCTCGACGTACCCGCAGATATGCCACTACGGTAGCTGCGAGTACAGCCGTGGCGAAGGCCAAGGCAATCTCGACCGTCGATATGTGAAGCTGCGCACCTGCGGCGGCTGCCGTTTGCACTAGCAACCAGAGATCGCCGTACTGAGCGACGATCGCGACAGCGACAAGCCAAGCTGGAGGTTTCGAGCGAGCGAACAGTCCGTCGTATCGCATTTAGCGCTCACGGGAAGGCCAGCGGAACACTATCTGCCGCTCCTGATCGCGGCTGCGCAAGCAAACACGGCCTCCCAGCCTTCGTAGGCGGAGCCATAGGCGGGGAGCGCCTTCACGACGAAGATCGTTGTTGCTGCTCTCCAGCTGTCGTAGGTCGTGCCATTCGATGGGTCGTACGCGGGTGACGGAGCGAACGGACCTTCGAAGACTTGCCGGACATCCGAGTTCACTAGGGACACTCCGGTGGAAACCCCAGACGCGAAAGCCGCGGTTCTGACCCCACGCGCTAGGACGCCGCTCGCCCCATACGCGAGTCGCAGATTCTCGAACAACTTGACGAACGTCACGTCCTTCAGCAGGCTGAGCCCGAAGTGCCCTGCATCTGCCGAACACTGTTGCCGCAGCGCCGTCCGGTGCTCCCAGATATTGCGCTTTTCTAGTCCTGAGAGTTCACCAACAACTACCGCGCCTTCTCCAACTGGCCAGGGGATACTTCCACGCGGCGGCGAACCCCAAACACCTCGGCTGCTCACCCACGAGCAGCGATAGTACTCTTCAGACGAGGTGGCCCAACTTCCCCCAGTGCCGGAACTGCCACTTGTCGGACCGACCGAGACGAACGAACGGTTCTCAATGCAGTGCCAATCTAGCCCGCTTGGATCAACCCGCCCAACAGGCTCACCATCAACGAACGCCGTCGGATTGACACCCCCCGCCAACCCGATCGGATCCTCCGAAATGAACCGCCCCAGCACCGGGTCATAGTACCGCGCCCGCATGAAGTACAGCTGCGCCTCCGCATCCCACTCGCGCGCCTTGTACCGATACGGATTCGCAACCGTCTGCCCGCCGTCCGCCGGCACCTCGCCGTACGGCCGATAGTTGTAATGCTGGGTGACGTTCCCGACGGAGTCAATGAGCCCCGTCACATTCCCCTGCATGTCCTGCGCGTAGTAGTACCGCTTGTTGTCGCGCAGCATCGCATGCGGACGGTCGGCTCCCGGATAGTAGGAGTACTTCGCGACCGGCGACCACGAGTGGTCGAGTTCAACGAGTACACGGTCCCCGTCGAGGAGATAGCGCGTGCTCACGCCGCCGACGGTCTTGCGCACACGGCGCCCGAGGCCGTCGTAGCCGTACGTTGTCGTCGTCACCGTCGAGGCGGCCGCCGATCGGACCTCGGTCAGCTGACCCAGACCGTTCCACGTATAGCTGAGGGTGTCGGATCCCTTGGTCCGCTTGGTGATGAAGCCGGCGCTGTCGTACGTGATCGTCCAGCCCGCTCGCTTGATCAGACGGTTCCCCGTCTGCAGGCTGTCTCCACTGTCCCGGCGATTGCTCACCGAGTCGTACGCATACACGGCTGAATCGAGCACCGTGACCACGTCGGTCACGGTGGAGTCGATATTGAAGCAGCCCGGACAGTCTCCGTAGGGATCGTTGGGAACTTGAAAGTACTCGACCTCCCTCGTGGTCTGCTGATCGCGGAACTTCTTCAGTCGACCGAGCGCGTCGTACTCGTGCAGCCGCACCACCGGCACCGGCGACCCCTGGCGCGTGATGGAGCCGATCCGTCCGAGTGCGTCGTAGTCCCCGTACTCGCGGCTCAGCAGGTAGTTTGGCGCTCCGGAGAATGTCTCGGAGAGCATGTCGCTGGCCGGAGAGTATCCATATGTCTTTCGGATCCTCGACGACGCAGTCGCACTCGTGGGCAAGGTGTCAACGGACGGACGGCCGCTCACATCCATCGCTGCAACCGTGACCGCGCCACCGAAGTCCTTGAACCGATACGCGCGTCGCCACGTATCGTAGTCAACTCCCATCGTATCCGCCCAGACCGCGACACTTCCGGTATCACGCGACACCCGCAGCATGCTGGCCAGCGTGCTCCCGGTGTACGTGTAACGCACGTGGTGCGCGTATCCGGATCGTACGGTCTTGGTCTCGCGAAGCCGACCCGCCGCGTCGTAGAACATCGTATCGACACTCTCGGCGTTGGCCACCGAAGCCCATGTCTTGAGTGAGTCGTAGGCGAAGGTCGTGACGTTCGCCGCCTGCCCCGGCACCGAGTCCGTGCGGGTCAGCACGCGCCCGAGCCCGTCGTAGGTGTACTTCACCACATCGCCGCGCCGTGACCACGACGTCTCCACGCGACCGTTGGCATCGTAGCGCACGCTGTCGCGATTGCCGCGCGGATCCTGCTGCTGCGTCACCCAGCCCGCTGCGTTGACATATGTGGTGTAGACCTGGCCCTTGGCGTCCGTCAGGGAATACGTCCCGGCGACATCGTTGTACGTGCGCGTCGTGGAGGTTGAGAGCGGTCCCACACGCTGCTTTACGCGGCTGAGTGTGTCGTAGGAGGTCGTGTACACGCGCCCGAGCGGGTCGGTGGAGGTCAGCTGGCGGCCCGAGGCATCGTAGGTGAAGTTCCCCGTGATGGTCGTGGCACCAGAGGCACTTCGTGATACCGACGCGAGGTTGCCGTGCGTGGTCTCGTAGGTGTTGGTGATCGTGATGTTGTTCACGTCGCGCACCGTCAGTGCGCGCCCGCGGGAATCGTACGTGTAGCGGACGACGTTCGACCCGTCGGCGACCGAACTGTCCGGGGCGAGCGCGTAGCCACTGAAGAAGTTCCGCAGTTGGCGCGTGCCGTTCACTCGCACCGAGTCCACCTGGCCGTGCGCGCGATGGAAGTACTCCGTCACCAGTCCACTTCCCAGGTCGGTGGCCGCGGTCATCTTCGCGCCACTCCAGGTGTATTCGGTGCCGGCGCGACCGGTTCCGCCATCCGTGACTGGCTGGTGTGACGCGTTGTACGTGACGAAGACGGAGTCGACCTTCCCCGTGCTGGTCTTGCTCTTCACGCGAGCCGGGGTCCCACCTGGCGCGGACCACACACGCGTGGTCGTGCCCGCACGGTCCGTCAGGAGTTGGTAGGCGCTGTCGGCGAGCACCGCGCTTGACTTTGAGCCCGTGCTTGAGGTGCCGTTGCCCGTCAGCAGCTTCGCGCGAAGGGAGCCAACGGCGACGGTGTCGCGCGTGGTGCCGGCGCTCGTCGCGACAGCGGGACCTCCGCGCATTTTCAGCTGTCCGAACGCGTCGTACACCAGAGTGTCGCGCGCGGTGTTGCGTCCTGCGATCGACACAAGACGGCCGTCGAGATACGTCGCCGCCAAGGCGGTGACCCCGTCGGGATCGGTCGCGGTGGACAATAGCCCTCCGCTGCCCGACCCCACGGAGAAGGTACTCACCCGACCATCCGGCAGTGTGATCGAGCTGAGCTTGCCGTTGCCGTCGTAAGCGAAGGTCATGTGCTTGGTGATCGCGGTCCCACCGAAACCACCGGCGCCGGATCCGGCTTCGGTTTCTACGGAGATCCGGTAGACGCGTGTGACATCACCGCTTCCCATCCGTGAGAATGTCAGTCGGTTGCCCCAGTAGTCGCCGTGGAACTTGAGCAGGCCGTTGCTTCCCCACTCCGCGGTCGTGCCATCTCCGTTGTCACGAACCCAGAGCGTGTCCGGCGCGCCGCCGAGGTGCGGCGTACGCTCCTCGCGCCGCATGGTCGCCAATGCACCGGCGGGGGACGTGTAGGTGCATACCCACGGGGATCCACCGCATGAGTACAGCTGGTAGAAGCTCAGGTTGCCCGCGCCGTCGGTGACCACCAGATCGCCGGTTGACTGAAGATGGATCCGCTCATCCCCCGGAACCGTCCAGCCTCGTCCATAGGGGCTGTCTTTGGCGTTGTGGATGAAGATCCGCACGCCTGTCAGCGTGTCACTGCGTGTTTGAGCCGTGGTGGTGGGCGGTCCGTAATACGCGGACACCTCGACGCTGACCTCCATGAGGCCAGTCGGTTCGCTGCTGGCATCGAACTGTGCGGCGAGCCGCACGGTACCCACGGCGGAGTCGACGAAGGCTTCAGTTGCGCCGTTGGACAACTGAATGAGGCTTCCGTTCGACTTGCGAAGTCGAATGCCGATCGCGTAAGGCCGTCGCACCGAATTGATGTTCGCATCGACCTCGACGTAGCCCGTGGCGTGCGCAAGTTCGGAGGAGTAGCGGACGCCGGCACCCTGCGCGCTACCACCCACGACGAAAGCTGGCGTCGCATAGGCCGCCGTCGCCGAGGCGCAGGTCGCGCATCCGTCGAGAAAGCGCGCGTCGTTCCGCTGCGCCAGCGTCAGCACCGGCGACGCCACCGAGTCCGGGGGCGGGGGTGCGTTGTAGGTCACCTGCAACGAGTCGACCGTGCATGAGGCACCAGACCACCACGTATCGCAGATCCTGGTCTTCAGCCAGTGCACACCGGCGGTCAGCGTGACGGTCGCTGCAGCGGTCAGCGACGGACCGTAGGCTAGCGGTGGCGTCATGCTCTGCACCCACGATGTCACCTCGACGCCGTTGTCCCACAGCTGCCATGTGTAGGTGTCGAGCAGACCATCGTCGGACGCGTGGATGCTGAAGTTGAGCGTTGCACTCGTGACAACCGTCGGTGCGACGATCTGTACGGTCGGCGCCTGGTTCGGGCAGTCGATGCAGAACTGCGCCGCTGCCACTCGTGGGGCCATGAGCAAGGAGACGAGGAAGAGCAGGATCGCCGCGGCGGCCATCCAGCCACTGACGGTTGCTCTATTGCCAGCGGCGCGGAACGATGCAGACACACGGACCTCCGGAACACGCGGTGATGAATGGCGTCAACTTCCGCGTGACCACTAGGCATCGAGCGTGCCGCTCCGCCGTCTGACGTAAGTCGCTATTTCACAGCAGGTTGCGAGTCTCGCTGGAGAGATCGTTCGCGTCGTGGGCGCCCATTGGGCGCCAATTGGGCGCCCAAGAGGGTCGGTGCCTCGCTGGTGATGTTTCGCCACGCGTGGCGAAAGCAGATCGTTCTATCGGCCCCGCGGACACGCCACCCGCACCCCCCGGAACGCGGTCGCCTTGCCCGCCGCATCCACCGCCGTCCCGCGCAGCACGGCCTCACCTTGCCGCAGCACCGTCGCCGCGGCACCGCGCGCCGAGATCGCGATCACCAGCGTGTCACCCGACTGCCGCACGATCTGCGGCGACACCAGCACTGAATCCGCCAGCGCCGTTGTCATCGTGCGCCAGCATCCGATGAGACGCGGTGCATCCACGGCATCCGCGGTCGGCGGCCCAGAGGCGTCTCGCTGCGACGACAGTGCGGCACGTGGCGCGGCAGTCAGTGCAGCCGGCGCCGCAGAGGTCGGCGCTGCCACCGGTGCAACGCCGCCGAGGCCGGCCGTCTCCGCTCGCGAGCGATTGAGCCGCTCTGCCACTGAGCGCTCCGCAACGCGCTCCGCTGAGCGCTCCGCTGAGCGCTCTTCGGACGTCGCACCCGTCGATCCCGCGGCGGACGACGTCACGCCCGTCACCACCACATCGCGCAGCGCGTCCGGACGATCACGCTCCCGCGACGCCTCGCGGTGCGCCGACCCCGCTGCCGCGACCTTCGTCGCGGCACGCGGCGGTGAGTCGGCCGATGTCGGTTGAGGTGTCGATTGAGGTGTCAGTTGAGCTGTGGGCTCAGGTGTCGGCTCGGACGTCGCCAGGAGCGCTGTCTCGGGCGCCGACGCCGGCGCCGGCGCGGAGAATCCACCGGGGATCGCCGACCAGACGCCCACCACCAACACGACACCGGCCGCGACCTTCATCCACGGGCGCAACACACGACCGCGACCCGCGACACCAGGCGTCACCCGCGGACTGTCCGACGCTGCCGCGCCCCCCGGCCTGGGGATGACATCGCCCGGCACCTCGTCCAACGCCCGCAGGATCCGCGCACTCGCCGCCACCAAGCCGCGCGCCTCGGCCGCCGCCGCCGCCCACGCCGCGTCCTCGGCCACCAATCGCTCCACACGCGCCGACTCCTCGGCGTCGAGCTCGCCGTCGAGCCAGGCGTGGATCAGTCCGTCGTCAGGATGCTGCATGCGACCCTCCGCGGCGCGCGTGCTGCTGCGCCTCATAGACCTCAGCGAGTCGCTTGCGCGCCCGCGACAATGTCGTGCCCACCGAACTCTTCTCGATCCCGATCACCGCGGCGATCTCGCCATAGTCGAGCCCTTCCTCCTTCAGCAACAGCGCCTGTCGGTCCTTCTCGCTCAAGGCGTCCAGCGCCTTGCGCGCCGCACTGCGTTCCCGGGCGCGCTCCTGCGCGGCCTCCATCGTCGATTCCACGTCGGGCACCTGCGCCTCGCGCTCCTCGGCGGCCAACAACTCCAGGTGCCGACGATTCCGCGCGTCACGCCGCGCCCCGTCGCGCACGAGGTTGTGCGCCACCGCGAACACCCACGAGCGCTCGTTCACGATCGCCTCCTGCCGCAGGGCCCGGACGAACGTCTCTTGCGCGATCTCCTCCGCCCAGTCGCGGTCACCCAGCCGACGGGTGAGATACCGTACGAGCGTGGTGTTGTACTCGCGGAAGAGACGTTCGGCGAGCTGTCCTTGGTCCACGGCGGCTACGCCTCGACTACCAGTCGCGGGTGATGGCGGCGAGCGCCGCCGCGTCCAGCGTCTTCACGCCGTCCGCCGCCACGCGCAGCGTCACGGCGCGCCCGTGCACCTCCACCCGCTCGCCGAGTGCGAACACCTCGCGCAGGTCCGCGATGCGCTCGATGAGCGCGAAGTACGCCGGCGAGTACGCGATCACGGTCACCGTGCGTGCCCCCGCAGCCGCCGGCCGCAGGTCCACCCAGCTGCTGTCGCGGCGCACGAAGCTGCGGCTGCCCACGCGACGGCTCCCGTCCTCCTCGCGCCGCGCCACGTCGGCCAGCGAGCGTGCGCTCCGCATCTCGGCCGCGGCCTTCGCGCGTTCGAAGTCGCTCGACGCCGTCGCCGGGGCTCCGGACGCGGCACCCGCCGGCGCCGGCGCGACGCCGGTGACCACCGTCGAGTTCAACGCGCTGCCCACGTCACCACGGTCACGCGCCGGCTGCGCGCGCCGGCCGACATCCTGCACGTTCTGCCGCGCCATGCCCGGCTCGCGCACCAGATACGACGTCAACTCGGTCGGGATGCCCCAGCGTTCGCCGAGCATGCGGATCTCCTGATCGACCTCCTGCGAGGCGCCGTGCTTGCGGCGTTCGGCGCTGAGCCAGCCCACGCGCTGCGTCGCCCACAGCCGGCCCACGAACGCATCGGCACTGCGACGCGCGGGGAAGGCCGCGTTGGACGTCCACGTCACCGGTCCATCGGCGGACTCGCCGGTGATGGTGATGCGACCGGTCACGGCGCCGCCGCCGAGGCCGCTGCCGAAGCCGCCGTGGCTGCGACGGTAGCGCGCGAGCACGGTGAGTTCCTGCCCGGCGAAGAGGTCGAGCTGGCCGGCAGGCTGCACGGCATGCAGCTGCACGCCGCTGGCGCGGACCTTGAGGTTCGTCGCCACAGGACGCGTCAGACGCTGCGCGACCACCCCCACCACGCGCTCCACATCCTCCTCCGGGCGCACGAAGTGCGCGGTGCCGGCGCCATCGAGCGCCACCTGTTCGAGCAACGAGGCGTTGACGTCGGCACCCAAGCCGAAGGTGAACACGCGCCGGGCCCCGCGCAACTCCGACGCGCGCGCCGCGAGGCGCTCGCTCCGGCGTTCCCCCACGGTGGGCGCGCCGTCGGTCATGAAGAGCACGAGCGCCAGGCGCTCCGCCCCACTCGCCACCTCGAGCGCGCGTTCGAGCGCTCCCGCGATGTTGGTGCCGCCGGTCGCCCGGAGGTCCTCGATCCACGCCGTCGCGCGGGCGCGCGCGGCCCCGTTGGCATTCGTCCATCCCTCCGCGAACTCCTCCACGTCGTTGGAGAACGCGATCACACGGAACCGGTCCTGCGCCGAGAGCGAGTTGAGCAGCTGCCGACCCGCAGCCTTGGCCTGCTCGAGCTTGGTGCCGGCCATCGACCCCGAGACGTCCATCACGAACGTCACGTCGCGCGCGGTCGCCCGGCGGGTCACGGCCGGCGGCGCGAGCGTGATGAGCGCATACCCCTCGTCGTCGCTCGGCGCATGCGTGAGCACCGAGATGGCCGCGCGCGACGCATCCCGCACGGGCACCAGCAACGTGACGGTGCCCGAGGCATCCTCCACCAGCGCCACCCGACGCTCACCACCGCCGCGCCGATCCAATCGCGTCTCGACGCGATGCGTGGGTGACCACGCCTCGCCGTAGCCGTCGCCGGCCGGCGTGCGCAACATCAGCGCGGTTCCGCTCGCGGTTCCTTGGCCACGAGGTGCCGGCACGTCCACGCGCAGGGCATCCCCCTCGCGCTCGGCCACGGCCCGGAAGCGCACGGTGACGGTGCGCGTCTCGCCGGGCTGGATGGGGAAGATGCGGGTGCGGAGCACGCCGAGTCCCATCCATTCCACCAGGGCGGGATCGCGCTGCCGGCGCACGATCTCCTCGTAGATGCGCCGCGCCTCCCCGGCCGCGAGCGCCTCGCCGGTGACCATCTCGCCGTCGATCTCGAGCGCGAGATCCTCGAACGCCGCCCCGCGGGGCAGCGGCAGCACGTAGTCGGCCTCACCGATGGCGCGGCCGCGGTTGGTCCAGCGTTCGGTGACCTCGTAGCGCAGCACCCGCCCCTCGAGCGTGACCGTCACCTCGCGCGCGCTGCGCTCCACGCCGCCGCGCACCGGGCAGGGCGGCTGTGGGCAGGGGGCCTGGATGCAGGTGCGCGTCTCGCAGGGGATGACGCGATCGATCTCTTGGGCGCCCGCCACGGTGGCGAGCAGGGGGAACAGCGCGATCGAACGGAACACGCGGAACACGGGGTCTCCCGGTCAGGGTCACCGAGGAGACGCCGGCCGCGCCGGAACTTGCACATCAGGTCCGCTGGTCGTCCTCGCGGGGGATGGCCCCGGTGATCCGGGTGGGAGTGCGCTCGATCACCCGCACGGCCAGCAGGTTCTGGTCGGCCCGGTGCATGGTGTTCATGAGGTTCTCGGACGAGGTGCGGGCGGCCCAGCCCAGCGAGAACGGCACCGGCGCCGTACGCAGCGCCGCGGCCTGCATGCGCTGCGCGACCATCATGGTCTGCGCCTCGCTCGCGCCGCGCATCACGATCACGAACTCGTCGCCGCCCACACGCACCACCGGCTCCTCGGCGCGCACCTGCCGCATGAGGAATCGGCTCATGCGGATGAGCGTGTTGTCGCCCATCTGGTGGCCGTGCGTGTCGTTGTAGTGCTTGAAGTGGTCGATGTCGATGAACAGGCAGCCCCAGGTGCCGTCGCTGCGGCTCATCTCCTCGTCGATCTCGGCGAGGTACCGACGGTTGAAGCAGCCGGTGAGCGGGTCGCGCATCGACTGCTGGCGCAGCTCCTCCTCCATGCGCTTGCGCTGCGAGATGTCCACCAACACGCCGTGATAGAGCATCTCGTCGTTCACCGTGTCGCGCACCGCGTAGAGCGAGTCGAGCACCGTGAGCAGGCCGCCGTCGGGCCGCACCAGTTGCAACTCGAAGTCCCGCACGTAGCCGTCGCGCTCCAGGATCTCCATCTGCTGCAGGCGTCGCGAGGGGTCCACCACCAGCTCGTTGGCGCCGTACTGCTGCAGGTCGGCGAGCGAGCGCACACCGAGCAGCGTGAAGAACGCGGGGTTGGCATCGAGGATGTCGCCGCGGGCGTTGGTGATGTAGATCGCCTCGCGCAGGTTGCGCACGAGCGAGCGCAGGGCCTCGGGGTCGTCGAGGGAGCGGAAGCGTTGCGGGCTCATGTCGAGCCTCCCGGGGGCGGGGTGGGGCTGTCGGACGCGGGCGCGGACGCGGACGCGGGCGCGGACGCCGCTGGGGTGCCGATGGTGAAGCTGGTCTTGTCGTCCACCACGGCCAGGCGCGGCTCCCAGTTCCGCATCATGGCGATGAACGCGGTGGCGGACTCGAGGTCGAAGTCCGGCCCTGCGCCCTTCTCGATGTGCGAAAGCACCTTCTCCGAGTCCCAGGCCGGGCGGTACGGACGATTGGTGCGCAACGCATCATACACATCGCAGACGTGCACGAGCTTGCTGGCCGAGTGTACCCCGCGCTGGAAGTGCCGGCGCGGATACCCCTCGCCGTTCACCATGATATGGTGTTCGTACGCGACGGCGGCGGCCAGGTCGAGGTCGCGGTCGCTCTCATAGATGATCTTCGCGCCATCCACCGGATGCTTGCGCATGATCATCCACTCGTCGTCCGTGAGCTTGCCCGGCTTGGTGAGCACTTCCTTGGGGATCCGCACCTTGCCGAGGTCATGCAACAAGCCTGCCACCCCGAACGCACGCACGTCACGGGCACTCATGCCCATCCATTCGGCGAGCGCCATGGTGAGCACGCTCACATTCAGCGAGTGCGTCGTGGTGTACTGGTCGAATTCCTTCAGCTGCAGCAGTGGTATCACGATGTTCTGGTCGCCGTGCATCGCGACGGCGAGGTTGCGCACCACGCTCTCCGCCTCGTCGAGCGGCAGCTCACCGCGCGACTGCACCTCCTCGTGCATCCAGCGGATCGCCTCGGCCTCGTCGTTGAGCGAGTAGGTCACCGACGCCGTGGGGACGACGATCTGCTCCACCGGCCGCACGGTGTCGTCCGAGCCCTTCACGCCGATCGCGCCGAACTTGATGGTGGACCGCCGCTCGGGGCTGCGGGTGCTGCTGTCGATGGCCTGCAGCGTGAGCCGCGCGACCACCTCGCCCAGGAAGACCTCGAACTCGTCCCGGCTCGTGCCCATCTCGAACTCGATGCGCTGCACGCCGGCGTTCGCAAGGCGGAGTCCCCAGTCCCAGTCGCCCATCTCGCGCATCGCCATCTCGCCGTACACGACGTCCTGGCCGAGGAAGCTGAACCGCGGCCGGCGATCGTCCTCCTGCAGCCGCAGCAGCGTCTCGTACGCGTCATCGATCGCGCGCTCGCGGGCCGGGTGCCCATCGCCGTAGAGCCCCATGGTGGAGAGGGCCTTGGCGAACCGATTGAGGAAGTTGACCGGCTCGCTCACGTCGCGCTCCCACGCGTCGCGATGGCGCCGCGGATCTCGGGGTCATTGCTCGACGCGGCCAGCGCGATCGCGTCCTTGGCGGTCTTGTCGTTGCGCCAGTGGGTCGCGAGCCCTTCGAGGGCCGCGAGCATCACCGGGGACTTGCTGGCCAGTGTCGGACGCTTCAACAACTTGCTCGTCCGCACCACACGCTCGGCGAGCCAGGCGGCGGTATCCGCGGCGCGGTGGCTCGCGAGCGCGCGCACGCCGAGCGCGCGCAGGTCCTCGTTGATCGTCTCGTCCTCGGCGCGCACGCGCAGCATCGCCGCCGCGTCGCGCGGGCAGTTGGTCATCGCGGCCCCGAGGCCCAGCCGCAGCGTGGCCTCATCCGCGTCGGCGAGGGCACGCACGATCGCCAGCTCGCGCGTCTCGGGTGCACGCAACTGCTGGCGCAGCGCCTCGCGGCGCACCAGCGCGTCGGGATGCGTGAGCCACTGGGCGGGGTCGTAGCCGCTGTTCCACTCGGGGTTGCGCCCCAGCAGCGCGAGCAACGGCCGCACCAGCGACCAGCGCAGCCCCGGCAGGCGGTCGAGGATCACCGGACCCGCCACCGGGCCCACGAGCTGCAGCAGCTCGATGTAGCGCTCGTTGGTCTTGTCGTCCGTCGCCTCATCCATCGCGTCGAGCAGCGGCTCCGCGGCCCCGATGCCCATCTGCGGCACGAGGCGCGAGAGTGCGGCCATCGGGAAGGGGTCGGTGGTGAGCAGCTCGCGCAGGCGCGTCGGCGTCGCGATGTGCCGCCAGATCGCCTCGCGCATCCACGACGACTTTGCCGCGTCGAGCATGTTGAGCAGCGGCACGATCTCGCCGCGGCCGGCGAGCATGTCCGCCGAGCGCCACATCTGGTCGCCCAGCGTCTCGATCTCCAGTCCCATCTCGATCAGCCGCTCCGGCTCGATCGGATACAGGTTGTCGACATTGGTGAAGCGCGCCTGGCGCGCCGACAGCTTCTCGAGGGCGACGCGGTAGCCGTCGGGGTTGGGGTCCTCGAGCTCCCAACCGGCGATGAGCTGCTGCACCTGCTCGCGCAGCGCGCCGTCGGCCTGCGTGCGCACGCGGTCCGACTCCGACTCGGCGTTGGCCGCCATCTTGTTGAGCATGCGGACCATCGAGTGCGAGATCGCCTGCCCCGAGGTCTCCGCCGCATCGCGCACCAGCGCCATCACGGCGTCGGCTGCCATGCCCTGCGCCGCGTCCGCGACGAACTTCTTGCGCTGCCGCATGTTGCCGCCCATCTCGAGGATGCGCTTGCGCGCCTCGGGGGTGAGCGTGCCCAGCAGCGAGCTCACGCGCTTCTTGAGCGCCGCGCTCTCCTTGCCGCTCTTGCCCTTCAGTTCCTCGGCGATCTGCAGCATGTAGCCGACCACGACCTGGTCGTACGCCGTGTCGCGCTTGGTCTCCTCGATGGCCTTGGCGACGAGCTTGGGGTCCACCGACTCCGCGTCGTCGTCGCTCACCTTGTCGCCGAGCTGCTTGACCAGCGCCGCGCGCGCCAGGCCGATCCACAGCTGCGCCGACCGGTTGCCCGCACCGGCCGCGCGGATCTGGTCGTCCGGATCCTCGGGCGTGTCGCTCGGTGCCTCGTCCAGCAGCTGCAACTGCTGGAACGTCATGGGGAAGAGCCGGATGTGCGCCCATTGTGCGAGCACCTCCGGCCCCTCCATGCCGAGCGGGCGCGGCAGGCGGCCGGAATCGACCGACACGGTCGCGAGCATGTGGATCAGCTCGTCCTCGCTGATGCCCTGCGTGAACTTGACCGCGCCGAGGTGGTGCCGATGCAGGCGCGACGCGAGTTCGCGCAGCACCGGATTGTTCTCCTCGGTCGCGACGCCCTCGATGATCAACTGGTGCCGTGCGACGCCGAGCGAGAGCGTCTGGCGGTCCTTGAGAAGGGCCTCCAGTCGGCGCGAGAGTTCGGCCGACGTGCCCTGGAGCAGCGGATGGCCCGGCGGGTAGATGGCGTTCTTGTGCAGCCCGATCGAGAACTCGATCAGGAAGTCCGCGAGTTCCTTGGAAAGGGCCGCCGATTGACCCGCCGTCGACAAACGCGCCATTGGCGCAATTATGTACGTGTTCACCGACAGTGGCTACGGGGGAGG
>CADEDA010000004.1:0-47397 GCA_902825965.1 uncultured Gemmatimonadota bacterium | reverse complement strand
AACGCGCCATTGGCGCAATTATGTACGTGTTCACCGACAGTGGCTACGGGGGAGGGGGAAGGCTATCTCTCACCCGTGGATCTGCCGCCCCCGGGTCCGGCTTCTCCGGCCACGTCGCTCCCACCGCTCTCTCCCCGCCGTCGCGAGGCCCTCGCGGCGATCGCCCGGGCGGTGGTGCCGCACGCATTCGTGGACCCCGCGCGTGGCGAGCGCCTGCTCACTCTTGTAGTTGCGCGCCTGGACGGGCTGCTGCCGCACCGACGGCGCGATCTCCACACCGCCATCGGCATCCTCGGTTCGCGACTCGCCGCGCTCGTCGTCGGCCTGCCGCCAAAGCCGTTCGTCCGGCTCTCTCCCGCACAGCAGGAACTCCTGCTCACGCGCTGGGCCGAGTCCCGCGTGAGCCTGGCGCGTACGGTGCTGCAGGCGGTGCGCAAGACGATCGTGCTCACCGAGTACACCACGCCCGAGGCGCAGCACGAGGTCGGATATCACGGTCCGTACCACACGCGCGGGCCGGCGGTGCCCTGGGAAGGCGCGCTGCGTGGCGCCCCGAGCGACGCCGAGCCGGTGCTCCGTGCGCCGTTGCCCGACGCGGCGCATCGCCCGCCACCACGTGCCGCAGCGCTCGCGCCACTCGCCCTCGATGCCGAGACCCTGCGCGCGGACGTGATCGTGATCGGGTCCGGTGCGGGAGGCGGGGTGGCCGCCGCGCGGCTCGCCGAGGCAGGCATGGATGTGCTCATCCTCGAGGCGGGTGCGCTGCGCAGCGGCAGCGCCTTCACGGAACAGGAAGGCGCGATGTTCGACGCCCTCTACGCCGAGGGTGGCCAGCGCAGCACCGACGACCTCGGGGTGTCGTTCGTGCAGGGCGTCGGCGTGGGTGGCGGCACCGTGGTGAACTGGATGGTGATGCTGCGCACGCCCGATTGGGTGCTCGACGAGTGGGCCACGCGCCACGGCACTGAAGGCATGCGCGCGAGCGACCTCGCCCCGTACTTCGACCGCATCGAGGACGAGGTGCACGCGCGCCTGGTCCCCGATGACGCACACTCGCCCAACAACCGCATCATCCTCGACGGAGCGCGGGCGCTCGGTTGGTCCGCGCGGGCTGCGGCCATCAACGCCATCGATTGCGTGCGCACCGGCTTCTGCGGTTACGGGTGCCGCACCGGCGCCAAGCAGGACGGGCTGCAGACCTTCTTGCCGCGCGCGCAGGCGGCGGGCGCGCGACTGCTGCCCAATGCACACGCGGTGCGGATCGAGGTGATCGAGCGCGGGGGTTCGTTCCCCAGGAAGCGCGTCACGTTCACGCACGGTGGGCAGGGCCGTGGTCGCACGCGAACCGCGGAGGCGCCGGTCGTGGTCGTTGCGGGCGGCGCGGTGGAGACCGCCGTGCTGCTGCAACGCTCGCGCATGGGCGGCGGCGGGACGGGGCGATTCCTGCGGCTGCACCCCACCACCGGGTTGTTCGGGCTCTACGATCGCGAGATGGTCGGCTCCAGCGGCATCCCGCTCACGACACTCTGCGACGAGTTCCTGCGGCAGGATCGCGCGGGCTACGGGACCTGGATCGAATGTCCGCCGCTGCACCCGGGGCTCGCCGCCGTAGGGGCGCCCGGCATCGGCAGCCAGCACCGCGACGTGCTGCGGCGCTTCCCCAACATCGGCACGCTGATTGTGCTCACCCGCGATGGGGCACAGCAGGATCACTCCGACGGCGAGGTCCGCCTGCGCCGCAACGGCAGCACGTCCATCCGGTACCGGTTGAACCCGGCGGACGCCCGGCATATGGAGCAGGGCCTCGTCGCGGCCGCACGCCTGCATTTCGCCGCCGGAGCACGTGAGGTGCTCTCGGGACACAAACGCCGTGTTTCGCTGCGATCAGCCGCCGACCTGGCCGCACTCCGCGGCCGGCCCACCCGCGCCAACGACATCGCGCTCTTCTCCGCCCACGTCAACGGCACCTGCCGCCTCGGTTCCGACCGTCGCAGCGCGGGGACCGATCCGCACGGGGAGGTCTACGGTGCACCCGGCGTGTTCGTGGCCGACGGGTCCCTGCTCCCCACCGCCCTCGGCGTGAATCCGCAGGAGACCATCATGGTCCTCGCGACCATCGTCGCCGAACGCATCGCGTCACGACGCCGACCCGGCTAACTTTCCGGCGGGACGCTGCCCCCTGCCGCAAAGCATGCGCGTCCTCCGTGCCCGCGACGCCACGCGGGCGATCATCCGCCGGAGCACTACCCTGTGACCGCAGTCGCCCCAGTCTCGCCCGAGCTGCAGAAGCTCGCGATCGATACTGTCCGCACCTTGTCGATGGACGCCGTGCAGAAGGCCGAGTCGGGCCACCCCGGCACGCCCATGGCCCTCGCGCCGCTCGCGTATGCGCTCTACACGCGGCACCTCAAGCACAATCCCGCCGATCCGCACTGGAAGGACCGCGACCGCTTCGTGCTCTCGGCGGGCCACGCGTCGATGCTGCTCTACTCCACGCTCTACTTGAGCGGCTACGACCTCTCGCTGGACGAGATCCAGAACTTCCGGCAGTGGGGCAGCAAGACACCGGGCCACCCGGAGGTCGGCCACACCGCCGGCGTCGAGACCACCACCGGCCCGCTCGGCCAGGGCATCGGCAATGCGGTCGGCATGGCGGTCGCCGAGGCGCACCTTGCGTCGCTGTTCAATCGCGATGGCCACAACGTGATCGACCACTACACGTGGTTCATCGCCGGCGACGGCTGTCTCATGGAAGGCATCTCGCACGAGGCGGCGTCGTTCGCCGGCCACCAGAAGCTCGGCAAGCTCATCGGCTTCTGGGACGACAACAACATCACCATCGATGGCCGCGTCTCGCTGGCCTCGAGCGACGATGTCGCCAAGCGCTTCGAGAGCTACGGCTGGCAGGTGCTGCACCTCGCCGACGTGAACGACCAGGCCGCGATCGATCGCGTGATCGCTGAGGCCAAGGCCGACACCCAGCGTCCGACGCTGATCTGCACCAAGACCATCATCGGCTACGGCTCCCCCAACCGCGCCGACACCGCCAAGGCCCATGGCGAGGCCCTCGGCAAGGACGAGATCGCGCTCACCAAGCAGGCGTACGGCTGGCCGAGCAGCGAGCCGTTCTTCGTGCCGGACGCGGCGCTGGCGCATTGGCGCGAGGCCAAGGCTCGCGGCGTGGCGCTGCAGGCTGAGTGGATGAAGACGTTCGCGGGATTCACCAAGGCGCATCCGAATGAGGCGAAGGAGCTCGGGCGTCGCTGGCACGGTGACCTCCCGGCGGGTTGGGAGAAGTCGCTCACGCAGTTCGATGCCGGCAATGGCAACGTGGCGAGCCGTGCCGCGAGCGGTGTGGTGATCAACGGCTTGGCGAACGTGTTGCCGGAGTTGATTGGTGGCTCGGCCGACCTCACCGGCTCCAACCTCACGGATGTGAAGGGCGCCGACGTGTTCTCCGCCGGCAAGCGCAGCGGCCGCAACTTCCGTTTCGGCATCCGTGAGCACGGCATGGGGTCCATCATGAACGGCATGGCGCTGCACGGCGGCGTGATCCCGTACGGTGGCACCTTCCTCGTGTTCGCCGACTACATGCGCCCCGCGATCCGCCTCGCGGCACTGATGAAGCAGCAGGTGATCTATGTATTCACGCACGACTCCATCGGACTCGGCGAGGACGGCCCCACACACCAGCCGGTGGAGCATCTCACGTCGCTGCGCTGCATTCCCGGGCTGCTGGTGCTGCGGCCCGCGGACGCTGCGGAGACCACCGAAGCGTGGCGCATGGCGCTGCGCTATCGCACGGGGCCGAGCGCGATCGTGTTGACGAGGCAGAAGCTGCCATTGATCGGCCGGACGACGCACGCGGCGGCGAGCGGGGCGCACCAGGGTGCGTACGTGCTCAAGGATGCGCCGGCCGGCGCAGCGGTGAAGGCCGTGATCCTGGCGAGCGGCTCGGAAGTGGAGATCGCACTCAAGGCGCAGGCCGAGCTCGCGGCGGCAGGGACCGCGACGCGGGTGGTGTCGATGATCTCCATGGAGGTGTTCGCGGCGCAGGATGCAGCGTATCGCGATGCCGTGTTGCCGGCGGGCGTGAGGCGCGTGGCGGTGGAGGCTGCGCATCCGATGTCGTGGCAGCGCTGGGTGGGGCTCGACGGAGCCGTCGTCGGGATCGAGACGTTCGGGGCGAGTGCGCCGTATCAGCGGTTGTATGAGGAGTATGGGATCACGGCCGCTGCGGTGGTGCGGGCGGTGCGGGGCTGAGCAGCAAGAGGCGGCCCGTGGGTCGGTGGAGTCAGAGCGCACGCATCCAGTGGCTGGCTGGTCTCGACAGGAACTCCTTCAGCGTCAGTCCGTCACCGCCGACGAGCAGCGTGCGCTGCGGGCGGTACGTCGCTGCGAACGCAGCCGTCCCTGCGTGCGCCGCCGGCGTTCGACCACTCTTCACTTCGATCGCGGCGACACGACGCCCGGTCTTCGCCACGAAGTCCACCTCGTCATTGCCATCGCGCCAATAGTAGAGCGAGCATTCGCCGCGCATCGCCGCATTGGCGAGGTGTGCGCCAACCGCCGACTCGACAAGGCGCCCCCAGTATTCCCGGTCCGCCCGTGCCTCGGCGAGGGTCAACCCGCTCTGAGCGGTCATAAGGCCGGTGTTCAGGACCTGGAGCTTCGGGCTCGATCCCCGGCTCCGGGCGACGTCGCCGGTGAACTTGGGCAGGCCACGCAGCATACCGGCGCCCTCGAGTAGTTGGAGGTAGTGCGCAAGGGTCGTCGTGTTCCCGGCGTCCTGCAGCTGGCCCAGCATCTTGGTGTAGGAGAGCACCTGACCCGAATAGCGGCACCCCAGTTCGAAGAGCCGCCGGAGCAGCGCGGGCTTGTCGACCCGCGTCAGCAGCAGGACATCGCGCGAGATCGAGGTCTCGATGAGACTGTCGAGGACATATCGCGACCAGCGCTGCGGCTCGCCGGTGAGCGGGGCTGCACCAGGATAGCCGCCGTGGAAGACGTACGTCTCGAGTGACCAGCCGAAGGCCGCACGCATCTCCGGGAACGACCAGTGCGTCAACGTGATGGTCTCGAAGCGTCCGGCAAGGCTCTCGGTCAGGCCCTGGGCGATGAGCAACGGTGCGGAGCCGAGGAGGACGACCTTGAGCGGGCGCTTGGCACGCGTGTCCTCGTCCCAGAGGCGCTTCACGGTCTCGGACCAGACGGGGATCTTCTGGATCTCGTCCAGCACGAGGATCGCGCCCGATGTGTCCCGGATGCTGAGACGGGCGGCGTCCCATTGCTGGGCAATCCACTCCGCGCCGCGCAGCGTCGGCTCGTCGGCGCTGGCGGAGGTGATCGGGACAGCGAGCCGATCCGTCGCCTGCTGGACGAGCGTGGACTTGCCGACCTGCCTGGGGCCGGCGACGACTTGGATGAACCGTCGGCGCTGGCGGAGGCGGTCGGCAAGCTCGGCGGCTTCGGGGCGCGCGAACGAGATTGGCGATTTGCTCACTGTACTGAGTAATTTTACTCAATACAGTGAGCAAATCAAGCTACGCCACTGCTCCGAGCGCCGGACTGAGCGGAACCAAGCGTGAACGGAACGGATGCACAGGAACCCCTGGTCAGCGTGAAGGAGGAAGGCGTTCGGGATCACGACCGCGGACGAGTCGCATGCGGCCTTGCTCCGCCATGAACAGCAGCTGGCCCATGCGGGTCATCTCGACCACCTCCGAGAGCGTTACGGCGTCCGCTCCTTGCCGGCCGCCCAGCGGCAGGAGGTGCACCTGCACGTCGGTCGTGTCGCCGCGCGTGCTGACGGTGAGTTCGGCGTTGCTGGCCGTCACGAACCCCACCGGGGTCTCCACGACGAGCGACTGCGTGCGATGGGGGGTCTCTGCCGTGTCGACGTCCGGGATCCGGAATCGCGCCGTGCCCTGGAGCAGCACGTGCCGCATGCCACGCATCCGCTGGTGGGCACGTCGGAGCGACGAGCCGGGATCGAGCTGCACCTCGATCCCATCCATCAGCGGCATCCACCCCGCCTGGTAGGCCACCGGCGCGGACATGGAGTCAAGTGCCGCTGCCGCAGGATCTCCTGCGACGCGGCGCGACGCATTGTACGCGATCGTCGCCGCGGTGCCCGCGACCACGAGGAGCAGCCCCGCGAGCCACCAGCCTCGGCGACGCACGCCGCCTCGGCGGCCGGTGTGGGTGCGGTCGTCCGCTGGGCCTGCGGGTCCGGACGGCTCGCTCTTCACCAGACGATACCGCCCGATGCCGGCCTTCTTCGCGAAGGCGTCCCAGTCGCGCTCGAGTTCCTCGATCGACCGCGGCTCGGGCTCGAGGCGCGGCGGCACGCTCCACGTCAGCAGCACCGGCGCCGCCAGATCGCGGAACGCCGCGTCGGTCTTGAGCCGCTGACTGACTTCCGCGAGGCGCTCGGGGGAGAGATGGCCGTTCACGGCCATCGTGATCAGCTCGAGATCGTCCATTTCTCCCGTCTCGTTCATCTCGTCCATCTCGTCCATCGCATCCTCCGTGTCGCGCACGGATCGGGTGTGGTCAGTCACGGCCGGTTCCTTCGGTCGGAGCGGCGAGCAAGGCGCGCGGCGCGTCCTCCACGAGATACCCGGCCTTGGCGTACGCGCCGCGCAACTGCGCCAGCGCCAGGCGGTAGTGGGTCTTGATGGTGCCGAAGCTGATGCCGAGTGCCTTGGCGGCTTGCTGGTAGGTGACGCGCTCCTCGTTGAGGAGCTCGAGCACCGCGCGGCGACGCGGCGGCATCGCCGCGAGTGTGTGGTCGAGAAGATCCTGCAGCGACGCTGCGCTCGCCGCCGCGTCGTAGTCCTCGGCAGCCTTCCGCTCCACTTCTTCTTCCGCTTCGTCGAGTGAGGTCCACGCGCCCCGTGCCTTGAGTGCATCGAGCGCCGCGTGTTTCACGGCCTGCACGATGTATCGGTCGGCGCGCTGCTCCTCGCTGAGCTGTGGCCACCGACGCCAGAACCTGAGCAGCACTTCGGATCGTGCATCCTGGGCCGTCTGGGGATCAACGTAGCGCTCGGCCACCTTGAGCAAGCGCGAATCGAGTCGATAGAAGACCTCGCAGAACGATCGTTCGTCCTCATTGAGGTCGGAAACGTCCCGCGGCATCAGCGGAGTCGCCGGCGTCGCGGCCACGGTGAGGCCAACGCCGTGCGGAGAATGGGACCTGTCGCGTGCCAGTCGCATCAGGGTAGTGGGTTGAAGTCCGCTAAGCGTGACGGGAAGCCGAGGGAAACCGGGGGAAACCGCAGGAAGCTGTGCCTCTACTGGTATAACTGTCGAGAAGGGCAATTCGGATGAATGCCTGTTTGGCCGATTGAATCGGCCATTCGGGCATTCATCCGATTGGGGGGTCTCGACAGTTGTACGAGTAGGAGGGGTGAAGTCGATAGCGGCGTGCGCTTCCGCCCATCGACCACCAAGCCGCGGGCGGCCAAGCAGGACGAACGTGCCGCTAGTCGCGTGGTGGGACCGCCGGACGACGTGTGCGGACCGAAACATCGAATGAACCGACGGCAAGGCGACCTGGCATCGTGGCCAGCCGATGTGGAATCGCGGCGAGATGACGTGGCGTCGCAGCCAACCGACTTGGCATCGCGGCGAGACGACGCGGACGAACAGGAAGGCGACGTGAATGGACAGCGACGCGACGTGGATGGACAGCAAGGCGACGTGTTTGTCCGGCGAGATGACCTCGACGAGCAAGAAGGCGACCTGGCATCGCTGCTAGATGACGTGGACGAATAGGAAGTCGACCCGGCATCGCCGCGAGGTGACGTGGACGGACAGGAAGACGACGTGGCATGGCCACAAGGCGACGTGGACTCACTGAAACGCGATGTGGCAAGGCATGCGCCGCCCGTGACGGACGCACATGGGCGGGATCCCCGGGGCGATTGCGTCCACCCCATTCAATAGGAGAGGCACATGGTTGCGAAGCAGAAGCAGAACCTGGAGGCATTCGTGCGCGTGGGTGTGTTCCTCGAGCAGCACCCGGTCCAAGGACCGCTGACCTACGCCGGTCCGCGCGAGGTGCTGGCCGACGTCGTGCGGCGCCTGCGCGAGCTGTCCGGCTCGCAGCTCGCCGGCCGTGCGCTGAGCCAGGCGGAGACCCGGCTGCAGCGCGAGCTCATCGAGGGCATCCTCGAGCGCCACATGCGGCCGCTGGTCACGATCGGGCGTACGCAGATCGAGCCGGACTCGGATGTGCGGCTGCCGGCCGCCATCAGGATGCCGAAGCCGGGCAGCCGGGCGACGCGAATCCTTTCGGCGTGCAACGGCATGATCGAGGCGGCGCAGCCGTACGAGGCGCAGTTCGTCGCGAACGGGCTGCCCGCCGACTTCCTCGCGCGGTTCATCGCCGCGCGCGACGAGCTCGAGCGCGCCCTGGGCGGCCGCGCCGCGCACATCGGCACGCAGGTGGGTGCCACGAAGGGCCTCGAGGTGCAGCTGCGCCGTGGCCGGCGCGCGGTCGCGCGACTCGATTCGATCGTGCGCGCCTCGTTCTT
Organism: uncultured Gemmatimonadota bacterium; assembly: GCA_902825965.1. Lineage (GTDB taxonomy): Bacteria > Gemmatimonadota > Gemmatimonadetes > Gemmatimonadales > Gemmatimonadaceae > Pseudogemmatithrix. The sequence continues at coordinate 38,854 of CADEDA010000004.1, read as the reverse complement.
CCGCGACGAGGTGACGCTCGCCCGCTGGCGCGCGGCCAAGCGCGTGCAGTTGCTCCCCGGCGGCGTGGGGGTGCGCGATGAGGATGTGATCCCGGACGTGCCGTCGGTCGAACCGGCGGTGCAGGTCGCGCGGGCTGCGTAGCACCCACCCCACCGATCACCGAGCAGGAGGACAGTTGAAGCGGGGTGGCGGAGTGCACGCCATCCAGCTCGAGGACGAACGCAGTGACTCGGCAGGGCCATCCCTCAACCACGGAGCAATGATGCCGGACACGAAGGGCAGGATGTCATCGGAACGACCGAAGGGCGCGTACGCGCTCCTCGGCGCGGCCATGGCGATCGTCGGCGCACTCGCCGCGGTCGCCCCCGCGAACCACGTGCTGGCCGCACTCAGCGAGGCGGTCCCGCAGCTCGCGGCCACGCTCCCACCTGTGATCACCGCCTGCGGTGCGATCCTGGCAGCGATGAGTGAGCCGCCGGAGGTGGCGCGGCGGAAGTAGTGGGCAGGTGCACCGGAAAGACAACGGCCAGCGGGGAATGCCCCGCTGGCCGTTGGTGTTCAGGGGAGGCGATTGCCGTCGACCGACGACTCAGGAGAACGTCACAGCTGCTCCAACAGTAGGGCCGAGGACCACAAGGCCCACAACGCGCTTCACGTCTCGATCGTCAGCTGACCGGGAAAGCAGGGGCATCACTCTGATCGATTCTCAAACCACGATGTCGAGATGTGATTCGGTCTCTGGACCAGAACACGCCTACGGTGCAGCAGAGGATGACGGCCGTGCCCAGCAGTTCAGCTACACGTAGCATCGTGCAAACCGGCGTGCAGGCCCCCCAACCGCCGAGCGGGTGGTGTCATGAAGGCCTTGGTGAACTCGAACCGGGTCACCGGGTCACAGGTCTGGCGACAGACATTGTGGTGCCGCTTCCGCGCCGCAGGCTCCTGCAGAATCGCCCTCAGCTGCTCGGTCGTCAATCGCGACTTCTCGGTCTAGACTTCTGATCATCTCGATGACGGCCGGAGGGGTATGGAAGGTGATCATCAACTGGAAGGATCGGCGGGGGGCCTCAGCCTTAGCCCGCCAGTCCGGCAGCGCTTCGGCCGAGCACCCGACCTTAACAGCGCCCGACCTTCACGGCAATCGACTACACCGGCGCCCAGCGCGAGGGCCGCCCCTTGACGTGCTTGCCGAGCCACCGAAATGCGCGCCGACGAGATTCCGTTGAACATCGTGCCATCCTGGACACAGCTTCAGCCTCTCAATGGGGGGAGCCCTCGGGAACCTTGGCGCGACTTAGAACCAGGGATCCTCGCGATTCCTCGCGTCCCTGTGCTTCGTTCCGATGGGAATCCGACCCTTCCCTTCCCACGATGTGTGGAGACGCCACCCGATCGCCGTTAGTCCAAGGACCAATGCAACCACCACTTGGCCCCAGTTGAGAAGTAGTGCCAGCCTCGAGCCGTCCAGAGGCCCATTCTGCGCAGCCCACCCGCTGAGGATGGCTAGGCCACCAGCCACGACTCGCACCTTTCGACTCAGCTTGGTTCGAGTCACGAAGAGCTGCACAATCCCTCCATGCGAGAAATCCACTGCGTACGCTGAGGCAAGACTAAGAGTAGTAGTTGACATCGTACATGCACATCGCGTCGACTCCGATCGCGAACCCTATGGCAAATCCCCCAACAACGACACCTGCTCTCGCTGTGGCGATTCCCGCTCTAGCCCATGACGCAGCGCGGGACATCGTCTGAGTCGTCCTTGCGAGATCCTTGAATGATACGTACTGACCTGGCTCGCGAAGGAGTGTCCGGGCCTTGCGCAGACTTCCAGCCGCGCGCTCCTTGATGGCTTCAGAGAAGTAGCTGGCCCCCTTGCCTGCGCCAGCCACGCCGGTGCCTCCCAGAGCGTGTGCCACCCATAGGCCGCGAAAGGCAGCCATCCCTGCCTCTCTGCATTGCATACGGGTAGGCTGTCTGGCCGCGGAAGCCTGCCCTTCCGACGATTGCTCCACGCTTGCCACACTCGCCGCACGCTTCTCCTCCTCAAGAAGTCCGTGCCACCAACCGCCGAATCGGGATCCAAGCGAGTAGCCGGGCGCTCCTCCTTCAGCGAACAGGTGCCCACAGCTTCCTTCGAAGCGGAAGTTGCCTACGAAGAAGACCTCCCCCGTTGAGGTCCAGCTATGGATGTCCCAAGCGAGCTGACAGAGCAGACCCGAGGGGTCAGCACGATTGACTGGTTCTCCGCCAACGAACGCCGTGGGATTGATGCCCCCTTCGAGCCCAATCGGATCGTCGGAAACGAACCGCCCGATCTGCGGATCGTAGTACCGCGCCCGCATGAAGTAGAGCCGCGCCTCCGCATCCCACTCCCGCCCCTTGAACCTGTACGGATTCGCCACGGTTTCGCTAGTCCCAGAAAGCGCTTCTCCGTACGGGGAGTAGTGGTACGTGTTCTTCAGCACCCCACCCGAATCCGCGACCCCCGTCACGTTCCCCTGCGCGTCCTGCAGGAAGTAGTACCGTTTACCATCCCGCACCATCGAGTGTGGTTGGTCGACGCCCGGGTAGTACGTGTACTTCGCGACTGGCTGCCAGGAGTCGCTCAGCTCCACCAACACCGCTCCGTCTTCGACGATGTAGTGCGTTGAGTCGCCGTTTACGGACTTGCGCACCCGATTGCCGAAGGCGTCGTAACCGTAGGTCACGGTGTATCCTGGCGCCACTACCTTCGTGAGCTGCCCTAGCGCGTTCCAGGTGTACGCCAACGAGTCCGCACCCTTCTTGCGCTTGCGGATGAATCCCGCGTCGTCATAGGTAATGGTCCAACCGTCCATTCCCGTCATCCGATTTCCCGTCGTTACCGTGGCACCCCCGTCGGTGCGATTGTGCACAAGGTCGTAGCTGTACGCCTTGTAGTTCAGGGTATCGACCGTTGTATGGATGATCGAGTCGAGGATGAAGCACCCCGGGCAGTCACCGTACGGGTCGTTGGGAATCTGGTGAGGGTCCCCCCGCCACTCCCTCCAGTTGATGCTTGACTCCTGAGCCCCATCGGTCGTCTTCGAGGCGACCAAGGAGCTTAGATGAGGAAGTCCCGGTTTTCGACCGAGCAGATCATCGCGATTCTGCAGGAGCATGCCGCCGGTGCGGCTCCCGCCGAGCTGATGCGGCGTCATAACGTCTCCCGCCAGACGTTCTACGCATGGAAGAAGCGCTACGGCGATTTGCAGGTGAGCGACGCGAAGCGACTGAAGGCCCTCGAAGACGAGAACGCGCGCCTCAAGCGTCTCGTCGCCGACCAGGCGCTGAATCTCCAGATCCTGAAGGACGTGCTGGGAAAAGGATCATGACCACCGGCGAGCGCCGGGCGGTGGTCACGGCGGTTCAGGCGCGGTATCCGATCAGCGAGCGATACGCCTGCCGGGCGCTGGGCTTCGAACGCTCGGTGGTGCGCTTCGTGCCGCAGCGGCCGGTCCTCGACGCGCCGCTGCGCGAGAAGCTCGTGACGCTCGCGGCCGAGCATCCGCGGTGGGGCGTGCCTCGCTTACACTGGCGACTGCAGCGCGCTGGCTGGCTCGTGAACTACAAGCGCGTCGTGCGGCTCTATCGCCTCGAAGGCCTCGCGGTACGCCGGCGCGAGCGGAAACGACTCGCCGTGCCGCGCGTGCCGCGGCCGATCGCGACAGGACCGACTGAGACCTGGAGTCTCGACTTCGTGAGCGATCAACTGCGCAGCGGCCGGCGCTTTCGGTGTCTCACGCTCATTGACAGTTGCACCCGCGAGTGCTTGGCGATCACCGTGGCGTACAGCTTGCCGAGCACCGCCGTGATTGCCGCCCTCGAGGCGGTGATCACCGGGCGCGATCAACCCACCCGGTTGTCGCTCGATAACGGCAGTGAGTTTCGCAGTCGCGCGTTTGATGCGTGGGCCGCGGATCGCGGGATCGCGTTGCAGTTCATTCAACCCGGGAAGCCGGTGCAGAACGCGATGTCGAGAGCTTCAACGGGAAGTTCCGCGATGAATGCCTCAATCAACACTGGTTCCGGTCGCTACTCGACGCGCAGTTTCACGTCGAGCGGTACCGCCGCGACTTCAACACCGCCCGGCCGCACGAAGCCTGCCACCCCTTGACCCCGTTCGAGTTCGCCCAGACCTTCACTACACCACCCGCTCAGTTGTCAGCATAGAACTGGAGTGCGGACGGGGGGACCCTCACTAGCAGTCTTCACCAAAGGATGGGAACTCAGTTCGGGGGACCACGCCCTAGCGATCGCGGTCCACTCGATTCTAAGTGACAGGCGCAGCGGCAGTCGCGAAGCTCACCGTCTATGGAGGCGAAGGCTGCTTCGTTCACCCTTCCTTTCTCGTCTCCCTCGACGCTGGCGCTTCGAACTGTAGCCCCGCGACAGTTCCAAGTACGAGCGCCACTGCCGCGATCAAAGTGTACCCCATGAAGGAGGGCCGAACCCCATCCGCGCTCATTCGCGAAAGAATGAAGAGCAGAAGGAGCATCGCGGTGGTGAGGACGCCGATGGATGCCCGAACGAGCTTCCGCCACAGCTGGTCGCGTAGCAGACCGATCAAGAGTCCCGCGAACAGTGCAGAGGCGCCGTAGTAGAGCAGGATCAGTGGAAGCGGCAGCTTGAACTTCTGAGATACCGCACCGCGGCTCAGCACCTCAGCGAGGCTGCTGATTAGCGCCACGAACACGAAGAAGCCGAGCGTTCGGCGTACTGCCCACTTAATGTCGCCCTGTCTCATAGCGTTCACGGGGTTGACCGCTTTCGGCGTTGTTTGAGGCACCGAGCGGCCCGGGTTTGGAGACCGCGGACGAACAGCAGTGCCAATTCGCCCCCCTCACACCGATCCACACGGCGCTCTCCCATCTGGCGCTCTAAACCTGCGGGTCGAGCAGCAGCAAGGTGCGGTCGCGGACTCACGATGATCATGGGCGTCGTACCTTCGAGATTCCAGCATGAGACCTCGCTGTCAACGCATACTGGTTCGGCGATGTCACAACGGCGTTCTGTCGTGAGCTAGCTACGGAGCCCACATTCATACAAGGCTTCCCCAAGGGCTACTACACTGTTTCCGCCAGGAATGAAACCAAGTGCTAGCGAAGCCACCGCCATGCCAAGGTCGCCGCCCGACAGCATGGCTTCAGATCCCTGAAAGGTTGCGGGGGGCATTCCCGCCCCCGCGACATCCTCGCCCCACCGAACGATGGCAGCAAGATCATGGTCGAATCCGAGCCGCGTGGCCTTATTGACTCGTGGCAAAAACACTCCCTTCGACTGCACCGCCGCTTTGCCGAATTCTAGCAACTTCTTATCCAGGCCTCGGTAAGTGGTGGCCAGAACGTCAGGTAGTGTCGACCAAATCCGCTTGAGTGCACCGAACCCGATCGCATCGAACGCCATACTGACGAGCACGCTCTTTAGCGCATCCTTGCAGTCAGCGCTGAGCGACTCGAGTAGCCCTGGGGGACCAGACAACCTGAAGTGGTCCTCAGTGTGCGCATCGTTTCCGAGGAAGGATGTGAATCCTGGGCGCGAAGCACCAAGGAGAAAGATATGCTGGTTGAGTGTCCGTCGCGGCGCAACTGACGACACGGCTGCGGGAAGCCCCCACGGACAGGTCGTATTCACGCGTGGACACGGCGTGAGGCCGTCGGGATCGTACAAGTTCACCGGATCCCCGTCCACAAACATGGCCGGATTGATCCCCCCTGCCAGCCCGATCGGATCCTCCGAGAGAAACCGTCCCAGCATCGGATCGTAGTACCGCGCCCGCATGTAGTACAGCCGCGCCTCTGCATCCCACTCCCGCCCTTTGTAGCGATACGGATTGACGACCGATTCCCCCATGTCGTCCACCGCTTCCCCGTACGGCGTGTAGTTGTAGGTCTGTGCCACGTGACCGACGGAGTCCATGAGGCCGATGATGTTGCCCTGCACGTCCTGCGCGAAATAGTACCGCTTGTTGTTGCGCAGCATCGCGTGCGGCCGGTCCACACCGGGGAAGTACGAGTAGAGTGCACGCACGGCTCCCACGCCGTCGGTCTCCGCCATGACCCGATCGCCATCCAGGAGATAGCGTGTCGTGTCCCCATTCACGGTCTTGCGCACGCGACGCCCGAACCCATCGTAGCCATACGTTGTTGTCGCACCCCCCGGTGCGACCACCTGAATCAGCTGACCCAAGCCGTTCCACGTGTAGGTAAGCGTATCAGCCCCTTTCCATCGCTGGCTGATGTGGCCTGCCGCGTCGTAGGCGATTCCCCAGCTGTCCATCGCCGTGACCCGGTTGCCTGTGGCGATGGTTGAGTTCAGATCACGACGATTGTGGACGCTGTCATACACGTACGTCGCCGACCGGAGCACATTCGTCACGGTCGTCACCGTGGAGTCCAGGATGAAGCAGCCGGGACAGTCGCCGTACGGGTCCCACGGCGTCTGGAAGTAGTACACGGAATCGTACGTCTGCTTGTCCTGATACGTGACCAAGCGCCCCAAGGCGTCGTATTCGTGGAGCCGCACGATTGGCGCGGGCGCGTTCTGTCGTGAGATCGAACCGATCCGCCCGAGGGCATCGTGGTCGCCATAGGTGCGCGAGAGCAGGTAGTCGCCGCTGCTGGTGAACGTCTGCGCAATGACGTCGCCGGTCGCGGAGTAGCTGGTCGAGCGCCGCACCTTGCTAGCCGCGACCGAGCTCGTCGGGAATGTGTCGGTCACGAGACGTCCTGACTTGTCGAGCAGGGACTTGGTGTCCTTCCCGCCGAAGTCACGGAACACGTTTGCATTGCGCTGGACGTCGTACGCCAGGCCAAGTGTGTCGGACCAGGCCGAGCCGCTGCTGGGCGTTCCGCCGACGACGATCCGACTGGACAGCGTCCCCGCCGTGTAACCGTAGTCTACGTTGAGGCGCACCGCGCCACGGCGACTGACGGCCTGCGACGCGCGTCCACCCGCATCGACTGTCAGCGTGTCGATACTCTCCGCGTTGCGTGCGGCGACCCATCTCCCAAGCGAATCGTAGGCGAAACTGGTTGTATCCGGAGTGGTCTGGCCGGAGATCTTGTGGGTTCGCGTGATAACGCGACCGAAGCCATCGTACGTAAAGCGTACCTCATCTCCGCGTCGACTACGCGACACAGCGATGCGTCCGTCTGCATCATAGGTGACGCTGTCGCGAGCACCGGTGGGATCGACCTGTGACGTGGCGAGACCGGCGGCATTTACGTGCGTCGTATACTGCTGTCCCTTGGGATCCGTGAGCCCGTACGTACCCGTTGCGTCGTTGTAGGATCGCGTCGTCGACGTCGATAGCGGTCCCTGCTCCTGCGTGACGCGTCCCACATTGTTGTACGTGTTGGTGAACACTCGCCCGAGCGGGTCGGTCGTCGTGATTGCGCTGCCACTCGCGTCGTACGTGAACGCGGCGCTAGTGGTCGGGACGCCGGTCCCGGAGCGCACCGAGGACGCCAGATTCCCGTGCGTCGTCTCGTAGGTGTGCGTGACCGTCACATTGTTTGCGTCCTTGACGGTGAGCAGACGTCCGCGAGCATCATGAGTGTAGCGAATCACGTTTGCCGTGTCGGATCGACTGCTATCCGGGGCGTAGGACGAACCCGTGTAGAAGTGCCGCACCATCCGTACACCGTTCACCGTTATCGAGTCGATGCGACCACTGCCGTCGTAGTGGTACGACGTGCTGAGGCCCGTCGCCACGTCCGCGGTCTTGACCAAGCGACCCCCCGACCATTCAAGGCTCTGTCCGGCCTGGCCCGTCGTACTCGTGAGCACCGGGAGATGGGCCGCATCGAACGTGGTGCGTGCTTCCTCAACCTTCCCGGCCGAGGTCTTCGAACGCACGAGCCGCGCACCGCCGCCAACCGCACTCCAGAGCTCCGTTGATGTGCCGTTGCGCCCACTCAGTCGCATCATGGCGCTGTCGGCGAGCGTCGCGTTTGCCATCGGCGAACCCGTCGCGCTGGTCGCATTGTTGGACAAGAGGCGCGAACGCAGTGAGTAGATGGCGAGTGAATCGCGGCTGGTTCCTCCCTCGATCGCGACCACCGGACCGCGGCGCGTGAACAACTGCCAGTGGCCATCGTAGGTCAGCGAGTCTGGCTTCGCGTTGCGGCCGGCGACCGTCATCATGAAACCGAACGAGTAGGTTGCGCTCAGTGCCGTGACCCCATCTGGATCGACCACTGCGTTGAGCGTCCCGCCTGAACCGCTGGTGACGCTGAACGTCGAGGCGCGACCATCGGGCAGGGTGATCGAGCTCAGCTTGCCATCACCGTCATAGCCAAATGTGACGTACTTCGTGATTGCGGTCGCACCAACGGCGGTTGCCAACTTTATGCGATAGAGTCGGTTCACGTCACCTGAGGTCATCCGCTCGAACGTCGTGGTGTTCCCGTACGCGTCGACCAGGCTATCCAACAGCCCGACGTTCGTCCAGTACGTGTGTGAGCCGTCTTTGTTGTCGCGTACCCAAACAGTGTCGGGCGGATTGAGTAGCCCCGTCGGCACCAAGACGCGGGCGATGGTCGCCACGGTGCCGGCAGGTTGCGTGTAGGAGCAGGTCCACGGCGACCCGCCGCAGCCCGCCAGCTGGTGGTACTCCATGCTGCCGGCCCCGTCGCTCACGACGAGGTTTCCATTGTGCTGTTTGTGCAGACGCGCATCGCCAGCGACCGTCCATCCGCGACCGTACGGACTCAGGCGTGCGTTGTGAACGAGCACTCGCACGGGGTCGAGTGTGTCTGACTTGATGTCTGTCGGCGCGCCGGCGGGGCCGTAGTACGCAGTGACGATGACGCTCACGTCAATGGAGTCGCTCGGAAGGTTCCACGCGTCAAACCAGGCCGCGAGCCGATAGGTTCCGAGACCCCCGACGACGAAACTCTCGGTCCCACCGTTCGCGAGCGTGAGGGGCGATCCATTGCGCTCCAAGCGAATGCCGAGCCGCGTAGGGGCGGTCTGCGCCCATACGTGCGCGTCCACTTCTACATAGCCGACCGGATTTGCCTGCTCGGAGGAGTACCGGACGACCACGCTCCGGGGAGAGCCGTTGAGGTAGAACTCCGGGGTGGCATAGCTTGCCGTCATCGTCGAGCAAGTCGCACACCCGTCCAACAGGCGACCGTCATTCCGCTGCGCAAGCGAGAGCACCGGAGCTGCCGTGGCGGGAGGGGTGGGCGGGGGCGCATACGTCACAACAAGTGTGTCCGCTCCACACAGCGGCGACGAGCGCGTCTCACACATCTGAACGATGAGCGTGTTCGTGCCTGCGGATAGTGTCACTTGGCCGGGCGTGGAGTGTGTGGTCCACGGCGATGAGAGGGGGGATTGTCCCCATGAGGTCTGAAGTGCCCCGTTCAACCAGAGCTGAAGGCTCGCCGGTGCGAGCATCCCGTCGTCACTGGCAAACACCGCGAAGGTGTAGCTCGCTTGCGCTGTCGTCGCATCCCCAACGAGACTCACCACTGGGGCCTGATTCGTGGGACACGGATCGTTGTCCGCGCAGAACTGCGCGTTGCTGGTCCCGGGCAGCGTCGCCTGCAGCAGCGTGACAAGCACGGTCCAGAGACCCAAGCGCCTGAGAGCACGCATCACTGTGGGCGCGGAGAAGGAGCGGGCCGAAACCAAGGGAACCTCCGGAATCTCTCGTTGACGATGGGGGTCGACTTCCGCTTCCCTCATAGCATCGAGTGTGCCCACCCCCCACTTCTTCTAAGTGCCGATGCTACAACACCCTAAGAACCTGACCGGTCGGTTTTGACACTTCGTGGACGTCAATTGGACGTCCACGAGATGTCAACGACCGCTTCAACAGCGGTCTAGCTCCGCTAGGGACCTCAATGCCGAGTCGAAGCATCCGCCGGTACACGGTTCGCCGCGCGACGCCAAGCAGCTCTGCGACCCGCAGGGTGTCCCAGCGATGGGCCGCCAAGAGTTCTTCGAGATGATCACGCTCTTGCTGCAGCGTCCCGTCGAGGACCCGCGTTGGTGCAGATTCGCCACTCGGCAGGAGTCGCCTTGCCTCCAAGATCGCCTCCGCGTCGATCACGTCCGCGCGGCAGAACGTCATTGCCACGGCGATCAGTTGCCGCAGTTCACGGACGTTTCCGGGCCAGCGGTCGCACCTGAGCAGGCGCACAGCATCCGGCGTGATCGATCGCAAGGTCGTGACCCCGCTTGCGTCGATGAAGTGCTGGGCGAGGCTTGCGATGTCGTCGAGGCGCTCTCGCAGGGGAGGCAGCGCCATGACCGAACCGCGCAACCGGAAGCCCAGATCGCTGCGGAATCGACCGCTGCGCTGCAGCGCCCCGAACGGTTCATTGCTCGCCGCGACGATCCGGAATCGGCTCTCGCGGTCCTTCCGCGCACCCACCGGACGAAACCTCAGTGTCTCCACCGCGCGCAACAACTTGGCTTGGCTCGAGAGACTGAGCCCGCTCACCTCGTCGAGGAAGAGCGTTCCGTTGTCTGCTTCCGCGAAGTAGCCGGGACTGTCCGATGTCGCGCCCGTGAACGCACCCCGGACATGGCCGAAGAACGCCGCTTCGAACATCGGCTCCGCGATCGCGCAGACGTTGACGCTCACGAAAGGGCCCACGCGACCGCTCGCCGCGTGCAGTGCCTGCGCGACTTGCTCCTTGCCCACACCGGTCTCGCCTTCAACCCAAACTGGAACGGAGAGCGGGGCGATTCGACAGATGGTACGGCGGAGATCTGCCAGCGCCGCTGAGTCGCCGACGAGCCATGCGACAAGCTCCCGCTCGGCCAGTGCACGTGTCATTCCGGCTTCTCCGCCGCTCGCACGCGCAGCGGCTCCGACACCTTCTCCACATCCGCATCATCGAACAACACCCGCGGAGTCAGGAACACGAACAGCTCCGTCTCCGTCGTCCGCCGGTTCACGCGCCCAAACAGCCCACCCAGCAACGGGATCGACGAGAGGATCGGCACCCCGCCCTGCGACGCGTCACGCTGCCGATCCGCCAAGCCGCCCAGCACGGCGGTCTGGCCGTTCTTGACCAGCAACCGCGTCTGCACCGAACGGGTGGAGATCACCGGCGCATCGAACGCCGTTTCGGTGGTCACCGCATTGACCTCCTGCGTCACCTCCAGCATCACGTATCCGTCCGCGCTGATCGTCGGCCGGACCTGCAGCTGCGTCCCCACGTCCTTGTACTGCACCACTTGATCCCGCTGGGGCGCGTCGGTCGGCAGCGAGCGCGAGACCTGCACGAAGGGTCGCTGGCTGCCCACAAGGATCTGGGCGTTCTCGTTGTTCGCGGCCAGCAAGACGGGGCGGCTCACGATCGACACATCACCACGCTGTGCGGCTGCACGCAGCGTCGCGTTGAGGTCCACGCCGCCCACGTTCATCACGCTCAACGCGAAGTCGCCCAGGCCCACGCCGGTCGTGGTGCCGGCGATGGTCGCGTTGCCCGCGCCCGGGATCGCGGTTGGCTTCACCTCGGCCGCCACGCCGAACGTAAACCCGCGGTCCTTCCGCACTTCAGCGATGGTGACTTCGATTAAGACCTGCAACGGGCGCACGTCGAGCGATTGCACGGCGTCCCGGATGAGCCCGAAGTCGCGCTCGCTCGCCCGGACCATCAGGGCGTTGGAGCCCTGGTCGGGAACGATCACCACGTCGCCGCTGAACGCCGCACCCGGCCGGACCTGGGTCGTGAGCGGCTGCCCAGCACCCGCGCTCGCCGGAGCTGCGGTTGTGGCAGCGCGGTTGGCCTGCAACTGATCCGCCAACGGTGGCCGCCGCGCGCCGAGTTCGCCGATCGCGCTCGCACGCCCGTAGAGGGCGTTCACGGTCGCCGCGACGTCTGCCGCGCGGGCATGCCGCAACCGCAGGGTGTAGAGCTGCATGCTCGCGCGCGGGCCACCGTCCGGGGTCGCCCCTCCAGCCTCAGGCACCGCGGCCGGGGCCGCCTGCGGCATGGGCTCCACACGGAACAACTGCGCCACCGAGTCCTTCACGAGCAGCAGCTTCTGCGACTCGAGCAGGCCCCGCAGCAACGGAAGCACCGCACTCCTGAGCACCGGCGCCGGTGTCTCCAGCGTGACCCTGCCGGCCGGAATCGCCGCGATGATCAGTGGATGCTCGAGGTACTGCGCCAACGCTTGGATCACCACGCGAAGCTCGGAGTCGACGAAGCGCACACTCACGCTGTCATGCCGAGTCGGTGGTGGCGCCCCCTGCGCGCGCAGCTCACGGGTCGGTGGTGTCACCGCAAGCGTCAGGACGGCGAACAGCAGCACGTTCCGCATCATCAGGGCTTCCTCACGGCGAGCCGCCAGGTGGTGTCGGGCGCCTGGATCACGATCGAGTCACGACGCACCTGCACCACGCGCCACGCGCCCACCGTATCGCCCGACGCCACGAGCACCCCTCCCTCTCGGCCAGGGACACCTTCGAGTGCCGCACGCCAAGGCGGACCGAGGATCCCCGAAACCTGCGGCGCCTGCGCGACGCGCCGCTGTGGGGTGATCGGGGTCGGTGGCGTCACACCGAACGGCAGCTCGGCCGGACGTCGATCGAGCCGGAACGGGTCGCTCGCAACGATCCTTCGCACGGCGTCGCCGAGGTCGTTGCGAATGGCCCACCCCGCATCGGCCGCAGGGACCGTCCAAGGTGCGGACGCCGGCGCCGCGCGCCCGGACTTCACCAACACGACGGTGCTACCGCCTGCGACGACGGCAGCGAGCCAGAGCCCGGTCTCGAGCGAGATCCTCATGTCGCACCCTTGGGGTTCGTGTGGCGTTCCGTGCGAGCGAGTGCCTCGATGGTGAAGGAGAAGCGGAGCTCCTCCGGTCGGGCGCCGCCCACGGGGTCCGGTTGTGTGACGGTGAGGTCGATCACACGCAGCAGCGTCGGCCCACCCTCGATGAGCAGCAGGAACTGCGAGAGGCCCGAGATGTCCCCGCGGGCCTCTCCGCGAAGCCGAGGACGACCGAACGTGGACGCGGTGCTGGTGTCCGCCCGGAGCGTGACGCTGCTCATCGCAACGCCGGCGTTGCGGGCTGCGTCGCTCACCACCGCGCTCAACCGGGAGGCGGCGTCCGATGGCGATCCCGCGAGCACCAGCATCGGTGTCGCGGCGACATACCGTGCGCGGCGGACGCGCAGCGAGTCCTCAAGGACTTCTGCCGCTGCGATGACCGCCCGCGCGTCGCGGACCGCGCGCAACTCCGCGCTGGCGGTATCGCGCGCTCGTTCCAGCAGCTGCCACCAGGCAGGAAGCCCTCGCGTCGCCGCGAAGGCCACGAACAGGACGGCGGCGCCAACGCCGATCGCGCGACGATCACGCGGATGGAGCCGGATCATGGTTCGCTCCTTCGGTCGACCACAGGCGCCTGCCGCACGGGGTGCCTGAACCGAACCGCAAGACGATCGAACTCGCGTCCCGCCGACCGGTCCCGTGTCACGGGACCGACGATCTCCGGCTGGACGATCAGTGGACTCGCCGCCAGACCCTTGATCACCCCGTCGGCGGACGAGGCGAGTGCCGTGACCGTGCCGCCGAGACTGTCGAGCTGCAGGTGCGTGATCGCGGCACCCGGCGGCAGTGTCGCGGTCAGGTGCGCGATGACATCGATGCTGTGCCGGCGTGACACCTGCGCCTGTGCGATCGCAAGGAGGGCGGCATCGACTTGGTTGAGTTCCGCCACCATGGCGAGCGCCTCCGCTTCCCGCGCCGCGATCGCCGCGTGGCCTTGGCGCGCGATGCGAGCGCTGCGCTGGGCATCCAACACCGGAAGCGTGGCCAGCAGTGCACTCGCCATGCACAACGCCGCCAAGGCGAATCGCTCGCGCCGCGGCGAACGCGTTCTGTGGAAGGTCCCGAGGGTGGCGCTGTTGAAATCGATGTCGCCGCTGGCGGCGGCGATCCGCGCCAGGCGCCAGGCCTTCACGCTGGCGTCGTCCGCGAGGACCGCGGGCGCGGGCGAATCGGCCGCGACCGAGTCCATCGGGATCAGGGCGCCAAGGTCGACGCCATGGGTCTTGCAGCAGTGCGACACCGTGCGGACGATCGAGGTGTCGACGGCGGATGCCCAGATCTCCCCCGGTGCACGGACGACCACCGCACTCGTGCTGAGGCCGTGCGGCGTCTGCCGAAAGAATCGCGCGGCGTTCTCGCGGACCAGCGCGCTGCCCACCGTGGGGTCGGCGACCGGCGGCAACCCCCAGAGCCGCTTGTACTGCGCAAACTCGCCATGCATGCCGACCACCGCGCGCGGTCGGCGCCAGGATCCGTGCGACCTGGGCATGCGCGAGAGCAGCTCGGTGATGCTGGTCGTGAGGGTTTCACCGTCGACGGGTGCGGGCCCGCTGAGCACCCAATGCGGGACCGAACCGGCCCCGACCTCCACGGCTGCCACCGCGTCAGGTCCGACGTAGATCCCGATCTGCACTGGGGACCACGGACCTCGCCCGAGACGCGCGGTCGCTGCAGCGACAGGAAACGACGCACTCATGGTGAGACCCTCCTTCTGGTGATCGCGTGACGCTGCCCATCGATCGCAAGACGCAGCTCGATCTCCACCTGCAGGCGCTCCGCCTGCGGGGTTCCCGGCACACCCGAACTGCGCGCCCTGAGGATCCACCCCCCCGGCGCGATCGTTGCGATGTCACTCAGTTCACCGAACGCACGCGTCAGGACGGCCTGCGACTCCGGGGCGAGTCCGCCCATCAGGGCCAGCAGTTCCTGGAGTGGCTCCGCGTTCCGGCGGCGGCGCTCGGCGACGAACGCGGCTGCCTCCTCGGTGAACCCGGGCAGGGCCATGAGGATCGCGTCGGCCGCGGCATCCACGAACAGGAGGTCCGAGTCCACCGTGAAGAGTCGCGATGGATCGACGGCTGCGCCGGGCCCGACCCACGGCGTGTAGCCACGAATGGCCTGCAGCTCATCGAGACTCAGCAGGGGTCCGTTCCGCGGCGTTGGTTCCCCGCGATCGGCGTACCAGTCCCGCTCGGCGCCATGCGCGCGTGTGCTGTCATCGGCATCGCGCCAGTCCAGGAAGGCATCCACGAGTGAGTCGGTCGACGCGGCGGGAACTCCCGCCGCACGGAACACCCGTGCGAGCAGCGGCCCCGAGACGGTGACCAGACTCAGCCCGTGGCCGAACGGATCGAGGTCCACCGTACCCGGACACCCCAGCACCAGCGGTGAGTTGAGCACCTGCCAGCGGAACGCGAGGCCCTGGCGGAAGAACGTTTCGCGCGCGGGTGCGCCTTCTCCTAGGGTCACGGCGAGCATCGCGGCCCGGGCTCGCGCAAGGCATTCTTCGGCGTGCCACTCCGCGCGCAGGAGCGCCGCGCGATTGCTGGCGGTCGCAAGTCCGCCACGCGCCGATGCCATGGCGACCGTCGCGAGCACGACCGCTCCGGTGAGGAACCAGAGGACGGTGAGGAGCACGTAGCCGCGACGCAGGCTCATCCGCGCTCCCCGGTGCGCAGGACCAGCGTGTCGGAGGCGAAGACCACGCCGATGGCGACCGGGATCGTCGCGGGGTCGCTCCACCGAGCATCCCAGCTGCCGCCGTGCGCGGCACTCCGCAAGTAGATGAACGCCAGGATCGTATCGGCGGGAAACAACAGCTGCGGTTTCCGATCATCGACGATCAACTGGAGGCCCGTCGGCTCACCGGAGTCGCTCCGCTCGAATCGCACGAGGCAGCGCCGATGCCAACCTTCCGGCGTGTCACACCACGACACGAGCTGCAACGATGCCCCGTCGCCTCCAGGCGCCGGCTCACGCTCGGTCGGCCATGTGGCCTGCCCCACCAAACGGCGCATGAGACGTTCGCTTCCGCGGCGTGCGTCCGATCGCGCCACTTCCTGCTGGACCGCTTCGGTGAGCCGCGCGGTGGCGGAGAGCATCGCCGACGCGGCAAGCAGCGTGCCGCCGGTGAGCACGAGCGCCACCACGAGCTCGAGCAAGGTGTAGCCCCGCCGTACGCGATCAGCGTGCGTACGCATCGGACGTCCTTGCGTGGAAGATCCCGGTCCGGAGCAGTTCGGAGGTTCCGGCACTGTCCCGCACCACGACCAGATAGAGATCCGGCGTCGGGCGCGTGATCTCCACGCGGAACGGACCCTGCTCGCGTTCGCCGAGGCGTTGGTCGAGTTCGGTCCGCGACCAGAGATGCATGGCGTCGAGCAGCTGTGAAGCGGAGTGCAGCTCGGACTCGGCCGTGGCCGCCGCGCCACTGAAGCGCGCTGCGGTGCGCACCAACTCCATGGTGGAAAGGCCGGTCAGTGCGAGCAGCGTCAGGGCCACGAGCAGCTCGAGCAGCGTGAGGCCCGCGCGGCAGTGCCGGCTGGTCGGGGCAGCACGACTCATCGCACACCCTCGGGCGTCGCCGGCGTTCCGAGAATCCGGTCGAACCGAAGGTCGTCAGCGGCAAGGAGTCCGCCGTCCGGGAGCGCAGTGACCGTGCGGGCAAAGGCGCCCGCGCGTGGCGTCGTTGAGTCGCGCAGCTTCCCGTCCTCATCCAGCACGAACGACACGCGCTGTGGTCGTCCCGAACGGATCGCTTCACGACGTGCGTGGGCGATGAGCCGATTCAAGTCATCGGCCGACGCGGAGGGCGCCGAAGGGGACGACCATGCGAGATGCACCACGCTCGCCGTGATACCAACGATCAGGAGCACGACGAGCAGTTCGATCAGCGTGACGCCGTGCCGGGAGCGCGATTGCCACGGCGTCATGCGGGCCGCACGGCGTACACCGCCTGGAGCAGTGCGGATGCGACGAACGCGATCACGGCTCCGAAGCCGAGGATGAGTGACGGTTCGATGAGCCCCGTGATCGCGCGTACGCGGGCCGCACACCATTCTGCTTCAATGGTAGCGGCCGTGCGGAGCATCTGTGGAAGTTCGCCGGTCGCCTCACCCGCGCGGATGAGCTGCAGCATGCCGGGGCGGACGGTGGCTTCGGCGGCGAATGCCTGCGACAGGCGTTCGCCACGGATCACGGCATCACGCGCGTTCTGCACTCGATGTGCGATCGCCTCATCGCCGGATGCGTGGGCGCAATGCGCGAGTGCCGTGGCGATCGGCACGCCGGACGAGAGCATGGACGCCAACGCGGCGGTCAATCGCGACCCCGCGGCGGCGAATCGCACCGGACCCAGCAGCGGGGCCGCCAGCAGCGCTTCGTGGACGCGGCGCCGAAACGACGCATCGGCCGCGTACGTTCTGGCGAAGCTCGACGATCCCACGGCTGCGACACCGACGAGGAGCAGCCACCACCGCAGCCCAATCTGAGAGAGCCCGAGCAGCCACCGGGCCGTGAGTGGCAGCTGTTGGCCGACTTCGTGCAGCAGGTCCGCGAATCGCGGCAGCACGACCCCGAGCAGCAATCCGAGCGCGACGGTCCCCACGAGAGCGAGCAGGGCGGGATACGCCAGGGCACCCCGCAGCGCCGCTCGCTGGCGGTTGCTCTCCTCGAGCAGCTGCGCCGCGTCGCTGAGCACGGATGGAAGCGTACCACCGGCTTCCGCGGCATCGAGCATCCCACGGACATGGCGCGGCAGCGGGACACCCGCGTCCCGCATGGCGTGCCCCAGCGTCGCTCCCTCCCGGACCGCTGCCCGGAGCGCGTCCAGACGTTGGGTCGTCCATGACGAGGGCGCGACGTGCGCGAACGTGGCAAGGGTGCGGTCCATAGGGAGACCTGCGTTGACCAGGGAACTCATCAGGCGAAGCCCGAGCGCAAGATCCCCGACCGGAATGCGCCCCTGCGCCTCGAAGCGCTCGGCGACACCCTGCAGCTCGATCGGCAGCAGCCCGAGGATCGCCACCTTCTCGCGGGCGCCCGCGAGCGTCGGCGCCGCCACCTCTCCGCGTTGTTCGCTCCCATCGATGCGCAGCGCCCGATACGCGAAGCGCGTCTCGCCGGCCGAACGCCCGTCAATCCGCGGTGACACGAATCACCTCATCCAAGGTGGTGAGCCCGGCTTCGACCTTGGTCCATCCATCCGCGCGAAGTGTCGCCATTCCGGCTTGGAGCGCGAGGCGCCAAAGGTCCGCGCGACGCGCGCCGCCGGTGATCGCATCCTTGATCTCGTCGTCGACTACCAGCAGCTCGAACAGGCCCACGCGTCCGCGGTAGCCGGAGCCTCGGCAGGCCGAGCAACCGGCACCCTGCTCGAGACGTCGTCCGACGGCGGGACCACCGCTGACCAAGGCCACTTGCTCGGCCGGCGCCTCGTAGGCCACGCGACAGTCGTCGCAGATGCGCCGCACGAGGCGCTGTGCGAGCACCCCCTCGAGCGTCGCCGCAACGAGGTAGTCCGGGACTCCCAGGTCGAGCAGCCTCGGAATCGCCCCGATGGCGTCATTCGTATGGAGTGTCGAGAACACGAGGTGGCCCGTCATCGAGGCCTGGATGGCGACCTCAGCCGTCGCTGCGTCGCGCATCTCGCCCACCATGATGACATCGGGATCCTGGCGCAGGATCGAACGCAGGATCGTGCTGAACGTCACGCCTGCCCGTTGCTGCACAGGGACTTGGGCGATTCCCGGCAGTTGATACTCGATGGGATCTTCGACGGTGATGATCTTCTCGCGCTCGGCCGGCCGGCGGGACAGCGCCGAGTAGAGTGTGGTTGTCTTTCCGCTGCCGGTGGGACCCGTGACGAGGATGAGTCCGTTCGGCCGGTCGGCCAGCGCCGCCACGCGATCGAACATCGACGGTGACATGCCGAGTGCTGCCAGATCCACCGGTCGTCCGCCCTGGTCGAGCAAGCGGATGACGACGCTCTCCCCGTGCATGGTGGGGACCGTCGAGACGCGCAGGTCGAGGTCGCGGGACTCCATGCGGACGCGGATGCGCCCGTCCTGCGGCCGCCGGCGCTCCGCTGTATCGAGCTCGGCAAGCAGCTTGATGCGCGAGACAACGGCGTGTGGAAGTGCCGGCGGCGGCGCATCGGAACGCGCGAGGACGCCGTCGCGCCGAAAGCGGACGACGAGTTCGCCACCGCGAATCGCCTCGAGATGGATGTCGCTCGCCCGCAACTCGACCGCGTCGCGCACGAGGGCGTTCACGTAG
Organism: uncultured Gemmatimonadota bacterium; assembly: GCA_902825965.1. GTDB lineage: Bacteria > Gemmatimonadota > Gemmatimonadetes > Gemmatimonadales > Gemmatimonadaceae > Pseudogemmatithrix. Next base: position 19,753 of record CADEDA010000004.1, on the reverse strand, counting down.
CGGATCACCGGCGGTTGGTTTGCGAGCTCACGGAGGTCCGTGCTGAGGTCGTCCTCGTCCTCACCGGCGGCACTCGTCCTCTCGCTGCCGAAGCGGAGTGCGTGTTCCGCCGTGCTCACGAGGCGTTCGATCGTGCGCTCGAGGTCCGATTGGCCGATCTCTTCGGCGTGGGCGCTCAGGCGATACGCCCGGCCCACCTCCGCGACGGCGTCCTCACAACCACCGGGAGCGAGCCCAACGACCAGCTGTTCGCCGGAGTCGATGCGCAGCGGGCAGACGCGATGGTGCAGCAGGAACTCTCGGGTGAGTTCCGGACAGAGCGAGAGCGCCTGGTCGGCGGTGGCGGGCATGCCCGAGAGCAAGGCAAGCGGAGTGCCTGAGGATGCGCCGCAATCAACCGATTGATGTACAACCGCTTAGGCTAGGGTCGGGTGCCTGCGGAGTGTTCCAGTGGAACACGCGCCCGTGTTCCAACACTAGCCCGGAACACGACCCGATCAGGCGGTTCGCGACTGTTCGTCCGTCCCTGGATCGCGTGATTCCGCATGCATCAGCCGATAGAGACTCGTCCGGCCGATGCCGAGGAGCTTCGCCGCCGCCTTTCGCTGCCCACCGGCACGACTCAGCGCGTCGCGCAGGTCTTCGACGCTCGGGCGCTTGCGTCGGACGGGGGTCGCACGAGGGTTGTAGCGCGCCAATTCGTCGCGCAGCAGCGAAACGTCGAGCCTGTCCGCGGGCGCTTCGGCAAGCAGGCGAAGGACCAACGAATCCAGCTCCCGGATGTTGTGCGGCCAGTCATAGTCCATCAGCACTTGGAGCAGCTCGGCGGTGGGACGCGGGGCATCGCCGGGCGCATAGCCGAAGCGTGCTGCATAGTGCGCGATCATGGATTCCATGAGCACCGGAATATCCTCGCAGTGCTCGCGGAGCGGGGGCACCCTGACCTGGAACAGTCCGAGCCGCGGCAGCAGGTCGGCCAGCATGACGCCCGCTGCGGCGAGCGCTTCCAGCGATTCGCTCGCCGCGAAGACGAGGCGCGCGTTCAGTCGGACTTCGCGGTTGGTGCCCAACGGCGTGAAGGCGCGACGTTCGATCACGTCGAGCAGCTTGCGCTGTACCGTAAGGCTCGTCTTGCCGATCTCATCGAGCAGCACCGTACCGCCACTGGCAGATGCGAAGAGACCGGGCCGACCCTGTTTCGCATCCGTGAATGCACCGGGTACGTGGCCGAAGAGTTCCGAGCTGGCGAGGCTGTCGTCGAGACCCGCGAGGTTGCGCGCATAGAAGTCGCGATGCTGACGCCGTGACTGCTGATGCAACCAGCGTGCAAGATGCGTCTTGCCGGTTCCGGTCTCCCCAAGCAGCACGATCGTCTCGTCCGTCGCCGCAAAGCGCTGCAGCTTCGCGAGAGCAGTCGCCATCGCACCGCTCGCAGTCGCGAACGAGACGGGAACGGCGTCGGAGTTGATCGACGGGCTGGAGCTTTCGGAATCACGCGGAATGAATGACACTGGCACGACTCAGATGGGAGCGGTACTCTTTGCGTGCATGTACTTGGGGCGCAAATGATACCCTATGAGAACCAATTGCGCATCAATCACCTGCGGTGACGGCAGTTGTTGACAGTGTATCGGTTGGGTGCAGCACGGCCTCAAATAGGAGGTGAGATGGGTCGCGGTATCCGGGTGGAATTCCAAGCGCTTGTCCGTCGCGGATTTACGCTCGTTGAGATCCTCGTCGTCGTCGTGGTGATCGCGATCCTCGCGACGCTCGTGGCCCCCAATGTCTTTCAACACGTGGGCAGTGCGCGCGAGACGACAGCGAAGTCGCAGATCGAGATGCTGGGTGCGGCACTCGACGCCTATCGGCTCCATGTCGGACGTTACCCGACGACCGAAGAAGGTCTCGGTGCGCTTTGGATCAAACCCGCCACCGCGCCCGCAACCTGGCGCGGACCGTATCTGCGGAAGTCGGTCCCTTTGGACCCCTGGGGCAACGCCTACGAGTACGCGAGTCCCGGCGAGCAGAACCGCGAAGGCTACGATCTCCGCTCACTCGGCCGCGATGGACGGCGCGGCGGCGAAAACGAAGACGCCGATATCGTCGGTTGAGCGCAAGGCAGGACGCGCCCGTCCTCCCTACTTGAACCGCATCCCATTCGGCGCCACCGCCCCCTTCTGCGGCACGAACGCCGGAGCCTTGCCCCCGGCCCCCTTCCCCGCAGGCTTCACATTCGCCTTCGCCTCCGGGCGCGCGGACTTCGTTCCCCCCGCCCCGCCCTCCTTCTTCATCGTCAGCGCGATCCGGTTCCGCGGCAGGTCCACCGCCTGCACCGTCACCTGCACGCGCTGTCCCACCTGCACCACCTCGTTCGCGTCGCGCACGTAGCGGTCCGACAACTGGCTCACGTGCACCAGACCGTCCTGGTGTACGCCGATATCCACGAACGCGCCGAAGGCGACGACGTTGGTCACCACGCCTTCGAGCACCATGCCGACGGCCAGGTCGCTCGGCTTGGTGATGTCGTCGCGGAACGCCGGCGGCTCGAACGCCGCCCGCGGATCACGCCCGGGCTTCTTGAGCTCGCTCACGATGTCACGCAGCGTCGGCATGCCCACGTCGCCGCTCACGTAGCGCTCCAACGCGACGCGATCCACAAGACCCTCGTTCCCCACCAGCGCGCGCACCTCCACGCCCAGGTCCGCTGCCATGCGCTCCACCAGCGCGTAGCGCTCCGGGTGCACCGCGCTCGCATCAAGTGGATGTGCGCCACCGCGCACCCGCAGGAAGCCCGCCGCCTGCTCGAACGCCTTGGCACCCAGGCGCGGCACGGCCTTCAACGCCTCGCGGCTCCGGAGCCCGCCCTCCTTGTCGCGCTGCGCCACGATGGATTGCGCCAGCGACGGCCCGATGCCCGCCACGTATGCGAGCAAGGCCGCCGAGGCGGTGTTCACCTCCACCCCCACGCGATTCACGCAGCTCATCACCGTGTCATCCAAGCGCTGCTTGAGCCGCGTCTGGTTCACGTCGTGCTGGTACTGCCCCACACCGATGCTCTTGGGGTCGATCTTCACCAGCTCGGCCAGCGGATCCTGCAGTCGGCGTGCGATCGACACGGCGCCCCGCAGCGACACGTCGAGCTCCGGGAACTCCGCGCGCGCCAGGTCGCTCGCTGAATAGACCGAGGCACCGGCCTCGTTCACCACCACCACCTGCGGACGCGGGGCGTCGAGTTCGCGGAGCGCGGCCTTGGTCAACGTCTCCGTCTCCCGGCTCGCCGTGCCGTTGCCGATGGCGATGAGCTCCGGCGCGAAGCGCGCGATGAGCGCGCGCATGGCGCCGGCGAATCGGTCCTCCTGATGCAGGTACAGCGTATCGGTGTGCACCAACGCGCCGGTCTGGCTCACCACCGCCACCTTCACACCCGTGCGGAAGCCGGGGTCGAGCCCCACCACGCGCCGCTCACCGGCCGGTGAGGCCAGCAACAACTGCTCGAGGTTCCGCCCGAAGATGCTGATCGCCTCGTCGTCGGCGCGCGTCTTGAGCTCGAGCCGCAACTCACCCTCGATCGCCAGGGCGAGCAATCGCTTGTAGCAATCCTGCGCCACGAGTCCGAGCTGCTGCACCGCCGGACGCTCGCCCACGGCCTCACGCGTGAGCCGCGCCACGATCTCGTCCACCGGTGCCTCCACCCGCCACAACAGCTCACCCTCCGCCTCGCCTCGACGGATCGCGAGCATACGGTGCGAGGGGATGGTCCCCAAGGGTTCGCGATACTCGAAGTAATCCTTGAACTTGGAGTCGTCGCGCCGCTTGTCCTCCACCACCTGGCTCGTGACCACGCCCTTGGCGCGCGTGACCTCCCGCACCCAGCCGCGCACGGCGGCATCCTCGCTCAACTGCTCGGCCAGGATGTCACGCGCGCCCTGCAGCGCCGCCTCGGCGCTCGGCACCTCGCTCTCCTTGCCGTCCACGCCCGGCAGGATGTATCCCGCTGCGGATGCCAGCGCCGCCGCATCGTCGACCGCGCCCGACCACAAGGCCTCCGCAAGTGGACCGAGTCCCCGTTCGCGCGCGATCATCGCCCGGGTCCGCCGCTTGGGCTTGAACGGGAGATACAGGTCCTCGAGTGCCTGCTTGGTGTCGGCCCCGAGGATCGCGGCCCGCAACACATCGTCGAGCTTGCCCTGTTCCTCCACGCTCTTGAGGATGGCCGCGCGACGGTCCTCGAGCTCCTGCAGGTAGTCGGCTCGCTCGCGCACGTCGCGGAGCTGCACTTCGTCGAGGCCGCCGGTGACCTCCTTCCGGTACCGCGCGACGAAGGGCAGCGTCGCGCCCTCGTCGAAGAGCGCGAGGGTGCGTTGGACTTGGCCGGTCCCGAGCGAGAGCTCGGCGGCGACACGGGCGATGAGGGCGGGTGCGAGCGATGCGGTCATGGCTCGCGCGCGCGCACCCAGTCCTCGAGCACGGCGCGGAGACTCGCAAGGGTGATGGTCCCGTGGCGGATCACTTCGCGATTGAACGCCGCCACATCGAAGCGCGCGCCGAGCCGGCGCGCGGCGTCCGCGCGGGCGGCGCGGATCACGCGATAGCCCACGTAGTAGGTCGCGAGTTGCCCCGGTGTCCCCGCATGCCGATCCGCGTAGTCACCGGCCTGGGCCCGCGTGCGCCCTCCGAGCACGTACATGCTGTCGATGAGCACATCGCGGGTCCAGCCGCGCACGTGCGCGCCGGCATCGAGGTAGTACGCCACCGCGACGTCGAGCAGGTGCACGAGGTGCCCGATGCTGTCGAGCTGGGTGGTGTACAGCCCCATCTCGGCGCCGAGGTCCTCGGAGTAGATGCCCCACCCTTCCGAGAAGGCACTCACCTGCAACGTCCGCATGACGGGATGGATCGCGGTCGCCTGTGACGCCGCGATCCGTTGCAGGTGATGGCCCGGGTACGCTTCATGGGCCGCAGCGTTGCCGACGGCCATCCGCTCCGGGCGACCGAGGTTCACCAGGAACCAGGCGGGCCGACTGCGGTCGTCGGGCGCGCGCTGGTAGCTGGGTGGCACCCCTGCCCGTTCCTGGAACTCGGGATACGGGATCACGACGATGGACTCGGGCGCGAAGCCCGAGACCACACGGTCGATGCGCGTCGCCGCGAGTGCCGTCATGGCGCGGTACGCGGCGAGGATGCTGTCGCGCGACGCATAGGTGAATCGTGCGTCGCTCTTGAGCGTGCGGATGCCGTCCGAGACCCCATGGCCCGTGGCCCGACGGATCATCGGGGCCAGCGTGGCATGGATGCGGTCGATCTCCGCGCGGGCCTCGCCCATCAGGCTCGCGGGGTCGAGGTCCACCGAGGTGCGCTCGCGCATGGTCGCGCGGTAGCAGGCCGGTCCGTCGCGGAGCGTAGTGAGCGCCCCGTCGCGCCGGGCGCGCGGGAGGTACTGCGCGTCGAGCCAGCCCGCGTAGGCGCGTGCGGCGGGATACACCGCGCTGCGGAGCAGCGCGAGGTAGGCCTCGCGGAACTCCGGGGCACTGTCGCGCTGCGTCGGTGCCGCGAGCGGTGAGCGCGTGAGGTCGTCCGGCGTGAGGTCGCCCAACTGCCGGATCACACCGCGGATCACCGGTACACTCGACACCACCCCGCTGTCGAGCCCACGCTGCAACATGCCCTGCTCGGCGGCGATGGCCTCCGGCAGCTCGCGCAGCGCCGCGAGCACGCTGGCGCGCGCGGACGCGTCGCCCACGCGGACGTTGCGTGCCCAGTTGCTCGCGACGATGTGCCAACCGGCGAATGCACTCGGGGCGTACCACAGGTGCGTCCGGCACACGCGGCCGGCGATGTTGCCCGCAACCACCTCCGAGAGATTGTCGAACAGCATCCGCTCCTCGGCGCTGGTCAGCGCTGCCCGAGGGATCGCGCCCAGCATCGCCTGCACGCGGTCGGCGCGTGCGCGCTGCGCGAGCCGGGGGCCGTCGCCGAGGTCCGGCCAGGCCCGTGCGGGACCGTCGGGCCGGTTGAGCGCGACGACGCTGTCCGCGGCGGCCCGCAGTGCGGCGCGCAGCTCGGGAGCGAGCGAGAGGGGTTGCGCACGCATTGCCGCCGCCGGCACGGCGACCACGACAGCGACACCCACCGCGATAGTCAGCAGCTGCAGGGCGAGAGTGCGGGGGAGAGTGTGGGCGAGAGTGCGGACGAAGGTGCGTCGCGTGCGCGGATGCATCGGGCTCCGGTCAGAACCGTGACGAACTGGAGATGTTGCCGAACCGCGGATTCACCACGGAGTTGAAGATCGAACCGAACTGGTAGCGCACCCCGAAGAACGCGAAGTACCGATAGTTCGTTGCGAGCGCCTGCTGCCGGGCGATCACCTCTTCGTCGGTCTGGCCGCCGCGCGGCAGGAAGAGCTGGTCGCGCACGCGCGTGAGCCGGCCATCGACGTTGAACGAGAGGCCGCGACCGAGGCGCACCTCGACATTGCCCCAGATCCCGGCGTTGTAGTACTTGAGGCCATCGAGGTACTGGCTTCCATAGAGAGTCACGTTGGCCTCGCCCCAGGGTTGCCGCGCGCCCAAGGTCGCATCGAGCGTGTGGATGGGGCGCCGCTCCTGTTCCTTGTCGTAGATGGTGACCTCGCGATACCGGAAGTCGCGGACACCGACGGTGTAGAGCAGCGCCAGTTTGCGTCGCGCGAAGTCCTTGTACGGGAAGTAGTTCCACTCGGCGGCGGCGGAGAGCTGGGCGACCAGGTCGGTGTTGGAGAAGTCCGACCGCGACGCCGAGGCGCGCCCACCGAGCGACCAGTGATCGGAGACGCTCCGCACGGCCATCGCACTGCCGCCGGAGTTGCGCCGGATGGCCGTGAAGGTCTCGCCGCTGTCGAGCGTGAACTTCGATTCGTTGTACGAGGCATCGAGGCCGAGCCGCACCTTCCAGCGCTCCGTGGTGCGGTTGGCGGACAGGTCGGTCCAGAGCTCGCGGAACGACTGTCGCGACTCGCCGTCGAAGAAGCCGTTCACCGACGTGCTGTAGGTCCAGAAGTTCCAGCGATCGCGCGCCGCCACATTGGGCCTGACCGTCTCGCCGGCCGGTGGCGTGTAGCTGATGCTGAGCCGGCTGCCCAGCGCGCCCCGTGCGGCATGCGGCAGCAGCAACTGGCCGATGGTGCGCAGCAGCGCGCGACGGATGGTGTCGTCGGCGTCGTTGGGCTGTGTGGTGAAGCGCAACGTGTCGGTCTGGCCCGCGAAGCCGCGTTGGCCGATCGACACCACGACGTACTCACGACCGCCCGAGCCGGTGGTCAGCGACGTCACGAGCACGTGGAAGTCGGCGTCGAGTCGGTCGCGCATCCAGTTCACCCACACCATCTCGGTCACGAGGAAGTCGCGGTCGCATCCGCGCTCGCTGCAGTCGAAGAACGCGCGGAGGGTCGTCTGCTGCGCACCCTGCTCCTCGCTACGTCGTGTGGAGTCGACTGCGGGAGGTGCGGCCTGGGATCCCAGTGTTTGCGTGGGAGCGAACCACAGGAAACACGACAATATCCCGCAGAGCAGCGCGCGCATGAAGTTCTCGAGGAGGAGGTGAAGGGAACCAATGCTGGATTCGATGTCGCGAGACGGCAAATCGTTTCCTGAGGCCCACGGCTCGGGTGCGGATCCGGTAACCGATTGCCGCCCAGCAGGTTAGTTCCGTCCGCCGGCCCGCGGACCGCAACCGCGGCGTCGGGACCGCCCCCGCCGCCAGCGCCGCGCCCGCAAGCCGCGTAGCCTTCGACCCCTTCGTCGTTTGCCATCGCTCCGCCCCGACGCGACATTCTCCCCGCCTCGGCCGCCCCCGCAGCGCGTGGCGGTCGAACTCTCCCGAGGACCCGAGCACCCCAGATGACCTCCCGCCGCGACTTCCTCGCCTCCACCGGCCTCGCCGCCGGCGCCCTCGCGCTGGCCGCGCGCCGGGTGGACGCCACCGGCACCCGCTCGCCGATCCTCAACGAGCGCACCGAGCCCGACCCGCAAGTCAAAGTCCTTCTATTAGAGGCGCTCACCGCCGCCAAGCTCGCCGGCGCCTCCTGGGCGGACGCCCGCATCCAGCGCCAGCGCCGCCAGAACCTCGGCACGCGCGAGCAGCAGGTCACGCAGGTCTCCGACACCGACACTATCGGCTGCGGCGTGCGCGTCCTGGTCGAAGGCACCTGGGGATTCTCGGCCACACGGGCACTCACCAAGGACGGCGTCGCCCGCGCCGCCAAGCAGGCCGTCGCGCTGGCCAAGGCCAATCGCGTCGCGCGGGACCGCCTGGTGCGACTCGCCCCCACCGAGGTGCATCCCAACGCGACCTGGAAGTCGAGCTACACCATCGACCCCTGGTCCATCGCGGTGGAGGACAAGGTCGCGCTGCTCATGGCGGCGAACGCCGAGGCGATGAAGGTCAGGAACATCCGCTTCGTGAACTCCAACCTCTCGTTCGTGAAGGAGGAACGCTCCTACGCGAACTCCGAGGGGTCGATGATCACGCAGGACGTGGTGCGGAGCTGGGTGACGATGTCCTGCACCGCGGTCTCGGACGATCGCACGGAGACCGCGACCCGCGGTCCCGAAGTGGTGCAGCCCATGGGGCGCGGCTGGGAATACGTGCTCGAGAACGACATCGTGCGGAACGCCACCGTGTGGGCCGAGCAGGCGCGCGAGAAGCTCACCGCGCGTCCGGTGGACGTGGGGCGCTGGGACCTCATCCTGCATCCCTCGCAGCTCTTCCTCACCATCCACGAGTCGATCGCACATCCCACCGAGCTTGACCGCGCGATGGGCTACGAGGCGAACTACGCCGGCACGTCGTTCATCGCGCCGCCCAATGACGTGCTCGGCAAGCTGCGGCTCGGCCCCGACCACCTCACCATCCGCGGCGACCGCTCCGAACCCAACGCCCTCGCGACCATCGGCTACGACGACGACGGCGTGAAGCCGGAGACCTTCGACATCATCAAGAACGGCATCTTCTGGGACTACCAGACCACGCGCGAACAGGCCGAGTGGCTGCGTCCCTGGTATGAGAAGAACAACATGCCCGTGCGCTCGCATGGCTGCTCGTACGCGCAGAGCTGGGGCGACGTCGCGTTCCAGCGCATGCCCAACGTCTCCATCGTCCCCGACCAGCAGGTCGATCGCTCGCTCGACGACATCGTCGCGGCCACCGACAAGGGCATCGTCATGATCGGACGCTCGTCGTACTCCATCGACCAGCAGCGCTACAACGCGCAGTTCGGCGCGCAGGTCTGCTACGAGGTGAAGGGCGGCAAGATCGTCGGCCAACTCAAGGACGTCGCGTACGTGATGCGCACACCCGACTTCTGGAACTCCGTCGACCTGCTCGGCGGCAAGTCCTCCTACGAACTCGGCGGCACCTTCAACGACGGCAAGGGCCAGCCCGGCCAGAGCAATGCCGTGAGCCACGGCTGCCCGCCGGTGCGCTTCAAGAACATCAACGTCATCAACACGGGGCGCACACTGTGAGCCGCCTGCATCGCATCCCCGACGCGCCCAAGCGCCTGCTCGCGCACGACAGCGCCGTCCGCCATGGTGTCCTCGACGAGGCGCTCGTGCTCTCCCGCGCCGAGTGCGAGGACATCGTCGCGCGCGCGCTCAAGCTGTCCAAGGCCGATGCCTGCCGCGTGAGTGTCGGCAGCTCGTACCAGACCAACCTCCGCTTCGCCGACAACCAGATGTCCACCTCGGGCATCACCGACGACGCGTCCATCTCCATCGCCTCGGTCATCGGCAAGAAGCGCGCAAGTGTCTCCACCAACGACGTGTCGCCGGAGGGCCTCGCGCGGGCGGTGACGCAGTCGGAGGCGCTGGCCCGCCTCGCACCCGACGATCCCGAGCTCATGCCGGAGCTGGGTCCGCAGACCTACGCGAGCATCCCCGCGTGGTTCGACTCCACGGCGGCCCTCAGCGCCGAGGACCGCGCGAAGGCGGCGTTGACGGCACTCGACCCCGCGCGCCGCGCCAAGGACCTCACCGTCGCCGGCTTCATCGACTGTTCGGCGAGTGCGACCGCCATCGGCACGAGCGCCGGACTGTTCGCGTACCATCGCAGCACGGGGGCGAACTACACGCTCACCGTGCGCACCAACGACGGCACCGGCTCGGGCTGGGTCGGCGCCGACGAGAACGACTTCTCGCGCATCGACTTCGCCGGCATCGCCACGCGGGCGATCGAGAAGTCGCGCGCGTCGCGGAATCCGCAGGCCATCGAGCCCGGACGCTACACCGTGATCTTCGAGCCACAGGCCGTGTCCGACCTCATCGGCTCGGTGCGCGGTGCGATGAACGCCCGATCCGCCGACGAAGGACGGTCGCCGTTCAGCGTGCGCGGCGGCGGCACCAAGGTGGGACAGGCGATCATGGACTCCCGCGTCACGCTGCTCACCGATCCCGCCGACCCGCAGATCCTCGGCGCTCCCTTCGATGGGGACGGCCTGCCCACCGGGCGCCAGGTGTGGGTGGAGAACGGCGTGCTCAAGCAGCTCGCCTACACGCGATTCTGGGCGCAGCGGAAGGGAGTCACGCCCACCGGTGGCGGGGGCGGCGGCTTCGGCGGGGGCGGGGGCGGCGGGCTCAAGATGCTTGGCGGCACGTCGTCGCTCGACGAGATGATCAAGGGAACGGACCGTGCGGTGCTGGTCACGCGCCTCTGGTACCTGCGGGCGATCGACCAGCGCACGCTCGTCTATACCGGCCTCACCCGCGACGGCACGTTCCTCGTGGAGAACGGGAGGATCGCGCGCTCCATCAAGAACTTCCGTTTCAACGACTCGCCGCTCTTCCTGTTGAACAACCTCGAGGCCGTCGGCCCGTCGGTGCGCGTGGCCGAGGGCGGCAGCGTGGTGCCGACCCTCAAGGCCCGCGACTTCAGCTTCACCAGCCTGTCCGACGCGGTCTGACCGACTGGTGACGCCCTGGTGACGCCCTGATGCCCAACTCCCGGTACCCGTGGGCCAGCTGGACCGACGAGCGCCTGCTGTTGATGCGCTTCAAGGACCTGGGGCTCCGGCTCGAGGGGACCTGGGTGCAGGACTGCATCGACGAGTTGCACGGCGAACTGGAGGACCGCGGGCTGCGGCTCAAGCCGCACGTCTGGGTCTCCGACGAGTGGTTCTCGCCGGGCGGGGTCTCCGGGTTCGCCGTGCCGTTCTACCTGCTGCATCCGCGTCTCATGAAGCTCGAGCGCACGCAGCTGATCGAGGTGGAGGGCGGCACCCACCACGAGTGCATGAAGATCCTGCGGCACGAGTGCGGCCACGCCGTGCAGCACGGGTACCAGCTGCACCGCCGCCGCGAATGGCAGCGGCTCTTCGGCAAGTCGTCGATCAAGTACCCCGACGCCTACCGTCCCAATCCGGCGAGCAAGCGCTACGTGCAGCACCTGCGGCGCTGGTACGCGCAGTCGCATCCCGACGAGGATTTCGCGGAGACGTTCGCGGTGTGGCTGCGCCCGCGCAGTGACTGGCGGCGGCGCTACGCCGGCTGGCCCGCCCTGCAGAAGCTCGAGTACGTCGACCGGCTCATGACCGAGCTCGCCGGCGTGACGCCGTCACATCGCAACCGCGAGGTGGTCGACCCGCTGCGGCTCATGCAGCGCACGCTGTTCGAGCACTACACCTACCGGCAGGCGATATATTCGGTGGAGTATCCGAAGACGTACGACGACGACCTGCAACGCCTCTTCTCCGATGATCCGCGTCATCGCGCCCGTCCCACGGCCGCGAGTTTCCTCCGTCGCCACCGCGGCGACATCCGCCGCATCGTCTCCCGCTGGACCGGCGAGTACCAGTTCTCCCTCGATCAGGTCCTCGGCGACATGATCGGACGCTGCAAGGAGCTCCGGCTCCGCGTCCCCGGCAACGAACGCCAGTTGCTGACCGACTTCCTGGTGCTGCTCACCGCGCGCACCATGGGATTCCTCGTCGGACAGGGCCGCCGCGACTGGATCGCCGTATGAAGCGGCTCACGATCCTGGTGCTCACGCACCCCGACCTCGTGCCGCCGGACGACGCTGACGCGCTCAGCAGGCGCGAGGCCTTCGAGGTCAAGACCGAGTACGACGTCATCTCCACGCTCCGCGAGATCGGACACGACGTGCACGTGCTCGGCGTGCAGTGGGAACTGCGCCCCATCAAGGAAGCCGTCGACGCGATCAAGCCGGACATCGTGTTCAACCTGCTGGAGGAGTTCCACGGCGAGACGGTCTACGACCACAACGTCGTCGCGTACCTCGAGCTCATCAAGGTGCCGTACACCGGCTGCAACCCACGCGGCCTCATGCTCTCGCGCGGCAAGGCACTGAGCAAGAAGCTGCTCACCTACCATCGCATCCGCGTCCCGGACTTCGCGGTCTTCCCGCTGGGCCGCAAGGTGAAGCGGCCGCGGCACCTGGCCTTCCCGCTCATCGTCAAGTCGCTCATCGAACATTCGTCGCTGGGCATCAGCCAGGCCTCCGTGGTGGACTCCGACGAGAAGCTGGCCGAGCGCGTGCGGTTCGTACACGAGCGGCTCGGCACCGACGCGATCGCCGAGCAGTTCATCGAGGGGCGCGAACTCTACGTGAGCGTGCTGGGCAATGACCGCCTCGCGGCGTTCACGCCCTGGGAGCTGCTCACCGAGAACGCCGAGCCCAACACGCCGCTCATCGCCACCGCGCGGCTCAAGCACGACCCGGACTACCAGGCGCGCAAGGGCGTGGTCATCCGCGCCGCCAAGCGGTTGCCGGACGGCGGGGAGGATCGCCTGCTGCACGACAGCAAGCGCATCTACCGGATCCTCGAGCTGACGGGGTACGCGCGCATCGACTTCCGGCTCGACAGCGCGGGGCGCACGTACTTCCTCGAGGCGAACCCGAACCCCGACATCGCGCGCGAGGAGGAGTTCGCGCAGGCGGCCGCGCACGACGGGCTCGCGTACCCCAAGCTGCTCGACCGGATCGTGCGCCTGGGGCTACGGCACACGGAGTGAGCGTAGCCCCCGCACGAGTGACGGGTGCGGCTAGTTGTTCCCCGGCCGTGACGCCGCGTGCCGCGCGGCGATCCGCTCGAGTCCGGCCGTGATCTCCGCCGCACTGACCCACCTGCCGCGCACCAGCACGCCGGCGCGGCGCGTGAGGTGCGCGAGGTCCTCCAGCGGGTTCGCGTCCAGCAGCACCAGGTCCGCCCACTGCCCCGTGGCCACGGTCCCGAACGCGCCGTCCTGCTTGAGTGATTCGCGCACGTAGCGCCCGACGTTCCTGGTCCCGCTCTCGAGCACCTGGTAGTTGCTGAGCCCGGCCGTACGCGCCACCTGGAGTTCGCGGTGCAGCGCGAAGCCCGGCACGTTGAACATCTGCGGGGAATCGGTGCCCATGAGCAACGGCGCGCCGACGTCGGCCAGGGTCTTGAGCATCTCGCGGCGCAGCGTGAGGTAGCGGCTGCGCCGCTCGGGCGTCATCGCCTGGTTCGCGTCGGCCAGCGCGCGGTTGCGCTTCTGCGTCATCCACGCCGTCACCTGCTGCCCCGACACATACCGCATCTCCGGGAGCGCGGCGAGCTGCTCGGGCGTGAGGTCGTTGTAGAAGTTCTCCCAGAGGTACATGGTCGGCACGTTCCACACACCGAGGTCGCGTGACATCTGCGCGAGTGCGCGGAACTTCGAAGGATCCACCGACGCGATGACGTCACCGAGGGTCGTGCCTGGTGTGCTGAACAGCGCGCTGTCGCGCACGGAGGCTTCGAGGTAGCCGTCCACGTGGTCGATGGTCGCGATGCCGGTCCGCATCGCGTGCACCACGCCGACCGCCATCGGCACGTGCCCGCCGAAGGTCATCGCGTTCGCCTTCAGCTCGGCCACGCTCGCATCCCAGGTCTCGCGGCTGAACCCGGGGTGGATCTTCATCAGGTCATAGCCCGTGGCCTTGGCCGCCTTCACCGCCGCCACGCCGGCGGCCGGGTTGGGCGCCGAGTTCTGGTTGAGCGAGGGCGCGGCGTGGAAGAAGCGCGGTCCCAGCAGTGCGCCACTGGCGATCTTGTCCTTGAGCTGGATCTGGTACGGCGCCCCGAGCATCCCGCGGATGGTGGTGATGCCGTTGGCGACGTAGAGGAAGAGGATGTCGCCGAGTACCTCGTCGGTGGGGTTCCCCGGGGGCACGTGCGCGTGCATCTCCGCCAGGCCGGGCATGAGGAACTTGCCGCGGCCGTCGATGCGCGTGGCGTTCGCCGGCACGGTGGTGCGCGCCGTGGCACCCATCGCCGTGATGCGGCCGTCCTGGATGATGACGGTCTGGCCGGGGACGGTGCGTTCGCGGTCCATCGGGATCACCGTGACATCGGTGATCGCGATCGGTGTCGTCTGCGCGTGGGGTACCTGGGGTACCGCGGCGGTGACGAGGAGAGCGGCGACAGCGATGCCAGTGCGTCGCGCGCGCTGCAGGGAGAGGGACATCGGCAGGTTCCGGGCGAACGTGGCGGATCGTGCGGCGTGGGGGTGGGGGCGCACGGGGTCCGTGGGAAGCTACGTGGCGGCGCGAGGGAGTGCTGGGCGCGGGATGTTCGCAAAGTGTTGGTCGAGCATCGAGACCCGAAGCCGCCCGTGGTGCTTCTCGGCGCTGCAGTGGACACGGCGACCGGCGGCAGAAGGAGCCTCACGGCGTCGAAGTCGAACAGCGAGCCGATGGCCGCACCCGCGAACACGATGCACTCGCTCAGCACTGGGCGCGCCACGTGGTGTGGAGGTTCGCTGCATCGCGGGTGGTATTCGTCATGCGGTCACCGCTAGTGCGCCGGTTCTGCTTCTCATAGCTTCAACCTTCAGATTGTGTCGGCGCTCCGTCACTCCTCGTCCATGACCAGTCCCCAGCCTCGCGACGGACTCCTCGGCCTGAGCTATCGCCAGCTCATCGCCCTCATCGCGCTCGTCAACGCGTTCGTCGCCACCTACCTGCACCTCTGGAAGATCGGAAAGGCCGGTGCGCTCGCCTGCGGAGGCTCCGGCGGATGCGCCGCCGTGCAGTTCTCCTCCTGGAGCTGGTTCCTCGGCGTCGACGTCGCGCTCATCGGCGCGATCGGCTACTCGCTCATCCTCCTCACCGCGCTCCTCGGCGGCACGGACGCCCGACGCGATGCACGCGGCCCGGCCCTCGCACTCGCCGCACTCATCTTCCCCGCCATCCTCTTCACGCTGCGCCTCAAGTACGCGGAGTTCTTCGTCCTGAAGACCTTCTGCCCCTGGTGCGCCATCTCCGCGGTCTCCATCGCCATCCTCGGCGTGCTCGCGGCGCTCGAGCTCCGCCGCACGCGACTCCTGCAGTCCGCGCACTAGCCACCCCTGATCGCCTCGTCATCGCCTCGTGACCCCTCCGCGACTCGGCCACTTCATCGGCGGCATGCGTGTGGATGCCCACAGCGCACGCACGGCCCCGGTGTTCGACCCCGCCACCGGCACGCTGCGCGCACAGCTCGCGCTCGCCGATGCCGTCGACGGCGAACGCGCGGTCGACGCGGCGCGGCGCGCGGCCCCCGCCTGGGGCGAACGCTCGGCCTCTGACCGGGCGCAGGTGCTGTTCAAGTTCCGCGAACTCTGCCTGGTGCACCGCGACGAGCTCGCGGCGCTGATCAGCGCCGAACACGGCAAGGTGCTGGCCGATGCGCGCGGCGAACTCCAGCGCGGGCTCGAGGTCATCGAGTTCGCCTGCGGCATCCCGCACCTCATGAAGGGCGAGTTCTCCGATGGCGTCTCGCGCGGCATCGACATGCATGCGCTGCGCCAACCGCTCGGCGTCGTCGCCGCCATCACGCCGTTCAACTTCCCGGCGATGGTGCCGCTCTGGATGCTCGGCCCCGCGCTCGCCACGGGCAACGCGGTGATCCTCAAGCCGTCCGAACGCGATCCCTCCTGCCCGCTGCGCCTGGCAGAGCTGTGGACCGAGGCGGGTGGGCCGCCGGGCACGCTCAATGTGCTCAACGGTGACAAGCAGGCGGTCGATGCGCTGCTCGTGCACCCCGCCGTCGAAGCCGTCAGCTTCGTCGGATCCACTCCGGTCGCCCGGTACATCCACGAGGCCGCGGCGAAGCACGGCAAGCGCGTGCAGGCGATGGGGGGGGCCAAGAACCACTGCGTGGTGCTGCCCGATGCCGACCTCACGCAGGTCACCGACGCACTGATGGGCGCCGCGTACGGATCGGCCGGTGAACGCTGCATGGCCATCTCCGTCGCCGTGGTCGTGGGTGACACGACCGCGGATGCGCTCGTCGCCGCGCTCGCCGAGCGGGTGCGCGCGCTGCGTGTCGGCGCACCGACCGTCGGCGATCCGGACATGGGGCCCGTCGTCACGGCGGCCCATCGCGACCGCATCACCGGCTACATCGCCGAAGGCGTCACGGCCGGCGCGACGCTCGTGGTGGACGGCCGCAACCACGCGTCGGCCGCCGGCCCGGGGTTCTTCCTCGGGGGCACGCTCTTCGACCACGTCACGCCGGCGATGTCGATCTACCAGGAGGAGATCTTCGGCCCCGTGCTCTGCGTCGTGCGCGTGCAGGGCGCCGAGGAGGCGCGCGCCCTCTGCGACACGCACCGCTACGGCAACGGCGTCGCCATCTTCACACGCAGTGGTGGCGCGGCACGCGACTTCGCCCACCGCGTGCGCTGCGGCATGGTCGGCATCAACGTCGCCATCCCGGTGCCGCTCGCGTTCTATTCGTTCGGCGGCTGGAAGGAATCCGCGTTCGCGGACCACAACCAGCACGGCATGGACGGCGTTCGCTTCTACACGCGCGTGAAGACCGTGACCACCCGCTGGCCCAGCGGGGGCGATGGCGCCTCGTTCACGATGCCGGTGCTGCGCTAGCCCCTGCGCGCCCGACTTACGGGGTCGCGCGACCGTACTTCCGCAGCGCCTCCTGCACCCGAGCGGCCGGCAGCCCGAACACGCGCTGCTGATTCGCACCCGTCATCGTCTCGGCCGCGAGCATCGCGTTGATGATCGCCTCCTCGGTCGCCTGCACCGTCGCCTGGAAGAGCGGCGAGATGCGCGCGTTGGACAGCATGGTGAGGGCCGTCGAATCCTCGGCCATTGCCGTGCGCGCGTTCGCCGTCGAGAACGCGATGAAGATGTCGCCCGAACCGTTCGACGCGAAGCCGCCCACGCGTCCTACCCCGAGCGAGACGCGTGTGGCGATACGTTTGAGCTGATGCGGCAGCAACGGGGCGTCGGTCGCCACCACCACGATGATCGAGCCGAGCTCCCGGGGCTCGATCGCATCGTCGCGCGTTGCACCGCGCATCTCACCGCGCATCGCACCGCGCATCGCACCGCGCATCGCATCGCGCATCGCATCGCGCGCCGGTGATGGACAGGGTGGTGCCAGGCGCTCGTTCGTCGGCGCCTCTGCGGGCAACGCTCCCGCCGTGCAGATGGCGAGGTCGGTGATCTCGCGTCCCACCGGCACGCCGCCGATCATCAGGTTGCGCTGGTTGCCGAAGTTGCACTGCACCAGCACCCCGATCGTGTAACCGCCCTGCGCCGCAGGGAGCCGACGGGACGCCGTGCCGATCCCGCCCTTGAAGCCGAGGCAGACCATGCCCGTGCCGCCACCGACGGCGCCCTCGACGACGCGCCCTCCACGTGCGCCGTCGAGTGCCTCGCGGACGTGCTCGGGCTTCACATGGAAGCCGTTGATGTCGTTGAGCACGCCATCCCAGGTCTCGGCGGCCACAGGCAATCCCCACGGCTGCAAACCCGGCGTGCCCACCTGCCACTGGAGGATCCCGTCGCGCACCACTCCCACGCTGTTGGTGTTGGTGATGCCGATCGGCCCCTCGAGGATCCCGCCTTCCTCGAGCCAGGTGGTCCCGGTCATCTCGCCGTTGCCGTTCAGCGTGAACCAAGCGCCGAACACGGGGTCGTTGCTCCGTCGGCCGCGCGGATGCACGATCGTCACGCCGGTGCGCACCGGTCCCGTGCCGACGCGCAGGGGACCCGCGTCACCGCGGATGATCGTGGCGTGGCCGACCTCGACGCCGGTCACGTCGGTGATCGCGTTCAGCGCTCCGGGCGTGCCGCCGATGAGCGCCGTGATCCCGAGATCACCGGCCCGCGCCCGCTGCGCCGCGACGGAACCCATCGGCAGGAGCAGTAACGCGAGCGAGACCAGCCGCCGAAGAACGCGCATCGTTCCGCCTCGCCGTTGAGAAGAGCACTGTCGTTGCCGTACACCTCCCACCTCACACCTCCCACCTCACGCCTGCCGTTCAACCGCCCTCCGCACCTTGCCCACCAACTCCCAGACCTGCTCTTCCGAGATGATCAACGGCGGCGACAGCGCGATGATGTCCCCGGTGGTCCGGATCAGCACCCCTTCGGTGAAGAACGCGTCGACGAACGCGTCGTAGGCCCGCGCACCGAGCACGCCGTCGCGCGTCGCCAGCTCGATGCCTGCCACGAGCCCGAGGTTGCGGATGTCGACCACGTGTTTCATGTCGCGCAGGGAATGCACCGCCTGCTCCCACACGGGTGCCAGCGTCGCGGCACGCGTGAGCAACTGCTCGTCCTGGTAGAGCTGGAGCGTGGCGAGGCCCGCAGCGGCGGCGAGCGGATGCCCGCTGTAGGTGTAGCCGTGGAAGAACTCGATGCCCTTGGCCGTCGCGTTCACCACGGTGTCGTAGATCGTGCCGCGCACCGCGGTCGCTCCCATCGGCACCGCGGCGTTGGTGATGCCCTTCGCCAGCGTGATCATGTCGGGGATCACGTTGAAGTACTGCGCCGCGAACGGGGTGCCGAGCCGCCCGAAACCCGTGATCACTTCATCGAAGATCAACAGGATGCCGTGGGCGTCGCAGATGGCGCGCAACCGCTCGAGGTAGCCCACCGGCGGGATCAACACGCCGGTCGATCCGGCCACCGGCTCCACGATCACCGCCGCGATCGTCTCGGCGCCGTGTTTGGCCACCAATGCCTCGAGCGCATCGGCGAGGGACGCGCCGTGTGCGGGCATGCCCTTGCTGAACGCGTTCCTGGCGGGGTCATGCGTGTGCGGCAGGTGATCGACACCGGGCAGCAACTGCGACGTGAACGCCGCCTTGTTGGGGGCGATGCCGCCCACCGAGATGCCGCCGAACCCCACACCGTGGTAGCCTCGCTCACGACCGATGAACCGGGTCCGCGACTTCTCGCCCCGCGCCTGGTGGTACGCGAGCGCGATCTTGAGAGCGCTGTCGACGGCTTCGGACCCGGAGTTGGAGAAGAACACCTGCTCGAATCCGGCCGGCAGGATCTCCACCACCTTGCGTGCCAGTGCGAAACTCCCCGCATGCCCCATCTGGAATCCGGGCGCGAAATCCAGCGTGCCGGCCGCGTGTGCGATCGCCTGAACGATCGGCGTGCGGCAGTGCCCGGCGTTCACGCACCAGAGCCCGGCGGTGCCGTCGAGGATCCGGCGCCCGTCGTCCGAGGTGTAGTGCATGTCCTTGGCCGACGCGAGGATGCGCGGTCGGGCTTTGAACGCCTTGTTGGCCGTGAACGGCATCCAGAGGGCGTCGAGCTCTTCGGCGGCGAGGGTTGCCAGGCCAGCCGAGGCAGGGTGCGGCGCGGTCGCGGTCATCGGAAGCGGGGTCGGTGTTGAGAGCTACAAGATGCCCCCAACCCTCGCCATCCACCATCCACCATCCAATATCCACCATCCCCCTCATGGCCAGGGGCGGAATCGAACCGCCGACACGCGGATTTTCAGTCCGCTGCTCTA
>CADEDA010000003.1:10631-327456 GCA_902825965.1 uncultured Gemmatimonadota bacterium | reverse complement strand
GCGTCGAGCGAGAGGTGGGTCTGCGAGATCGACATGGTCTTCGCGACCTCCTCCTCCGTGATCTCCATCCCCTCGGCAATCTCGGCGTGGGTCGCCTCGCGGCCCAGCTCCTGGAGCAGCGCGTTGGCGCGTTTGCCGATCCGGTGGATGGTCCCGGCGCGGTTGAGCGGCACGCGCACGATGCGGCTCTGCTCGGCCAGCGCCTGCAGGATCGCCTGGCGGATCCACCACACGGCGTACGAGATGAACTTGATGCCCTTGGTCTCGTCGAACTTGTGGGCCGCGCGGATGAGGCCGAGGTTGCCCTCGTTGATCAGGTCGGAGAGCGAGACGCCCTGATTCTGGTACTTCTTGGCGACCGACACGACGAAACGCAGGTTGGAGCGCACCAGGGTGTCGAGCGCCTCCTGGTCGTTCTCGCGGATGCGCTGGGCGAGGCGCACTTCCTCCTCGCGCGAGATCAGCGGATAGACGCTGATGTCTCGCAGGTACTGGTCGAGCGACCCTTCGTCGCCCGGATGGCGCCTGTGCGGCGTGCCAGCCACTCGTCTCACGTGCCCTCTCCGATGGTCGTTCCGGCCGACCGTTGGCGGAATGTGCAGCGGGCACCGCAGGGAGGGAAGCTCCCCCGTGACCCGCTCAGCGAATCCACTCTCCCAACCGCTGCCACCGGACGCGCGTCAACCAGTCGAGCGACTGGCCGCTGTCGGGGGCGTAGCTGTAGTACACGAGGATCGGGCTGCCGCGCACCAGGGAGTCCGCCACGAACCCCCAGTACCGGCTGTCCAGCGAGTTGTCCCGATTGTCGCCGAGCATGAAGTAGTGCTCAGGGGGGACGACCAACGGACCCCAATTGTTGCGGGACGGGTGATATCGCCGCGCGTCGACGCCGGGCGCGAGGAAGTCGCGCTGCCAGCGGAAATCGTCGGTGGCCGGGTCGAAGTCGATGTCACGACGTGATGCGTAGACCTCCTGCTGCGCCACGTGGTTCCGGATGAGCCGGCCCTCGCGCATCTCCACCGTGTCGCCGGGCATCCCGACGAGCCGCTTCACGAAGTTCTTGGTGGGATCCTCGGGCCACTGGAACACGACGACATCGCCCAGTTGCGGTTCGCGCACCGCCGGCAGCCGGGTGTGCAGGAAGGGCACGTCGGCCCCGTAGAGCAGCTTGTTCACCAGGAGGAAGTCGCCCACCAGCAGCGTGCCTTCCATGGACCCGCTCGGGATCTTGAACGGCTCCACGAGGAAGGAGCGCGAGACGACGAAGAGCAGGATGGCGAGCGAGACCGTCTTGGCCCATTCCCACCCAGCGCGCACGAATCGTCGCGGCCGCGACGGCCGCTGGGCCTCTGCGGGGGCGTGGGCGGCGGCCGTCGCCGCGTCGGAAGCCGGTTCCGAAACCGGTTCCGAAGCCGGTTCCGAAGCCGGTTCCGAAGCCGACGCCGGAGGTGGATCGACCGGGGCAGCCCCCTCGGCGGGGGGCGGTTCGTGCGCGTCCATGGTCGGGATATACACCCGACCGCGGCGGAAGGGCAGAGGGCGACGCCGAGGCGTCGCCCTCTGGGGACCGGTCCGTGTCGACCTTCGCGCGGCGGCGGGATGCCGCCGACGGTCAGTAGTTGTCGATCTGCGCCCGCTGGAGCGTGCCGGAGTAGTCGAGGTAACCGACCTTGGTCTCCGAGTAGAACTCGTAGACCTCCCAGCCGCCCTCCCGGTGCCCGTTGCCGGTCTGCTTCACGCCACCGAACGGCAGGTGCGCCTCGGCCCCGATGGTCGGCGCGTTGATGTACGTGATCCCGTTGTCGAGCTCGTTCAGCGCGCGGAACGCGAGGTTCACGTCCTGCGTGTACACCGAGCTCGAGAGGCCGTACTTCACGCCGTTGTTCACGCGGAAGGCCTCGTCCGCGTCCTTGACGCGCACCACCGAGAGCACCGGGCCGAAGATCTCCTCCTGCTCGATCCGCATGCCCGCCCGCACGCCGCTGAAGATGGTCGGCTGGAAGAAGAACCCCTTCTCGAGGCCGGACCCGTGCGCGCGCTGGCCGCCCAGGGCCAGCTCCGCCCCCTCGGAGAGTCCGATCTCGACGTAGCGCTCGATCTTGGCGATCGAGTCGGCGTGGATCACCGGTCCGACGTCGGTGCCCGCCTTGCGGCCGTCGCCGAGCTTGAGGGCCTTGGCCCGCTCGATGAGCTTGGCGAGGAAGGCGTCGTGGATGCCGTCCTGCAGGATCAAGCGGCTGGTGGCGGTGCAGCGCTGGCCCGTGGTGCCGAACGCCCCCCAGAGCACACCGTCGAGCGCGAGTTCGAGGTTCGCGTCGTCGAGCACCGTCTGCGCGTTCTTGCCGCCCATCTCGAGCGACAGGCGCTTGTGCAGGCGACCGCAGACCTCGCCCACCTTGCTGCCCGTCTCCGTGGAACCGGTGAAGGAGACCAGCGGCACCTCGGGGTGGGACACGATGGCCGCCCCGACCTCGCCGTCGCCGTGGACCAGCTGGATCACCTCGGGCGGGAGTCCCGCCTCGAGCAGGATCTCCACCAGCACGTGCCCGGTGTGCGGCACGTCCTCGGCCGGCTTGAACACGCAGGCGTTCCCGCAGACCAGCGCCGGGAACATCTTCCACGTGGGGATCGCGAGCGGGAAGTTGAACGGCGTGATGATGCCGGCGACGCCGATCGGGCGACGGAAGCTCATCGCCCACTTGGCGCGCAGCTCGCTGGGCACCGTGTGCCCGAACATGCGCCGCCCTTCCGTCGCCGCGTAGTACGCGGTGTCGATGCCTTCCTGCACGTCGCCGCGGGTCTCCGCCAGCGGCTTGCCCATCTCCCGCGTCATGAGGGTCGCGAGTTCCTCCTTGCGCGAGACGAGGATGTCACCGACGCGCCGCAGCACGTCGCCGCGGGCCGGTGCCGGCGTGCGCTTCCAGCGCTCGAAGCCGCGCTTGGCGGACTCGACCGCCTTGGCGACGTCGGCCGCACCGGACTTGGGGAAGCGGCCCACGAGGTCCGTGGTGTCCGCCGGGTTCACGTTGTCGAAGTAGGCAGCGGTCGAGGGGGCAACCCACTCGCCGGCGATGAAGTTCTTGAAGGTGGTCATGACGGACAAAGATAGTCGACGACGGATGGCGGACGATGGCCGGCGCCGGGTTACTCCGTGCAGCCCCACGATGCCGGATGGTCCGCCGTCGGGATCGCGTATCCGGTGCGCGGCAGCACGTCGATGGAGGCGAGCACCAGGCCCCAGAGCACGAGCAGCAGCGAGAGCGTGTGGGCCTTGGCGGCCCGGTGCCGGAAGGTCCAGATGGAGGACCAGACCCCACTCACGATGAGGGCGCCCACCGAGGCGAGATAGGCCGCGAGTCCGAGCCCGCAGCGCGCCGAGTAGGGCCAGAAGACGATGCCGACGCCCAGGGCTACGGCGAGCGTGAGCCGGGCGAAGACGCCGAAGGTGGTGGTCGCCTGCTGCTGGCCCACGATCTGCGCCTTCTGCTGCGGCGCGGCGCCCTTGGTGGGGAAGAGTGCCTCATCGGAGACGCGCTCCATCTGCTTGTCGATCTTCTTGAGTTCCGCTTCCCAGTCGCGATCGCTCATCGGGTCCTCGGGGTGGAGCCGGCCGGGCGGCCGGCGGGCGGGGCGGTCAGCTCGCCTCGCGCGTCAATCCATGACGTTCGATCTTCTTGTAGAGATTCGAGCGCGGCATGTCGAGCGCCCGTGCGGTCTCGGCGACGTTCCAGTCGAACTGCCGCAGCTTCACCAACAGGAAGGCGCGCTCGCTCGCGAGCTTGAAGGCCTCGTAGGTCTCGAACTGCTCGAGGTTGCCGAACCCTCCCACCGTGCCGGCGGCGTCGTGGCTGCGGGCGCCGACCAGACGCTCGACGTCGGCCAGGCTCACGCGGGGTCCGCTGGCGAGGATGAGCAGCCGCTCCACGGTGTTGCGCAGTTCGCGGACGTTGCCGGGCCAGTCGAGCGCGCTCAGTCGATCGAGCGCGGCGGTCTCCCAGGCCTTGGCCGCCATACCGCCGTCGGCCGCGAGTCGCTGGGCGAAGTGCTGCACGAGCATCGGGATGTCCTCGCGCCGCTCGCGCAGCGCCGGCACCACGATCGGCACGACGTTGAGCCGGTAGTACAGGTCCTCGCGGAAGCGCCCCGCCGCGATCTCCTCCTCCAGCCGCTTGTTGGTCGCCGCGACGATGCGCACGTCCACCTTGCGCGTCTTCGCCCCGCCGATCCGCGTCACCTCGCCCTCCTGCAGCACCCGCAGGGCCTTGGCCTGCGCCGCCAGTGACATGTCGCCGATCTCGTCGAGGAAGAGCGTGCCGCCGTCCGCCTGTTCGAACTTGCCCGGGCGGTCCTGCACGGCGCCGGTGAAGGAGCCCTTCATGTGGCCGAACAGCTCGCTCTCGATCAGCTCCGACGGGATGGCCGCGCAGTTCACCTCGACGAACGGTCCCTTGGCGCGGGTCGATTGCGCGTGCACCGCCCGGGCCACCAGTTCCTTGCCCGTGCCGTTCTCGCCGGTGATCAGCACACGCGCCGGCGTGGCCGCGACACGGGCGATCTGGTCCACCAGCGCGCGGACGGGCGCCGAGCGCCCGACGATCTCCCCGTGGCGCTCCACCTTCTCGCGGAGGCGCACGTTCTCCTCGCGGAGCGCGAGGTGGCCGATCGCGTTGCGCAGCGTGACGAGGATGCGGTCCGTGTCGAGCGGCTTCTCGAGGATGTCGTAGGCGCCGAGGTGCGTGGCCTCCACCGCGTCCTGGATCGTCGCGTGCCCGGAGATCATCACCACCACCGCCTCCGGATCCTGCGTCCGCAGGCGCTTGAGCGTCTCGAGGCCGTCGATGCCGGCCATCTTCACGTCGAGGAACGTGAGCTGCGGTGCGAACTGCTCGTAGGCCGCGAGCCCCTCCTTGCCGCTGGCGACGGCGCGGACCTCGTAGCCCTCGTACTCGAGCAGCTGCGCCAGCGCGGCGCGGATGCCGGCCTCGTCGTCGACGATCAGGACCCGACGGCTCACGGCGCCACCCGGTACAGCGTGATGCGGCCGTCCTTCATGCGCAGGTCGGCGACGTGCGCCGGCAGCGGTACCGGCAGCGCCTCGGGTGCCGTGCCCTCGGGGCGGTTCCGGAGCCCCCAGCGCTTCGCGAGCGAGCGCACCACCGCCGACGGCACCTTCAGCTCGCGGATGCCGACCTCGGTGAGCCGGAACTGCGCCAGCCCCGGTCGCAGCGCCTCCAAGCGACCGGCGACCAGCAGCGGCTCGGTGTCACCGAACATCTTCGCAAGCGGGCCCAGCGCCTGCTTGCCCCCGAGTTCCGCGAGCCTGATGCGCGTGCGGATGAAGAGCTCGTCGCCGCGGACGATCGCCTGCGGGGCGGAATCGACCGCCGTGAGCTGGGTGAGCGAGGCCCCGAGCAGGTACGCGGCGAAATCGGCGGGATCGATGTGCACGTACTGCGGCCCGCGCGTCCTGTCGAGCGAGAGCACCAGCTTGGTGGCGCGCTGCTGCCCCGCCGCGGTGACCGCGGCCCACACCTCGGTCCGGGCCGGCGCATCGGTGGTGACGGCATCCTTCACCTTGGGCATCCACTGGTCGCGGAAGTGCCAACCCGCCGCCCCGACGACGACCAACAGGACACCACAGCCGAGTCTGCCGAGGCAACCGAACATCACGCTCCTCCGGTGGTGAGGCCCGCAAGGACGTTCAGCGCGCCCGAGCGGAAGCCGCGCGGGTCGATCTCGACCGCGGCGAACCCGGCGGCCCGCACGGCGGCCTCGAGACGCTCCCGTGCCTCGCCGCCGCTCCAGTACGCCCGCGGCTCGGGATCGAGCTCCACGCGCGCGAGGTCGCCGAAGTAGCGGACGCGCAGGTTGCCGGTGACGCCGAGGGCGCGCAGCGCCGCCTCCGCCTGCTCCACGACACGCAGCCGCAGCGGCGTGACGGCGGTGCCATACGGCAGCCGCGACGAGAGGCAGGGGGACGACGGCTGGTCCCAAGTGGGGATGCCGCGCTGTGCCGAGAGCGCGCGGATGTCCGCCTTGCTGAAGCCGAGCGCCGCCAACGGCGATGCGACCCCGTGTTCGCGTGCGGCCTGCGCACCCGGCCGATGGTCGAGCAGGTCGTCCGCATTGCTGCCATCGGCGATCACGGCCAGACCGCGCGCGGCCGCGACAGGCACGAGCCGCGACCACAACTCGCGCTTGCAGAAGTAGCAGCGGTTGGTGGGATTGGCCGCATACTGCGGGTCGTTGAGCTCGTCGGTGTCGAGCTCCAGCACGGGCACCGCGAAGCGCTCGGCCACGGCACGCGCCGTGGCCCACTGGCTCGCCGGGTACGACGCACTGCGCCCGATGACGGCCAGCATCCGCGTCGGGCCGAGCGCCTCGCGCGCGACGCAGGCGAGGTAGGCGGAGTCCACGCCGCCGGAGAACCCGATCAGCAATGATCCCTGCGCCCGGCACCACGCGAGCAACGCGGCTTCCTTGGACGCGCGGGTGGTGTCGGGTTCGGCGGGGAGCATCCCCAAAGTTAGAAGCCTCGAGGAGCCCGCGTCAGCGGCTCGCCTCAGCGGCTCGCCTCAGCAGCCCGCTTCACAGCCCACGTCAGCGGCCGGCGTCGCGGTCCTCGCTCGGGCGGAACATCAGCGCCTCGGCCAATGCACCGGGTGTGATCGTCGCCTCCGCATCGAGATCGGCCACGGTGCGGGCGACACGGAGTGCGCGGTGGAACGCCCGCGCGGAGAGCTTGAGCCGCTCGGCGGCGGTCCCGAGCAGTTCGCGCGTCTCTGGCGCGAGCCCGCCGTGCGCCTGCAGCCAGCGCCCGGGAGCATCGGCGTTGAGGCGCACACCGGGCAGGTCGCGGTAGCGGACCCGTTGGCGGTCGCGCGCCGCGAGCACCCGCGCCGCGATGCTGGCACTCGACGCCTCGGCGTTCCCTGCGCCGAGGTCCGCGAGTGCCACGGCTCCGACCCGCACGTGGAGGTCGATCCGGTCGGCGAGCGGACCCGACAGTCGCGCGCGGTAGCGGGCGATGTCGGCCGCGGAGCAGCGGCAGCGACCGCTGGTGTCGCCGTCGTACCCGCAGGGACAAGGATTGGCCGCCCCCACGAGCAGGAAGCGCGCCGGGTACGTGATGGCGTGCGACGCGCGTGCGAGCACCACCCGCGCGTCCTCCAGCGGCTGCCGCATGGCGTCGAGCACGTAGCGCGGCAGTTCCAGCAGTTCGTCCAGGAACAGCACGCCGCGATGCGCCAGCGAGACCTCGCCTGGACGCGGACCCGGCCCCCCGCCGATGAGCCCGGCGAGCGAGATGGTGTGGTGCGGCGCCCGGAACGGCGGTGTGCGCGACGGTGTGGCGCCGGCGGCGAGCACGCCGCCCACCGAGTGGATCGCGACGACATCGAGCAGCGCGTCGTCGTCGAGTGCCGGCAGGATCGACGGCAGCCGCCGCGCGAGCATGGTCTTCCCTGCCCCCGGCGGTCCGACGAGGAACAGGTTGTGTCCGCCCGCCGCCGCGATCTCGAGCGCCCGCTTGGCGATGCGCTGCCCGACGACTTCGCCGAAGTCGGCGTCCGGGGCAGCGAGGACCGCACTGGTCGGCGCGGGAGCGTCCGGCAGCCGGCCGCGCCGCAGGACCTCCACGAGTGCGCCGAGGGTCGCCGCGGGGGCGAGCCGCAACTCCCGTAACAACCCGGCCTCGGGGACGTTCGCGGTCGGCAACACGAGGGCACGCGCCCCGCCGTCCCGCGCCGCGCGAGCGATCGGCAGCGCCCCGCGGATCGGCCGGACGCTGCCGTCCAACCCGAGCTCGCCGGCGAACACGATGCCCTCCGCGGCCTCGGCCGGGAGCTGGCCGCTGGCCACCAGCACCCCGATCGCGATGGGGAGGTCGAAGGCGGTGCCGTCCTTGCGCACGCCTGCAGGCGAGAGGTTCACGGTCCACCGGCGTGGCGGCAACACGAAACCCGCGTTCACCAAGGCTGCACCGACCCGTTCACGGGCTTCCTTCACGCTGCCGCTCGGCAACCCCACCATCGTCCACCCGGGCAGGCCCTGCGCGCCGTCCACCTCGACGGTGACCGCGAGACCTTCGATCCCGAGCACGGCAGCGGAGCGGATGGCGGCGAGCACAGTGCGAAACTCGTTGCACTAACTCTCGCTGACGGCTCAATTCATTCTCAATCGGCGCCAACCGTTCCGACGCCGCCAGCGAGGCTATCGCAGTAGGCCATCAACGGCCGGTGCAATCGCGCGCGACCCGCTCGGATCCGGCGAGGCTGGCGCCGAGCCTGCGGGTGGCGCGGTGTCGCGGGGCGGACCCTAGCGGTCGTCGCAGGCGATAGGTCGCATAGCCAAATCTCTACTGAAACGTCCAGGTACCGTCAATGCGCCCTTACACGCCGAGTTCAGCATCCGAAGCTGCCGATACTCATCCTTCGCCGGCCGACGAGCGTACCGACACCACGACGAGGGCCGAACTACGACAGCACTTCGTTCGGCTGTACACAAGCATGCCCATCGCACTTCCCGGACCAGTTCGCATTCGCACACCAGAAATCCAGGTGACGCTATTCCTCACTGCCCCGGCCGGCGCACCACCGGAGATCGCCCACCTGAGTCCGCTCGTTGTCGTTGATTGCCTCGTGGACGCACTTTCTCCACTGCACGCGATGATCAGCGCGCTTCGGCTGGCCTCGTTCGCGATCGTCACCACGGCGCTTGCGCACGGAGCCGGAACCCTTGAGATCGTGCCATTCTTCGGCATCGAAGTGCCGCGCGGTCGCGAGAGCGTGCGCTTTCTTCAGCGATGGAGGCGACTACCTTTGTCTCGCCCTCCCTCGATCGCATTTCAAGCGGATAGACTTAATCGCCTCTTGCGAGCCATGGAAGCAATCGCCGTCGATGATCGCGCTTCCGTGGCGCACGCAATGATGCTCGGCCAGCAGAGTCGACTTGAAACCGATGCACGCGATGCTTTCTCAGACTCGTGGGAAGCGTTAGAGTCGTTGAACGGAATTATCCAACGAAAGTTCTCCCTCCCCAGAAGCACCACGGCCAGATGCAGCAACTGCGGCGCAGAGCGAGAAGTTGAGGTTAGCTCAGGGATACGGTACGCGATCGAAAGCCTCGCGGGCCACGCTTCGGGCGAATTCGATCGCTTGCGCAAACTCAGGGCGAGGATTGCGCACGGTTCACCCTCGAGAGAAGCGATCGACGTGTCGAACGCCGACTGCAAGCTGCTGAACGTAGCCGTCTATCACGCATTCGCCTCGATCGCCGGATTGTCTCGAGATGATGCAGAGCAACTGGCGCGCGGAGGGGCGGGAAGCATCGGCGCCGTACTGGAGCTGAATGCGACCCTGACTCAGGACGAGTATGGTTCGTTCGACGGCAGCGGATCACCGCCACACTTTCAGTTGGTCGACTTGGGCGAGGAGAAGCACGCATCGGGAGCGCAAATTCTCTCTCCGAAGCTGAAACCCGTGGGGTTTGCCCGCACTCCCACGCAGTTCGTAGTCTCGACGCTTCAGAACATCAGTGACGAAGAAGTTGCGCGATTTCGAGCCACTCGCTCGCCGTTTGAGCTCGGCAAGAGTTGACGGACAATCCGCCGTTCTCGGACTTGCCAGCGACCAGGTCCCGGCAGAATCGCTAGAGCACCCGCGGCGGGCTTCACAACGAGTAGATTGCCCCATGTCCGGCATCTCACCGGCTTACGTGGAATCAGTTCCGCCTCTACCGCTTCCCGAATGCGCCAGACTCCTGTCAACACGCAGTGGGCAACGTCCAATGCGCGAGTATTCGGCATTTTGGGGGTCGCTTCGTCGGTGCTTCTGTTGCTCCCGGCTGGACACCTTCGGGCGCAGGCGACAGGCTCGTACCTCGCCACGCGGATCGACCAGTCGGAGCTGCCCCTGGCCGACCGCGTCACCGACACCGACGGCACGACGTATCTGGTCGAGTTCGAGCGGCTCGTGCTCTCGCTGCGTTCGGGCAACCGGTTCCGCGCCTCGGTGCGCTTCAAGCGCAGCCTCACCGGCTCCGACCGGCGGGCCGCCTCGCGGCAGGCGCCGATCCAATCGATGACCGTGTCCGGCACCTACGCGGTGACCGGCACCGAGATCCGATTCACCCCCGACTCCACGGGTGATGGCAAGGGCCTGCGCATGCTCGCCGGGAAGGTCGAGGGTCCGCAGCGCATCTCCGTCCCGTTCGACTACCGCAACGGCGCCGTCGAGCGGCGCCGCGTCCTGCACCTCGCGCTCCGCAATGACATCCTCTGAGTCGCTCCCTCGCACCGCATCGCGGCTGGCGATCGTCCTCACGGCGCTGCTCGCCGCGGCCTGCGCCCGTGGCGGTGGCGCCACCAGCGATCTCACGCGCATGCCGGCCCCGCTGCCGGTGATGGCGCCGCCGCCCGATCCGTCGGTGCTCGCGGCCGCGGACTCGGTGCTCGTACGGTTCGCCACCACGCGCGGCGACTTCGAGGTCATGCTCCGCAAGAGCTGGGCGCCCCGCGGGGCGGAGCGTGTGGGCGCGCTGGTGCTCGCCAACTACTACGACGGCGCGCGTTTCTTCCGCGCGCTCAAGGGATTCGTCGTCCAGTGGGGGATCGCGGCGGACACGGCGATGACGCGCACCTGGAGCGGCCGTCGCATCGCGGACGACACGGTGCGCCACAGCAATCGACGCGGCACGGTGACGTTCGGCGCCGGCGCCGAGCCGAACACGCGCTCGGTGCACCTCTTCATCAACCTGCGCGACAACGCCAGGCTCGACGCGACCCGGTTCGCACCGGTGGGTGAGGTCGTGCGGGGCATGGACGTGGTGGACCAGCTCTACACCGGGTACGGCGAGGCCGCACCCGCGGGGCGCGGACCGTCCCAGCGCGACATGGCGCAGCAGGGCGAGGCGCTGCTCGCCAAGGACTTCCCGCTGCTGGACCAGATCCGTACCGCGCGGATCGTCCGCGTCTACTCCGCCGTCACGCCGTAGCGCGCGTCCGGCGGCGGGCCGCCTGCGCGCGCTGCTTCTCGCGTTGCCGCTCGCGCATTCGCTTCTCGTACTCGGCCACCGGCTCCATGATGGAGCCGCGGCACTTGGCGGTGCCGCAGAGGCAACGGTAGAGCCGTTCCTCCTTCTCCGTCTCGTCGCCGCTGCGCTCGTAGGCGTAGTCGTAGGCCAGCTCCTCGCCGACCGCGATGTCGCGCAGCGCGAAGATGAACACGCGCCCGCGTTCGATCTCCGTCTCGCAGTTGGGATCGCAGGAGTGGTTGATGAACCGCGACTCGTTGCCGCCGTGGGTGGCGTCGATCACCGTCCGGCTGGACACGGTGAACAGGAAGGTGTGGTGCTCGTCCATCGAGTCATCATCGTAGCGCTCGTCGGCGACCGGATGCGGGATCCGCTCGCCGACGTACTCGATCAGCCGTTCGCCCTTCTTGATGGGCCGGATGGCGAAGGCGCCCTTGCCGGCCAGCCTGCTCTCGCGGATCTCGAACGCGAGCGTGGTGGCGGCCTGCGTGCGCGGGGCGCGTCGGCGCTTCGTGCTGCCTGACTTGGTCATGGTGCGTGTAACGTAAGCGGGTGGTCAAGGCACTCAGCGCAGCAGCGGCACGCCCAGTTCGACGCCGAGGTACACGTTGCGTCCCGGCGCCGGCTCGAGCACGCGGCCACCGAACCCGTTGAGTGTCACGGCGCCGATGTAGCGCTCGTCGAGGAGGTTCTGCACCGCGGCGAACGGTTCCACGCGATACCCGCGCCATGCCCCGCTCCAGGTCGCACGTGTGTTGAGCTGGCCGCGGCCCCAACCGGCCACGCGCACGGTGTTGGCGTCGTCGCCCCAGAGCGCACTCTGCACCGAGTGGTCGACGTCGAGGGAGATGCCGCGCCACGCGGTGCGCAGTCCGAGCCGGAACGCGCGCTCCGGCACACCCGCGAGCCGGTTGCCGTCGAGCGTGTCGAGCGCCGGCGCGGGCCGGGTGGCGGAGGGCACGCGATACTCGACGAACCTGAACACCGAGAGCGTGTAGGCGGTGCGGAACTCGAGCCAGGGCATGACCATCGCCGTCACCCCGAACTCCGCGCCGCGGCTCCGCGTCTGCCCCGCGTTGCGGAAGAACGCACGACCGGCCGTCTCGAGGAACTGCACGATCGCGTCGGCGGCGTCGGCCTGGAACAGCGCGACCTCGTAGTCCACGCGCCCGAGGAACGACGCGGACGCGCCGCGGGGACGCCAGCGCCCGCGCGCTCCGAGCTCGACCGTGCGGATCCGCTGCGGCCCGAGGTCAGGGTTGAAGCCCCCCTGCCCGTCGGGACGCACCTGCAGCTCCGTCGTGGTCGGGGTCTCGAAACTGGTGGCGACGTTGGCGTACGGCGCGAACGCGTCCGACCGGCGCCACACCACGCCGACGTGTCCGCTGGCGGCGGTCATCGGGCGGTCGCCGCTGTCGTCGTCGCCGTCACCGACGAAGTGGTCCTCCACACGGAAGGCCAGCCGGTCGAAACGTCCGCCGACACTGACGGTGACGTCCGCACGCGGATCGAACTGCAGCTGGGCGAACGGCCCGACGCTCAACACGATCTCGTTCTGGTCGAGGAGCAGCGTGTCCACCGGCGCGACCGGCCGACCGGCGGTCGAGCGCTGATTGCGCCGCACATCATGCGAGCGCTGGACGTCCACGCCGCCCGAGAGCCGTGGCGCGCCGGCGCGGGCGAGCGTGCGCGAGGCGTCGAGGCGAAGGCCGAGCACCCGGCGATCGAGCGTGGAGAACGTGCCGTTCGTGGGGCCGGCCGGTGCCGGCGGGGCCACGGCGAGTGCATTGTCCACGAAACGGCGCTGGCCGTACACGCTCGCACTCCATTCGCCACGTTCCCCTGCCTCGCGCAGGCGCAACGAGAGGTACCGTTGCGACACCTCGCGGCTGGCGCCGCGCCGCACGTTGTTGAGCGCCGCCGTGTCGGGGTTGAGCGCATACTCCGCCGCGGTGATGGCGCCGGGGTTCAACGCCTCCGGCACCTCCGCTGCCCCCACGCGGAAGGCCAGCGTGCGCGACGCCGAGAGCGCGTGGTCGACCGCGGCGAGGTACTGCCGCGTGTCGGCGCGACTGTAGTCGCGGAAGCCCTCGACCGTCGTGCGGGACGCCGAGAGCGCCCCGATGGTGTTGCCCATGCGCCCGCTGGTGCGCAACTGTGTCTTGGCGAGGCCGAACGACCCGCCCGTGACCCGCAGCGCCGTCCCCAACCGGTCCGGCGCGCTCAGGTCGGAGGTGAAGCTGATCACGCCGCCCGAGCCGTTGCCGTACAGTGACGACGCGGAGCCGCGCAGCACTTCCACGCTGCCCATCGCCCCCAGATCGACGTTGGTGAGCTGGCTCTGGCCATCCGGCAGCGACTGCGGGATGCCGTCGAGCAGGACCTTCACGCCGCGCAACCCGAAGTTCGCGCGGCTGCCCGCACCGCGGATGGAGATGCGCTGGTCCAAGGCGTAGTTGTAGCGGTTCGCCACCACCACGCCGGGCAGGTTGGCGAGCGCTTCGTCGACGCCCACGGTGGCCTGGCCGCGGCGCAGCGCCTGGAGTTCCTGCTTCGCGACCGCCCACGGAACGCGATCGGACGCCGCGCCCGAGCGTGCGACATCCACACGGACCGCGCCGAGGGACTGCGCGCTGTCACGTCGCGCGGAATCGGGACGGGTCGCTTGGGCGGCACCGACCGTGCCGTGGAGGAACACGAGGACGGCACAGAGGCGAACTATTGATGGGTTCACGACGTAATGGACCGACGAGGTTGGGAGGATGGGACGCATGCGACCGACGCGGCGTCCGCGCACTGATATACGATAATCGCGCGGCGCGTTGACGTTTGGGTGACCCGCCACCCAAACTATGCGCAAGCGACCCCACTCAGTGAACGCACCCCTCACACCCCCGCGCTCCGATCTCCCGCTGCTCGACGGACTCCGTCAGTGGCGCCGGATCTTCACCGCCGTCACGGCGGTGACGGCGGTGCTCGCGGTGCTCGGCTTCGTGCTGGAGCGGGCCACCGCGCAGCGGGTGCAGCACAGTTCCACGGTGCTGCGTGCGGCCACGGCGGCCCAGCGCGCGCTCTGGCTCGAGGAACGCGCGGTGCGCAGTCTGGGCCTCTCCTTCGACTCACTCTCGGTGGCGCAGGGCCCGCAACGCGCCGCCGCGGCGCGCGACAGCGCGCGCGCACGGCTCATCGAGGTGGCGCGGCTGACGGCGGACAATCCGGTGCAGCACCATCATCTCGACTCGCTCACCACGGCCGTGGTGCGCTGGGAAGCCGCCTTCGTCACCCCCATCCTCACCACGCGCTCGATCACCCGCGAGATGGCGGTCGCCGGCACGGTGGCCTTCGAGGACGTGTCGCGCCACCTCGATGAGTTCATCAAGGTCGAGACCGCGCTGCGCATCGATCGCGGGCGGCGCCAGTCCCTCGCGGCCTGGGCCTCGGTGCTGCTCATCCTCCTCTCCCTCGGCACCTCGGCCGTGGCCTTCCGTCGCGTCGCCGACCAGGTCGAGGCCGAGGCCGAACGGACACAGGCGCAACAACGGCGCCTCGAGGAACAGGCGACGGAGATGGAGGCGCAGGCGCGGACACTCGAGGAGCAGGCCGCGCGCATGGAGGAGCAGGCCGAGGAGCTCGGCCATCGCGTCCAGGAGCGCGACGCGACGAACCGCTTGCTCGAGGAGGCGGCCTCGTTCCTCGATTCCGCCGTGGAGAGCGCGCCGCTCTGCGTGGCCTTCGTCGACCGCGACCAGCGCCTGCTCCGGGTGAATGCCGCGCTCGCCCACCACAACGGCCTCGCGGCGGAGGATCACGTCGGCCGCGCGCCCGCCGACGTGATGCCCTCGATCGCCGACGAGTTGATGCCCCTGGTGGCGCAGGTGCTCCAGTCGGGGGTCGCGGTCTCCGACGCGCCGGTGCAGAGCAAGGACGGCGGCTCGGACGGTGCGCGGCAGCGCTGGCGCGTGACGGCATACCCGCTGCGCGTGCGTGGCCGGCCGCCGGTGGGCGTGGGCATCATGATGCTCGACGTCACCGAACGCTCGCAGCTCGAGGACCAGCTCCGGCAGTCGGCGAAGATGGAGGCGGTCGGCCGGCTCGCGGGCGGCATCGCGCACGACTTCAACAACGTGCTCACGGTGATTCAGAGCTACGCCGAGTTGCTGATGGCGAACCTCGACGACGGCGCACCGGGCCGCGAGGAGGTGGATGCGATCCGCGGGGCGGCGGACCGGGCGACGGCCCTGGCGCGGCAGCTGCTCGCGTTCACACGCCGCGAGGTGGTGATCCCGCGCATCCTCGACGTGAACGAGGTCGTCCGCGGCATGGAGCCGATCCTCCGGCGCCTGCTCAAGCAGGGCATCGAACTCGAGTTCACCCTCGCCGACGCCCCGCTCCTGGTGCGCATCGACTCCGGGCAGCTCGAGCAGGTGCTGATGAACCTCGCGATCAACGCCGTGGACGCGATGGAGGACGGCGGCACGCTGCGGATCGCGACCGCCGGCAGCGAGCAGGCGACGCTGGCCAATGGCGAGGAAGGGCCGGCCGTACTGCTCTCGGTCTCCGACGACGGCTCGGGCATCACTCCCGAGGTGCGCGAACGGCTGTTCGAGCCCTTCTTCACCACCAAGCCCTCGGGGCGCGGCACCGGACTGGGCCTCGCGACGGCGTACGCCATCGTGCGCGGTGCCGGCGGCATGATCTCGGTGGCCTCGGTGCCCGGCGACGGTGCGACATTCCGCGTGCTGCTGCCGCGGCGCTCGACCGACGAGCGGGAGCCCGAATCGCGGCTCAGCCCGGCCCGGGGCGTCGCGCTCGTGGGGCGCGACGAGACGGTGCTGCTGGTCGAGGACGAACCCGCGATCCGCTCCGCCATCGCGCGGGTGCTCCGCGGCAACGGCTACAAGGTCATCGAGGCGTCCAACGGCGGTGAGGCGCTGCGCGTCGCCGACGAGTCCCGCAGCACCATCGACCTGCTCCTCACCGACGTGATGATGCCGGGCATGGGCGGCAAGGAGCTCGTGCAGCGCCTGCTGGCCGTGCGCCCCGGCCTCCGCGTGATGCTGATGTCCGGCTACACCGACGACGAGTCCCTGCGTGGGGACCTCGCGGCCGCGCGCTACGTGTTCCTGCAGAAGCCCTTCTCGGCCAAGCAGGTCGTGGCCGCGGTGCGCGAGCTGCTGGATTCGGACTGATCGCGGCCGCCGGATCGCCGGCCGCCGCGCGACTCAGCTGCGCGGGCCGGGCCGCAACGCCGCGCCGACGCGCTTGATCAGTCTGCGGACCCCGGTGGCGGCGCGCTTCTCGTCCTTGGCGATGCCGGCCGCGACCGAGCGCCACGCCGCACGCATGCGCTCCGCGTCGGCGAACCGCTTGGCAGGGTCCGCCGCGAGCCCGCGCTTCAGCCAGCCTTCGATGCGACCGTCGAACGCGCTGAGATCGACCCTGCCGGCGAGCTGTGCGGCGAGGATCGCACGCCCGTCGCTGCCCTCGAACGGCGAGCGCCCGGTGAGCGCGAAGTAGACGATCGCCGCGATCGCGAACAGATCGGTGCCCACGCCCTGCTCCTCGCCGAGCAGCTGCTCCGGCGCGGCGAAGGCCGGCGTGCCCGAGGCCCCGGCGCGCTGCGCCCCCAGCGCGTTCGCGATGCCGAAGTCGGCGATGCGCCAACGCCGGTAGCGGTCGATCAGGATGTTCTCCGGCTTCAGGTCGCGGTGGATGATGCCGTTGGCATGCGCCACCGCGAGGCCGTCGAGCACCGCGTCCACCTGCGGCGCGATCTCGGACATGGGCCGCGGGCCCTCGCGCTTCACGAGGTCCGCCACGGAGCCTTCTTCCTCGAGCTCCATGATGTACCAGTTCACGTCACCCTTCGAATCCCACGCGAAGATCGGGACGATCGCCGGGTGCTGGAGCTGCGCGGCCAGCTGCGCCTCGCGACGGAACCGCGCCACGGCCGTCGCGTTCCGCGCGACGGCGGGATGCAGCATCTTGAGCGCGACCTCGCGCTCGAGCGACAGATCGCGCACGCGCCAGACCGATCCGTAGGTGCCGGCGCCGAGCGGGGCGAGCACCTCGTAGTCGTCACCGGTGGCCCAGCGCAGGCGATCCTCCTCGCTCACCGCGACGTGTTCGCCGCTCGCCTGCTCCGTTCCCGGGAAGGCCAGCGCTGCCGTGCCGGAGATGCGCTCGATGCGGCGCAGCATGCCGGCGATGCTCGAGAAGCGCTCCTTCGGCGTGGGCTCGAGCATGCGATCGATCAGCTCGGCCACGGTCGTCGGGCAGTCCGGCCGCGCGAGGCGGATGGGTGGCACGGTGCCGCCGGGCGGCATCTCCCCGGTGAGGATCGCGAAGGCGATCGCACCGAGTTGCCACTGGTCCGAGGCCGGCGTGGGTGCCCACCCCGTGCGCCACTCCGGAGGCTGCGGGATCCAGCGCGCGTCCGGCACGATGCCGTTCGGGATCTCGTCTCGCGGCAAGGTCCACTGCCAGCCCAGCAACCAGACGCGCCCGGTGGGCGTGAAGTAGGTCGTCTCCGGGGCGATCGCCCCGTGCACCGAGCCCGAATCGTGCAGGTAGGCCAGCGAGGAGCCGATCGCGCGGATCATGCGCAGTGCGAACGGCACCGTCTCGGCGCCCGAGCGGCGCAGGCGCTCGCCGATGGTCTCGCCCGTGATCCAGCGCCGCAGGTACCCCGGGCCGCGGCGGCTGCCCGGATGCTGCTGCCAGAAGTGGTAGGTCGTGGGCACGCTGGGATGGTTGCGGTGCGCGAGGTGACGCGCTTCGCGGAACAACCAGGCGTGGTGGGCCGGGTCCGGCGCGGTGACCAGCGCCAGCGAGCGCCCGAGGGCGTCGATCACTTCCTGCGCATGGCGGAAGGGCGTGTAGACTCCGCTCGCGCCCCAGCGCCAATCCGGCGGCAGGAGCCAGCCATCGAGGTGCGGCGGGATGCCCGTGGACTGACGGTTCGGACCGACCCAATCGGGAGTGTGCATCTCCCGCGAATGATACTCAGTGCGAGGGGGGCGGAGCCAGCCGGATA
Source organism: uncultured Gemmatimonadota bacterium (assembly GCA_902825965.1). Lineage (GTDB taxonomy): Bacteria > Gemmatimonadota > Gemmatimonadetes > Gemmatimonadales > Gemmatimonadaceae > Pseudogemmatithrix. The sequence goes on along the minus strand of CADEDA010000003.1, from coordinate 309,389 downwards.
CGCATGGTCGTGCCGTGCCCGAGGGCACTCTCGGCCGTGATCTCCCCGCCCCAACGGTCGATCACGCGGCGACTGAGGGCGAGCCCGAGTCCGCTGCCGCTGGTCCGCGTCGAGAAGTGCGGCTCGAAGATGCGGTCCAGCAAGTGCGCCGCGATGCCCACCCCGTCGTCCGCGACCTCCACCGTGACGGCCCCACCCACCTCGACGGCGACGCGGACGGCGACACGCGTGGAGTCGGCCAGGCGCGCGTTCTCGAGCAGGTTGAGCAACACCTCGCGGAGCTCTCGCTCCACCCCCGCGGCGCGCACCGGTGCGTCGGGGATCTCCGACTCCCACACGATGCCCTCCGCACCCATGCGCTCGAGGTCGAGCACGTCGCGCGCGACGGCCGCGACGTCCACCGCACCCACCGGTGCGTCGGCCAGCGGTGCCGTGCCGTAGCGGCTGAACGCGCGGGCGATCTCGTCGAGTCGGTCGATCTCCGCGAGCACGCGTGCGGTGTTCTCCTCGAGCACCTTGTCGAAGTCCACGCGTGGGTCGCGCCGTGCTCGCTGCAGGTGCTGCATGCCGAGGCGGATCGGCGTGAGCGGGTTCTTGATCTCGTGCGCGACCTGTCGCGCCATCTCGCCCCAGGCGAGCACGCGTTCGGCGCGGGCCACCTCGGTGACGTCGTCGAGCGTGACGACCACGCGACGCGTGCCGCGCGCGAGCCGGGCGAAGCGTGCCTGCAGCCGCCGGCCCCGACGCTCCACCTCCACGGCGTCCTCGTCCTCTGCCCCGTCGCGGAACGCCGCGAGCAACGCCGCCAGCTCGATGCCCAGCAGTGGCGACACGTCCGCCCCCAGCGGGATCGTTCCGAGGATCGCTTCCGCCCGCGGGTTCGCGAAGGTGACCGTCCCGCGGTCCCCCACCGCCACGACGCCGCTGGCCACGTTGCGCAGCGTCGCCGCCAGCCGCCGCTCGGCCGCTTCGAGAGCCGCGCGGCTCTCGGCCAGGTCGGTCGTCATCCGCTCGAAGGCGCCGAACACGGACGAGAACTCGACCAGCGGTTCACCGAGCTGCGGCGGCCGTTCGCCGCGCGCGAGCGCCAGGGCACTGGCCTGCAGCGCGCCGATGGGCCGGGAGAGCTGCTTCGAGCCCGCCCCACTCGCCCACAGGGCCGTGATGCCGCCCAGGGCCAGCGCGAAGAGCAGGAAGATCGCGAGGTCGTTGCGCCGGCGGTCGAGCAATCGCTCGTCGAGCCGGGCGGGCGCGGCGAGCACCACCTGCACCGCGCCGTCATTGGCCCCGCGGTACCCCAGACGCACCGACGAGGGCCCCACCGCCTCCGCTTCCCCCGCGGTCGGCTGGTCGCCCTCCGCCAGCGTGCGGACCACGTTGGGCGGCAGCAGACGCCCGACCGGGGACAGCGCGTCGAGCAGCGGGTCGCTGGTGCTGTAGAGCAGGCCGTCGACGTACAGGAACAGCGGCGTGTCGAAGCGCGCGGCGGCCGCCGCGAGTTGCGTCGTGTCCGGCGAGGCGGCCACGCCGCGCAGCGTCTCGCGCACCACCAGGTCGCGCGACTGCTGGTCGTCCACCTGCACGCGGTTGTACGACCAGAAGCCCAGCAACGCCGAGGGCACCGCGAAGGCGAGGAAGAGCGCCCCCGACAACCGCGCGCGGAAGCTGTTGAGTAGGTCGCGCCGCCGCGCACGCCACCAGCGCGGCAGCACGCCGTCCGCCGCGACGATCAGCAGCCACAGCGCGCCGAGCATGGCGAGGTCGATCAGCACGAGCAACGTGCCGCGCGCGACGAGAGCATCGAACCCGCGGAGCTCGATGGTCGCGTGCACGCGCTGCGTGAGACCGCCCGGTCCCGGGAGACGCCAATCCCCGTGCAGCTCGGAACCGTCGCGCGCCCACACCCCACCGGAGGGCGACGGGTCGCGGGACGGCAACTCGAGATCGCCGAGACGGAGCGCATACGGCGGCTCCGGCGTCGGTGGCGGCGCGAAGCCGATGAAGGCACCGAACGGATCCGTGGCCACCAACGCCGAACGCGGAGCCAGCACCACCGTGGTGACGGTGCCGTCGAGGTGCGGCATCGCGAGCACCGTGTGCACGCCGGGTCCGCCCGGCACGTCACGCAGCACCGGCGACCCGATGCGGCGGGATTCGCCGGCGAGCACGTTGACGCCCGGCGTGACGCCCGGTCCGCGACCGACACGCAGCTCGGCCATCGCGCTGCCGTCCGGCGCCCAGGTGGTGATCTCGGTCGGGAAGTCGGCACCGGCCAGGTCCGACGCCGAGTACTGCGCGAGCAACTCCACGCGGGAACGTGCGGCGGTGGCCGGGTCGAGCGTCTCGACGTAGCGATCGAGCAGCATGGCGGCGGTGGGATCCGGTGTGCCGAGGCCGCGCACATCCTCCACCGCAAGCGAGACCCGCTCACGCACCGTGGAGAACCAGACCAGCGTCACCGCACCACAGGCGGCGACGAACGCGATCGACAGGACGTGGGCCCGGGCCCGACGGCTGAGCGCGAGCGCGGCGATCGCTGCGATCCACAGCACCGGGTGGAGCGGTGGCAGGCGTCCCGGTGCCTCGAGCAGCAGCGGCGTGGACAGTGCCGCGATCGCCGCGAGCAGCGGGGCGACCCATGGGGCCAGCCCGCGGCGGGGACCCACCGCCGCACGGCCGGACGTGATGCCCACGAGCAGCACGGTGACCGCCGCCAGGAACAGCGTGACCTGCCACGCGAGCCACAGGCCCCAGCTCGCACCGAACGCGGGCAACTGAATGCCGCGCGCGAGCTCGCGCAGGACGAACGGCCCCACACCCGCCGCCAGCAGCACGCCGACCATCGCCTGCGTGCGCGATCGCGGACGCACCCCCTCACGCAGCGCGGTGAGCAACGCGAGCAGCAGGAGGCCGGACGTGATCGCCAGCGCCCCGGCGTTCGCCGTGAATCGGCCCCCGGCCCCCACGAAGAAGAAGCTCGGGTCGAACAGCGACGAGCGGTCGGAGAACGACGACAGCGGCACCACCGCGAGCACCGCGAAGGCGACAGCGAGCGCGCCCAGCCGCCGCCAGAGCCCGGCATCGCGCCGCCACGCCGTGGTGAGGAATACCAGCGTCGCGAACGCCAGCAGCATCGCGCCGCGCCCACGGTTGCGACGCGTGAGGTCGGCTTCCAGCACCTCGGGTGGATCGACCACGGCGCGGGCGGCGAGCAGCGGTTCACCGCCGAACTTGAGGACCACCGCGTCGGAGACCGTCGCCGCCGAGCCCGCACCGCCGTAGAGGAAGCCGGTCACGCCCGTCTCCGCGGCGATGCGCTCGTCGAGCGCATTGCTGAGGTTCGTCGCCGGACGGGCCGCGTTGAGCAGCACCGACGCGACGGCGGATCGCGGTCCTTCATTGTGGATGGCGTACGCTACGATATAGAAGGGCGTCGCCACCACACCGATCGGTCCCGGCAGGGAGTCCATCGGCGAGACCAGCCGACCGCTCCAGGCGAAGAGCCGCCCTTGGTCGACCAGCAGCACCGCCCGGTCGTCCGCACCGGACTGCAGTCCGGCCAGGTACTCGAACGCCTCATTGCGCTCATCCGGCGCCTTCGCCGCCTGCTCGGCCACGCGCTTCAGGTCGTCCGAGACCCGGGCGACTTCGGCGGCCAACGCCTCGCCGGCCACCCGAGCCCGCTCCTGCTGCACCGCGTCGCGTTGGCCGTACAGCCGACGGAACGCGATCTCGTGTACACCCGCCACGACGGCGAACGCGGCGACGGCCGCCCACACCGCCCAGCGTCGCCGGGCGGCGGACCGTGTATCGCGGGCGCTGAACCAGGCGAGTGCGGTGGCGGCGGTCGCCACGGCCATCAGCCAGCCAGTGGAGGGCGTCCGCACCCAGCCGGCCATCGCGAGCAGGGCGAGCGCTGCAACCCCGCCCCACGCCTCCAGGCGGGGGGTCCGGCGGGGACTGGCTTCGGCCGACACTCGCTCGCGCTCGGTCACGAGGGCATTATACCCGCCGCACGGGGGCTCCGGCGACCGGAGCGGTCGCCTCAACTAGATTGTGGGGATGCCTTGGAAACGGCTCCTTCGCGGCCCCTCGGTGGGCAGCGCCGTCGCGACCCTGCATACGGCCTTTCTTGCGGTGCTGCTCGCGGCACCCGCGCGCGACGCGCTCGGGGCACAGTCGCAGGTCCTCGACGCCGGGACGTTCTCGCTGGAGATCGACGGGCAACGCATCGGTCGCGAGGACTTCAGCATCCGGCGCAACCCGGCAGGCTCCGTCTCGGCGTTCGTGGCCCAGGCCGTCGTGGTCCGCGGTGGCCTGCGCCACACCGTCGCGCTCAACACCGATTCCCTGGGCATTCCGCTGACGTTCCAGCTCAAGACCCTTTCGGCCGGCCGCGAGATCGAGAGCGTGACCGGGGAGTGGCGGCGCGGCCTGTGGTCGGGCCGCGCGGTGAGCCCCATCGGCGAGTCGGCGCGTGAGTTCCGCGTCCCGGAGCAGACCATCGCTGCCGCGGACGAGGTGATCCACCAGACCTGGTTCCTGCTGCGCGGCGGGCCGGACCGCAGCGTGACCCAGCTGCTGCCCCGCCGACTGGAGCTGCGGCAGGTCTGGGTCGAATCGGCCGGCACCGAGCGGCTGACGATCGGGATGCGGGAGTACGACGCCCGGCGCTGGACGGTCCGCGCCACGCGCGGCGGCCTCGTGATCCAGGAGGCCTGGACCGACGTCCAGGGTCGGTTGCTGCGCGTCCGGATCCCCGCCGAATCACTTGACGCGTTGCGCGATGAAGCCCCGCCTGAAACCCCCCCGCCGGGCGGGGCGTACAACCTGACGGAACCCCACACACAGGACATGGTATAGATGCGTTTGCTGCGGACTTCGCTGCTTCTGCTCGGGCTCGCCACGCCACTCGCCGCCCAGCCGGCGACGCGGGCGACGCTCACGCTGGCCGAAGCGATCGACATCGCCCAGAAGAACAACCCGGGCTACCTGCAGTCGGTCAACGGACGGACCCGCGCGTCCGCGGCCGTGCGGTCGGCGTACGGTCAGCTGCTGCCGAGTGCCGACGCGAGCTTCGGCGCGAGCTACCGTGAGGGGCGTCCGCAGTTCTTCGGCGGTGTCGCCTTCGGTGCCACGTCCGACATCATCTCGTCGAATTGGAGCCTCTCGGCCAGTTCGCGCCTGAGCTACAACACGCTCACGAGCATCCGGCGTGCGAACGCGTCGCTGGATGCCGCCGAGGCGGACGTGCAGGCGGCGCTCTACGTGCTGCGCAACAGCGTGACCGCGCAGTTCCTGCTCGCCCTGCAGACGCAGGCCCGCGCCCAGCTGCAGGACACGCTGGTGGCGCAGCAGCGGCTGCAGTTGCAGCTGGCGCAGGCGCGGGCCGGGGTCGGCTCGGCCACCTCGCTCGACGTGAAGCGCGCCGAAGTGGGGCTCGGCACGCAGCAGGTCGCGGCGCTCCGCGCCCGCAACACGGCCGCCGTGGCCCGGCTGCAGCTGTTCCAGCAGCTCGGCGTCGCGATGCCGGAGAACGTGGTCCTGCAGGCTGAGTTGCCGGTGACGGCGCCCAACCAGTCGATCGCGGACCTGCTGACGATGGCCCGCGACGTGAACCCGGCGCTGCGTGCCCTGCAGGCCCGCGAGCGCGTGGCGGATCAGGGCGTGAAGGCGGCCCGGGGCGAGTACACGCCGACCCTCTCGCTGCAGGCGTCGATCGGTGGCGCGGCGCAGGAGCAGTCGAACGTGAACGTCGCGATCGCGCAGCAGCAGTCGCGCATCGCGGACAGCCGCGCGAGCTGCTTCACGACGGATTCCATCCGCACCGGCGCCGGGCTCTCGAGCATCGCGACGCAGTGCAACGCCCTGCAGTTCACCCCCGCGATGGCGCAGGCCATCCGGGATGACAACAACAAGTTCCCGTTCGGGTTCACGCGGCAGCCGTACAACCTGTCGATGAACCTCTCGTTGCCCCTGTTCGACGGTTTCGGCCGCGAGCAGCGGATGCAGGAAGCCACGGCCGCCAAGTCCGATGCACGCTACAACGTGCGGCGCCAGGAACTCGCCCTCACCGCCGACGTGACGTCGGCGCGGGTGACGCTGCAGGCGGCGTACGATGCCGTCGCGCTGCAGACGCAGAACGCGGCCACGGCGCGGGAAGCGCTGCAGTTGGCCGAGGAGCGGTACCGGGTCGGCGCCACGACGTTCGTGGACCTGACGACGGCGCGTGGTGAGTACGAGCGGGCCGAGACCGACCGGATCGATGCTGTCTATGAATTCCACCGAGCGTACGCGGCGTTGGAAGCTGCCGTCGGCCGCACCCTTCGCTGAACGAGGAATCGATGAGCAAGCGCATGAAGTACGGGATCGTCGCCGTGGTGGCCATCGCCATCGTGTCCGTGGTCGCCGTGAACGCCGCCAAGGGCGGTGGTGAGGGGACGGAAGTCCGGATCGAGGAGGTCTCCACGCAGGACCTCGTTTCGTCGGTGACGGCCAGCGGGCAGGTGATGCCCCGCACCAAGGTGGACCTCTCGGCCGACATCACGGGCAAGATCACGCGCCTGACGGTGAAGGACGGCGACTACGTGAAGGAAGGCCAGTTCCTCCTGCAGATCGACCCGCAGCAGTACGAGGCGCAGGTCCAGCGCGCCGAGGCGGCGCTCGCGAATGCGCGGGCGAGCTCGGCGCAGGCGCGCGCGAACCTGCTGCAGGCGCGTCGCAACCTCGAGCGCCAGCAGGAGATCCGGAAGACGAACTCGGCCCTGGTCTCGGCGCAGGAGATCGAGCAGCTCGAGACACAGCTCGAGGTGAACGAGGCGCAGGTGCTGGCGGCGGAGGAGAACGTGAAGCAGGCCGACGCGAGCCTCAAGGACGCGCGCTTCCAGCTCTCGCGCACCACGATCTACGCCCCGATGACGGGCCGCGTGACGCGGTTGAACGTCGAGCTCGGCGAGACCGCGATCATGGGCACGCTCAACAAGGATGCGGCGACGTTGCTGACCATCTCCGACATGAGCGTGCTCGAGACCAAGGTGAAGGTGGACGAGACCGACGTGAGCCGCATCGCCGTGGGCGACTCGGCCGTGATCCAGATCGACGCCTTCTCGGACACGACCTTCGTCGGCCGGGTGGTGGAGATCTCGAACAGCTCGGTGAAGGGCGCGACCACGACCACCACCGACCAGGCCATCGACTACGAGGTGACCGTCCGGATCCTGAATCCGCCGACCGACACGCGGCCGGACTTCTCGTCCACCGCGAAGATCGTGACCGACACCCGCAGCAAGGCGCTGGCGATCCCGATCATCGCGCTCACCGTGCGCGAGAACGAGTCGCTGCAGAACACCGACCAGGGCAACCCGGCGGCGGCGAGCAAGACCCCTGCGGTCGAGGTGGGCAAGAAGGACGTCGAAGGCGTGTTCGTGGTGGGCACGGACAACAAAGTGACCTTCCGACCCGTAAAGGTGGGGATCGCGGGTGAGAAGTACTTCGAGGTGCTCGACGGGCTGAAGGCCGGCGAGCGCATCGTGGCGGGCACTTATCAGGCGATCCGCGAGTTGAAGGATGGACAACTCGTCCGTGAGCAACCACAGACACCGGCCGCCACCAAGGCCGGGGGGACGCCGTGAGCCAGCATATCGAAGACGCACCGCTCAGCCACACCGCGGAACGCCAGATCGTCGTGAACTCCCCGGGGGCGGCGCCCTCGAAGGAGTGGGTGATCGTCACGCGCGGGCTCAAGCGCGAGTACGACATGGGCGGCGAGATCGTGCGGGCCCTCCGCGGCCTGGACCTCGCGGTGCGCCGCAACGAGTACGTCGCGATCATGGGTCCGTCGGGCTCGGGCAAGTCGACCCTCATGAACATCATCGGCTGCCTCGACACGCCGAACGAGGGCGAGTACTGGCTCAACGGCCAGCTCGTCTCGACGATGAAGGACGACGAGCTCGCCCGCGTGCGGAACAAGGAGATCGGGTTCGTCTTCCAGACGTTCAACCTGCTGCCCCGGGCCACGGCGCTGGCCAACGTCGAGCTGCCGCTGGTGTATGCCGGCGTCTCGGCGAAGGAGCGCAAGGATCGCGCGATGGAGGCGCTGGAGAAGGTGCAGCTCGGCCAGCGCGTGCATCACCGGCCGAACGAGCTCTCCGGCGGTCAGCGCCAGCGCGTGGCGATCGCCCGGGCGCTGGTGAACCGTCCCTCGATCCTGCTCGCCGACGAACCGACCGGTAACCTCGACTCGGCGACCTCCGAGGAGATCATGCGCGTGTTCGAGCACCTCGCGGACACGGGCCAGACGGTCATCATGGTCACGCACGAACCCGACATCGCCGCGCACGCCCGCCGCGTGGTCGTCCTCCGGGACGGCCAGATCGCGAGCGACGACCGGCGCGAGAAGTTCACCGAGAAGCTCGGGCTCGCGCACTGAGTGCGTGGCGGGGCGGCCCTCCGGGCCGCCCCGCCACCCCGCGCGACCCGGGCCTCACTCCGCACCGACCCGATGCCCCTCTTCGAAGCCGTCCGGCTCGCGCTCCAGACCCTCCGCGTCCAGAAGCTCAAGAGCTTCTTCACCCTCGCGGGTGTCTGCATCGGCGTGATGTTCCTCATCACCGTCGTCTCCATCATCGACGGGATGGGCAAGTACATGAAGGACGACCTGGTCGGCAAGCTCATCGCCGTCAACTCGTTCGAACTGCGCCGCTTTCCCAACATCAACATCGGCGACGTCGACGGCTCGACCTGGGACGAGTACCGGCGCCGCCCGCGGCTCTTCATCTCGGACCTCCTGCCCGTCGTCGAGGCCCTGCCCGAGGGCACGCGCTGGGCGCAGGAGAGCGAGAACGGGGTGATGGCCACCAGCCCCTTCTCGCGCCCCCGCAGCACCAACGCCATCGGGATCGACGGCGACTGGTTCGCCATCAAGAACCTCGGCATCACCGACGGCCGCGCGTTCACGGACCAGGAGCTGGCACAGGGTGAGAACGTCGCCATCCTCGGCCCCGACATGGTCGAGCGCGCCTTCCCCGGCCTCGACCCCATCGGCCGCGAGCTGCGGATCGGCGGCGTGCCCTACCGTGTGGTCGGCGTGACGGAGTCGCGCGGCAGCGTGTTCGGCATCTCGTTCGACAACTTCGTGATCGCGCCCTGGCGCTCGCCCATCCGCAAGCTGCTCAACCCGCAGCCCGGGATGATCGACGCGGTGGTGGTGCAGACCGCCAACAGCGAGTCCATGAACGAGGCGCAGGAGCGGGTGCGCGCGGTGATGCGCACCCGGCGCGGCCTGCGGCCGTCGCAGCCGGACAACTTCTCCATGCAGACCTCGGCCAGCGCCCTCGACTTCTGGAACAAGATCGAGGCACGGCTGCAGATGGCGGGCGTGGCGCTGCCCGCGATCGGCCTCGTCGTGGGCGCGATCGTGATCATGAACATCATGCTGGTGGCGGTCGCGGAACGCACCCGCGAGATCGGCATCCGCAAGGCGCTGGGGGCGAAGCGCCGCGACATCCTGGCGCAGTTCCTCATCGAGTCGGCGACGCTGAGCACGGTGGGCGCCATCATCGGCATCGCGCTGGGCATCGGGCTCGCGCAGCTGATCGCCGCGGTGACGCCGCTGCCGGCCAGTGTCGCCCCCTGGTCCATCGTGGTGGGCGTTCTCACGGGCATGACCGTCGGCATCGTGTCGGGGGTGTACCCGGCCAGCCGCGCGTCGCTGCTCGACCCGATCGCCGCCCTCCGCTCCGAGTGAGGAACCCCCTGATGCACGGCATGTCCGCCCGGCTGTACCACGTCACCGAAGGGGTCCGGATCGCGCTGGAGGCGATCGTGGGCAACAAGGTGCGTGCCGGCCTCACCATCCTCGGGGTCGCCGTCGGCGTGTTCGTCGTGGTGGTGATCTCCGCCGCGGTGCACGGCATCAACCAGAGCGTGGCGAAGGACTTCGAGTCCACCGGGCCGACGACGTTCTTCGTCTCGCGGTACCCGATCACGTTCGAGGCCTGCGACGGGACCGAGGACACCTGCGCCTGGCTGCGGAACCCGCCGCTCTCGTGGGGCGACGTGACGGCGCTCTCGCGGCTGGAGAACGCGGCGGCCGTGGGCGTGCAGATGCGTTGGAGCGCGCCGTACAAGTACCGCGACAAGGCGCTGGGCAGCGCCGCGATCGAGGCCTACACGCCCAACTGGGCGATGTTCGGCGCGCCGGACATGCTGCCGGGTGGGCGGGTCTTCACGGAGCAGGAGTTCCGCGGGGCCGCGCGCGTGGTGGTGCTGAACACGACCATGGCCGAGCGCCTGTTCGGCGAGTCGGACCCGCTGGGGAAGACCATCAGCATCAAGGCGGTGCCGTTCACCGTGATCGGCGTCTACAAGGAGACCGGGAGCTTCCTCTCCGGTGCGGACCGCCCCAAGGGCGTGATGCCGGTGACCACGCTGCAGCGCGCGCTGAACGTCTCGCGCAGCGACATGGGGCTGGTGGTGAAGCCGCGCAGCAACGTCGCGCGCGACCAGATGATCGACGAGGTCACCGCCACGCTGCGCGGCCTGCGCGGCCTGCGGCCGAGCCAGGAGTCGAACTTCGCGATCATCACGCAGGACAAGCTCATGGAGACCTACAACTCCATCTTCGGCATGTTCTTCCTCGTGATGATCGCCCTCTCGGCCGTGGGCCTCATCGTCGGCGGCGTGGGGGTGGTGGCGATCATGATGATCTCCGTCACCGAGCGCACCCGCGAGATCGGCGTGCGCAAGGCACTCGGGGCGACGCGCAACACCATCCTCTTCCAGTTCCTCATCGAGGCGGTGACGCTCACCGGCATCGGGGCCATCATCGGGCTCTTCTTCGGCTGGCTCGTGGCCATCGCCGTGCGCAACGCGACGTCGATCGACGCCTCGGTGCCGCCGCTGGCGGTGGTCGCGGCGCTGCTCGCGAGTGCGGTGACCGGCGTGTTGTTCGGCATGATCCCGGCGGCCCGGGCCGCCAAGCTCGATCCCGTGGAAGCGTTGCGTCACGAGTAGGCGTCGTCCCACCCGCACCGGACTCCCGTGCCCTTCCTCGAAGCCGTCCGCCTCGCGCTCCAGACCATCCGCGTCCAGAAGCTCAAGAGCTTCTTCACCCTCACGGGCGTGATGATCGGCGTGATGTTCCTCATCGCCGTGGTCTCGATCGTCGAGGGCATGAGCGACTATGTCGAGAACGACTTCGCCGCCAAGATCATCGGCGTGAACACGTTCGACGTGCGGCGTTGGCCGAACTTCACGCCCAACGAGGACGACGACGCCTGGCGCGCCTACCTGCGCCGGCCGCGCCTCTACAAGCCCGAGGCGGAGTTGGTGCAGGAGGTCCTCGGCTCGCAGTTCCGCACCGCGATCGTGAACGAGACCTTCCTTCCGGCCACCGTGCCGGGGATGCGTCCGCGCTCCGTGCAGGCGATCGCCACGGACGCGGCGTACTTCGACATCAAGAAGTTCGGCATCACCTCCGGCCGGGCCTTCACGCCGCAGGAGGTCACCACCGGTGCGAAGGTGCTGGTGATCGGGTCGGAGGTGGCGGCGTACTACTGGGCCGGCCTGGACCCCGTGGGGCGCGAGCTGCGCATCGCCGGCCAGCCCTACACCGTCATCGGGGTGATCGAGGAGCAGGGCTCGGTGTTCGGCTTCTCGATGGACCGCATGGCGATCGCGCCGTGGACCTCGCCCCTCTCGCGGGCCATCCGGCCGCGCGGCGACATCGGGCGCATCACGGTGCAGGCCGCCAACCGGGAGATCCTCGATGACGGCATGGAGGTCACGCGCGAGGCCCTGCGCGGCTTCCGCCGCCTGCGGGCCGGCGAGGCCGATGACTTCGCCCTCGAGACCTCCGACGCGGCCCTCGGCTTCTTCGACGAGCTCAAGGGCAAGCTCATCGTCTTCGGCGCCGCGCTGCCCGCCATCGGGCTGGTGGTGGGCGCGATCGTCATCATGAACATCATGCTGGTCGCCGTCGCCGAGCGCACGCGCGAGATCGGCGTGCGGAAGGCGCTGGGCGCCCGCCGCCGCGACATCATCTCGCAGTTCCTGGTGGAAGCCGCGACGCTCTCGATGTTCGGGGCGGCGATCGGCGCCGGGCTGGGGGTCGCGCTGGCCAAGGTGATCGCGGCGCTCACGCCGCTCCCGGCGTCCGTCTCGGTCCCGTGGATGCTGTTCGCCCTCGTGATCGGGGCCGGTGTCGGCATCGTCGCCGGCATCTACCCCGCCTCCCGTGCGTCGCGACTCGACCCCATCGCCGCGCTGCGGCAGGAATGACCATGCGCCTCCGTGACCAGGTGTTGCAGGCGTTCGAGGGTGTGTTCATCGCGCTGGACGCGATCAAGGCGAACAAGGTACGTGCGGCGCTCACCATCGTCGGCGTCGCGGTGGGCGTGTTCGTCGTCGTCGCGATGGGGGCGACGGTGCACGGCATCCGCCAGTCGTTCCAAAAGGACATGGACGAGTTCGGCACGGCGACCTTCCAGGTGCGCCGCCGGAATCCCGGCTTCAACTCCTGCGGCCCGGGCGAGGATTGCCCGGAGCGGCGATTCCCGGGCGTGTCGCTCGCCGAGTGGCGCGCGATCCAGGACCTGCCCGAGGTCGAGCAGGCCATGGCCTGGCTGTTCGGCAGCGGCACCGTGACGTACCGCGACCGCGTGGTGAAGAACGTCGGCTACGACGCGCAGAGCACGGAGTGGATCAACACCGACCAGGCCGACATCACTCCGGGCCGGACCTTCACCGAGACCGAGCACGACGCGGCCGCACTGGTCACGCTGGTGAACAAGAAGCTCGCCGATGAGATCTTCGGGGACTCGGACCCGATCGGCAAGGAGATCGACCTGGACGGCACCCGGTTCACGGTGATCGGCGTGTTCCACACGAAGGCCGGGTTCCTGAAGGCGATGGACGGCCGCGGGCCGGACAACCCGCGGATGATCATCCCGATGATGACGGCCTGGCGCCGCCTCGAGGTGTGGCGGCGTGGGATGATGCTGATGGTGAAGCCGCGCGGCGACGTCTCGCGGGAGGCCGCGATGGATGCCGTCACCGCGACGCTGCGCGGCATGCGCGGGCTGCGCCCCGCGCAGACCAACTCGTTCTTCCTGGTCGGCCAGGACAAGATGATGGAAGTGTTCAACCAGCTCTTCGGGGCCGTCTTCATGGTGGGCCTCGCCCTCTCGGCCGTGGGGCTGCTCGTCGGCGGTGTGGGCGTGGTGGCGATCATGATGATCTCCGTCACCGAGCGCACCCGCGAGATCGGCGTGCGCAAGGCGCTCGGGGCGACGCGGGCGACGATCCTCTGGCAGTTCCTGGTCGAGGCGTCGACGCTCACGTCGATCGGCGCGCTGATCGGGCTGGCGCTGGGGGCGATCGCGGCGCTGGGCATCCGGACGGCCTTCCCCTCGGTGCCGGCGTCGGTGCCGCTGAGTGCGGTCTTGATGTCGCTCGGGGCGGCGGCCTTCACCGGCGTCCTGTTCGGCATGCTGCCGGCGACGCGCGCCTCCAAGCTCGACCCGGTGGAGGCGCTCCGCCACGAGTGAGGCCGCTCAGGGCGGCGCGGTCGCCCCGCCCAGCCAGCGCAGCGCCGAAGCCCGGTCGCGATGCAGGCCGAACTCGCCCACCGCGCCGTTCGCGAACGCATCGAGGATGCGGAGCAGCCCGTAGACCACCGGGTGGGTCACCACGATCGCGTGCCGCGAGGACGGACCGTAGGGGCACTGCGCGAGCAGGACGCGCAGGTCGTACGGGCTGAGCAGGCCGTCCCGCACGCTCCCCGTGACCGTACACAGGCTCTGGAACGACGGGTCGAAGCGCGGGTCGGCCCGCAGCGCGTCCTGGAACTCCGCCACCTCCCGGCGCGTGAGCGGCAGGGCGAAGGTCGCGTGCACCACACGCTGCTCCGGGTCCAGCACACAGCTGACGGGCATGGTGGAGTCTCCGCGAGGCGTCGGTCGACGGGAGAACATCCAACCGTCCCCCGTGATTCCGCAAGCGCCCGGACAAGCCGCTAGGTTCCGGGCATGCGTTTCGGCGACGTGCTGCGCATCGCGTTCGGGCAGATCCGCGGGAACCCGCTGCGGAGCTTCTTCACGCTGCTCGGCATCATGGTCTCGGTGGCCTTCCTCGTGGCCGTGGTCGCGATCATCCAGGGGATGAACGCCTACGTCCGCGAGAACATCGCGGGCGCGGTGGTCGGGGCCAACGCCTTCCAGGTGCGCCGCACGCCGCTGCAGATCGGCTTCTTCGACGACGAGGCCTGGCTGCGCGTCCAGCGGCGGCCGCGGATCACCCAGCGCGACGTCGAGGCCGTGCGGGCGGCGCTGCCCGAGGCCGACGCCATCTCCATGCAGTCCGGCTGGCCGACCCCCTCGACCGACGTCTTCTGGCGCGGCCGTTCCGTGGGCAGCGTGCTGGTGTTCGGCATCACGCCCGAGTTCCAGGTGGTGCAGGACTACCGCATCGCCAAGGGGCGGGCGCTCAACGCGGTGGACGTCTCGCAGCGGATGCCAGTGGTGGTGCTCGGCGCGGAGATCGCCGAGAAGCTGTTCGAGACGGTGGACCCGATCGGACAGGAGATCCGGCTGGCCGGGGAGCGGTTCACGGTGGTCGGGGTGACGGCCCCGAAGGGCCGCGTGCTCGGGCAGTCGTTCGACACCTTCTCCTTGATCCCGATCTCACGCTTCGAGATGCGTTACGGCCGACGCCTGACGACGACCATCTCGGTGAAGATGCGGGAGGCCGCGGAGGTCGCCCCCGCCATGGCGCGGGCCGAGGAGGCGATGCGCGTCGCCCATCGCCTGCGCCCGAGCGACGAGAACGACTTCTCGGTGGAGACCGCGGACGCGCTGGTGGACTTCTGGAAGCAGCTGACGGCCGTGCTGTTCGCCGTGATCCCCGCGGTGGTGGCGATCGGCGTGGTGGTGGGCGGCATCGTCATCATGAACATCATGCTGATGGCCGTGAACGAGCGCACGCGCGAGATCGGCATCCGGAAGGCGGTCGGGGCCCGCGCGCGCGACATCGAACGGCAGTTCCTGGTGGAGACCGTCGCCCTCTCGGCCCTCGGCGGCCTGATCGGGGTACTGGCCGGCTGGGCGTTCGCGTTCGTGATCTCGGTGGTGTCGCCGCTGCCCGCGCGCATCACGTGGTGGTCCGTCGCGGTGGCGCTGGCGCTCGGCGCCGGCATCGGCGTGCTGTTCGGCGTGTACCCCGCCCGTCGGGCCGCCCGGCTGGACCCGATCACCGCGATGCGCGCGGAGTGAGCATGCGCCTCGGCGTCTTCGAGCAGTACCGGGAGAACCTGGGCATCGCCATGGAGACGCTGCGCGTGGCGAAGCTGCGCTCGGCGTTGACCATCCTCGGCGTGGTGATCGGCGTGGCCACGGTGATGACCATGGCGTCGCTGGTGGAGGGCCTGCGGGCGCAGATCATCCGCACGGTCGAGATCGCGGGGCCGACGACGTTCTACGTGCTGAAGGTCTACTCGAGCTCGCCGATCAACCCCGACAACCCGCCGGCCTACGTGCGGATCCGGCCCGACCTCACACCGGAGGAGGCCGACGTGGTGCGGCGGCTGCCCGAGGTGAAGTACGCCGCGATCTGGGCGCAGGTGCTCGGCCGCATCTCCTACGAGGGCGAGCGCTCGCAACCCACGGCGATCTTCGGGGCGGATGCCGGCTTCATCGAGGTGCAGGGCGGCGAACTCGTGGAGGGGCGCTGGTTCACGCGCAGCGAGCTGACCGGCGGCACGAACGTGGTGGTGATCCAGGAGGCGCTGGCACGGCGGCTGTTCGGCCGCATCAACCCCATCGGCAAGACCGTGAGTGTGGGTGGACGGCCCACCGAGGTGATCGGGCTCTACCAGCCGCCGGAGAACATCTTCGCGCCGCAGGGCTCCGAGACCGGGGCGATCGTGCCGTACCGGATGCTGGATACGCAGTTCCGGATCGACCGCACCAACGCACTCTGGATCCCCGTGAAGCCCCGCGACGGGATCACCGTGGAGGTCGCGCAGGAGGCGGTGACCGTCGCCCTCCGCGAGCATCGCCGGTTGCGGCCGTCGCAGCGGAATTCGTTCGACCTGGTCACCTCGGACCAGATCCTCGACGTGTTCAACCAGCTGACCGGCGTGTTCTTCGTGGTGATGATCGTGCTCGCGTCGGTGGCCCTGCTGGTCGGCGGGATCGGCGTCATGGCCATCATGATGGTCTCGGTGACGGACCGCACCCGCGAGATCGGCGTGCGCAAGGCGCTGGGCGCGACGCGCGGGGACATCCTCGTGCAGTTCCTCATCGAGGCGTCCACGCTCACCGGCATCGGCGGCGTGATCGGGATCGTCGTGGGCCTGGGCGCGGGGCAACTGCTGACGCTGGCGCTGGACATCGATGCCACGCCGCCGCTGGGCCTGACCGCGATCGCGGTGGTGGTCTCCGTCGCGATCGGCGTGGTGTTCGGGGTGCTCCCCGCGCAACGCGCCGCGCGCCTCGACCCCATCGAGGCGCTGCGGCACGAGTGAGGTGCGCGCTCAGGCGACCATGGTCACCGGGATGTTGCGCTCCTGCGCACGCCCGACGGCGACGATCATGGCCGGCACCACGAGGAACGGGGCCTGCACGTTGGCCGTGAGTTCGGCGTGGACCGCGTTCGCGTCGCCGCCGCTGCCGGCGAGTTCGCGGGACAGCCGCCGCAGCGAGTTGTTGCACGCCAGCAGGTGCACGCCGCGTGCCGCGAGGGCTTCCACCGAGCCCGCGCCGCTGCGGAACGGATTCGCCGTGGGCGCGGCGCCGGTGGCGCCCTTGAGCCCGCCGCGCTCGCCCAGCCGGTGCTTGGCCCACATGGCGTCGTTCAGCGCGATGGCCACCGCCGCGCCATGGACGCCGACGACCACCCCGAGGCGCGACTCCGGCACCTGGTAGTCGTTCTTCATCGCATCGAGGTAGTTCACGGTCCGGCGGAGCCCGATGGCGTCGGTGAGCGTGCCGGTCTCGACGAAGATGCGGTGTTCGCCGTTGGCCGCCGCTTCGAGCCAGCGTTCGTCCGGCCAGGTCGCGGGGCGCGTGGTGGCGCCCGATGGGGTGGCGAACGCGGTGGACGGCACCGTTCCCACCGCGAGCAGTGCGGCGAGGCGACCGAGGAAGGAGCGACGGGGCGTGGTCATGGGCGGGATGGCGGAGGGTGGACGGGCAGCGCGACGCACGAATCTCGCGGCGGCACTGTGTGGAGCATGGGGGCGTGACTAGCTTTCGCGCAACGCGTCTCCAGCGCCCGGGCGTGCCGTCGGTCCTCGGCTCGTGTGGCGCATCCCTCCACCTCTCCGATGACCTTCGATTCCCTCGGGCTGGACCCGGCGCTCTTGCGCGCGGTCCACGACCTCGGCTGGCCCAAGCCGACCGACATCCAGCGTGACGCCATCCCGGCGGCGCGCGACGGCCACGACCTGCTCGCCTGCGCCATGACAGGCAGCGGCAAGACCGCCGGGTTCCTGCTCCCCACGCTCCATCGCCTGCTCCGGTCGCCCAAGCGCGCGACGCGCGCCCTCGTGCTGGCGCCGACGCGCGAACTCGCCGCGCAGGTGCTCGCGGACCTGCAGAACCTCGCGAAGCACACCCCGCTGCGCGGCGCCGCGATCTTCGGCGGCGTGGGCATGGGGCCGCAGGAGGCGGCGTTCCGCAACCGGACCGATGTGATCGTCGCGACGCCCGGACGCCTGCTCGACCACCTGCGGCAGCCGGCGCGCTACGTCGACTTCAGCGCACTCGAGGTGCTGATCCTCGACGAAGCGGACCGCATGCTCGACATGGGCTTCCTGCCGGACATCAAGCGCGTGCTGGCGCACCTGCCCGCCAAGCGGCAGACACTGTTCTTCAGCGCGACGATGCCCCGCCCGATCGTCGAGCTCTCGCGCGAGATGCTGCACCAGCCGGCGCGCATCAACGTGGAGCGCGTCGCGCAGCCGGCGACGGGGATCGAGCAGGCGCTGTGGCCGGTGAAGGAGGAGCTCAAGGCCGACCTCTTCATCGCCCTGCTCCGCCAGGACGTGATCGGCAACGTGATCTGCTTCACGCGCACCAAGCATCGCGCCAATCGCCTCGCCGAGGTGCTGACGCACGCCGGCATCCCCAACGCGCGGATCCACGGGAACCGGAGCCAGAACCAGCGCACGGAGGCCCTGGCCGACTTCAAGGGCGGCAAGGTCCGCGTGCTCGTCGCGACGGACATCGTCGCGCGCGGCATCGACGTGGAGGCGCTGGAGCACGTGGTGAACTTCGACGTACCGCACCTGCCGGAGGACTACATCCACCGCGTGGGACGGACGGCGCGGGCCGAGGCGACCGGTGAGGCGTTCACGCTGGTGTCGCCGGAGGAGGAGAACGACCTGCGGCAGATCGAGAAGGCGATCGGGCGGAAGCTGACTCGCCGCACGCTCACGGGATTCGACTACGCGCACCGCCCGATCGAGCGGTTCGAAGTGCCCATCGCCGAGCGCATCGCCGCGATCCGCGCGCGCAAGGCGGAGGACCGGGCCCGCGCGAAGGCCAAGCTCGAGCGGCGGGAGCAGCACCTCAAGCGCGAAGCCTCGCGCGGTGCCGCAGGCAGCGGACCCTCGGGCGCCCACACCGGCGGGCGCGGCGGCAGTGCCGGCGCGGGCGGCCGTCCAAGCGGCGGCGCTACTGCCGGCAGCGCCCCTGCGGGTCTGGGCGCGGCCGGTCGATCCGGGGACGCGCCTCGCGGTCCGCGAGGACGCGGACCGCATCGCGGACGAGGCTCGCGACCGCGCTGAGCTTGCGGTAGTCGATGTACTGCGCTTCGTCCGTCACCTGGTGGTAGTCCGCGTGCAGCCCGGTCGTGAGGAACGCGACCGGGATGCCGTACCGCGCGTACATCGCGTGGTCGGAGCGGCACCAGAGGGCGAGCGGATGGCCGGGTTCGTCGAACCGCAGGTCGAACCGGAACGGATTCCGCCGCGCGGCGTTGGCGTCGTCGAGGATGCCGCCGAACTCGCGCGAGAGCCGGCGCGCCCCGATCACCTGCAGGTATTCGGGACCGCCGCGCGCGATGTCCCCGTCGTGGCCGCGACCCACCATGTCGAGATTGAACGCGCCGACGATCGAGTCGCGCGGCACGGTGGGATGCTCGGTGTACCAGTTCGCCCCGACGAGTCCCAGTTCCTCGGCCGCGTGCCACACGAACAGCAGCGAGCGGCGCGGACGCTCCGCGGCGCCGGCGAACGCCTCGGCGATCTCGAGTGCGGCCATGCTGCCCGAGCCGTTGTCGTCCGCCCCGTTCATGATCGAATCGGCCCGCGTCGGGCGGATCGCGCGCAGCGAGTCCACGTCCACGCGCAGTTCCGCGAACTCCGTCGCGGCGCGACGGTCCCGGCCCTGGAAGCGCTCGCTCAGGGCGCGCCGCAGGCCGAGCATGGCACGGAGCGAGTCGTGGTCCACCGCGCGGCTGCGCGGCGCCTCGTGGTCAGTGTGCGAGAGCACGGCGACGTAGGTCTCCCGCAGCGCCGGGTCGCGACCTGGCAGCGTGGCCACGACATTGCGCGCCACGGCGGGGGTCTCGGTGAAGCGGAGGTCGAGGGTCACGCGGGCGCCGTCGGCGCCCGGCGACGCCGAGCGGTTGCCGAGCATCGCCTCCACCACCTCGGCGCTCACGAGCAAGGTCGGCGGCAGGGGCGGCGCGGGGAGGCGACTGCGCTCGCCGTTGGCGAGCACCGCCTCGACCTCGGGGCGCCGGAGGATGACCGGCTGCAGGAACCCCTCACGGGCACTCCACGACAGCTCCGACCACACGGGCACGACCACGGCCGCGGCATCGGCGAAGCGGGACCCGACCTCGATCGCGAAGCTCCGGGGGCCGAGTTGCAGGCGACGGCTGCTCGGACGCAACACCACCACGCGACCGGCGGCCTGGGCCGCAGTGATCTGGCTGGCGGTGTCACCCAGCTCGCCGCCGAAGATCGCATCGCCGGCGTCGGGGCTGCGCAGGCTGCCGTTGCGCGACACGAGCGCCGCGAAGTCCGTCCCGAGCGTGAAGCGCCGACCGTTGACCGTGAGAGCGCCGTCCGGGCCGAAGCGCCGCCACACCATCGGGATGTGCTGGAAGTAGCTGCCCGAGTCACCGGCCGGTGTGAGGCCGAGGCGACGGAGCTCGTCGGCGAGGTACTGCGTGGCGAGGACGTGGCCCTCGCGGCCGGTGGCGCGGCCCCCCATGGAATCGTGGGCGAAGGCGCGCAGGCGCAGCCGCAGGTCCCCTGCGGAGATCTCGCCGCGGGTGGACCGTCGTTCGTCGCGATCGCGTCGCTCCGGCGACCCTTGGCCGTGGAGCGACAGTGGTCCGAGCATCGCGAGTCCCAAGAGGACCGCGAAGCGCGAGGACCGGCCAGCGTGCGTCATGCTGCTCCGAGGTGGGGGTGAAAAGGCGGCACGAACGCCCTTTCGATCGGTAAGGGAAATTACGCAGTCCCCGGGGTCGGGCGCTGGGCCCTAACGAATCGTGGGGGGTCGGCGTTTGTTTTCCGCGGGGGGGCGTCCCCCCGGTACAGTTCACCTCTCGGAGGAACGATGCAGGCGATGCGGATGCTCGCGGCGGCAGCGATGGTGCTGGTGGCGTCGACGGCGGCGGCGCAGGGCGGTGGTGGTGGCGGCGGGATGGGACAGGGCGGCGGCATGGACCGCGCGGCGATGCAGGCTCGGCAGAACGAGATGCTCTTCAAGGACATCACGCTCACCGATGCCCAGAAGGCCAAGATCGATACGATCCAGACCAAGGCCCGGACCGATCAGCAGGCGCTCATGCAGGGCGGCGGCATGCAGGACCCGGCCACGCGTGAGAAGATGATGGCGATCCGGACCAAGGTGAACACCGACATCCGCGCGGTGCTCACGCCGGAGCAGCAGACGCAGTTCGACAAGAACCTCGCGGCGATGCCGCAGGGTGGCGGGCGTCGCCCGCCGCAGGCTCCGCCGGCGCGCTAAGGCCGCGGGTCGCTGCGCAGGATCGCGTAGCTCACGTTGTCCTTGGGGGTTCCATTGCGCCACACGACGGCGCGGTGGAACCCCTCGTGCGTCATGCCCAACTTCTGCATCACGCGGCCGGACGAGGGGTTCTCGGGATAGTGGTGTGCCTCGATGCGATGCAGCTGCAGCACGTCGAAGCCGAAGCGGATCACGCGCGCGCCTGCCTCGCTGGCGTACCCGCGGCCCCAGCGCGAGACGGCGATCCAATAGCCGAGTTCGGCCCGGTGGTGCGCATGGTTGAAGGCGAGGCCCATGGCCCCGACGAGGGCCCCGCCCTCGCGTTCGATCACCGCCCACGTCGCCCGCTTGCCGTCGGTCCACGCCGACGCGTGACCGGCGATGAACACCTCGGCCGCACCGGCCGGGTACGGATGCGGGATGGTCAGCGTGTTCCGGGCGATCCGGTCGTCCTGCAGGTTGTCGTGCACCGCGGCCGCGTCGCCGGCGACGAAGGCGCGGAGGAGGAGGCGCTCGGTCTCGAGCGTCGGCAACGGCGCGGCGAAGTGTGCGGCCAGGGAGTCCATGCCGGTAATCTGCGAGTGCGCGGGACCGCAGGCGACATGTAGATTCCCCGCATGACCGCACCCGTCGACCTGCTGGCCATCGGTCCCCACCGTGACGACGTCGAGCTGCTCTGCGGCGGCACGTTGATCAAACACGCGCGCCGCGGCCATCGCGTCGCCATCCTCGACCTCACGCAGGGCGAGATGGGCACCCGGGGCTCGGCCGCCCTGCGCGCCGAGGAGGCCGCCCGCGCCGCTGCCGTGCTGGGCGTGGTGGACCGCCGGAACCTCGAGCTGCCGGACGCCGGCATCGAGAACACGGGCGCGACGCGCGCGAAGCTGGCGTCGGTGCTGCGCACCCTGCGGCCGCGCGTGGTGATCGGGCCCGCGCCGCGCGGCCGGCACCCGGACCATCGGGTCGCGGCGGAGCTGGTGCGCGATGCCTGTTTCCTCGCCGGCCTCGCGAAACTCGACCCGCAGACCGCGCCACACCGGCCCCTCAAGGTGCTGCACGCCATCAGCTACCGGGAGGACCACGAGAAGCCCACCTTCGTGGTCGACATCTCCGACACGTTCGAGCAGAAGCTCGACGCCATCAAGTGCTACGGCTCGCAGTTCGACGGTGCCACGCAGGCCGGCGAGGTCTACCCGAACGGCGAGCCGCTGTACGACATCGTCCGGCATCATGCCGCTCACTACGGGTCGCTGATCCGCTGCCGGTACGGCGAACCCTTCTTCACCTACGAAACCATGCGCGCCGACGACCTGCTCGCGCTTGAGGTATCCACGTTTTGAACACGCCGCGCGAGATCTCGTATCCCACGTACCTCGAGCTGGACACGCTGCTCGGCCTGCAGCGCCCGCAGAGCACCCCGGTGCACCCGGACGAGCTGCTGTTCATCGTGGTGCACCAGGCCAGCGAGCTGTGGTTCAAGGTGCTGCTGCACGAGTTCGACCAGCTCATCGGGCAGCTCGAGGCGCTGGACGTGCAGCAGGCGCTCACCACCATGCAGCGCATCAACACCCTCGTGGAACTGGTGGCGCACGAGCTCTCGGCGCTCGACACCCTGCCGCCGCAGCGCTTCCTGCAGTTCCGCGGCTACCTCGGCAGTTCCAGCGGGTCGCAGAGCGCACAGTTCCGCGCCATCGAAGCCACGAGCGGACTGCGGGACCCGCACTTCATGGCGGCACTCAAGGAGCATGGCGCCCTGCCACCGGCGGTGGAGCGCGCCCTCGCGCGTCCGACGCTCCAGGCGCTGTTCCTCGCGCTGCTCGAGCGGCAGGGTGTGACCCTCGAGGCCGTGTACCAGGATCCGACGCACGGGATGCTGCTCATGCTGGCGGAGTCGTTCCTCGCCTACGAGCAGGGCTTCGCGCGCTGGCGGTTCCTCCACGTGCAGCTCGTGGAGCGGATCATCGGGCCCGACACGGGCGGAACCGGCGGGACCCTGGGCGCCAAGTACCTCGCCAAGACCGTGAGCCAACGGTTCTTCCCGGAGCTTTGGGCGGTGCGCGCGCGCCTCTACGGACGCGGCTGAGCGCGTGCACGACATCTCCGTCCCGTTCGACACGGCGACGCCGGAGTGGCCCGGCGACACGCCGTTCACCTGCGGCTGGGCCTGGGCGATGGCCGAGGGCGCGAGTGTGAACGTCTCGCGCCTGACCACGAGCCCGCACGTCGGGACACACGCCGACGCGCCCCTGCACGTGCGCGCCGGCAGCGTCGGCGCCGATCGCCTGCCGCTCGCGCCGTTCCTCGGCGCCGCCCGGGTGATCGACGTCTCGCACCTGGAGGGGACCATCACGCTCGCCGACCTCCAGCGCGCCGGATACACCAACGACACCGCGCGCCTCCTGCTGCATACCGGGCGCTCGGTGGCCGGCGGCGCCTTCCCGGCGTCCTGGCCGGCGGTGGATCCCGAGGCGGCCCGGACCATGGTCCGGGCCGGCCTGCGCCTGCTGGCGGTGGACTGCCCCAGCGTCGACCCACGCGAGAGCCAGTCGCTCGCCGTGCACCACGCGCTGTTCGACCACGGCGCGTACGTGCTCGAGAACCTCGACCTGCGCGGCGTCACCCCGGGACCCTGGGAGCTGCTCGCCCTGCCGATGGCCGTGGGCGAGATCGACGCGGCACCGGTCCGCGCGCTGCTTCGCGCGCCGCGACCCGAGGCCTGAGCGGCGGCGGCCACTGGGACGTAGTTTCGGGGACCGTCCCTTCCCCAGCCTCCGGACCCGCCTGTGCGCCTCCGTCTCGTGATCGCCGTTGCCGGACTCAATGTCGCGGCACTCGCCGCCGTGCCCACCGACCGTCTCGACGCACAGGCGCGCGGGACGGCGTCGGCGGCGCCGCGCCCCGTCTGGCCCGACGAGGGTCCGCGGACCTGGACCGAACGTCGCACGAGTGCCGCCATCACGGCCAATGATCTGCGCACGCGCCTCTACCAGATCTCCGACGATTCCATGAGGGGTCGCCGGATCGGCGAGCCCGGGAACGAGAAGACCACGGCCTACATCGCCCGTGAGTTCCAGCGGCTCGGCCTCAAGCCCGCGGGAGAAGACGGCACCTACTTCCAGACGCTGCCGTTCGGTCCGCTGGGATTCGATCCATCGACGACATCGCTCACGGTCGGCGGTCGCGCGCTCACGCTGGGCGAGGACTGGATCCCCACGGCACCCACGCTGACCAACGGCTACGCCGCCGTCGCAACCGTCACCGACGTGCCGGCGGTGTTCGCCGGCCGCTGGGGCGACACCAGCGTGATGCTCGACCCCGCGATGCTGCGCGGCAAGGTGGCGGTGTTCGTGAGCACGGCGACGCCGGGCGGCACACCGCAGGGACGTGGCCCGGTGAGTTTCGTGAGCTGCGCCGACGTCCCGAACAAGTTCGGCGCTGCCGCGGCCGCGGACGTCGAGGCGGCCGCGCGCGCCAACCCACGGCCTGCCGCCGCGGGGCCGCGGCCCACGTTCGCGGCCGCCGGCCCCGCGCCGGACCGGCGCGCCCTCGCTGCCGGGGCGGTGGCGGTGCTGGTGGTCGGGCTTGACGACATGAACCCGAACGCGCGCAGCACGGCGCTCGCGCCGCGACCGACCATGCGGCCCACCACGATCAGCGGCATGGACGCCAGCACCGGCGCCGCGACCGTCTCGCGAGCGGTCGCGGAGCGGATCTTCGGCCGGCCAATCGATGCGCTCACGGTCGGCAGCACGGGCCAGCCGGTGAGCGGTCGCTGGAACTACGGCTGGCGCGCGTCGAGCGCGCCGGCGCGCAACGTGGTCGCCATCCTGCCGGGCTCGGATCCGGCCAAGGCCGCCGAGTACGTGCTGGTGGGCGCGCACAACGACCACGTGGGCACGACCCCCAACGCGGTGGACCACGACTCGCTGCGGGCGTTCAACATGGTCACGCGGCGTCAGGGACAGAACGACCCGGTCTGCAATCCCACGGCGGCGCAACAGCGGCAGATCGATTCGCTCATCGCGCACGCCCGACGGATCCGTCCGCCGCGCCTCGACTCGATCTTCAACGGTGCCGACGACGACGGCTCCGGCACGGCCGTGCTGCTCGAGATCGCCGAACGCTTCGCGGGCGAGAAGCCGGCGCGCTCCATCATCTTCGTCTCGCATCAAGGGGAGGAGGCGGGGCTCCTGGGCTCGCGCTGGTTCGTCGACCACTCGCCCGTGCCGCACACGAGCATCGTGGCCGCGCACAACATGGACATGCTCGGCAAGGGCCGGGCGGACCAGGTGAAGTTCGGCGGCCCCAACTCCGTGCAGACACTCGGGTCGCGGCGCCTGTCGCGCGAGTTCGGCGACATCATCGACTCGGTGAACGCCGTGCGCAGCGAGCCGATGGCGATCGACAAGAGCTGGGACGTGACGGCGAATCCGATGAACCGCTTCTGCCGCTCCGACCAGGTGAACTACGTCGCGAAGAACATCCCGGTCACCTACTTCTCGCTCGGCTACTCGCTCGACTACCACCAGCTCACCGATGAGCCGCAGTACGTCGAGTACGAGCACTCGGCGCGCCTCGCCCGCTTCATCCACGACGTGATGCTCGCGATCGCGGACCGCCCCGAGCGACCGGCGATCACCGGGCCGGACCCCTCCTACCCCAGCTGCGGTCGCTGAGGAGCCATCCATGCAGAGTGCAGCGAAGACCGTCGCCCAGTACCTCGCGGAGCTCCCGGGGGACCGTCGCGCCGCGGTGGAGGCGGTGCGTCGGGTGATCCGGGCCAACGTGAGCGCCGAGATCGAGGAAGTCATGCAATACGGGATGATCTCGTACGTGATCCCGCACCGGGTCTTCCCCGACGGATACCACTGCGACCCGACGCAGCCCGTGCCATACGCCGCGGTCGCGTCGCAGAAGCAGCACCTCGCGATCTACCTCATGGCACCGTACATCAGCGGCGAAGGTGACCGCTGGATCCGCGCCGAGTACGAGAAGAAGGGCAAGAAGCTCGACATGGGAAAGAGCTGCATCCGCTTCAAGCGGCTCGAGGAGCTCGACCTCGACGTGCTGGCGGGGGCGATCGCGCGCGCGCCGGCGCGGGCGTACCTGCAGGAGTACGTGCTCAAGGCCGGGCCCAACGCGTGGAAGAAGCGGCGCGGGACGTCCGCCGCGGCGGGCGGATCCACGACGGCGGCCCGGACGCGGAAGGCCGCCCCCGTTAAGAAGACCGCCCCGGCGAAGAAGAAGTGAGGCGCGCTACGGCCGCGCGCGCCTGAACACAGCCGGCGTGGCGTACGAGATCGCTTCCGTGGCGACGTAGCGGTCGTCGAAGAGCATGCCACGCCAATGCGGCGTCGGGATGCAATCGACTAGGGCGTCGTTGGGGCAGACGTAGTTGATCTCGAGCGCCGCATTGCGGACGGTCCAGCGGAGCCGCGTCTCGTCGCGCCGCGCCTCACCGGTCAGCAATCGCCAGTGCCGCACCGCGGTGCCGCTGCCGTCTGCGCGCAGCGACAGCGATTCCGCGCTGATGTCGAGGATGGTGCGCGGCATGCCGGTGGTCGGCAGCGGACGGCCATCGATGGTCTCCAGCACGAGCAGCTCCGCCTCGATGCGCGGCGAGAGGCCGCCATTCTCATCGCAGGCGCCCGCAAGGACTGCGGCCGCGAGCACCGCGGTCGCCAGCAGGGTCGCTCGCAAGGGGCGGGACGTCATGAGCCTCACATCGACGACGGAAGGTCGATGATGCGGAACGTCATCGGCGTGCGCGCCGACAGTGCCTGGTCGATCTGCCACAGACCCTCCAGGTACGAGCCGCTCAGCGTCGGCTCGGACGGACAGGCCACGAGCGAATACGGCGGACAGTACGCCCACATCGAGAGCCGCGCGCCCTGCAGCGTCCAGGTGACGTCACCCGTCCACGCGTGGCTGTTCCCGGACGCGAGGTTCCGGATCGTCTGGCGCCGGGACCCGGTTCCGTCCGGGGCGAACCACAGCGTCTCGGCGAGGATCTCGTAGTCCGCCTCCGGACTCGGACGCACCGGTGGCGGAGCGCCGTCCAGTTGATGCAGTACGAGCACGCCCGTGGGCTCTCCCGGGACGAAGGGCGCGCCACAGCCCGCGGCCGCGATGACGGCGACGGCCAGCGCACCGCGACGCAGCGGGGATGAACGGAGAACGCGACCGACGGAGCGAAGCGGCATGGGGCGTGTCAGGCAGAAGTGGCGGGAGCCGAGCCGGTGGATGCGCGGGCGCGCGTCGCCGGCCTCTGCCTACGATACCCACGACCCCGCCGACAGGTCACAGGGCCGGGACGAACCAGCAGGGACGCGTGGCGCCGCGTACTATCTGCGAACCCACCCCGAGGCGGCCCGCGGCCGCCGTCCCCGCCGGAGACCCCGATGCACCCGTCCCGCCACACGGCTGCGGCCTCGTACCGCCGCGCCAGCCTCGCACTTCTCGCTGCCGCCCTGCTCACCGAAGGCGCCGCCGCGCAGGCCCCCGCCGCGGGCCGCAGCTGGGACCCGCAGGCCATCATCAAGGCCGAGTCGTTCGTGAAGCCGCCGGCATTGCTCGAGCGCATCATCATGGCGCCGCGTACCGACATCTCCTTCACCGCTCCGAGCCCCGACCGGACCTGGTTCCTGCGCACGACGGGCCAGGACCGCGGCAGCGTGCTCGCCTATGGCGCGCCGCACATCTACCTCGGTGGCCTCGCACTCGACACCCGGGCCAACCGCGCGCGGTCGCTCACCGTGAGCACCCGCAGCGGCATCACCTTGGTGAACCCCCGCACGGGCCAGTCCAAGGTGCTGCAGACGCCGGCCGGCGCGACCATCTCGGCCGAGACCTGGTCGCCGGATGGGAAGCAGGTGGCCTACATCGCGAACTTCCCGGAAGCCTCGCATGTGTTCGTCGCCGACGTGGCCAGCGGCCGCAGCACGCAGCTCACCCGCACGCCGATCCTGGCGACCCTCTACACCGACCTCCGCTACACCGCCGACGGTCGCCAGCTGATCACGGTGCTCGTCCCGGAGGGACGCGGCCCGCAGCCGAACGACGGCGGTGACGGCATCGATGATGGCCCCAAGGTGCGCCTCACGGGTGGCCGGGCGGTGCCGCAGCCGGTGCATTGGAGCCTGCTCGAGGACCCCAACGATCAGGCGCTGCTCAAGTGGTACACCACCGGCCAGCTGGCCCTGATCGACGTCGCCAAGCGCAGCGTGCTGAAGGTGGGTGCGCCGGCGATGATCCGTGACGTGGACGCGTCGAGCGACGGCGCCTACCTGCGCGTCACCACCATGACCGAGCCGTTCTCCTACCTGGTGCCGGTCTCCAGCTTCGGGTCGGTGCAGGAGCTCTGGGGCCGCGACGGAAAGGTCCTCGCCAAGTTGAGCAGCACCGAGCTGCGCGAAGCGGGACGGGGGCCGGGCGGCCCCGGTGGACCGCAGGCGGCGGCACCGGACACCGGCAAGCGGAACATCCAGTGGAACCCGGTGGGTCCGGGGCTCGTGTACTTCCAGTCGGTGGTCGCGGCGCCGGCGGCGGGTGAGGGACGGCCGACGCGCGGCGGCGCCGCACGGCCGACGGTGAGCAGCGTGCGCTACCTGCAATGGCTGCCGCCGTTCGGTCCCAACGACACCAAGCTGCTGTTCGAGGGCGGACCGCAGTTCAACAACGTCGTCTACAGCGCCGATGGCTCGACGATGTTCGTGAGCGACAGCGGCGCGGTGAGCGCCGTGCGCGTGGGCGCACCGACCCGGAAGTACGCGCTCGGCCGCGGCGTCACGTTGCCCGGCGGAGGCTTCGGAGGGTTCGGGGGAGGTGGCGGCGGTGGGTTCGGCGGCAATGCCGCCCCGCCGGACACGATCGGCACCGGCGGAGCACTCGCGACGAAGCGCGGCCCCAACGGGCAACTGTTCGTCACGCTGTCGAGTGATGGGAAGAGCGTCTTCGTGTCGGGGCAGCGCAGCTACGGCGCCGACTGGCACACGCGCGCGCCGCGCCCCTGGGTCGACCGGCTCGACATCGAGTCGGCCGGCCGCACGCGCCTCCTCGACAGCCCGGCGGACGTATACGAACAGTTCGTCACCAGCCTCGATGATGACCACCGCGAACTGATCGTCACGCGCCAGACGGCGACCACGATCGAGGACGCCTGGCTGCGGGACACGCGCAGTGGGGCGCTCCGGCAGCTCACCAAGGCCGTGGACGTCGCACCGGAGGTCACCGGCGCGATCCGCAAGCGCGTGCGCGTGACGCGACCGCGCGACGGCACGCAGTTCTGGACCGACGTGGTGTTGCCGCGCAGCTGGCGCGCCGGCGATGGCACGCCGGGCGTCATCTGGTTCTACCCGCGCGAGTACACCACCGCCGCGCTGTACGAGCGCTCCAAGTGGAGCACCAACATCAACCAGTTCCCGGCGGTGCCCGCCGCGCGCCCGGCCACGGCGACCGAACTCTGGGTGGCCGGTGGCTATGTGTTCATCGAGCCGGACCTGCCCATCTACGGCGACTCCGGCCGCATGAACGACAACTACACGCGGGACCTCAAGGAGAACCTCGACGCGGTCGTGGACGCCATGGTGGACTCCGGCTTCGTCGCGCGCGACCGCTTCGGCATCGGCGGCCACAGCTACGGCGCGTTCAGCACCGTGAACGCGATGACCCTCGTGCCGTACTTCAAGGCCGGCATCGCCGGCGACGGCATGTACAACCGCTCGCTCACGCCCTTCGGCTTCCAGAGCGAACGCCGCAACTTCTACGAGGCGCAGGATACCTACCTCGACATGTCGCCGTTCTTCCGCGCCGACCGGATCTCGGGCGCACTGCTGCTCTACCACAACCTCGAGGACCAGAACACCGGCACCGCCCCGCTGAGCTCCATCCGCATGATGGCGGCGCTGCAGGGCCTCGGGAAGGAAGCCGCACTCTACCTGTATCCGTACGAGGACCACAGCGTGATGACCTACGAGAGCGACCTCGACCAGTGGGCCCGCTGGCTCGCCTGGTTCGACGTCCACCTCAAGGGCAGCAAGCCCACCTTCACCCCGTGACCGCCATGCCACGCCGCTCGCTTCGCCCGCTCCTGCGTGCCACCGTCCTCGCCGTCCTGGCGGTCGCGGGACCGATGTCCGGGCGGGCACAGGTGCCCGCGCTGCGCGGGACCTTGATCATCACCAACAAGGCCCCGTACACCGCGACGATCGTGGATGTGGCGAGCGGTGCGACACTGGCTACACTGCCCACCGGCGTCGGACCGCACGAGGTGGTGGTCTCGAGTGATGGCGCCACCGCGGTGGTGACCGACTACGGCACCGGACCGCAGCCCGGCAGCACGCTCACCGTCATTGACGTGCCGGGACTCCGGGTGACGCGTAGCATCAACCTCGCACCGGCGCTTCGCCCGCACGGCATCGTGTTCCTGCCCGGTGATTCGCTGGTGGCGGTCACGTCGGAGCAGCTGCGCGCCGTGCTCGTGGTGTCGCTGCGTTCCGGTGAGGTGCTGCGCACCGCGCGGACGGACAAGGCCGGCTCGCACATGGTCGGTGTCGCCGCCGACGGGCGTCGGGCCTGGACCGGCGACATCGGCAGCAATACGGTGACCGAGCTGGACCTCTCGACCGGCACCGCGCTGCGCAGCATCGCGGTGCCGACGCAGCCGGAAGCGATCAACGTGACGGCCGACGGGGCGCAGGTCTGGGTGGGCAGCAACGCCACCGGGCGCGTGAGCGTGGTGGACGCCGCCACGGGCACGGTGCGCACGGCGGCCGAGGGGTTCGGCTGGCCGTATCGCGTGTTGTTCACGCCGGACGCCAGCCAGGTGCTGCTGCCGGACTATCGTGGAGAGGAGCTGCGCGTGCTCGACCGGGCGACGTTCGCGGAACGCGGGCGCATCCCCTTCCCCGGCGGCGGGCCGCAGGGCATCGCGATCGCCCCGGACGGGCAGCACGCATTCCTCTCGCTCAGTGCGCAGTCGCGCGTGGCGGTGATCCGACTCGCGGACCGGCAGGTGATCGGGCACGTGTCCGTCGGTGAGACGCCGGACGGCGTGGCTTACACACCGCGTGTGGTGACCCGGCCGCGCTGAGCGGCAGGCCCTAGCCCCGGAGCCAGGCCTCCGCGTCCTCACGCGCGCGGAAGGTCTGCACGCGAATCTGCTCGTTGGTGTTAATCGCGGTCACCAGTCGCGCGGTGTTCACCGCCGCTGGCGTGGTCGCCACCACCGCCGAGCGGATCGGCGCCGCGTAGGTCGCGGTCCGCCGCGCCTCCAGGGCCCCGTTCAGCGTGACGAAGTCGAGCTCCCGAGCGAACAACCCGCCCAGCACGTACAGGCGGTCCCGCGGACATCCCGCATCACGTTCCAGCGCGTCCACCTCCGCCACGGCGGTCACGAACTCCTGCTTGCTCACGGTCCCGCTGAACTCGATCAGCACCCACTGCGGGGTGCGGGTCACGACACAGGGCATGGTGGAACACGAAGGGTGGAAGGTGGAGGCCGGGAGGTGGACGACTAACGGCTCCACCCGTTCACGACCCGCGCGCTCCGGAAGAGATCGTCCGCGGCCTGCAACACCTTCCCGCGCAGGCGAGGCGGGAGGTCCGGATGCGCCTCCAAGAACGCAGTGACCGCGTCGGCCGCTGAACGGCTCCGATGGCCGTCCAGGGTGGCGTTCAACCAGCGCAGCGGGAAGAAGATGTCCCCGGTGCGCTGGATCTCCTCGGTGAGGAGCAGGGCCGCCGGCACCTGCGCGGCCGAGGCCTCCGCGCGCAGCGGATGGTGCATCAGTGACATCGCATCGAGCACCCAACTCTCGCGTCGGCGCTGCGCGACGTCCGCGAAGGTCCGGAACAGCGAGTCGCGGACCGCCGGGTCAGCCGAGAGCGCGGGCCGCACGAAGCGCGCGCGCGCGAGCCGATCCGGGTTGGTCGTCCGCTTGGCCTGCGCGTCGAGGATCGCCTCGGCGTTCGGCACCCCGCGCAGCGCCAGCCCTTCCGCGAGGGCGGTCTCCTGCTGCTCCGAGACGGGGAATCCGCGCGGCTTCTCCACCCGTCGCCAGATGCGCTCCAGTCGCGCGACACCGCTCTCGGTGAGCGTCACGCCGATGAGGCTGGAGAAGAACGCGCCCTTCCGTCCCGGCGTCGGGGCCCGCTCCAAGGCCTCCCACAGCGTGGCTTCGACGCGTGGCGCGGCCGCCCGTCGAGTGGAATCCGACAGGAACCGCCAGTAGACCGAGCGCAGCGTCCCCACGAGCTGGGTTGCGACCAGCTCGTCCGGCTCGGTGTCCAGCGCGATCAGGAGCGCGTCGAGCAGCGCCGCGGGCGCGAGCGCCCCGTCCAGCATCTCCTCGTACAGCAGTTGCCAGGCGACCGCGCGCGCCAAGGCGTCGTCGAGCCCGCCAGCCGAGGCCAGCAGGCGCGAGCGCGTGGAGTCCGTCAGCGGGAATCGGCCGTACGCGACGCCGTCGTACGCGGGCAGGATGGCATGCCCATCCGCGCCCTTGGGGATGCCGATGCGGATCTCGGGTGCGTCGAGCCGGCCCGCGATGATCGTCGGCGACGCGCCGTATCCCACCTGCACCCCGAACGCCTGCGGCCAGCGCAGCGCACGATCCCAGGGGTCATCCTGCCGGACGACGAGGGTGTCGCCCTCCAGCGTCGTGCGGATGCGCGGACGGCCCGGCGATTCCACCCACACTCGACTCCACGCCCGCAGGTCGGACTCGGTGAGCGGATCGAGCTGCGCGATGAGGTCGTCCCAGGTCGCGTTGCCGAACGCGTGCGTCGCGAGATAGCGGCGCAATCCGTCCCGGAACTCGTCGTCGCCCACCAGGCGCTCCAGGTGCCGCATGACGATGGGCGCCTTCTGGTAGATGATCGCGCCGTACAGCGACCCCGCCTCCCGCAGGTTCTCGAGATCCTGCCGGATGGGGTTGGCGCCCTCCGTGCGATCGACGGCGTAGGCGGCCGGATAGTGGGCCTGGAAGAACCGCAGCGCGTGGTTGATGTCGGGGAACGTGGGCTCCACGATCTTCGCCGCCATGAGGTTCGCGAAGACCTCCTTCATCCAGACGTCGTTGAACCACCGCATCGTGACGAGGTCGCCGAACCACATGTGCGCCGTCTCGTGTGCGATGAGGCTGGCGCGGGCGAGTTCCGCAGTGCGCGACGGCGCCTCGTCGAGGAACAGCGCATCGGCGCGGTACCACACGGCACCGGGGTGCTCCATGCCGCCGAACTGGAAGGCCGGCACCGCGAGGAAGTCGAACTTGCCGAACGGATACGCGATGTCCGTGTACCGCTCGAGCCACGCGAGCGCGGACGCGTGGAGGTCGAAGATCGCCTTGCGGTTGCGGCGTACCCGTGCCACGTCGGTCTCGCGGTGGTACATGGTGAACCGGCGCCCCGCGCGCTCCGCGGTCTCCACCTGCATGCGCCCCGCCGCGAACGCGATCAAGTAGGTGCTGATGGGTTCCGTGGCCGCGAACCGGCGGACCTCGCGCAGCGAGTCGCCGGTGATCTCGAGTGCCGCCCCGTTGGCGAGCGCCTCCCAGCCCTTCGGGATGCTGAGCGTCAGCGAGACCCGCGCCTTGAGGTCCGGTTGCTCGAACACCGGAACGGCCGTGGACGCGCGGTCCGGCACGAACAGCGCGTACAGGAAGTCGTCGCTGCGGTTGAGCGCTGCCTCGCCACTCGCGAACTGCACCGTCACCGTGTGCCGGCCGTCGCCCAGCAGCGAGTCCGGCAGCAGGATGTGGTCCGGCACGATGCGCGGCGTGATCGCGACGCCGTCCACCCGCACGCCCTGCACCTGCTCGGCCGCGGCGCGGAAGTCGAGCGGGAGGTCGCCGCGCCAGCCGCGCAGCGTGAAGCCGACCGTCACCTCGCCGCGCACGGCCGAGTCACGCGCGAGCGGGATGTCGAACCGCATCGCGTACGAGAGCGAATCGATCGCGGCCGCACGGCGGTCGGCCAGCACGCGCGCCACACCGGGCACGGGGTCACCGAGGTCGGCATCGGCACGGCAGGCACCGAGCAGCAGCAGGCAGAGGACAGTGCGTCGCATCGGCGCTATTCTATTGAGCAGCGGGCGGAGCACCAGTAGTGCCGCCCGCGGAGTCGGCGCACGGCGCCGGCATGAACCGCCCCGCCCACTGGACCACGCGCCTGCAGCGCCCGCGTGGACCGCCTGCCCCGCCCCGCGCATGCACTCCCGATTCGACGCAACCGACGAACAGGCCGCGATCACGGCGTATGGTGCCCGCTGGGGAGCGGACCTCGCCCGACGCGTGTACACCTCGCGCCTGCTCGGTGCGGACCCGGCCCTGGTCCTGCACGGCGGCGGCAACACCTCGGTGAAGTCCGTCGCGCGCGAGGTGCACGGCGCGCCGGTCGAGGTGCTGTACGTGAAGGGCAGTGGGTGGGACCTCGGTCGCATCGAGCCGCAGGGATTCTCGCCCTGCCGGCTGGAGCCGCTCCGCCGGCTCTGCGAATGCGAGTCGCTGTCGGACGACGCGATGGTCACGGCGCTGCGTGCCCAGATGCTCGATCCGGCCGCGCCCACCCCGTCCGTCGAGGCGCTGCTGCACGCGTTCCTCCCCGGCACGTTCGTCGACCACACACATGCGGACGCGGTACTCACGCTGCAGGACCAGCCGGACGCGCGGGCGATCGCCGAGGAGGTCTGGGGTGCCGCGTTCCGGTTCATCCCGTACGTGATGCCGGGATTCGCACTCGCGCGCCGCGTGGTCGAGCTGGCGGGCGACCTGCACCGGGACGGGTCGAGCGTCCACGGTCTCGTGCTGGAACAGCACGGCATCTTCACCTGGGGCGCGACCGCGCGTGAGAGCTACGAACGCATGGTCGACGCGGTGACCCGCGCCGAGCAGTGGCGGGCGGCGCGCCGCCCGGTGGTGGCGGTGGCGTCGCCGCCTGGCGGAGTCCATGACGCCCCGGCGCGCCGCAGCTTGCAGGCGCGGCTCGCTCCGCGGTTGCGCGGAGCGTTCGCCCGGCTGGGTGCCGGACACTTCATCGCGGAGTGGCGCGACGACGATGCCACCTGCGCCTTCTCGCTGCGGGCCGACGCCCGGTCCCTCACCGAGCGCGGGACCGTCACTCCGGACCATGTGATCCGGACCAAACCGCGACCGCTCTGGCTGCCCCCCGCCGCGCAGTTGGCCGCCCTAGACGACGACGCATTGCGCGCCACCTGCGACAGCGCGGCCAATGAGTATGCGGCTTGGTACGAGGCGTACTTCCGGCGGAACGCGGAGGGCCGCGCACTCACGGCCCTCGACCGCGCGCCGCGTGTGGTGCTGGTGCCGGGACTCGGGGCCCTCACCGTCGGGCGCAGCCGCGCCGACGCCCGCATCGCCGGGGACATCGTCACACGGGCGGTGCAGGTCATGCAACATGCCGAGGCGGTCGGGCGCTACCATCCGGTGAGCGAGCGCGACCTCTTCGCCGTGGAGTACTGGAGCCTCGAGCAGGCCAAGCTCGGCGCCGCCGCGGCCGGCGGCCGCTTCGCCGGCAAGGTGCTGCTCGTCACCGGCGGTGCGGGTGGCATCGGCCGCGCGACGGTGGACCATTTCGTCGGATTGGGCGCGCACGTGGTCGTGCTCGACCGCGAGCCCCTCGCGCACCCCGACGCGCGCGTCGTCAGCGTGGTCTGCGACGTGACGGATCGTGACGCGGTCACGGCTGCGGTCGAGACGGCGGTGCGCACGTTCGGCGGGATCGACGTGCTCGTGTCCAACGCGGGTTCCGCACCGCACGGTGCGCTCCACACGAGCAAAGGCGCAGCGGCGTTCGAGGCCTCGCTCGACCTCAACCTGCGGTCGCACCAGCACGTGGCGTCCGCCGTGGCGCAGGTCCTGCTCGCCCAGGGCATGGGCGGCGTACTGTTGTTCAACGCGTCGAAGAGTGCGTTCAACCCGGGACCCGACTTCGGCCCCTACGCCGTCCCCAAGGCCGCGTTGGTCGCCCTCATGAAGCAGTACGCGATCGACCTCGGCGCCCATCACATCCGGGCCAATGCCGTCAATGCGGACCGCGTGCGAACGGCGTTGTTCGCGGGCGGCGTGCTGGAGGCGCGGGCCCGCGCACGCGGGCTCACGCCAGACGAGTACTTCACGCAGAACCTGCTCGGGCGCGAAACCACGGCCCAGGATGTCGCCGCGGCGTTCGCCTACCTCGCGTCGGCCGAAGCCACCACCGGCTGCGTCCTGCCCGTGGACGGCGGGAACGCGGCCGCGTTCCCGCGGTAGCGGCTCAGGCGCGTCCCGTCCGCAGCGTCTCGGCGAACTCCTCCGGCAGCCCCGCCGCGCCGATCGCGGCACAGGCCGCAGCGACGTCGTAGGGGACGCGGCGCGATTCGGCGCGTGGCGCTGCGCCTCCCAGCGTGATCAGCGTCCAGCCCGCACGCGGGTCCCCGTCCTTGGGGCGGCCCACGGATCCCGTGTTGACGAACAGCACCTCGTCCACCACGCGATGCCACGGCTTGTGGGTGTGTCCGAAGGCGATCACATCGCCGGCCTTCGCCCCGGCCTGCTCGGCCATCTTCCGCAGGAAGTCGTCGCTGCGATCCTCCGTCACGTACACGAGGTTGCTCGTCGGCGTCGCATGCAGCAGGATCAGCGTCGGGCCCGCGACGTGACCACCCAGCGGTCGCACGTCGAGCCGGAACGGCAGCGCGGCGAGCGCCGCGCGCGTGCGCTCGGTGACGGTGGCGAGCGTCCACGCGAAACTCTGGTGCGCCAACTCCTCCTGGCGCGGGTTCTCCGAGCGGCACCCGCAATGCTTGTAGTGCATCGCGACGGTCGAGTCGTAGTTGCCCGCCACGCCGGGGACGCCGGCCTCCCCGAGCCGGGCGGTCACCTCGTTCGGGTAGGCGTGGTAGCCCACCAGGTCGCCGAGGTGATAGCGGCCCGCGATCCCGGACTGCGCGGCGATGTCCGCCAGCACGGCGTCGAGCGCGTGGAGATTCGCGTGGATGTCCGAGAGCAGGGCGATCTGGACGGTCATGGGGTGGTCAGTCGCAGGGCTGGGCGCCGCGTCGTGCGGCGAGCGTCGTCGCGCGATCACGTTCGCGTCGCAGGTGGGCGTCGGCGGTGTGCACACCGTCGAGCACGGCATCGAGCTGGCGCTGCGCGGCCGCGGCGAGCGGGCGCAGGCGGTAGTAGGCGAACTTGCCTCGGCGCTCCACCTCCACCAGTTGCGCCGCGCGCAGCCGCGCCAGGTGCCGCGAGACGAAGGGCTGGGATGCGCCCGTGAGCGCCACGAGGTCGCAGACGCAGAGCTCCCCGGCGGCGAGGAGGTTGAGCAGGCGCAGGCGGGCCGGGTCGCCGCAGGCCTCATGCAGGGTGGCGATGCGGCGGAGCGCCGTGCGGGTCGCTGGCAGCAGGGCGAGCGGGGTCATATCATATGCGGCATCGCATATACGATATCCGTCGGCACACGGCGCGACAAGGCCAGACGCCTTGTGGACCGCGCCACCGCACCGCAACCTATGGGCTGCCATGCTCCCCAAACTCCTCACGGAAGCCGTCGGCACCTTCCTGCTGATGCTCGTCATCGGCCTCTCGTCGCTGCAGTTCGACGAGACCGCCCCACTCGCCATCGGCTTCGCGCTCATGGCGCTCGTGCACTTCGGCGGGCACGTCTCCGGGGCGCACTACAACCCGGCCACCTCCATCGCGTTCTGGATCCGCGGCGGGTTCCCCGCGCGCGAGGTGCTGCCGTACGTCGCCGCGCAGTTCCTCGGCGCCGTGGCCGCGGCGATGCTCACGTACAAGTTCCTCGGCGTGCCGCTGCACATCGCACCCGACGAAGGGGTGAGCATCGCCAAGGCCATCGCCGGGGAAGCGGTGATGAGCTTCTTCCTCATCGCCGTCATCCTCAACGTCGCCACCGCCCGCGCGACGCAGGACAACCACTACGCGGGGCTGGCGATCGGCGGCGCCGTGACGGCGTGCATCTATGCCATGGCCACGATCTCCGGCGGCGCCTTCAATCCGGCGGTCGGGCTCGCGAGTGCGCTGGTCGAGATCGTGGTCGGGAATCCCGTCACCGGTGAAGCGTGGATCTACCTTGCGGGCCCGCTCGCCGGGGGGGTGGCTGCCGCCTCGGTCTTCAAGTTGACGCATCCTGGGGAGTGAGGCCGACGGGCCTCGGACCCCCTTATATTCCGACCCATGTCCCGCGACCCGATCTACCTCGATCACGCCGCCACGACCCCGGTCCGTTCCGAGGTCTTCGAGGCGATGGCGCCGTTCTTCGGCCCGCGCTTCGGCAACCCCTCGTCCACGCACCGCTGGGGACGCGAGGCACGTGCCGCACTCGATGAGGCCCGCGAGCGCGTGGCCCAGTGCCTCGGCGCGGCACCGGACGAAGTCTGCTTCACCAGCGGAGGCACCGAAGGCGACAACCTCGCCGTGTTGGGGGGCTGGCGCATCCTGAAGGCGCAGGGCAAGAAGGCGGTCGTGACGTCGCCCATCGAACACAAGGCCGTGCTGCAGGCCGTCCACCAGGCCGCCAAGGAAGGGGCCGAGGAACGCCTGCTCCGGGTCGACGCCACCGGCACGGTCGCACTCGACGATGCGCGCGCCAAGCTGACACCGGGCGACCTCGCGTTGTGTAGCGTGATGTGGATCAACAACGAGACCGGTGTCATCCAGCCGATCGCGGAGCTCGCCGAGCTCACGAAGGCCGCCGGCGCCGTCTTCCACACCGACGCGGTCCAGGCGTTCGGCAAGGTCGAGGTGGACGCGCGGAAGATCCCGTTCGACTTCGTCGCCGTGAGTGGTCACAAGATCGGCGCCCCCAAGGGCATCGGCGCCTTCTTCATCCGGCGCGGCACGGCGTTGGAGCCGCTGTTCTTCGGTGGGTCGCAGGACCGCGGCCGTCGTCCGGGTACGGAGAACGTCGCCTCCGCCGTGGGGCTCGCCCGCGCGATGGAACTGGCGATCGCCGAGCGCGAGGCGCACTGGCGTGAGCTCGAGGCGCTGCGCAACGAGCTGCAGGCGGCGATCGTGGCCAAGATCCCCGACGCGACGATCCACGGCCGCGACGCCAAGCGCGCCCCGCACATCCTCAATGTCTCCGTGCCCGGCACCGACTCCGAGTCGCTGCTGATGGCGCTCGACCTGCAGGGCATCGCGGCGTCGAGCGGCTCGGCCTGCCAGAGCGGGAGCGTGACCCCCTCGCACGTGCTCTCGGCGATGGGGGTGCGCGCCGAACTCGCCAACGCCGCCATCCGCATGAGCCTTGGCTCCCTGAGCACGCCCGCCGACGTCGCGCGGGTCGCCGAGGTCTTCCCCTCCCTCGTCGCGAAGGCGCGGGGTCTGGCCAGCGTCGGCTGAGTCCGTCGTGGTGAACAGGTCCCGCGTGCTGGTCGCCATGTCCGGCGGCGTCGACTCGAGCGTCGCCGCGGCGCTGCTGGTGCGCGCGGGCCATGACGTCGTGGGCGTGACCATGAAGCTCTTCCACGACGGCGGCGAGACCCCCGACCGGCCCTGCTGCTCGCTCGACAGCGTCAACGACGCGCGGCGGGTCGCCGAGTCGCTCGGCATCCCGCACTACGTGCTCAACCTGCAGGACGCCTTCGGTCGCGACGTGCTGCAGGAGTTCGTCGCCGAGTACGCGGCGGGCCGCACGCCGATCCCCTGCGTGCGCTGCAACACGTTCACCAAGTTCCGCGACCTGCTGCACACCGCCGACCGGATCGAGGCGCCGTTCATCGCGACGGGGCACTACGCGCGTGTCGCCGATGGCCGACTGCTGCGCGGCGTGGACGACCAGAAGGACCAGACCTACTTCCTGTGGGGCATCGAGCGCGCGGTGCTCGACCGCATGCTGCTCCCCGTGGGCGCGATGACCAAGGCCGAGACGCGGGAGATGGCGCGGGAACTCGGCCTGCTCACGGCCGAGAAGGCCGAGAGCCAGGAGATCTGCTTCGTGCCGGACGGGGACTACGTGAAGGTCCTGGAACGCGAGCTGCCGGCCGACGCCCCGGCACTCGTCCCGGGGCCCATCGTCACGCTCGATGGCACGGTGGTCGGCACGCACGACGGGTTCGCGCGCTACACCGTGGGGCAGCGGCGCGGCCTGCCGGGTGGGCACAACGAGCCGCTGTTCGTCGTCGCACTGCGGCCCGAGGATCGGGCCGTGGTGGTGGGACCGCGGGACGCGCTGCTCGGTCGCGGGCTGGTGGCCCGCGGCGTGAACTGGCTGGTCGGCGAGGTCCCCGGCGTCGGCACCCCGCTCCGGGTGCGCATCCGGCATCGCGCCGCGCTCGTGCCCGGCACGCTGCTGCGCGTCGAGGGCGACGAGGTCGAGGTGGCCCTCGACACCCCCGTGCAGGCCATCACCCCAGGGCAGTCCGTGGTCTTCTACGACGGCGACGTCGTGCTTGGCGGCGGTGTGATCGAGCGCGGCAAGCGCGCGCTGCCCGTGCGCGCCGCATGAGTCTCGCATGAGTCTCGCGTGAGTCTCGCGTGAGTCTCGCGTGAATCTCGCGTGAGTGCCGCCGGACCGGGGCCTGAACCGGGCCTCGGCACCGCGCCTCGCGGCACCGCGCCTCGCGGCACCGCAGCGCGGGGCCCCGCACCGCGCGGCCCCGCCCGCCACCAGCGATTGCCCGCCGCCCACCGTAAGTTTCCGAGTCCCAGCAGGCCTAGGCCGCGCCCGTTCCCCCCTTTCCGCGACTGATGACCGCTCACGCTGCTGCTGCACCCGCACCGTCCAAGGGTTTCCTC
Source organism: uncultured Gemmatimonadota bacterium (assembly GCA_902825965.1). Classification (GTDB taxonomy): domain Bacteria; phylum Gemmatimonadota; class Gemmatimonadetes; order Gemmatimonadales; family Gemmatimonadaceae; genus Pseudogemmatithrix. The sequence continues at coordinate 268,648 of CADEDA010000003.1, read as the reverse complement.
TCGCCGACCCAGCAGATCGTGGTCGCGATGATCGTCGGCATCCTCGTCGGCTACCTCTTCCCCGCATCCGAGTACCCGCAGGCGATCGCCGCCTTCAAGGTCGGCTCCTCGGTGTTCCTGCGGCTGATCAAGACCCTCATCGTCCCGCTGCTCTTCAGCACCCTGGTGGTCGGCATCGCGGGCCACGGCGACGACATGAAGAAGGTCGGCCGGCTCGCGTTCCGGTCCATCGTGTACTTCGAGATCGTCACCACGCTCGCCCTGGTGGTCGGCCTGCTGGCGGTGAACCTCATCCGTCCCGGCGACGGCATCACCCTGGCCGGTGCGTCGGTGCAGACCGGCTCCGAGTACGCGGCGACCAAGGTGACCTTCGCCAGCGTGATGGAGCACATGGTGCCCCAGAGCTTCTTCGAGGCCGGCACCAAGAACGAGGTGCTGCAGATCGTCGTCTTCACCATCCTGTTCGCGGTGGGACTCTCGCGGGTGGACGGGCGGCCCAAGCAGGTCATGCTCGAGTGGTGCGACGCCCTCGCGCAGGTGATGTTCAAGTTCACCGGCCTCGTCATGGCCTTCGCACCCATCGGCATCGGTTGCGCGATCGCCGTCACCGTGGGTTCGAGCGGACTCTCGGTGCTCAAGTCCCTCGCGATCCTGGTGCTGACGCTCTATGGCGCGCTGCTCGTCTTCGCGCTCACGGTGCTGCTTCCGGCCGCGTGGATCGCGCGGGTGCCGATCCGGCGCTTCTGGAGCTTCGTGAAGGAGCCCTGGCTCATCGCGTTCTCCACCGCCAGCTCCGAGGCCGCGCTGCCGAAGGCGATGGAGAACCTCGAGAAGTTCGGCATCCCGCGCCGCATCATCGCGTTCGTGCTGCCCACCGGCTACTCGTTCAACCTCGACGGTTCCACGCTCTATCTCGCCGTGGCCGCGGTCTTCGCGGCGCAGGCGGGTGGCATCGAACTGAGCATCGGCAAGCAGCTGCTCATCATGCTCACGCTCATGCTGACGTCCAAGGGAGTGGCCGGCGTGCCGCGGGCCTCGTTGGTCATCCTCTCCGGGGCGCTGGCCATGTTCGACCTGCCGCTGGAGGCCATCGCCCTCATCCTCGGCGTCGACGCGATCATGGACATGGCGCGCACCAGCATCAACCTGCTCGGCAACTGCCTGGCGACGGCGGTGATGGCGCGCTGGGAAGGCGAGTTCCCGGACGACCAGACCGCGATGCTCAGCTGATCAGAGCCACAGGCCGATGCTGTAGATGATCAGGCCGGCGAGGCCGCCCACCAGCGTGCCGTTGAGCCGGATGTACTGCAGGTCGCGGCCCACCGCGAGTTCGATGCGTTCGGCGGCGAGGTTCGGGTCCCACCCGGCCACCGTGTGCTCGATCAGCGCCGCGACCTCGGCCCCGTGCTCCTCGACCAGCGTGGACGCGGTCTCGGTGATGCGCGCGTCGAGCTCGCGGCGCGCCCCCTCGTCATTCACCAGGTGCCGTCCGATGGACTCCAGCACGCGCGCGATCGTGCCCGTGGCGCCGCCGTCCGCGGCGGCGTCGTCGGCCGGACCATGCGGGGCATCCGCCGTCGAAGCCAGCGCCGACTGACGGAAGCGGTCGAGCGCCACGCGCAGCGACACCTCGAGCTTCGCGCGCGCCGGGTGGGCGGGATCGCTCGACACGTCGGCCAGGAATCGCTCGAGCCCCGCCATCACGCGCTTGTGGATCGCCTCGTGCACCATGCCGGGCACCCAGCGCGGCATGCCGGCCTTGATCTGCTCCCGGAGCGTCCAGGCGATGGCGTCCTCGCTGCTCTCCACCGCACGCGCCATCAGCTTCACGCCCTCGTCCACCAGCCCCGACTGCCAGCCCTGCGCGGGCAGCGCGTCCACGGTGCGCACCACACCTTGCGTGACCTGGCCCGCGATGCGACGCGCGTGCTCCGGCTCCGACAGCCAGGTGCCGATGCGCATCGGCAGGTCGAGCGCGCGCAACCGCTGCGCGATGACCTCGCTCGTGAGGAAGTGGTTCTGCACGAAGGTCCCGAGCACGCGGGCGATGCGGTCCTTCTGGCGCTTCACGATCGCGGTGTGCGGGATCGGGAGCCCCAACGGCTGCCGGAACAGCGCGGTCACGGCGAACCAGTCCGCGAGCCCACCCACCAGCGAAGCCTCCGCCGTCGCGCGCACGAAGCCGACCCACGGCGCCTCCGCCTCGTAGATCTTGGCGATGACGTACACCACGGCCGCGAGCACCAGCAAGCCCGTGGCGCGACGACGGATGCGCGCGATGTCGGCGCGGCGTGCCTCGTCCGTGGGCCGCGGTCCCAGGGTCGAGGCTGCCGACGGCAGCGCCTTCACGTCAGGTCCTGCGGGCTCACTCATGCCAGTCACGCTCCAGGCGGCGGGACGCTGCGACGAAGAGGCCGGCGGCGATCACATAGAACGATAGCCCAGCCAGGATCGCGTAGCGCAACGACTCCTGCCCGAGCCGCCCCGCGAGGGCGTCCGAGAGCGCCCCGAAGAACAGGGCGCCGCCGCCGATCCCCAGCAAGTTGAGCACGAGCAGGAACACCGCCGAGGCCGTGGCCCGCGCCGGTGCGGGCACCAGCCCCTGCACCGCCGCGGTCACCGGACCGTACCACATGAGGCCCAGCGCGTTCGGCACCAGGAACAGCGCGATCGTCAACGGCAGCGAGCGGCTCAGCAGCCCGAGCGCATACAACGGCGCCGCCAGCGACAGTGCGGCCGCCGGCACCAGCGCGTAGGCGCGTCGCGAGCGCAGCGCCAGACGGTCGGCGAGCCAGCCTCCTGCCCACAGGCCGGAGATCCCGCCGACGAGGACGATCGCGCCGTACACCAGCGAGGTCGTCCAGAGGCTGAGCGCGAAGCTGCGGGCGAAGAACGACGGCAACCAGAAGAGCAGGCCGTACCCCACGAGCGAGGTGGACGCGGCGCCCAGGCTCAGCAGCCAGAAGCTCCCGTTGGTGCGGAGGGCACGCCACACGGTGGCGATGGGCGGCGCGGCGACGCGTGTCGCCGTCGCCGGCGGCTCGCGCACCAGGCGCGCGAACACCGGGGCGAACACGAGGCCCGCCAGCCCCAGCACCACGAACGTGACGCGCCAGTCGAATCGCGTCGCGATGTAGCCGCCGAGGAGGATCCCCAGCGCCGACCCGATGGGACTGCCGAACGCGAATATGGCCAGTGCCCGCGCGCGACGCGCCGGGGGCACGAGGTCGGCCACCAGCGCGAACGACGGCGCCACGCCACCGGCCTCGCCGACGCCCACGCCCACGCGCGCGAGGAAGAGCCCCCAGAAGCCCGACGCGGCCGCACAGAGCGCCGTGCAGGCGCTCCACAAGGCGAGGGCGCCGGTGATCACCCTCGCCCGCCCGTGACGGTCGGCGAGCACGGCGGCCGGGAGGCCGAGCACGCTGTAGAACAGCGCGAACGCCACGCCGCCCATGAGCCCCAGCTGCGTGTCGCTGAGGGCGAGCTCCTGCTTGATGGGACCGGCCAGGATGCCGATCACCTGCCGGTCCACGAAGTTCAGTGTGTACGCGACGACGAGCATCGCGAGCATCAGGCCGCTGCGGCCCGCGGCCGGTGCGGCCACTCCCTCCCCAGGCATGGCCCGCGGCATCGCGGCTCAGTACGTGAGGTTGCTCGCCGCGGCGAACTGCTTCATCAGGCGTTCCTGCTCCGCCGTGAGCGAGTCCGGCACCACCACGGCGATCTCGACGATGAGGTCGCCGGTCTTGTCGCCGTGGGTGATGCCTTGGCCGCGCACGCGGAACCGCTTGCCGCTCGGCGTGCCGCGTGGGAGCGTGATCGTCACCTTCTTCTCGTCGATGGTCAGCACCGAGATGCGCGAGCCGAGTGTCGCCTGCGCGATGTTCACCGGCGCGTGGACGATCACGTCCAGCCCCTCGCGGGCGTACTCCGGATCGTCCTTCACCTGGAAGGTGATCAGGATGTCGCCGTTGGGACCGCCACGGACGCCACGGCCACCCTGCCCCTTGAGCCGGATCTTCGCGCCGCTCTCGGTGCCTTGGGGCACGGTGATGAGCACCTTCTTGCGCGAGCGCGACGCACCGGCGCCCCCGCAGGACGCGCACTTCTCGGAAGGCACCGACCCCTTGCCGAGGCACATGGGACAGGGGCGGTTCACCGCGAAGCCGCCCTGGCCGAACGAGATCGTCCCGCGACCGCTGCACTCGGGGCAGACGGTGATCTTGGCGCCCTTCGCGGCGCCGCTCCCGTTGCAGGTGCCGCACTCCTCGTTCACTTCGAGTTCGATGGGCACCTTCCCACCGATCGCGGCGACCTTGAACGGCACCTCGAGCGTGGTCTCCACGCTCTGTCCCTGCTCGGGACCGGCCGCGCGGCCGCGGCCGCCACCGAACATCGACGAGAAGAGGTCACCGAGGCCACCCAGGCCCCCGATGTCGAACTCCTCGGTGGTCCGGCTACCCGCGCCCGCGCCAGCACTGCCCGCGCCGCCTGGACGGCTGGCACCGGGGCGCGCCGACGGACCCTGCCGCGGGCGCGTGAACGGGTCGAAGGCCCCGAGTCGACGCATCTCGTCGTACTGCTTCCGCTTCGCGGGATCGGACAGCACGTTGTTCGCCTCCGAGATCTCCTTGAAGCGTTCCGCGGCCTTCGCGTCCCCCTTGTTGGTGTCGGGGTGGTACTGCTTCGCGAGGCGACGGTACTGCTTCTTGATCTCGTCGGCGGTGGCCGAGGCGCTCACGCCGAGGACGGCGTAGAAATCCTTCTGGGCCATGGGGCTTACGCGGAAGTGGCGGGTCTGCTCACCCGTTCCACTGCGTCACGACGACGCGAGCGGGACGGAGCAGCGTGCCGTTGTGCACGTAGCCGACCTGGTAGACCTGCGCCACGAGATGGTCCTCCTCCTTGCTCGCGGCGGGTGTGGTCGTGATCGCCTCGTGCAGCGCCGGGTCGAACGGATGTCCCTTGGGATCGATGACCTCGAGTCCGTGGCCGTTCAGCGACTTGAGGAGCTTCCGCTCGACCATCGCCACGCCCTCGACCATCGTGCGCGCATCGGTCGACGCCGGATCCACATGCGCGAAGCGCGCGAGGTCGTCGAGCATCTCGAGCACGCCGCGCAGCAGGTTCTGCATACCCTTGTGCTCGGCGTCCTGGCGCTCCTTCACCGAGCGGCGCCGGAAGTTCTCGAACTCGGCGTACAACCGCAGGTACTTCTCCTTCTGCTCGGCCACCTCGCGCTCGAGCGCGCCCGCGACCATGCCTATCTCCTGGTCGATCGTCGGGTTCTCGTCCGTCGCGCGCGGACTGCGCGGCGGACCGTCGCCACCCTCCTGCGCCGCACGCGCCGTGGCGGGATCGATCGCCGCGTTCTCGAACGAGGACGTGGTGGTGGGGTCGGATTTCACGTTCGGGTCAGTCATAGGGGGAAAGTTCGCCGTTCACCCGCAGGTGGGGCAACGTCCATGCCCGCCGGAACATGCCGGAATTGCAGGCGGGACCGGCGGTTGAGCCCACTACGGCAGGCCGGAACGGGTCGTTTCGGACCACTTCGCCGTGGAGCGCCGCCCCGGCGGGGCTCAGCGCCCCAGGGACGCGCGCACGAGGCTCAGGGCGGCCTGCGTGGCGCGCTGCCGCACCTCGTGGCGGTCGCCGACACTCGACGCGCGGAACGACCGCAGCGCACCGCGCACATCCACGGCGACGCAGTAGGTCCCGACGGGCTTCTCCGGTGTGCCCCCGCCGGGCCCGGCGACACCCGTGATGCTGACGCCGACATCGACCCCCAGCCGTTCGCGGACCCCGCTCGCCATCTCGCGCGCCGTCTCCTCGCTCACCGCGCCGTGGGCGGCCAGCGTCTCCGGCCGCACCCCCAGCTGCCCGGTCTTCACCGCATTGTCGTACGCGATCACGCCGCCGTGCACAACGTCGCTCGAGCCCGCGATCGCCGTGAGGCGCATGCCCAGCATCCCGCCCGTGCAGCTCTCGGCGACGGCAATGCGCATCCGCTGGGCGCGCAGCGCTTCCAGCACCAGCACGGCGAGGTCGGCGTCATCCTCGCCGTAGACGTGCCGTGCGACGCGCGCCCGGAGTGCGGTCGCCGCCGCATCGAGCCGGCGGTCGGCCTCGTCACCCGGGAGGTCACGCACCGTGAGACGCAGGTCGACCCCTTCCCAGCCCGGGAGATACGCGAGCGCGACGCCTTCGGGATCCTTCGCCAGTGGCCCGAGCGCATCGGCGAGCGCCGACTCGGCGATGCCGGTGGTGCGGAGCGTCCGGGAGCGCACCACCGTGCCGCCCGCACCCATGCCGACGAGTCGCGGCAGCAGCACGTCGCGCGTCATGCCACGGAACTCGCGCGGGACCCCGGGCAGCATGGCCACCCAGCGGCCCGCCTCGTCCTCGAGCCAGATGCCCGGTGCGGAACCGTGACGGTTCTCGAGGATCACCGCGTCCTCCGGGATCATGGCCTGCGCCCGGTTCGCCTCGGGGAGTTCGCCGGGCCAGCCGCGCGCCTTCCACCGCGCCCGCAGGGACTCGACGATCGCGGCATCGAGCCGCATGCCCCGGTTGAACAGCGCCGCGATGCTCGGTTTGGTGAGGTCGTCGGCGGTCGGTCCGAGGCCGCCGCTGGTGATCACCGCACCGGTGCGCACCAGCGCCTCCTTCACCGCCGACGCGATCGCCTCCGCGCCGTCCCCCACCGTTGCGCGGCGCACCACCTGGATGCCGAGGGCCGCCGCCTCACGCGCGAAGAACGCCGCGTTGGTGTCGATGGTGAAGCCGAGCAGCAGCTCGTCGCCGATCGAGACGAGTTCGACGTCCATGCGGGTCCCGGCCGGTGGGTCGAAGTCAGCGCGCCGTGGCGCGCGCGAACACGCTGCCGTGGCGGATGAGGTAGTCCACGAGGGAGATCAGCGTGAGCAGGAACGCGACGTACATCGACACCAGGCCGATGCCGCCGAGCAGCTGTCCCCAGAACATCGCGGTGCTGCCGTGCCAGGCCTGCTGGTCGTAGAGCAGCTTGAGCGTGAACCAGCAGTAGGACGCCCCCATCCACGTGTACTGGAAGCCGGCCTTCCACTTGCCGAGCCGCTGCGCCGCGATCACCACGCCGCGGCCCTGGGCGAAGCCGCGGAACCAGGTCATGAACGCCTCGCGCCCGAGGATGAGCAGCAGCACCCACCACGGGAACCAGATGGCGTCGAAGCCCCAGGTGATGAACGGGTAGGCGGAGCGCTCGGCCACCGTCGGCAGCAGCTCGAGCACGGGATCGCCGGGGCGTCCCTGCAGCAGGAACATCGGCACGAAGGTGCCGAGCAGCAGCAGCTTGTCCGCGAGGGGGTCGAGCACCTTGCCGAGGTCGGTGATCAGCCCGCGGCTGCGGGCGATCTTGCCGTCCCAGTGGTCCGAGATCGCGGTGACGAGGTAGAGCAGGAACGCGAAGCCGCGGACGGGGACCGACGGCACGAACGGCAGCGCCGCGAGCAGCGGGGACGCGGCGATGCGCGCGGCCGAGATGCTGTTGGGGAGGTTCACGCGGCCACGAGGACGGCCATCCTCAGGCCAGCGTCTTCAGCACCAGCTTGCTCACCGCGCGCAGCGTGTCGAACACGCCGTCGCCCGTGACCGCCACGGCCTCGAAGTACGTCGCGCGCTCCACCCATTCGCCGGTGGGCAGCTGCTCGACGATGTTCTCGCCGGGGTGGAACTGGTCGGCGATCACCTTCATGCGGGCCGGGTCGGTGACCTCCCAGCCGGGATTGAGCGTCTGCTGCAGCTCGGCGAGCGGCGCGGCGTTGGGCAGGTCGCGTTTGTTGTACTGGATCACGAAGGGCATCTTCGTGAGGTCGTAGCCGTATTCGGCCATGTTGTCGTACAGGTTCTGCATCGCCTCGAGGTTCGCCTCCATGCGCTCGACCTGCGAGTCGGCGACGAACACGATGCCGTCCACGCCCTTGAGGATGAGCTTGCGCGACGCGTTGTAGTACACCTGGCCCGGCACGGTGTACAGGTGGAAGCGCGTCTTGAAGCCGCGGATCGTTCCGAGGTCCACCGGCAGGAAGTCGAAGAACAGCGTGCGCTCCGTCTCGGTCGCGAGCGAGATGAGCTTGCCCCGCGTGTCCGGCTTCACCTTGCCGTAGACGTGCTCGAGGTTGGTGGTCTTCCCGCCGAGGCCCGGACCGTAGTACACGATCTTGCAGTTGATCTCGCGCGAGGCGTAGTTGATCATCGACATCGTCTGTTCTCCTTACCCGAACAGCTTGTCGATTTCATCATCAGCGCCGGCGAGGAGCCCGGGCTGCTGCGTGGCCGACTTGCCGCGTGTGAAGACGTCGTGGAAGAGCTTGGTGAGTTCGAGCACGGTGTCCTTGATCTTGAGGCGCACGAGGCCGAGCGTCGTGCGGTTGTCGAACAGCGCGACGAGGATCACGCGCCGGGCGACGTCCGCGAGGTACATCGACTCCTTCTCGCCCTGGTGGAACAGGGAGTTGAAGTCGCTCTCGCCGATGAGTTTCGCGAGCTGGTCGTTGGCCGAGAAGTCGGCGGCGGTGAGCGTGGCGAAGGCGGTGGGATCGAAGTTGGGCGGTTCGCCCACCGTCGCCACCAACTGCCCCGATCGGTCTACGAGCAGGGCGCAGCGCGCGTTGGTGTCCGTGAGGAACCGCTGCAGCGTGCGCGTGATCGCGCCGAAGTCTTCTTCCGTGAAGGACCAACTAGCCGAGCCGATCGCCATGCGTCCGTCCTATGCGAGGGCATTCTCGAAGCGTGTCAGCAGCCGCCGGGCGCGGCGCCGCAACGCGGGATGTCGCTCCCACTGCACGTACTCCCGCAACAGCACCACCGACTCGGCACTCGGCCGGCCCCGCAACCAGCCCAGGGCGGCGAGCCGCTCGAGCGGGCGGGAGCTGTACAGGCCCTGCTGATGCCGCGCCTGCTGGCGCCGCCACCACCACAACCCCGCCGCCAAGCCGCCGGCGAGTCCGACTCCGAACCACAGCGCCCGGCGACTCACATCGCCCGCCGCGCCGACAACGCCTGCACGATGGTCACGCCGTCCGCGTACTCCAGGTCCCCGCCAACGGGCAGTCCACGAGCCAGACGACTCACCGTCACGCCCGTCTCCCGGAGCTGCTCCTGAAGATACAGCGCCGTCGCCTCGCCTTCGAGCTTGGGGTTCGTGGCCACGATCACCTCCCGGACCCCCCCGGAGGTGACGCGGGTCACCAACGCCGCCACGGTCAGGTCGGACGGTCCGATCCCGTCCAGCGGCGCCAGGCGCCCGCCCAGCACGTGGTAGAGCCCGCGGTACTCACCCGTCCGCTCGATCGACGGGATGTCCGACGCCTCCTCGACGACGCAGACCACGGCGCGGTCGCGCCGACTGTCACAGCAGTACGCGCAGCGCTCCGCCTCCGTCAGGTTGAAACACTCCGCGCAGGGCCGGACCTTCTCGGCGAGGGTCACCAGCGCCGCCGCCAACCGCTTGCTCTGCTCCGCCGGCTGCCGCAGCAGGTGGTACGTGAGCCGCAGCGCCGACTTCCGCCCGATGGTCGGGAGCCGGGACAGCTCGGTCACGAGGTCGTCGATGGCGGACACGGCCGGCTCAGAACGGGAGCTTGAATGGGAGTCCGCCGAGCCCGAGCCCGCCGGCGACCTTCTTCATCTCCTGCTCGCTCAGCTCGCGCGCCTTCTTCTGCACCTCCTGCATCGCGACCGTCACGAGATCCTCGAGCATCTCGACGTCCGCCGGGTTCACGACGCTCGGATCGATGGACACGCGTTTGACCGTGCCCTTGCCGTCGGCCTCGACCCGCACGAGTCCACCCCCGGCCGCGCCGGTGACCGTGAGGCGCGCCAGCGACTCCTGCACTTCCTGCAACTTCCCCGTCATCTGCTGCGCCTGCTGCAGCATCTTCATGAAATCCGTCATCGTCAGTCCAGCAGTTCGAGATCGAGCGCGTCCACCGCGGCATCGAGCAACGGGGACTGGCGACGGAGCATCGCCATGCGGTCCGCCTTCACCGCACCCTCGTTGAGCCGGCGCGGCGCCCGATCCCCCTCGGGCGCCACCGTCCGGACGAGGAGCTTCTGCACGCCGTCGAAGCGGCGCCGGAGCGCCGCCAGCAACACCGCTTCGCCGCCGGTGAGGATGTCCGCGTGGGCATCCGACTCGACGGTGATCGTCACCGTGCCGCCGGCGGTCACCGCGGTGGGGGTGGCGTGCGCCAAGGTGCTCGAGAGCAACAGCGCGCGATGCTCGGCGTTGACGCTGTCCACGATGTGGTCCCAATGCTCGGCGAGTCGATTGATGTCGAGCGCGAGCAGCTCACGGCGCGGTGCCACCCGGTCGGCCACCTCGGGCTCGCGCACGCGGGCGGCCGGGGCGGCGCTCGGGGCCGCGACGCGACGCGGGGGCGGCTCCGACTCGATGCGCGCGATCGGTTCCGCCGCGAGCGGCGTCGCGGCCGGCACGACGGGGGGCACGGCGACGGGAGCAGCGGACGCGTGCTGCGGCGCAGGCCGCGACGAGGGAGCGGCGCGTGGGGCCGCCGGCGCGGACGCACTCGCGGACGCACTCGCGGACGCACTCGCGGACGCAGTCGCTGGCGCAGTCGCTGGCGCCGTCGCGCCAGCGCCACCACTTCCACTGCCGACACCACGGAGCACTTGCTCCAGGTCGATCGTGCGGTCGAGCAGCGCGAAGCGCACGAGCAGCGTCTCGAACAGCAGTTGCTGCTGTCCGCTGCGCTTCAGGTGCGGCTCGATCTCGACCACCATGTTGAGCATGCGGAGCAGGTCACCGGCCGCGAACTGCGGCGCGCGCTTCGGCAGCTCCTCGGCGAGCCGCTCCGAGAGATCGGGCAGGCGGCCGCCGAGCACCACGGAGAGCTGCGCCCGCAGCAGGTCGGCGAAATCGGACAGCAGGGTGCCGAAGTCCACACCGTGGTCCGCGAGGCGCGCGACCGCCGCGAACACGTCGCCCGCCCGTCGTTCGGCCACGATGTCGAGCAGCGCGAGGTGTTCGTCCTCGTGCACGAGACCCAGCGCCTCGCGCACCCGCGCGGCGGTGATCTCCTGGCCGCCGAGGGACAGCACCTGGTCGGTGAGCGAGAGGGCGTCGCGCATGGAGCCGTCGGCGGCGCGGGCGAGCATTGCCAGCGCATCACCCTGTGCGCTGAGGCCCTCGGCGGCCAGCACGGTCGCCAGTCGCGCCCGCACGTCGGCCGGGCCGATACGCTTGAGGTCGAAGCGCTGCATGCGCGAGAGCACCGGCGCGGCCGCCTGCTGGATCTTGTTGGGCTCGGTGGTCGCGAATGCGAACACCACGCGCGGCGGCGGCTCCTCGAGGATCTTGAGCAGGGCGTTCCATGCCTCGCGCGTCAGCATGTGCGCCTCGTCGATGATGTAGACCTTGTAGCGGTCCTCTCCGGAGGGGGCGTACATCGCGCGCTCGCGGAGCTCCCGCGCATCATCGACGCCGCGATTGGACGCCGCGTCGATCTCGACGACGTCGAGCGAAGCCCCGCCGCTCCAGATGCGCTGGCAGGACGCACATTCCCCGCAGGGTTCGCGGTCCGGCCGCCGGGCCTCGCAGTTGAGGGCCATCGCGAGCACACGGGCCAGCGTGGTCTTCCCCGTCCCGCGGGGCCCGCAGAAGAGGTAGGCGTGGCCGAGCCGGTCGCCGGCGATCGCGTTCCGCAGGGTGTTCGCGACGTGGGACTGCACGGCGACGTCGGCGAAGCGGCGGGGGCGATACTTGCGGGCCAATGCCAAGGACATGGGCGGAATTTAGCCCCGGGTGGGGGGATTGGGCGACTCTTGCGGATGCGGGATGCAGGGTGACCCGCGCTGCGGGGCGCCGGTGGGAATGCGGGGTGCGGCCATCGGCGCTCGCCGCACGACCTCCCCGAACGACCGTCCGAAACGACCGCCCCAAACGACCTCGCGCGGGGAGCACTTGTGTGCTCACCCGCGCGAGTGCCCCAGGCCTGACGGAGCGACGATGGACACCACGTACCGTTGCTGCCTTTCGGCCCTGGCGGATTGGCGGGCCGAAGCCCTCCGGGACCTGGGACCACTGAAGGATAGTGGCTGCCACCCGGCGGGACAACGTGCCCGACGGGGCGATTCGCCCGTGTGCGCCCGCTCCGTGTGTGCCCGCTCCGTGTGCGCCCGCTCCGTGTGCGCCCTCCCCGCGCACATCCGGCGCAGGCCCGGCGGCGTGCTCAGCGGCGTGGTCAGCGGCGCGAGGAAGGACCGTTCCCGGAGCGACCCGGGGACGCGTGCCGCAGCGCGGCCTCGGTGCGGTTCTTCACACCCAGCTTCTGGAACAGGTGCTGGACATGGAACTTCACGGTGTTCTCCGAGAGGGAGAGGCGCGCGGCGATCTGCACGTTGGTGAGTCCCTCGGCGAGGAGAGCCCAGACCTCGCGCTCGCGGCCCGTGAGCTCGGAGGCACCTCCGCGCGCCGCACCACGGGCCTCGAGCCAGCGCCGGGCGGCCTGCGGGAACACGAGCTGCCCGTCGACGACCTGCCGGATCGCCGCGATCGTCTGCTGCGGTGAGGCCGTCTTGAGCGCGAGCCCCTCGGCACCCGCCTCGAGCACCGAACGGATCGTCTCGCCATCGTGGTACGCGGTGAGCACGAGCACGCGCGGCGCGTCGGGCATCGCCCGCAGCGGCTCGATCAGCTCCGTCGCGCGGATGCCCCCCAGCTCATAGTCGAGCACCACCACCTCGGGCGCGAGCGCGCCCACCATCGCCAGCACGTCCTCCCCCTTGGTCGTGGCGCCCACGACGGCCATGTCGTCCTCGCCGTCCACGAGCGCGCGGAGCCCCTCGAGCACGATCGCGTGGTCGTCCACGAGCAGGATGCGGATCGCGTCACGGCTCATCGGGCCGCCGGGACGGAGATGCGCAGCACCGTGCCCTGCCCCGGTGTGCTGTCGAGGGCGAAGGAGCCGCTGAGCATCGCCACGCGGTCCTGGATCCCCCGGAGCCCGAAGTGGCCGCCCTCGACGCCCACGTCCGCCTCGGCCGCGAGCACGCGCGGCGTGTCGAAGCCACGGCCGTTGTCGGTGACGGTGAGGAGGATCTCGTCCCCGCGTCGCTCCACGCTCACGGTCTGCCGCGTCGCCCGTGCGTGGCGATGGCCGTTGGCCAGCGCCTCCTGCAGGATCCGGTAGAGCGCGATCTTCGTCGGCAGCTCGCAGTCCCCGAGGTTCGCGTCCATGGTGAGCTCGACCGGCTGGTCGGTCATCGCCTCGTGTTGCACGCAGAGGCCCTCGAGGATGGCGCCCAGCGCCCGACGCTCGAAGCCCGGCGGGCGGAAGACACCGATGAGGGTGCGCACCTCGCTGAGCGCGCGCTCCAGGAGCTGGACGGCCTGGCCGGCGCGACGGGCCTGCGCCGGACGGTCGGCGAGTTCGCGTTCCAGCAGTTGCAGGTGCGAGACGGCCGCGAAGACGTCCTGCACTGGCCCGTCGTGCATGTCGAGGACGATCCGCTGCAGTTCGCGCTCGCCCGCGGCGAACAGACGCAGCGAGGCGTCCGCGACGCGGTGTTCGTCGGTGTTCACTTGGGGAGCGCCTCGCGCAGCGCCTCGGCCAGCGCGGCCGTCGCCCGCGCCAGCGCCGCATCGTCGATGTCGAGATGCAGCACGCAGCGCACACGCGTGGCGTTCCACGAGGTGCAACGCACGCCCAGCGCCTTGGCCCGCTCCACCACCGCACTCGACTCCTGGCCGCCCACCAGGTCGATCATCACGATGTTGGTGTCGGGTGGCACCACGGAGACGCCGGGCACCGTCGCCAACGCCTCCGCCAGGCGGCGCGCCCGGGCGTGGTCCTCGTGCAGGCGGCCGAGATGATGGTCGAGGCCGTGCAGCGCCGCGGCCGCGAGGATGCCTGACTGGCGCATGCCGCCGCCGAGCCGCTTGCGCACCTCCCACGCGCGGCGCATCGGGGCCGCATCGCCTGCCAGGCAGGCGCCGACCGGCGCGCCCAACCCCTTGGAGAACGACACCATCACCGTGGCCGCACAGGACGCGAAGTCCGCCAGCGAGGTCCCCGTCGCGACCGAGGCGTTCCAGAGGCGTGCCCCGTCGAGGTGCAGCGGCAGTCCCGCCTCGGCGGCCGTATCGCGGATCGCGCGCAGCTGCTCGAGGCGCGTCACCATCCCGCCGGCACCGTTGTGCGTGTTCTCCGCGCACACCAGCGATGCGCGCGGCGCGTGGATGGAGAACGGCCGCCGGAAGGCGGCGTGGAGCGCGGCCGCGTCGAGCACCGGACCACCACGCACCATCCGCACCTGCAGCCCCGCCAGCGCGGCGGTACCCGCGATCTCCCAGTTCACGATGTGCGAATCGTCGTGGCAGTACACCTCCGTGCCCGGCTCCCCCTGCAACCAGAGCGCCGCCTGATTGGCCATGGTGCCGGTCGGGAAGAACAGCACCTGGGGCTTGCCGAGCAGGTCCGCCACGCGCGCCTCGAGCCGGCGCACCGTCGGATCCCCGTCGAGTACGTCGTCCCCCACCTCCGCCTCGGCCATCGCGCGACGCATCGCCGCCGTGGGTGTGGTGACGGTGTCGCTGCGAAGGTCGATCGGCGTGGTCATGGCGAGGGATCCGGTGGGACGGTCGGGACGTCGCCCGGCGAGGGGCGTGACGCACGCAGGCGGTCGATCGCCCCCGACGCCCGGGCGTGGCTGGTGGACTTGAACTCGCCGGTGAGGGGGGAGCGAGCGGGCAGGTCGCCGCGTTCGATCAGCCGGAGTTCGACAATATGCGCCACTTCGGCGCCGATGACGAACATCAAGGCGGCGTAGTAGGTCCAGAAGATGACGATGAAGATGGCGCCGAGCGTGCCGGTGTAGAGCGACGTCGGCGAGTAGGCGCGCATGAACTCCGCGAACAGCCAGCGGGCGAGTTCGAAGAGCGCGGTGGCGGCCGCGGCCCCCACGAAGGTCGGGCGCCACGGGGTGCGGCTGCGGGGCAGCCAGCGGTAGAGCCCGACGAAGATCGCCGCGAGCGCCAGCAACCCGGCCACACGGCCCACCCAGAAGCCCAGCGCACCGGTCGCGTCCTCGAGCACCCCCACGCGCGTGAGGGTCTCGCCCACACGGCCGCTGGTCACGAGCAGCCAGGTGTTCACGGTGACCCAGGTGGTCATGAGGATCACGGAGAACACTATCAGGTAGAAGTCCACGAGTTTGCCGTGGAAGTACCCGCGGTCGCGGCCGAGCATGAACACGAACGCGAGCACGGCGCGCAGCGAGGTGAACAGCCGCATGGAGAACCAGACGAACGCGACCACACCCCAGAAGCCGACGAGGGCGCGTGTGCGCACCACGTCCGCGAGCACGGGGTCGAGGATGGTGCCCTCGGCGACGATGCGGGCCGGCAGCCAGGTGCCGAGTGCGGCCTGGACCACGCGCACCGCGTCGTCGGGGGACTGCTTCAGGATGTAGCCGAGGCCCGCCGCGAGGAGCAGAAAGAACGGAATGCCGGCGAGGAGGACGTTGAACGCCACCCCGCCGGCCAGGAACAGTGCATCGTCGGCGTCAGCGCGACGCCAGACATCCGCCAGGAAACGCCCGAGGGCTCTCAGACGCCGATGTCCTCGTCCTCATCGTCCGTGGCGCGCGGGCGCTGGTGCCGCGCCAGGCGCCGTTCAAGGGTCTCACGGGCCTCGCGGGCGGCGTCCCGAGCCGACCGGGAGAGTTCCCCGGCCGCCTCGGTGGTGTCGTCCGCCAGGTCGCGGACGCGCCGTTTGAGTTTCCGTGCCCCGCGCCGGAGGTCGGCACGGGTCTCCGCCCCCGACTGCGGTGCGTAGAGCAGGGCCAGTCCGGCACCCAGCGCCAGACCGAGCAGGAAGAGTCCCATCCCGCCACCCGACCGCCGTTCGACCACCACGGTCGGTTCCCCGCCATTCGAGTCGGACACGTCGGTCTCCTTAGAGCTCCATCAACACGAGGAACTTCGAGGGGCGCCAGAAGGTCTCCGGCGACTGGATCTTCAGCGACCCCTTGAACTTGCCATCGGCCGGCGCGGAATCCAAGCCGCCGAGGTCGTTCGTGGAGATGATGCGGTACTGCTTGGTCGGGTCGGGCAGCGTGATCTCGCGCATCTGCAGGCGGTCGATCGTCGTGAACTCGCCGGCATCGAGCGTGCGGGCGAGCACCTGCGTCTTGCCGATGCCCAGCATGCCGCCGCGCTGCTCGATGATGCCGCGCTTGATGAGGTCGTCCTTCTTGCCGGCCACCCAGTACACCGTGTTCGACTCGGTGGTGAGCGACGTGAAGCTCGCGTTCAGCTCGGCGCGCTGCGTCTCCAACTGCGCGTTCGCGTCGCGGAGCGACATGTTCTCGGAGGTCAGCACCGACACCTGGTCGAGCAGCGAGACGATCTCGGCCTTCTGGTTGTCGATCAGTGCCTGGAAGGACTTGATGGTCGAGTCGTACTGCGCGACCTGCGCCGTGAGGCCGGTGTTGTTGGAGGCCAGCTGGCTCACACGGCGGCGGCTCGCGGCGAGGCGGTCCTCCGAATCCTTGAGGCGCGCCGTGAGGCCCTTGACCCGCTCGGCGAGCGCCTTGCGCGCCTCGGTCGGCGACATCTGCTCCATCTCACCGCCCGCCTTCACCACCGGCTGGCCGCTCTTCACCTTGTCGAGCTCGGAGTTGACCTCGGAGATGAACTGCGAGGTCTGCAGCACCTCCTGCAGCAGCGAGTCCTTCTCCGCGGAGATGGCCGTCACCTGTTCGATCTGCTTGTCATACTCGGACTTGGAGACGCAGGCGGTCGCCGCGAGCGCCAGCACACCAGTCAGAAGAATACGCCGCATCGTGTTGCTCCTTGCTATTGCGCGTCGCGCGCGCGTGATGGGGGCACGGGTCGAGTGGATCCCGACCGTCCTACTCGCCCGCTTCGGCATCGTCCGGCGCCGCCTCGACGGCGGGGCCTCCGGTACCGGGTGCCGACCGCTTGATGGCCGGACCCGTCACATACCGCCGCACGGCGGCGGATGTTCCGCCCACCCCGAGCTTCTCGAAGAGGAAGGTGAACTTGGCGTCGTAGGCCTTGGCCAGCGCCGCCTTGGTGGTGGCGTCCAGGTCCCAGAGCTTCGCCTTGAACGGCCCGAGCGCCTTCTTGCGCGTCTTGTAGAAGAACTGCTCGTCACTGTCGCCCGCCTTGCGCTCGTCGGCGGCGTTGCTGCGCAACCAGCCGTAGATCTCCTCGCGCAGCGCCGTCGGCAGGTGGTCGTACAGCATGTTCTGGAACCCGGTCGCGAGATGGATCTCCGCCGTCTCGGTGCGCGGGAAGTGGAAGAACGCGTCGTCCGGCAGCGTGGAGGCCCCGTGCTGCACCGCGCCCGAGAGCCCGTACTTCTCGCGCGACACCCGCGACAGGTCCTCGAGGGTCTTGAAGTCGAGCTTCACGTCCGCGATCGAACCGTCCGCGAGCACCACGCCGCCATGCGACGTGCCCGACTGCACGGAGATCTTGGAGAGCCCCACCATGCCCGGCGCCTGCGCCTGCAGCGTGCGGTTGTACCCGTCCATGAAGGCCTCGAGCTCGGCGACGGTCGAGTTCTCGGTGCCCACCTCGCCGATCTCCCCGCCCAGCGAGATCGTCACGCCCTTGGGTTCGAGTGCCCGCACGTGCCGGGTGAGTTCGACCCCCACCTCGAAGTTGAGCCGCTGCTGCGC
Organism: uncultured Gemmatimonadota bacterium; assembly: GCA_902825965.1. Taxonomy (GTDB): domain Bacteria; phylum Gemmatimonadota; class Gemmatimonadetes; order Gemmatimonadales; family Gemmatimonadaceae; genus Pseudogemmatithrix. Next base: position 250,936 of record CADEDA010000003.1, on the reverse strand, counting down.
CTCGAGCGTCGGGTGGGCCAGGTCCACCAGCGTCGAGGTGTCGAGGTCGATGTTGTAGAAGCCCGCCGCGATCGCCTCGGTGGCCAGCTGCTTCACGGCCGCCACCTCGGGGCCCGGGTCGGCCTTGTACTTCTTGGCGTTCACCTGGAAGTGGTCGCCCTGGATGAAGACCGGGCCGCGGTACCCTTCACGCAGCGCGGCCGCGAGCATCACGGCGACGTACTCGGCCGGCCGCTGCTCGGTATACGCGATCTCCGAGCGGGCGATCTCCAGCAGGAACGCGCCGCCCTCGAGGGCGATCGCGGTGCGGAAGATCGCGCGCGCGGTGTCGTAGGCGGCACCGCGGACGTTGATCGCCGGCACCGTGACGCCCTTCACGTCCCCGCGCCCGCGCGCCATGTAGAAGTCGTGGATCGACGCGGAGTACGTGCCCACCGCACGCCCGGCCTCCCAGATCACCCAACGCGCCCAATCCTTCTCCTCCGTCCCGCCGAACACCGCCAGGCGCACCAGCGCGTCCATCATCGGCCCGGCGAGCGCGGCCGGGTCCTTCACCGCGAGTTGCGAACCGTCGATCGTGATCGCCGCGCCGAGGACGCGGTGGAGGGAGTCAGGAGCCTTGGACATCGTTCTGGGCGGGTGGGATGGGAGAGCACGCGGCGCCACGCACCGCGCGCGGGCGGACCGGGACTCCGGCGCGCCGACGGCATCCTGGCAATTTGCCCCTGCCCCGCGGGGAGGGCAACGCGCCTAGATCACCCAGGCCGGGTCGGAGCCCGGGAGTGTATCCCAGATCACTTTCATGTGCTGCCAGTCGGGGTGCCCGAACTGGTAGTAGGTGAGCTGTTTGCCGAGCTCCACCCCCGGCTGGTCCAGCGGGTCCACGCCGTAGAGCTGCCCGCCGTAGATCGTCGCCAGCTCGAAGAGCATGAAGAGGCCGCCCAGGTGCAAGGCGTCGGCGCGGGTCACGCGGATCGTCATCGTCGGGCGGCCGGACTTGGTGAGCGCCCCCGCCGTCGCACGGCACTCCGCGCGCAACAGCTTGCCGAAACCGTGCCCGCCGAGGTACGCGAGCTCAGCCGGTCCGTCCGCACCGACGGACGGGATCGTCAGGTCACCGCCGTCCATCTCCTCGACGTCGATGAAGGTGACGGTCTTGTCCACCGGGCCCTCCATGAACAGCTGCACCTGGGCGTGCTGGTCGGTGGCGCCCACGGCAACGATCGGCGTCGGGCCCACATGGGCACCGGCCGGCGTCACCTTGCCGAGGCTCTCCGCCCACAGCTGCACGAACCACGGCGCGAGGTCGCGGAACGCGTCGGAGTACGGCATCAGCACCTGCATGCCCTGCCCCGCCTCCGCATGCGCGCGCCATTGCAGACCCGCGAACGCGAGCGCCGGGTTCTGCTGCAGCACCCCGGAGGCACAGCGGTCCCGCATCGCGATCGCGCCGGCGACCATCGCGTCCACGTCCATGCCCAGCAGCGCGGCCGGCAGCATGCCCACGGGCGAGAGCACGGAGAATCGGCCCCCGACGTTCGCGGGCACATCGAAGGTCGGCACGCCGTCGGCGGCGGCCAAGCGGCGGAGCACGCCCTTCACCGGGTCCGTCACGTACGCCAGTCCCTCGGCGGGACTGCGCCCCGCTGCCCGCAGCCGCTCGCGCACGAGCAGGTACTGCGACATGGTCTCGGCCGTACTCCCCGACTTGGAGATCACGAGGAATCGCGTGCGCGTGGGATCCACGAGCTCGAGCAGGCCACGCACGGAGCGCGGGTCCACGTTGTCGAGCACGTGCAGACGCGGTCGCCCGCCGCGTTGCGCCGGCGATCGCAGGTTCCAGTCGCGCGGCAGCAGCGCGGTGCGCAGCGCCACCGCGCCCAGTGCCGATCCGCCGATCCCCAGCACCACGACGTCGTCGCAGCTCCCGCGCTGTGCCGCGGCCCACGCGAGCACACGGGCTCGTTCGGCCGCCTGCGCCTCGAGTTCGCGGAAGCCGAGCACGCCGCGCGCGGCGTCGGCCAGCAGCCCCTCGTGCGCCGCGGCGAGACGCGGGGCCAGCGCCGCGAGCGCCTCCGGTGTGGCCCCGGTGGGCACCGCGCTGCGCATCATGCCCGTCACATCGAGCTGGATCGTCATTCGGTGCCGATCTCCACGGCGAGGCCGTCGTACGCCGGCCGGATGTCCGGCGGCAGTGACGCCTCGAGCTCCGCATGCCCGGTCTCGTGCGTCAGGTGGGTGAGGAAGGTGCGCGAGGCGCCGACCGCCCGTGCGGCGGCGACGGCCTCGTCGATGGAGAAGTGCGAGGGGTGCTGCCGGCGGAACAGGGCGTTGAGCACCAGCACCTCCACGCCAGCGAGTTGTGCCACGGCGGCGTCCGGCAACGACTTGGCGTCCGTGATGTACGCCACAGGACCGACTCGGTAACCGAACACGCGGATGCGTCCGTGCGGCACCTCGATCGGCAGCACGTCGAACCCGGCGATCGCGACCCGCACGCCGGGCTCCAATGGCACGCGGCTGCCCTCGGGCTTCGAGGTGCCCGGCAGCGGCTTCACGTTGGGGTCGAAGATGTAGGGGAAGCGCTGGGCCAGCCCGTCGAGTGCCTCCACCGGACCGTAGAGCGGCAGCGCGCCCGTGCGCACCGAGATCGCGCGCAGGTCGTCGATGCCGTGCGTATGGTCCGCATGGTCGTGCGTGTAGAGCACGGCGTCCACGCGGTCGATCCCCGTGGCGAGCAGTTGGAGCCGCAGTTCCGGCGGCGTGTCGAACAGCAGCGCGCGATCGCGCCGCGCCAGCACCGCGGCCACACGGGTGCGCCGGTCCCGCGGGTCATCGGACCGGCACACGGCACAGCCGCAACCGATCTGCGGGACGCCGAAACTCGTGCCGGTGCCGAGGAAGGTCAGCCGCACGTCAGACGGTCTCGACCTTGAGCTGGTTGGTGGTCCCCGGCACGTCGAACGGTACGCCCGCGGTCACGACGATGCGTTCGCCCGGTCGCGCGAGGGCGTGCTCCTTGAGCTTCTCGCGCGCGAGCGTGGTCATCTGCTCGTAGGTGTCGCAGTGCGGCACCAGGAACGGCACGACGCCCCAGACCATCGCGAGCTGGCGGTAGGTGCGCACGTTGTCGGTGAGCACGACGATGCGCACGTTGGGCCGGCGGGCCGCGACGATGCGCGCGGAGAAGCCGCTCTTGGTGAACACCACCATGGTATTCGCCCCGAGCAACCGCACGGCCGTCACCGACGCCGAGGCGATCGTCTCCTCCACGGAGGCGGATCCCGGTGTCACGCGGTCGATGCCCTGCCCGCGCTGGACCGGCGTCTCCTCCGCGGCCGACGCGATGCGGCGCATGGCCTCCACGGCGAGCACCGGATGCAGGCCCGCGGCGGTCCCGGCCGAGAGCATCACGGCGTCCGTGCCATCGAGGATCGCGTTGGCCACATCACTCGCCTCCGCGCGCGTGGGGCGCGGATGCTGCACCATCGACTCCAACATCTGCGTGGCGGTGATCACCGGACGGCCGTAGCGGCTCGCGAGGCCGATGATGCGCTTCTGCTGCATCGGCACCTCCTCGAACGGCAGTTCCACACCGAGGTCGCCGCGCGCCACCATCACCGCGTCGGTCGCCTTGAGGATCTCCTCGATGCGCGTGAGCGCGGAGTCCTTCTCGATCTTCGCGACGATGAGCATCCCCTTGGGCAACAGGGCGCGGAGCTCGTGGATGTCCTCCGGCCGCCGGACGAACGAGAGGGCCAGGTACTCGAGGTCGTGCTCGATCGCGAAGGGGATGTCCGCCCGGTCCTTCTCCGTGAGCGACGGGGCCGAGACGTCGATACCCGGGAGGTTCATGCCCTTGTTGGACTTGAGCAGCCCGCCGTAGCGCACCTTCACGGCCACACGGTCGCCGTGTACGCCGGTCACCTCGAGGGCCAGCAGGCCGTCGTCGACGAGGATCAGGCCGCCGGTCCGCACGTCCTTCGCGATGTCGGCGTAGGTGACCGGGACCTCCTTGCCCGTGGCGACCTGCTCCGGCGCGAGCACGAAGCTGTCGCCTTCCTTGATCTCGATCGCCTCCGCCAGCATCCCGATGCGGATCCGCGGACCCTGCAGGTCGCCGAGGATCGCGACCGGACGCCGCAGGTCCTCCGCGATGCCGCGAATGTTCGCGACCGTGCGGGCGTGTGCCTCGTGGGTGCCGTGCGAGAAGTTGAGCCGCGCGACGTTCATCCCGGCGAGCATCAGCTTGCGGATCACGTCCGGGCTCGACGACGCGGGGCCGATGGTGCAGACGATCTTGGTGACGGGGTGGCGCAGGCTCATGCGGGGCTCAGTGTCCGGCGGCGAGAGAGGCGGTCTTGCGTTCGATGCCGGCGATCAGCGTGTCGAAGGACTTCTGGAAGCTGGCCAGGCCCTCGATGAGCAACTGGTCGGTGACGGCATCGAGGCGGATGCCGACGCCCGCGAGCGCCTCGAGCAGCGCGTCGGCGGCGGCGACGTCGGCGTCGACCGTGCGGGCCGTCACGCCGTGGTCGCGGAAAGCCTCGAGCGTCGCCGGCGGCATGGTGTTGACGGTGGACGGCCCCACGAGCTGCTCCACGTAGAGCACGTCGCGGTACGCCGGGTTCTTGGTGCTCGTGCTCGCCCAGAGCGGACGCTGCACCTGCGCCCCCAGCGCCGCGAGCCGCTCCCACCGCGCGCCGCGGAACCGCTCCTGGAACAGGCGGTACGCCCGCTTGGCGTTGGCGATCGCCGCCTTGCCCTGGAGTGCGGTCGCCCGCTCGCGCGGGAGCGCGCCGTCCTTCACCTTGGCCTCGAGCATCGCGTCGATCGCGCCATCCACCCGGCTCACGAAGAACGACGCGACCGAGGCGACGTGGCGCAGGTCACCACCCGCCGCCGCCCGGTCCTCGAGACCCGCGAGATAGGCGTCGATCACGCGGGCGTGCGCGTCCACGGAGAACAACAGCGTGACGTTGACGTTGAGGCCATCCGCGATGAGGCGACGCAGCGCGACACAGCCCTCGGCGGTGCCGGGCACCTTGATCATGACGTTCGGCCGGTCCACGGTCTTCCAGAGCCGATGCGCCTCGGTGATCGTCGCGGCGGCGTCGTGGGCCGACCCCGGCGACACCTCGATGGAGACGTAGCCGTCGAGTCCCGTCGACGCGCGATACACGCCGGCGAAGGCGTCGCAGGCGGTGCGCACGTCATCGGTCTCGACGAGTTCGAACAGCTCCCAGGCGCCCCGTGTCCCCGCCGCGGCGCTGAGCTGCGCGTCGTACGCCGTCCCCGTCGCCAGCGCCTTCTCGAAGATCGTGGGATTCGAGGTCATGCCCGTGAGGGCGTCATCGCGGATCCGCCGTTGCAGGTCGCCGTTGGCGAGCATCGTGCGGTCGATGTAGTCGAGCCAGATCGACTGGCCGGCGGCGTGCAGCGTGTGGAGCGGTGTGTTGGCGGACATGGAGGGGATGCTGGACAGGTGAACGGGAGGCCGAACTGGGAATCTACCACGAGAGGCGTCACGAAGTCCGCTCGCCGTCACGGCGGACGTGCCCTCGCTCTCGGCTGATTCGTCTCCGCAGTGTGAAGTCACCCATTCCCGCGCCCGCCCCGGCACGCCGTACGCTCATCGCCCGCTGGCGCGGCCTGCCGCTGGCCGCACAGTTGCTCGTGGTCGGCATGCTCTTCGGCCTGGGGTGGTTCCTCGTGGCCCGGCGTGCCAGCGAACGCCAGCAGACCGAACTGCGGGCGGTCACGCAGCGCTTGAGCCGCCTGCACACCGCGACCCTCGTGGCGACGCGCATCGAGACGGGGTTGCGGGAGATCGCGTCGAACCACCGCGGATACCTGCTCACCGGCGACACCGCGTATCTCAACGCCTACGCCCGGGCCCGCCTCGGCCTCCGCGTGGACATCGCCGACCTGACGGAGCTGGTTCCCAACCCGCGCACGACCCTCGCGCTGGACTCCCTGCAGACGTTGCTGGCCCGCTGGGAGGATTCGTCATTCGTCCCCAACGTCGCCCGGCGGCGCGCCGGTGGCCTCGCCGCGTTCGCCGCCGGCACTCCGGGAGCCCGCGCCATCGCCAGCGGCGCCGCCGCCATGGCCGTCGCGCAGCAGCTGCAGGCGGAGGTCGCGCGCAACCTGCGGAACGCGACCCTGCAGACCGAACTCACGGTGGATGCCGACGCCGCGTACTACGAACTGGCCAACTTCTTCGTGTGGACCGCGGCGCTGGCGGTCTTCCTGCTCGTGCTCACGCTGCTCATGCGGCTCGTGGCCCGGGCGCTCGCGCAGGTGGTGGCGGCCGCGGAGGCCCTCGACGCCGGCGCGTACGCGCGTGCCCGCCTGCCCGACGCCCAACTCGCCCCCAACCGCGAGATGGCCCACCTCGCGACCGCGTTCGAGCAGCTCGCGGCCAACATCGAACGGCGTGAACGCCAGCTGCAGCAGGACATCGTGCAGCTGCGCGAACTCGAACGGCTCAAGACCGACTTCGTCTCGACGGTGAGCCATGAACTGCGCACGCCGCTGACCTCCATGCGCGGCGCGCTCGGCCTCATCCTCGGCGGCAAGGTCGGCGAGCTCCCCGCCAAGGGTCGCGACCTGCTCCAGATCGCGATGTCCAACACCGAACGCCTCATCCGGCTCATCAACGACATCCTCGACATCGAGAAGATGGACGCGGGCCAGATCTCGCTGCGGCGGGATCGGCTGCGCCTGCGACCGCTGCTCGAGACCACCTGCACGGGGCTGGAGGGATTCGCCCGCGACCACCGGATCAGCCTGCGGATCACCACGGCGATGGATGCCGACGCCGACGTGATCGGCGATCCGGACCGCTTGATCCAGGTGTTCACCAATCTCCTGAGCAACGCGATCAAGTTCTCGCCGGCCGAGGGGACGGTGGAGCTGTCGATCGGGCTCGAACAGGGCCAGGTGCGGGTCCGGGTCCGCGACTTCGGCCCGGGCATCGCTCCCGAGTTCGCCGAGCGCATCTTCGGGCGGTTCCAGCAGGCCGGTGGCGCCGATTCCCGCAAGAGCGGCGGCACGGGACTCGGTCTCAACATCGCACGCGGCATCGTGGAGCAGCACTCCGGGGCGATCGGCTTCGAGGCGGCCGAGGGTGGCGGCACCGCCTTCTGGGTCACGCTGCCGATCGCTGCGCCGTACACCGGAGGCGATGACGCGCGCCGCGTGATCCTGATCGTCGAGGACGACCCCTCGATGCGCGACGTGCTGGTGGCACACTTCGAGGCGCTGGCGCGGCCCATCGGGGTGCAGAGCGCCGAAGCAGCGCTCGAGGTGCTGAGCCGCGAGCCCGTCGGCGCGATCGTGCTCGACCCGGGGCTTCCCGGCATGTCGGGACTCGAGTTCGCGCGCACCATCCGGCAGGACCCCAAGACCCGCACCCTGCCGGTGTTCCTGTTCTCGGCGCGCGAGCATCCCACCGATGAGCTGCGCGCGGCCGGCATCCGGGCGTCGGACGCGTTCGTGAAGACGCGCGACTCGGAGGCGCTGCTATTCGACCGCGTCCGCCTCGAGCTGCAGAAGCGGCGCTAGCGCTTCGACGAACCGCCGCGCGTCGGCCGCGCGGGTCGTGCGCTCCAAGTCCGGCTCCGCCGACCAGCGGTGCACACGCGCCTCGAACTCGCCCGCCAACGAACTCGCGGCGCGGAAGCCGTAGCTCCCGGCGGTGCCGCGGAAGCGGTGCAGTTCCTTCGCCAGGTCGGTGAGCACGTCCGCCGACACGGGATCGACGTCCAGCGCGGCCGCCAATGCGCGGAACCGTTCGACGGTCGCCGGGGCCGTGGCGGCGAAGCGCAGGCGGAGTTGTGCCAGCGCGGCCTGCATGCGTGCAGTGGGGTCCATCGCAGGGTCCATCGCAGGGTCCATCACGGGGTTCGTGGCCGGGTTCGTGGCCGGGATCGCGGCCGGGTTCGTGCGGGGCCGTCGTGCGAGCGGTCTGGGGCGCGCGCCTACGTTGCCAGAGTCTCGACCGGCAGGCCAGATTGCCGTCGATGCGCATCCTCTGTGCCGATGACGAGTCCGACATCCGGACGATACTCGAACTCGCGCTCGGCCTCGACCCCGAGATCACGGCCGAGTTCTTCGACAGCGGGCCGGCGCTGATCGCGCGGGCACGGGCCGGCGGCGTCGACGCGATCCTGCTGGATGCGATGATGCCTGAAGTCGACGGGTACGAGACCTGTCGGCGGCTCAAGGCGGATCCGGCGACGGCCGCGATCCCTGTGGTGTTCCTGACGGCGCGGGTCCAGCGTGGCGAGCGGGATGATGCGCTCGAGCTCGGCGCCGTGGCCTGCCTCAGCAAGCCCTTCGATCCGATGACCATCGCGGTGGAACTCCGCGCGGCGCTCTCGGGTTGAGCGCGCCGCGCGGGGGTCCGCGCCGCGTGTCAGTTCGCGAGCGACCAGTCCGCGGAGAGGTGCAACTTGCCCCAGGCGATGGTCAGCACGCCGGCCGGCGGGCCGGAGGCCGGCGGCACGAAGGTGATCTGCAGCGACTCCATCGGGGCCGCGAGCGTGGTGGCCTTGAGCGGCACGCGCACCAAGTCCTTGGAGGCGTCGTACTCGGTGCCCCACTGCCCGGTGTTCTTGTTGATGATCAGGTGATACGCGCCCGCCTCGCGGATGGTGTAGATCGAGTACGCACCCTTCGGCACCTTCGCGCCGCCGATCATGAGATCGACGTCGGTGGTGAGCGTCGTGGACGAGTTCGCCCCCGTCCGCCACACCGTGCCGTCCTTGGCGAGTTCGCTGGGCACGTCGCGGCCGCGGGCGTGCGGCACGCCGTAGTCGATCTTGACCGTGAGCGCCGCGGGGGCGGGCTGGCCCTGGACCCGCGGCGGATTGAGCGTCAGCGTCGCGGTCGCACGCGTGCTCGGCGCGGCCGTGAGGCGTTGCTGCGCCACGAGCGGAGACGCGAGCAGCACAGTGGCGGCGAGGATCGGGAGGAAGCGCATCGGGTGGGTCAGGTTGGGGTGGTCGGGCGCGGCGCCCGCGGCGGGCACCAGCCTCGGACAATGTAGCTCAGGGCACGCGCGCATACACGATGTCCTCTTCCCATACGTCGCCGAAGCGGAAGGGGTTCCGTCCACGCGCGACGAAGCCGGATTTCTCGTAGAAGCGGCGCGCCCGCTGGTTGTGCTCCCAGACCTGCAACCACACCTCGTCATGGTCGGCCGCTCGTGCGGCGGCGAGGGCGCCATCCATGAGTCGTGCGGCGAGGCCACGGCCGTACCAGGTCGCACGCGTGTAGAACCGCACGACCTCCATCGGCGCGTGGCCCGTGACCCCCTCCGCCCGCGAATCGGCGCGCAGCATCGCGAAGCCGGCCCAGGCACCGCCCGGTTCGATCGCCGCCAGCACCCGCTGCTGCGGGTCGAGTAACTCGCGACGCTGGATGGGCTCGCCGAACGCACGCGAGAGATGGATCTCGAGGTTCTCGGGATCATCCCCGGTGTCGTAGGCCTCGCGGAAGGACTCGCGGGCCGCGTGGGCGTAGTCTGCAGCCTCCGCCGCGGTCGCGAAGCGGAGTTCGACGTGATGCAGGTCGATCATGCGGTGAAGGATGTGACGCTTGGTGGACTGCACAATGTCCCACAGAGGCTATTCGGAATGTCCGGACAGAACCATAACACCAGCCCTTGATCAACGTAGTATATGAACAGGAGGCGCTGATTTTGCCTCTTGTTCGGCAAATTATTGTACTTTGCCAGCCATTTGCTTGACAAAGTTCATTTGCGTCCAGATATTTCCTATCATGGCTGACCAACCCCCGATCCTCCACCCGATGCGCGTCGTGGCTCAGCGCACCGGACTCACGCCCGACCTGTTGCGTGCCTGGGAGAAGCGCTACCGGGCAGTGACCCCCGTCCGCTCCGCCGGCGGGCAGCGCCACTACACCGACGCCGACGTCGAACGCCTGCAGCTCCTCGTGCGCGCGACCAAGGGCGGCCGCCAGATCAGTCAGGTGGCGTCGCGCCACAACGCCGAGCTGCTCTCGCTCATCGAGGCCGACGAGCGCGCGGCTGCGGTCAATCGACCCGTCAGCAGCGACGGTCCCGCGATCGAGGGTTTCCTCTCCTCGGCCCTCATGGCCGTCGAGCGCTTCGATGCGCACGCCCTCGAGCAGACGCTGCGCTCCGCCGTCATCCGGCTCTCGGCGGACGAAGTGCTCGATGAGGTCATCAGCCCGCTGCTGTTCACCATCGGCTCGCTGTGGCACCAGGGACAGCTGCAGCCGGCGAACGAGCATCTCGCCAGCACCACCATCCGGCGCGTGCTCACCTGGATGTCGGAGGTGGCGGCGCCGCAGCCCGGTGCGCCCGTGCTCATCGTCGGCACTCCCGCCCACCAGGTGCATGAGCTGGGCGCGATGCTCGCCGCGACGTCGGCCACCGGCAACGGATGGCGCGTGATCTATCTCGGCGCCGACCTCCCGGCGGAGGAACTGGCGCGCGCGGTGGAGCACGTGAAGGCGGACGCGATCGCGCTGTCGATCGTGTACCCGACCGAGGATCCGCGCATCATCGACGAGCTCCGCCGCCTGCGCCTGCTGCTACCGCCGCGGGTGGGGGTGGTGGTCGGCGGCAGCGGCGCGCCGCCGTACGCGGACGCGCTGCGCGAGGTCGGCGCGGACCTGCTGCCGTCGCTCAGCGCCCTGCGCGGCTGGCTGCGGCGCCGGGCGCTGGCCCTCCCATCGAACCGGTCAGCGCGCTGAGCCGTCGAGCTCGGCGATCGTCCGCGTGCTGGCCGGCCGCGCCTTCTGCAGGCGGGCCGCCACCTGCTCGGCCTGCGTGAACACACGCAGGATGTTCTCGCCGGCGAGTTTCCGCAGGTCCGCCTCGCTCCAGCCGCGACGCGACAGTTCCGCGAGCAATGCCGGGTAGGTGGACACATCCTCGAGGCCCAGCACCACATCCTCGATCCCGTCGAAGTCGCCGCCCAACCCCACGTGTGCCACCCCGGCCACCTTGCGGATGTGGTCGATGTGGTCCGCGACCTGTGCGAGCGTCGCCCGCGGCGCGGGGCCGGCCGGCCGCTGGGCGGCCGGTGTCCGGTTCCAGGTGGCGACCTCGTTGGAACTGAACCCCGGCACGAACGTCACCATCACGATGCCGCCGTTGGCCTTGAGTCGCGTGAGGATGGAGTCCGGCACGTTGCGCACGTGCTCGGTGACGGCGCGGGCGTTGGAGTGCGAGAAGATCACCGGCGCCTCCGTCACGTCGAGCGCGTCACTCATCGTGCCCGGCGAGACGTGCGAGAGATCGACGAGCATGCCGAGCCGATTCATCTCGCGCACCACCTCGCGCCCGAAGTTGCTCAGGCCGCCGTGCCGCGCGACGTCGCTCGCGGCGTCGGCCCAGTCGAGCGTCTGGTTGTGCGTGAGTGTCATGTACCGCGCGCCCAGGTCGTAGTACGCGCGCAGGGCACCGAGCGAGTTCTCGATCGCGTGTCCGCCCTCGAGTCCGAGCACGGATCCGATCCTGCCGCGCGCGAACGCGGCCGTGAATCCCGCCGCGGTGCCGATCGGCTCGAAGCGGTCCGGATACTTGGCCATCACGCGGCGCATGATGTCGATCTGCTCCAGCTGGACCTTCGCAAAGCCCAACCGCCGGGTCGCGCTGTCGCCGGGGATGTACACGGACCAGAACTGCCCGCCGAGCATGCCGGCCGAGAGCCGCGCGAGGTCGGTGTGGCCCGTGGTGCGACCGCGCAGGTCGTACGCCTCCACATCGTGGGGCGCGGTCTTGGACTCGCGGATCGCCCAGGGCAGGTCGTTGTGCCCGTCGATGAGCGGCACGGCGCGCAGGACGCGCTTGGCCTTCTCCAGGTCGGCGGCCGACGGCGCCTGCGCGCCCGTCACGTCGGCAGTCGTCAGGATGGCAACGCCGAGCAGGATCGGGCGGAGGCGGGCAACGATGCGAGTGGTCATCGGGATCGGAGGCTCGTGGAAGGGTCTCCACGGAACCTGCCCTCCCCACCCCGCCGAGGGAAGGGCGCGTCGGCGCGCCCTTCTCCTCGTCTCGGAAGGAGTCCGCGCGCCACCTGTTGCGCGCGCGGCGACCACACTCACTTCGCCGTCTTCACACCGCAGGTGTTGATCCCGAGCACGGTATACAGCGGGCACCAGCCGATGAGTAAGGTCACAATGGGCACGATGCCGAGATAGCCGAGGGGGGACTGTGGGCCGACGAACGCGAGGGAGAGGACCGCGAGCCCGAGTGCGACGCGGACGATGCGGTCGACGCTTCCTTCATTGGTCTTGAACATGGATCGCTCCGAAAAAGGGGGTGGAGGACATCGCCTTCGAGCGAGCGTATCCACTGATGCTGGAACGAGTTCCCGTGTGCGGGAACGGTGGACAGTCGCACGGGGAATCCCTCACGCCGCGGTCGGTGACTTACATTTTCCAGACCGTTGACCGGCGTCCGACGCCGCGTGCCCGACCACCCTCCAGCTCCCACTCCGATGTTCCGGACCGTGCTTCCACTCGCGTTCGCGCTGGCGCTGCCTGTGGCGCTGTCAGCGCAGCAGGCTCCCGCTGCGACGTCTCCCGCGTCGGCCGCGCCGTCGCGGATCGCGCGCATCATCGTGTCGCCCGTGCAGAAGGTCGTGGTTGCGGGCGACTCGCTGCGCCTGACGGCCGAGGCGCGCGACGCGAACAACAACGTCATCCCGGACGTGCAGTTCCGCTTCAGCGCCACGGGCGCGCGCTTCGAGGGCAATATCAGCCAGACCGGCCTCGTGACGGCGGGCTCCACGGGCACGTTGCCCGGCGCGGTCGTCGGCATCATCCCGGGCGAGGCGCCGAAGTCGGAGCGCTTCGAGGTGAAGATGATCGCCGGACCTGCGGCGCGGATCGCGATCACGCCGGCGCCGGCACGGCTGGTGCCGGGCCAGCGGATCCGCCTCAGCGGCGAGGTCTACTCCAAGATCGATGACCGTCGCAGCGACAAGGTGACGTGGAAGAGTTCCAACCCCGCGATCGTGCGCGTGAGCGACGTGGGCCTGGTGACGGCGGTCGCGGCGGGTCGCGCCACCATCACGGCGAGTGTGGGAAGCGTGTCGCAGGCGCTGCCGGTGCAGGTGCTCGCGACGCCCGTCGCGTCGCTCACGCTGTCGCCGGCGACGACCGATGCCCGCCAGGGCGATGTGGTTCGCTTCACGGCCGTGGCCAAGGACGCCGCGGGCCGGACCATCGACGGCCTCACGCCGGTCTGGAGCTTCAACCCCGGGCAGGGCGTGATCGAGAGCGACGGCGCGTTCGTCGGCTACGAGGCCGGGGAGTACACCGTGACCGCGTCGCTGGGCAACCGGACGGCGGAGGCGGTGGTGACCTTGAGTGCGCGCGATGTGCGCCGCCCCCTGACCGTGGTGGGCCGCCTGCCCCGCACCCGCTTCACCACCGAGGAGGTCTGGATCCATCCCAACGGCAAAGTCGCGTACCTGGGCTCGGGCAGCGGCGGCGACGTGCTGTACACCATCGACATCTCGAATCCGGCCGCGCCCGTGGTCACCGACTCCATCGTCGCCAACACCCGTCGCGTGAACGACGTGATGACGACGCCGGACGGGAAGTTCCTCGTGTTCACGCGCGAGGGGGCGTCGGACCGCAAGAACGGCGTGGTGTTCGCCTCGCTGGAGGACCCGCTGCATCCCAAGCCCGTCTCGGAGTTCACGCAGGGGGTCTCGGCCGGCGTGCACTCGTCGTTCATCTACAAGGATCCCAAGCACGGCCAGCACGTGTTCCTCACGAACGACGGCACCGGGGCGCTGCACGTCCTCAACATCGACGACCCGCGCAACCCGCGCGAGGTCGCGCAGTGGAAGACGGAGAACCGGCCGGACGTGGGCCGCACGCTGCACGACATCGATGTGCAGGACGGCCTGCTCTACGGGTCGTGGTGGAACGACGGGCTCGTGATCCTCGACGTCGGCAATGGCATCCGCGGCGGCACGCCGTCCAAGCCGGTGATGGTGTCGCAGTTCAAGTACGATCTCAACGCGCTCTATCGGAACGTCGAGGCCGACGGCGGGTCGGGCTTCATCCGCGGCACACACACGGCGTGGCGCCACAAGAACTACGTGTTCATCGCCGACGAGGTGTTCCCGGCGAGCGGCGTGAAGGGGGCGCCGCAGGCGGCGGCCGGCCGCGCCTACGGGCGCCTGCAGGTGGTGGACATCTCCGATGTCACCAAGCCGCGGTCGGTGGCGTTCTACGAGCCGGAGTTCGGCGGCGTGCACAATGTCTGGGTCGCCGGCGACTCGCTGTACATCGGGGCGTACAACGGCGGCTTCCGGGTGTTCGACGTCTCGGGTGAGCTGCGCGGCGACCTCCGCGCACAGGGCCGCGAGATCGGCCACCTCAACACCGCCGATGCGAACGGCTTCGTGAAGAGCCAGGCGATGACCTGGGGTGTGGTGGTGCGCGACGGTCTCGCGTTCGTGAACGACATGTACAACGGCCTCTGGATCGTGCGCATCGAGCCCAAGAGCACGGTCGTCCCGTGACGGGACGCGGGGTGACGGGACGCGGGGTGACGGCGTGGGCGCGCGGCTGGATTGGGCGCGCGCTTCTGCTGGCCACCGGGGCGGTCGCGGCCTCCGCGACCGCCACGGCGCAATCGCGCGAGTACCGCGCCTTCGTCGTGTCCGAGTCGGTCGACGAGGTCGCGTTGATCGCGTTCGGTCCCGCCGGCGCCCGCGTCGAGCGCAAGGCGACCGTGGGGCTCTCGATCATCGACCCGGACGGGCCGCACGGCGTCGCCGTGGCGCCCGACAAGCAGCATTACTTCGTGAGCACCGCCCACGGGCTGCCGGGCGGGTCGCTCTGGAAGTTCGACGCCCGCAGCGACGAACCGCGGGCCCGCGCCGTGCTCGGCAACTTCCCTGCGACGGTGCAGGTGAGCCCCGACGGCTGGTACGCGTGGGTGGTGAACTTCAACCTGCACGGCGAGATGGTGGCGTCGAGCGTCTCCGTCGTGGAGACCGGGGAGATGCTCGAGGTCGCGCGCATCACGACCTGCACCATGCCCCATGGCTCGCGCCTCAACCCGGCCGGCACCAAGCACTACTCGGCCTGCATGATGGATGAGGAGCTGGTCGAGATCGACACGCGGCGGTTCGAGGTGTCGCGGCACTTCTTCCTCACTGCCGGCAAGGAGATGGGGATGGACGGCGCGCCGCCGGTGCGCGGCGCGGCGGCCCACGCCGGGCACGACATGGGCGGGCACGGCATGGAACCGCCCAAGCCCGGTGATGTGGGATGCTCACCCACCTGGGCCCAACCCAGTGCCGACGGCACGCGCGTCTGGGTGGCCTGCAACAAATCGAGCGAGCTGGTGGAGATCGACGTCGCCACCTGGTCGCTCGTGCGGCGCCTCCCGGCGGGCGACGGCGTCTACAATCTCGCCGTCACGCGCGACGGGACCAAGCTCGTGGCCACCAACAAGCGCGGACAGTCCGTTTCGGTGTTCGACACCCGGAGCGGCAAGGAACTGGCGCGGATCCCGACGACGCGGCGCGTGGTGCATGGCGTCGCCATCACGGACGACGACCGCTACGCCTTCGTGAGCAACGAAGGCGTGGGCAGCGAGAAGAGCACCGTCGACATCATCGACCTCGTGGCGCTCAGGGTGGTGGCCACGGTCGAGGTGGGACAGCAGGCCGGGGGCATCGAGATCTGGAAGTGAGTGCGGCGCGGTGGGCGCGCCCGCGCTCACCCCGTCCCGCCGATCGCCCGCCCGGTGCGCCGTCCGCGCTCGCCATCGACCAAGGCCACGCCGCCGTTCACGATCGTGGCCTTGAATCCCTCGGCGTACTGGAACGGGTTCGCGAAGTCCGCGCGATCGATGACGCGGTCCGCGTCGAACACGGCGACGTCGGCGAGCAGTCCCTCGGCGATGCGGCCGCGATCGCGGATGCCCACGCGTGACGCCGGGAGCGCGCTGAGCTTGCGCACCGCCTGTTCCAGCGTGAGGGCCCTGCGCTCGCGCACGTAGCGGCCGAGCACCCGGGCGAAGCTCCCGGCCCCACGCGGATGCGGCACTCCGCGCCGCGCCGGTCCGCTCACTGCGAGTGAACCACCATCACTCGCCATCATGCCCCACTCGTGCTGCAGGATGCGCTCGAGGTTCTCCTCGCTCATCGCGAAGCCGATCATGCCCACCGAGCCGTTGTTGCGGCGCAGCATGGCGACGGCGAGTTCGTAGGGGTCCTGGCCGAGCGATTGCGCGTAGGCCGCCAAGCGCTGCCCTTCGGCGAGCTTGTCCTCACGCGCGGAGACACTGGTGATCTGCACGTTCTGCCAGCCGCCGATGAGCTCGGCGCGGCCCTGCGCCTCGGTGCGGATGCGCCCGGCGATGGCGGGGTCGTCGAGCCGGGCGAAGAAGCGGTCGATGCCGCCGTCGCGGGTCCACACCGGGAACAGGTTGGTGAGGCCCGTCTGGTACGCGAGGTAGGGGTAGCGGTCGAACGCCACGTCGACCCCGGCGGCCCGCGCCTCCGCCACGCGCGCGAAGACCGCGTCGAGCTTGCCCCAGTTGCGCGGTCCCTGCGTCTTGAGATGGGAGATCTGCAGCCCGCAGCCCGCACCGCGCGCGATGGCGATGGACTCGTCCACGGCCTCGAGGAGCTGGTCGTCCTCGTTGCGCATGTGCGTGTGGTAGTTCAACCGGCGTGCCGCGAGCGGGCGGCAGAGCGCGATGAGTTCCTCGCGCGAGGCGAAGGCACCGGGCGTGTACTCGAGGCCGGTGGACGCACCGAGCGCGCCCTCCGCGAGCGCCTGCTCCACCAGCGCGACCATTCGCGCCAGCTCGGCCGCGCTGGCCGGGCGATCGTCCTGCCCCACGACCACGCCGCGCACCGTGCCGAGTCCCACGCAGGTGCCGACGTTCGCACCGGGCGGGAGCGCGTTGATGCGCTCGAGCACCGCGCGCACCGAGTCGGTCCCGTCACCTTCGTCGTTGCCCGACGGCGCACGCGAGCTGCCATCGGCGCCCACGACGATGGTGGTGACCCCCTGCCGCACGATCGACTCCATCATCGGGTCGTCGAACAACGTGCCGTCCCCGTGCGAGTGGATGTCGACGAATCCCGGAGCGACGATCAGCCCTCGGCAATCGATCTCGCGTGTGCCGCGCTCGCGGATGCGTGGCGCGACACGCACGATGCGGTCCCCATCCACGGCGACATCCGCCGCGAAGCGCGGCCGCCCGCTGCCGTCGATCACGGTCCCACCGCGCAGCACCAGGCCGTGATCGCGTCGGCCGAGCCCGATGAGCGCGGGTGCCCCCGTGAGCGCGAGCGCGCCGATGGCGGAATGCGTGAGGAAGGAGCGGCGCTTCATTTCGAGGTGGCAGGTGTGAGGTGGAAGGTGTGAGGAGAAGCTGCGCCTCCTCCCACCTCTCGCGCAACACTCCAGGCGAACAGAAGGGCGCGCCGATCCAGGATCAGCGCGCCCTCCTCACACCTCACATCTCACACCTCACACCTGTCGTTCTAGTACCGATAATGCTCCGGCTTGTACGGCCCGTCCATCGGCACGCCGATGTACGCCGCCTGCTTCTCGGTGAGCTTGGTGAGCTTCACGCCGAGCTTGTCGAGGTGCAGCCGCGCGACCTTCTCGTCGAGCTTCTTGGGCAGCACGTACACCTTCTTCTCGTACTTGCTGTTGTTGGTGTGGAGCTCGATCTGCGCCATCACCTGGTTGGTGAACGACGCCGACATCACGAACGACGGATGGCCGGTGGCGCAACCGAGGTTGAGCAGGCGGCCTTCGGCGAGGATGAGCACCGAGTGCCCGTCGGGGAAGATCCACTCGTCGAACTGCGGCTTGATGTTGTTGCGCTTGATGCCCTGGTAGTTCTTGAGTCCGGCCATGTCGATCTCATTGTCGAAGTGGCCGATGTTCCCGACGATCGCCTTGTCCTTCATCTTCGCCATGTGCTCCACGGAGATGATGTCGGCGTTGCCCGTGGCGGTGATGAAGATGTCGGCGGTGCGCACGACCTCCTCGAGCGTCGTGACCTGGAAGCCCTCCATCGCGGCCTGCAGCGCGCAGATGGGGTCGATCTCGGTGATCACCACGCGGGCGCCCTGCGCGCGCAGCGACTGCGCCGAGCCCTTGCCCACGTCGCCGTAGCCCAGCACGACCGCGACCTTGCCGGCGAGCATCACGTCGGAGGCGCGGAGGATGCCGTCGGTGAGCGAGTGGCGGCAGCCGTAGAGGTTGTCGAACTTCGACTTGGTGACCGAGTCGTTGACGTTGATCGCCGGGAAGAGGAGCTTGCCGGCCTGCATCATCTCGTAGAGGCGGTGCACACCCGTGGTCGTCTCCTCGGAGACGCCGCGGATGGCCTTGCCCACCTTGGTCCACCGCTGCGGATCCTGCTTGATGGTCGTGCGCAGCAGGTCGAGGATGACCCCCCACTCCTCGGGATCGTTCTTGGGGTCGAACGCCGGCACCTTGCCGGCCGCCTCGAACTCGGTGCCCTTGTGGATGAGCAGGGTCGCGTCGCCGCCGTCATCGAGGATGAGGTTCGGGCCGGCGCCGTCGGGCCACATGAGCGCCTGCTCGGTGCACCACCAGTACTCCTCGAGCGTCTCGCCCTTCCAGGCGAACACCGGGATGCCGCGCGGCTGCGCCGCGGAGCCGTCCTTGCCCACCGCGATCGCGGCGGCGGCATGGTCCTGCGTGGAGAAGATGTTGCACGAGACCCAGCGCACGTCGGCGCCGAGTTCGGCCAGCGTCTCGATGAGCACGGCGGTCTGGATGGTCATGTGCAGCGAGCCCATGATGCGGGCGCCGGCCAGCGGCTTCTTGCCCTTGTACTCGGCGCGGAGCGCCATCAGCCCCGGCATCTCGTACTCGGCCAGGCGGATCTCCTGGCGGCCCCATTCGGCGAGCGAGATGTCCTTGACCTTGAAGCCCGGGCGGCCATTGGCCGCAGAGGCGTCGAACGGGTGCAGCGTGGGTGCGGTGGCGGTCATGATCGGAAGAGAGAGGTGTGAGGTGGGACGTGTGAGGAAACGACGGAGCGGTGCGGCTGGTTCGGCGTGCGGGCTGGGCGCGCAGGATCGCGCGCCGGGGACCTCACACCTCCCACCTCACACCTGCAGTACGGCCGTGAACAACATCGGCCCCTTCACCTGCGTCGCCGCAGGCAGGGCGTGGTAGCGCAGGGCACGGAAACCGGCCGCGTCGCTCCACTGCTGGAGTTGGTCCGACGAGATGCCCAGCCAGACATGGCCCATCGTCTGCTGGTACTCGTCGTGGTCGTGCGGGAGCATGTCGAGCAACAACAGGCGGCCGGCGCCGGGGCGCAGCACGCGACGGATCTCCGTCAACGCCTCCACGGGCTCGGCCACGAAGTGCAACACCAGCGAGAGCACCGCGAGATCGAGTGCAGCATCGGCGATCGGCAGCGCCTCCAGGGACCCCTCGCGCAACTCGACGTTCGCCTGCGAGGCGAGACGCGCGCGTGCCGCCTTCAACATCGGCGCCGACTCATCGACGGCGATGACCTGCCGCACGAACGGGGCGACGGTCTCGGTCAACTGCCCCGTGCCGCAGCCCAGATCCCCGACGACCGCCGCGGGGTCCAGCAGGCCCGCCAGCGTGAACAGTTCCGTGCGCGGTCCGAACAGCTCGGCTCGCATCCGGTCCCATTGGGCCGCCGCGTTCGCGAAGAACGCCTGCGACCGCGTGTGCCGTTCCGCCAGCACCCCCTTCACCCGCTCCGCGTCGCGGCGCGCCGCGGCGCTCGACGCGGCCTCGTCGCGCACGGCCGCCCAGAGCTTCCGCGCGCCCGCGTCGAGCGTGCGCACTTCGAGGCGATAGCGGTTGGAGGTGCCGTCCTCGCGGGAGTCCACCCAGTCACTGTCCGCGAGCACCTTGAGGTGCCGGCTCACAGTGGACTGCGGGGACTGCAGCACCGCCCGCAACTCGGTCACCGTCAGCTCGTGGCGCTCGAGCAGCAGGAGGAGCCGGGTGCGGATCGGATCGGCCAGGGCCGACAGGCGGTCGTGGAGGGGTGTCGCTTTCATCCGTATATCCGGATGAAAGGTTGCAAGCGCGCCGCCCCCCGTCAAGGGGGCGGCGCGCTCGTGGGACTGCCGGAGCCGGGTGGCCTAGTGCCGGGCGTACACCGGCTGCACCGGCCGGGCGCTCTCGCCGAGCACCTCCACCAGCCGCTGCATCTGCCGCAGCGAGACCTGCAGCGGGCGCGCCCGCACGGTCCAGCGCACGCCCTCGGAGCACGGCGGCGTGGTCAGCGAGCCGTGGTAGGTGTACACGTCCTCGAGCTCGTCGTGATGGTCGTCGAGCAACATGCCGATGTCCACCGGTGCGGCGAACTTCACGCTGTCGCCCTCATGCCGCGGGATCCGGCTGAGCATGCCTTCGAACAGCGCGTTGTCCTTGGGACCGATGGCGATGAACACGCCGAGCACGGCCAGCTCGCCCTTCGCGTTCTTGTGCACGAGGTGCAACTCGCCCGGGTAGGCCTTGCCGCGGATGGTGTGCTCGCTCGGGTGATGGAAGTGGAACTGGATGGCCTGGAACTTCGCGCCCTCGGCCAGCAGCTCACTCGGCTTCTCGAGCGCCGCCTGCACTGTGTGCCCGTTGTGGAAGAGGACGAACGGTGACGACGTGAAGCGCTCCTCGATGCGCGCCTTGTGCGACGCGACCGGACCGCCGAGGTCGATCGGCGACTGCTCGTGCCCGGTGCTGCAGATCGCCCAGGCCGGGTCGAGGCGTCCCCAGTCCTTGGGGCCACCCTTGCCTTCGTACGTCCAGTGCGGCGCGTGCGAGGCCGGCGCGTGGGCGACGGGCTTGTGGTCGGGCTTGGCGGCAGGGGCGTGGGACTGCGCGGCGACAGAGAGCGGGCCAGCGACGGCGACGAGGAGCAACGCGGGGAGACAGCGCATGGATTCGGACTCCGGAGTACGAGGACACGGAATGGGTGGTCTTCCGATTCTCGTCCAGCCCGGGAGAAACTCGACCGGTTCATCTCACGGCGTGACGCCGCTCCGCGCCCGCGGATCTCCGATGTCGGGGAATCCCCGGCAGACCGCGCGGGTCGCCTATGGGTGCCCACGCTCCAGCGTCACCGTCGCGCCGAGCAGGTGTTCGCCGACGTAGCAGTGCATGCCGACGGCGTGCAGGCCCGCGCGGCGAAACGCGCGGCGATACTGCTCCGGGCTGCGATGGTGCCAGTCGTGGTGGTCTCCGTCGAGCGCGTCGTCGGTGGTGTACGCCTCGAGGTACACGACACCGCCCAGCCGCTGGGCGATCGCCGCGAGCCCGCGCGACAGTTCGGCATCGGGCACGTACTGCAGCACGTCGCAGACGACGATGAGATCGTAGCGGCCATCCAGTCCCAGGTCCGCGAGTCCGCCGAATGTGCCCGCGCGGATGTTGCGGGCCCGACCGAAGCGTTCGACGGCATAGGCGCTCGACTCCACGCCCTGATAGGCGATATGTGGCCGCAACCGCCGCAACGGCGCGCGCCAGGCGGCCTCGCCGCAACCGATGTCGAGCACGCTGCGCAGCGGTCGTTCGAGCAGCAGCTCGGCGATCCCCGTCACGAGGCGGACTTTCCGCGCGACCGCCGCGGGAGTGATCACGCGCTGCGCCGGATCGTGGTACCAACGCCGGAAGTACTCGGCGTCGTACGCCTTGCGCGCACTCATGGGGCGGCGCCTTCCGTGAGCGCCGAGCCCGCAGCGCGGCGCAGGGTCACCGCGTCGGCGACCCGACGCGCCGCCTGGTCCTCGAGTGCCAGCGTCACGAGCGCCCGGGCGAGCTCCCCGCCCGTCATCGAGGCGAAGCGCTCCCGGAGCCGCGCAGCGCCCATCCACGCCGCGGCGCGCAGCACCGAGTCCAGCACGGCGGCGCCGATCCGTTCCGCCGCACGGGATTCCTCGCGGTCCGGGCCGGTGATGAACAACGGCTGCGCGATGAGGAACGGCAGCGTGCCGTCGTGCAGGAGCCGTTCCATACGCCCGCGCACGGCGAGGTACTTGTTGGTCGTGCGCTCGGTGGCGCCATAGGCCGACAGGTACACGAACCGCAGCTGATGTCCCGCACCGATGGCCGCCGTGCGCAGCATCTCGGTGAGACCGAAGTCGATGCGCTCGTACGGGTCGTCGATGCCCTCCTTGCCCGCGCGGGCGCGGGTCGTGCCCAACAGCGCGAACACCACCGTCGGTCGGAGGCGGACGAGGGTGTCCCGCAGCGCCGCCGCGTCCCACGGCGTGAGGTCAACGGAGGCGCCCGACGACGCGAATCGCTCCGTCCATCGTGCGCGATCGCGGGAGTCGGGACGCAGGTGCGCGACGGTGGCGACGCCGCGTCGCCGGAGTTCGGCGACGACCGAACGGCCGGTGTATCCGGTGGCACCGGCCACGAAGGCCGCGGGTGGGGCAGACATGGCGGGAACCTACTCCACCGGGCGCAGGTGGCCAACGGAACCCCGGGCGTCCGGTCGGCGTTCAACTTCGCATGCCTGCTTCCCCAGACGTCGTCATCGTCGGCGGTGGTCTCGCCGGCCTGGCCGCCGCCCGAGCGCTCACGGCCGCCAATGTCTCCTTCACGCTCCTCGAGGCCAATGACGTCCTCGGGGGTCGGGTCGCGACGGACGAGGTCGATGGGTTCCTGATCGACCGCGGCTTCCAGGTGCTGCTCGATTCCTATCCGGAAGCCCGGCAGCAGCTGGACCTCAAGGCACTCGACCTGCGCCCCTTCGCTCCCGGCGCGCTGATCCGCCGCGCGAACGGCGTGGGCCGCGTGGCGGACCCCTGGCGCGATCCCATCGCCGGCGCACGCTCGTTGGTGAGCGGAGCCTTCACGCCGGCGGATGCGTGGCGGATGATGCGCCTGCGGGCCGACGCGATCCTGCACCTCGAGGGCGAGGTCAGCAGCGACGGGCACAACACCGCGCGCGAGTTGCAGGAGCGGGGGTTCTCCGAGCGTGCCATGGATGGGTTCTTCCGCCCGTTCTTCGGGGGCGTGTTCCTCGATGCACAGCTCACGGCCCCGGCGCGCTGGTTCGAGTTCCTGTTCGGCATGTTCGCCACCGGCCGCGCGACCCTGCCCGCCGACGGCATGCGCGCCATCCCGCGTCAGCTGGCGGCCGGCCTGCCCGCAAGCTCGGTCCGCACCAACGCCAAGGTCCGCAGCATCCGCGACGGCCGCGTGGAACTGGCCTCGGGCGAACTCCTCTCCCCGCGGGCGATCATCCTCGCCACCGACGCGCGGCACGCGAACGTCCTCGTGCCGGGCAGCCGCGCGCCGCAGTGGTCGGGCTGCGTGACGCTCTCGTTCGCGGCGACGACGGCACCACTCGACGCGCCGGTGCTCCTGCTCAACGGCGAACGCACGCCTGGGCCGGTGAATCACCTGTGCGTCCCCAGCCTCGTCGCGCCCGCGTACGCACCTCCGGGCCAGCACCTGATCTCCGCGACGCTGCTCGGCACCCCCAGCGCAGACGACCCGTCGCTCGAGCGTGAGGTCCGCGCCCAACTCGCGCGGTGGTTCGGCGCCGGCGTCGTCGATGCCTGGCGGATGCTGCGCATCTCGCGCGTGCCGTTCTCGCTGCCGCGGCAATTCCCGGCCGGCGGCATGACCTCCACGGCGGTGCGACTCGACGACGGGCTCTTCGCCTGCGGTGACTACCTGGAGACGCCGTCGATCAACGGCGCCCTGCGCAGCGGACGGCGCGCCGCCGAGGCGCTGCTCGCCTCGTGGCGCGCCTCGCGCGGTGCCGTGGCCTGACCCACGGCACCGACGCGGGGATCACCCCGCGTACATCATGCCGCAGCCGAGTTGCTGCGCATGGCAGGTCGCGAACACCCCGGATGGCATCCGGATCACGCCCTTGATGAGGTGTTCGGCGACGAGCGCCCGGGCGTCCTGCCGCGGGATCTTGCGCCGGTTGGAGATCTGGCCGGCGGCGTTGTTCAACGCGAGATCGCAGGCGAGCACGATCACGCCGCGCGACATCAGGGTGTCGAGCGCCCCATCGGGCCAAGTGAGCGCATGCTGGCTTCCGGGCGCGATGTTGATGAACGGATTGCGCTTCGTGGGCTCGCCGGTGGACGGATCCTTCAGCTCGTCCTTCTCGCCCCAGGCCCCGTCGGACCAGAGCTCGTCACCGAGGACCATCGGCACGGCAGCGTGGCGGATGACCAGCACCGCCGAGCAGTCCTTGTCGGTGGCTCCCACAGTCGCCGCGCTGCCGGCGAGGAAGGAGCGCGCCTGATGCAGGCATACACCTCCGGAGATCTCCGGGGCATCGAACACCATGCGATACTTGCCCGTCACGCGTTCCGTCCAGCTCATGTCCCAGGTCTGGGCCTGCCCCTGGAGCGCGTCGAGCGCCGCGCGGTCGCCACGCTCCGCGCGGGGGCGCTCGGTGGCCGTGAGCTCACCGGCCGCTGCAAGGGAGCCGGCGGCGAGCAACGAGGCCTGGCGGAGGAAATCGCGACGGTCAGTCATGGGACGCACTCTCGGGTGATGGGACGGAGACGGCGGACTCGGGTGTCGGTGTCGCGTCGTTCTCGTTGAACAGCAGCAGCGCGAGGAGGATGGCTCCGCTGGTGACCCCGACGTCGGCCACATTGAACGTCCAGAAGCGCCAATCCGCTGTGCCGACATCGATAAAGTCGACGACACCCTTGGTGTGGCGCAAGCGATCGAGCAAGTTGCCGAAGGCGCCGGCAGCGATCAGCCCCAGGGCCGCGGGGGTCGCGCGCGATTCGGGCGCCGCCTGCCGATAGAGCACGAAGAGGTACCCGATCATGCTCACGGCGATGAGGCTGAACACGACACGGGACCAGTCGCCGAGCGAGAGGTTCATCGCCGCGCCGGTGTTGTAGGTCAGCGTCCACCGCAGCCAGGGCGGGAAGACGTCTTCCGGCGTATGCAGCGCGAGCGCGCGCTCCGCCCATCGCTTGGTGACGATGTCGGTGACCGCGATCAGGACGATGAATCCCCAGAAGGTGCGATCGCGCGGCGCGGTGCTCGCTCTGCCCGCGATCGGCGGGGCGGTGTCGGTCATGGGGAGGAGGTACGGGGCTCCATTAAGTTACCCGGGCAGCCGTACGGGTGGTACGCGACCACCGTTTCGCGGTTCCCTCTCCCGCCCTGCCAGTGCCCCTGCTCCACGGCGCCCCCGAGCTTCCCATCAATGCGGTGCTGCCGCCCGCGCTCGACGCGCTCGCGTCGGCGGGCGCGGTGGTCCTCGTCGCCGCCCCGGGCGCGGGCAAGACCACCCGGCTGCCGTTGGCGCTGCTCGATGCCGCGTGGCGCGAGGACGGCCGCATCCTCGTGCTGGAACCGCGCCGCATCGCCGCCCGCGCGGCGGCGCAGCAGATGGCGCAGCTCCTCGGTGAAGCGGTGGGCGAGACGGTCGGGTATCGCGTGCGCTTGGAGTCGCGCGTGGGGCCGCGCACGCGGGTCGAGGTGGTCACCGAGGGCATCCTCACGCGCATGGTGCAGGACGACCCCACGCTCGAGGGTGTCGCGGCGGTGCTGTTCGACGAGTTCCATGAGCGGCACCTGAGCGCGGACCTCGGGCTCGCCCTCTGCCTCGAGACGCGGGCGGTCCTGCGCCCGGACCTGCGCATCGTGGTGATGTCGGCGACACTGGAGGCCGCGCCGGTGGCGAGCCTGCTCGGCGGGGCGCCGGTGGTCGTGAGCGAGGGGCGGAGCTTCCCGGTGAGCACCCTCTGGCGCGCGCCGCGCCCCGAGACGCCGCTGCCGTTGGCGACCGCGCAGGCCGTGCGCACGCAGTGGGAGACCACCGCGGGGGACGTGCTGGTGTTCCTGCCGGGCATCGCCGAGCTCGACCGCACGCGTCGCGCGCTCGAGGAGGGCGGGCCGGCAGACGCGGAGGTGCTCCTGCTCCACGGCGGGCTCACGCTTGCCGAGCAGGATCACGTGCTGCGACGCCAGGGATCGCGACGGCGCGTGGTCCTCGCCACGGCGATCGCCGAGTCGTCCGTCACGCTGCCCGACGTGCGTGTGGTGATCGACGCCGGTCTGGCGCGGGTGCCGCGATTCGACCCGCGCAGCGGCATGACGCGCCTCGAGACCACGCGCGTCTCGCAAGCCTCGGCCGACCAGCGGCGTGGTCGTGCAGGTCGCGTGGCGGAAGGAACCTGCGTGCGGCTCTGGAGCGAAGGCGAACATGCGAGCCTGCCGACGCGCGCGTTGCCCGAGATCCTCGAGGCCGACCTCGCGGCGCTCGCGCTCGAGCTGGCCTGCGCGGGAATCAGCGACGCGGGGCGGCTGCGCTGGCTCGATGCGCCGCCGCCCGGCGCGCTCGCCCAGGCGCGGGCGTTGTTGCTCGACCTCGGCGCACTCGACGCGACGGGACGTGCGACTGCGCATGGTCGGCGTATGGCTGCGTTGGGTGTGGTGCCGCGCCTGGCGCACCTGGTGCTGGTCGCGGCCGACCGGGGACTCACGCGGCTCGGCTGCGAACTGGCCGCCCTGCTCGGTGAGCGCGACGTGCTCCGCCGCGAGGCCGCCGCGCAGGACGCGGACCTGCGGTCCCGCGTGGAACTGCTCCGCGGGCAGGGCCGGATCGGGGACGCCGATCGCGCCCGCCTCGACCGTGTGCGTCAGGAAGCGCGTGCGCTGCAGCGCGCGTTGCCACATGCGCCTGCTGCCGCGGTGCAGCCGGCGGACGACGATCTCGACCACACCGGCGCGCTGCTGGGCCTCGCGTACCCCGATCGCGTGGCGATGCGGCGGCCGGGCGAGGCCGCGCGATATCTGCTGCGCAACGGCCGCGGTGCACGTCTCGAGGTGCCGGGTGCGCTCGGACGGTCCTCGTTCCTCGCGATCGCCGACCTCGATGGGGACCCAGCGGAAAGCCGCATCTGGCTCGCGGCGCCCTTGGACGAGGCGGCGCTGCGCGCCGCCGTGGGACCCGGGCTCGTCGTCGAACGCGACATCAGCTGGGACGACCGGACCGGTGCCGTGCGCGCGACGGAATGCGAACGCGTCGGTGCGCTGGTGCTCAAGGAACGCCCGCTGCGCGACGTGCCGCCGGAGGCCATCACCGCGGCGCTGCTCACCGCCTTGGAGTCGCGCGGCGTCGCCGCGCTGCCGTGGAGTGCTGCCGCACGCCAGCTCCGTGCGCGACTCGCGTTCGCGCACACCCTCGCCCCCGAGACGTATCGCGACGTCTCGGACGCGGCGCTGCAGGCGTCGCTCGCGGACTGGCTCGCTCCGGCCCTGGGCGACGCGCGTCGGCTCAGCGACGTGGACCGTGTCGATCTGGGCGAGGCACTGCTACAGGGACTGCGCTGGGCGGATCGCGCGCGGCTCGATCAGCTCGCGCCCACGCATCTCGAGGTGCCCAGCGGGTCTCGCGTGCCGGTGGACTACAGCGATCCGGCGGCGCCGGTGCTGGCGGTGCGGCTGCAGGAGGTGTTCGGGTGGCTGGAGACGCCTCGCGTCGGGGACGGTCGCGTGCCGCTCACGCTGCACCTGCTCTCACCCGCGCATCGACCGGTGCAGGTGACCCGGGACCTCGCGAACTTCTGGCGCACGACGTACTTCGACGTGCGCCGTGACCTCAAGGGTCGCTATCCGCGCCATCCCTGGCCCGACGACCCGCTCAGCGCGCCGGCGACGCGCCGCGCGAAGCCGCGCGGCACGTGAGCCCCAGGCGACGTCAGCGGATCCAGCTGGGCCGCGTGATGCTGTTCCAACGCTGCTCGCCGTGTGAGTAGCCGTACCACGCCGTGTCGCCGCCGCTGCGCGGGAAGGCCCGCACGAGCTGGTCCGCACCGCCGAAGCCGAACCGGTCGTGGCCCGCGTAGCCGTTGAGCTGCGCACTGTCGAGCGCCGCGAGCGCGAGCCGTCCGATGCCCGACTCCTTCTCGGTGTAGGCGAACAGTGCACCCTTCGCCTCGTCACCGCCGGCGATGGTGGACACGAAGAACTCCCCGCGTCCGTCCCCGTCCACGTCGGCGGTGCCGATGAAGCCGACCGTGCCCACTCGGGTCTCGGTGAGCGTGGTGAGCGTGTCCCCCGCGCGCGTGAACACGATCTGGAACGTGCCCTCCGTGCAGTTCTCCCCGCTCGGGATCACCACCTCGGCGACGAGGTCCTGGAACGACAGCACGCGGCCGCCGAAGCAACTGAGGTCGGCGCTGGCCGAAGGTGGCGCCTGCTCCTGCTTCTCGCACGCGGCCAGCACGAGCGTGATGGCGGCGAGGACGAGGGTCACGCGGTGCTGCGGTCGACGGTCGAGCATGGAACCTCCGGCGGGGGAGCGGCGGGGAACGGGAAGACTAGACACCGAACTGGCGCAGGTGGTGGTCGGTGTGTTTGTACAACAGGACGCCCCAGTCGTCGGCCGTCATGGCACCGAAGATCGGGTGCTGCGGCAGCGTGCTGCCCTCGGCCGGCGTGCGCACGCGTTCGATGGCGGCCGAGAGTTCGGCGACGTCCCGGTCCCAGGTGCTGGGGATGCGTGCGAGCAGTTCGGGTGCCGTGGGGGCACCCTTGGGGAATGGCAGGTGATGGATCAGCAGGCGCCGGACCAGCGGCCGGAGGGGCACCGGACGCAGCGGGATCCGCAGGTCCCCCGCGTACATCCGGTAGGCCTCGTGCAGGTGGGCGACCATCTGCGGCGCGGTGAATCGTCCCCACTGCGGGCGGCGGTCCGGCGGGAGCGTGGCGAGCCGCGTGAGGACCTCATGGCGGCGCGACGAGTCGTACAGAGAGGGCATGGGCGGCGGAATGGACTGACGGAAGGTGCGACAGCCGGCGAGGTACCGCCAGCGCCCGGCCGCCCTATCTTTCGGGCTCACCCACTCACCCCGTTCCGATGCCGCGCCTCCTGCCCCGCGCCCTCGCGGCGCTCATCCCCGCCCTCACGCTGCCGTCCTTCGCGGGCGCGCAGGATGCCGCCCCGGCGGTCGTCACCAAGATCACCGCCGACCTCGGCTACGTGCAGACCAGCGGCAACACGCAGGTCACCACCATGAACGTCGGGGAGAAGTTCACGCAGCAGCGCGGCCGCTTCACGCTGCAGCAGGCGTTCGCGCTGGTGTACGGCAAACAGCGCGACACCGTGAACACCAACAACCTGCGGGCCAACCTCCGCGGCGACTACAAGATCGACAACATCTTCTCGCTGTTCCTCGGCACGGGCTTCGACCGGAACACCTTCGCCGGCATCGAGCGGCGCTTCGAAGAGCAGCTCGGTGTGGCCGCGCGCCTCCTCGCCGCAGCCAGCGACACGATCCGCGTCGAGGGCGGTGGCAGCGTGACGCAGCAGATCGGCACCGACGGCCGCCAGCAGAACTTCCCCTCGGCGCGCGGGGCACTGGCCTGGCGGCACGCGTTCACGCCGGCCGCCTACTTCCTGCAGAACGTCGAGTACATCCCCAACATGAAGGAAGCCGAGGACTGGCGCGTGAACACCGAGTCCTCGGTCGTCGCCCCGCTCTCGGCGCGCATCGGGCTCAAGCTCTCCTACGTGATCCGCTTCGACAACCTGCCGGAACCCACGTTCTCCAAGACCGACAAGCTCTTCACGACGGGCATCCAGATCACCTTCTGATCCCCTGCCCCGCGCCGACGGCGCGAGGGACGTGGACGAACGACGAGGCGCGCCGCGGAGTCCCGCGGCGCGCCTCGTCGTCCGTCAGGTCCGCCCCGGATCGGAGACTCAGCCCTTGGTGATGCCCGGGCGCCCATGCTCCACGCGCCAGACGCTCGCGGTGGTCACCGGCGCGTCCGGGCGGGTCACGAACGGCACCTCGCGGTACGTCGTCGTCCAGCTCGCATCCGTCACATCGCACACCATGTAGCCGCGACGGGCCGTGTGCCACTTGGTGTGGGGATTGTCCCGCATCGACTCGGGGACCTGCCGCCACTGATCCTCGCCATCGCCGCCGGAGGCGATGGAGGTGCCCACGAACTCCGCCGCCACCACCGGACGGTCCGGACGGTCGAAGCCGGCATGCACCTCGTGCACCCAGTTGGAGTGCACGTCGCCGGTGAGCACCACGGTGCGGTTCGCACTGCGCTCGGCGACGGCCTTGAGCACCCGGTCGCGACCGTGCGGATACCCCGCCCATCCGTCCATGTAGAGCCGCCGCTCCGGACCCGCGAGATCATCGTACGGCGACACGGGGATCTGCTGCCCGAGCACCTGCCAGCGTGAGGCCGAAGCCCCGAGTCCGTCGATCAACCACTCCTCCTGCTGCATCCCGAGGATGGAACGCGCGGGGTTGTCCCAGTCGCCGCAGGGGACGACCTTGGACCCGTCGCCGCAGGTCTGGTCGTCGCGGTATTGCCGCGTGTCGAGCATCCAGAAGCGCGCCAGCGCTCCCCAGTTGGTGGTGCGTCGGATGTCGAGGTCCGCCCAGGACCGGGCGCGCGGCACGCGCACCGGTTGATGCTCCCACCAGGCCTGATAGGCGGCTGCGCGGCGGATCCGCATCTGGTCGGCGGATTCCATGAGGTTCTCGCCGACGTCGTTCGCGTAGTTGTTGTCGACCTCGTGGTCGTCCCAGGTGACGAGCCATGGGCACATCCGATGGGCCGCCTGCAGCGCCGGGTCGAGCTTGTACTGCGCGTACCGCTCGCGGTAGTGCTCGAGCGTGCGGATCTCGACGGTGCGGTGCTGGCGCACGGCGTTCTCGCGCGCACCGTACTCGTAGATGTAGTCGCCCAGATGCGTCACGAGGTCGCAGCGCTCGCGCGCGAGATGGTCGAGGGCGGTGAACAGCCCCTGCTCGTAGTTCTGGCAGGACGCGACGCCCAGCCGCAGCGGCGTCTGGGCACCGTCGGGCGGCGTGGTGCGTACACGGCCCACCGGACTCACGGCCTCGCCGGAGCGGAAGCGGTAGAAGTACCAGCGGTCGGCGGCGAGCCCCTCCACGTCGACGTGCACACTGTAGCCGAGTTCCGGCGCCGCGATGTAGCGACCGCGTCGCACGATGCTCGTGAATGCCTCGTCGTCGGCCACCTCCCAGTCCACCGCGGTCCGCGGCCCGGGCATGCCACCGTCCACCTCGTAGGGACGCGGCGCGAGACGCGTCCACAACACAGCTCCCGTGGCCGTGGGGTCCCCGGACGCGACGCCCAGCGTGAAGGGGTCGTCCACCCAGCGCGGCCGGGTGATCAGCCGCCAGTCGCTCGGCGCCGCGGCGCAGAGGATGGCGAGCCGCGAGAGGTCGGTGAGGAAGTGTCGGCGGTCCATGCGCAGGCGAAGGTGGAGGTCGCCCGGATGGTCGCTTCACCCGCGACCGCCCGCAAGGGCGGTCATGTCACCACTCGGTGACGCGCCAGGGGACGTCGCGAGCGGTTCACCCGCCGAACTCGCGCCGCAACGATTCCGCGTCCCAGGCCGTGTCGTCGCTCGCGGCGCCGGACACCCCGTCCGCGCGCATCGACGCCTCGAGGTCGGCGATCGCCTCGCGCGCGAGGGACAGATGGGTGGCGCGGTCGCGGAACACCGCGGCGAGACGCCGCATGTTCTCCTCGTCGCGCCGCCGGAAGTGCTGCGCCGCACGCCAGGCCGCATGCCCGCGTCGCCCGAGCAACCGCAGCGCGTCCACCCCGAGGCGCATCGCGGAATCGATGGACTCCCGGTACACATGCGTGACACCGGACTCGATCAACTCGTACGCCGCGAGCCGGCCGGCCGCTCGCGCGAGGATCGTGAGCTGCGGGAAGTGCTTCCGGATACTCCGCGCGAGCTCGAGGTTGGCCTCCGCGTCGCCGAGACAGAGGATCACGAGCTTGGCGCGCTCGGCGCCGGCGGAGCGCATCACGTCCTCGCGGGCGCCGTCGCCGTAGTAGACGCGCAACCCGAGGCGACGGAGCACCTCCACACGGTCGGAGTCGAGTTCGAGCACCGTCGTCTCCACACCGCTCGCATTGAGCAGGCGCCCCACGCTCGACCCGAAGTCGCCGAAACCCACGATGATGACGGCATGCTCCTCCTCGGGCGTGTCCATCTCGCGTTCGGCCCCCGGCTCCGACGTGGCGCGCGGTGCGATCACCCGCTCCCAGAAGAGCAGCAGCAGCGGCGTCGCGGCCATCGACAGGGCCACCGCGGCGACGAGCAACTTGCCCACGGCGCTGGGCAGCACCGCGTTCTGCTCGGCGAACGAGAGCAGCACGAAGCAGAACTCGCCCCCCTGGGCCAGCGCCAGGGCGAACAGGAGTCCTTGGTCGTGGCTCATGCGTGCACCGCGCGCCAGCAGCCAGAGCACCAGGGCCTTCACCGCCAGCAGGCCCGCGACCAGTCCTGCCACGACGAGGAACTGCGCCCCGATGAGCAGGAAGTCGATGCTCGCCCCCACCGCGATGAAGAACAGGCCGAGCAGCAGGCCCTTGAAGGGCTCGATGTCGCTCTCGAGCTCGTGGCGGAACTCGGATGTGGCCAGCACCACGCCGCCGAGGAAGGTGCCGAGCGCCGGCGAGAGGCCGACGAGCTGCATCAGCACGGCGATGCCGATCACGAGCAGCAGCGCGGCGGCGGTGAAGGTCTCGCGCAGCCGCGCCCGCGCGATCACGCGGAACAGCGCCGGGACGAGGGAGCGTCCCACGCCCACCAGCAGGGCCACCGCGCCCAGGGTGACCAACGCACGTTGCCAGCCCGGCAAGTGCTCCGCCCACGAGGCGCCGCTCGCGTGATCGGCAGCGGCAGGGGCCAGCGCGAGGTCCGGCGTCACCGCCAGCAGCGGGAGCACGGCGAGGATGGGGATGACGGCGAGGTCCTGGAACAGCAGCACCGCGAAGCTCTTCTGTCCCGCGTCCGTCTTCATCCAGCCCTTCTCCTGCAGCGTCTGCAGGACGATGGCCGTGGACGAGAGGGCGAGGATGAGGCCGACGGCCAGCGCCTGCGACCAGGGCAGGCCGAGCGCCATCGCGATGCCACCCGCCGCCACGGTGGTGCCGAGCACCTGCAGGCCGCCGAGGCCGAGCAGGGCGCCCCGCAGTCGCCACAGCAGGGCGGGCTCGAGCTCGAGCCCGATGACGAACAGCATCATCACCACGCCGAACTCCGCCGCGTGCATGACGTCCTGCCGTTCCGCCCCCACGAAGCCGAGCACGGAAGGCCCGATCACCACGCCCGCGATGAGGTAGCCGAGCACCGAGCCGAGGCCGAAGCGCTTGGCGATGGGGACGGCGACCACCGCGGCCGCGAGGTACACCGTGGCGGACAGCAGGAATCCCTGCATCTCAGCCCTCCCCCAGGCGGCGGATGAGCGCGACGTACCCGTCAGCGGCCTCCGCGATCGCGGCGTCGGTCATCGCGTGGGTGCCGGACACGACCCAGGGTGCATTGAAGGTCATGCCGCAGAGCCGGGCGGTGGCCTCCACCGGCAACAGGAACTCGCGGAACGTGTGGCGGTTGAAGCCCTCGGGGCCGTAGGCCATGTCGCGCCCACCGGCCGTCATCGCGACCTGCAGCGCCTTGCCGCGCAGCGCGTGGCCGTGGCTGCCGTAGGCCCAGCCGTGTTCCAGCACCAGGTCCATCCACTGCTTCAGCAGCGGCGGCACCGAGTACCAATAGAACGGGTGCTGGAACACCACGACCTCGTGGGCCACGAGCAGCGCCTGTTCGCGCTTGACGTCGATGTCGTGGTCCGGGTACGCCTCGTAGAGATCGTGCAGCGTCACGCCGGGCAGGTCGCGGACGGCCCGGGCGAGCCGTCGATGCACCCGCGATTTCTCGTACGAGGGGTGGGCGAAGAGGATCAGGACGGGGCGCGGCACGCCGGAAGGTGACGGCGCACCCCGGCCTCGCGCCAGTACTGGTCTAGCGGAGGGCGCTCCCGATGGCGAAGTCGTACATGGTCACACGCCGGAGCCGGTAGTACGCCACCCAGTAGTTCCGCAGCGCGCCGAGGTAGCCCTGCAGGGCCGCGTCCTTCTCGTTCTGCGCCTGGTAGAGGTTGTCCATCCCGATACGCCCGATCACGTAGCGGTTCTTGGCGACCTCGAAGCGCTTGGCGCCGACGGTGTCCGCCTTGGCCGCGATCGCCAGGGAGCGGCGCGCCTGCGCGAGTTGCAGCGCGGCGAAGTGCGCCTCCTGCGCCGTCTGCTCGCGTGTCTGGCGGTTGGTGTGCTGCACCCGCTGCTCGTCGAGCCGCGCGGCCTGGATGTTGGCGCTGCGTCCGCCCCACTGCACGATGGGCATCGAGACCGCGAGGCTGAAACGCTGCGCCTCGCGCAGGTCGCGGTAGACGGCGTCGACCTCACTGCCGGTCTGGTTGAAGCCCATCGATGCCTGCAGCGTGGCGCCCGGCCCGGTGCCGAACCGCGACTCCGAGATGCGCCGGTCGGCGTTCACTTCCTGCAGTTCCAGCTCAACCATGTTCGCGCGGTTGCGCAGGGCCTGTGCGACCGCCTGGGCCGTGTCCGCCGCGACCTCGGGGATCTCGGAGGTGACGACCACCTCGAGCGGGGCCCCCGGCGGCAGGTTCAGCGCCAGGCGCAGCGAGGCCAAGGTGCGATCGTGCTCGAGCCGCGCCCCATCCAGCGCGACACGCGCCCGCAGCAGCGCGAGCTCACTCTGCAGCAGGTCGTTCTCGCCGATCTTGCCGACCTCGAAGCGGCCGTTGTTGAGCGTGTAGAGCGTGTCGTTCACCGCCGCGTTGGTCACGGCGTTCTCCAATCCGAGCTTCGCGCTGTAGTAGTCGAAGAAGGTGTTCGCCGT
Organism: uncultured Gemmatimonadota bacterium; assembly: GCA_902825965.1. Taxonomy (GTDB): domain Bacteria; phylum Gemmatimonadota; class Gemmatimonadetes; order Gemmatimonadales; family Gemmatimonadaceae; genus Pseudogemmatithrix. The sequence continues at coordinate 216,198 of CADEDA010000003.1, read as the reverse complement.
CTGGATCGCGACGTCCTCCATGGCCTCGCGATACGTCCGCTCCGCCGACTCGGCCTGCAGTTCCTGCACGCGCGAGTCCCAGCGCAGCCGGTTGGGGCGGAAGAGGTCCTGCCGGATGCCCACGTTCATCGGCGTGCTCGACCAGGTGCGGCTGGACGTCGTGCCCACCCGGTCGAGACGCGAGAGCTGCGAACTCACCGTGAGGTCGCCGCCGAGGTACGGCAGGCGCTGGGCGAGCACCATGTTGAGCGAGGACTCGTTCTGCTCCTGCGGGCGGAACAACGTGGTGCCGTCCGGCTGCAGCACGGGGATGATGGACCGGTTGTAGGTCGGGACCTGCCCCGAGAGCGAGAGTTGCGGCAGCAGGCCCGCGCCGAACGCCCGGTCCCGCTGCCGCGCCGCGTCGCGCGTCGCCTTGGCCGCGAGCGCGGTGAGCCCCTGCGCCTGCGCGCGGTCGATGGCTTGCTGCAGCGTGTACCGCGAGGGCGCGCCCTGCGCGGCGGCCATGACGGGCGCGACCCCCGCGGCCAAGGCGACGCCAATGGCGCCGAGTCGGAAACGTCGCATCATCACTCGTACCGGAGGCAGACGACGGGATCCTGTTGCGCCGCGCGCCACGCCGGCACGATCCCGAACACGAGGCCGACGGTCAGCGAGACGCCGAACGCGACCACCACGGACAGCACCGACACCAACGTGCGGATGCCGGCGAACTTCTCGATCCCGATGCTCAGTCCCGCCCCGGTGAGGATGCCCGCGACACCGCCCGCGACGCTGATCATGACCGCCTCGGCGAGGAACTGCGCCAGGATGTCGCGCTGCGTCGCCCCGAGCGCGCGCCGCACGCCGATCTCGCGGATGCGCTCGAGGATGCTGGCCAGCATGATGTTCATGATCCCGATGCCGCCGACGATGAGCGAGATGGAGGCGATCGCCCCCAGCACGACGTTGAAGATCGTGCGCGTGCGCTGCTCCTGCTTGAGCAGCAGTTCCGGCACGGTGATCTCGTAGTCCACCACGCCGTTGTGCCGCCGCGCGAGCATGCGCCGGATGACGTCGGCGGCCTGCGAGACGTGTTGTGCCTCGTTCACCCGCACGACGATGCGGTCGAGCTGGTTGGTGTTGCTCCGTTCCTGCTTCGTCTCCTCCGACGGCTGCTCGGAGGCGGCGCCGATGACCACGACACCCTCCTGCCCCGCCGCGCGCGCGGCCGCCTCGATGTCGCGCTGCGTGATCTGCGCCCGGTTGCGGAAGCGGCCGAGCATGGTCTGCAGCGGCACGAACACATCCATGCCCACGTCGCGCAGGCCCAGGCGTTCGGCGTTCTCGCCCGCCACCTGGCGGTCCGCCAGCACGCCCACGACCGTGAGCCACACCTCGCCCACCTTGATCGGGCGCCCGATCGGGTCCTCGGTGGTGAAGAACCGCGTGCGCACCCCCGAGCCGATGATCGCCACGGGCCGTCCCTGCGCCATCTGCTCGGCGTTGAACGGCTTGCCGCTGGCGAGCGGCATGTTGAGCAGGCGGAAGTACGTGCTGTCCACGCCGACCACCCGCCCCGACCGTCGCCGGCCCTCGCGCGTGATGTTGGAGTTCACCACCACCTCGGCGCTCACCGCGTCGAGTCCCGGGACCGTCCGCGCGATGGCGTCCGCGTCGAGGTAGGTCAGCCCGGGCGAGAACCGCTTCGGCTGCTTGCTCCCTTGCTCCTCGTCGGCATTGCCCTCCTCCTGTTCAACGTAGGGCCGGATGAGGATGTTGTTGGAGCCGAGGAGCCGCATCTGCTCAAGGATCTCGGACTCCGCGCCCTTGCCGATGGCGAGCATGGCGATGACGGAGGCGACCCCGAAGAGGATGCCGAGCGACGTGAGGCCGGCCCGCAGGCGGTTGTGCGCGACGGCCTCGAGGGCCGTGCGCGTCGCGAAGCCGACGTGCCCCGAGAATGCGGCGAAGCGCTCACGCACCGGGCGGGACCGGGCGCGCAGCCTTGGAGGTGTCGCCGCCCTTGGCCGGCAGGCCGCGGGTCGATCCCGGCAACCGCGTGGCCGCCATCGTGTTGGCGTCCGCCGGCGGCACCAGCAGCACCTCCTCACCCTCCGCGAGCCCCTTCACGATCACGACGTCGTTGTCGTTCATCGCGCCCGTCTCGACCTCCTGCTTGATCAGGCGGCCGCCGGAGCGTTTGAACACGTAGGGCACGTCCTCGATCGAGGTGACCGCCTCCAGCGGCACCGACACCACGTCCGTGAGCACCGTGGTCTCGATCGCATTGCCCGTGGTCATGCCCGGGCGCAGCGTGGTGTCCACGCCCACGAGCAGCACCTTCACCTCGAACACCTTGGCGTCGGTGTTGGGCCGCTGCTCCCCGACGTTCGCCACCTGCACCACCTTGCCGCTCAGCTTCTTGGTCGGATCGGAGTCGAGCGTGATCGCGACGGGCTGGCCCACCGCGACCTTCTTGATGTCGATCTCGTTGACGTAGGTGATCGACTCCATCTTGGTGAGGTCCGGCAGCGTGGCGACCGTGGGATCCCAGGCGCCGATCTGCGAGCCGACGGCGCGCTTCTTCCCGTTCCATTCCTTCTGGTAGATCACCATGCCCGGCGCCGGTGCGCGGATCGTGAACTCCCCCATCACCTTCTGCACGACCTCGAGCTGGTTCTTCTGGCGCTGCAGGTCCGCCCCCACCTCGCGCATCTTCGCTTGCGCCTGCTCCACCTTCGTCTTGTAGTCGAGCTTGGCCTGCGCCAGCGCACGCTCCGCCTTCTCCAGGTCGATCTCCGCCTGCCGCTTGACCGTGGGCGCCTCGTAGACCGCCTGCTCCTTGGCCAGGCGCTTCTCCTCCAGCGCCAGCTCCATCGTGCGCATGTCCTCGCGCGCCTTCGACAGGTTGAGCGTGGAATCGAGCATCGCCTGCTCGTTCACCGCCTCGGCCTTCTGCACCGCCAGCGAGGTCTCCTGCAGTCGCTGGGCGAGGGCCGAGCGATCGAGCTCGGCGACGAGGTCGCCGACCTTCACGACGGTGCCCTCGGGGACCAGCGACGCGATCTTGACCTGGAACGCCCCGGCACGCTGCATCTCCTGCGGGCCCTGGATCTGCACCGCGGAACTCGCACGCAACTCGCCGGCCGTCGTCACCGTCACGATGAAGGGCGTCTTCTTGGCCGTCGCGGTCAGCGCGGCGCCGGCCTCCTCGGGCGGGCGGGCGAGCAACCAGGCGGTCGGGGCGCCGACGACGAGCACGGCAAGCACGATGAGCGTGCGACGGCTGAACGAGAGGGCCATACGGGGTCTCGCCGGAGGGTGGGGACTGGGCGCGTGGCGCCACCCCGGGGGATGGCACGTGCAATAGGACACCACAACCCCGGAATGGGTTGCGCCGCCGATACCCTAACCTCAGGTACACGGCGGCGCATCACCCCTGCTCGGCCCGTAATCGGAACTTAACCGAGCACGGGGCGCTCAGGGCCAGGGCAGCGGCAGCACGGCGAAGCGCGAACGCGACGCCGGGTCGTCGTCCCCGTCGAAGAACCGCGCGATCTCGCGCCGCGCGGCAGCACGCAGCGCACGATCGGCCGGGGTGCCGCCGGTCTGTCCCGCGAGCCGCTGGTCGAGCTGCTCCAGGTGCAATGCCGCCACCTGGCGCACGTCGGGCAGCGCGTCCTTGTCACCCGCCCGGTCGAGCAGCGTGTTGAGGACCACCCGCTGCACCGTCCGCCGCAGCGACTGCGCGTGCATGTCGTCGCTGGCGGCCACGCCCCAGGTCCGATCGACGATCGTCTGCAGCACCTCGTCGAGCGTCGGGTTCTGGGCGTCGCGCGCACGGAACAGCACCACACGCGCCAGGCGCTCGCGGTGCATGAGGTTCTCGAGCACTTCGGTCGCGAGGCCACCGGCGAGCGAGATCTCGTCGAACGCCGTGCCGGCCGCCGTGCCGATCCACTCGAGCGCGCCGTCGCCACCCGGGGGCACCGGCGGGATCATCGCCTGCACCCGCTCCGGCACCGCCAGGTTGGCCGGCTCCAGCGCGTCGAGTGCCATCGCGAGGGCCCGGCGCTGCTGCGCTGCCGGCACGATGCTCGTCGGCACCTGCCCGTCGCCGCGCATCGCGTACCGGAAATCCATCCCACCGACGTACTTGGTGAGCCCTTCGAGCGAGTAGCGGTGGTGCAGGTACACGTGCGCGAACCGCATGTTGAGCAGGTACATCGGCTCGCCGGGCTTGATCGCGCGCTCGTCGAACCGTTCGATCGCGAGCTTGCGCACCGCGCTGGTGCGCTCGACGGCGTCGAACATCGTCTTGCCTTCCACCCAGCGCGTCACCTCGGGGATGGATCCATCCGCACCGGCGTGCTGGTCGGCCACGAAGCGCAGCCCGCGCGCGAGGCCCTCCGACACGATCTTCGCGAGGCCCGCCTCCTCGGCCTTCGCGTCCGGATACCAGGTGTAGCCGTAGCGCACCGCGAGCGAGTCCCAGCCGCCGGCGTGCGGCCGGTACGCGTTGCGCAGGTCCAACTGGCCGCGTGCGTCCACCGAGATGAGCGGGAACGGATAGTCCATCACCGACGCACGGTCCTGCGCGTGCGAGATGTAGTTGTGGGAGAAGCCGATGGTATGCCCGATCTCGTGCGCCACATGCTGGCGGCGCCGCGCCATCGCGAAGTCCTCGGCCGAGACGTTCAGTCCGGCAGCGCCGGCGGCGGGCAGCAAGCCCGCGTAGATGTTGTAGTCCACGAGCGAACGCCAGGCGTCCATGCGCACCACCGTACGCACGATCTCACCGGTCCGCGGGTCGCTGAACGACGGGCCCACCGACGGGCCCGGTCCGCTGCGGTGCACCCAGTAGATCAGGTTGTAGCGCGCATCCATGGGATCCACGCCGGCCGGCAGTTCCTTCACCTGGAACGCGCTCTTCCAGCCCGCGCCCTCGAAGACCTTGTTCCACCAGTTGCCGCCCTCGAGGAAGGCCTTGCGGTACGGCTCGGGGATGCCGGGATCGAGGTAGTACACGATCGGCGCGACCGGCTCGGTCAGCACGCCACGCTGGTACGCCGCCGGGTCCTTGGGCACCAGGCGCCAACGATTGGCGTAGCCATCGCGATACGTGCCGTCGAAACCCTGGGAGAGGTCCATGAACTGCGTGCCGAAGAGTCCCGACCGCGCGTCCCCGCGCCGCGGACGGAATCCCTCGCTCGACGGCAACGCGACCAGCGAGTGGTGCACCTCGAACGTCGGCGCAGCGGCGTCGGGCGCGACGCGACGCAGCACGGCACCCGGGTTGTCCACCGCGAAGGTGAGCACGGCGTGGATCTCGGTGTTGCGCGGGAAGGCCTTGGTGCGCGTCGCGTCGATCCAGCTGCGGTTCGGGTCCACGCGCCCGTTCCCGCCCTGCGCGCGGCGGATGCTCTCCGCGATGCCGTACGTGTCCGACAGGAATAGCGCCGTGGCGTCGGCGGTGATGCTGCCATTGGCCTCGGCTTCGATCGGGAACGAGGCCACCACCGACGTGGGGAAGGCCTCGCTCGCCGCCGTGCGGCCGGCCTCGCTGGCGTTCACGGCGCGCACCGCGAGGTTGTCCCGGAGCATGAGCACGCGCTTGCCGCGGCGCTCGAGCCGGACGATGGCACTGCCACCCGTCTGCCCGCGATCGAGCCCGAGGTTGGGCGCCCCGCCGCCGGTGGCGAGCACACTCTGGTGCATGAAGTCGGTGTCGAGCCGGCCCACGGGGATCTCGAGCAGGACCTTGTTGCGGTCGGCGTCCACGCGGACACCGATGAAGGGGGCCTCCTGCGCGGCCAGGGCGGTCGCGCTGAGGCTTAGCGCGAGGCCGGTCGCGAGGCCGGTCGCGAGCAGGGTGGAGGCGGCCAGGGGCCGGAGGGAGCGGGACAGGGACATCGGGGCGCGGTCTGGAGTGTGGGGAACGGCAACGGACGCCATGGAACGTGCCGAAGCTGAACGCAGGGCGCCAGCGCCGCGCTGACGCTCGTCTGGCTGGCCCGCGGGAACGTGGCCTGTAAGACACCGAGGCCCGGTAGCGATCGCTCGCCACCGGGCCTCGGCACCATCCGGAACACCCGTCAGGGTGCCGGGACGAGCAGCGGCCAGAAGCTGGAGATGCTGAAGTTCGTCGGTTCGACTTCGTAGTAGTGGCCACGGATGAAGTGACCGGTTGTCGGGAAGTACGGCGGCGGGTTCAGGCCCGCGCAGGCGTCGTACTGGTAGCGCTTGATGTAGCCACGGCCGTTCACCTGACCCACCGGGCCACGGTTCTGCTGGATGATGCCGCCGGTCAGGTAGAGGCAGCCGCGGGCGTTGTTCGCGCCCGAGCAGTCCTCGACGTCCTGCGGATCGATGTTGTGGTTCTCGGCGCGGAACTGGTTGAGCGCGAGCACCACGCCGTGGATGGTCTCATCCGAGCCGTTGGGTCGCCACGTGCGGTAGGGCTGTCCCGTGACGGGACGGTACGGGGCGTTCACCAGGTTGTCGGCGACGATGACGTCCGCCCCGCTGAAGATCCCCAGCATGTCGCGCACCGGCGAGTTGCAGGGGGTCGTGCCGCCGGGGTTGGTGACGTAGGTGAGGTTGTCGACGATGATGATGTTGCCGGTGGCCGCGAGCGTGACGGAGCCGCGGAACTTCCCGCTGATCGCCACCTTGCCGGTCACGTGGATGACACCCTTGAAGTTCGGGTTCAGGGCGCGCGAGATCGGCCAGAGGTACGCATTGTCCGCCGGGCGCGCGCTGGCGACGCGCGAATCCACGGTTCCGGTCCACGCGACCCAGGAGCCGAGCGAGTCCGTCGCGAGGAAGCTGCCCGCCGGCGACGTCCAGTCATTCAGGATGTTGGAGCCACCCAGGTAGCAGGTGCGCGAGGTGCCGTTCTGCGTGGCCCAGGTCGCCCGGTCCTGGGATGTGCCCGTCTGGTGGCGACGGAAAGTCCGGAACGTCGAATGCGACCCCGTGCCGCTGGCGCTGATGTGCCCGCAGTTCCACGAGCGCGCCAAGCCGTTGGTGCCGAAGTTGCCGGTGGTGTCCGCGGTGACGTACCAGTAGTTCGAGTTGTTCGTCACGCGGTAGATCTTCATGAAGCCTTCGTCGGTGTCGGTGGAGTCGCCGTCACCGTTGAGGTCGAGCGCCACGAATTCGATGCGCATCGTCGCACTCGAGGAGTCACCGGCCGTGGAGCTGGTGAAGTTGGTGCCGCCCGCCGTCGCCTGCGCCAAGAGCCGGGTGAGTTCCTGGGTCTGCGGGAACGGAATCTCCGGCACGTTCTCCTGGTACCCGGCGTTGTAGTTGCCCGAGCTCCGGTTGGTGATCGTCTCCGCGGTCTTCACCAGGCCCCAGAACGTCGCGCCGGGCGCGGCCGCCTGCATGGTGATGCCGTCGTTCGAGTGGACCGGGCCGTAGAGCACGTCGTTGGCGCCGAAGACGATGGAGCCTTCGAAGTCCGTGAAGTACGCGTACTTGGCGAAGCTCTCCTGCAGCACCTCGAGGCGCCGCACGATGCGGTTGCCCGACCCGTCGGTCACCACGGTGACGACGCTGCCGAACACGCCGTACTGGCCGGAGGTCACGCCGGACGGTCCCACGTACGTCCACCGCGTCACGCCAGGGATCGCGTTGCCCGAGGCGTCGGTGACGGAGACCCCGTTCTCATACGTGACGTACCCGGAGTCCGGGTACAGCGAGTCGTTCGCATTCATCGCCGAGCGCGCCTGCTCCAGCCCGGCATCGGCCACGCTCTCCAGCACGCTCAGGCGGCTGTGGTAGGTGCTGACGAGCGACGTGTTGAGCGACAGGAAGGTCGCGCCCGAGGCGATGGCGGCCACCGCGAGGGCGACCATCAGCACCACGATCAGCGCGATACCGCGTCGGTTCTTGAGCTGCGGGCGAGGGGACATCGGGACTCCGAGGTTCACGTCAAGACTCACGGGATCGTGATTTCAGCGGACAACTGCTGTCCGGACAGCGTCGGCGTGCAGTCCTGCGCCGAGACCGCATAGCGATACGTGAGGCCGCTCGTCACGGTGGCGTCGATGTACGTGTTGAGCGAGTCACCGCCGGGGACGGTCACGAAGGGGTCACCCCAGTCGGTGGCGGGCGAGATGCGCCGCCACACGACGTACCGCTCCACGTCGCGCTCACCGGCGAGCTCGTCCACCGACCGCACGAACTGGAGCCGCACGGCGCGGGTCACGCTGTCGGGCAGGATGATGTTGGCCACGCTCGGCGTGGCGCTGAAGATCGGCGCGTCACCGCAGCTGCGGGTGTTGGCGAGCCCCACGTTGGGCAGCCGGATGAGGCGGGAGAGCGTGCGGAACCGCTCCTCCGAGCCGGACTTGCCGTTGGAGACCGAGAACGCGACGCGGACCGCGCGGATGCTGTCGATGCGGGCGTTGGCGCCGGTATCGTTGATGGAGAGGTGGATCGGCACCGTGTGCCGCCAGGGCAGCGTGTTGGCCGCCACCTGCTGCATCGACGAGACGCCGCCGGTGGTGGTGCGCACCCGGAAGTACGTGAAGAAGGCGGTCGAGTCGATGCGTGCGATGTTCGTCGACACGATCTCCGGCGCGAGGTTGTTCACCCGACGCCACAGGATCCAGTCGTCGGTGCGGGCCGTGCTCGCATCACGCGCGAAGTAGAAGCTGATGGTCTCCGACGCCGAGTTCACGGCACCGACGCGGTAGTTCGTGTCCGGGTACTGGATGCTGGTGTGCGGCAGCGTGATCTTGGTCGACGTCGTCAGCGCCGTGACGGCCGAGTCCGGCGCATCCGGGTTGTAATAGACGGCCTCGACGTCGCCGGCGGTGTTCGTCCAATAGTTGGCGTTGAAGACGATCACGCTGTCGGCGATGTAGATCAGGTGCGGCTGCACGTCCGGCGCGCCTGCGCCGGAGGTCCGGAGGTCCTTCTCCATCTCGTTGAGCGCGAAGCGCCCGTTCTGGTACATCGCCACGCGCTCGGAGCCGAGCGAGAAGCTGCGGCTCTCCGAGCGGAGGAGGAGGACGGCTCCCGCCACCACGAACGAGAAGATGACGAGCGACATCATCATTTCGATCAGCGTGAGGCCGGGACGAGCACGCATCGAGAGTCGGGTCATGGCGCTGCCACCGCGATGGTTCGAGAGATCGGGGCCGCGAGCCCCGGGCCGTTCACCGTCACCGTCACCTTCTTGTAGTCCTGCCCATTGGCCGTGATGCGCTGGATGGTCGTCACGCGCGTGAAGCCCGGCAGCGTCGGGAAGCTGTTCTCCGTGCCGCCGTACAGGCTGTCCAGCGCGGCGTACGAGGGGTTGGTGCGCACCTCGTCCGTCCGGTCGGTCGCCATCTGGATCGCCGCCTGCTCACGCTCGGCGATCGTGCTCACGTGCACGGCGCGGCCCGTCATCGTGACCAGTGTGAGCATCACGATGAGCAGGATGGCCATCGCCATCACGATCTCGATCAGGGTGAATCCCCCGCGCGTCTTCATCAGAACACCTTTTGCCAGCCGTCGGAGCGATAGCGGTGCCAGGAGGTGCGGCCAGTCGCCCGCTCCACCACCACCGCCCGCGCGTCCTCGGGCGTGTTGTTGTTCGACGAGGCCCGCAGCGAGGTGATGTAGAACCCGCCCATCTCGCTCGCCGAGCCGTCCCGATGGAAGGTCACCGCCTTCAACCCGCCGATGGTGCGCGTGAAGGTCACGTTCGCCGTCCCCATCGCCATCGCCGGCGCCGTCGTCCGTCCGAACACGATGCCCTCACCCAGCTGCACGGAACGCTCGTGCTCCCCGGTGTCGACGGTGTTGTTGTTGTTCCGATCCTCGTGGATGCGCAGCCGGTTCTGGTCCTCGGCGAACCGCACGATGATGTTGTGCTGCTGCGTGACCGCCTGCCGCTGCGCCGTGAGCATCGTGGTGCCCATCACCTGCGCGGCGCTGTTCACCCGGAAACGCGCGACGTCGATCCGCGGCGCCGCGAACGCGGCGAGCAGGCCGAAGATCACCATCACCGTCAGCAACTCGACGATGGTGAAGCCGCGACGGACGATGGGTCGCCGACTGCGCTGAGCCAAAGGATTGTCCTGGTTGAACATGCCTGCGGTACTCCGAGGTAGAGACGCCAGTATGCGACGTCTGCAACACGAGTGCACGATGGCTCTGTCACGAAGTATGACAGGCATCCGTGGCGTCCCGCGTGCGTGGCTGCAGTGTGACCGTGCGCCGGCCCGCGGCGCTGTGCGGGCGGTCACACCGCTCCTCTACTCTATAGTTGGCCACGCCGTCGGGCGAGAGGGGGCGTCATTCGGCCGACCAGTCCAGCCAGCGCTCGAGCGCCGCCGCCGCCGCCGCGGCGTCGTCGAACCGCAGGTGCGCCAGCCGGCTCCCGCGCAGAAGTGCACCCAAGGCCGCCGCCCCGCCGACGCCGTGTGCGGCGAAGTTCCAACAGCCTTGGGCGATCTCCCCCAGCAGCTCCGGAGCGCGGGCAGGCGCGATCCCCACCCCGCCGTCACGCTGGGCGAGTGGCAGGACGATCGCCGCGACGGGCCGGGGATGCCGCTCCACCCGCTCGTCGATCGGCACCTCCTCCTTCTGAACGTCCAGCAGCCAGGCGGCGGGCATGTCACGGCCGGGGTCCCGCCGCAGCTCCGGCACGCGCGGAAACGGCTGCACGCGCATGGTCGCGGGATCCAGCGGCACCACGTCGTCGGAGAGGTAGCGCCAACCGCGCATGCAGAGCGCCGATACGAGCGTGCTCTTGCCGCGACCACGCCGACCGGGGAGCAGCACCGCGCGATCGCCGAGCGCGGCGACGGCACCGTGCATCCAGAGCAGCGCCGGGTGATGCTCGATCAGCGAGGCCAGGATCTGGAACCGAGCCCAGCGGACGGCCATGCGCGTGGTCGGCCGGCGCACGGCCCCACCCGCCGCACCCAGACAGTCGAATCCGGCCTCGCTCGCCCGGATCCGAAGTGTCACGGCGGACGGCGCGGCGTCGGGCGCCGGCAGATGCCGGTACACCCGTGCCAAGTCCGCGGTGACCTCAGGCGCCTCGGACTCGACCGTCACGGCGACTGACCGGAATCCGACGCGCACGCGGCCGACCGCCGCCGCCTGACCCGTCACGAGGCCAGCAGGAGCCCGAGACTGCCGAGTTGCTGCACCGTGCTCAGGACGTCGCGCTCGATCTCGGCGACCGGACGCCCCACCTCGGCGGCCAGTTCCGCCGCGATGCTCTCGACGCTGCGGCTCCCGTCGCAGAGGTCCCAGACCGCCCAGGCGGAAAGATTGAGCGTGTGCACGACCTGGCGACCCTCCGCGAAGAGCAGAAGATCCTCGGTGCCGAGGGGGAACTCGCGGACGCCCGCGGCGCGGCGCGGTGTGGTGGCGCTCGTCGCGTCAAACGGCAACGCGAGGGGCTGGTCATCCGGCACTTCGTTCGGCGACATCGGGTGTGGAAGTTGGATGGGGGCTCGAGCGATGAACGATGCGTGCAGGCTTCAGGCAACACGGGGTGGCCACCGACATTCTGTGGCACCGACGCAGCAGTTACGAGACCTGCCGATACAACCCAACTTATTCACCCACAGTCACTTACGGCAAACTGACGGGACGGCACCACGATTGCGGTCCTCGGCCACGAGGGTGGGTGCACGTGTGGGTTCACATGTTCCGGGGGGGAGATGGAGAAAGAGTTGAACGCACTGGCGTCCGCGGCGGAGACCAAGGTAAGCCGCCGGGCGCTCCTGCGCGCTGGCTGGATCGTTCCGGTCGTGCTCGCGGTGGGGATCCCGCGCGCTTCGCTCGCGCAGACCGGTTCCGACGCCGGTGGCAGCGACGACATCTAGTCGCCGCTGGTCACGCCAGTCCACGAGGCGGCGGGGGCTCAGGCCCTCGCCGCCTCGTCGCTTTTCCGCGCGTCGGCGACCAGCCGCACGAACCGCAGGAGTCGGGACGCCCAGCCGCGACGCTCCAGGAGCAGCATCACCGCGATGCGGCGCATCCACGCTGGCAGCAGGCCGCCCCCGCCCGTGTACGTGAGCAGCGGCCATGCCGCCCAGCCGAGCATCACGCGCTCCAGGCGTCCCACGCGCCCGCGCCGACGCAGGGCGGCAACAACCCCGGACGGGGCGCGGTCGAGTCCCAGTCGCTCCCGGAACCCGAGGACGGCCAGCCACGCGCGTTCCGCCCCGCCGCTCCGTGCCAACACGGTCTCCCACTGGAGCCGCGCGCCGAGACTGCGCTGCAGTACATCGAGGTCGTGAAGGTCACGCAGGCCGCGCAGGAACTGGTGCGAGTGTGCGGCGTGCAGCACCACGTGGTGCAGGAAGTCATGGGCTTCGAGCACCATGGCCTTGGCGCCCGCGATCGCCCGCGGCTCCGCACGCGCCCAGAGTTCCGCCGTGGTGGCGGCAAGCGGCGCCCACGGCGGCAGCAGTTCGCGGTGCAACTCGATCGTCAGGCGCCCGCGACGGAACGGTGCGAGGTGATGCAGCTCCTGCTCGTACCATTCCGCGGGACGGTAGCGTTCGTCCGGCACGAATCCCTGCGACGCGAGCAGCGCCGCAGCGGACGGCACATCCGACTCGGCCACCAGCAGGTCCACGTCGAACATCGGGCGCATCGCGACGTTGCCGTGTACGAGTTCCGCGAGCGCGGCCCCCTTCAACACGATCACGCGGATGCCACGCTGATCGAAGGCCTCGAGAATGGGTCCGAGCCCGGCGAGGATCTCGGCATTTGCGGCCGCAAAGGCGTAGTAGGTGGCGCTGAGTCGCGACCAGACGTCCGCGGGCATGCCGGCGTGTGCGGGGTCCGCACGCAGGTTCAGGAACAGGTAGCCAGCGACGCCGAGTGCGGTGGCGACGTCCACCAGCTCCGACCACTCCCGGGCGTCCAGCGGCGGGGCGGCGCCTGACGGCCGCTGCGGCGCGCACCAGCGCAGCAGCGCCGTCCGCTGACGTGGATTGATCGGCGGAAGCGTCGCAGTCACCGCCCAAATATGGGTCGGCTCGCCCGAGGGCGGACCCCGCCGGCGGCGCGAGGGGCCGGGCGGCTACGGCGTCCGCGGCTACGGCGTCCGCGGCTCGGCGCGATCGCGCGAGGCTGGCAGGGCCACCTTCGCCTCTTCGGCGCGGGCAGCGAGCAACTGCGTGACGAATCGCTGTCCCTCGCCGATGCGCTCGACCTCCACCGCCACCGCGTCGAGCGAGCGCTCCATCGCGCGGATCCGCTCGGAGACGTCCTGCGGCAACGCCGCCGGCGCCGCCCCACCACGATTCCAGATGCGGCGCGCGTACGCGATGATGATCGGAAGCGAGAGCAGCGTCCCGAACGCGATGCCCATCGCGATGAGTTCGTCGCGATTGCCGGGCTCGAACGGCGGTGGCGTGTCCACGATCGCGCCGGGCACCCCCGCCGCGACGGCCACCTTGGCATCCACCTCGGCGAGCTGGATCGTGACCTGCGCGATGCGCACGTCGACGCCGTTGAGTCGCTGCTCCAAGCCCGTCTTGTCCACGTCGCCGACCGCCGAGTTCATCTCGCGGCGGACCTCCTGTCGCAGCTCGCTCAGGTCGTCGAGTTGCGACCGGAGCACGTTGCGCTGGTTGACCAACCCCTCGTAGATCGCCGACGGGTTCGAGGTTGGCGGCGGCGGCGGCCCGGGCAGTGGCGCCGGAGTACCGGAGACGGCGCCCTGCGGCAGCGCGAGGATCGGAACGAGGACAGGCATGGGGTCGGCGAGCTGAGGGGGCCGGCGGGCGCGTCGTGCCCGGATGCAGGGAAGATACGGCGTGGCGTCGACCGCGGTTTCCCCGTGCCGTGGAGCGCCCTAATGCAGGTCGAACCCGATCCGAACCGTGCGGCCGGCGCGCGGGAGGCCGCACTGCTCATACACGGCGGCGTCGGTGAGGTTGTCGACCCCGGCGAGGATGCGCAGTGAGCGGAAGCCCGCCAGGTGCACCGGCTGGCTGCGGTGGGCGGTGATGGCGCTGACGGTCTGCGCGTCGAGGCGCGCATCGCGCCCCGAGTTCGGGTTGACGCAGAACTGGCTCCCGATGTGGGAGAGGTTCGCCCCGATGATCACACCGCGGCCGAGCGGCACGGTGCCGTCGAGCATGGCGCGGAAGTCCGGCATGTGCTCGGGCTTGCGCGTCGGGCCGCCCGCGGCGGCGTCGCGGATGCGCACCTGCTGCGCGACGAGGTCGAGTGTGAGGCTGCGGCCGGGCGTCGCACCGTACCAGCTCAGCATGGTCTCGAGGCCCGCCGTGCGGGTCTCGTCACGATTGATGCGGATGAATCGGTTGGTGGCCCCGAAGTTGGTGCGGACGATCCCGTCGTCCAGCCAATGGTGGAACCCGACGAACTGCAGGCTGAGGCCGTCCTGCGTCGTCGGATCGCCGAACGAGACCCCGGCTTCGGTGGCGAGCAGGTTCTCGGGCCGGAGGTCCGGATTGGGTTCGAACCGATTGACCGCACCCGAGTACAGCTCCCGCAACGCAGGGAATCGGCCGCGCTTGCTGGCACTCGCATGCAGGCGCGCCGTGGCGCTCAGCTGATGCGTGGCGCCCAGCCGGAAGCCCGTCAGCGCCTTGGTCGCGAGCGGGGGGCGTCCCCCGGCGGCGATCGAGGACGCCTGGTCGAGCACGACGCCGCCGCTCACCAGCGTGCGCGTCCCGAGGATGAAGCTGGTCTCGACGCCCGCACTGATGAGGTCCTGACGATAGTGCGCGGCGGCCGCGGCGTTGAGCGTCTCGTCGTAGAGAATGTTGTTCCCGGTGACCGCCGCCTTGAGCTGCACGCCGCGGGCGAAGGTCTGCGTGAGTGCGAGGCGGGCGTTGTTCACCTGCTCTTCGCCGGCCTCGGACCCGCTCTGCGTGGTGTAGGTGGCATCGCTGAACGTCGCGATGCGGGTGGTCCCGCGGAGCACGCCGCCGCCGACCTCGACCTCCGTCGTGCCGAGTGCCGAGTGCAGGCGCGGCAGGCTTGTGCGCACCTGAAGGAGGCGCCGTGACTGCTCCGGGTAGCGCCAGTAGCGCGGTGCGCTGAGATGAAGCTCCGGGGCCACGCCGCGCATGGCGTCATACCCGCTGGCCATGGCACTCACGGCGGCACCGTTGGCCGAACGCCATCCCAGCGACGCGAACAGGTCCGCGGTACGTGAATCCGTGTTGCTGCGGAGCTCCGCACCGGCGACGGGATCGACCACGCCCTTCGCGATGACCAGTCCGTCGCGCTGCCGCAGCCCCGCGCCCACGCGCCACGAGAGCTGCGAGTGTCCGAGGTCGCGGGTGGCAGCGACACCGCCCGAGGCGAGCCGTGCGCCCGTGTGGTCGGTGCCCAGCGAGAGCTGCTGTTCGCGGCGCTCCGCGGGTGCGGCGTCGAGCGAGAGGTCGAGCATGCCGCCCAAGGTGTTCGGCCCGCCGAGCACGGTGGCCGTGGACCGCACATAGGAGACCTGCGAGATGCCGGTGAGCGGGATGAGGCCCGGGTCGGCGCGCCCGTCCCAGCCCGGCGAGAGCGGCAGTCCGTTGAGCGCGACACCGACCTGACGGCTCTCGGAGCCGCGCACGGAGAGTTCGATCTCCCCCCGCGAGTTGGTGCGCACGAGGACCAGCGGAATGGTGCGCAGCAGGTCGCCGAGCGTGGGTGCGGGCGCGAGGCGCGCGGAGTCCGGCCGGACGATGACGGCCGAGGCACCTCCCACGGTCGTGGCGCCGCGTGCGCCGCGGACGACCTGGGGTTCGATCGTCTGTGCGCTGCTGTCGCGCGGCGGCACCTGCTGGGCGGACAGCGGCGAAACGAGCGCGGCGAGCAGCAGCGCGGCGAGCAGCAGCGCGGCGAGCGGCAGCGTGGCGTAGGCGCGGGTCGCGGCGGAAGAGACGCGCGAGTGGGGCACGGAATCAGTCGCGAGGGCCGAAGGAACTCGTGCGGCAGCACCGCACGTCGATGCGGGGACTACGATCCCGCGGGGTCCGGCGTTGATGAACGGGTGCACTGCAGTGCCCCGGAGGGACAGCGCGCCACCTGGGCCTCGATCTCGTCCGCGGTGGCGGCCGTGACGTCGACCCAGCGCTTGCGTTTGACGTCGAAGACGGCGGGAAGGCCGCGCACACATTTTGCTGAATGTGTGCAGCGTTCCGGGTCAAAAGTCACAGTGATGCCGTGACCTTCGTAGGTTTGGAGGCGCCGATTCATCACTCGATGATGGTAACGGATACGTCAACCGTTCGCGAGCGTCGAGTCCGCAAGGTGGCAGGAGCGATCGCGGGCGGCGTATCTTGCCGCGAAATCGGCTCCCTGCCTACACATCCGCGTCACCCCGTCGTTCCTTCCCACCAGCCGGGTCCCATGATGCCTACATTCCGCCGCGTCGCCGCCTCTGCGGCCGCCATCCTCGTCGCCCTCTCCTGCTCGGGCGATGGCCCGACCGGACCGTCGCGCACGCGCCTCAGCGGGGCGCCACAGGCCACGCTGGTCGGCACCAGCATCCGCATCGCCGAGATCCATTACGACAACGTCGGCACGGACGCGGGCGAGACGATCGAGATCTCCGCACCGGCCGGTACTGACCTGACGGGCTGGTCGGTGGTGCTCTACAACGGTTCCGCGACGAGCCTCGCGCCGTACAACACGCGGGTCCTCAGCGGCGTGGTCCCGGCCACCTGCGGCGAGCGCGGCGTGGTCGTGCTCACCTACCCCGTGGATGGCATCCAGAACGGCAGTCCGGACGGCATCGCACTGGTGAACGCCGCCGGCATGGCGGTCGAGTTCCTCTCGTACGAGGGCACGTTCACGGCCGGCAGCGGTCCGGCGGCGGACATCCTCTCGACGGACATCCTGGTGTCGGAGACGACGTCCACGCCGCTGGGCCAGTCGGTCGCGCGGAATCCGGACGGCACGTGGAGCGCCCCGGCTGCCAACACCTTCGGCGCCTGCAACGACGGCACCACCAATGACGAAGAGGCCGAGGTCGCGCGCGTGGCGGTGACGCCGGCGACCGCGACTATCACGGAAGGCGAGACGGTGCAGCTGACGGCGACGGCGTTCGACGCGGCGGACGCGCCGATCGTCGGCGTGAGCTTCACCTGGACGACCGATGACGGCGGCATCGCCTCGGTCGATGCGACCGGCCGCGTGACGGGCATCGGCATGGGCGCGGTGATGATCACCGCGACGGCCGGCGCGTTCACGGCCAGCGCCGAGGTGACGGTGGAGGAGGCGCCGGTGGTGACGCTGCCGCCGACGCGCTTCAGCGAGATCCACTACGACAACGACGGCGCCGACCTCAACGAGGCGATCGAGATCGAAGGACCGGCCGGGACGGACCTCACGGGCTGGTCGGTGGTGCTCTACAACCAGACCGGCGGTGTCACCTACGGCACGTCGGCGCTCAGCGGGGCGATCCCGTCGATGTGCAGCGGGCGCGGCGTGGTGGCCGTGGTGTATCCGGCGAACGGCATCCAGAACGGCCCGGCGGACGGCTTCGCGTTGGTGAACGCGTCGGGCACGGTGGTCGAGTTCCTGTCGTACGAGGGCACCCTCACGGCGACCAACGGACCGGCCGCCGGCATGACCTCGACGGACATCGGCGTCTCCGAGCCGGCGAACGCGCCGATCGGGCAGTCGCTGCAGCGCGATTCGCTGGGCGTGTGGAGCGGCCCGGTCGCGGCCAGCATCGGTGCCTGCAACGGCTCCGGCTCGGCGCCGCCGCCGGCCAACAGCCTGTCCTTCTCGGGCCGCACGGTGGGCGATTCGCCGCTGCCGGTGGGCTTCGAGGACCAGATCTTCGCGACGTTGCGCTCGGGCACCGGCACGACGCTCGAGACCACGATCACCTGGACGTCGGAGACGCCAGCCATCGCCAGCGTGGACGCGAACGGCGTGATGCGCGCGCTGGGCGTGGGCACCGCGGTGCTCCGGGCCACCGCGGCCGACGGCACCACGGGCACCTACTCGCTCCCGACGCGTGAACCGGTCGCGAGCAGCACGGCGAGCTACCTCGGCAATGCGGAGTTCGGCGAGCCGACGGACAGCGACGCGAGCAACGACTTCATCATCCGCCGCAGCACCTACACCTCGTCGTTCAACCCGCAGCGCGGCATCCCGAACTGGGTGACCTACAACCTCGAGGCCTCGCACTTCGGCAGCGAGGACCGCTGCGACTGCTTCACCTACGACCCCGAGCTGGCGCCGGCGGGACGCTACACCACGGCCGACTACACCGGCGCGGGCGCGGCGGCCGGCTACGGCATCGACCGCGGCCACCTGGTGCGCTCGTTCGACCGCACCACGGGCAGCTTCGACAACGCGACCACGTTCTACTTCTCCAACATCATCCCGCAGGCCTCCGACAACAACCAGGGGCCGTGGGCGCAGTTCGAGAACTTCCTGGGCGACCTCGCGCGCTTCTCGGACCGCGAGGTGTACGTCATCGCGGGTGCCGCCGGCAGCAAGGGCAGCGTGAAGGGCGAGGGCAAGATCACCATCCCGGCCGTGACGTGGAAGGTCGCGGTGGTGTTGCCGCGGAACGCCGGCCTCGACGACATCACCGGCCCGCAGGACCTCATGGTGTACGCCGTGCTCATGCCGAACGACCCGGGCATCCGCAGTGTCGCGTGGGAGACCTACGAGACCACGGTGGACGCGGTGGAACAGGCCAGCGGATACGACCTGCTCGCGCTGCTGCGGGACGACATCGAGATCGCGGTGGAGAGCGAGTCGAGCGCGCCGGTCGCGGTGGCGAGCGGTGAGCGGTTCGCCTTCCTCGGGGATCCCCTGCTCTACTCCGGCACCGGGTCCTCCGACGCCGACGGCGACGCCCTCACCTATGCGTGGGACTTCGGCGACGGGACGCTCGGTTCGGGCGAGACGATCGCGCACACGTTCTCGACCGCCGGGGAGTTCCTCGTGCGGCTCATCGTGACCGATGCCCGCGGCCTCGCGGACACGGCGACCGTGCAGGTCTCGGCCAAGCAGTTGCCGCCGACGGCCGCGATCACGCGCACGCGCAACGCCGTGAGGTCGCTGGTGGACCAGCGGCGGCTCACGACCACGCGGGCGAAGTTGCTCTATGGGGCGCTCGACAAGGCGCAGCACTTCCTCGGCAAGGGCAAGGAAGAGCAGGCGATCGGGTCACTGCGCGTGTTCCTGAGCGCGGTGTTCCTGATGGAGTGGACGGGCGTGATGAAGCCGCAGGATGCCGCCGTGCTCCGCTTCGAGGCGATGCGGGCGGTGGACGGCATCCGCGCGCTCAACTGATGGTGAGCGTCCCCGCCACGGCGTCGAAGGCGACGGCGTACTGACGCAGGTTGCCGGCGGATTGCCCGCCGGTCCACTGCCCGGTCGCCGAGTACTCGGCGCCGTGATTGGGACAGATGAAGCCCGCCCCGACGATCTCGATGGGGCGGTACCCTTGGTGGGCGCACACCATGCTCACCGCGACGTACGTGTCCACGGCCGTGCGGACGACGGCGATCGGCCGGCGGCTGCTGCCGGTCGTCACGCGCGCGATGCCACCCACCGTCGCGAGTGCCGGATACTCCGCGAGTGTGACCAGCACCGCCGCGTCGAGGTCCCCGCCACCGGGTCCGGTGAGGCCGATCTGGCCGTCACCGCAGGCTTCCAGCAGCACCGCGCCCACTGAGGCCATGAGCGCCTGGGAGAGGAACCGCCGACGACTGTGCAACACGCACTGCGCAGCGCAGTCCGAGGGCGTGGCCGTGGTCGCAGGATTCATCGGAACCCTCCGCCCTGGATGAGGTATCCGATGGTCGCGATGCCGATGGACGAGAGGGCGACGGTCCGATGCATGCGGCGGTCGTCGGCCGAACCCTCGGCCTTCTCCGACAGCACGCCCGTCGCGATGAAGCCGGCATCCGCGGCGAGCATCATGACCGCGTGCAGGGTGCGGCGGCCACGCCCCTCGGGGTCCGGGCGGGCCTCATAGAGATTCTGCAGACCCGTCACCGTGTTGAGCGTGAAGAGCGCGGCCACTCCCGTGGCCCCTACGCGATGCCCGACCTTGGCCCAATCGGGCGCGGCGTCGCTCATCCGATACAGCTGGTTCCCGGCGATCATCTGCAGCGCGAAGAGCGGGAGCATGGTGTAGCTCGCCGCCCGGTGGACGTCGAGCCGGCGGTAGTACGCCTTGCTGTACTCGAACACCGTATCGGCCGGCGCCACGGCCGCGCGGGCGGCGGCGAAGCGCTCCTCACGCACGGGACCGCGCAGCGACTGCGGCTGGGAGTCGGCGACGATGGGCGACCACGCCGCCTGCAGGATGATCATCGGGACCGCAAGAAGGAGCACGGGGCACCTGGGGATGGGGGGGCGCGTTGCGGAACGACTCCGGGACGCATAGTTCTAGTCAATCACCTCCTACCCAGTTCCCCATGCGCTCGTCACAAGTCATCCCGCTCGCCACACTGGCAGTCCTCGTCACCACTGGCGCGTGCGCGCGCGCCACGGCCTCCGGCAACGGTCCGGCCGACGCGGCGCGGGCCGAGGCACTGTCGCCGGAGGCCCTGCGCGAGAAGGCGCGCGGCATCCATGACCGGGTGATGACGCTCGACACGCACGTGGACATCAGCCCGGCGGCGTTCCGGCGCGACACCCTCAACTATGTCACGGGTATCGCGCGGAACCAGGTGGACATCCCCAAGATGGAGCAGGGCGGGCTCGATGCGGCCTTCCTGATCGTCTACGTCGGCCAGGCGCGCACGATCGACGCGGCGACGATGGCGGCGGCGTACGATCAGGCGATGGAGAAGTTCCGCGCGGTGCATCGGCTCACGGACTCGCTCGCACCGACCCGCGTGGGCTTCGCGCGCAGCGCCGAGGAGGCGCGCCGCATCTACGCCAGCGGCCGCAAGGTGATCTTCATCGGCATCGAGAACGGCTTCCCGATCGGCACCGACCTCTCGCGCATCAAGCAGTTCGCGGACCTCGGGGGTCGCTACCTCTCGCTGGCGCACAACGGCCACAGCCAGCTCTCGGACTCCAACACCGGCGAACGGGACGGCGTCTGGCTGCACAACGGCCTCAGCCCGCTCGGCCGCGAGGCGATCAAGGAGCTCAACAAGTGGGGCGTGATGATCGACATCTCGCACCCCAGCAAGGCCTCGATGATGCAGACGCTGGCGCTCACCAAGGCCCCGATCATCGCGTCGCATTCCGGGGTGCGCGCGCTCTGCAACCACAGCCGCAACCTCGACGACGAGCAGTTGCGCGGCATGGCGAAGAACGGCGGCGTGGTGCAGCTGGTGGCGTTCAACAGCTACGTGAAGTGCAACCCGGTCAAGGACGCCGAGCGGGCGGCGGCGATCGCCGCCCTGCGCACCCAGTACGGCGTGACCGGCAGCAACCCGCGCGAGGTCAGCGAGTCGGTGGCGAAGCTACCGGAGGACCGGCGCAACGCCTACCTCGCGGCGCAGGAGGACATCACGTCGCGCCGCTATCCCGCCGACCCGATGGCCACCGTGAAGGACTTCGTGGACCACATCGACTACGCGGTGAAGCTGATGGGCATCGACCACGTGGGCATCAGCTCGGACTTCGACGGCGGTGGCGGCGTGGACGGCTGGCGCAACGCGACCGAGACCTTCAACGTGACGCTCGAGCTCGTGCGCCGCGGCTACACCGAGGAGCAGATCGGCAAGATCTGGAGCGGCAACCTGCTGCGCGTGCTCACCGATGTGCAGCGCGTGGCCGCGTCGCTGCAGTCCACGACGATGTGACCGTGGCGACCTTCGGCAAGCTCTACGCGGCTTGTTTCGTCACCTTCTTCGCGCTCGACCTCCTCTGGCTGGGGGTCGTCGCGAAGGGTTTCTACCAGGCGCAGCTCGGCCACCTCACCCGTGAGCAGGTGCAGTGGCCGGCGGCACTCGCGTTCTACGTGATCTACCTGGCGGCGGTCGTCGCCCTCTGTGTGTGGCCGGCGGTCGCGGAGCGGTCGCTCGTGGGTGCACTCTGGCGCGGCGCGGTGTTCGGGCTCGCGGCCTACGCGGCGTTCGACCTGACGAGCCTGGCGCTGCTCAAGGACTTCCCGTCCACCGTCGTGTGGGTCGACCTGGCCTGGGGCACCGTGCTCACCGCGACCGTGAGCGCCGCCGGGTTCAAGGCGTCCGCGTTCGTGACGTGAGGTCCGTGCGCGCCTCGAGCAGGTAGTCCGCGAGGCGCTCCGGCGAGAACGGCTTCTGCAGGATGGGGCGCGGGCCGCTGCCGTCGGCCCGGTGGATGGGCGTACGCTCGGTGTAGCCGGACATGAGGGCCACGGGCAGTCCCGGCCAGCGCGCCTCGATGCGGTCGGCGAGCTCCGGACCCGACATGCCCGGCATCATGACATCACTGAGCACGATGTCGATCTCGCCTGCGCGCCGTGAGAGGATCTCGAGCGCCCGTTGCCCCTGCTCCGCCTCGAGCACCTCGTGTCCCTGGGCCGCGAGCAGGCGGCACACGACGGCCCGCGTCGCGTCCTCGTCCTCGACGACAAGCACCGTCCATCCCGATCGCGGGGCGCTCGCCGTCACCCGCGGCGTCGCCGGCGCCGCTGCCGCTGCCGCTGCCGGTGCAGGTGCCGGTGCCGGTGGCAGCGCAGGCGCCGGTCGTGAGGTGTCTGCGACCGGTTGCGGCACCGTCGGCGTGCTGCGGTCCACCTCGAGGTAGAGCGGCAGCACCACCTCGAACAGCGTGCCCGATCCGGGAGCCGACTCCACACGGACGCGTCCGCCGGCTTGCTCCACCACTCCCTGCACCGTCGCAAGTCCGAGTCCGGTGCCCTTGCCGCTCGGCTTGGTCGTGAAGAACGGCTCGAAGATGCGGGCGGCGGTCTCCGCGTCCATGCCGCTGCCGGTGTCGCGCACCGCCAGCACCACGGGGACCTCGTTCGGCTGGGACTCGAGCGCGTCGAGCGCGGTACCGCGGCGCGTCTCGACGGTGAGCGTGCCGCCGTCGGGCATGGCGTCGGCGGCATTGAGCACGAGGTTGAGCAGCACCTGTTCGAGCCGGCCGAGGTCGCCGCGCACGGCAGGGAGATTCGGGGCCAGCGCCGTCGCGAAGGTGATGTTGGACGGGATGAGCCGCTGGAGCATGCGCTGCAACCCGATGACGACGGCGTTGAGTTCGATGCGCCGCGGCACGTCGGATTGCTGACGGCTGAAGGCCAGCAGCTGCCGGGTGAGCGAGGTGGCGCGGTCCGTGGTGCGCAGCACCTCCTCGATGTCCGCGGCGGCATCGCTGCCGGGGGGCAGCTCGGCCCGCACCAGTTCCGCGTAGTTGCGCAGCGCCGTGAGCACGTTGTTGAAGTCGTGCGCGATGCCGCCGGTGAGTCGACCGATGGCCTCGAGCCGCCGGGACTGCGTGAGCTGCGTCTCCAGCCGCTGCTGGTACTCGAGGCGCTCGGCCATCCGCGCGAAGGCCGCCTCGAGGTGGTCGAGCTCGTCCCCGTCGGCGCTCGCGGGCGGCGCGTGTACGGGCGCCGCACTGGCACCGGCCTCCACGCGGTCCACTTCGACGGTGAGGCGCGTGAGCCGGGACGTCAGTTCGCGGGTCACGAGCCAGACCCCCAGCGCCCCGAGCAGGATCAGCGCGGCTGCGATGGGCAGCACGCGCTCGAGGTAGCGCGTCACCGGCGCCAGCACCGTCGCCGTTGGGACCTCGAGCCACACGACCCATTCGCTGTCCTCGATCTGGTGCGCCACGCCTACCACGTCGCCGCGCGGCGACTCCTCGAACCGAAGCAGCGAGTCGATCACCGCGATGGTGGGGGGCGGCGGATGGATGCGTGCCAGGTCGGTCCAGGCCCCGCCGTCGAGATGTCCGACGAGGAAGATCTCGGCGCCCATGAGCTTGTTGATCGCGGCCTGCCCGCGCCCCAGCGCCTCGCGGGTCTCGAGCAGGTACCGCACGGGACGGTCCTCCTCGAGCGGGAAGCGCGTGAGGATCTCGTACGTGGGCACCCCGCCGACATCCCGGATGGGCGAGAACCGTTGCGACCGCACGGCCCCGCGCGCGATGCGCTCGGCCGCCCAGTCCAGCGGCGGCGGCGTGCCGCGTCGCTGGACGCGCAGCAGTGGCGTCCCGTTCTCGTCGAGGATGGCGGTGGCGATCCCGGAGGTGTCGCGCACGAGTCGCATGGCCGAGTCGAGGACCGCGATCACGGCGGCGGAATCGCGGCGCGCGCCGGTGAAGGTCGCCACCAGCGGATGCCGCTGCAGGGCCAGCGTCGCGGCGGCGCGTGCCTCGCCGGGCCCGCCGATGAACGGCGCCAGTCGCTCGCCCGCCCCGCGCAACCGTTCGGCCGTCTCCTCCAGCAGCACCGCCCGCATCTGGGTCTGCGCCGCGTACACGAACAACCCGGCGACGACGAGCACCAGTCCCGTCAGGAAGACCGGGAAGACCAGGGCGAGGGAGCGCCAGCGGAGGGACATGCCCTACGCTACGACTTTCGACGCACGAGCGTCAGGATGGAGTAGAGCGCGACGGGCTCGTCCGCCTGATTGCGCACCTCGACGTCCCATTCCACGACCCCCTGCGGGATGCCGCCCTCGGGGGTGTCCTTGGCGGTCTTCTGCTTGACCGTCAGGCGGACGCGGATGGTGTCGCCGGGGTAGACCGGCTTGGTGAACCGCAACCGCTCCATGCCGTAGTTGGCCAGCACCGGCCCAAGCGCGGGATCGACGAACAGGCCCGCCGCGGCGGACACGATGAAGTACCCGTGGGCCACGCGCCCGGTGAAGACGCCGTTGGTCCGCGCCTCCTCGTCGTTCATGTGCGCGTAGAAGCGGTCGCCGCTCAGGTTCGCGAACGCGACGATGTCGTCGAGCGTGATGGTCCGCGTGCCGGTGAGCAGCGTGTCACCGATCTCGAGCTCGTCGAAGGTCTTGCGGAACGGGTGCACGCGATCGGTGCGCTGCGTGGCACCGGCGCTCCACTCGCGCGTGATCGCGGTGAGCATGCTGGGGCTGCCCTGCACCGCCGTCCGCTGCATGTAGTGCAGCACGCCCCGCACGCCGCCCATCTCCTCGCCGCCGCCGGCGCGTCCGGGGCCGCCGTGCACGAGGTTGGGCAGCGGCGAGCCGTGCCCGGTGCTCTCCTTCGCGCTGGTCCGGTCGAGCACCATGAGCCGACCGTGGAACGGTGCCACGCCCAGCACCACGCGGCGCGCGGTCTGCGGATCGGCGGTGACGAGTGAGCCGCAGAGTGACCCGCGCCCGCGCTTGGCCAGCGCGACCGCTTCGTCGAGGTCGCGGTACGGCATCACCGTGTTCACGGGGCCGAAGGCCTCGATGTCGTGCGGCTCGCTGCGGTGGAACGGCTGGTCGCAGACCATCAGCATGGGTCCGAAGAAGGCGCCCTTCTCGCGGTCGGCACCGACCACCGGGTAGTCGCCGCCGCCGAACACCAGCGTACCGGCCTCGCGGATGCGCTCCGCGGCGGCACCGACGTCCCGCACCTGCGCGCGGCTCGCGAGCGGTCCCATGCGCACCCCCTCCACCGACGGGTCGCCGATGACGGTCTTCTCGAGGCGCGCCCGCAGCGCCTGCACCACCGCCTCCTCGAGGCCGGACGGCACGATGGTGCGGCGGATGGCCGTGCACTTCTGCCCGGCCTTGGTGGTCATCTCCTTCACGACCTCCTTGATGAAGAGGTCGAACTCCTCGGTGCCCGGCACGGCGTCGGGGCCCAGGATGGAACAGTTGAGCGAGTCCGCTTCCATATTGAAGCGCACGGCGTTCTGCGTGACCGCCTTCGACTCCTTGAGCATCTGCCCCGTCGCCGCGCTGCCCGTGAAGGCGACCGCGTCCTGCTCGGTCACGTGCGAGAGCAGGTCGCCCGCGCTGCCGCAGATGAGCTGGATCGCGCCGGCCGGGAGGATGCCGGCCGCGATCATCTCGCGGAACATCGCCTCGGTGAGGAAACTCGTCGCCGTCGCGGGCTTCACGATGCAGGGCACACCGGCGAGCAGCGCCGGTGCGAGCTTCTCGAGCATGCCCCAGCAGGGGAAGTTGAAGGCGTTGATGTGGATCGCGACCCCTTCCAGCGGCACGCAGATGTGGCGACCCGCGAAGGTGCCGCCCTTGGAGAGGACCTCCTGCGGTCCCTCGACGAAGAAGGGCTCGTTGGGGAACTCGCGGCGGCCGCGGCTCGCGTAGGCGAAGAAGGTGCCGATCCCGCCCTCGATGTCCACCCAGGAATCGCTCTTGGTGGCGCCGGTCGCGGCGGAGAGCGCGTAGAACGCGTCCTTCCGCTCCATCAGGTGCTTGGCCATCGCCTTGAGCATCGCGGCGCGCTGGTGGAACGTCAGCTGACGCAGCGCGGGGCCCCCGACCGCCCGGGCGTACTCGGCCATCGCCTTGAAGTCGAGTCCGCCGCTCGAGGCCTCGGCGATCGGCTCGCCGGTGACGGCGTGGTACAGCGTCGCGGCCTTGCCGGTGCCGCGCACCCACTCGCCGAGCGCGTAGTTCTGCAACGTCTGCATCAGGTGGTCTCCGGCACGGACTTGGTCTCGTGCCATGCTTTGAGGATCGCCGATTGCGTGGGGCGGTCGGCGGGGAGTTCACGGAGCGGCTCGACGGGGCGCCAGGAGGCGCGCATCGCGGCCGGGAGCTGCTGGTAGAGGGCGGTGCCCTCCGACTTCCACGCGAGCATGGCATCGCTCACCTGCTTCACGATGCGGGCGGGGTTGCCCACCACCACGCTGCGCTCGGGGATCGCCATCTCGGCGGGCACGAAGCTCAGCGCCCCGACGATGGAGCCGGCCCCGACCGTCGCGTTGTCCATGATCACCGCGTTCATGCCCACCAGGGCGTTGGCGCCGATCCGCGCCCCATGCACCACGGCGCCGTGTCCGATGTGTGCGCCGCGCTCGAGCACGACCGTCACGCCGGGGAACATGTGTACCGTGCAGTTCTCCTGCACGTTGCAGCCGTCCTCGATCACGATGCCGCCCCAGTCACCGCGGATCGCGGCCCCGGGGCCGACGTACACGTCGCGGCCGATGATCACGTTGCCGGTCACGGTGGCCTGCGGGTGCACGAAGGCCGACTCGTGGACCACCGGGATGAAGCCGTCGAAGGCGTAGATCACGTGGGACACCCGGGAGAATTCTTCACGAGCGAAGGATGCCTCTGGCGGCCCGTCATTTCCAGTCTTGCCACGGACCCGCGCGCGTTCCGCCGCCGTTCGATGCGGAGTACCTTCCATCATGCCTGCATCGGCGACGTCCGCCCCTCGGCGCGAGACCGGTCTCCGACTCCTGCTCGGCGCCCTGACCGCGCTGGCGGTGGTCTCGCTGGCGTCCGAGTACCGTGGGCGCACGGAGCCGATGGCGGCCTGGCGCGTGTGGCTGGACCACCTCTCGTTCCTGCCCCTGCAGACCGGCTCCATGGTCGCGCTGCTGCTGGCGAGCCGGCGGGCCGATCTCCCCGACGGGACCCGCCGGGCGTTGCGGTTCCTCGGCTGGGGCTTCGGGATGATCGCCCTCGGCTCCGCCGTGTGGACCACGCTCAGCGTCTCGGGCTACCGCCTGCAGTACGTGTCGTGGGTGGACCCCATCTATTTCTCCTTCTACCCGCTGGCCATCGTCGGGCTCCTCGCCCTGCCGCGCGTGCCCGGGCAGGAGCCGCGCTGGCGCGCATTGCTGAGCTGGGGTGTGGTGCTCGTCGCCCTCGGCAGCCTCATCGTGCTCGCGCTGCTGCTCGAGGAGTTGCAGGCGCGCTACTCCACCGGGTTGCGCACGATGATCGCGGTCTCGAGCGTGGGCCAGCTCGTCACGGTGATCGCATTGAGCGATGCCATCGAACGGGCGCTGCGTCAGCCGTCGGTACGGGCGCTGTTCCTGCTGTTCGCCGGACTCGCGTTGACGGCGCTGGGCGACCTCGCGTACCAGATCGCCTATTCCACCGGCTACGACCGCTGGAACTGGAACGTCCCGCTCGCGATGCTCGCGAACCTCTGCATGGTCTGGTCCGCGATCCGGTTCCTCGAGGACCCCTTGCCGGCCACGGTCGAGGAGGCGTTCCCGCGGAACCCGTTCACCCCGCTGCCGATCATCGCGATGAGCGGGCTGGTGCTCATCATCCTCTGGCTCGCCTCCACCGGACGTGTGCAGATCACGCCGCCGCTGGTCACGGCGCTGGTGATCCTGAACGCGCTGCTCGTGGTGCGCGACCACATGGCGAGTCGCGCGGCGGCGGAGGCGCTGCTGCTCTCGTCGCAGCGGGCGGCCACGCGGCGCATCGATGCACTGGTCAGCCACTCGTCCGACGCGCTGGTGCTGGTGGACGGCGGCGGACACCTGTTGTTCGCGAGTGCGCCCGCGGACCGGCTGTTCGAGACTGCCGTCGTCGGGCAGGAAGGTCGGCCGATCACGGCGCACCTGCCGGCGGTGGAGCGAGAGGGCTGGACGGCGTTCCTCGGCGCCCTCATGGCGGCGCCGGGCCAGGCGCTCTCCCACACCTGGCGCATCGGCCACGGCACGTCGGCGGAGCGGCTCATCGAGACCGTGGGCCGCGACCTGCGGCGCGAGGCGGCCGTCGGCGGCATCGTGCTGAGCTCCCGCGACGTGACCGAACGCGCCACCCTCGAGGACCGGCTCCGCCAGGCGCAGAAGCTCGAGGTGGCGGGCCGGCTCGCCGGCGGCGTGGCGCACGACTTCAACAACGTGCTCACGGCGGTGCTCGCCGGCACCGAACTCGCGCAGCTCTCGCTCGACGCCGAACATCCGGTGCAGCAGGACCTGCAGGGGATCGAATCGTCGGCGCAGCGCGGGGCCGCGCTCACGCGGCGCCTGCTCGCGTTCGTGCGCCAGGAACCGGTGCCGGCGCAGCAGGTGGACCTCGGCGAACTGCTCTCCGACCTCGAGCCGCTCCTGCAGCGCCTGGCCGGCGAGTCGAACCAGGTGGTCCTCCGTGTCGCCCCGGACATCGGCACGGTGGTGGTGGACCGCACGGAGCTGGAGCACATCATCTTCAACCTCGTCGCCAACGCTCGGGACGCCATGCTCGACGGCGGGCCGATCGTGGTGGACGCCGAGGTGGACCAGCGCACCGAACTCGCGATCGGCGACTACGTGATCTCGCCGCCACCGGGCCGCCATGCCAGGCTCACGGTGCGCGACCGGGGCCACGGCATGCCCGAGGACGTGCGGCGTCGGATGTTCGACCCGTTCTTCACGCAGAAGTCCGGCGGCCGCGGCACGGGGCTCGGGCTCATCGGTGTGCGACCGCTGGTCGAGGGCGCGAACGGCGGCCTCCGCGTGGAGTCCTCCGAGCGCGAGGGCACCGCCGTGACGCTCTGGCTCCCGGCGCAGCGCAATGACGCCACGCGTCCCGCGCGAGCCAGCGGTCCGACGCGGGCGCTGCCGTCGGTACTGCCGTCGGCGCTGCCTGCGGCCGCCGCCGGTGCCTCGGGTGCCGCGCGGCCGCCCAGCAAGGGACGCGTGCTGCTGGTGGAGGACGAGCTCTCGGTGCGCGAGCAGCTCGTACGGCTGCTCGAGGTGCTGCACTACGTCCCGGTGGCGGTGGCGTCCGCCGCGGACGCGCGGGTGCTGCTCGACGCCGAGGCGGGTGCGATCGACGCGGTGGTGAGCGATGTCATGATGCCCGGCGAGACCGGACTCGAGTTCGCGGCCTGGATGAAGGCCAACCATCCCGAGTTGCCGATCCTGCTCATCTCGGGACACACCGGCACCGCGCTCGACCGCGTCGCGCGGCAGAGCGACGAGCTCGGCCTGCTCCGCAAGCCCTTCTCCACCGTCGAGCTCGGGGAACGCCTGAGCGCGATGCTCGGACGCTGAGCCCGCGGCACGCCCCGCGCGCGTCGGGTCAGACGCGCTCGATCACCACCGCGTAGCCCTGGCCCACGCCGATGCACATGGTGCAGAGCGCGTAGCGTCCGCCGCGCCGCTGGAGCTCGCGCGTGGCGGTGAGCGCGAGTCGCGCGCCGCTCATGCCCAGCGGATGCCCCAAGGCGATGGCGCCGCCGTTGGGATTCACGCGCGGATCGTCGTCGGCGATGCCGAGCTCGCGCAGCGAGGCCAGCCCCTGCGCCGCGAACGCCTCGTTCAGCTCGATCAGGTCGAGCTGCTCGAGCGTGAGGCCGGCGCGCTGCAGGGCGAGCCGCGTCGCCGGCACCGGCCCGATGCCCATCACGCGCGGCGCGACGCCCGCGGCCGCACTCGCCACCACCCGTGCGACCGGGGTGAGATCGAACTCCGCCACCGCACGTTCCGACGCCAGCAAGACCGCCGCGGCCCCGTCATTGAGTCCGGAGCTGTTCCCGGCGGTGACCGACCCTTGACCGTCGTGGCGGAAGGCGGGCTTGAGCTTGGCCAACGTCTCCAGCGTCGTGTCGGGCCGCAGGAACTCGTCCTGCTCGATGCGCAGCGCTGGCCCCTTCTTCTGCGGGACCTCCACCGCGACGATCTCCTCGGCCAGGCGTCCGGCCGCGCGGGCCGCCGCGGCCTTCTGCTGCGAGTGCAGCGCGAAGCGGTCCTGGTCCTCGCGCGAGACGTGGTACTGCGTCGCGACGTTCTCCGCGGTCTCGCCCATGGAGTCGGTGCCGTGTGCTGCCTTCATCGCCGGGTTCACGAAACGCCAGCCGAGGCTGGTGTCGAACAGCTGCATGTCCCGTGCGAACGGCGTGGCGCCCTTGGAGAGCACATAGGGCGCCCGCGTCATGCTCTCCACGCCACCGGCGATGTAGAGGTCCCCTTCCCCGGACTTGATCGCCCGCGCCGCCGCGGCGACCGCGCTCAGGCCGGACGCGCAGAGCCGATTCACCGTCTCGCCGGGCACCGCGACCGGGAGGCCGGCGAGCAGCAGCGCCATACGCGCGACGTTGCGGTTGTCCTCGCCGGCCTGGTTGGCGCACCCGAGGATCACGTCGGCGATGGCGGCGTGCAGCAGCCCGTCGTGCCGGGCCAGCAGGGCGCGGATGGCGTGGGCCGCGAGGTCGTCGGCGCGGACCGACGCGAGTGCGCCACCGAGGTTACCGATGGGAGTGCGGACGCCGTCGATGATGAACGCGGTGGTCATTCGGGGAGGGGCTTGCGGGTGCGGTACACGGTGCCGCGGAAGTGTGCGACGATGCGGTCGTCCTGATCGCGGACGGTCACGTCGCAGAAGCCAAGGCGGTTGGTGGTGGTCTGTTCGGTGGCGGTCGCGGTGAGCACGTCGCCCACGCGCAGCGGGGCGGGATAACTCACCGAGCAGTCCACGGCCACGCTGATCTCGCCGTCGGAGTTGGTGGCGAACGCATGGGCACTGTCGGCGAAGGAGAACACGATCCCGCCGTGGGCGAAGCCGAAGCCGTTCACCATCTCCGGCCGCACGGTCATCCGGATCACCGCGTGCCGCGCGCGCACCTCGACCAGCTCGACGCCCAGCCACTGCGAGAAGCGGTCCTTCGCGAGCATACGCTCGACGACCAGTCGGGCGGCGCGGTCGGCGTCGGTCATGGGAGCAACCGCCCGCCCTGCCGGGCGGTGCGCCGCAGCAGCGGGCTCGGCCGGTACCGGTCCTCGCCGTACTCGGCCTGCAGCGCCTCCACGGTGGCGAGCACCTGGCCCGCCCCGAGTTGGTCGCCCCACGCGAGGAGGCCGCGCGGGTAGTTCACGCCCTTGGTCATCGCGAGCTCGATGTCGCCGGGCGCGGCGATCCCCAGCTGCACCGCATCCACCGCTTCATTGATGAGCATCGCGAGGATGCGGTCGACGATCACGCGGCCGAGCGTCTCGTCCGTCCGGGGCTCCGGCGCCGACGCACCGTCGCGATAGTCGTAGTAGCCGCGCTTGGCCTTGCGGCCGAGCAGGCCGGCTTCGACGAGACGCCGCTGCGTGAGCGCGGGCTTGTAGCGCGGATCGAAGAACATCGCCTCGAACACCGACCGCGTCACCGCGAAGTTCACGTCGTTCCCGATGAAGTCCATGAGCTCGAACGGCCCCATCTTGAAGCCGCCCAGCGTCTTCATCGCCCAATCGATGGTGGCGGCGTCCGCCAGGCGCTCCTCGAGGATGCGCAGCGCCTCGCCGTAGAACGGACGCGCGATCCGGTTCACGATGAAGCCCGGCGTGTCGGTGCAGCGCACCGTGACCTTGCCCCAGGCATCGATGAGCGCCTGCGCGGCGTCGGTGACCGCCGCGTCGCTGATGATCGACGGGATGACCTCCACCAGCGGCATCACCGGCGCGGGGTTGAAGAAATGGATCCCCACCACCCGCGCGGGCCGCTGGCAGGCTCCGGCGAGCGCCGCGACGCTCAGCGACGAGGTGTTGGTCGCGAGCACGGCGTCCGCCGGCAGGACCTTCTCGAGGGCCGTGAAGAGCGCCTGCTTGATCGCCAGGTCCTCGACGATCGCCTCGATCACCAACTGGCAGCGGCCGAACTGGGCGAGCGCCACGCTGTCGACACCTTCCACGTACGTGATGCGCCGCAGCACCTGGTCGGCGGCGTCGGCCGTGAGCCGCCCCTTCTCGACCTCGCGCGCCATCGCCTTCGCGTGCCCATCCCTGGCCCGGCCGATCGCCGCCACCTGCGCGTCGGCCAGCACCACCGCGTGGCCCTGCGTCGCCGCCACCTGCGCGATGCCGGCGCCCATCGCGCCCGCGCCGACCACTCCCACCACACTCGACGTCCCGAGTCCGCTCACGTCAGGCGCCCCGGTAGGTCGGCTTCCGCTTCTCGAGGAACGCGCGCACGCCCTCCTCGTAGTCGGCGGTGCGGCCGGCCTCCTGCATGCAGTCGGCCTCGACCTCCAACTGCGCGTCGATGTCGTTGGTCCACGAGGCGTTCATCGCGCGCTTGGTGAGGCCGAACCCGCGCGTGGCTTGGCCGGCGAGCTGCTTGGCGAGGTGCAGCGCGACCTCGTGCAACTGCGCCTGCGGCACCACGTCGTGGATGAGGCCCCAGTCCTTCGCGCGGCCGGCGTGCATCTTCTCGGCGAGGAAGAACATCGCGGTCGCACGCTGCGGCCCGATCAGCCGCGGCACGAAGAACGTGCCGCTGGTGTCGGGGATCAAGCCGAGCTTCGCGAAGCTCTCCACGAACGTCGCCTCCTCGGCCGCGATCGTCAGGTCGCAGGCGAAGGCGAGGTTGGCGCCGGCGCCCGCCGCCACGCCGTTCACCGCGCAGACCACGGGCTTCTCGAGGTGGCGGATGGCCTTGATGATGGGGTTGTAGCTCGCGCGCACCGTCTCACTGATGTCGGGCATGGGGCCACCGCCCTGCGGCAGCACCTCGGCGAGGTCCTGACCGGCGCAGAAGCCGCGGCCGGTCCCGGTGAGCAGCACCGCACGGACGCCGGGATCGCTCGCCGCCCGCGCGAGCTCGGCCTGCAGCGCCAGCGCCATGGGCCGATTGAACGAGTTGAGGACCTCGGGACGGTTCAGCGTCAGCACCAGCACGCCGTCCGTCAGCTCGGAGAGCACGAGTGGAGTCGTCATGGGAGAGAAGATAGGGGAACGGTTCCCCCGCCGCCCACCCCCTGCCAGATTGCATCCATGTCACGGAAACCCCTCGCCGGCTTCGACTGGCGTCGCATCGCATATCACACGCTCGCCTCCCGCGCACTCGACGACGTCGAGGAAGCCACCAACCGCAACCGCGCCTCGGTCCCCAAGGACCATGTGGTGCTCTACCAGTTCTCCGCACGCGGCCACGACATGGCGCAGTGCATCCTGGGTTCGATCATCGACGGTCGTCACGACGCGGCGGGGGCGTACTATCGCAGTCGCCCGCTGCTGCTCTCACTCGGGCTCTCGCTCGAGGATGCGCTCGGCTCGCCGCTGGGGCGCGCCGGGGGGTTCTCCGACGGTCGCGACATCGGCGTGGTGTGCAACCTGCCCAACCGTGACGGCCCCGTGGTGCTGCCGATGAGCGGCGACGTGGGATCGCAGTACACGCCGACCGCGGGCTGGGCGCAGGCCATCACGTACCACCGCGACGTGCTCAAGGATGCCGACTGGCACGGCGCGATGGGTGTCGCCCTCGGCGGCGACGGATCGGTGGCGACCAACGGGTTCTGGGCGGCGCTCACCATGGCCACCACGCTCCGCCTCCCGATGCTGTTCTACATCGAGGACAACGACCTCGGGATCTCGGTGAAGGGCGAGATGCAGACGCCGGGCGGCAACATCGCGCGCAACCTCGCATCGTTCAACCAGCTGTTCGTGCGCGACGGTGACGGCACCGACCCGCATGAATCCGCACGGCTGCTGCAGGAGTGCGTGGACCACGTGCGGCGCGGCGAGGGACCGGCGCTCGTGCACCTCACGCTGCCGCGACTCTCGAGCCACTCGGGGCCCGACAACCAGAAGGGCTACCGCACGGAGGCCGAGATCGCGGCCGACCAGGCGCGCGATCCGCTGCCACGGCTCAAGAAGTACCTGGTGCCCGGTCTCATGACCGAGTCGGACTGGACCGCGCTGGAGGCCGAGGTCGCGCGCGACGTGGACGCGGCGCTCACGGCCGCGCGTGCGCGGGGCGTGCCCGATGCCTCGCGCATCGGCGCACACATGTTCGCCGACGACGCGGACACGGCCCCTGAGGCGTTCGGCGGGCTGCGGCGCGCCGAACGCCGGCGGCTGGGCGGCAGCGCGACTCCGGCGGCCGGCGGGGAACTGCTGCGCTTCGCCGAGGCCGTGCGCCGGACACTGCGCCGCGAGCTCGAGGTGAATCCCAAGGTGGTGGTGTTCGGTGAGGACGTCGGCAAGAAGGGCGGCGTGCACCTCGTCACCGAGGGCCTGCAGAAGCAGTTCGGGGCGGCGCGGGTGTTCGACACCAGCCTCTCCGAGGAGGGCATCGTCGGCCGCGCGTCGGGGCTGGCCATCAGCGGCCTGATGCCGGTGGCGGAGATCCAGTTCCGGAAGTACGCCGACCCGGCGACGGAACAACTCAACAACACGGGCACCATGCGCTGGCGCACCGCCAACCGCTTCGCCGCGCCGATGGTCGTGCGCATGCCGGGCGGCTTCGGCAAGGATGTGGGCGATCCCTGGCATTCGCTCTCGGACGAGGTGCGATTCGCACACGCATACGGCTGGCAGGTCGCCATCCCCTCCAACGCGGCCGACGCGGTCGGCCTGCTGCGCACGGCGCTGCGATCGCCCAACCCGACGATCTACTTCGAGCATCGCTCGCTGCTCATGACCGGTGACGGCAGCGCACGATATCCGGGCGACGACTACGTGCTCCCCTTCGGGCAGGCGCACACGCTGCGGCAGGGACGGTCGGTGACGCTCGTGACCTGGGGCGCGATGGTGCACCGCTGCCTCGAGGCGGCGGATCGCTTCGACGACGCAGTGGAGCTGCTCGACCTGCGGACCATCTCGCCCTGGGACCGTCGCGCGGTCCTCGCGTCGGTCACCAAGACAGGGCGCTGCCTGATCGTACATGAGGACAACCTGACGGCCGGGTTCGGCGCCGAGGTCGCGGCGACGGTGACGCAGGAGGTGTTCTGGCATCTCGATGCACCGGTGCAGCGACTCGCACCACAGGACATCCCGATGCCGTACCACCCGGTGCTGCTCGACGCCGTGTTGCCGGATGCGGAGCGGATCGCGACGGCCATTGCGGAAGTTCTACGCGCCTAGTACCGTACGTGGCGCTCGGCGGCCGTGCTTCCGCCGGGCGCTTCATCCTCCGCAGGTCGGTGCTTCGATGATTCCAGACTCCCCCGCCATCCTTGCCGTCTCGGGTCGCATCCGTCTCCGGATGCCGGCCGGCGGTGCGGTGGTCATCGAAGCAGGGCCTCTCGGGTAGCAGCGACGCGTCGTCGCTCCCCGTGGATCCACGCCCCGCCTGCTTCGGTCTCGCAGTCGGGGCGTTCTCATTCCGATCCCCTGAGGTCCTGCATGCATAGTTCCAACGAATCCGTGTCGACTCCCGACGCCAGTGCGCCGCCGCCGAGCGGCGGCCTGTGGCGCGACCTGCGCGACGCACTGCGTGGCACCGCGCACGATTACACCAGCGGCCCGCTGGGCCGGGCCATCTTCCTGCTGGCCGTGCCGATGGTGGTGGAGATGGCGATGGAGAGCATCTTCGCCGTCGTGGACGTGTTCTTCGTCGCACGCGTCGGTGCGGCGGCGGTGGCCAGCGTCGGTCTCACCGAATCGCTGATGATCGTGATCTACACCCTCGCCTTCGGCCTGAGCATCGGTGCGACGGCGACCGTGTCACGACGCATCGGCGAGAAGGATGCCGACGCGGCCGGACGGGCGGCGGTGCAGGTCATCCTGCTCGGCACACTCATCTCCGGCGTGCTCGGGCTCGTGGGGGCGGTGTTCGCGCCGCAACTGCTCGCCCTCATGGGAGCCGACGCGGAGGTGATCGCCGTGGGCAGCGGCTACGCGCGCTGGATGCTCGGCGGCAGCGGGACCGCGTTCCTGTTGTTCGTCGTGAACGCCGTGTTCCGCGGTGCCGGGGATCCGGCGGTCGCGATGCGCATCCTGATCGTCGCGAACTCCATCAACATCGTGCTCGACCCGGTGCTGATCTTCGGCCTCGGTCCCTTCCCCGAACTCGGCGTCACCGGCGCCGCGATCGCCACCACCATCGGACGCGGCATCGGCCTGCTGATGGCATTCTGGATGCTGGCGCGCGGCGCCGGGCACCTCGCCATCCGGCCGTCGCACCTGAAGGTCGAGCCCGCGACCATGCTGAGCATCGCACAGCTCTCCGGGCTGGGGACGTTCCAGGTCGCGATCGGCTCGATGAGCTGGATCGGCCTCGTGCGCGTGGTGTCCGGCTTCGGGCCCGAGGCGATGGCGGGGTACACCATCGCGATCCGCCTGGTGATCTTCGCGATGATGCCGGCCTTCGGTCTTGGTGGGGCGGCGGCGACGATGGTCGGGCAGAGCCTCGGTGCCAAGAAACCGGAGCGTGCGGAAGCCGCCGTGTGGGCGGCCGCCAAGTACGACGTCGCCTTCCTCAGCACGATCGGCGCGATCTTCCTCATCGGCGCCCCGTTCATCGTGAGCTTCTTCACGACGGACGCGGCGGTGGCCAAGGTCGCGGTGGACGGCCTCCGCTGGATGTCACTCGGCTTCCCGTTCTTCGCGGCGGGCATGGTGCTGGAGCAGTCGTTCAACGGCGCCGGCGACACCTGGACGCCCACGTGGATCAACCTCTGCGTGTACTGGGTGCTGCAGATCCCGCTGGCCTGGTTGCTCTCGTACCCGCTCGGGATGAAGCAGGACGGCGTGTTCATCGCGGTGACGGTCAGCTACTCGGTGCTCGCCGTGGTGAGCGGGCTATTGTTCAAGCGGGGGGCTTGGAAGCTGAAGCATGTGTGAGGGGGATGGTGGATAGTGGATGGTGGATACTGGATGGGGGAATCGGGCGGCAAGGCCGCGCACGATTCCCCCGTCCTTTGCTTCGGACCACCCTTCGCCGGCGTCAGTGCTGCAGTGCGGCGAAGGCCCGCGTGATGTCGGCGTCGGTCGTGGCGCGCGGGAGCAGGTACCCGCGGTCGCTGCGCTCGGAGGGGTTCTCGATGCCCACGATCGTGCCGGCCGCATCCACCTTCACGAGTGCGGATGCCGTGCCGTGCGCGCCGTGTTCGCCCTGCTTGATGGTGAACACCAGCACCCACGCGGTGCCGGACTCCCACTGCCGCGTGACGCCGTAGCGGCCCTTGGTCGCCGACGCGGTCACGGCGATCTCGCGTGATTCGCGCCGCCCGTCACGCATGCGGTAGGCCCGCGCGCTGACGTCCGCCCATTCCTCCTCCGTATGGTGCTGCGTGGTGATCGCCAGCACGGCGTCGCGGGTGGGCGGCGTGCCGCTCACCGGCGTGACGGTGATCCGCGGCGGCCCGAAGGCGGCGGCGAGGGTGGTGGCGGCGAAAGCGGTGGCGACGGTGCGGAGCAGCATCTGGACCTCCTGGGTGAGTGAACGCGCACGTCGGTGGGATTCCGACCGGCTCCCCGGTGTTTACAGGGCCGACCGACACTCGTCCTCCGACAGTGGCCGCGGGCACGTCGCGGCATGCCGTACCGCCCTTCCCGATCCTGCCCATGGACCGCCGGCTGCTGCTCTCCTCCGTCGCCTACGCCCTGGGACTCTACGTCCTGGCAACGAGCGGCCTGCATCCGCTCCTCGAGTCGCGCGCCACCTTCGCGTTCCTCGTCGGAGCGCCGTTCGTGAGCGCGTACCTCATGGCGCGCGGGGTCGCCAGCGCGGGCTGGTGGTGGAGCGCGACCGTTGGCGTGTTGCCGGTGACCGGCGCAGTGGCCGTGCTGCTGATCGACGGCGCCGAAGCGCCCGCGTACATCGCGCTGGCCGCACCGCTGCTGCTCGCCGGCACGCTGTCGGGCGGTCTCGTCGCGCACTGGCGCCGTGGTCGCTCGACGGCACTCGAGACCGCCGCCGTGTTGCTCGCGCCGGTCGTGGCGGGCGCATTCGAGCTGCGACGCCCGCCACAGGAGCGCGTGTCGGATGCCGAGTCCAGCATCGCGATCGCAGCACCCGTGGCGCGCGTCTGGGACGAGGTCGTCCGCGTGGAGGCCGGTGCGGACGCGGAGCGCGCCACGGCGTCAGGACCCTGGCTCCCGGTATCGCAGGTGCGCGAGATCACGCTCGACCTGCCGCAGGAGGCGGCCAAGCGCACGCTGCGCTTTGACGACGGCCGGTCACTCGTCGAGACGATCACCGCGTGGGAGCCTGAGGATTCGCTCCGCGTGGTGGCCGATGCGCCGCCGACGGCGCCGCGGGACCGTCGTGCCGGACTCGGCCTCGGCGACGGCGGCTTCACGCTCCGCGCCGCGACGTTCACGCTGCAGGTGATCGACTCCGCACACACCAGGCTCCGCATGCGACACACGCATCGGTTGGCGACGCGGATGAACGGCTACCTGGGCTGGTGGGCCGACACGCTCGTGGCGCGCGGCCAGTCCGGGTTGTTGGAGCTGGTCCGCGCCCGCGCCGAGGATCCGCGTCGTGGGCCCAAGCCGGACATCCGCGCGGCCACCGCGGCGCGCCGCACGCGCGAGCGCACCGACGAGCGCAGCGCGAACTCGCTCGAGGTGGGCTTCTCCGTGGTGGGGGCGATGGACGGCCGCACGGACGTGTATCCGGACAGCGTGGTCGTCCTGGTGCGAGACGGCATGCTGCGGGCGCAGCGGATCGAGGCGCCGCAGCGCCTGGATTCGATCACGGCTTCGCTGGCGCAGAGCACCGGGGCCTCCTGGTCGCCCGGACGCGAGAGCAACGCGATCGTGCTCGAGTTGCCGAACGAGAACGGACAGCAGATCGCGCTGGGTGCGATGCAGCGGTTCAGCATCCCGCGCGAGCGGGGCGAGTCCCTGGACGGGCGCTGGGTGGTCTTCACCTACCATCTGACGGTGCCCAAGACCGCGGACAACCCGTATGGCAAGGCGTGGACCTACACCCACGCACGACGACTCGACACCACCGCAGCGCCGCCGGAGTGACGCGGCGCGCGCTCAGAGCGCCTTGAACTCGTCGAACGGCTGCCGGCAGGCACGGCAGACGTGGATCGCCTTGCAGGCCGTGGAGCCGAACTCGCTCTTGAGCTCGGTGTCCCGCGACCCGCACCAGGGGCAGGTCACCGGCTGGCGCGCACGGGTGAGCGTGATGAGTCCACCCTGCTCCGCGCGGCCCGGTGGCGCGATGCCGTAGGCGCGCAGCTTCTCACGCGCCTCGGGGCCGATCCAGTCGGTGGTCCACGCGGGGGAGAGCACGGTCCGCACCGTCACGGACGACGCGCCAGCCTCGGTGAGCGCCGTGCGGATGTCCTTCTCGATCTCGTACATCGCCGGACAGCCGGAGTACGTGGGCGTGATGGTCACCGCCACGGCACCCTCGGCATCGACCGCCACGTCCCGCACGATCCCGAGCTCGACCACCGAGATCACCGGCACCTCGGGATCGGGCACCGTGCCGATCACCTCCCACGCGCGCGGTGTCGTCAGCACGGGTCGTGTCAGGCCGAGGGTCGCAGGTCGCGGCGCGGGTTGGGACTCACCAGGTGGCGCCGGGATGCGAGCGCGCGACGATCTGCATCGTGGCGAGCAGGTGACCCAGGTGCTCGGTGTGCCGTCCGCTGCGCCCGCCGCGCTGCATGGCGGTGTCGGTGGGACGCCGGAGCGTCGCGCGCGCGAGCACGTCGTCCACCATCGTGTCCCATCGCGCCTGCACGCCGCTGAGGTCGACGGCGGCGCCCTTCGCGGCCGCGGCCGCCTCCACCTCGTCCGCCACGAAGAGCTCGCCGGTGAAGCGCCAGAGTGCGCCGATCGCACGCTGCATGCGCGCATGGCTCTCGTCGGTGCCGTCGCCGAGTCGCAGCACCCACTCGCTCGAGTGCCGCAGGTGGTACTTGGCCTCCTTGAGCGACTTGGCGGCCACCGCCGCGATGCCCGCGTGCGAGGCCCGCGAGAGCTCGTCGAGCAGCAGCACGCTGTACGCGTCGAACAGGAACTGCCGCGCCATGGTCTGCGCGAAGTCGCCGTTGGGCTGCTCCACGAGGAGGCAGTTGCGGAACTGCACCGCGTCGCGGAAGTACGCGAGGGCGTCCTCATCGCGCCCCTTGCCCTCGAGCTCGCCCGCGAGCTTGAGCATCGACGCGGCTTGCCCGATGAGGTCGAGCGCCATGTTGGCGGTCGCGATGTCCTCCTCGAGGATCGGGCCGTGCCCCGTCAGTTCCGACAGCCGGTGCCCGAGGATGAGCCGGTCGTCGCCGAGCCGGAACAGCAGCTCGACGAGCGGATCCCCGAGTGCGGCGCGTCGCGCCCCCGCCACCGGGCGCGTCCCGGCCGCGGCCTCGCCGGCAGCGATGCCCGGCTCGTCGTCGTGTCCTGCGGCCTTGGCGGTCAAAAGACCTTCACGCCGCGCGGCACCTTGTAGAACTGCGGGTGCCGATACGCCTTGTCGTTGCCGGGATCGAAGAACGGCCCGGCGTCGCTGGGGGCCGAGGCCGTGATCGCCGTGCTCGGCACCACCCAGAGGTTCACCGCCTCGCCGCGGCGCGCGTACACATCGCGTGCGTTCTGCAGGGCGTGCTCGGCGTCCGTGGCATGCAGCGAGCCCGCATGCTCGAACGGCTCACCCTGCGCACCCTGGGTGAACACCTCCCACAGCGGCCAATGGCTGTCGCTCATGCGGCCTCCGTCTGCCGCTTCTTCGCCTGCTTCTCGGCGTAGGCCGTCGCCGCCTCGCGCACCCAGCGCCCGTCGTCGTGCGCCTTGTTGCGCGCGGCGAGCCGCTCCTTGTTGCAGGGCCCGTTGCCCTTGATGACCTCGAAGAACTCCGCCCAGTCGATCTCGCCGAAGTCCCAGTTCTTGGTGGCCTCGTTGTAGCGCAGGTCCGGGTCGGGGAGCGTGATGCCGATCGCCTGGGCCTGCGGCACCGTGAGGTTCACGAAACGCTGGCGCAGCTCGTCGTTGGTCTTGCGCTTGACGCGCCAGCGCAGGAGCTCGGCCGAGTTCGGCGAGTCCTTGTCGCTCGGGCCGAACATCATGAG
Source organism: uncultured Gemmatimonadota bacterium (assembly GCA_902825965.1). Classification (GTDB taxonomy): domain Bacteria; phylum Gemmatimonadota; class Gemmatimonadetes; order Gemmatimonadales; family Gemmatimonadaceae; genus Pseudogemmatithrix. Next base: position 174,741 of record CADEDA010000003.1, on the reverse strand, counting down.
GGCCGGCCACCAGAAGCGGTTCACGGCGTCCTGCAGCATCTCCCGCTGTGCCGGGGTGCCGGCGGCCAGCGTCGCGCAGATCTCGTAGCCCTGCCGCTTGTGGAAGTTCTCCTCCTTGCAGATGCGCACCATCGCGCGGGCATAGGGGCCGTACGAGGTCTTGGCCAGCACCGTCTGGTTCACGATCGCCGCCCCGTCCACCAGCCACCCGATCACGCCCATGTCGGCCCAGGACAGGGTCGGGTAGTTGAAGATGCTGGAGTACTTCGCGCTGCCGTCGAGCAGCTGGTTGTACAGGTCGAAGCGGTCCACCCCCAGCGTCTCGGTCCCACAATAGATGTAGAGTCCGTGCCCGGCCTCGTCCTGCACCTTGGCGATGAGCGACATCTTGCGACGCAGGCTGGGCGCGCGCGTGATCCAGTTGCCTTCGGGCAGCATGCCCACGATCTCGGAGTGCGCGTGCTGCGACATCATCCGCGTGAGCTGCTTGCGGTACCGCTCCGGCATCCAGTCCTTGGGCTCGATGCTGTCGCCGGCTGCGATCTTGGCTTCGAACGCGGCGTTGAGCGCCGTCTCGTCCGCGGGGGCGTTGGGGGTCGGTTCCATGACGTGTAAGTTAGTGCCATGACCGCTACCGCTTCCAGCTCATCCCCAGTGCCCGAGGGCACGGTCCGAACCTCCACCAGCGATGGCGTCGGGACCGTGGAGTTCGCCCACCCGAAGGGGAACTCCCTACCCGCCAAGCTCCTCAACGAGCTGGCGGCCGCCATCACCGCCGTCGGGGCCGATTCATCGGCGCGCGTGATTGTGCTGCGCAGTGCCGGCAGCAGCACCTTCTGCGCCGGTGCGTCGTTCGACGAGTTCACGGCGCTCGGCGACGCCGAGGCCGGCAAGGAGTTCTTCAGCGGCTTCTCGCGGGTCATCCTGGCGATGATCCGGGCGCCCAAGTTCGTCCTCACGCGCGTGCAGGGCCGTGCCGCCGGCGGGGCCATCGGTGTCATCGCCGCGAGCGACTACTCGGTGGCAGTGCGCGCCGCCCAGGTCAAGCTGAGCGAGCTGCAGGTCGGGATCGGCCCGTTCGTGGTCGGCGTGGTGATCGAACGGAAGCTCGGTCTCGCCCCGTTCATGAATCTCGGCGTGCATGCCGACTGGCACGACGCCGAGTGGTGCGAACGGCACGGCCTCTACTCCGCGCTCGTGGATGATGCGGCCGCCCTCGATGCCGTCATCGCGGCCCACGCGAGCCGCCTCGCGGCCGCCAATCCGGAGGCCATGCGCGAGATGAAGCGCATCTTCTGGCGAGGTACCGAGGACTGGGCCGAGCGCATGGGTGAACGCGCCGCGATGAGCGGGCGCATGGTGTTTTCGGACTTCACGCGCGAGGCACTCGCAAGGTTCCGGGCGAAATAGCTCACCGGTCGAGCACCACCAGCGTCGAGTCCAATGGCGTAGTGTCGGGAATCTCCCTACCTTGGCATGCGTACGGTACGCTCACCGTCCATGCGCGAGGGAGACGTGACCGACGCTCCGATCCGCAACATCGAAGCACATCTCCGGGCCGCGGTGGAGTCTGCGCCGAGCGGCTTGCTCATGACCGATGCCGAGGGGCGCATCGTGCTCGTGAACCGCGAGATCGAACGGATGTTCGGCTACGCACGTGAGGAGCTCCTCGGACAGCCGGTCGAACGGCTGGTCCCTGCCCGCTCGCAGGGCGCACATCCCTCGTACCGCGCCGGATTCCGGAACGACCCTCGCGTGCGCGCCATGGGCGCCGGTCGCGACCTCTTCGGGCTGCGCAAGGACGGCTCCGAGGTGCCGGTGGAGATCGGGCTCACGCCCGTGGCCACCGAGGAGGGCATCTTCGTGCTCGGCGCGGTGGTCGACATCTCCGCGCGCAAGCGCCTCGAGGAGGAGCAGCGCGCGCTCAGCGAGCGCCTGCGCCAGTCGCAGAAGATGGAGGCGATCGGCACGCTCGCGGGCGGCATCGCGCACGACTTCAACAACCTGCTCGGCGCCATCATCGGCTACACGGAGTTGATCGCCGGGCAAGTGGAGTCCAACGCCGGCCTCACCCGAGACGTCGGCGAGGTGATGGCGGCCGCCCTGCGCGGACGGCAGCTCGTGGAGCGCATCCTGACCTTCTCGCGGCGCCAGGAGCAGACGCTCACGTCGATCGACTTGCGGGACCTCGTCACCGAGATCCAACCGTTGCTGCGCGCGACGCTGCCCGCCGGGGTGGCACTCGAGCTCAACACCGCCGACCAGGTGCCCCACGTGATGGCGGACACCACGTCGGTGCATCAGGTACTCATGAACCTCGCGTCGAACGGATCGCAGGCGATGCCGCGCGGTGGCATCCTCACGTTCGAGGTGGAACCGATCTACGTGCACGACAGCATCGCACGCGCCAATCCGGGGCTTCGCGAGGGGCACTATGTGGCCATGAGCGTGCGGGACAGCGGCGAGGGCATGGATGCCGACACGCGGGCACGCGCCTTCGAGCCGTTCTTCACCACCAAGGGTCCGGGCAGCGGCACCGGGCTGGGTTTGGCGATGGTGCATGGCATCATGCAGGACCACCGGGGCGCGGTGCTGCTGGAGAGCGAGCTCGGCGTGGGCACCCGCGTCCGCTGCCTGTTCCCCTCCGTCGAGGACGAGACGGCCGTCGCACCCAAGTCGGCGCTGCACCCCGCGCTCCGGGGCAACGGCGAGTGCATCCTGTACGTGGATGATGAGCCCGCGCTGGTGGAGGCCGGGCGTCGGCGACTCGAGACGCTCGGCTACTCGGTGGTGCCGGCGAAGGACGCGATGACCGCCCTGGAGCTGCTCCGCGCCGCGCCGCGGCGCTTCGACCTCGTCATCACGGACCTCTCGATGCCCGAGATGTCCGGGCTCGACCTGGCGGAGGCGATCCAGACCGTGCGGTCGGACCTGCCGGTGGTGCTGCTCTCCGGCTACGTGCGTGACGCGAACGATCCCGCCTTGCGGGACGTGGGCATCACGATGGTGCTGCAGAAGCCCGCGCTCAAGGAAGAGCTGGCGCGGGCCTGCCGCGAAGCCCTCACGCAGCGGAGTAGATCGCCGTGATGGCCTGCTCGAACGACTCCGCATGGCCGCCTTCGCGCACACGTGCGGTCGCGCGATACCCGGCGTCGTCGAGCTTCTTCGCGGCGTCCAGCAGCGTCTGCACCTCGAACGGCACGCCCGCTTCCTTGGCGAGGAATTCCTCGACCGCGGTGAGATAGCCCATCATGCCCCCGAGTTCGGTGGGCGCGTAGACCTTCTTCGCGCGCTCGAGCACGGCGACGGCGGACGGATCCGGCATCACGAGGTTCTCGCTGCCGCAGATCACGGCGAGCCGCGGATTGGCCGCGCAGGCCTCCACGGTCGCGCGGTCGAGCGAGCCCCCGGCGGCGTTCACCACGAGCGCGTCCATCGGCTCGCGCAGCAGCGCCGGCTTCTGCTCCGGCGTGAACGTGCGGATGCCCAGCGCCTCCAGCTCGGCCCGGCGCTCGGCGCGCGACTCGCAGGCGAGGATGGTGCTGCCGCGCTCCCGTAACCGCCCCACGATGTGCATGCCGATGTTGCCGCATCCGATGAGTGCGACGGTCGCGCGCTCCAGCGGCACGCCGCAGGCGCGCAGCATGCCGTCGAGGATCCGGTAGTTGCCTTCGCCCGTCGGCACGGAGGTGTCGGCCACCACGCTGCCGAGGTAGCGGGCGTTGAGGTACGCGAGGGACGGCGTGCGTCCGTCGTGCATGATGCCGTGCCCGAGGTCCTGCCCGGTGGTGAGCCGGATGCCAGCCTGCCGCTCGATCTCCTGGAACGCGGCGATCGCGAAGTCGAGCAGCGCGGCATCGTGGGGCTGCCCCACCCGCGCGTCCGGCGTGGGGGCGAGCACACACTTGCCGCCCACCACGCGCGTGAGGTCCCGCCGTGCGAGCGGTCCACCCACACCGATGACGCGCGACCAATGGACCTTCTCCTCCATGCCCATCGCCAGGGCGATGGCTTCGCGATCGGTGGTGAAGCCGGGCGCCGAGGTGCGCTCGACGGGGGCGATACGAAAGCCGCCGAGCGAGAGCTTGTGAGAGCCCGGCTCGGCGTGCGTGGCGACCGACAGCGTCCACCCGTGGGTGGCGTCGGTAAATCGATACACCCAGACCTTGGGGTTCCGGGTGGCGGCGAGTTCGGGCACGAGTCGCAGGGACTCGTCGGGGGTCAGGACGGTGTTGGGCACGGGCGGAAGTTAGTCGGTCCGGCTCGGTCCGTGCATCGTCCAAGTCTCGTCCGGACCGAACGTGACGGGATCCCGGGCGCGACAGCGACCCACCTGCTCCCACCGGCGGCCCGCGTCGCTGTACAATGCACGTAGCACTTCCGCTCCCCCTCTGCCCCCTCCGAGCCCATCGTGCGCGTCTCGATGCATTCCACTGTATTCACGGTCCTCCTCACGGCCGCGGTCGCGGCAGCCGCCGTACCCGCTCCATTGCGCGCGCAGGACCCGCCGCCGCCCACGCTCCGCGCGGATTTCGATTCGGCGTGGTCGGCGATCTCCCGCACCTACTGGGACAGCAGCTTCGTGAACGGCCGCTGGCGTGCCGTGCGCGACTCGCTGCGGGCCACGCTCGAACCCACGGCGAGCCGGGACGCCGTACGCGGCGCCATCCGGGCGCTCATCGCGGTGCCGGCGCAGTCGCACTTCGTGCTCATCCCCAGCGACGCCGCCGCGATGTCGGCCCGCGGCGACTCGGAGACCATCGTCGCCACGCGCCCGGGGTCCAGCGGGATCGACGTGCGGCCGGTCGACGGCACGATCGCCGTGTGGCGCGTCGAGGCCGGGTCCGCGGCGGCGCGGGCGGGCATCGCCCCGGGCGACATCATCACCCACCTCGACACCACCAGCATCGGTGCGCTGCGCACGCTGGTGCGGAAGTCGATGCCCTCCGACAGCCTGGGCGCCGAGCGCCTGCTCACGACCTTCGTGAAATCGCGGCTCGCCGGTCCCATCGGCGATACGCTGCACGTCACCATCACCGACGCGCGGGGACGTACGCGTGCGCATCGGATCGTGCGCGGCGCCCTGCAAGGCCAGCTCACGCGATTCGGTAACCTGCCGCCGTTCGTCGTGCAGGCCACCGGCACGCGGGCCACCGTCACCACGGCGCGCGGTGCGCGCACCGTGGCCACCATCGGCTGGAGCGGCTGGTTCCCCGTCGTCTCGCCGACCCTGGACTCGCTGTTCTTCATGCAGCGCGATGCACACGGACTCATCATCGACCTGCGCGGCAATCCCGGCGGCGTCATCGGCATGCTTGCCGGTGTCTCGGGGCACGTGCTCGACACGGTGGTCTCGCTCGGCGAGCTCAAGACGCGGAGCGGCGTACTCCGGTTCGCGGCGAACCCCCGTCGGGTGGATCGCAGCGGCACCCTGCGGGCGCCCTTCGCCGGACCGGTGGCCATCCTGGTGGACGAGTTCTCGGCCAGCACCTCGGAGTTCTTCGCGTCCGGCATGCAGGGCCTGGGCCGTGCCCGGGTCTTCGGGACCCGCAGTGCGGGCATGGCGCTGCCCGCGGCGGCGGGCAAGCTGCCCAGCGGCGACGTCCTGATGCACGTGCTTGCGGACCACAGCGACGCCAAGGGCCGCAAGGTCGAGGGGGTCGGCGTGATCCCCGAGGAACCTGTGCCGTTGACCTTGGTTAATCTGAGGAGCGGCCGGGACGCCGCCCTGGACGCCGCGCGCGCCTGGCTGGCGTCCACGCTCGCGCGGGAGATGCCGTGATTCCGGCGCCGGTTGTTCGTCCCAGCACGACGGAGGTCGCGTCCGCGTCCCTCCGACCCGCACGACCCCACCTGCACGGAGGCCCAGTGTTCTCGCGTCGTATCCGCAACATCGCCGTCCTCGCACTTTCCCTCGTCGCGGGGCGCGCGTTGTCGGCGCAGACCCCGGCGGAGATCCTCGCCCGCTACGCCAAGGCCGTCGACCCCGACGGCAAGGCCGCATCGATCCAGGGCATGACCTCGACCATGACCATGGAGATGCCCGCCATGGGCATGTCCGCGACGGTCTCCTCGGTGCAGCGCCGGCCGAACCTCGTGTCGGTGAAGATCACGCTGCCCGGCTTGGGCGAGATGCGCTCCGGCTTCGACGGCAGCACGGCCTGGGCGTCCGACCCGATGCAGGGTCCGCGCCTCGTCAGCGGCGCCGAGGCGGCGCAGACCATCGACAACGCGGACTTCGGCATGCTCACGCGTCCCGCGTCGATGTTCGAGTCGTCCGAGCTCGCCGGCGAAGGCGACGTGGGCGGCGAGAAGTGCATCCGCGTCAAGCACGTGTGGAAGTCCAAGCGCGTGACCACGGACTGCTACTCGGTGAAGACGGGCCTCATCATCGAGTCGATGAGCAAGCAGATGTCGCCGCAGGGCGAGATCGACGCGGTCTCGCGTCTCAGCGACTACCGCTCCGTCGGCGGCATCCTGATGGCCCACAAGGTCGTGGTGCAGGTGATGGGGATGGAACAGGTCATGACGATCACGTCCGCCGAAGCCGGCGATCCGGACCCCAAGCTCTTCGAGCTGCCGGCCGAGGTGAAGGCGCTCAAGAAGCCGTAAGGGAGTTGTACGAACCGCAGGCTGACGGGGCCGCGCCGACCGCGCGGCCCCGTCGTGTTCCCGTGCCGTTCCCGGCCGCCGCGCGGGCGTGGCTCCTTCGCCCGCGGCCGGTGTAGCACCCCGGGAACCTCTACCGGAACGGACCCTCGATGCGCCGCCTCAACCGTCGGCCCCTGCTCCTAGCCGTACTCGCCGTGGTCACGCTCTCCGCTGCCGCCTGCGACGACGATCCCGTCGGGCCGCCACGGGAGTCGCTCGCCTGCAACACCACCGTGGGCAACCTCTCGCTCGGCGACACGGTCACCGGGGTGCTCGTGCGCGAGTCCTGCCGGCTCACCGATGGCTCCTACGCCGACCGTTGGCGCCTCGACATCGACACGGCCTCGGTGCTGACCATCGACCACATCAGCGATGACTTCGATCCGTACCTGATCATCCGCGACGCGGCCGGCAACACGATCGTCGAGGACGACGACGGCGGCATCGACATCAACGCGCGCATCACCTTCGGCTTCGCGGCCGGCACCTACTACGTCCTCGCGAACACCTTCGATCCGAATGACTTCGGCGGCTACACGCTCATCGTCCGCTGATCGCCGGAGGCGCCTGCTGCGCTGGAGCGCAGGGGGCGTCCTCCTCGCCGGACTTGCCGCGGTCGCCTGGCTGCTGCGCGACCCCGAGCCGGTCTTCGCCGAGCGCCGCGGCACACTCGTCGCGGCGGACACCTTCCCGGCCACCCACGATTCCACCGCCCGCGAGCAGGTGGTGGCGCTGCGCTCCTCGAGCGGACTGCAGGTGCAACTCGCGGTGCGCGAGCCGCTCCGGCCGGCGTCAGCGCCCGCGGGCACGGCTCCCACGCGGCGCCCGCTCTTCCTCGTGCTCGGCGGGCACCAGCGGGGCATGCGCGCCGGCGCCCTGGTCGGCGACACGCGCGGCACCGTCTTCGCCTCGCTCGAGTATCCGTTCGACGGTGACCATCGGGCCAAGGGGCTCGCGGTCGTCGCACAGGTCCCGGCCATCCGGCGCGCGCTGTACGACATACCGCCCGCAGTCTCGCTCGCGCTCGACCACCTGCTGGCGCGACCGGATGTGGACGACACGCGGGTGGAACTCGTCGGCGCGAGCTTCGGTGCACCGTTCGCCACCATCGCTGCGGCCCGCGACCCGCGCGTCACGCGGCTCTGGATCGCGCACGGCGGCGGACGCCCCTTCGCCATGATCGACCAAGGGCTCAAGCGCGATGTGCCCATCGCTGCGTTCCGCTGGCCCATCGCCGGATTGGCCACGCTGCTCGCCTCGGGTCCACGATTCGCACCGGAGCGCTGGGTCGGCGCCGTGGCGCCCCGCCCCGTGGTCCTGCTCAGCGCGATGGACGACGAACGGATCCCGCGCGTGGCCGTCGATGCCCTCTGGGACGCCACGGCCGAGCCGCGCGAGCGCGTGTGGCTGCCCGGCAAGCACATGCAGGGCGACCGCCCGGACGTGCTGCGGGCCCTCGTGGACTCGGTGATGGCCCGCGCCGCCCGAACGTCAGCGCGCTGACGCCAGCGCCTGCGACACGTCGTCGAGGATGTCGTCGACGTGCTCCAGCCCCACGGAGATCCGCACCAGTCCGGGCGTGATCCCCACCCGCGCGCGCTCGGCGTCCGTGAGCTTGGAATGCGTGGTGGACGTGGGATGCGTGACGATGGTGCGGGTGTCGCCGAGATTGGGGGAGTGCGAGCAGAGGCGCAGGCCGTCGAGGAACCGGCGCGCGGTCTCGTACGCGCCGACGTCGATGGTGAGCACACCGCCGCCCCAGCGCATCTGGCGCCGCGCCAGGGCCTGCTGCGGATGCGACGCGAGGAAGGGATAACGCACCCGCTGCACCGCCGCGTTCTCCTCCAGTGCCGTCGCCAGGGCCAGCGCGTTGGACGCGTGCCTCTCGACGCGCAACGCCAGCGTCTCCAGGCTCTTGCTGAGCACCCAGGCGTTGAACGGCGCGAGGGCCGGCCCGGAGTGCCGCGCCAGGAAACGCGCCTCGGCGATCCGTGACGCCTCGCCGACGATGGCCCCACCGAGCACCCGGCCCTGACCATCGATGAACTTGGTCGCGGAATGCACCACCACGTGCGCCCCGAACCCGATCGGCCGCGTGAGCACCGGCGTGGCGAAGCAGTTGTCCACCACGAACGTGAGGCCGCGTGCGCGCGCGAGGTCGCCCAGCGCGGCCAGGTCCACGAGGTCGAGTCCCGGGTTGGAGGGCGTCTCGACGAAGATCACCTTGGTGTTCGGCTGGATCGCGGCCGCGAACGCGTCCGCGTCGGCGCCGTCCACGTAGCGGTGCGTGATGCCCCACTTGGGGAAGACCCGCGTGAACAGCTGGTGCGTCGAGCCGAACAACGCACGGCCGGCGACCACGTGGTCCCCCGACTGGAGCAGCGCGGCGAGCGCGGTGTAGACCGCCGACATGCCCGAGGCCGTCGCGAGCCCATCCTCCGCACCCTCGAGCAGGCGCAGCTTCTCGACGAACTCGTCGGTGGTCGGGTTGGCGTATCGCGAGTACACCGGCCCCGCGATCTCCTCGGCGAACAGCGCGCGGGCCTGCTCGGCGGAGTCGAAGACGAAGGAGGACGTGAGGAACAGCGGTGTCGCGTGTTCGCGGTGCGCACTGCGCGCCGTCTGCGTGCGGATGGCGAGGGTCTCGGGATGCATGGAAGGGCTCGGGTGGTGTCAGGCCGGCACGGGCGCCGAGGCCCGCAGGAGGTCGGCGAGCAATGCGGAGGCGGTGGCGGAGCCACCAGCGCCACGTCCGTGCAGCGTGATCGCCCCGGCGGACTCGGATTCGATGACCACGACGTTCTCCTCGTCGCGCGCGCGGGCGAGCGGGTCCGCGGCATCGAGCAGCACTGGTGCGACGCTCGCACGGACGACGCCCTCGTGCTCCTCGGCTTCGGCCACCAGCCGCAGCACCGCGCCTTGGGTGCGCGCGCGCCGCACCGCGGCCACCGGATCCGGCGGCAGGCCGAGCGTACGCACCGGCAACCGCGTGGGATCCACACCGAACGCCAGCCAGGCGAGCACCGCGATCTTGTCGGCGGCGTCGATGCCGGCGACATCCCGCGTGGGATCGGCCTCGGCGAACCCGGCCCGCTGCGCCGCGCGCAGCGCCGCCGCGGCATCCGCACCATCCTCGACCCGCGAGAGGATGTAGTTGGTGGTGCCATTGAGTACGCCACGGATGCGTCGCACACCGTGGCCGGCGAGCGATTCACGCAGCGCACGGACCACCGGCACGCCGCCACCCACGGCGGCCTCGAAGTCGAGCGCCGCACCGTCGGCGGCGTGCGCGGCGGCCAACGCCGCCAACGCCGGCCCCTCGGCCCGCAGCAGGGCCTTGTTGGCCGTGACCAGCCGACGGCCGCTGGCCAGCGTGGCACGCGCGAGCGCCGCCGCCGTGCTCGTTCCGCCGATCGCCTCCACCACGACGTCGGCCGGCGCCGCCAGGAACTCGGTGACCGATTCCGTCAGCAGCGCCCGCGGCACGTGCACCGACCGCGGCCGCGCGACGTCGTGCACGAGGATGCGCAGCACCTCGAACCGGTGACCGGTGCGTCGTTCGATCGCGTCGCCGTGGCGCGCGAGCAGGTCGAGCAGCGCGCCGCCCACCGTGCCGCAGCCGGCGATGGCCAGTGTGGTCATGCGACCTCCTGGGCACTGCGCGCGCGGCGCGGGGCCTGGTGCCGCGTGGACAACGCCTCGCGCAGGATCGCGCCGACGCGCGTGCGCTCGAGCAGGAAGGCATCGTGGCCGTGCTCCGACACGATCGCGCGGTAGTTGCCGCCCGCCTCGGCCACCCATTCCGCGACCTCCTCGGCCGGATAGAACAGGTCACCCGGGATCCCGACGCCGGTGAGCGCGGTGCCGGACTCGCGCAGCCGTTCGCCGATGCCACCACGTCCGCGGCCGATGTCGTGGGCGTCCATCGCGTCGAGCAGCGTGAGATAACTCGCCTTGTCGAACCGGGCGCGCAGCTTGGCGCCGTGCGCCCAGAGCCACTCCTGCACGCTGAACGCACCGGCCGCGCCGCGCAGCCGCCCGAAGCGTTCGCGGAGTCCGTCGGACGTGCGATAGGTGAGCATCGCCACCTGCCGGGCGAGCGCGAGGCCCTCGGCGCCTCCCAGTCGCAGCGCCTCGCGTTGTACGTGCACCCAGCCGATGCTCGCCGCCGACTGCACCGCCGGTGCGGCGAACACCACCGCTGCCTCCGCACGCGACGGGAACGTGGCGACGAACTCGAGCGACACCATGCCCCCCAGCGAGCCGCCGGTGACCAACACGACGCGCGGGATGCGCAGCGCCTCGAGCAACACCCCCACCGCACGCGCCTGGTCGCGCGTGGTGATGCGCGGGAAGGGGTCGCCACCCTCGCGCGGGCCGCTCGATCCGTAGCAGGAGCCGATGAGGTTTGGGGCGAGGACAGCGAAGCGGTCGGTGTCGAGCGCGCAGCCGGGACCGATCAGGCCCTGCCACCACTCCCCTGCCGCGTCGGCGGACCCCGTGAGCGCGTGCAGCACCAGGATCACGTTGTCGCGCGTGGCGTTGAGGCTGCCGTCGAGGTGGTAGGCGATCGTACCCTGCGCCAGCATCTCCCCGGAGTCGAGCGGAAGGGGCGGCAGCGTGGCGAAGCGCAGGCTTCGCGAGGGATCAGCGACGAAGGTGGCCATCGAGCGGTCCTCGAGCGGGTGAGAGGGCCGCGGTCTTCGTGAGGTCGAGGCGTCGCCGATGGGAAATGAAAAATCCCACGGACGGACGCCGCGGGACATCGCGTTTTAGCACTTTCTTTAACGTGGCGGCAATCGCGGCAAATGACCACGGGCTTCTGTTGTGCAGTGAGTATCGGCGGCGGTCGCGGAAAAGTCAAGCGGGGTCCGCCGATGATGGCGGACCCCGCGTGATGCGCTGGCGAGCCTATACCCTCGCCTACGGCATGGGTTGTCCGTTCCAGTTCACCGCGGGCAGCGTCGCACCGAGGCGTTGGTACAATCCACCCAACGCGCCGATGGTGCCCGGGGTCGCACCGAGGAAGTTCACCGGCATCGCCACGCCGACGGCGGTGTTGTTGAACGAGAAGTAGAGGCCGCCCACGGGCGTGCTGGCGAAGGTCCAGTCATTGAGCGCGATGGGGGTCCCCGTACCCGCACGCGTGAAGCGGAACTGCGTTGCCGTCGCCGCCATGTTCTGGAACCGGATGACGTTGAGCTTGGTGATCGCACCGGTCCCGATCACGCGCAGCGGCGTGTTGTCGAACGTGATCGAGTCCGCGTTCGCGCCCTGGATGGTCAATGAGTCACCGTTGGCACTCGATACCTGACTGATCGCCGTGCGGCTGAAGCTCGTCTCCAACTGCGTCACCGCGTGGACGGGCGAGAGCAGGCGGACGCCGCCCGCGGAGACGTTGGCGATCTGCAGCTCCGCGAAGTGCGAGGTCGTGGTGGTGGTACCCGGATTGTCGAAGCGGATCGTCTGCTGGGCCGCACCGGCGAAGATCGTCGTATGGGTCCCGGTCGCCGCGAACGCCGCCGTGTTCCCGCCGGCCTGCACGAAGTGGCCGAGCAGGCGCAAGGTCCCGGCGTTGAGCGTGGTGTTGGTGCTCGCGCCGCCGAAGATCGCACTGTCGACCACGGTGACGTTGGCGTCGACCGAGAAGAGGAAGATCGATCCGGTCCCGGTGGTGCGCAGGTCGCCCTGGATGCGGTGATTGACGGTGCCGACATAGCTGGCGACACCGGACGAGACGTGGAGGTCGCCGGCGATGGTGTCACTGGCGATGGTCACGGCGGCACCGGTGGCGAGGCGTACGCTGTTGTATTTGTAGCCGGCGTTCGTCGGCAGGGCGGTGATCGCGGCGCCCAGATAGACCGCGGTGTCGGGGAAGAAGCCACGCCCCGGGCTCGAGATCGCCGCCACGGCCGGCACCGCCGTCATCTCCACCACCGGCACCGAGAGGCTCGGCGACGTCGTGGAGAAGTCCATGCGGAGCACACCTTCCACCCTGAGCCGCTGCGTCGTTCCGGCGCCGACGAGATCGGCGGAGCCCGGACCGCCGCCGAGCATGATCAGCGAGTCGAGCACGGTCACGTTGGTCTGCAACGTGACCGTGTGGCCGATCGTCGGGAACTCCACGCGGTTGAACCGCGAGCTCGTGGGATTGGCGAACGTGATGCTCTGCGGCCCGGTGCCGTCGAACACGGTGCGGTGCGTCCCGCTGGCGTCGAAGGTGTTCACCACGCCGGTCGGGCCCTGCGTGAAGTTGCCCGCGACGCGCAACGTGCCGGCGGAGAGCACACTCTGCGCGCCGTTGAACACGGCGTTGCCGTTCACGTCGATCACGCCGGTGGCCGCCGTGCTGGTCAGGGCACCACCGGTCTCGGTGAGCAGGTCGCCGTTCACCTGCAGCGTCTGCGTCCCGACGGCGATGGACCCGTTGTTGACCACGAGGTCGCCGGCGGTGCCGGCCACGGTGAACGCACCGGTGAGCGTGAAGGGGCCCCCGCCCAGCTTCAGCGCTGCCGTGTTCACGGTCGCCGTGCCGGCGAACGAGCCGGTGCTGCCCAGCAGCAGCCGCAGCGTGTCCCCGGTCACCGTGAGCGCACCGCCCTGGTTGTCCATCCGCATGGCGATGCTGCCGGTGCTCGCGCCGCTCGACGTCAGCGTCGCGCCCGCGAGGTTGCGGAACGTGGGTTGGGTGCCGCCGAGCGTGAAGGCGTAGCCGCCGACGTTCTGCAGGTTGTACGTGCCGCCGTTCTGCACCGTGAAGCCCAAGCCGGTGAGGATGGCGCCGGTGGCGTTGTGATTGACGGTCGTGCCCGGGGTGATGCTGAGCAGGTGCGTGCCGGACGCGCTGCGGGCGGTGGCGCCGGTGATGTTCATGGTCGCGCCGGTGGTGAGCGCGGTGGTGCCGCCCAGTCCGACCTGGTTGGACTGGATGCTGCCCGCCGACCAGTTGAACAACGTGGTCACGCTGAACGTGCCTTCGTGGTCGAGTGCGCCGCCGGAGAGCTCGAAGCGGTCCACGGACACACTCGCGCCGCTGTCCGGCCGCAGCGTACCACCCGTCATGCGCAGCGTGCCGGTGCCCATGCTCGAGATCGACGTGCCGGGACGCAGAGTGAGCACACCGCCCGTGACGTCGAGGAATCCGGTCACGTTCCGATTGCCCGAGAGCCGGCCGCCCCCGCTCAGGGCGACGGTGCCGGAGGGCACGGAGAAGCCGACGCCGGCCGTGTCGATCAGGGTGGCACCGATGGTCGCGGTGCCCGCGCCGGTGAACTGCATGCCGCCGAGGTTCTCCAGTTGCGTCTGGGTGCCGCCGAGGTTGTGGAGCAGGCTGCCGTTGCCGGACCACACGATGTTGGCCCCGGCGGCATTGCGCCACACGGCGCCGGCGCCGCTGTTGATGGTGGCCGCGGTGGCCCACACGGTGGCGCCGCGGGTCTCGAGGGTTGCGTTGCTCAGGTTCCGCGTGCCGGTGGTGGTGATGACCATGCTGTCCACCGCCACCAGCGTGAGCGTGCCGCTGATCGTCGAGCCGGCCCAATCGAGGAAGTCCGTGGAGCGCACCACACCGCCGGCACTCAACGTGCCGCCGGTGAGTTGCAGGCGTCCGAAGTTCGCGGTGTCACCGGCGACGAGGCCGGACACGATGCCGCCGGCGAGTTGCGTGACGCCGAGCCCGCTCACCACCAGGGTCGGCGCGAGCGTGATGGTGCCACCGTTGAGCCGCAGGGTGGTCGTGGTGGCGAGGGCGATCGGCCCACCCAGGGTCGCCGCCCCGGTGAGATCCAGCACACCGGTGGACAGCGTGACCGTACCGCTGTTCTGGAACGGCACGTTCATCGTCACAGTGCCGGTGGCAGTGTTGCGCGTGAACGTCCCGAGGTTCTCCACCAGCGGCGCGGCGCCGCCGAGGTTGTTGAGGAAGCTGTGATTGCCCTGCACGAGCAACGTGCCGCCCGCCAGCACCCGCAGCACGGACCCGAGACCGGAGTTGACCTGATGCCCGCCGGTGAAGTTCGCGCTGCCCCCGACGCTGATGAGGCGTCCGCTGTGGCTGCGCGTCGCGGTGCCCGACGAGGCCAAGGTGGCACCCACCGGCACGCTGAGCGTGCCGCTGCCATCGATGTTGCCACCGGACCAGTTGAGCGCGGTCGCCACGCTGATCGCGCCGGTGCCGCCGATCGACCCGCCGGAGAGCGTCACGGTGGTGAGCGCCGTGGCGCCGTTGAGGTTCAGCGCCCCGTTGGCGACGTTGACCGCACCCGTGAAGCTGAGGGGGGCCGCGACGTTGACCGTGCCGCCCGCCACGCTGAGTGCACCGGTGCCGGTGATGGTCGCGGTCGGCCCCAGCGCCGTGGTGCCGCCGGAGAAGTCCAGCGTGGTGCCGGCCGCGAGGGCCATCGACCCTGACCAGCTCTCGACGTCAGAACCAAGGTTGATGCGCTGTGCGCCCGTCTGGACGTTCCACACGCCGTCGTGGTCCACCGGCAGCGAGATGGTCGAGAACCCGGTACCGCTCACGCGCGTGATGGTGCCGAGGTTCTCCAGCCGTGAGCTGGCGCCGCCGAGGTTGTAGCTCAGGATGTGGTCACCCTGCAGGTTGAGCGCGCCGCCGGCCTGCACGCGGAGCACCGCTCCCAACCCGGTGTTGAGCGTGAACGCATCCGTGAAGTTCGCCGTGCCGGCGATCTGCAGCGTCGCCGACGACAAGGTGTGCGCCACGGCGTTCGAGACGTTGAGGGTGGCACCCAGGGGCACCGTCACGATGCCTGACGTGCCGATGCTGCCGCCCGTCCAGGCCGTCGTGCCGTTGAGCGTGACGGTCGTGCCCGCCGCGCCGCCGAGGTTGCCGCCGGAGATCGTCAGCCCGGTGATGCTGTTCGTCGCCCCGAGCAGATTCAGGTCGCCACCGGCCACGGTGACCGGGCCAGGATGCGCGAAGGGGCTCGACACGTTCACGGTGCCGGCCGAGACCGTGAGGGTGCCGGTGCCGGACGTCGAGGATCCGGCATCCCAGTTGTAGGTGCCGTTGTTGATCAGCAGCGTCGTGCCGGCGCCCAGTTGCAGGGCGCCGCCGCTGCTGCCCGCGCCGCTGCCGTTGGTCGCGGTGAGCTGCCCGGAGGTCAGCACGGTGGTGCCGTCGTTCTCCCAGGGCATCTGGAGGAGGAAGATGCCGGCCGATCCCGAGCGCGTGAGCGTGCCCTCGTTGTGGAGGCGCGGCGTCGCGCCACCGAGGTTGAAGGTGAAGCTCGGGTCCGAGGTGACGGCCAGGCTGCCGCCCGGCGCGATGTGCAGCAGCGCGCCCAGGCCGACGTTGAGTGTGCCGCTGGCGCTCCAGGTCGCCGTGCCCACGATGCGCAGCGTGCGCTCCTGCAGGTTGCGCGCGAGTGCACCGGTGGCGTTGAGCACGCCGCCGGTGGCCACCACGACGTCGCCGCCCACGCCGGCGATCGCGCCACCGGTCCAATTGAAGGTGCCGGCCACGCGCATGGTGCCGATGCCGTTGAGCGACGAACCGCTCAACGCCACCACACCCTGCGGCGCCACGAACACGGACTCCGCCATGGTGAACGTGTTGGTACCGATCGCGAGCGTCTGGGTGCCGCTGGCGCCGCCGAGCCGCAGGCGGCCGACCGTGACGTTCTGATCCACCGTCACCGTGTACGTGCCTGGCAGTTCGATGGTCACGGTATCGCTGGGGTCGGGCACGCTGCCCTGGCTCCAGTTCGCCGCGGTGCTCCAGGCACCACCTGCGGCATTCACCCAGCTATTGATGCCGGCCGAGGCGGTGATGTCGAAGGCGTTGGACGTGGCCGCGGTCAAGCCGCCGCCGGTCGCCGTGAGCGTGTAGCCCACACCGATGTTGTTGATGCTGAGGCTGGTGAACGTCGCGACTCCCGCCACGGCGGTCTGCGTGACGGTGCCCGCGAGGGTGCCGGCCGCCGGATTGGTGCCGATCGCGACCGTCACGCCGCCGACGAACACCGGCGTCGTGTTCCCGAACGCGTCGCGAGCACGCACCGCGACGGTGAACGGCGTCGCATTCACGGCCGAGAGCGGCGGCTGGGTGGCGAACGCCAGCGCGGTCGCCGCCGCCGGAGCGACAGTGAACGCCACGCTGGTGTCGGCGCTCAGTCCTGCCGCGGTGAACCGCAGCGTGTAGCCCGCAGCCGCCTGATCGATGCGGATGGCGTTGAACGTCGCGACGCCGGCCACGGCGTTGACGGTCAGTGGCCCCTGCAGCACGCCGGTGCCGCCGGGGTTGTTGAGGATCTCCACCGTCACGGGATTGACGGCCGCCGGCAGCGTGTTGCCACCGGCATCCTGCACGGCCACGCGCACCGCCGGTGCGACCGCGTTGCCGGCGGTCACGTTGGTCGGTTCATCGAGGATCAGCAGGCGCGCGGCGGCCCCGCCGGTCGCGGTGGCCGTGAACGTCACCTCGGCCCCCGGGACCGAGGGCACCGACGCGCGCACCGTCTGTGCGCCGATGAGGGCGCCGAGCGTGAGCGTGCTGCTCACGTCGCCATTGAGGTCGGACGTGTCGGTGAGCACGCTGAGCGTGCCGCCGCCGGTCAGGACCGCGAAGGTCACCGGGACGCCCTGCACCCCGAGCCCGTCGGCCGCGCGCACGCGGGCCACGAGGGGCTGCGCCAGCACGCCACCGGCAACACCCGTCTGCGCATTCCCGCTCTGCGCGATGATGCCGTTGGCGACCGGCTGGATGGCGATGTTGGTGGTGACCGACGGACCGGTGAGCAGCCGCGCCTGGACCGCGACCGTGCCCCGCTGCGTGCCCACCACCAGCGAGCCGATCCCGCGGTCCGGGAAACGCGCCCGCACGGAGTCCGCCGGGTTCACGAGGGAGAACGCGATCGGTGTGCCCGCGATCACGGTGTTCTGGCCGTCGAACGCCTCGGCCACGATCGGCACCGTGGCGCCGAACAGGGCGCTGGCGGGCGGATTCACGAACCGCACGCCCGTCGCATTGGCGCCCACGCCGATGTAGGTGAGCACCGGCGCCGCGGCATCCTCGCGGCGGGGGTTGAACGTCGCGCGCACCGGGATCGGCCCGGCGCGGAAGACCGTGTCACCCTGCGCGTTCGCCATCGCCAGCCGCAACGCGTACGGCGTCGCCGTGACCGGCAAGGCGAGGGTCACGATGAGCGAATCCCCCGTCGCCGGCCACGCGATCACGGTGTCGAGCACGGCATCCGTGCGCAGCGACTCGTTGATGCGCACGCGCACGAACGAGACCTGGACGATCGCAGCCTCCTCGGCGTTCGCGAACACCGGCGCGAGGGCGAGTCGCCCCATGCGGGTGGCGGGACCGGTGGGCTCGGACCCGCAGCTCCCGAGCAGGACGGCGGCCCCGAGGCCGGCGAGGAGGGTTCTGATGCGTGTCGACATGGTCCTCAGAAGCTGGGGGGCGGCGCCGTAGGGTGTCAAACCTGCAGCCACGCACCGCCGAGCGTCGGTGAGCGGCGTCACGGAACCGCCGCCGCCACCGCGGCTCAGCGACGCAGTTGCAGCGTCGTCGACCCGTCGAGGAACTCCACGCGGCCCCCTTCCCGTTCCACCAGCCGGGCGGCGAGGAGTCTATCCACCTGCATGCGCGGAAGCCGGCCCGCGTACGACACCCGGACGAGCAGCAGATCCGGCGCTTCTTCCGCGGTGATGCACACCTGTCCGCCCGTCGCGGCCGCCGCGCCGGCCTCGCGAAGGATGAGGGTGATGGCCTCCGCGAGGTGTGTCCGGTCACCGCGCACGCGCGCGAGCGCCGGCGAGAGGTCCGAGTCGAAGCGGACGTCGCGACGCGCCTCATGCGCCGTCGCGATGGCGAGCCCGCTGCGGAACAGGTCGAGCGGGCGCGTCGTCTCGTCGGTGGCGGTCGGGGCTGATCCGTCGAGCGCGCGGATGCGGTGCACCTGGCGAAGGAGCGCGTCGGCCGCTGCCGCGTGCTCCCTGGCGGCCTCGATCATCTCCACCTGGTTGTCGTTCAGCTCGCCGAACCGGCTCTCGAGCAGGATGTGCAACGGCAGGCCCACTTCGCGCACCGCATCGGCCAACGGGCCGAGAATCGCGTCGAGCAGCGCGGCATCGTGCGCGGCCAGCGTGGGCGCGCTCATGGGAGCCGTCCGCGGGCCGAGGCATGCCCGCGCTCATCGAGCGAGACCACGAGCACGTCGAGGCCGCGACGTGCCTCGATCAACCGCGCCACCACCGAGCCGAACCGCATCCGGTGCCAGCGCCCACGCCGCGTCTGGCCGACGATCAGCAACGTCACGCCCCGCGTCTCGGCGAACCGCGCGATGGCGTCCGCCACATCGGCACTCTCCAGCTTCACGAATTCGGCACCCATCGCCTGCGCGAGCTGGATGTTCTCCACCAGGCGGCGCTGCACGGCGGCGTCGATGCGGTCCGCCCGCTCCTCCGGCACCTGCACGTGCACGCAGTACCAGTCGGAGTTGAGTTGCCCGGCGATCCGGCTGGCCTTGCGCAAGAGTTGCGCGGTCATCGGCGGGTCACTCGACATCGCGACAGCGACGCGGTCCACGGTCGCCGGCGCGGTCGCGCCACCCTCCCGCCGCAGGAGGGCCTGCCGTACGCGGTCCACGGAGCTCGCCACCTCGCGGAGCGCGAGTTCGCGCAGCGTGGTGAGGTTCTCCTCGGTGAAGAAGTTCGTGAGTGCACTCGCGACCTTCTCGGGCGCGTAGATCCGACCCTCGCGCAATCGCTGACGCAGGTCCTCGGCCGAGAGATCGATGTTCACCACCTGCTCCGCCTGCGCGAGCACCCAGTCCGGGACGGTCTCGCGCACGGTGACGCCGAGCGTGCGCTCGAGCACGTCGTTGAGCGACTCCAGGTGCTGAACGTTCATCGCCGAGAGCACGGTGATCCCCTGGTCGAGCAGCGCGAGCACGTCCTCCCAGCGCTTGCGGTGCCGCAGCCCGGGCACGTTGGTGTGTGCCAGTTCATCTACGAGCGCCACCTCGGGCGCGCGCCGGATGATGCCGTCGATGTCCATCTCCTCAAGTGCGACACCGCGATACGGGATCCGCACACGCGGCAGCACCTCGAGGTCTCCGACCAGCGCGGCGGTCTCGGGGCGCCCGTGGGTCTCGATGAACCCGATGACGACGTCCACACCGCGGCGCCGCAACTCGTGCGCTTCCTGCAGCATCCGGTAGCTCTTGCCGACTCCGGCGGCCGAACCGATGTACACCTTGAGCACGCCGCGCGTGCGACCGGACGCGTTCACATGCGGAACGTGAACGCGGTGATGAACACGAGGTCGGACGCGGAGACGCCACCGCGCGCGCCGCGATCCGCGAACAGCGCCGCGTCCGCCCGCAGCGCACGCCATTCGCTGCGCCAGCGGACGCCGTCGCCCGGTGTGACGTCGATCCCCACGGAACCTCCAGTCGCACGAAACGGCGCCGGCCCCCCGGTCACGACGACCACTTGTCCGGGATCGCGGAACCACTCGCCCCGACCGGTGAGCGCGACGCGTGGTGACCACGCCCAACGCGCGGCGATCACCCCGCCGGTCCACGTGTCGCTGCCGGACGGCGCGTCACGGTCCTGCCGCCCCACGTCGATCTCCGCCTCCAGCGTGAGTCGTTCCGTCAACGCGGCCATGCTGGAGACGCCCGTGAACGCGCGGAGGCGCCCGTCGCGCTCCCCACCCACGTAGCTGTAGTGGCTCAGCACGACCCCCTCGCGCAGCGCGAGGTCGAGCCGCGTCCCCAGCGCCTTGTCGCCGTTGGTCTCGGAGACGTTCTGCCAGCCGTTGATGAGGTCCACGCGGGCGGTCAGTCGTGGCGAGACCTGCAACACGGCCCGCACACCGCTCGAGTAGTAGGGCGAGTAGTCGGCCACCAGGGATCGCGTGTACGTGATGTTGTCCGCCGAGATCCACCCCTCGGCACCCATGTTCGAGAAGAACACGCCGGCGTCGACCCACAGCCGCGGCGTCACGCGGTATCCGACGTAGGCCTCCTGCAACAGGCGCGCGAGATCGGGACCGCTGTTGGACCCGAGGGTCGGTTCGGCCGCGTAGTTCGCCTGCACGCTGGTGCCGGCCTGTACCGCGAGCCGTCCGCGTACCCGTGCGCCGCCGATCAAGGCGTCGAGGTGCGCCAGGTTCAGGTTGAACTCGTTGTGCCGGACCGCCTGCGTGGTGAAGCCGCGATCGAACGTCGGCGGACGGCCGCGGTCGTACGCGTAGTAGGCATCGATGAAGACGCCGAAACGGACGTGCAGCGCGCTGTCGCGCGGTGCCCCCTGTGCCACCGCGGGCTCCAACGGCGCCAGCAGCAACACGAGCGGCGACACCCAGAGCAACACCCACAGCGACACCCACAGCGAGCGCCGCACCGGCATGCGCACCCGCATCAGCGGGAACCCGGGCCCACTCCCTCCGGCAGCGCAGCGCGCGTGGTTCATCGGCGCCGCTCCGCGCGCGCGTCGCCCCTGGGACGCGGGGCCAAGGAATCGAGCGCGAGATTGAGCAGCAGCACATTCACGCGTGGCTCACCGAGCAGGCCGAACTGTCGCCCTTCCACGCGTCGATCCACGAGCGCTGCGACGACGGCCGGAGCGACCCCGCGCGCTGCCGCCACGCGCGCGACCTGCGATCGCGCATTCGCGGGGGAGATGTGCGGGTCGAGCCCGGAGGCGGAGGCCGTCACGCGGTCGGCGGGCACCCGCCCGCGTGTGCTGCCCTCCGCGACAGCCGAGTCCACGCGCGCCCGGACGGCGGCGGCGAGCGCGGCATCCGTCGGACCCTTGTTGCTGCCGCCGGACGCCATCGCGTCATAGCCGGCGCCGGCCGCCGAGGGACGGCCGTGGAAGTACCAGGGCTGCGAGAAGGACTGGCCGATGAGCGCACTGCCGACGACGCGTCCCTCGAGCCAGACCAACGAGCCGGCGGCCTGCCGCGGGAAGAGGAGGCGCGCGACGGTCATGACGGCACCCGGGTAGAGCACGCCGGTGAGTACGGCGAGCGACACGGTGAGCAGCGCAGCGGCCCGGAGCTGGCGCAGGACGGACATGGTTCCTCAGGCGAGGTGGAGGAAGACGAGCACGCGGTCGATCGCGGCGATCCCGAAGAACGGCACCGCGAGGCCGCCGAGGCCATAGACCAGCAGGTTGCGGCGCAGGATCGATGCGGCGCCCGTGGGACGATATCGCACGCCGCGCAGCGCCAGCGGGATGAGCGCGACGATCACGAGCGCGTTGAAGATCACGCTCGACAGGATCGCCGACTCGGGCGAGTGCAGGCCCATGATGTTGAGGGCTCCAAGCGCCGGGTACGTGGCGACGAAGATCGCCGGGATGATCGCGAAGTACTTCGCGACGTCGTTGGCGATCGAGAAGGTCGTCAACGCACCGCGGGTCATCAGCAGTTGTTTCCCGATCTCCACGATCTCGATCAGCTTGGTGGGATCGGAGTCGAGGTCGACCATGTTGCCGGCCTCCTTGGCCGCCTGTGTGCCGGAGTTCATCGCGACGCCGACGTCGGCCTGCGCGAGCGCCGGAGCGTCGTTCGTTCCGTCACCCGTCATGGCGACGAGTCGCCCTCCGGCCTGCTCGCGGCGGATCAATGCCATCTTGTCCTCCGGACGCGCCTCGGCGAGGAAATCGTCCACGCCGGACTCGCGCGCGATGGCGGCGGCGGTCAGGGGATTGTCGCCGGTGATCATCACGGTACGGATTCCCATCGCGCGGAGCCGATCGAAACGTTCCCGGATGCCGCCCTTCACCACGTCCTTGAGGTGGATCACGCCGAGCACCTGCGCCGGCCCGCTGCGCCGTTCCGCGACGACAAGCGGTGTGCCACCGCTGCGTGCGATACCCTCGACCACGGTCGCGAGTGCGCTGGGCACCGATCCCCCGGCCTCGATGACCCAGTGCGCGACGGCATCCCCCGCGCCCTTCCGGATCTCCCCGCCGGACATCGTCACGCCGCTCATGCGCGTCGTCGCGGCGAACGGCACGAAGCGCACGTCCGGTTCGCCCTGTGCGTTCTCGAGGCTGCGCCCCCGGAGTCCGTGGCGCTCCTTGGCGAGCACCACGATGCTCCGGCCCTCCGGCGTCTCATCGGCGATCGACGCGAGCTGTGCACGGTCCGCCAGGTGCTCGGCGGACACGCCGGGCATCGGGACGAACTCCACCGCCTGCCGGTTCCCGAGGGTGATCGTGCCGGTCTTGTCCAGCAGCAAGGTGCTCACATCCCCCGCCGCCTCCACGGCACGGCCGCTGATCGCCACGACGTTGTGCTGCACGAGCCGGTCCATCCCGGCGATGCCGATGGCGGAGAGCAACGCGCCGATGGTGGTCGGGATGAGACAGACGAGGAGGGCGATGAGCACGGGCACCGGCACCGAGCCGCCCGAATAGCGCGCGAACGGCTCCAGCGTGAGTACCGCGAGCAGGAACACGATGGTGAGGCCCGAGAGCAGGATGGTCAGCGCCACTTCGTTGGGGGTCTTGCGGCGCGCCGCTCCCTCGACGAGCGCGATCATCCGGTCCATGAAGGTCTCACCCGGATTGGCGGTCACGCGCACCACCAGGTGATCCGACAGCACCTTGGTACCCCCGGTGACGGCCGACCGGTCGCCGCCGGACTCCCGGATGACCGGTGCGGATTCGCCGGTGATCGCGGACTCGTCAACCGACGCCACCCCGTCGATCACCTCGCCGTCGGACGCGATCACGTCGCCGGGCACCGCGAGGAAGAGGTCGCCCGTCCGCAGCGTGAGCGCGTTCACGATCTGGTAGTCGAGGATGTCGATCGGCCCGCCAAGGTCCGACGCCGCCAGACGTCGCGCATGTGCGAGCTGTCGCCCTTGGCGCAGGCTGTCTGCCTGCGCCCTGCCACGCCCTTCGGCGATGGCCTCCGCGAAGTTCGCGAAGAGCACGGTGAACCAGAGCCACACCGCGATCTGGAGCGTGAAGCCGACGCCGGACCGGCCTGTCACGAGGTCGTTCGCCAGGACGATGGTCGAGCAGAGGCTGCCCACGAGGACCACGAACATCACCGGGTTCCGCACCATCGCGCGCGGTGCGAGCTTGCGGAACGCGTCGACGACCGCGCGGCCCAGGAGTCCGGCGTCGAATACGGCATGGGACCGGGCCGGCATCAGAACGTCCTCCCCTGCAGCAACAGGAGGTGCTCGACGATCGGTCCGAGCGCGAGCGCCGGGAAGAAGGTGAGCGCGCCGACCACGACGATCACGCCGATGAGCAGAATGAGGAACAGCGGGCCGTGCACCGGCAGCGTGCCGCCGGTCTCCGGTGCGACCCGCCGCTCGGCAAGGAATCCGGCCAGCGCCAGCACCGGGACGATCAGTGCGAAGCGACCGACGAGCGTCGCGAGGCCGAACTGCGTGTTGTACCAGTAGCTCGCGCCGCTCAAGCCCGCGAAGGCCGAACCGTTGTTCGCGGTGGTGGAGCTGAAGGCATACAGGATCTCCGTCAGGCCGTGCGGCCCGCTGTTGCCGAGTCCGGCGCGCCCCGATGGTGCCAGCACCGAGAGGGCACTGAGCGCGAGCACCGAGGCACTCGACGTGAGCACGTAGAGGGTGACCATCTGGATCTCGCGACGGCCGATCCGCTTGCCGAGGTACTCGGGTGAGCGGCCCACCATGAGTCCCGCGAGGAACACCGTCAGCACGACCATGACCAGCATGCCGTAGAGTCCCGCGCCCACCCCACCGAACACGACCTCACCGAGCTGCATGTTGAGCAGGGGCCAGAGGCCGCCGAGCGCCGTGAACGAGTCATGCATGGCATTCACGGCGCCGCAACTCGCCGCGGTGGTGATCACCGCGTACAGCGCCGAGTTCGCGACGCCGAACCGCTGCTCCTTGCCTTCCATGTTCCCGCCGGGCGATTCTGCGGTGGTGGTCGCGTCGACACCTGCCGCGACATGCAGCGGATTGCCCTGCGATTCGGCCCAGTAGGTACTGCCGACCCCCACGACGAACAGCGACGCCATCGCCGCCCACACTGTCCACGCGTGGCGGCCGTTCCGCACCATGCGGCCGAACGAGTACACCAGCGCCGACGGCAGCAGGAAGATCGAGAGCATCGACAGCAGGTTCGTGAACGGTGTCGGGTTCTCGAACGGATGGGCGGCATTGGCATTGAAGAATCCGCCGCCGTTGGTGCCGAGCTGCTTGATCGCCTCCTGGCTCGCCACCGGCCCCATCGCGATGCGCTGCGGGGCGCCCTCCAGCGTCGTCGCCACGATGGCCGGACTGGTGTTCTGGATCACGCCCTGCTGCACGTACAGCAGCGATGCCACGAATGCGAACGGCAGGAAGAGGTACAGTGTGCCGCGCACGAGATCCGCCCAGAAGTTCCCGATGGTGCCCGGGCGACGGCCGGCGAGTGCGCGGATACAGGCGAGCGCCACACCCATGCCGACCGCCGCGGAGACGAAGTTGTGGAAGCCGAGCTGCATCATCTGCGAGAGTGGCGACATCGTCGCCTCACCCGCATACGATTGCCAGTTCGTGTTGGTGGTGAACGACGCCGCGGTCTCGAACGCCTGACGGTCCACCACGGCGCCATGGCCGTCTGGATTGAGCGGCAGTGCGCCCTGCAGCCGGAGCGCGACATAGGTGAACAGCATCGACACCAGGCTGAAGAGCAGCAGTCCGGTCGCGTAGCGCGTCCAGTGCTGGTCCTCGTCGGGGTCCACTCCGGCGAGACGGTACAGCCCGGCTTCGAGCGGCCGCAGCCACGTGATCCGCCCGTCGTACACGCGCTCGAGGTAGAGTCCGATCGGTCGGGTCGTCGCAACGACGATCGCGCTGAAGACGGCGATCTGCAGCCAGCCCTGCGCCGTCATGTCAGAAGCGCTCCGGGCGGATGAGGGTGTAGAGCAGGTAACCCAGCAACGCGACCGCACACGCGACGCCGAGGATGGCGATGACGCTGCTGTTCATCGAGTGCCGCCTGCCTCGGCGTCGACGTCCCGCGCCGCCAAGGCCGCGCAGGCGCGCACGAATCCCAACATCAGCGCAAAGAAGCCGATGGTCAGGGTGAGATAGGCGAGGTCCGTCACGTGGTCTCCCGTCGGGGTGCGCGACCACGATGCGCCGGGGGCCGTTAACGCCGCACAAAGATCGGCGGTCGGCGGCGTGAAAAAGGCGCGAAAACCGACGGTTAGAGGTCCGCGGCGTCCAGGTGCAGGGAGAAGAGGCTGCCGCCGCCGTCGCGTGGCGCGTACGTCAGCGTGCCGCCCTGGGCCAGCGCGAGCCCGCGGGCGATGGCGAGCCCCAGGCCCGCACCCCCGATCCCCTTCGCGTCACCGGCCCTCAGGAACGGCTCGAAGATCCGCGCCCGCTGCTCGTCAGGGACCCCCGGACCCCGATCGGCGACATCGAAGCGCAGTCGCGCGCCCTCGCGGCGCACCGTGAACTCGATCGCGGCGTCGGCCGGCGAGTACTTGAGCGCGTTCTCGAGCAGGTTGCCGAGGATGCGCAGCGAATGCGCGAAGTCGAACCGCCCCACCAATATCGGTTCGCCGGGATCGAGTGACGCCCGCAGGTCGCGACCCCGCGCGAGCCCCGAGACGCGCTGCAGTGCCGCCCCCATGAGGTCCTCGGCGGCGTTCAGCTCGAGCGTGAGCGGGATCGCTCCGGCCTTCAGTTGCGACAGGTCGAGCAGGTCCACCACGAACCGCGTGAGTCGATCCACTTCCTCGGCGATCACCAGGCCACGCTCGTCGCCTTCGGCGCCGATATCCTGCGCGTAGGCGCGGATGGTGGTAAGCGGCGTCCGGATGTCGTGCGACACGGTGGCGAGCAAGGCGTCCTTGAGACGGTCCGCTTCCTTCAGCGCGTCCGCCCGCTCCGCTTCGGCGCTGAGCCGGAGCACGTCCGCGGCGCGTTCGCGCGCGCGCGCGGCCTCGGCCTGCGCACGGGCGAGCAACTGTGCCGCCACCACGCCGGTGACGAGGAACGCCACCAGCACGAACCAGTCAAAGGGGTCCGCGACGATGAGTGTGTCGTACGGCGGCAGGAAGAAGAAGTTGAAGAGCAGGAAACCCAGCGTCGCAGCGACGATCCCTACCGTGCGTCCGCCACCCGCGCTCGCACCGAGCACGACGAGCAGGTAGGCCAACGCCACGTGGGCGTCGTCGGCGCGATCGCGGAACGGCAACAGCCCGGCCGTCACCGCCAGCAGCGCGAGCAGCGTCCCCGCGACGACAAGCAGCGGGAGCGCGGCGCGCCCCATCGGCTGGCGGCCCGGAGTGCCGCTCATCCGGCCGACTCGCGTACCGGGAGCGCGAACCGGTACCCCACCCCCGGTTCGGTGAGGATGTGCTGGGGACGCAACGGATCCCGCTCGAGCTTGCGCCGCAGATGCGCCACGTACACCCGCAGATACTGCTGCGCGTCGCCGTGACTGCGCCCCCACACCGCATCGAACAGCTGGCGATGGGTCACCGTACGACCGCCGCGGCTGAGCAACGCATGCAGCAGCCCCCACTCGGTGGGCGTGAGATGGATCTCCGCGCCGTCGCGTCGTGCACTGCGGTGCGCGAGGTCGATCACCAGCCCATCGAGCTCCACCGGCGCGTCGCCACCGGGCACTGGGCCCATGGACGCCCGGCGCAGCTGCGCGCGGATCCGCGCCTGCAGCTCAATCGTCGAGAACGGCTTGGTGAGGTAGTCATCCGCTCCTGCGTCGAGCAGGGTCACCTTCTCGGCATCGGAGTGGCGGGCCGAGAGCACGAGGATCGGCGCCGCAGACCACGCGCGGATGCGTCGGCAGACCTCGACGCCGTCGGCATCCGGCAGGCCGAGGTCGAGCACGATCAACGCCGGTCGTTCACTGCGCGCGAGTTCGAGTCCGTGGGACGCGGTGGCCGCCTCCAGGGCGATGCCACCCGACGACTCGACCGCCGCGCGAACGATCGAGCGGATCGCGGTCTCGTCGTCGATGACGAGGACCCGGGTGGCGGAGGCAGGTGGCATCGCTGCCCCACAACCTACTCGCTGCCCGCGCGGCATGCGGGACCCGCCGGCGGGAGGCCCTGCCATCCAGCCCGCGAATGGTCGATCTTCCATCGGTGACCGCATTCGCCTTCCACAGCGCCCACGCCGAGGGCTCCTCCAACGGCCCCGCCCGCGCCGGGGAGTTCCACACCCCGCATGGCGTCGTCGAGACGCCGGCCTTCATGCCCGTCGGGACGCATGGCACGATCAAGGGCCTCTCGGTGGACGAGGTGAAGGCCGTCGGAGGGCGCATGATCCTCGGCAACGCCTTCCACCTCTACCTCCGTCCCGGCGACACCATGGTGCGTGCGCTCGGCGGACTGCACGCCTTCACGCGCTGGGACGGCCCCATGCTCACCGACTCCGGGGGCTTCCAGGTCTTCTCGCTGGCCAAGCTGCGCACCGTGAAGGAAGACGGCATCACGTTCCGCAGTCATCTCGACGGCTCGCTGCACGCGTACACGCCCGAGGCGGTGATGCGTATCGAGCGGAACATCGGGGCGGACTGCATCATGCAGCTCGATGAGCTCATCGAGGGACGCTCCGACGCCGGCGCCTCGCGCGCGGCGATGGAGCGCTCACTGCGCTGGCTCGACCGCTGCCGCGTGGAGTTCGACCGCATCGGCCGCGAGGGACGTGCGCCGATCCCCGAGCACGTGGCACCCGCCGGCGCACCCGCGCTGTCGTCCGAGGACGTCGCGCGCGACCGCGAAGCACCACCGCAGACGCTGCTGCCCATCGTCCAGGGTGGCGTCCATGCGGACCTCCGTCGTGCATCGGCGCGCGGCATCCTCCAGGCGGGCGACTGGGATGCCATCGCCGTCGGGGGGCTCTCGGTCGGCGAACCCAAACCCGCGATGCTCGAGACCATCGCCCTCTGCGACGACGAACTGCCGCGCGACAAGCCGCGCTATCTGATGGGTGTGGGTCACCCCGACGACCTCCTCGAGGGGGTCGCACGCGGCATCGACCTGTTCGACTGCGTGGCGCCCACCCGCATGGGCCGCCACGGCACGTTCTTCTCGCCCGACGGCACCGTGCAGGTGAAGAAGAGCACCCACAAGACCGATCGCCGGCCGCTCGTCGAGGACTGCCCCTGCCCCGCCTGCACCCGGTACGACCGCGCGTACCTCCGGCACCTGTTCCAGGCCGAGGAGATGCTCGGCCTGCGACTGCTCGCGCTGCACAATATCGCATTCCTGGTGGGTCTCATGGCGCGCGCGCGTCGCGAGCTCCACGCCGGCACCTTCGCGACCTGGAGCCGGGCCTGGGTCGAACGGTACCAGGCAGGTGACGAAGCGAAACGGGCTGCGAACCGGGCGCCGGCCCGCGCTGTCTGATGACGGCGCAACCATCTTTCCTGCACTGATGTCCGACGAGCTCACCCTCCTCCGCAGCCACCTCGGCGACCGCTACGAGTTCGAACGCGAGCTCGGCGGTGGGGGCATGTCGCGGGTGTTCCTCGCCACCGAACGCGCGCTCGCACGGCGCGTGGTGGTGAAGGTACTGGCCCCGGAGCTCAGCCATCGCGTGAACCTCGAGCGGTTCCAGCAGGAGATCGCGACGGCGGCCACGCTGCAGCATCCGCAGATCGTGCCCGTGTATCACGCGGGGTCGGCGGGCGACCTGCGCTACTATGTGATGCCGTTCATCGCCGGCGAGTCGCTGCGCGCGCGGCTGCTGCGCGAGAAGACCCTCGCCCCGCTCGACGTCATCCGCCTGCTGACGCCGCTCGCGCGCGCGCTCGCGTTCGCGCACCGGCAGGGCATCGTGCACCGCGACGTGAAGCCGGAGAACATCCTGCTCGCCGAAGGGGAGCCGATGCTCGCCGACTTCGGCATCGCCAAGGTGATCCGCGAGGGCAACCAGACCGGCCTCACCTCCGCAGGCATGTCGATCGGCACCGTGACGTACATGCCGCCGGAGCAGGTGACCGCCGACCCGACCATCGACGGCCGCGCCGACGTGTACTCGCTCGCGGCCGTGGGCTACGAGCTGCTCAGTGGTGCGCCGCCGTTCACCGGCACACCGTCCCAGGTGATGTCGGCCCACGTGGTGCAGCCGGTGCCCGACCTCGCCGCCAAGCTGCCCGCGACGGCCTCGAGCCTCGCGCAGGTCATCATGCACGGCCTCACGAAGGATGCGGCCCAGCGGCCCGATGCCGATGCGTTCGCGGCGGCGCTCGACGCGGCCGGGCGTGGTGGCAGCGGCGAACGGCCCGCGCTCACCGGCGGCACACGCGCCGTGCCGTCGGCCGCGGGAACCGCTCCAGGAGCCGCTGCGGGCCGCTCGCGTGCGCGCTGGCTGGCGCCCGCCGCGCTGCTGGTCGTCGCGGCGATCGCGGCGGGCTGGTGGATGGGCTCCCGTCGCGGCGGCCCCGGCTCGGCGGCGCCCACCATCGCCGTGCTGCCGTTCGAGATGATCGGCGCCGCGGACGACGCCTATCTCTCCGCCGGGATCACCGACGAGGTGATGACCGGCCTCGCCCAGTTGCCCGGCGTGCGCGTGCTGTCGCGCGCGACCATCCGCGCCTACGCCGACTCCCAGTTCACGCCATCCGATTACGCCACGCGCGTGGGCGTGCGGGCGTTGATCGAAGGCAGCGTGCAGCGCGCCGGCGAACAACTGCGCGTCACCGCGCGCTTGATCGACGCGCGCGACGGCAGCGCCATGTGGACCGAGCGCTACGACCGCCCCGCCGGCGACGTGTTCCGCACGCAGCAGGAGATCTCCTCCGCGGTCGCCGGCGCGTTGAGCACCCGGCTCGGACTGGCCGGCCACAGCGGCCCGCGTGTGGAATACGTCGCCGATGCCGCGGCGTACGACCTGTACCTGCGCGGCCGCTACGCCCTGCGCGAGCGCGGCGAGGCCAGCCTGCGGCAGGCGATGTCGCTGTTCGCCGAGTCGGCGATGCGTGACCCCAAGTTCGCGCGGGCGCATGCCGGCATCGCCGAGGCCGCGGCGCTACTGCCCATCTACAGCGCCGTGCCGCGGGCGGCGATCGCCGACACGGTGCGCGCGGCGGCCGCGCGTGCCATCGCACTCGACTCCGCCATCGCCTCGGCGCATGTGGCACTGGGCCTGCTCGAGAAGGGCATGGGCCGCTGGGCGGAGGGCGAGGCCGCGCTCACCACCGCCCTGCGCCACGACCGCAACGACGCCGCCGCCCACCAGAACCTCGGCGAGCTCTACTTCACGCTCGGCCGCTTCGAGGAGTCCCGCGATGCACTCGGCCGCGCGGCGCTGCTCGAACCCACCGACGCGGCGATCGTCGCCGAGTTCGCGTACATGCTGAGCCAGACCGGCGCCCGCGATTCCGCGGCGCGGCACATCGCCCGCGCCGCCGCGCTGTCGCCGCGCAATCCGTTCGTGAACTACACGCAGGCCGTGATCGCCGAAGCCGCCGGCGACCGCGAGGCGGCGCTGCGAGGATTCTCCGCCGCGGCCACCGCGGCGCCGATCCCGTTCTTCCGTGGGGCAGAGGCGCGTATGCGCGCCATCGCGGGCGATGCGGCGCGGGCGACCGAGATCCGCCGCGAGCTCGACGCACTCGGCGCCGCGCCGGGTGCGACGTTCGGGCGGGTGATCGCCGGACTCGCGACCGACGACCCCGACGTACTCTTCCGCGGCCTCACACGTGCGGTGGACGAGCGCGATGCGTTCGTGCTGCTGTTGCCGCTCCGCGTCCGCTGGTACGACCGGCTCCGCGGGGACGCCCGGTTCGCCGCGCTGGCGGAACGACTGGGGTTGCCCGCGACGGCGACCGCCGCGCTGCCCTAGGACAGCGCGGCTACGGGGTCCGGAGGAACGCCGTCGCGAACTGCGTGACCAGCGCGGACCCGAGCAATGTCACGTGTGTGGTGTTCGGGATGATCGCCAACTGGTGCACCGAGCGCGGCGCACCGCCGAGATCCGCGGCACCGCTGCCTCCTCCCAACAGCCTGTAGAACTCCGCGATGTGCTCCGGGCGGACCATGTCCGCGTCCGCGAAGATCAACAGCGTCGGTGCCGTGATGCCTGCGACCGCCGCGGACCAATCGATACGGCGGTTGGCCAGCACACCGGTCTTCTCGAACACGAGGCGCCAGTCCACCGCCGGGTAGAGCGCGGCGAGCGGCGATTGGCTCACGCTGGCGCCGAGCGCCGCGGCGGACGCCGGCATCTCGGCGAAGGCCTTGAGGACTTCGGGATAGAGGCCCTCGGAGCGCGCCGCCGCGGAGACCACGACCAGGCGCTCGACCAGCGCGGGATGCCGGATGGCCGTCTGCAGCGCGACGGAAGCGCCGCTGGAGTAGCCCATGACCGCGGCCTTGGGGATACCGAGGTGCCGCATGAGTGCGGCGACGTCGTCGGCGAAGGTCTCGTAGGACCACGGAGCGTCGCCATCCGTGCTCAGCCCGTGGCCGCGCGTGTGCACCGCCACCACCCGGTGCGACTTGGCCATCTCCGCCAACGGGGCCCCGAACATCTCCGAGGGTGTGACGCCCCCGTGAAGCAGGATCAGCGGCGGTCCGTCGCCATGCAGTTCGTAGTAGAGCTCGACGCCGTTCACCGCGGCGCGCCCGTTCGCGACGGGAGCGCCGGTGGTCTGCGCGTGTGCAGTGGCGGTGCCGGTGGACGCATGCATGAGGATCACCGCGATGAGGGGCAGACAACTTCTCATGAGGTGCGCTCCTTGTCGAGGACCCGATCGAGCAGCTCGAACTGCTCCGCGGCGGCACCCGTACTCGAGCTCCCGGTCGCGATCGCGTCGTCCAGCGCCTGCTTGGATGGATACAGCTCGCACATCCGCAGGTGCGTCTTCCCGTCCTTCTCCTCGAGCGTCAGGGTGGTGACAGGGCCGTCGGCGCTCTCCTCGTTCGTCCAGACGATGCGTGCGTTGGGGACCACCTCGACGTAGCGGCCGAAGAACGCCATCGGCTCTGGGGCCGCGGGATGGCTGAACACGAACCGATAGCTGCCGCCGGTGCGGACATCGGCCTCGCAGGACACGAACGTGATGCCGAACGAGGGCGGCGTCCACCACTGCCGGAGCAGCGCGGGATCGCTCCAGGCCTTGAACACGATGTGGGCGGGGGCGTTGAAGTGGCGCGTAACGACCAGTTCGCGCTCGGAGGTGCGTTCGACCGTTGTGGGGTTCTTCATGGTGTCGGTGCTCGATGCGGTGGGAGTGGGGTCAGGAGCGCGTGCGTCGTGTCATGTTCGTCCGCGGGTGCTGCAGGTCCTCGACGATCCGGTCGAGCGCGTCGAACCGCGCCTCCCAGAGCTGGCGATACCGCTCGATCCAGGCGACCTCGGCATCCAGCCGTCGCGCGCCGAGTCGGCAGATCCGCACCCGCCCGACCTTCTCGGTGGCGACGAGGTCGGCGTGCTCGAGCACCCCGACGTGTTTCTTCATGCCGGTGAGGGTCATGCGGAACGAATCGGCCAGTTCGGAGATGGACGCATCCGCCCGTGCGAGGCGTTCGAGGATGCCCCGCCGCGTGGGATCGGCGAGGGCGGCGAACGCGGTATCGAGGTGCCCGCCAGTAAACTGAACCATGTGGTTCAGTTTATGTGGAACCGGGTGCGGGCGCAAGGGGGGTGGTTCGGGACGACCGGGATCAGCGCGCGGTGCGCGAGCTCGACGCGCGAGCACGACGCGCGAGCCCGAGCTATCGGCGCACCGCACCGCCCAGCACGTCGGGATGGCGCCTCGCCGCGGCCTCCACGTCCCCATCGACACCGGTGAGCGGGCCGGCGAGGAACGCCGCCAGCAGATCCGCCGTCGCTGCCTGCGTCTCCGCGGGCCCGCGCGAGCCGCCGATCACCGGCGTGAGCAGCCAACGGGCGGGTGCGGCGACGAAGAACAGCGCGTCGGTGAAGCTGTAGTGGTTGGCCCGCTTGAGCTCATAGCGATAGCCGGGCGCCGTCATGTTCGCGAGCAGCTTGCCGTTGCCGTCATGGAACAGCGGGCCATGCGGCGCCTCGTCGAGATCGCTCTGCAGCAGCAGGAACGGCCGCGTGAGCCGGCGGTCCGGCAACTCACCGTACGGCGTGCCATCGATGTTGGCCGCGGCGACGACGCGCTCGTCCTCGCTCATCACCATCGCGGACACCGCACCGCCGAAGGAATGCCCGATCACCGCGACCTTGCTGACGGCCATCGCAGCGCCCCGCAGCGCCGGCGCGAGCTGCTCCGGCCGCGCCAGCTGGTCGATCACAAAACGGATGTCCGCCGTCCGCACGCGCTGTTGGTCGGCCATGTACCGGGTGCGGTCGGGTTGACCCGGCGGGAAGTGCTCCTGCGTGCCGACCACGCGACCGTCGGGCAGCTGCGTCACGCCGGACTCGAAGGGATGGTCGACCACGACGACCACGAAGCCCCGGGCGGCGAGCCGAGTGGCGAGTCCGGTGTAGACCGCACGGGGGGCGCCGTAGCCGGGTGAGAAGATCACCACGGGCCAGGGCCGGTCGCGGGATGCCAGTGGCGCCGCATGCTCGGCATGGCTGTCGACCTCGTCGTAGCGGCGCAGCAGGAATCCGGGCAGGCCGCTGACCTGCGGGGGCATGGCATCGCCCCCGTCGATGTACGGCAGGCGCCGGGCGTCGCTCGGACGTTCGCGCCGCGGCGCGGGATACCAGGCCTGGGCGATGACACTGCGGCGATCGTGCGAGTCCGCCGTGTGCGGCTCGTCGCGCGCGGCATCGGTCCAACGATGGATCGCCGTCCCGACGGCGAAGCGGCCATCGGGCGGCGGAAGTGTCGGCACGGCGGGAAGGACCCACGCGCCGACCGCGGCCGCGGCGATCGCGACCGCGACGCCGCGGCCGATCCACCGGAGCGCCGCGCCCGTGTTCGCGGGCGGCAGAGCGCTCACCACCAGGAGCAGATACGCGGGAAGCAGCTGCCAGGTGAAATCGACGAGCGCCCAATGGAGCGCGGCGAGGAGCAGCAGCAGAGCAGCACAGCCGGTGCGCATGGCCGGTCGCTGTTGCGGCGCGATGAGGCGCCACGCGACCAGGATCAAGGCGGCGGTGAGGAGGAGCAAGTCGGGGATCAACATCGATGCGGCGGCGGTGGACGTACGAGCGGGCTCGGTCAAGCATATCGCGCCGCGGCATGAGGGCACAGGCCACCACGCGTGGTGTGGTCGTGGTGGTGATGGTCGTGGTGGTGATCGCGATGGTGGTGGTCACGATGATACTGATCGTCTTGCCCCGATCGCGCCTGCACGCAGCGCGTCCGGTCCGCCCGCATGCTCGCGCGGGGTGGAACGAATGCGCATACTCCGACTCACGCTCCGACGTTCCCCGCCCGCAGCCGTGGAGTCCGCATGCCGCTCCGTCGATCGCAGCTCCTCACCGGTCTCATCGTCCCGCTCCTCCTCTCCTGCCGACCGTCGGCGCAAACGGATGCGGCGGCGCTGATGCGCGAACGCCTTGGCATCAGTGTCCTCACGCTCAACCTCCGGGACATCTACAATGTGCCGGACTTGGCGGCACCGGCGGGTGCGACGTGGCGGGTCCGATACGCCCGCATCGTGCCCGATCTGCGCGCGGCGGGCGTGATCCCCGACATCGTCGCGCTCCAGGAGGCCCCCGGATACTGGATCTGCCCGACCAACGCACGGAGGCTGCCTGACTACGCGGCGATCGACGTGCTCGCCGACGACCTGGAGTCGCTCGCCGGCGAGCGGTATCGCGTCGCGTACCTCATCGCCCAGCCCGAGCACGGCAGCGACGGCCGAGGTTTCCTGGGCGCCGATCCGTCCGGCTTGTGCAGTGTGCGCGGTGGCCGCGCCCTGCTCTATCGTCCGAGCCGGCTCCGGAACGTCATCACGACCGTCCCGACCGGTGAGTCACCCGCGGCGGAGGATGCGGCGCCACCCCTCGGCCGCAGTTACGTCGCCACGAGTCTCTCGGCGTGCGCTCCCGCTGCGGACCGGCGCGACATCGTGGCCGACATCGATGGACCGCTCGTCGCGACCGCGCGATGCGCAGCGCGCGTGCCGGCCGGATACGCATGGACGCGTGCCGTCGAGGTCCGTCGCCGCGACGCCGACAACTCGCCGACCACGCGGATCAGCCAGGGCGCCGTGTTCAGCCGGCTCGAACTCGTGCAGGAGCCTGGGAACTTCGTGCACATCTACAACGTGCACCGGGTGTGGGACACGGAGAACGATCCCGGCAACCCGCCGCCGGGCGGCTACCAACCCACCCTCGACACCGATCCGATCAACATCAGCCAGCTCGTGCGCGATCTCGAGGCCCGGTACACCTCGCCCGCGAATCCCACGCTCTACCCGCCGATCCTCGTCGGCGACTTCAATCTCGGCATCGGAACACCTCCCACGCCGCCAGCGCTGTTGCAGGCGTTCCCGCGGTTCGAGCGACTCGCGTGGGTCAACGACGGGGACATCGATGGCGCGTTGGTCGGCGGCACCGGCATGGTCCCCGCCTTCCCGGCGCGCCAACCCGCGTTCGCGCGCTCGATCGCGACGTTCCCGGCAAGTGCAGCGTGCAACACGAACGTCGCGGTCCTCTGGTCGGATCATTGCGGCGTCTCCTTCCGCGTGGAGCCGGTGCGGGAGTGACGGC
This sequence comes from uncultured Gemmatimonadota bacterium, assembly GCA_902825965.1. Classification (GTDB taxonomy): domain Bacteria; phylum Gemmatimonadota; class Gemmatimonadetes; order Gemmatimonadales; family Gemmatimonadaceae; genus Pseudogemmatithrix. The sequence continues at coordinate 138,493 of CADEDA010000003.1, read as the reverse complement.
GCTCGTGCCACGGGTCACCACGCTGCGGCGCGTGGGGCCTGCGAGGCGGCCTGTCCCGGTGCGACGCTACTCGCTCGGCGGGGAGAGCACCCAGCTCCCGCCGATCAACCGGACCGACGCACACGATGGCCCGCCGTCCTTCGCCGTGCCGTGGATCTCACCGTCCAGCGCGAGCACGCGGTCCGCGGGGCGCGCGCGGATCGCCTCGATGGGCAGCGTCTCGAGCGAGATCTTGGCACGGCGGTCCCACGGCGACCGCAGGTCCCCCGCGCGCTTGCCGCTGGTCAGATAGACGAATCGTGCGCCGCGAGGGCCCTGCACGGCGGGACCGCGCACCGTAGCGGCAGCGTCCGCCGTCGTCACGAGCTCCAGCGGAATCTCGAACTCGAACGCATTCGAGTCTCGCCGGACCGGAGCGAGGAGATCGCTGCGACCGAGCTGGACCGCCCACGGTACCGCGTGTGGTGGATCCACCACGCGGAGCCGAAGGAGGAGTCTGTGCGTGCTCGCGTGTGGGTGCGGGCGCGGCATCAGTCCATCGCGACGTTGCCCTTCCCCACGACCAGCGCCTCGATGAAGAACTCCATCATCCGCTGCGGGTTGATCCCGCTGTGCCCCGCATCCGGACCGACCTGCACCTCGAAACTCTTCCCCGCCTGCTGCAACGCCTTGATCAGCTGCATCGAGTTGTTCGGGTGCACGTTGTCATCCGCCGTGCCATAGTAGATCATCAAGCGACCCTTCAGGTCCTTGGCGTACACCATCGCGTTGCCCTTCTCGTACCCCGCCCCGTTCGCCTCCGGCGTGTACATGTACCGCTCGGTGTAGATCGTGTCGTAGTGGTGCCAGCTCGTCACCGCGGACGAGGCCGACGCCGCGGCGAACGCGTCCGGATGCCGCAATAGCGCCAGCGCCGACGCGTACCCGCCGTACGAGGTGCCGTAGATCCCGATGCGCTTGCCGTCCACGTACGGCAAGGTCGCCAGGTGCCGCGCCGCCGCCGCCAGGTCGTCGATCTCCACCTCGCCCAGCTTCCCGTAGATCGCGTCGAGGGCCTTCTTCCCGCGGCCCGCCGCACTGCGTGTGTCCAACGTCACGATCAGGAACCCGTACTCCGCCTGCGCACTCGGCGGACCGTACACCTCGCGGGCGCCGTTCGTCGCGGGTCCGGCGTACACGGAGAACAGCACCGGGTACCGCTTGCCCGGGTCGAAGTTCGACGGCTTGTTGATCATGCCGTGCAGCTTCGTCACGCCGTCGGCCGCGGTGTACGTGAACATCTCCACCGGCTTGAAGCCGGCAGCCGCCAGTCCCGAGACGTCGCTCTCGGCCACGGTCGCCAGCACCTTGCCGTTGGCATCCACCAGCCGCGTCGTCGGCGGCACGGCGTGCGTCTGCGCGACATCCACGAAGTACCGGCCGTCCGGCGAGATGCTCGCCGCATGGTGGAACGCCGGATCCGTGAGGCGCTTGTCCCCCTTGCCGTCGAGCCCGACGCGATGCAGCTGGTACTTCATGAAGTTGTCGCCGGTCCGCGCATAGTACCACATCTGCTTCGCCTGCTCGTCCACCCGCGCGATGCCGGCCACCTCGGCCTGATGCGCGGTCAGCGTCGCCAGCAGCTTGCCCGAGAGGTCGTACAGGTAGTAGTTGGCGAACCCCGTACGCTCGGACTCCCACACGAAACGCTTGCCGTCATCGAGCCACTGGATGGTCGGGGAGTTCTCCGTCCAGCTGGGCAGCCACTCCTCGCGCACGATCACGCGGCAGGCACCGCTGCCGGGCGCGCAGGCCGCGAACTCCATGATGTTCTGGCGGCGATTGGTCCGGCGCAGCAGCAGCTCGCTGCCGTCCTTGGTCCAGGAGATGCCGTACACGTAGTGGCCGACGACATCGTCGCTCAGCGGCTTGCCGTCGCGCGCATCCATCCGCGTGGTCTTGCCCGTCGCGAGGTCGTGGACGAACAGGTCCACGATGGGATTCTCGGTGCCCGCCTTGGGATACGCCTCGATCTCCACCGAGCCCTGCACCGCCGTCTGGTCGGTCTGCAGCCAGTAGTCCTTCACCGGCCGCTCGTCGAAGCGATAGAACGCGAGCTTGCTGCCGTCGGGGGACCACCACATCGCGGTGGTCTGGCCGAGTTCCTCGCCGTACACCCAGCTCGCGGTGCCGTACTTGATGCGGCCCGACTCGGAACCGTCGGTCGTGAGCTGGCGCTCGTTGCTGCCGTCGCGGTCCGCAACGTACAGGTTGCGATCCTTGTAGATGGCCTTCTTGCTCGAGTCCGCTGTCCACGCCTCGGCCATCTGCCGGCCACGCGCAGGCCCACCGAAGCGCCGGCCGCCGTTGGCGTTCATCGCGTTCGCCGGCGCGTCCCCCACGCGGCGTGTCGCGACGTCGAAGCGGAGCCGGCGGCCGTCCTTGGTGAAGTCGAAGGCCTTGCCGTCGGGTGTCCACGCCGCGGCCACGGCGCCGGACTTGATGGCGCCCGCGAGCTTGGGCGCCATCCGCATGTACTGCTCGTATCCCGGCAGTTGCTTGAGCCGGTCCTGCGCGCCGGCGAGGGGACCCACGGACGCAAGGAGCAGGAGCAGGGCGAGCGGACGACGCATGTCGGGACCTCGGGGAGGGACGTGGACGCAGCGACGGGAGAATCTATCGTCTTGCGCGGGAGCCGGGCATTGGGTAGTTCCTCGGCCATGCGAACCATGCGAACCATGCGAGCCCTGCGGATCACCGAGATCGGCCAGCCGCTGCAGGCCGTCGAGCTTCCCCTGCCCGTGCCCGGCCCGGGCGACGTGCTCGTGCGCGTGCGCGCGGCCGGCATCTGCCACTCCGACGCGCACTACCGGGCCGGCCGCTCCGCCTCGCTCACGGCGCCGGTGACGCCCGGACACGAGGTCGCCGGCGAGATCGCAGCGCTCGGGGCCGGCGTGACCACGCATCAGGTGGGTGACCGCGTCTGCCTGCATTACCTCGTGACCTGCGGACGGTGCACACACTGCGTGGCGGGGCGCGAACAGTTCTGCCCCGGCGGCCAGATGATCGGGCATCACCGCGACGGGGGCTACGCCGAGGCGATCGTGGTGCCGGCGCGGAACGCGGTGCCGCTGCCGGATGCGATCCCGTTCGAGCACGGCGCGGCGCTCATGTGCTCCAGTGCGACCTCGCTGCACGCCTTGCGCCGCGGCCGCCTCGCACCGGGCGAGACGGTGGCCGTGATCGGCATCGGGGGCTTGGGGATCTCGGCCGTGCAGCTCGCGAAGGCCTTGGGTGCGCTCGATGTGTACGCGATCGATCGCGACGCGGCGAAGCTGCAGGCGGCCGAGCGGTTCGGGGCGATCGCGGTGCACGCGTCGACCGACGACCCCGTGGCGCGCGTGCGGGCGCTCACGGGAGGACGCGGGGTGGATGTGGTGGTGGAGGTGGTGGGCTCACCGCTCACGATGCGCCAGGCGGTGCAACTCTGCGCGGTGCAGGGGCGCGCGGTCATCGCGGGGCTCTCGCGCGAGGCGATGACACTCGACACGTACCGCGAACTGCTCGGTCCCGAGACGGAGTTGATCGGATCGAACGATCATCTGCTGGCCGAGTTGCCGCTGCTGCTGGAGCTGGCGCGGCGGAAGCGCCTCGACCTGAGCGACGTGGTGGTGCGCACGGTGGCGTTGGAGGCGGGCGCGGTGAACGCGGTGTTGGATGCACTCGATGCGTACCGGGCGCCGCTGCGCACCGTCATCCGGATGTGAGGGCGGACGCGCGCCCACCGCGCCACGACTCACGGACGCGTGCGCCGCTCTCCCAGCCGTCGCTCGGACGCCCGCCGCGACCCCACCCGCCGGTCCCCCTTGCGTCGATTGAGGCCACCCGTGGGACCAAGGTCCTCCCCACGGCGATCCGGGCCGCGGGTCTCACGGGACCGGCGATCCGGCCCGCGCCGTTCGCGGCTCCGCGTGCTCTTCGGTGCGTCGCTCATTGTCTCCCCGGCCACGGCGCGCCCTGATCCTTCTTGCTCACCGCCCGGATGCCCTTGTATACGAAGCGCTGCACGCGTTTGCCCTCGTAGGTCTCGGTCGTGAAGATGTTGCCCTTGGAATCGGTCGCGATGGAGTGCACCGCGAAGAACTGCCCCGGCTGCCGTCCCCCGTCCCCGAAGGCCGTGAGGATCTCGAGCGACTGGCGGTCCATCACGTACACGCGCTCGTTCTTGCCGTCGGCGAGGTAGAGGTACTGCTGCGCCGCATCCCGCGAGAACGCGATGTCCCACACCGCCCCGTCGCCCATCGTCCGCGGCGCGACCTGCTTCTCCTTCACGAACTTGCCATCCTTGCTGAACACCTGGATCCGGTTGTTCACGCGGTCGCACACGTACACGAGCCCATCCGTCGTGGGTTCGGCGCAGTGCACCGGCGTGCGGAACTGCGGGATGAGCGGCGCGTCCGGACGATACGGTCCGTAGTTGGAGTCGCTGGGCACGTTGCCGTACGCGCCCCAGAAGCGCTTGATCGCCCCGCTCGTCATGTCGATCACCGCGACGCGACGGTTGCCGTACCCGTCGGCGACGTAGGCCTCGTTGGCCTTCGCATCGAACGCCACCTTGGCGACGCGGCCGAACGAGTCCATCGACTTGGAGTCCGCGCGGCGCCCGGGGACCCCGATCTGCTGCAGGAACTTGCCGTCGTGCGAGAACTTGAGGATGTGCGAGTCGAACCCGATGCCCCGCGTCGAATCGGGCGTGCCATTGCCGCCGATCCACACGTTGTCGAGATGGTCGAGCGTGATGCCGTGATTGCTGCTCGGCCACTGGTAGCCGTCGCCCGGGCCGCCCCAGGAGTTCACGAGATTGCCCTCGGGGTCGAACTCCAGCACGGGCGGCGCGCCGCTGCAGCAGGGTCCGGTGAGCGGATATCCGCCCTCGGTGCGCGCGTTCAGCGTCGCATTGCCGCGATGGATGATGAACACATGGTCACGGGAGTCCACGCCGACGCCGATGGTGGAACCGAGCAGCCAGCCGTTGGGCAGCGGCTTGGGCCAGTAGGGATCGACCTCGAACACCGGCGCCATCACCGCCTGGCGCTCGAGGTCCGCGGCCAACTGCCGCTGCCCGACGGCGAGCGAAACGATCACCGCACCCAACACCGCGGCGGTCCAAAGCGTTCTCTTCCGTGCCATCTCGTTCTCCGATGGGGGCGTAGGGCCGTGCGAAACTGCGACCAATGCTATATCTCTCGACCCTGATGCACCAGAGACCGCGCTCCCCCCGTCGGGCCCTCGGCGCCGTGCTCCTCGCCGTCGTGCTGCTGCTCGGCCGCGCTGCGCCGCTGGCGTCGCACGAGGTGCCGGAACGTGTGGCCATCCGCGCCTTCGTGCAGCCCGACGCCGGCGTGCTGCGCGTGTGGTTGCGGGTGCCGCTGGAGGCCATGCGCGACGTGGACTTCCCGCTGCGCGACGACGGGTCGCTCGACCTGGTCCGCGTGCGTGCGTTGCTGCCGCAGACCGCGCAGCTCTGGCTCGTCGAGGGGCTCCGGATCACGGCCGACGGGCAGACCCTCGACGCCCCGCGCGTGACCGGCGCGCGGCTGGCACTGCCCAACGACCGCGCGTTCGAGTCCTTGGCGACCGCCCGCGCGGTGTTCACCGCGCCGTTGCTCGAGGTGGAGCGGCTGCCCTGGCAACAGGCGCTGTTCGACGTCGCGCTCGAGTATCGCCTGCCCCGCGACGATGCACGACTGGTGTTGCATCCGGCGCTGGCGCACCTCGGCGTGCGCACGGTGAGTGTGGTGCACCTCGTCGATGCGGACGGCGCGGCACGGGTGCTGACCTATCAGGGTGACCCCGAGGCCGTCGCGTTGGCGCCGGCCTGGTACCAGACCTTCGGACAGTTCCTCCGCGAGGGCTTCTTCCACATCCTCGGCGGCATCGACCACCTGCTGTTCGTGCTCTGCCTCGTGCTGCCCCTGCGCCGCTGGCAGTCGCTGGTGACCATCATCACGGCCTTCACGGTCGCCCACTCGCTCACGCTGGGGGCAGCGGCCCTCGGGTTCACCCCCGCTGCGCTGTGGTTCCCGCCCCTGGTCGAGACGCTGATCGCCGCCTCCATCGTGTGGCTCACGGTCGAGAACTTCGTGTTGGGCGAGGAACGGCTGGCGGCGCGCTGGCCGCTGGCGTTCGCGTTCGGCCTGATCCACGGGTTCGGATTCTCGTTCGCGCTCGGCGAGACCTTGCAGTTCGCCGGCGGGAACCTCGTCACCGCGCTGGCCGCGTTCAACGTCGGCGTGGAGGCCGGCCAACTCGCCGTGCTCGCGCTCGCCGTGCCGCTGCTCTGGCTGGCGCGGCGCTACGTCGGTGCGGGTCGCGAGCGCCTGCTCACCATCGTGGGATCGGCCATCGTCGCCCACGCCGCGTGGCACTGGATGACCGCGCGCGGCAGCGAACTCGCGGCGCATCGCGCGAACTTCGCCTGGCCGGCACTCGACGCCCACTTCGCCCTCGGGGCCATGCGTGCGGCGCTGTTGCTTGCCGTGGCATTGGCCCTCGCCCTCGCCATGCGACAGATTCTGCAGATCCTGCGTCGGTCCTGACGCGCGCCGCGGACCGTTCGCCGAACCCTGTTCCCTTCCCAGTGCCTGTCTCCCGCCGCCTGCTGTTGCCGCTCGGCCTCGCCGCGTTCGTCGCGACAGCCGCCTCCCGCACTCCCGCCACGGACCCGCCGCACCCGCGGTCGCAGGCACAGCGACCGTCGGCGCCACGCACCACGATGGACAGCGTCTACACCGACCAGCAGGCCACGGACGGTGCGGACATCTTCGCGGCCTACTGCCGCAACTGCCACACGCCCACCGTACACGCCGGTCCGCCATTCAAGAACAAGTGGTACGGGCGCACGCTCGGCGAGCTGTTCGGGTATCTCCGCCGCGAGATGCCCAAGAGCGACCCCGGTTCGATGAGCGACGAGGACTACGCCCTCGCCCTCGCCTACCTGCTCCGCATCAATGGCATGCCGGCGGGCAACGAGCCACTGGCCGCCGACTCCAGTCTGTTGCACAGTATCCGTCTCGACTCGGTCCGCTCCGCCCCTCCCACCAAGAGTCCCCGCCGATGATCCGCCGAGCACTCGCCTTCGCCCTTCTCGTCGCGCCGCTGATCGTGCCGGCGCAGTCCCCGCGGCCGGTGAGTGCACCGGGCGGCGCCGCTCCCGTGATGACCGGCCTCGTGCGCGGCAACGCGCCGGGGGAGTGGCGCTACTGGGGCGGCGATGCCTTCAGCACGCGCTACTCGCCGCTCGACCAGATCAACGCCGACAACTTCGGCTCGCTCAAGATGGCCTGGCAGTGGAATGCCGGGACCTTCGGACCCGACGAGTACTACCGTACCACGCCGCTCTACGCCAACGGCCGCCTCTTCACCGTCGCCACCACGCGGCGATCGGTGATGGCGATCGACCCCGAGACGGGCGAGACGCTCTGGATGTATCGCCTCGAGGAAGGCATCCGCTGGCAGAAGGCCCCACGGCAGTTCGCGGGCCGCGGCCCCACCTACTGGACCGACGGCAAGGACGAGCGCGTGATCGTCGTCACGCCGGGCTACCATATGGTGTCGCTCGACGCCAGGACCGGCGTGCCCGATCCCAAGTTCGGGAAGAACGGCGTGGTCGACCTGATGGACGGACTGGGCTACCCGCTGGTGCCACTCGCCGTGGACGACTCCGGCTCGCTGATCATCTCGGACGCCGCACCGGCACGTCGCGCCAAGCCCGGCGAGACCTGGGATCCCGTGAAGAAGATCGGCGCCGACGGCACGGTGGGGATCGATCCCGTGAACGGCCAGATCGCCGCCTCCTCACCGGCGATCGTCGTGAATGACGTGATCGTCGTCGGCAACTCGTCCATCCACGGCTACTATCCCATCCGCGTCCGCAACATCCCCGGCTTCATCCGCGGCTTCGACCTCCGGACCGGCCGGCAGCTCTGGAAGTTCAACCTCGTGCCCCAGCCGGGCGAGTTCGGCGCGGAGACGTGGGAGAACGGGTCCAAGATCGGCAGCGAGGGCGTCGGCAAGAACGACGCCTGGGCCACCTACTCGGCCGACCCGGAACTCAACACCGTGTACATCCCCGTGGGCATGCCGCTCATGGACGAGTACGGCGGACATCGGCCGGGCAACAACCTCTACGGCAACTCGCTCGTCGCGCTCGACGCCAAGTCCGGCAAGCGGAAGTGGCACTTCCAGATGGTGCACCACGACATCTGGGACTACGACACGCCGATGGCGCCCAACCTGATCGACGTGACGGTGAACGGCACGCGCCGCAAGGCGATCACGCAGAGCACCAAGCAGGGCTGGCTCTACACCTTCGACCGGGTCACCGGCGAGCCGATCTGGCCGATCGTCGAGACCCCGGTGCTGCAGAGCGACGTGCCCGGGGAGAAGACCTCGCCGACGCAGCCCATCCCGTCCAGGCCGGCGCCGTACGCGCAGCAGGGGCTGCTCGAGTCGGACCTCATCGACTACACACCCGCCATCAAGGACAGCGCGCTCAAGATGGCGCAGCGCTGCCGCATGGGACCGTACTACATCCCCGCGACCACCTCCGACGGATCGTCGCAGGGCGGACTGCGCTGCGCCTGGTACGCACCCGGTGCCTCGGGTGGCGTGAACATCGACGGTGGCGCCGCGTTCGATCCCGAGACCGGCATGCTCTACGTGGCCGCGCTCAGTGGACTCTCGACGATCACGCTGCAGAAGGATCCCTGCAGCGAGTTCCGCTACAGCTCGCCGCGCGACAACTGCGGCTTGATCGGCGCCCTCGCGCCGCCGCCGGGCTACACGCCACCGGCCTCGCGCGGCGGGGGGTTCGAGGGCCGCGGCAGTGCCTCCATGCTCGGCGGTGTCTCCATCCTCAAGCCCAAGCAGCTCGGCGGCATCACCGCGTACGACATGAACAGCGGGGACAAGAAGTGGTGGATCCCCAACGGCGGCTTCATCCCGGTGCGCAGCACGGACCCGCTGTTCGCGGGAGTGGAGCTGCCGCCGCGGGCCGCCGGCGGTCAGGCCCAGGTGATCGTCACCAAGTCGCTCGTGATCTACGGCACCGGCCGGTCCGGTGGCGTGCCCAATGCCAAGCCGCAGCTCTTCGCGGTGGACAAGGCCACGGGGCGCCAGGTGGGGGCGGTGGAGATCCCCTCGCGCACGACGGCGGCGCCCATGACCTTCCTGCACAAGGGCAAGCAGTACATCGTCTTCGCGATGGGCGCCGGCGCCAACACGTCGCTGGTGGCGCTGCGCCTGCCCTAAGCGCCTGCCCTAGCGGCACTCAGCGGGGCGGCGGCACCACCGGACAGGAGCGACGCAACGACTCCTCCACTGCCGCCTCCAGCGCCTGCTGTGCGCCCCGGAGTTCCTCCGCGGCGGCACCCGAGCCGATGCCGCGCTCGAGTGTCGCCGCGGATTCGTCGAGGCGTACGCGCGAGCGGCGCAGCCCGTCGCAGTCCGGCGCGTTGGCGGCCGCCACCAGCTCGGCCCGCGAGGTCTGCAGCAACGCCGCCACCACGAGGCTGCGCGTGTCGTCCTTGGAGTCCACGCTGTCGGCCAGCGTGAGGAATGCGAGTGCGCCCGCGTACGTCTGCGGCACGGAGTCGATCGCCGCGCGCAGCAACTCCACGCCGCGGCCCATCGCGTACGAGCGCAGCATGGTCGCGCCGCTGCCGCTGCGTGGGGCGCGGCGCAACGCGTGGTACGCGCTGTCGGGTCGCCCGTCCTGGAACCAGAGCTCGGCCAGGCGCATGTGACTCGTGAGCAGCGACGCATCGGCGTCGAGCGCGTGGGCCAGCGCCGCACGCTCGGCGGCGCGATCGCCGGCGGCGCGTGCCTGCTGCGCAGCCAGCACGCGCAGCTCCGCGAGCCGCGGGAAGCGCGACAAGCCGCGGGAGAGCGCCGCGAGGTTCTCACCGGCGATCAGGCGCACGTACTGTACGTACAGGCGCCCGTCCTGCGGATGGTCCGCGACCGAGCGCGCACTCTTGGCGATGGCCCGCAGCGTGTCACCGTGCCGCAGCATCGCCTCCACGTAGCGCAACGCGAACGCCGGCTCGCCGCTGAACACGGGGTCCACCTTGTCGAGCGAGTCGCCCAGTCCCACCGTCGCTGGCCAGCGTTCGAGCGCGTGCAGCGCACGGAAGCGCTGCCGTGGGAACCGCACGTCGCCCGGATGCCGCGGCGCGATGGAGTCGAGGGCCGTGAGTGCAGGGCGCGGCCGCGAGAGCTGCAGCAGGCGTTCGATCGCGAACGTCGCGAAGTCGGCCGAGTCGGGGCGCATGGCGAGTGTGACGGTCCAGTCCCGCACCGCCTCGTCCACCCGGTTGAGGCCTTCGAAGGCCTGCGCCCGGATGGTGCGCGCGACGAGGCTGGTCGAGTCGCGGGAGAGGATGTAGTCGGCGAGTTCGCGGACGGAATCGGCCGGGGCACCGCCGGCGACCAGGGTTCGGGCGAGGCAGACACGCCCGAGCACGCCGCGCGGGTACACTGTGAGGGCCTGTGTCGCGGCGGCGATCGCGTCGGCGCGGCGGCCTTCGCGGGCCGCGTTCTCGCAGCGTCGCAGCGGGTCCATCTGTCCGCGTGCGGCGACGACGGCCCTGGCGAGTGCATCCGCGGTCGCCTCGCGGCCCACGGCGCGCACCGTCGGAAGGGGTTCGCGCTGGCGCGGATCGCGCAGCAGCACGATCGACGCCCGCACCTCGAGGGTGTCGCCCCTGCCGCGGACCTCGCCCACCAGCACCTCGTCGGCCCGCGCGATGCGCGCGACGAGCACCAGGTCCAGCTCGCGCGCGGTCTCCGGGCGCGTGATGCCCTGCCCGCGCAACATGCGGGTCACCGAATCGGTGCCGACGATCTCCAGCCCGCGCCGCGCATGGCGGCGGATCGCGTCGCGCATTCCGTCCGACACCCGCAGCCCGGCCCGCGCATCGCCCACGCCACTGAACGGCGCGACCACCAGTGTCTGCGTCAGCAGCGACTGCGCCGGCAGGGACTCCACCGCCAGCGGCAGCCCACACAGTCCGGAGGCGATCGACGACACCAGCACGCACAGCCGCCCGGCGGATGCGCGTTGCAGCAACCTCACACCTCCCACCTCACACCTCGCCCCTAGTCGATGAACTTCCACTGGGCGCGATAGCCGCGCGAAAGCGGCGTCCCCAGCAGCCGCGCCCGCACCATCTCGATCGGCATGCGGCCGCCCTGCAGGATCGCGTCGTGGAACTCCTTATTGGACATCCGACCACCCCCGACCAGTTCGCGGTGGAGGGCACGGATCTGCAAGCCACCCAGCATGTAGGCCGCCTGGTACAGCGGCGAGTAGGTCCCGTTGAACGAGCGGCGCACCTCGGCCTCCGCGTTCGCGCGCTCGTGCCCCACGCGGTCCACCAGCAGGTCGATGGCCTCCTGCGGCGTCATCTCGCCCAGATGCACCTTGAGCGAGAAGATGATCCGGGCCAGCCGGTGCGAGCGCCAGAACAGCATGCCCATCCGGTCCTCGGGCGTCCGCGGGAAGCCCTGGTCCCACAGCAGCATCTCCCACCACAGGGCCCAGCCCTCGCCCCAGAACGGCGTGCCGAACGCGCCGCGGTGCGTGTTGTAGCGCGACGTCATGTACCCCTGCAGGTGATGCCCGGGGATCAGTTCGTGGTGCACCGTCGCCATGGAGAAGTGCGGGTTGTTCCCGCGCATCGACATGAGCTTGTCGTCGTGCGCCATGGAGTCGGTGGGGTACGACACCTGGATGATCTCGCCCCCGAGGAAGAACGGCGAGACGAGCTGCTGGCGCGGCGACATCATCTCCATGCGCCAGATCTCGTCGGCCAGCGGGGGCACGGTGACGAGGTTCCGCTCCGTGATGAACGCCACGGCCTCGCGGGCGAGGCGGCGGATCAACTCGGGTTGCTCGCCCGGCGGCACGTACGCCTGCTTCACCTTCTCCAGCGCCGCCTTCACGTCGCTGCCGAAGCCCATGTCGCGGGCAGCACGGGCCTTCTCCTGGTCGATCCAGGTGAACTCCCGCTCCGCCAGCGCGATGAGCTCGGCCGGCGTGTACGCGATCAGCTCGGCGTCGAGGTCCTCGGCCAGCCCCTGCGCCCCGATCGGGTCGCCGATGATCGGTTCCTCCTGCCCCTCGCGCTGCCCGACGATCACCTCGCGGATGGCGCGGGTGTAGCGGCCGATCGCGTCGTTGGCACGGCGGAACGGGTCCTCCGTCCACCACGTGAACGTCGGGTCGTACCCCGCATAGAAGCGGCTCCAGTTGCGCAGCGTGGTCTGCAGGTCGCCCAGGTAGCCGATGGCGCGCAACGCGACGATGCGGTCTGCCCGCGAGACCGCGTTGGGTTGCCGCGCACGCACCGCGCGTGTGAGGCTGTCCACCTGCGCGGCGATGGTCGCCAGCGCCTTCGCCGACCCCTGCGCGTCCACCTTCTCGAAGCGCCGCCGCCGCTCCTCGAACTCGGTGACCACCGCACCGAAGGGTACCAACGGCTGCATCTCCCCGAGCAGCCGTTCCTCCCGGCGCAGCGTCGCGAGTTCCGACTTGAGGCGGCTCTCCAGCAGCACGTAGTCGATGCGGCCTTCCTGGCTCAACTTGTTGAAGTCGATCCGCGCCAGCCGCTGCTGCCAGTCGGTGTAGAACGCCGCGAAGCGTGCACGACGCGTCGGCGAGAACTCCACCGTCCAGCGCCGGCCGAGCGCACTGCGGTCGGTGGTGTAGAGCGCCACCGAGTCCCGGAGTTCGCTCGCCCCCACCGGGATCATCCCGATGCGGCGCTGCGCGACGGCGCCGGAGGCGGTGAGCGACAGCAGACCGGCCGCCGCGAGGGCGCGCCGCAGGGTGGAGCGGACGGTGGACCTTGGGGACACGGAGTGCTCGGCGAGTGGGAAGGGACGGCTCAGGGCTGCTTCTCGTACCGCTTGAGCGCGCGCGGACCGACCTCGGCCCCGTAGATCACGCCCTTGGCATCCACGGCGACGCCCTCGGCCGCGCTCGTGTTGCGCGTCTCCTTCACGGGGTCGGGGATGAACGCCGTCACCGCGCCCGTGCGCGCGCTGCCGATACGGATGCCACGCTGCCACTCGGGCCGCGTCGGGGCGATCGATCCCGACTCCGAGTCCGCGACGTAGATGTTGTCCTGCTTGTCGATGAAGATCCCGCTGGCCCGGGAGAACTGGAACCACGTGTCGAGCAGCCGACCGTCCTGCGAGAAGATCTGGATCCGGTTGTTGGTGCGGTCACCGACGAAGAGCCGCCCCTGCGAATCCATCGCCAGGGCGTGCGGCTGGTCGAACTCGCCCGGCCCGGTGCCCTTCTTGCCCCAGCTGGCGAGCAGCTTGCCCGACTTGTCGAACTTGAGCACGCGCGCGTTGGCGTCGGCACCGGAGGCGTGACCCTCCGCCACGAAGATGTCGCCGTTGGGCGCCACGTAGACCGCGTTGGGCTGGTAGAAGAAGCCGGGCTCGCGGGCACCGCCGTCGGTGCCGAGCCGCATGAGCAACTCGCCCGTGGGCGAGAACTTGAGCACCTGGTGGCCGAACACGCGGGCCGGCATCGGCGGCGGGGGCGCATCCGCCGGCGCGTTGCGCGGCACCACCGGCTTGTTGTCGCGGCCGTCCACGATCCAGACGTTGCCCTCGAAGTCGACGTGGATGCCGTGCGGCCAGTTCACCATACCCTTGCCGAACGAACGGACCAGCGTGCCGTGCTTGTCGAACAACAGCACGGGGTCGAGGTCCGAGCCCACGCAGCTGTTCTGCCCGCAGCGCTCGCCCACCCAGACGCTCTCGCCGTCCTTGTCGATCGCGACGGCACTCGTCGAGCCCCACACGCGGCCGGCCGGGAGCTTGGCCCAGCCTTCCACCGTGCGGTACGGGTTGGGTCGGTCGTTGACCGGGGCGGCCTGCGCCGCGAGGTCCGGCGCACCCGTTCCGACGGCGAGCAGCACCGTCAACGTCCATCCGAGGCCATGCGAGCGGCGCATCATGCGTCGTCCTCTCCGCGCGGCGCAGTGGCCGCTGGTTGTGGGTCGTATTCCTGCGTCGGCAGCCGGAACGCCTCGGCGATCGTCGCGTCGCCGCTGTCGCCGAGCACGCGCCACGCGGCGTACTCGCCCATCACGATCGAGAACTTGAACCCCTCGGCCTGTCCGAGGCCCGCGATCCAGGCGTTCTCCGCCCCGGGCACGCGGTCCACGATGAAGTTCCGGTTCACGCTGCTCTCGTAGTGGCAGGAGCGCGTCTCCAGCAGCGGTGCATCGGCCAGCGCCGGGAAGTACTTGGCGAGCACACGCCGCGATCCGTCGATGCGCTCCTGGCTCGACCAGCGCGAGCTGAGATCCGGGTCCTGCTGCCGCGGGTCGACCGGCGCCGGTGTGGGAGGTGGGGGCGGCGGCGCATCCGCGGCGCGCGGCGGCGCCGGCGGCGCGATCGCGCCGCGCACGCGGAACCCGCGGCTGTCCACCGGCAGCGCCGCCCAGCCGGTGACCCCGGGCACGTTCCAGGTCGGGAGGTTGGGGAACGTGAACCGATCGTCGCCCATCGGCGTGCCGAAGTAGCACACGTGTCCGATCGGGAGGCGCGTCTTGTTCTTGAGCGCCATCGGCAGGACCTTCTCCATCCACGGGCCGCAGCAGAACACATACGCGTCCGCCTCGAGCCGGGTACCGTCGCCGAGGGTCACGCCCTGCATCCGGCCGTTCGCGATCGCCCCCGGGGTCACGCGGCCGAGCCGGAACTCGACACCGGCGTCCCGCCCCAGCGCGACCACTGCCTGGATGGAGTCGCGCGCCCGCGCGACGCCGGCATCGGGTTCGTACACCACGATGCCCTGCCCGTCCGCGTTGATCTGCGGCCATCGGCGCTTGGCCTCGTCGGTGGTCAGCACCTCGTGCCGCACACCGAGCTTGGTCCACAACTCGAGCGTCTTGGTGGTGAACGGCTCCGCCTTCTCGCGCAGGATCACGTCACCCGTGGTGAAGAAGTACCGCGTGCCGAACCGCTTGCCGTGCTCGGCGTCGAACTCGCGCCAGCGCTCGATGCTCTTGCGCGCCCACGCCGTCCAGAGCTCCGGCGTCAGCGTGCGATCGCCGTACGACGAGCGGATGCCGCGCGTCTCGTCGCCGCTGGTGGATCGCGAGTTGGCGACGCCGTATTGATCGATCACCGTCACCCGGTGGCCCGCCTTGCGCAGGTGCCAGGAGGTGAACGCCCCCCAAGCGCCGGCACCGATGACGATGATGTGGCTGGTCGCGCGGGCCTTGCCTGCTCGGACGGGCGACGGCGACGCGAGTGACTCGGCGGCCGAGACCGTGGCCGGCACACCACCGGTGAGCAGTGCACCGGTACCGAGTCCGGCGAGGCGGAGGAAATCGCGACGGGCGACGGTCGCGTCGAGGCTGTCAGGTGCGTCCGACATTCCGGCGGGGGCGAGGGCGTCGAAGGAGTGCATCACGCCACGCCCGCAGGCGTGGTCGTCCGAGCGAAAAACTCGCTCCACGGACGGGGCTTGGCAATCGCGCAGAGGGCTTGCCGACGCTCTGGGCCCCGGTCAGCTTCCACGGCGATGCGTTCCCTCCGATTTCTTACGATGTGCACCGGTCATCCGCTGACGGCCGGCCTGCGCGCATACTGCGCCGCGTTCGGCGCTCCGGCGGCCGTCGCCGCGGTGGTCACGCTCAGCACGGCCATCGCGTCGTCGCCGCTGCGCGCGCAGGCTCCCGCGCCGACCGACCCCGCCGCCGCGGCGGCTGACGCGGCAAAGCAGCTCGACCTCGGCGAACAGTGGTTCCGCTCCGCCTGCCTCGAGTGCCACGCCGTGGGATCGCTCGCCAACGCCGACTTCCGGCTCAAGTGGGGTGGACGGAGCGCGTTCGACCTGTTCGAGCTCATCCGCTCCACGATGCCCGAGCATGAACCGGGCTCGCTCTCGGTCGGAACGTACGCATCGATCGTTGCGTACCTCATGAAGGTCAACGGGATGCCGGTGGGTACATCGGCGGTCCCGTCCGACTCGAGCGGTCTCGCGCTCATCCGCCTCGCGTTCCCTGCCGCCTCACCGGCGGCGTCCGCCCTGTCCCCTGCCGCTTCCCCCGCCGCGCTGCGCGGCACTCCTCGTTGACCCGGAGTCTCTGATGCGTGTCCCGTCGCTGTGCTGTGCCGTCCTGCTGACCGCCGTCGTGGCTGGCCCGCTCTCTGCGCAGGCCCGTGAGGCGATCGGCCAGTCGAGCGCCGTCCTCACGCCGGCGATCCGCGTCGGCAACATGGTCTACGCCTCGGGCGCCCTGCCCTCGCGCGGCGCCAACGCCGACACCACCATCCAGGGTCAAACCAAGAGCACGCTCGAGAACCTCAAGCGCACGCTCGAGATGGCCGGCACCACGATGGAGCACGCGGTGAAGTGCACGGTGTTCCTCGTCGAGGGCGCGGACTTCCGCGGGATGAACGAGGCCTATGCGACGTTCTGGCCGAGTGCCCCGCCGGCGCGCACCACCGTGGTGGTGAAGGCCCTCGTGGTGCCGAACGCGAAGCTCGAGATCGAGTGCATCGCGACGATGCCGAGCAAGTGACGGCTAGCCAGCGACCGCGATCGCCAGATCGCGGTCGCTGAGATTGCCGCCGCACATCACGATCCCCACGCGCTTCCCCCGCAGGTCCGGTGCGAGGCGCCGCAGTCCGGCGAGGCCGGCGGCTCCGGCGCCCTCCGGCAGGTTGCGCGTGATGCGGATCAGGTCCCGCACCGCCTGATACAACTCGGCTTCGCTCACCGTCACGAAGCCCGCCAGTCCCGCGCGCAGCGCGTCGAACGTCAGCGTGTACGCCGACCCGGTCGCGATGCCCTCGGCGAAGGTCTTCGCCGGCTGGCCCTCCAGCCGCACCCCGCGCGTCCAGCTCTCGTACTGCGCCGGCGCGCCCGCCGCGCCCACCGCGTAGACCTTGAGCCCGGGCTTCCGCGCCGCCGCCACCGTCATCGCCCCCACGGACTGCGACCCACCGCCGAGGGCGATCACCAGCGCGTCGAGCTCCGGGGCCTGGTCGAGGATCTCCATCGTCATGGTGCCGGCCCCGGCGATCACCAGCGGATCGTTGGTCGAGTGCGCGAGCGCGAGCCCACGCTCCTTGCCCATCTGCTGGCAGGCGCGCACGGTCTCGTCGTAGGTGTCCCCGACCTCCACCAACTCCGCGCCGAGGGCGCGGATGGCGTCGTTCTTCGCCGGATTGTTCCCCAGCGGCACGCAGATCGTCACCGGCGTACGCGTGAGGCGGCCGGCATAGGCCACCCCCTGCCCGTGATTGCCGGTACTCGCCCCGATCACGCCGGCCCCGCGCTGCTCGGCGCTGCGCCCGAGGATCGCGTTGAGACCGTTGCGGATCTTGAACGACTGCGTGGGTTGGTGGTTCTCGTGCTTCACCCACACACGGATGTCGTGCCCCACGAGGGCGTCGAGCTGCGGGTACGCCCGCAACGGCGTGGGCGTGAGGTGCGGCTGCAGGCGCTCGCTCGCCGCCACGACATCAGCGAAGGAGATCGGCCAGCCCGGAGGGAGCGTCGTCACGGCAGGAGGATGGAAGGGGGAGCGGCGTGTGCGGCGTCAACGGTTGTGTTTGTACATCAGGTCCACCAACTCATCGTACATCGCGTCGGCCTCGGCGTCACCGGCCCGGAAGGCCGAGGTGGCGCAGTGCCGCAGGTGGTTGCGCATCAACTCGCGGCTCACGCCGCGCAGCGCCTCCTGCACGCTCGAGATCTGCGTGAGCACGTCGGCGCAGTAGCGGTCCTCCTCGACCATCTTCTGCAGGCCGCGCACCTGGCCTTCGATGCGGCGCAGGCGCTTGAGGTTGCCGTCCTTCACGTCGGCGTCCACCGCGACCGCCTTGCGCCCATCCTGCGCGTGGGCGGCACATCCGCAGCCCGAGGCCTGGACCTTCAGCGCCGCGCGGCTCATCGCGTCGCCACGACGGTGTAGCCCTCGTCCGCGATCGCGTCCGCGATCTGCGCCGCATTCACCCGACCCTCATCGAACTCCACGTCGGCGCTCCCGATCCGCACGTCCTGGGCGGTGATGCCGTCCAGACCCTTGAGCGTCCGCTGCACCGCAGCCACGCAGTGGCCGCAGGTCATCCCGGTGATCTCCATCGTCAGCTTCGACATGTGCCGTTCCTCGTAGGGGTACAGCCGGAATCTATATACCCCCTCCCCCTATGGCAAACCCGACGCCCGGAGCGCCCGGAGCGGCCCGCCCGCATATTCTGCGGCGACTCGCCACCCGAGGCCTCCATGTCCCACCGCACGCCCCTCGTCCGCCGCGCGATGCTGCTGCTGAGCGCCGCCGCCCTGCCACTCGCCACCCCGGGCCGCACACCGCTCGCGGCACAGCAGCGCAGCGGCACCGAGGAGTGGGTCGTGAGCAACCACGGGCGCGACGCGGGCCGGCTCGTGGTGCGGAGCACGCCGGACTCGGTGGTGGCGCGCTTCATCTATACGGACCGCAACCGGGGTGGGCGCGTGGAGACGCGCTACCGCGTGGCGGCAGACGGACGCATCCTCGGCGCCGAGCAGCGCGCCATCCTCCCCGATGGCACGGCGGGTGACCCGCTCGAGCGGATCGAGGTCGTGGGCGACTCGGTGCGTGTGACGCTCGGCGCCACCGCGGCGCGCGTCCTGTCGGGAGACCCCGCCCGCACCCTCCTCGTGCGCAGCGGCACGCCGTACGAGAACGCGGCACTCGCGCGCCACCTGCTCGCGCGACCGGATCGCAGCGGCTCCACCGTGGCGCTCGGCAGCGCCCGGGCCGAGGTCGTCGTCGACACCACACTCACGGTGGGCGGCAAGCGCCAGCGGGCACGCCTCGTCGCGGTCTATCGCGGCACCTCCCCCACGCCGTTCGCGGTCTGGCTCGACGAACGCGGCGGCCTGCTGTCCACCGGCGTGGAGTGGTTCATCACCGTGCGCCCCGACGTGATGGCGCTGCTCCCGAGCTTCCGCACCATCGAGCTCGCCTGGCGCGACCGCAGTGCCGAGGCATTGGCGAGGACCGTCGTCACCGCCACCGCCGGCAGCATCGCCATCGTCAACGGCGACCTCTTCGACGCCGAGGCCGGCGTGTTGCGTCCGGCACAGACGGTGATCGTGCGCGGTGATCGCATCGTCGCGGTCGGCGCGAGTGATGCGGTGCCGGTCCCGGCCGGCGCGACGGTCATCGACGCCAAGGGCAAGACGCTGATGCCGGGCATGTGGGACATGCACGGACACGCGCAGGTCGCGAGCCAGTCCACGCTCGGCATGACGCAGCTCGCGAACGGCCTCACCACCGTGCGCGACCTCGCTGCGGACCTCGACGTGGCGGTCTCGCTGCGCGACCGTGAGCGGGCGGGCAAGTTGGCCGCACCGCGCCTGATCCTCGCCGGCTTCATCGAGGGACCGCTGGCCTGGGCCGGCCCCTCGGAGGCGGTGGTGAAGGATGAAGCCGAGGCGATCGCCTGGGTGGACCGCTACGCCGCCCTGGGCTACAGGCAGATCAAGCTGTACAACGTCGTGCACCCCGACCTCGTGCCGGTGATCGCGGCGCGTGCGCGGCAGCACGGCATGCTCCTGAGCGGGCACATCCCGCGGGGCATGAGCATCGAGGCCGCCGTCGCACTCGGGTACGACGAGATCCAGCACGCCGCATTCTTCTTCTCCAACTTCTTCCCGGACTCGCTGTACCTGCCGCGCATGCGCGCGTACTCTCAGGTGGCGACCGCCGTCGCGCCGCACTTCGACGTGTACTCCGCCGGCATGACGCGGCTGCTGGACGTGCTCAAGGCGCGCGGCACCGCCGTCGACGGCACGTTCAATCTCTGGATCGGTGGCGGTGGGGCGGTCGTCGGCGCCGGGGGCTCCAGCGACCAGCAGCGCGCCGACTCGGCGTACCTGCACCTCATCAAGCGGCTCTACGCGCACGGGATCCCGCTCATCGCCGGCACCGACAACTCCAGCGGGTCCACGTTCCGGCGCGAACTCGAGATGTATGAGCTGGCGGGTATCCCGGCCGCGCGGGTGCTGCAGATCGCGACCATCGACGCCGCCCGCTTCATAAAGGACGCGAAGGACTACGGCAGCGTGAGCATCGGGAAGGTCGCCGACATCCTCATCGTGAACGGCCGGCCCTCCGAACGCATCGCGGACCTGAGCGGGATCGAGACCGTGCTGCGCGGGGGACGTCGGTACGACGTGCCGACGCTGCGGGCGAAGGTGAGCGGTGGGCGGGGTCCGGGCGGCGCCGAGGGCGACACGCACGGCCATCCGCACCCCTGACGCGCCAGCGTCAGGGTTCGAGCAGGCCCGTGAGCCAGTGCAGGACGTTGAGGACGAACTGCGGATTCTGCTCGGCCATCGGCGCGTTCATCCCCATGGGGCGCTTCTCCGGCCCCGCCACCTGGGCGCTGAACATCGCCGCTTCGCCGAACAGGCCGACGCGGCCCGCGCCCACGCGTCGGGTGGCACCTTGCAGCCAGCCCCCCACGCGACGCACCGGCGTGTCCTTCTCGAACTGCCAGGCGATCTTGGGTTCGAGCGAGATGTAGTCGTTGGGGAGCACCAGCACCGGACGCACCCCCTCGGCGTCCCAGCGGAACGCCTGTCCGGTGAAACTGCGGACCTGGGTCAGCCGCTCCGTCGCGCGGCGCCCGTCGACGATCGGGTGGCTGGGCAGCGAGCCATCGCCCGGCACGAAGAGCGTCGGGCGCGCACTGCCACCCCCGCGCACGGACTCGATCTCGGCCTCGCTCGCGCCGGCGTAGGCGAAGCCGTCGGTGAACTTGGCGCCGAACGCCGCGGCCAATCGGGCCGCCGCGCCGGCCAGCGGCATGTGGTCGGCGATGAGCAGCAGCCCGCCGCCGCTGTCCACCCAACGTTCCACCGCTGCCGTCTCCGCCGTCGTGAAGGCCGACGGCGTCGGGCGCGGATACTTGTTCCAGGGACCGTCGTTGGGCTGCGCGTTGGAGATGACCAACAGGTCACAGGCGGCGAGCGCGTCATCGGTGAACGTGGCGCGCAGCGGCTGCACGCGGTAGCCGTCGCGCCGTGCGAGCTCGCCGAAGGCCCAGAAGCGGTTGTCGAGCGTGTGGAAGTTGTGATGCCCCTCGTCGAGGCAGAGGCGCGGGCCCTTGTCGCCATCGTACGCCGGGTGCGGCACGGGCGGACGGAAGTCACGGTCCGGCACCTGCTGGGCGGGCACGGTGGTCGCCAGCAGGGCGAGCCCGGCGACGGAGAGGAGATGGCGCGGCGCTGGCATGGCTCGAAGTTGCGACTGCCTGCCGACATCGGCAACTTGGCTGCGCCTCCCGAACCCAATCCTCACATGCCGTCTCGTCCCACGCGCCGTCCGATCGCCCCATCCCCGCGTCGGTGGACCCTCCCGACGCTCCTCCTCCTGCTCCTCCTGGCCGCCGCGCCACCCCTCGCGGCCCAAGGACGCGCGTTGACGCGCTGGGAGGAGCAGGCGCGGGCCCTGCTGCGGGAACTCGTCGAGATCAACACAACGCACAGCGTCGGCAACACGGTCACCGCCGCGGAGGCGATGGCTAAGCACATGCGGGCCGCCGGCTTCCCCGCGGAGGACGTGGTGGTGGTGGAGACCGCGCCGCGCAAGGGCAACCTCGTGGTGCGGTACCGCGGCAGCAACCGGACGCGGAAACCCATCCTGTTGCTCTCGCACATCGACGTGGTCGAGGCCGATCCCAAGGATTGGACGTTGCCGCCGTTCCAGTTCATCGAGAAGGACGGCACGTTCTATGGACGCGGCGTGGCCGACGACAAGGACGAGAGCGCGATCCACCTGACGATCCTGCTGCGCATGAAGGCCGAGGGTCTCGTACCCGACCGAGACATCGTCGTGGCGCTCACCGCCGATGAGGAAGGTGGGACCTCCAACGGCGTGGACTGGATGCTGCAGAACCGACCGGAGCTGCTGCGCGCGGAGTTCGCGTTCAACGAGGGCGGCGGTGGTCGCGTCGAGGAGGGCAAGCGGATCTCGAACGACGTGCAGGCGAGCGAGAAGAAGGTCGCCAATTTCACGGTCGAGGCCACCAACCCGGGCGGACACAGCTCGGTACCGCGCCCGGACAACGCCATCACGCAGCTCGCCGCCGCCTTGGTGAAGCTCGGCAATCACGCGCAACCCGTGAAGCTCAATGAGGTCACGCGCGCGTACTTCCGTCGACAGGCCGAGATCGTCGGCGGCGAGACGGGCGCGGCGATGCGCGCGTTGGTGGCGAACGAACGCGACGTCGCTGCGGCGGCATTGCTGGCGAAGGACCCCGCGCACAACTCGCGCATGCGGACCACCTGCGTCGCGACGATGCTCAGCGGCGGTCACGCGAGCAACGCGCTGCCGCAGCGTGCCACTGCCACGGTGAACTGCCGCATCCTGCCCGACGAGAGCACCGAGCAGGTGCTCCAGCGCCTCATCGCCGCGGTCGGCGACACCGGCGTCAAGGTGACGGTGGCCCGCGGAGCGCGCGAGAGTCCGCCGTCGCCGCTCACCGCCGAGCTGCTGCAGCGGATCGAGGAGACCACACGGGAGGTCTGGCCCGGCATGCCGGTGGTGCCGACCATGAGCACCGGTGCGACCGACGGGCTCTACCTGCGGCGGGCCGGCATCCCGGTGTATGGCGTCTCAGGCCTGTTCTACGATCAGCCCAACGCGCACGGCATGAACGAACACGTGAGTGCCCAGGCCTTCTACGAAGGCCTGGAGTTCATGTACCGCCTCGTGCGCAAGGTCTCCGGTCCCGAGCGACCCCGCATGTGACGGCCGCGACGCCCCGTGCGGCGCGGACGGCGGGGGCTGTCGCGCTTACGGCCGGAGATCCCGTAGCCGCCGCAGCACCTCGCCCAGCGCCTGCATCTCGCGCCCATAGGCAGCCCAGTCATCGGCCCGCTGGGCTGCGCGCGCCTTCTCGTAGTGCCCCACGGCCAGCGCCGTGAGTTCGGCCCGTTGGTCGGCCGACGGACGGGCGGACGCCGCGGCGCCGGTGGAGGCGACCGCGGTCGGGGCGGCACGCTCCGGCCCCGAGCCGCCGAACATCACGCGCAGCGCACGCTCGAAGGTCTCCTCCATCACCACACGGCCCTCGTGCACCACGATCACGCGCTTGAGCTCGGGGATGCGGCCACCCTGCGACTGCAGATACAGCGGCTGCACGTAGAGCAGTGAGGCCTCGATGGGGATCACGAGCAACTCCCCGCGGATCACCTCGGAACCACCGGCGTCCCAGAGCGACACCTGCCGCGACACCTCGGTGTCCTGGCTGATGCGGCTGGCCACCTGTCGTGGCCCGAACACCAGGCTCTGCCGCGGGAAGCGGTAGGCGATCAGCTCGCCGTAGTGGTCGCCGTCGTTCCGCGCGACGAGCCAGCTCGCGAGGTTGTCCTTCTGCCGCGGCGTGAACGGCCGCATGAGCAGGTACTCGGTCTCCTGTTCGCCGGGCAGGCGCATCACGATGTGGCGCTGGAACCCGACGGCGTCGTCATTGTCGCTCCCGCGCGGGATCTGCCACTGGTCCTCCCGGTGGTAGAACGTCTCGGGATCGGTCATGTGGAACGTCGCGTAGAGCGCCGTCTGCGCATCGAACAGCGTCTCGGGGTACCGCACGTGGCGCCGCAAGTCCGCCGGCATCTCCTCCATCGGCCGCAGCAGGCCGGGATAGATGCGCGCCAGGGTCTTGATCATCGGGTCCGCGGGATCGGCGAGGTAGGCCCGCACGGTCCCGTCGTACGCGTCCACCGTGATCTTCACGCTGTTGCGCAGGTAGTTGGTGCCGTCACGGAGCCGCGCCGAGTACGGGTAGCGGTCGGTGGCGGTGTAGGCGTCGATCATCCACACCAGGTGGCCGCTGTCGGTCACGATGATGTACGGGTCCGCGTCGAGCTTGAGGAACGGCAGCGCCTTGGACGCGCGTTCGCGCACGTTGCGGTAGAACAGCACCTTGGTGCTGTCCGTGAGGTCGCTGGACAGCAGGATGTTCAGCGACTGGAAGCGCATCGCGAACAGCAAGCGCATCAGGAACGAGCGGGCTGGCACGCCGCCGGCGCCGGCGTAGCTCGAGTAGACGCCTTCGTCCCCTTCCGCGGCCGGGTGGTCGAACTCGCGCTGCCGCGACGGGGCCAGGGCGTAGGTGCTCTGCAACTCTCCGTAGTAGATCTGCGGACGCGTGATCGTCTTGTCCACGCTCGACGCCGGCGGCAGGTCCTGCACCCAGAGCACCGGCAGGCCTTCGGGCGTGATCTCGTTGGTCGGGCCCATGGTGAGCCCCATGCCGTGGGTGAACGTGAGGTGTTCGTTCACGAACGTGCGCGTGGGCAGTGCCGCGACGTCGAGCTCGCGGGCCGAGAGCAGCACGTGCCGCAGCGCGCCGTTCACCTGGTAGCGGTCGTCGTCGATGGCCACGAACTCGTAGTACGTCCGGATGGACTGCAACTGCCCGAAGGTGCGCAGCAGCGGACCGCGGTCCCAGAGCCGGACGTTGTCGAGCGTGGCGCGATTGGCCTCCAGGTCCTTCGCCGTGAGGACCTGGTCGCCCTCGAGCTCGCGGCGCTCGACCTTGTCGAGCCCCCAGGCCCGGCGGGTGGCCGCGATGTGGTGGATGATTTGCGGGGTCTCGCGCGCGAGTTCGTTGGGCTGCACCACCAGGCGCTGGTACAGCGCGGGGACGAGCACCGTGAGCAGCAACGAGAGCGCGAGGTAGCCACCGACGACGCTCAGCACCGGGCGCACCAGCACGCCGCGTCGGGCGTTGACCAGCACCCAACCGGCGCCGAGCAGCAGCAGCACCGCCAGCGCGCGCTGCGCGGGCAGCACGATCGTGACGTCCGTGAGGCTCGCGCCCTGCAACGGCGCGTGGGTGCCGAACAGCAGCGACGGCCCCGACACGAACAGCAGGCGCGCCGCCTGCACGAGCAGCAGCAACCCGAGCAGCGTCGCCACGTGCAGGTGCACCGTCGGCTCCGCCCGCACGCTCGCCGCACGCACGTAGATGTCCCCGCGCGCGAGGTAGATCGGCAGTGCGATGAAGATCAGCGCGAACGTGAGCGCGCCACTGACGAGGTCGAAGCCCAGCTCCATCGTGGGCAGCGTGAACACGTAGTACGCGACGTCGCGCCCGAAGATCGGGTCCACCTCGCCGAACGGGGTGCGGTGCCAGAACTGCACCAGCGTGCGCCAGCGACCGCCGGCCGTGCCGGCCAGCGCCAGCGCGCCGAGGGCCGACACCGGCAGCGCGAGCAGCTCCGCCAGGCGCACGAACAGCCGTTCGCGCGTCTGGATGCCGCCCTGCGCGAGCACGGTGACCGACTCCCGCACCTGCTCGATGCCCCGCAGCGCGAGGCGGGCGTTGCCGTACAGCACGGCGAAGCCCCCGAGGCCCGCCAACAGCCCCAGGGACCACTGGGCGCCGATCTGCAGCAGGAAGACCCGCTCGAAGCCGATCTCCTTGAACCAGAACCAGTCGGTGATCCGGGTCGCGCCGGCCCGCAGGAGGAGTGCGCCGATGAAGAACGCGAGGAAGAGCAGGAAGATCCGCCGGCGCAGGCGGTCAGGGGCGGTGGTCGGCGGCATGGTCCAGGGGAACGAGAGGGGCGGGGCGCCGATGGCGCCCCGCCCCTGAACGTTCGCTGGATCCGCGCGCCTGCGCTACGGCGCGGACGACTCCCGTACCTCGGGCCTCAGGCGACCGCCGGCTCCGCGACACGGCCGTCGAACAGGTGCACCTCGCGATCCGCGTGCTGCGCGTAGCGCGAGTCGTGCGTCACCATGCAGATCGTGGCGCCGTTCTTGTTCAGCTCGCGCAGCAGTTCCATCACCGCCTCGCCGTTCTTGGAGTCGAGGTTGCCCGTCGGCTCGTCCGCCAGCAGGATCGCCGGGTCGCCCGCCACCGCACGGGCCACGGCCACGCGCTGCTGCTGACCGCCGGAGAGCTGCGTGGGATAGTGCTTGGCGCGGTGCGTCATGCCCACGCGCTCGAGCGCGGCGTTCACGCGGTCGCGGCGCTCGCTGGCGCTCATCTCGCGGTAGGTGAGCGGCAGCTCGACGTTCTCGAACACGTTGAGGTCGCCGATAAGGTTGAACGCCTGGAAGATGAAGCCGATCTGCCGGTTGCGGACGCGGGCCCGCTCGATGGGCGCCAGGCGCGCCACCGACTGCCCTTCGAGCATGTACTCGCCGTCGGACGGCGTGTCGAGCAGGCCGAGGATGGAGAGCAGCGTGGTCTTGCCGCAGCCCGAGGGCCCGGAGATCGCCACGTACTCGCCCTTCTTGATCTCGAAGTGGATGTCCTGCAGCGCGTGGGTCTCCACCTCGTCGGTGAGGAACACCTTCTTGATGCCGGTCATCTGGATGAGGGGCTGTGTGCTCATGGGTCGGGTCCGGGGTGGTTGGCGGTCGAACGAGAGGGGAAGGGATCTGCGGGAAGGACCGACGGCCGCTACTTGATGCGGACGCGGTCGGTGTTGGCGTACTGGGTCATGTCGCTCAGGATCACCTGGTCGCCGATCGCGAGTCCGCTGAGGATCTCGACCGTGTTCACCGAGGTACGCCCGAGCTCCACTGGCACGCGGATGGCCGCACTGCCGCCGTCCACGAGCTTGAACAGGCCCACGCGCCCCGAGCTGGCCCCGAACGCCGGGCGTCCGGTGTGCAGCACGTTGTTGAGCCGCTCGATCTGGATGGTGCCGTCCACGGAGAGGTCCGGCACTGCACCCGGCGGCAGCGTGCCCTCGAGCGAGACGTCGATGGTCACCGTGCCCTGGATGGCCGCCGGGTCCTTGCGGATGACGCGGCCCTGCACGATGCCGTTGCGTGTGTCGACCGTGGCGCGCTGTCCGAGCACCACGTCCTTCGCCTGCGACTCCGGGATGCGCAGCACGGCCTTGAGACGGCCCGGCTGCACCACCTTGGCCAGCGTGGTGCCCTCGGGCACCCACTGTCCGAGCTGCAACGTGAGGTCCTGCAGCACGCCCGTCTCCGGCGCCCGCACCGAGAGCGATGCGAGGCGGTTGCGCTGGCGCTCGGCGATGGCCTCCAGCTGCACCACCTGCGAGCCCTGCGTGGCGATCTGGGAATCGATCGCGGCCTTCTGCAGTTCGAGGCGCTCCTGCTCCACCCGCAGGCGCGTCGCGGCTTCCTCCGCCTGCGCCTTGCGGTTGTTGAGCTCGAACGGCGAGATCAGCCGCAGCTTCACGAGCGAGTCCGCCGCCTCGGCCTCCTGTCGCGCACTGATGAACGCGGTGCGCGAGGTCGCGACCACGCCCTCCTGCGTGAGGATGCTGGACCGGAGACTGGTCTTCAGGTTGAGCAGCTCGATCTGCGCCTGCCGCACCTGCTGCTCCGCCTGCATGGTCTGGATCTGCAGGTCCGGGTTCGACATCTCCAGCAGCACCTGCCCGCCGACCACACGCTCACCGGACTCGGCCGACTTGCGCTCCACGCGGGCCGAGGCCTGCGCGGTGATCCAACGGATCTGCTCGGGCACCAACGTGCCCGGCCCACGCACCTCGCGCACCACGTCGCCCTGCCGGACGGAGTCGATGAGGATCGCGACGCGCTGCACCGTCGGCGCCGCGGGGTCGAGGTTGGAGAGCGCGATGGTCGCGGCGATCACGGCGGCCGCACCGGCGCCGATGGCGACGTTGCGGCCGGTCTTCTTCTGGGGGGCACGTGCGATGTCCATCTCAGTCCGAACGAAGGGTGATGGCAGGATCGACGGTCGCAGCGCGTCGCGCCGGCGCGAACGTCGCCACCGCCGCCACGGCCACGAGGAGCAGCGGCACGATGGTGAAGGTCATGGGGTCCAGACCGCCGCCGCCGTACAGGACCCCGGCCAGCAACTTCGCAGCGCCCATCGCGGCGGCCAGGCCGATCACGGCACCGATCCCCACCAACGACAGGCCCTGCCGCATGATGAGGGCGACCACATCGGAGGCTGCGGCGCCGATCGCCATGCGGATGCCGATCTCGCGGGTCCGCTGCGAGACGGAGTAGGCCATGACACCGTACATGCCGACGGAGGCCAGCAGCAGCCCCAACGCACCGAACAGCCCGAGCGCCATTCCGGTGAGCCGCGCCGGCATCAGCGCGATCCCCAAGTGGCGATCCATCGTACGAATGTTGCTCACGGGAAGATTCGCGTCCAGTAGCTGTGCCTCGCGGCGCAGGAGCGGGATCACCTGCTCGGGGTCGGCGCTGCTGCGCACCACGACCGTGATCGCGCTCTCGAAGGCCTGCGCATGCGAGAACCACATGAACGCCGTGGCCTCCTCGCCGAGCCGCCGGTACTTGCCCGTGGGCACCACCCCGACGACCGTGTGGTCCCGGCCGCGGGTCCGCACGGTCTTGCCGATCGCATCCTGCCCCGGCCAGAAACGCTCGGCGAAGCGTTCGTTGACGATGAGGACGGGCACGGATGCGCTGTCGTCGCTGGCGGTGAAATCGCGGCCGTGCACGATCGGGATGCGCATGGTCGCGAAGTAGCCGGGCGTCGCCGACACGTACAGCACCGACATCCCTTCACCTTCCGCCGGCACATAGCCGGGGATGTCGACGCCGCGATCACTCGTCGAGAGTCCCAGTGGCGCGTCCGACACCAGTGCGACGGACCGCACCTGCGGGTCCAGCGCCAGCCGGTCCCGCAGCGTCCGGTATGCCTGCTCGGTGCGCGCCCGCGCGTACCCGTTGAGCGAGGGATCGAGTTCCGCCAGCAGGAGATGATCGCCGACGAAGCCCTTGTCGAGCGTGGTCGCGTTGCGGAGGTTGTTCAGGAACAGCCCCGCGCTCACGAGCAGCACCACCGACAGGGACATCTGCGCGATGACCAGCCCCTTGCTCATGCGCGAGCGCTCGCCACCGGCGGGTGCCTCGCCCTTGAGGGCCGGGATCAGGGAGGGACGCGTCGCCTGGAGCGCCGGAGCCAAGCCGAACAGCACGCCGGTCAGCACCGTCGCGACCGCGGCGAACGCCAGCACCGTCGGGCTGATCGACAGCGCCGGACGGATCGGGATGTTCACGGGCAGGGCGATGCCGTTGAGCAGCGAGATCGTCCAGCTCGCGACCAGCACGCCGACCGCGCCGGCGACGAGCGCGAAGAGCAGGCTCTCGACCAGCAGCTGGCGCACCAGTGCGATGCGGCGCGCCCCGAGTGCGAGGCGGATGGCCATCTCCCGCGCGCGGTCGCGCGCGCGGGCGAGGAACAGGTTCGCCACGTTCACGCAGGCGATGACGAGCAGGATCGCGACCACCGCGAACACCGCGAGCGACATGCCCACCTGTGCGCCGCGCAGGGTGGGATGGATGCCGACCTCGGACTTGCGCAACACCGTGATCGCCGACTCGCGGTAGGTATCCGGCAGCTCGGCGGCCAGCTCCGCGCTGAGCGCCGCCATACGCGCCTCCACCTGTGCCACGGAGACGCCGGGCTTGAGGCGGGCGATCACGTCGGTGTAGTTGTTGCCGCTCTCCCAGACCGCTGGTCCCGTCCCGGGCCGGATCTGCTCCAGCTGCGCCAGCGGCACCCAGAGCACCGGCTCGACCAGTTGCATGGTGCCGCGGAACTCCGGCGGTGCGACCCCGACGATGGTGTACGGTTGCCCGTTCACCGGGATCGACTTGCCGACCACACTCGGGTCCGCCCCGAAGAGGCTGCGCCAGGCCCCGTCACTGAGCACGGCGATGGGGTGCGCCCCGTGGGCGGTCTCGTCCGGCGTGAAGAACCGCCCCCGCGCGGCGGTGACGCCGAGCAGCGTGAAGTAGTTGGCCGACACCATCTGGCCGAACACCGTCATCGGCCGCGCGTCCACGGTGATGTTGACGGTCTGGAACGAGACGTCGGCGATGTCCGCGAAGACGTCCTGACCGCGCTGCGCGAGGCGCTCGAAGTGCGGGATGGAGTTGGAGCCGTAGTCCATGCCCGGATACTTGCGATAGAGCTGGACCAACGAACCTTCGTCGCGCACCCCGGGCGTCGGGCGCAGGAGGAACGCATCAACGACGGAGAACACCGCCGTGTTCAGCCCGATGCCGAGGGCGAGCGTCAGGACCACCATCGCGGTGAACAGCGGGCTCTTGAGGAGCATCCGCCACGCGAACCGCAGGTCCTGCCACAAGGCCGCCGGCTTGAGCAACTCAGTCATACCGCAGCGCCTGCATCGGATCGACCGCCGCCGCCCGACGCGCGGGCAGGAACCCGGCCGTCAGCGCCACGAGCGCCAGCAGCACGACGGACATCGAGAACACCAGGGCGTCGTGCCCCTCGAGCCCGAACAACAGCGAACGCGCGGCGCGACCGAGGCCCAGCGCCGCGGCCACGCCGATCAGGCCGCCGATCAGCGTCATGACGCCCACCTGGCGCATCACCAGGCTGCGCACCCGTGACGGTGCCGCGCCGAGCGCCATGCGCACGCCGATCTCGCGCGTGCGCTGCGCCACGGTGTACGCCAGCACGCCGTAGAGCCCCACCCCGGCCAGCAGGGTCGCGAGGATCGCGAAGGCGGCCGAGAGGATGGAGATCACGCGGTCGAGGAAGACGTTCTCCCGGACCTGCTGCGGCATCGTCTTGAGTTCCTCCACCGGCACGGTCGGATCGATGCGCTTGACGACCTCGCGGATGGACGCGAGCAACTGCTCGGGCGGGAGCGGCGAACTCACGTAGAAGACGAGCTCGCCCTGCCGCGACATCTGCCGCCACGGTGCGTAGAACACCGGCGGCACGGAGTCCTTCACGTCGGCGTACTTGATGTTGGGGATGAGGCCGACGATCTGCGTGTCGAGTGAATCGTTGCGCCCGTTCAGGCTCATGAACTTGCCGACGGCGTCGCGACCGAGCTTGAACTTGTCCGCGAACGCCTGGTTCACGACGGCCACCTTGGCACTGCCGAGCATGTCGGCCTGCGTGAACTCCCGCCCGGAGGTGAGCGCCACGCCGAGCGTCCCGAAGTACCCGGCGCCGATGTAGTTGAGGCGCGAGTTGTTGTCGACGTCGGGACCGGTGGGGAACCCTTCCACACCCACGTCGGTGCCCCAGTTGCTGCCCGCGAGCAGTGGCACCATCGACGAGGTCACGCCGGTGACACCGGGGATGGTCTTGAGCTCATCCTCGACGCGGTTGAAGTACACCATGGACCGCGTGGTGTCGTACCCGGCCCGGATGGGCGCCAGCTGGAACGTCGCGAAGCGCTCGATGTCCACGCCGAGGTCGATGCGGCTCACGTTGAACAGGCTCTTGAGGAAGAGCCCGGCCGAGATGAGCAGCGCCATGGAGAGCGTGATCTGCGCGGTGACGAGCGAGGCGCGGAACCGCGCCGCCCCGGTCCCGCCGGTGAGCTGGCCGGCCCCGGCCCGGATCACCGAGATCAGGTCGCTGCGCGTGCTGTGCAACGCCGGGAACAGTCCGAAGAGCAGGCCGGTGACGATCGCGAGCCCGCCGCTGAAGAGGATCACCGAGGGCTGGAGTTCGAACGCCAGCGACGACGAGGCATCGGGCGGCAGCAGCGAGCCGATGAAGCTCAGCGTCCACTGCGCGACCACGAGGCTCGCGAGCCCGCCGAGCAGCGCGAGCAGCAGCGACTCGGTGAGCAGCAGCGAGAGCAGCTGCCGGCGGCTGGCCCCGAGCGCGAGACGCACGCCCATCTCCGCCGCCCGGCCCGCCCCGCGCGCGAGCAGCAGGTTGGCGATGTTCGCGCAGGCGATCAGCAGCACCACACCCGTCACGCCGAAGAGAAGCAGCAGCGGCGTGCGTGCCTCGCCGCCGATCGAGCTCTGGCCCTGCGGGCCGGCCTCGACCACCAGCGACTTGGCGCGGAAGCGCTGCATGGTCTGGTCGCTCATGCCGTTCTGCAGCGGCGCCTCGACGTCGTTGATGATCGGCTTGTAGAGGCCGTTGAGCGCGGCGCGCGCCTGCTCCAGCGTGACGTCGGCCTTGCGACGGCCGAAGGCGTACACCCAATAGTTGCTGCGACGGTCGAACTCCGTGGCGCGGAAACCCGGCGACAGCTCGGCCCGCATCGAGATCGGCACGAAGAACCCCGCCCGCGACCCGAGCGTGGTGCCGGTGAAGCCCTCGGGCGCCACCCCGATGATCGAGAAGTTCCGGCCGTTGATGATCATCGTGCGGCCGACGACCTCGGCGTCCGACCCGAAGCGGTCCTCCCAGAAGTGGTGCGCGAGCACCACGACGAAGTTGGCGCCGATCACCGCGTCATCGGAGGGCGAGAGCAGGCGTCCGCGGACCGGCGACAGCTGCAGCGTCGGGAAGTAGGACCCGGACACCATCATGCCGTCCGCGGTGGACGGCTCGTTGTTGATCGCGACGCTGGCCCCGAACGCACGATGTGCGGCAAGACCGGTGAGCACGGTCTGCCCCTGCTCGAGGTCGCGGAACATCTTGTAGCTCATCACCACATCGCAGTCGCCGGCCTGGTTGCAGGACTGCGAGCCAGGCTTGGGCCCGGGTGCGGAGAGATTGACCAGCTCGCGCGGATTAGGCACCGGCAGCGAGCGGAGGAGCATCTGGTCGAAGAGCGAGTAGATCGCCGAGTTCGCGCCGATGCCGAGGGCCAGCGAGAGGATGGCGACGCCCGTGACGAAGGGCGTCTTCCACAACATCCGTGCGGCGAGCTTCACGTTCTGCATCGAGGCCGGGGCAAGGGGTCACTGGGACGTCGAACGGCACAACGGGATTTCGACACTCCGAAACCCGAAACCGTTTGGTCCCTGCCCGGCCTACCGCGAGCGCCGATTCCGGGTTTCACCCGGGTGCCGCACGGACCGCAGGGGATGCCACGGACGGCACCCCGCGGGATGCCAATCCTGCGCTACGGTGCGCGGCGGTACCAGCCGTCGAAGCTCGCGCTCCACGTCTTCCCGCCGTCGGCACTCGTCTCCCAGTACTGACGCACGCGTCCGTCAGCGAGCGGTGACCAGGTCACCCGGTTGAGCTGCTTGGCGCCGGCGGGCGTCATGCCATCGCCCACGAGCACCATGCGGCCGTCGACCAACCCGCCGCGCAGGTGCAGGACATCGCCGCCACTGCCGACCCAGTCCTGCCCCCATTGCCTGGTCGCGAGATCATACGCGTTCAGCGACTGGCCGTCGCCGCCGTTGGGGCCGGCCGCGGTCCACCGCTCATGAATGGTGCAGCCGCCGTTCTCAAGCGTGATCTCGTTCCGACCCAGCGTCCGGGTGCCGGCGCTGTCGGTCACGACCCAGGAGCCGATCCAGAAATCGAACTGGCGATGCAGGGGCGTCTTGCATCCTGGGGGGCCTTGCTGCGCACCCGCCTCGGGAATTGCGAGCAGGGTCGCCACGAGGACGACGAGGATTCCGAGCCGGGACGATCGCATGTCAACGCTCCGATTTGCGGACGACGAGCTTGAGGCCACTCCAGATCTCGTCGACGGCGCAGACCTTGATGTCGACGAACCCGAGGGGGAGGGCGACGGCGCGGATCACATCCTCGGTCACGTCGGTCCGCATGCGGGAGACCTTCTTGGGCCAGGAGATCCAGATGATGGCGTCGCTGCGCAGCGTGTTGCGGAGCGTCTTGAGGGCCCGTTCGAGCATGGCGCGCGCGGTCACGAACACGTGGACCATGTCGCAGTCGGAATCGAGTCCCTTCGCGAAGCGCACGCCGCTCGGCAGTGGATCGACGAGGTCGCGGTAGTTCGCGGGTCCGTCCCAGATGAAGACGCGATCCCCCTCGTGGATGTCGAGTTTCTTGGCGAGGGGCGTGCCGGAGTAGCCGACGTTCGAGGACATTTGACCGCTTTACCCGCCCTCGGCCGGAAAGCGCACACCGCTGGGATCAGCCGGCGCTGCGCGGGGCGTCAGGATTCGGTGTGCTTGGGCCGGTTCCGGCGGCGGCGGGCTGGGGGTCCCGCTCGATGAGCAGCGTGAAGTCGGTGGCGAGGACGAGCACGGCGGCCACGGCCGCCCAGAACGGCAGGAGGGCGATACCGGCGATGCCGGCGTTGAGCGGCATGTCGAGCAGGACGCGGCCTTCGGGGTTCTTGAGGATCACGCGGCGGACGTTGCCTTCGCGGATCAGGTCCTTGAGCTTGGAGAGGACGGCGGAGGCGTTGAGCTTGAACTCTTCCATGACTGGCTCCTGTTGCGCTCCCCTACGCCCGGACGGACATCAGGATTCACCCACGCGGGTGGATGCGGGAGGGGGTACGGGAGTTACTGGCGCTCCCTCCACTCCTCGTCGGGGCGGGCGGGGGCGGGCTGGGAGGGCGAGAGGTTCCTGGCGTCCACCTCGGCGAAGATGAAGTTCTCGGGTGGGATCGGACTGCCCGACAACCGGCGCAGCAGGGCCAGTTGACCCACGTGCGTCATCACGTCGGCGAGTGGGCCCTGCAGGAGTTGGGGGGCAGTGAGACTGCCCAGGCGGCCCTCGGCATCGAGCAAGGCCGCCACGGATTCCAGCATCGCATGAAAGCGCTCCTGCTCCGCCATCGGCGAGGGCAGTGGATCCGGATCGATCGGGTACGCGCCGCCCTCGGCGAACGTGCGCGTGTAGCCGAGCACGCTGGTCATGTGTCGGAGCAATGCGGCGGGTGTACGCGAGCGGTTGCCGGCGTCGTACGTCCAGTACGCTGCAGGGGCGTCGCGCATCGCCTTCTGTGCGCGGTATGCGATCGCCGCGAGGAAATGCCTGACCAGTGAACGCGCGTCCATAATGAAGTAAGTTATCGAGATCGGGAGTGGAGCTCGCCAGCCGGTGCCCCGCACCGCCACCCCTCCCATCCCACCTCTCCCCCTCCCCAATGGCAAAGATCGGCGAAACCGAATGGATCTGGCGCGACGGGTCCTTCATCAAGTGGCAGGACGCGCAGATCCACGTGCTGGCGCACTCCGTCCAGTTCGGCTCGGCCGTGTTCGAAGGCATCCGCTGCTATGCGACTCCCAAGGGGCCCGCCGTCTTCCGGCTGCCGGAACACTTCAAGCGGATGTTCAACTCCTGCAAGATCTACCGCATGGAGCCCAAGTGGACGATGGAGCAACTCATCGATGCCACGCGCGAGCTCGTGCGCCGCAACAACATCGAGTCCTGCTACATCCGCCCGATGGTGCTGCGCGGGTACGGTGCGGCCGGCATGGTGCCGTTCGACTCGCCGATCGAGACCTACCTGCCCTGCTGGCCTTGGGGCGCGTACCTCGGCGAGGAAGCGCTGGAGAAGGGCGTGGACGCGTGCATCTCGAGCTGGAACCGCGTCGCCCCCAACACCATCCCCGCGGCCGCGAAGATCGCCGGCAACTACCTGAGCGGGCAGCTGCTCAAGATGGAAGCGCTGCGCAACGGCTTCGAGGAAGCGATCGCCCTCGGACCCGACGGCATGCTGAGCGAGGGTTCGGGCCAGAACGTCTTCATCGTGGACGGTGGCGTGCTCTACACGCCCCCCATCGACGGCACGTTGCTGCCGGGCATCACGCGCAACACGGTGATCTCGCTGGCCGAGGAAGCCGGCATCCGCGTGATGGTGCAGCCGCTGACGCGCGAGACACTCTACACCTGCGACGAAGCGTTCGTGTGCGGCACGGCGAGTGAGCTGACGCCGATCAAGAGCGTGGACCGCCTCAACGTGGGCGACGGCAAGGTGGGCCCCGTCACGCGCAAGCTGCAGAAGCGGTTCATGGATATCGTGAACGGGCGGGTGGAGGATCCGTTCGGCTGGTTGACGTATGTGAGGTGAAGTGGATGGTGGAGGGTGTGAGGTCGTGGCGCGCCCTCCCGCCTCGGCCCTCCCAAGTCCCACCTGCACGTCGGGCACACTTGATGCACTCCTACGGTGTCATCAGGCCGCCCGAACCCTGTTTCCGGTGAGTTTCGTCCTTCGCCGTGGTCATTCGGGTGTGTCGGATGTGTCAGTCCGAATGTTCCACGGCTGCGAAGTGTCCTCAGGGGCGGACGACCGGAACCCGCCTCCGACTTCGCGGTACGACCGGGCAGGACCGCGTCGACGTCCCCGCGATCCTGCGACATCAGGCCCTCCGGAACGTACGTCGAACCCGTTCCGGCACGCAGGAGTGCACGATGACCCGCACCTCGGTGGGACTCCGCTTCACCGCCGCGACCGCGACTGCGATCGCAACTGCGATCGCCCGACGTTCGGCGCTCGTCCTCGCCGTCGTCAGCGGCGCTGCCGGACCGCTCGTCGCCCAGGACCCGGTGGAGCTGCCCAGCGCGGAATCCCGCGCGAGCTCGCTCTACACGGTCGAGGAACTCGACAACCTCCTCGCGCCGGTGGCCCTGTATCCGGACCCGATCCTCGCGCAGCTCCTGGTCGCGGCGACGTATCCGGACGAGATCGCCCTCGCGCAGCGCTACGTGCGCACGTACGGCGACCGCGACCTCGATGAGCAGCCGTGGAACCTGAGCGTACGCGCGATCGCGCACTACGCGCCGGTGCTCAACCTGCTCGCCGACCGCCCCGACTGGGCGACGGCGCTGGGCCAGGCCTACGCGATGCAGCCGGGCGACGTGATGGCCTCGGTGCAGTCGCTGCGCCGCATGGCCAACGCCCAGGGCAACCTGCAGACCACCCGCGAGCAGCGCGTGGAGATCGAACCCGACGAGATCCGGATCGTGCCGGCGCAGCCGCGCGTGGTCTACGTGCCGGTCTATGACCCCGAGATCGTGTACGTGCGGCCGGTGCACTACCACCGCGTGCGCACCACCTACTGGTCGTTCGGCGTGGGCTTCCCCATCGGCGACTGGCTGAGCGTGGACTTCGACTGGGGCCGCCGCGTGGTCTATTACCACGGCTGGAACCACTACGGGTATTCGCACCGCTGGTACCACGTCTCGCGTCCGTACATCGCCATCCGGTCGATCTATGTCGGGCGGCACGTGAGCGTGTCGGTGAACCACTATGTCACCCGCCGTCGTGTGCACTACGACCACTTCGGGCGCTACAACACCGTGCACCGCCGCGTGTCCTGGGACCGTCGTGACCTCCCCGGTCGCTACGGCTATGAGCGCTGGGAGCGCGACGACGACCGCAGCCGTTATGGCATCCCCTCCGGCCGCAATGCGATCGTCAACAAGCCGGGCAAGCCCGAGGTGGACCGCGTGGTGCCGGTCGTGAACCGCAACACCGGGCCGGATCGCGGTGGTGACCGCGGTGGTGACCGCGGTGGTGACCGTGGAGGCAACGGAGGGTATCGCCCGGATCGCAACCGCGACGACGATCGCAATCGTGTGCAGCCGATCCGTATCGGCGGACGCACCGGCGGCGAGCAGGATGACGGCAAGGGCGCCGGTCGCTACGCGCCAGGCGGCGGTCGCAGCGGAGCTGCCAACAGCGGCGGCTCGCGCGAGCTTGGCAACGTGATCACACGCCGCGAGTCGTACGACGCGCCGAAGTCGGCGCCACGCGCGAATCCGCCGCGGCAGTACACGCCGCGCGCGGACGTCCCGCGCAGCGTCGTGCCGCGCGGCGACGCACCGCGGAGCGCACCCTCGCGCTACGACGCCCCGCGCAGCGTGAAGTCGCCCAAGGCTTCGGCAGAGCGCAGTTCGCCGCGTGCGTCGGAACCACGCGCCTCGGCACCACGCGCTGAGCGTGGCTCCTTCTCAGCACCGCGTGGCGGTGGCGGCGGTGGGGGGGGTGGCGGCAAGTCCGGCAAGGGATCCAAGGGCAGCAAGTAGCGCCGCACGGCGATCACGCGGGACCGCGGGGGCTGCGACTCGGTCGCAGCCCCCGCGTGGCTTCACCGCGACTCGCCGCCGTGCCGCTCCCCCTTGAGGCGCGCCAGACTCTCGCGCGCCGCCTCGGCCTCGCGCGTGCCGGGGAACCGCTCGATCAGCCGTCGTAGCTCTCCCATGGCCTTGCCTTCGTCCGCGAGCGCGGCGTCACCGCCCTGGCCGAGCAGGATGTCGATGATCTTCTGGCTCGCGTAGCGCGCAGCGTCCGGCGAGGTCGACGGGAAGTCGCGCGCGGCGCGATACATCGGCAGCGCTGCGGCCGCATCGCGCCGCAATCGAAGATGGAAGTCGGCCGCCTTGATCCACACGAGCGCCCGGGTCGGGTGTTCTTCGCAGGCGCGCGCCCAGGCCCGCTCGGCGCCCGCCAGGTCGCCGCGGATCTCGAGGGCCTCGATGTGCGAGAACGTCGGCGTGTACTTGGTCGTGTCGCCCGACGGCTGCACCACCGTCTGGGCGGTCGCAGCGCCGGCGCGGACCACGCTGCCCTGCACGACGGCGCCGAACACGGCCGCGAGCAGCACCGCGGCCACCACGCCGAACACCCCGAGCTCCAGGCCGCCGAGTCCGCCGGTGAAGATGATCACCACCAGAGCGGCGCCCCCGGTCACGAAGGCGCCGGCCAGTCCGTTCTCGATCCAGCCGCGGAAACGGTTCACATCCGGAAGAATCGCACGTATTTCGCGACGAGGCCACCGCGGATGGGGCGCTCCCAGGGGATGCCCCGGTCGAGGCCCAACGGCCAGGCGGAGTTCCACACGACATACAGGTCGCTGCCCGGCGAGGTGGTCCAGCGGAGGCGCGCATTGAGCGCGGCCCGATCCGACTGATCGTCCATCTGCGCGAACATGGTCGCGGTGAGACGCGGCGTGAACGCGTAGTCGCCGCGGAAGCGCAGCGTGTTCACCACGAACGCCGTCGCGGGCAACCGCACATCGTTGCGGATGGCGTCGAGGCGCAGCTCGAGGTGTGGCTGCAAGCGCAGCAGCATCCCGAGCGAGGCATCGCGTCGATCGCCATCGTAGAACTCGCCGGCTTCCGCACTCGCTTCCAGCACGAAGCGCCGCACGTTCGCGCCCACATAGCGCAGCTGCGCGCGGTTCCAGGCGTAGTCGCCGGCCGTGATCGTGGAGCCGGGCACGATGTCGAAGTCGCTGCTCGGTCGGTCCTCGCGCCGGATCAGGTTCACCTCGACGCGATCGCCGGTCTGGAAC
Organism: uncultured Gemmatimonadota bacterium; assembly: GCA_902825965.1. Taxonomy (GTDB): domain Bacteria; phylum Gemmatimonadota; class Gemmatimonadetes; order Gemmatimonadales; family Gemmatimonadaceae; genus Pseudogemmatithrix. The sequence goes on along the minus strand of CADEDA010000003.1, from coordinate 99,515 downwards.
TGCGCGCCGAACGGGCGCACGGTGTAGGCGGCGTTGTCGAGCCGTCCGTCGAGGTCCCATACGACGTCGTAGGTGAGCAGGTCGAACTCCCAGCGCCGGATGCGCGACGTGCGCGCTGGACGCGGCGTGATGCGCGTCGCACCGCTGACGCGCTGGATGCCGCGCTGCGACACGAACCCGAGTGCGGGATCGTACGCGGCGTCGACGCGATCGAACCGCGCCACGATGTCGGCGTGGTCGTTGGGGTAGTCCACGACGAAACGGTAGTGCGCCCCGGTCGCCCCGCCGACGCTGTCGCGACTCCAGGCCGCGTTGCCGAGGAACGCGAGATTGTCTCGGTCGCCGAGGATGAAGGGGATCTCGAAGTCGAGGCCACCGGCCAGCGACCCCGGCCGCGCGCGGCTGTCGCTGAAGCTGCTCATGGCTCCGACGAAGCCGCGGCCGAGCACGTCGCGGCGCACCCGCGCCACGAGGTCGGTGGCCTGTTCCTCATCACCGGTGCGCACGGCGAGGAACCCGAGCTGGTACGCCCCCGCGCGCCCCTGCATACGCGCACCGACGGGGATTTCCACGGGAGTGCCGTCGCGCCCCAGACCGATGCGGCGCGAGTAGAACAGCTGGGCCTGCTCGAGCCGCCCGAAGTGGAAGATCGACGCCCCTTCGGTGAAGAACGGGCGCTGCTCGGGGAAGAACAGCGGGAAGCGCGAGAGGTTCACCACCTGGCGATCGACCTCGGCCTGCGCGAAGTCGGGGAATGCGGTGAGATCCGCGGTCAACGTCGGCGTCACGGGCAGCTTCACGTCGAGCCCCACCGCGGCGTCGCCACGGGCTGCGCTCAGCACGTCGGAATCGCCGTTGGGCTGGTAGGCACGCTCCGGCGCCGCCGCCTCGGCCAGCAGGTACGGGCGGAACTCCGCCCGCGCGCGGGGCGGCAGGTCGCGGAAGCCATTGACGATGCCCTCTTCCTCGAGGAATCGAAGACCCTGCGTCCGCTTCCACGCGCGCCAGAGGATCTCCTCGTTGGTGCGCGGCAGGAATCGCCGGAAGTTCATGCCCATGGACGCCACGTCGCGCCGGTAGCGCAGCGTCGCCCAGGGGATCAGCATCTCGACGAACCAGCCGTCGGCGGAGACCGACGTCCGCGCATCCCAGATGCCGTCCCACTCCTCGTTCCCGTTCTCGATGTTGACGTGCTCACCGTCCCACAGCGCGCCATTGGAGTTGGTGCGGAAGTAGAACGCGCTGCGCTGGTCGGAGAGCCCGTCGATCATCAGGCTCACGTAGTCGTCCGAGCGCAGCGTGGCGTCGCGACGGAGCTGTGTGCGCACGCGGGCGTCGACGTGGCGGTCGTAGTTCCACCAGCCGATCGCGAGTCCCGCCGGCGTGGCGAGGAGCCGCACGACGGTGCGTTCGCTCGGCGTGCCGCCCTCCACCGGTTCCTTCTGGTGGAAGTCCGTGATCGAGTCGGCCAGTGCCCAGTCGGGCTCGTCGAGCACGCCGTCGAGGCGGATGCGGGAAGCGGTGGCGCGAGCACTAGGCAGCGCGTCGACGTTGCGATGGTCGGCACCCTGCGCAGAGAGCGAGGGGGCGAGACCGCACAACAGCATCCACCCCAATGCGTGACGTCGAAGCATGGGGAGAAACTACGCGGGATCGGCCGACTCACCAGAGCGGTGGGCATTCCCTCATGGAGTCCGGCGCAGCCTGCGGTCACCGGCGCGCTCGCCATCCTGCACGACCCAGCCGGGCGCGAGGGTGAGCGCCCATGCCTCGGTCGTCGCGGTGGCGGATGTCCGCAGTGGAGCCGTCAGTGTACGCCAGTCGACGGCCGCCGCATCGACGAGACTGACGCGGGCCTCGATGGGCACGCCGCGCGCGTCACGCACCAGCAGGACGCCGCCGCGGACCTCGAGCGCGCCCCACGAGTCGTGCAGGGATGCCGACCCGAGGATACTTCCCTCGCCGGCAAGCGTCTCGTTCCCGCGCATTCCGAACGCGTAGCTGAACGCATCGCTGAGCGGCAGCCGGAGCACGGGGCCATCGACGAAACGACGGCGGAGCCGGGCGAGTGTCTCTCGCCGCGCGGACTCGCGGCGCGCTTCATCGGCGCGGACGAGCGCATCGTCATAGTGGGAGGCACGATCATCGAGTGACACCACGTCGGCGTGCCCGTCTCGCTTCGGGTCGAGACGCGCGGCGAGCAACGCCGCAAGATCGGCTTCGGCGCTCAGGCGTGTGCGCCAGTCGAGATCGTAGGCGTCCAGCAGCAGTGCCCAAGCGGCGCCCGCGGCGTAGGCGAACGTTCGGACGCCCGGCTCCCGCTCCTCAGACTCGAGACGCACGGCGGCGCGATCAGCCCAGATCGATGCGGGCCAGCCCGACAGTCGGATGCCGGTATACTCCGCCAGGCCCTCGTTGAGTTCGAGGGCGCGTTCGGCCCGAGCCCCCTCAGGAAACCGGCTGTGCCGTTCCCGTCGGAATCGGAGCGCGTCCGCGACGGCTGCGGCACGAGCCGCACCGGTGTGAATGAGCGCCTCGCGCAATGCGCGCCATTCGAGGCGGAGCAAGCGGCGGGCCTCCGCCGAATCGAGATGCGGCGTGACGGGGCTGGCCAGCGGGATGCCGAGTGCCGGCTGCACGCGATGGAAGCTCTCATGCATGAGCAACCGACCACGCGCATACCGATCCTGGGGCAGCGGCCAGGTCAGCATGGTCCAGTCCGTCCCCGCCCAATGCACGCTGGTGTTGGCGATCGCGACGGACGAATCGAGCGTCCCGACGAACAGACCGTCCTGCGCCCGGAGGCGACCCTCGGCATCGCGCGCGTTCGCGACGACTTGGCGGCTCTCGGGGTGCACGAACAGTGTCGGCCCATAGAGCGAACGACCCCACAGCTGGTCGGCGTCGAGGCCCGCCAGACGCTCGGCCAACGCGAAGGCCGCGCGGGCGTCGCTGAGCGGAATGCTCGCCGCCTGAGCCAAGACCGTACGCGCGCCCAGCAGCGTCAGCGCCAGGAGGACTACTCCCCATCGGCCGCTTCGACTTCGCATGCCCTTCACGCACCCCCCAGCACGAACGGCGTCTCCTCCGCCGACTACCCCTGACGATGTCGCGTCCGGGACCGTACAGCGGCAGCGTCGTGGCGAGCCGCATTCACCCGTGTCCAGTCGCGCGTGAACCCGAGGGGGGAGGCGGACCGGCCATGGTGCGCAGTGCCCCGAGGAAGTACGCCCAGCCGAACGGGAAATCGGAGAGATCCGCCGTGCGCGTGAAGCCACCGTGCACGAAGTGTAGCGTGGTCGAGGCCGTCCGGGGTTCGAGCGTGAAGCGGATGAACTGCGGTGGCATTGTGGAGTCGCCGCGCCACTCGCGCCAATCGAGTGTGAGCTGTCGCTCGTGCTCGAGCTCGAGGATACGCGTGGTGCCGCCGATCACGTCGCGACCGTCGACCTTGTACTCCCAGATCACCTCGTACGCGCCGCCAGGGCGCAGGTCGATCCGCACCTTCGACGACCCGAACCACTTGCCCACCTGCGCCGGATCGGTGAGTGTGCGCCACACGACCGCCACCGGTGCGTCCACCTCCACCGATAGCCGCACGTCCGGCTGGGGATCGGTGAAGTCCGGTCGCACGATGCCGTCCCCGCCGGCCAAGTGCATCGCCAGGTTGCCCAGGTGGAAGCGCCAGTGGTCGTCGATGAGCTCGCGCTCCCGCGGCTGGCCCAGCGATGCGGGTACGCTGTGGGTGAGCGCCAGCGTCGCACCCTTGGGCGAGTTGCCGAGGACCATCTCCACCTGCGTGTCCACTCCGAGGAGGCGCCAGGTGAACAGCAGTCGCTCGGGCGGCTCGAGTGCGAGGATGCGTTGCCCCGCCTCCGCCTCGCTCGGCGCGCCGAGCGTGTGCCGGCCCCAGAAGTGGTAGGTCCCGCCCACCCGCGGGTCGATCCGCACCGACTCGGCGAACCAGCGCTGCAGTTGCGCGGCATCGAGCAGCGCCGCGAAGAGCGCGTCCCGCGTCGCGTCGAAGGTCCACGTGTGTGTGTACGTGAAGCTCATGGCGTCTTCCCCGAGCGCAGGTATTCGATCGCGACGTTCGCCATCAGGCGCACGCCGATGCCGAGCGCGGCGTCATCCCCCTGGAACAACGGCGAGTGATTGCCCGCGACCCTGCTGGGGTCCAATCCCGGCGGCGTGACGCTCAGGCCGAACATCAACCCGGGCACCTTCTCCTGGAAGCGCGAGAAGTCCTCGGCCGGCATCGAGGGCTCGGCGATGCCGACCTTGTCCGCCCCGACCACGCGACGCAGCACGGGCCCGATGAACTCGGCGAGGCCTACGTCATTCACCGTCACGGGATACCCTTCGACGATCGTGACCTCGGCCGTGGCGCCGGCCGCCGCCGCGATGTGCTCCGCCGTGCGCCGCAATCGCGCGTGCACGTCCGTGCGCATGGTCGGGCTGAGTGCCCGGATGGTACCGATCATGACCGCTGTGTCGGGGATGATGTTCTCGCGCAGTCCGCCGTGGAACGCCCCCACCGTGACCACCAGCGGCGCCGTGGCGAGGTCCACTTGGCGGCTGACGATCGTCTGCAACCCGAGCAGGATCTGCGCGCCGACCACGAGCGGGTCCACGCCGCCGGCCGGCATCGCGCCGTGCGTCTGCTTGCCGCGAACGACGATGCGGAAGTTGTCGGTGCTCGCCTGCGTCGGCCCTCCCCGATAGTCCACGCTCCCCAGCGGCCCCGGACCGACGTGCAGCGCGAAGATCGCATCCACGGCCGGCGACTCGAGCACGCCGTCGCGGATCATCGGCCCCGCGCCGCCCACCGGCGAGCCTTCCTCCGCGGGCTGGAACACGAACTTCACCGTGCCGGGGATCCGTTCGCGCATGCCCGCGAGCACCTCGGCGGTGCCCATCAGGATCGCGACATGCATGTCGTGCCCGCAGGCGTGCATGACACCGGTCTCGGCGCCGTTGTAGACCGTGCGGACGGTGCTCTTGAACGGCACGTCGGCCAGTTCCGTCACCGGCAACGCGTCCATGTCGGCGCGCAGCGCGACCACGGGCCCGGGGCGCCCACCGCGCAGCACGCCCACGACGCCGTTGCCGCCCACGCCGGTGCGGACCTCCAGCCCCAGGCTCCGCAGGTGCGTGGCGACCAACGCCGCCGTCCGCGTCTCCTGGAACGAGAGCTCGGGGTTCCGGTGGATGTCGTGGCGCCACGCAATGACCTTCTGCGTGATCTGCTCGTTGCGTCGATCGATCTCGGCGAGCAGGGCGTCCGGACGCTGGGCACGCGCCGTGGGCGCGACGAGGATCAGGGCGGCGGCGAGTGCGGCGAGTGGGAGCGTGGGCATGGTGCGGTGCGTGGTCCGGTCAGGATGTGGTGAGCAATTTGCGCCGAACGCAGCATCCCGGCCAACTTCTACATAGTTGTGGTGTTCACCTCTCCCCAAGGTTTCCCATGAACGTCCGTTCTCCTGCCGCGCTGCTCGCCGTCACGGCGCTGGTCGCGGCCTCCGCTCCTGTCGCTCGCCCGCTCGCCGCGCAGGGCGCTACGCAGGGCGCTACGCAGGGTGCCATGCCGGATGCCGTGCAGCGCAGCGCCATGCATGACTTCCGCGTCGTCACCGTCACCCAGGGCCTCACGAGCCCGTGGGGCATGTCGTTCCTGCCGAACGGGGACCTGCTCGTCACCGAACGCGGCGGGGCCCTGCGCATCGTACGCGGCGGCAAGCTGCTGCCGACGCCGGTCGCCGGTGTCCCGGCCGTGCGCGCCGCCGGCCAGGGCGGGTTGCTCGATGTGATCCCGCATCCGCAGTTCGCGAGCAATCGCTTCATCTACCTCTCGTTCTCCAAGCCCAACGCCGACGGCACGCAGAGCACCACGGCGGTGGTGCGCGCGAAGCTCGAGAACGACCGCCTCACGGACGTGAAGGAGATCTTCGAGGCGAAGATGTGGTCCACGGGGCGCGGCCACTACGGCTCGCGCATGGCGTTCGACAAGGAGGGCTTCCTGTTCATCACGCTCGGCGACCGTCAGGTGCCGTCCACGGGTGACCTCGAGAAGCATCCGGCGCAGGACCTCACCACGCACCACGGCAAGGTGGTGCGCCTGAAGGACGACGGCAGCGTGCCGAGCGACAATCCGTTCCTCAGCACCGCCGGGGCGCTGCCGGAGATCTGGAGCTACGGGCACCGCAGCGTGCAGGGCATCGCGATCCATCCCAGCACCAATGCCGTGTGGACGGACGAGCACGGCCCGCAGGGCGGCGACGAGCTCAACCTCACGCAGGCCGGCAAGAACTACGGCTGGCCGGTGATCGGGTTCGGCGTGAACTATGGCTCGGGTACGGCGATCCATGCCGGCACCACACGGCGCGGCATGGAGCAGCCGGTGAACATCTGGGTGCCCTCGATCGGCATCTCGGGCCTCGTGATCTACACCGGCGACAAGTTCCCCAACTGGGCGGGCAACTTCTTCGTCGGTGGGATGGTGGGCCAGCGTCTCGTGCGCCTCACCATGGATGGCGACAAGGTGGCGAACGTCGAGAACATGGTGCAGGGTCAGGGCCGCGTGCGCGCGCTGCGCCAGGGGCCGGATGGCTTCATCTACCTCGCGCTCGAGGAGTCCGGCCGGATCGTGCGCCTGGAGCCGGTCGCACGGCGCTGAGGTCCACGCGAGGCACGGCGCGACGCCGCACAACGCCGCGGCACCGAAGCAGCAGCGCGGCGGCACCGCAGCGGCACTCAGGGCATCGGGTGCCGCTGCAGTGTTTCCAGCTCGTCGTCGGTGGAGATCTTGACCAGGTACAGGCTGCGCACGCCGAATCCCACCAGCCGCGTCCTCGGGGGCATCTCCACACGCGCGACGCGACGCGCGGTCCGGTCGATGAGGTCGAAGGTCTGCGGTTCGTCGCCGCCGAGTTCGCGCTCCACCCACAACGTGCCATCGGGCGCGAATCGCAAGGCGCGCATGCCGAAGGCCGGCAGCAGGTCGGGCCACTCGCGCGGCTCGATGTACCGCGGCGTGCTGCGTCCGCCGGTCATCTGCCCATTGGGCCCGAACATCACGGCCGGCACCGGCCGGCGCATCCGTTCGCGCCAGGCAGTCCGATGCTGCTCGCGCAGCGGGATCGGATCGTACGCGATGTCCGCTGCCGCGCCGACGGATCCGTCCGGCAGGATGTAGGTCACGCGATAGGGGTCGACGCCCGCGATGGCGATGCGGCCGTCCGGCGCGACGGACCACTGGTCCACGCTCGCATACGGCGGCGGCGGTCCGCCGGCCCGCGCGGCATCGCTCGCGGACGCCGCCGCGGAGCCGGCCGCGCCGCTGGGACTCCGCCCGAGCGGCGAGCGGAGCTTCCGACTGTATGTCGCGAGGGTGTCGGCGCGCCCGCTGACTCGATCGAGGCGTCGCACCGCCGAGGAGTCCGTGCGCATGGCGCGACCGCCCTGGACGCGCACGCGCTCGGCGAGCTCGTACAGTCGCCCGCGCGCGTCCGTCAGCACGTCGGTACCCATGAACAGGGGCGCCGTCTGCTCGATCCCCTTCGCGCGGATCATCGTCGTTGCGACACCGTCGCGGGTGATCATCACGGCGCGTCCGCGGCCGACCATGTCCAACACGAGGGTCGTGTCGCCGGGGAGTGCGAGCAGTCGCTGCGGTGACACGTACTCGCCCGGTCCCATGCCGCTGCGCGAGAGTGCCACGCTCCGGCCGCTGCTCGGATCGAGCCGCAGGATCCGCCCCTCGCTGCGGTCGAGCACCATGACCTGCCCGTCCGACTGCTCACGCACATCGGCCACCCCCGAGAACGACGCCGTGAATACCACGGTGGGGGCCGCGATGCGGCGCGTGGGTGCAGACTGTGCCGCGGTGCCGAGCGGCAGTGCCGCCACGGCACCGAGCAGCGCGCCGATCCATCCTGCGATCCGCATCGTCAGCTCCGCCCGCCGAGGTCCCGCATCCACGCACCGATCGCGCGCAGGTAGTACGACTCGCTGAATCGGCGCCATTCGCCCAGCGCCTCCGGGATGCGGAACGCGTCGGCGGCGGCCTGCGCGCTTGTGCCCTGCTCCACCGCACGTCGTGCAGCCGCCTCCACGAGGTCGAGCACGCTGATGTAGCGGTCGAGGTCGGCGGGCGTCGCGAGTGTGCCGTGACCGGGCACGTAGCTGCCCGCGCGCAGGTCGCGCAGCGCACGCACGCTGCCGGAGAGCGTTGCCGGGCGCGCATCGACGAAGTTGGGGAACATGCCGTTCCAGACGAGGTCGCCGCAGAACACGGTATGCGGGTCATCGACGCTGAGCGACACGTCCGACGCCGTGTGCCCCGACCGCGGCGTGAGGGTCACGTGGCGCCCGCCGAGGTCGAGGCGCGTGGGCGTGGTTTTGTCGATCGGCCTCGCGCGTGCCAGCAGCTCGGTGGGCGCGTTGCGGTTCTTGGCCGCTGCGAGGTCGCGGGTCGTCGCGGTCGCGTGCAACACGACATCGGCCGAGTCGAACGCCCCGCGCAGGCCGGCGGCGTGATCGCCGTGGTAGTGCGTGACCACCACGTGCGTGGGCGCACGCCCGGTGAGGGCGCGCGCTTGTGCGGCCATCCAGCGCGCACCGTTGTCGGTGTTGAAGGCCTCGATCACCAGCGTGCCCTGGCGTCCCGCGACGATGCCGCCGTTGCACAGCGTGGTCCAATCCCCATCGAGCGGCGTTGACACGAGAGCCCAGACGCCGTCGGCGATGCGTTCGAGCCGGCCCCACGGCTCCTGCGCGACGACGGGAAAGCGCGCGCCCTGTCGCCAGCGGTCCCGCCAGGCGGCGCGGAGTCCCGCGGGCAGCATCGCGGCGGTCGCCGAGAGGTGGGCCGCACAACTCACGGAGGCGCGGACGAAGTCCCGGCGGCTCTGGGGCATGGCACGAACGTAGCGTCGGGGCCGAGGCGCCGACACCTTTCGACATGGTTCGTAATCCAACTTTCACGCTCCCGTTCAGCCCCCGCCGTGTGCTGGTCGGTGCCGGCGACCACGCCCGCCTGGTGGCAGCGATCCACGCCGCACGACCGGAGCTGCAACTGCGCGGCGCCCCGCACACCGAATGCAGCGAGGCGGACCTCGACTGGGCCGATTGCTACGTCGGGTTCAAGCCGCCGCGCCGCGCGGACACCATGGGCGCGGTGCGCTGGGTGCATTGCACCGGCGCCGGCGTGGACGCCTGGTTGAGTGGCCCGGCGCTGCACGAGTCGATCCTGCTCACCCGCACCAGCGAGTCGTTCGGTCCGGCGATCGCCGAGTGGGTGCTCTCGCGGATGCTGGCGTTCCAACAGCGCCTGCGGGTGTTGGACGAGGCGCAGCGGGCCGGCCAGTGGATCGCCGGCGACCCGCAGCGGCTGGCGGGCACCCGCGCCCTGGTCCTCGGCACCGGCGACATCGGCAGTGCCATCGCGCGTGTGCTGCAGGGCCTCGGCGTGCGCGTGACCGGGATCTCGCGATCCGGGACGGCGGCGGAGCCGGCCTTTGCGGCGGTCCACACGGTGGCGAGTCTCGCCGAGCTGGTGCCCACCGCCGATTGGCTGGTGCTGGCACTGCCCGCGACGGCGGCCTCGCGGCGGGTGGTCTCCCGCGACATCCTGGCGCGCTGCCGGGGCGCCGTGCTGCTCAACGTTGGGCGGGGGGCCGTGGTGGACGAGTCCGCGATCCCCGAGGCGCTCGACGCGGGCTGGCTGCGCGGCGCCGCACTCGACGTGTTCGAGGTGGAGCCCCTGCCCGCGAGTTCACCGCTCTGGCGTGACGCGCGCGTCATGGTTTCGCCGCACTGCTCGGGACCCACCACGGTGGAGGGCGCGGTGACCGGATTCCTCGGTTGCCTCGACGCGCTCGCCGCGGGCGAGCTCCCGCGGTGGCAGGTGGATCGACTCGCGGGGTATTGAACGAGTCGCTGTCCCCGTCCGCTCCTCCTTTCCCATCGCCATGCCGTTGTCGCTGAGGACCGTCAGGTCCGTGCTGTTCCTGCTCGCCGTGCTCTCAAGCCGCACGGCGGCGCAACGACCGGGGGAAGGCCTCGCAGGGGCGGCGCCCATCGTCCTCGATTCCGCCGTCGTGCGGGCCAGCGCCGCACGCACGCTCGCGGAGTTCCTTGCGGGGCGGGTCGCGGGGCTCAACGTCAGCTACGCCACGGGTGCCGCCGGCTTCGCGCCCGATGTGAGTGCCCGTGGCGCCGCCGGCGCACTCGGCAGCAGCCGTCCGCTGCTCTTCGTCGATGGTGTCCTGCAGCGCGAGGACGCCCAGCAGCTCGGCCCCGAGTTCGATCGTCTGCGCCCGTCGCATCCCTGGCTGCTGCCGCTCGACGAGGTCGAATCGATCGACGTGTACCTCGGCCCGTCGTCGGCGACGCTCGGCGCCTTCGGCGCGTCGCGTGGACTGGTGTCCGTGCGCACGCGCCGCCCGACGGCGCGGCGCCGGGTGACGGCCTCGTTCGACATGATGCGCACGGACGCACCCGCCACGCTGCCCACGCGCGTCACCGTCACTGGCACCACGCTCGCCGGGGCCACCGAGTACTGTCCGCTCACCGACCAAGCGACCGGTTTCTGCACGGCGACCGGGACCGCCGAGTTCCGGCCGTACGGCGGTGTCGATCCGTTCCGTACCGCGCTGAGCACCCGCGCGCAGATGCAGGCCACCGGCGCAGGCGCCGGCCCCCTCGCGGCGTACCGCGCGAGTGCGGTGCTGGACGAAGGGGCGGGCACCATCCGCACCACCGGCATCCAGCGCATCGACCTCGCCTTCAGCGCGGTGAGCCGCCCGCAGTGGGGCGTCACCTTCGACCTCGATGCGCGCTTCGCGCGGGCCGACGGCGCCTACGCGCGCTGGTCCGAGAACGGCATCCTGCAGACCGGGTACCTCGCCTATTCACCGAGCGACACCACGGTGCCGATCATCCAGCGCAACGTCGACTCGCTGCTGGCTCGTACCCGGCCGTACACGAGTGACCGCGTGACGGCCGGGATCGGCGCCCGCGCCACGTTGCCGCTGGGACTGAGCCTGCTCGCCCGCGTATCGCATGACCGCACGCTGCGCAGCACGGCCATCCAGGAAGCGCTCTACAGCAACACCACCGACGCACTCGTCGGCGCACGGGACGCCCGCACCGATCTCAAGCAGGGCGCGACCTCGGCATCGCTGGCCCTCCGTGGCGCGCGACGCGTCTTCGCGAACCTCTCCGTGGAGGCGGAGGCCGGCGCCCTGCTGGAGAACCTCGACCAGAACGAGCGCTCACGCGACGATCGCGTGGTGAGCGGCGACACGACGTTGTTCACCGCCAACCTGCGGCCCGACGTCCGTGCACGCTCGGTGTACCTCGCGAGCCGCCTGTCGCTCGGCGCGGGCCGGTCCATCGGTGGGGGACTGCGCAAGGAACGGACCGACCTGAGCTCCGTGAAGCTGGGTGCGGATCCGCTGGTGACCGGCGATGTCTCCTGGGAGCTCACGCGCGAACGCTTCCTGCGGCCCAGCCGCTGGCTCGGTGCGCTCCGCGTGCGTGCCGCGTACGGCGAGAGCAACGACCTGCAGCCGATGCTCGAAATCGCCCGGTTCGGGCCGTCCACGCAGGTGAGCCCGAATGCCGTGCCGGAGAAGTTCGAGCGCACGATGGAGCGCAGCTTCGGGGCCGACCTCGGCTGGCTCGACGGTGCCCTCACGCTCTCGGGCACCGGCTACGGTCGCTACGTGCGCGACGGGCTGCTGCTCGTCGCCTCGCCCGATGGCGGCGACGTGTTCGGCCGCAATGCCTGGTCCACGGTGGGCGAGGAGTGGACGCTCGCGCTGCGCGACCGCGAGTGGCTGGGTGCCCGCTGGGCGCTGCGCGGGTCGTTCTCGCGCACCCGCTCCAAGGTGACGCGTATGGTCGAGGGGCCGAGCGTGCGCGCGTTGTTCGTCGCCGCCCGCGCGCGCTTCGAGCCGGGCCTGCCGTTCGGTGCGGTGTTCACGAGCGGCTACACGTTCAACGACACCAACGGCGACGGCATCATCGACGTCACCGAGATCGACCTCGACGCCGCCGCGACGCGACGCGGCGTGACACAGCCGCGTGAGGTGTACGGTCTCGCCGTGGACGCCGGCTGGCGCAACGGCCTGAGCGTCGGCATGGCCCTCGATGCCAAGACCGGGCAGATCAAGATCGACCAGACGGGCTCACTCACCTGCGTCTGGCTGGTCTGCGCGGACCTCTACGATCGCAGCAGCCTCGCCCGGCAGGCCCGCGCGGTGGTGTCGGGCTACGGCCCCGGCAACACGGGCCCGGTGTTCGACGCCGACTTCCTGCGGGTGCGCGAGCTGTGGCTGCGCTACGACCTCCCCGCGCGGTTCGTGCCGGCAGCCCTTCAGTCGGCTCGCATCACCGTCGCCGCGCAGCATCTCGCGACCTGGACCCGCTACCCCAACGGCGATCCCGAGACCGGCAGCTTCGCGAGTCCCACCATCCAGCGCGGCGACATCTACTCGCCTGCGCTGCCGCGCAGCTTCACGTTCCGGCTGGACCTCGTGCCTTGAGCGCCCGCAGCGCCGCCATCAGCGCATCCAGGAAGGCCTGATCGTCCACCTCGTCCCCGCCGGTCGGTCGCGGTTGTGCGCCCCAGGCCACCACCACCGCGCCGACCGCCGGGTTGATATGGATCAGCTGGCCGTGGATGCCGATCGCCGAGAACGCGCGGTCACGTCGGCCGCGTTCGCTCGTGCTGGGCCACCACAGGTAGCCGTAGTCCACCCGCTCGCCGGTGCTGAGCACGGTCGGCCCCGTCGCCTCGGCCACCCAGCCGCTGGGCAGAATGGTCCCGCGCGCGGTGACGCCCTCTTCGAGGATGAACTGCCCGAAGCGCGCGTAGTCCCGCAACGTCGCGCTGATGCCGCTGCCGCCGATCTCGGCACCGTCCGGTGCGTCGAGCCACCAGCGCGCCTCGTCCTGCATGCCCGCCGGTCGCCAGATCCGGTCTGACGCGTAGTCGGCGAGCGCGCGCCCGACCGCACCGCGCACGATCTCGCCCGCGACCTGCGTCTCGCCCGTGCTGTAGGTGTTCACGGACCCCGGTGCGGCGGCACGCGGCAGGCCGCGCAGCACCTCGAGCACCGCCCCCGGCGTCTGCGCGATCTGCGCCTCCAGCAGGCGACGACGGTCGCTCGTGGGATCGGTGTAGCGTTCGCTCCAGCGCACCCCGGAGCTCATCTGCAGCACCTGCCGCACCGTCACGACGTCGTACGCGGAGCCGCGCAGCGCCGGCACGTACGTGGTGACCGTGTCGTCGAGCGAGCGGATGTGGCCGTCCTTGAGTGCCGCGCCGATCAGCGTGGAGGTGATCGACTTGGCCACGCTCATGGACATCCAGCGCGTCCGCGGGCCGTTGCCGTAGCGGTAACGCTCGAGCACCACCCGTCCGTCGAGCAGCACGAGCATCGCCGCGACGCGGTTGCGTTCGAAGTACTCGTCGAGCGTGTAGTGGTGTCCGCCGCTCGTGAAACGCAGCGTGGACAGCGTGCGGGACGCCGGAGGGAGCGTGCGCGGCGTGTCGGCGGGGCGGATGGCGCGCGTGGGGAAGAGCCGATCGATGTTGCGGAACGTGTTCACCGCCATCGCCGGCGTGAGGGTGCCGTCGTAGATCTCGCGCACCGTGCCGATGGAGTCCCGGGCATGCGGATAGTCATGGCGCGCGCCGAGCACCGGTTGGTCACAGGCGACCGCCGCCACGACCACGACGGCGCACGTGCGGGCCCGGCGCAGTGGTCCGCACAGGCGGGGACGGATCGTGTTGGGCATGCCCCGGGGACGAAGGGCCGACGCACCGCGCAACCCTTCGCGGGATGGCCGTGTCAAACCTAAGAACCTTAGGTAAGCCACCCCAACCCCGGTCCCATGCCGTCCGAAGACCTCGAACTCGTCCGCGGCACCTTCGACCTCATCGTCCTCAAGGCCCTCTCCTGGGGACCCATGCATGGGCTCGGCGTGCTGCGCTGGATCGAAGCCACCACCGATCGGCAGCTGCAGATCGAGGAGGGCGCACTCTACCCCGCCCTGCACCGGCTCGAGCAGAAACGCCTGCTGAGCGCCGAGTGGGGCCTCACGGAGCAGAATCGGCGCGCGAAGTACTATCGCCTCACCGAACGCGGCCGCCGCCAGCTCGCCAATGAAGTCTCCCGCTGGGCGCGCTACACGGCGGCCATGGGACGCATCCTCGCGGCGGAGGGTGGCCGATGAGCTGGTGGAACCGCAGCCCCGGACCCAAACGCGACTTCTCACTCCCACCGTCGCGCGCGCGGATCGACGCCGAGCTTCGCGACGAGTTCGCCTTCCATGTGGAGGAACGCCGCGCCGAGCTGATCGCCGGCGGCATGTCACCGGCTGAGGCCGAGGCGGAGGTCGCGCGACGGTTCGGCGACATCGAGCACTACCGCCGCACCACACGCCGCATCGACGAGGACACGCTGCGGCAATCGGCACGTGCGGAGTTCCTCGGCGCGCTCTGGCGCGAGACGCGGCACTCGGTACGTGTCCTGCGGCGCCAGCGGGCGTTTTCGCTGGTCGCGTTCGCGACGCTCGCGCTGGGCATCGGCGCCACTACGGCGATGTTCGCCGTGCTCGACGCCGTGCTGCTCCGCCCGCTGCCGTATCCCGAGGCGGACCGGCTCGTCGCCGTGGCGCATCCCGCCACCGTACCCGGCAGCGGCGAACGCATCTGGGGCATCTCGCCCGGCGGATACATCCACTTCGCGCGCGACAGCCGGACGCTCGAGGCCTTCGCCATCTACCGCACCTTCAGCACCACGGTGACCAGCGGCGGCGACGCCGAGCTCGCCCGCGTCGCGGATGCGACCCATACGATCTTCGACGTGCTCGGGGCCCGCGCGGAGCACGGCCGCCTGCTCGGCGCCGATGACGACCTGCCCGGCAAGCCGCGGCTCGTGGTGCTGAGTCACGAGTACCACCAACGCCGCTTCGGCGGGGATCCTGGCGTCATCGGCAGCCAACTCGTCACGTCGTACGGCTCGTACGAGATCATCGGGGTGACCACGCCCGGCGTGACGCTGCCCACACCCGGCCCCTTCGCCGACGGCAGCGACCTCGCCGGCTTCGGTGTCGACCTCTGGCTGCCGCAGCGCATCAACCCTGCGGGCCCGTTCTGGAACACCCATCCCAACGTCGGCGTGGGCCGGCTCAAGCCCGGTGTGACGGCCGATGCCGCGCAGGCGGAGTTCGCGACCCTGCTCGCGCGATTCCCGGACCAGATGCCCAACGCGTACACGACGAAGTTCCTGTCGACGTACAACTTCCGCGTGCGCGTCGCGCCGCTCCGCGAGGCCGTGCTGGGACCCAAGGTCCCGCGCGCGCTGTGGATGCTGTTCGGCTCCGTGCTCCTTGTGCTGGTGATCGCCGCAGCGAACGTGGGCAACCTCTTCCTCGTGCGCATGGAAGGCCGGCGCCGCGAGGTCGCGGTCCGCGCGGCACTCGGCGCCGACCGCGTGCACCTCGCCGCACATCACCTCTCGGAGTCACTGCTGCTCTGCGGCGCGGCCGGACTGGCCGCGGTGGCGGTGGCGTGGGGCACGCTGCGCGGCCTGCTCGCCGTCGCGCCCACCGACGTGCCGCGCCTCAGTACGGTCGCCCTCACGCCCCAAGCCGCCCTGGTGGCGCTCGGCATCGCCGTGGGTCTCGGGATCGTGCTCGGGCTGGTGCCACTGCTGCGGCGCGGACTCGACCTCGGCTCGTTGCGAGACGGCGGTCGCGGCATGACGGGCTCGCTGCGCCAGCGGGCCACCCGCGGCGCGCTGGTGGTCGGCCAGGTGGCGCTCACCGTGATGCTGCTCGCCGCTACGGGCCTCATGTGGCGCAGCTTCTCGGCGTTGCGGGAAGTCGAACCCGGCTTCTCCACGGCGCAGCGGCTCACGTTCGACGTGTCGCTGCCGTTCACCGCGTACGACACGCGGGAGAAGGCCCTCGTGGTGTATCGCGACCTGCTCGACCGGCTGCGAGCGCTGCCCGGCGTGCGCGCCGCGAGCGCGGGCCCGATCCCGTTGCGCGACTTCGGCACCGGCTGCACCAGTGTCTTCATCGAACGCGGCAGCGCTGACGCGAGCGGCCAGGTGCCCTGCGTGCCCACGCCGTCGCGCTCCCGGGGTGGTTCGAGGCACTGGACGTGCGCGTCGAGGGCAGCCTGCCCGTCTGGCGCGACCTCGACGCCGGCTCGCAGCCTGCCGTGGTCACGCGCGCGTTGGCCGACCGGCTGTGGCCCGGGGAGGATCCCATCGGCAAGGGCATCGGCAGCAACGGCAGTGACTCCCACGTGTGGTACCGCGTGGTCGGCGTGGTGCCGGAGCTGCGCGCGGAGTCCCTCGACCTCCCACCCACCGAAGCCGTGTTCTATCCCGCCACCGGACTCATCCCCAACCAGCGCAGCGACGCCATCAACGACCTCTCGCTCGTCGTGCAGGTGGAGCGCGGGGACCCGCTCGCGATCGTCCCGGCCGTGCGCGAGATCGTACGCACGATCGACCCCAGCATCCCGGTGGTGGGGCCGCGGACGCTCGAGGCGGTCGCCGCACGCTCCACCGCACGCACCACGTTCACGCTCGCGTTGCTCGGTTTTGCCGGCGTGCTCGGCCTGGTGCTCAGTGCCGTCGGGCTCTACGGCGTCGTGTCCTACCTCGTGCAGCAGCGACGCGGTGAGCTCGGGGTGCGCCTCGCCCTCGGTGCCACCTCGCGCGGCGTGCTCCGCCTCGTGCTCGGCCAATCGCTCGTGCTCGGGCTCGTGGGTGTGCTGCTCGGGCTCGGCGGCGCGCTCGTCACCAACCGCGCGCTCCAGGCGATGTTGTTCGACGTGCGTGCCGGGGATCCCGTCGTGCTCGTCGGGGTCGCGCTGTTGCTGCTGGCGACGGTGACACTCGCCAGCTGGGCACCGGCCCGGCGCGCCTCACGCATCGAACCCGTGGAGGCCATGCGCGCCGGGTGAGCCGTCGTCGATGCCCCTCAGGGCGCGAGCGTCACCCGGTCGGCCAGCGACGCCGCCACCTGTGTGCGGATCCCGTTGACCATCGGCACGCCGCCGAACGTTTGGAACACTCGCCCGGCGTGGGCGGTGTCCCACACGCGCACCTCCAGGAACGCACCCGCCGGCGAGGCGGCGAGTGTGGAGGCGCTCAGTGTGTAGCTCGAGTCGCTGGTCACGTGGAACGGTGCGTCGGTGCTCGGTGCGGTCACTTCGTAGTACCGCGCGCCCGGCACCCGGCGCCACTGCAGTTCCATCGCGTCGGCGCGCGGGACGCGGGTGAGGCGTGCGAGCCCGGGCAGCACCACCGTCGCGGTGACGAGCCTCCCCCCGGTCGTGACCGCGAGATCGAGCGTGTCGCCGGGCCGCAGGTCGCGGAGTCCGAGGCGGCCGTTGTGCCCGGTGAAGCGTAGCCGCCAGTTCGGCTCGATCTGCAAGGTGGACGAAAGCAGCAGGTTGCGACGCGAGTCGCCGGCGGGATACCAGTCGAGCATCGCGTCGTCGCCGCGCCGCGTCATGTACAACTGCTCCACCGCGCGGTAGTTGATCGCGAACGGCAGCCGGTAGTCCAGCACGAAGGCCCCGGCATAGGAGAGCGCCGAGTCGAGCACGCCGTCCTGGTGGTTCAGGTTGAGTTGCAGCGTGAGCGACGGATCGTTGCGGTCGAGCCCGGTGGGCGTACGATCGCAGGCGAGCGCGAGTGGCAGCATCGCCACCAACACCGTGCCCCGTGCCAAGGTGGGGACGTGCATCGAACCTCCCGAAGATGCCGTGGACTTCCGTTGGCGTGCGCGGTCGGACACCGCATTCGTACCGCCGCGTCCGGAGAGGGTTGCCTCAGCCCCGCGGCTCGGAACCGGCCGCGCCACCCTCGAGTCGCGTCGCGTGACTGTACGCGGTGAGCCGACCCTCGCGCACGAACCCCACCAACGTCAGCCCCGCCTCGGTCGCCAGGCGCACCGCGAGCCCCGTGGGTCCGCTGATGGCGGCCAGCAGCGGCGCGCCGAAGACCGCGACCTTTTGCACCATCTCGAAGCTTGCCCGCGATGTGACCACGACGAACCCGTCGCCCGGGCGCTCGCCGGCCCGCAACAGCGCACCGATCAGCTTGTCGAGTGCGTTGTGCCGACCCACATCCTCGCGCAGCATCACCAGGCTGCCGTCCATCGAGGCCCAGCCGGCCGCATGGACGGCGCCGGTGACCTGATTCAGCCGCTGGCCGCTGCCGAGCTCGCGCATCGCGCGCGCCACCGCGGCAGCGGACACCGTACCCACCGCGCCCGTCGGGACGGCGTCCGCGACCGGAGGGATGGTGCGGATCACCGCATCGAAGCTCTCGGCGCCGCAGATGCCGCAGCCGGTGCGGCCCCCCATGCGGCGCGCCCGCGCCGCCACGGCCTCGCTCACCTCGGCGGCCACCGTACACTGCAGCTCGATGCCCTTGCTGTAGCGCACCACGTCCACGCCGCGCAGCTCCGTTGCCGCGCCGACGATGCCTTCCGTCACGCTGAACCCCGTCGCGAAGTCCTCCAGATCCTGCGGCGTGGCCATCATGACCACGTGTGGGACGCCGTTGTAGATCAGGCCGACCGGGACCTCCTCGACGATCGTCTCCGAGACGTGTTCGGGCCCCGGGTCCGCTGCGCCGGCCCCTGGCCCGACCGCGAACCGCAGCCCCTCGACACCGAGTGACTCGGCGGCGTACCCGAGCCGGTGCATGCCCAACGCGTCCTTGTGGTCGTTCACAGCGCTTTCCCTCGGTCGGTCCGTAGTACGTGTAAGATCCTGTGACGTCCCGCCACGGCGCCGCCTCGCATTTGCGGCAGCGACCGCGCTGGACGAAGTTATAGCTATAGAAGGCCTTGTCGAACCCGTCCCCCCGGACGGGGGATGCCGAGGCTACTGCCCCCCGGTACCAAGATGCCCGTGCGACAGGAACCGGCGACCGCCAGCGTCACGGCTGCGGTGGCCTCGGCCGTGGATCGGCACAAGGATCGACCCGGCGCGTTGCTCCCCATCCTGCACGACGTGCAGCAGGCGCTCGGCCACGTGCCGGAGGACGCCGTGCCCGAGATCGCGCAGGCGCTGAATCTCTCGCGCGCCGAGGTGCACGGGGTCGTCACGTTCTACCACGACTTCCGCAGCACCCCGCCCGGTCGCGTGGTGATCAAGGTCTGCCGCGCCGAGTCCTGCCAGGCCGTCGGCGGCGACGCGCTCGTCGCCCACATCAAGCAGCGACTCGGGGTGGACTTCCACGGCACCACCGCGGACGGCCACTTCTCGCTCGAACCCGTCTACTGCCTCGGCAACTGCGCGCTCTCGCCGGCGCTGGTGATCGGCGGCGAGATCCACGGTCGCGTCACGCCCGAACGGCTCGATGCGCTGCTGCAGGCCGCGCGGGGGTCGGCGTGAAACGCGGCCCGATCATCTACGTCCCCCGCGACTCGGGTGCGCTGTCCGTCGGCGCCGAGTCGGTCGCGCAGGCCATCGCGGCCGAGGCACTGCTGCGCGGCATCGAGATCCAGCTCGTGCGCAACGGATCGCGCGGCATGTATTGGCTCGAGCCGCTGGTCGAGGTGGCACTCACTCCGGGCGGCCGACGCGACGGCTTCGGCCCCGTGCGCCGCGATGACGTCGCCTCGCTCTTCGAGGCCGGCTTCCACACCGGCGCCGCCACTGCCGCAGGCGCCTCATCGCATCCGCTGGCGCTCGGTCCCGTGGACCAGATCCCCTACCTCGCATCGCAGCAGCGGCTGACGTTCGCGCGTGTGGGTATCGTCGATCCGGTGTCCGTCGCGGACTACGAGGCGCACGGCGGATGGCGTGGGCTCCAGGCCGCGCTCTCGCTCGACCCGATGGCCATCGTCGAGCACGTGGTCACCTCCGGGCTGCGCGGGCGAGGCGGGGCGGCCTTCCCCACCGGCATCAAGTGGCGCACCGTCGCGGGCGCGTCGGGTCCGCAGAAGTACATCGTCGCCAACGCCGACGAAGGGGACTCCGGCACCTTCTCCGACCGCATGGTGATGGAGGGTGACCCGTTCATGCTCATCGAGGGCATGATCATCGCCGGACTCGCCGTCGGTGCCACGCAGGGCTACATCTACCTGCGCTCCGAGTATCCGCACGCGCACGCCGTGCTCAACCAGGCCATCGCCGCGGCCACCGTGAAGGGCTACCTCGGCGGCAACATTCTGGGCAGCGGCCGCGACTTCCATCTCGAGGTCCGGCTCGGCGCGGGCGCCTACATCTGCGGCGAGGAGACGGCGCTGCTCGAGAGCCTCGAAGGCAAACGCGGCATGGTGCGACCCAAGCCCCCGCTGCCGGCCATCGAGGGACTGTTCGGCCGCCCGACGGTCGTCAACAACGTCATCACGCTGGCATCGGTGCCGTTCATCCTCGGGGAGGGCGGTGCCGCGTACCGCGACTACGGCGAGGGCCGCTCGCGCGGCACGCTCCCCCTGCAGCTCGCCGGCAACATCAAGCACGGCGGCCTCGTGGAGCGCGCATTCGGGATCACGCTGCGGGAGCTGCTGTATGACTACGGTGGAGGGTCACGCTCCGGCCGTCCGATCCGCGCCGTGCAGGTCGGTGGCCCGCTGGGCGCGTACCTGCCGGCGGCGCAGTTCGACACGCCGATCGACTACGAGGCATTCCTCGGGATCGACGCCATGCTCGGCCACGGCGGCATCGTCGTGTTCGACGACACGGTGGACATGGCGCGGATGGCCCGCTACGCCATGGAGTTCTGCGCCATCGAGTCCTGCGGCAAGTGTACACCCTGCCGCATCGGGTCCACGCGCGGTGTCGAAGTGGTCGACAAGATCGTCGCTGGGAAGGAGCGCGCGGCCAACACCGCGCTGCTCCGCGACCTCTGCGACACCATGGTCGGGGGCTCGCTCTGCGCCCTCGGCGGCATGACGCCGTACCCCGTGCTCAGTGCGCTCAATCACTTCCCCGAGGACTTCGCCAAGTCCTGATCCTCGAGGATTGGAGAGACCCGCCATGACGACCATTCCGATCAACACGCGCCAGGACATCGACTACGGCACGCCCCTGCCGGCCAGCACCGAGACCGTCACGCTCCGCGTCGACGGCGTCGAGGTGACCGTGCCCAAGGGCAGCTCGGTGATGCGCGCCGCCGCCACGGCCGGCGTGATGGTGCCCAAGCTCTGCGCCACCGACTCGCTCAAGTCCTTCGGCTCCTGCCGGCTCTGCCTGGTGGAGATCGACGGGCGCAAGGGATATCCCGCGAGCTGCACCACGCCGGCGGAAGCAGGCATGCAGGTGCGCACCCAGTCCAAGAAGCTCGGGGACCTGCGCCGCGGCGTGATGGAGCTCTACATCTCCGACCATCCGCTCGACTGCCTCACCTGCTCCGCCAACGGCGATTGCGAGCTGCAGGACATGGCCGGCGCCGTGGGCCTGCGCGAGGTGCGCTACGGCTACGAGGGCGAGAACCACCTCGACGCGACCAAGGACGCCTCCAACCCGTACTTCGAGTTCGACCCCGCCAAGTGCATCGTCTGCCAGCGCTGCGTGCGCGCCTGCGAGGAGGTGCAAGGCACCTTCGCGCTCACCGTCGATGGCCGCGGCTTCGCGTCCAAGATCTCGCCGGGGCAGATGGAGGCGTTCATGGAATCGGAGTGCGTGAGCTGCGGCGCCTGCGTCCAGGCCTGCCCCACGGCCACGCTCATCGAGAAGACCGTCGTCGATGCCGGCACGCCGGACTACGACGTGGTCACCACCTGCGCCTACTGCGGCGTCGGCTGCTCGTTCAAGGCCGAGATGAAGGGGCGCGAGGTAGTGCGCATGACGCCGTACAAGGACGGCATGGCGAACCACGGCCACTCCTGCGTGAAGGGCCGCTTCGCCTGGGGCTACGCCACCCACAAGGACCGCATCACCACGCCGATGATCCGCAAGAAGATCAGCGATCCGTGGACGCCGGTCTCGTGGGACGAAGCGATCACCTACGCCGCCTCCGAGTTCAAGCGCCTGCAGTCGCAATACGGGCGCGGCTCCGTGGGTGCCATCTCCTCGTCGCGCTGCACAAACGAGGAGACCTACCTCATGCAGAAGCTCGTGCGCGCGGCGTTCGGCAACAACAACATCGACACCTGCGCGCGCGTCTGTCACTCGCCCACGGGCTTCGGACTCAAGACCACGCTCGGCGAATCAGCCGGCACGCAGAACTTCGACTCCGTGCAGCACGCCGATGTGATCGTCGTGATCGGCGCGAACCCGACCGACGGGCATCCGGTGTTCGCGAGTGCGATGAAGCGGCGCATCCGCGAGGGCGCCAAGCTCATCGTCATCGATCCGCGCCGCACCGACATCGTGCGCTCGCCGCACGTGGAGGCCTCGTACCACCTGCAGCTGCGACCCGGTACCAATGTCGCCGTGCTCAATGCCCTCGCCCACGTGATCGTCACCGAGGGCCTGAGCGACGATGCCTTCGCCCTCGCGCGCTGCGAGCCGGCCAGCTACGCGCAGTGGAAGGACTTCGTCTCGAGGCCCGAGAACTCCCCCGAGGCGCTCGAAGCGGAGACGTGGGTACCGGCCAGCGTCGTGCGGGGCGCCGCCCGGCTCTACGCCACGGGCGGCAACGCGGCGATCTACTACGGGCTTGGCGTCACCGAACACAGCCAGGGCTCCACCGCCGTGCTCGGCATCGCCAATCTCGCCATGGCCACCGGCAACCTCGGCCGCCCCGGCGTGGGTGTGAACCCGCTCCGCGGGCAGAACAACGTGCAGGGCTCCTGCGACATGGGCTCGTTCCCGCATGAACTGCCGGGCTACCGCCACGTGCTCGACGACTCCGTGCGGGCACTGTTCGAGGGTCGCTGGAAGGTCTCGCTCGAGAAGGAGCCGGGCCTCCGCATCCCCAACATGTTCGACGCCGCACTCGACGGGAGCTTCAAGGGCCTCTACCTCGAGGGGGAGGACATCGCCCAGTCCGACCCCGACACCACACACGTCACGGCCGCGCTCGAGGCCATGGAGTGCATCGTGGTGCAGGACCTGTTCCTCAACGAGACCGCCAAGTTCGCGCATGTGTTCCTGCCGGGCTCCAGTTTCCTCGAGAAGAACGGCACCTTCACCAACGCCGAGCGTCGCATCTCGCGGGTGCGGAAGGTGATGGAGCCCCTGGCCGGCAAGGAGGACTGGGAAGTCACCGTCGCTCTCGCCACTGCGCTCGGCTACCCCATGCACTACAACCATCCGTCCGAGATCATGGACGAGATCGCCAGCCTCACGCCCACGTTCACGGGGGTGAGTTATGCGCGGATCGAGGAACTCGGGTCCATCCAGTGGCCCTGCAACGACCGGGCCCCGGACGGCACTCCCGTGATGCACGAGCACGAGTTCGTGCGCGGCAAGGGCAAGTTCGTACCGACGCAGTACGTGCCGACCACCGAGAAGGTCAACCGCAAGTATCCGCTCATCCTCACCACCGGCCGCATCCTCTCGCAGTACAACGTGGGCGCGCAGACGCGCCGCACCGCGAACGTCGAGTGGCACGATGAGGATCGGCTGGAGATCCACCCGCACGACGCCGAGGAGCGCGGCATCCACGACGGCGATCAGGTGACCGTGAGCAGCCGCGCCGGCGAGACCAGTCTGCGCGCCCACATCACCGATCGGGTGCAGCCGGGGATCGTCTACACCACGTTCCACCATCCCGAGTCCGGCGCCAACGTGATCACCACCGAGAACTCCGACTGGGCCACCAACTGCCCCGAGTACAAGGTGACGGCCGTGCAGGTGACACCCGCGCTCAAGGGCAGCGAGTGGCAGGAGCGCTTCCAGAGCTTCACCAGCGAGCAACTCGGCCTGCTCGAGCGCGCCGTGGGCGTGCGGAGTCCCAAGCCGTGAATCTCGGGAAGCTGATCGAGATGGCGAACCAGATCGGCCGCTACCACGACGCCCTCCCCGACCGCGCCGAGGCGCTGACGGGGACGGCGATGCACATCCGGCGCTTCTGGGAGCCACGCATGCGGCGCGAACTGCTCGCGCACATCGATGCGACGGGTGGGGCGGGGTTGGATCCGATCGTGCTCGAGGCGATCGCGGCGAAACGGACGGAGCTACAGCCGCAAGGTTGAGTCGGGCGCGCGGCGGTTCAGCGATCGCCGATTCCACCCGTGCGTTCATCCGGCTGACCCCACCTGCCGATCCCTAGCGCGCGGCACCCAACCCGGACAGCGGTGCGAGCGTCGACAACGGCCGCAGCGTGCCCTGCACCGCCAACGGACGCGACGGTGCAGGTCCCAGTGCCCCGCCATCGCGCGGGGCGCCAAGCGCAGGAACCTGCAGCGCCGAGGCCGTCGCACTCACCATCGCGAGCAGCAGGGCGGCTGACGCCACCACCGCCTTGCGCACCCAGCTCACGCGCGCGGGTCGCCGGAGCGCGCCGAGCTGCGCGATGCGTTCGGCGAGTTCCGACCGCCGCGCCATCGCCGCACTGAGCGACGGACGCACCTCGGCGGCTGCGCAGGCCAGCAACAGCGCGATGTAACGCTCGCGTTGACCCGACGCCTCGACCGCCGCACGGTCGCTCAGCCGCTCGCCGACCAGCAGCAGCCGCCGTACGGAGGTCCAGCTCAGCGGGTTGAACCAGAACAGCGCACGCTGCACGCGCGCCAGCAGCGCCCACTGATAGTCCCGCCGATCCAGATGCGATCGCTCGTGTGCGAGCACCATCCGCAGCTCCTCGGCGCCCCAGGCCCGCCAGTGCATGGGCAGGATCACGCCTCCCCCCACGCAGATGGGCGACGAGACACGGCGGCTCTCGCGCACCCGGCCGACCAGCGTACCGCTTCCCACGCCAACCGGACTCGCGTCGGCCCAGAGCCGCGACACGAAGACGACGCCGACCAGCAGCCGCACCAGCAGCAGGGCCACCCCCGCGAGGTAGACCAGCGAGAGCCACCACGGCGACGCGACCAACAGGCCTTCCGCGATGACGCTGCCGAGCTGCCCGTCCCGCGCCGGCATCGCGGCCGACACCGCGGCCGGCATCCCATCGCGCGACCACGCCCAGACCAGCAGCGGCATTGCGGTCGCGACGAGCAGGAGCAATCGGCGGATCCGCAGTTCCAGGCGAAGCCCCCGATCCGCGAGCAAGCGCAAGCAGAGCTCGCCGCACACCAACAACACCAGCGTGCGCAGACTCGCCTCGATCCAGAGCGCCGTCACGAGGACGACTCCGCGCTGGCCTTCTCCACCGAGGCCGCGATGCGGTCGAGTTCCTCGCGACTCAGTCGCGAGGCACCGAGCAGGCCGACCACGAGATCGGACATCGAGCCGCGGAACAACCAGTCCGCGAGTCCGCGCGCACTGCGCAGCGCCAACTGCTCGGCCGGAACCGCCGCGGAATAGAGGTACGTGCGCCCATCCACCCGATGCGTCGCGTACCCTTTTTCCTCGAGTCGCCGCAGCACCGTGCGCACCGTGGACTCCTTCAACGGTCGAGTCAGGCTCGCGCGGACGTCCTCGGCGGTGGACTCCTGGTCCCGCCACAGCAACTGGAGCACCTCCGCCTCGAGCGCACCGAGTGCAGCGGCTTTCGGGAGTGGACGCTTGGGCATATGTGACAATCTGTAGCGCTCGACCGATTGCGCAAGTCGTTATTTCGTTGGCGCTTACAGGCCGACCGAGTTCCGGAGCCATTCAAAGGGATTGACTGCTACAACTTGTAGCATTACTGTCTGTAGCACAATCGCCCACTCAATCCGTGGTCACCGATGACTCCGAACTCGTTCCGCCAGATGACGTTCCTGCTGTGCACCATCGGGGCGGCTGCCCTGCCGGCGCGCGCCGCGGAGGCGCAGGCCCCGGGATTTCGTGAGCGGCTCGACAGCGTCTTCACACGCTTCGACCGACATGCGCGCATGATGGGGTCGGTGACCATCCGCCGCGGCGACCGGGTGCTCTATCAACGCTCGCTCGGCTATCGCGACAGCGTCGGTGATGGGTGGGTAAGAGCGGACAGCGCGACCGCCTACCGCGTCGGGTCGGTGGCCAAGCCGTTCACCGCCGTCCTGATCTACCAACTCATCGACGAAGGTCGCCTCACGCTCGAGACCTCGCTCGCGACCTTCTTCCCGTCGATCGCCCAGGCCGACCGGATCACTATCCGCGACCTGCTGGGGCACACCAGTGGACTGCCGGACCACACCCAAGGGCTCGTCTCGACCGTCCCCATCGCGCCGGACTCGGTGCTCCAGCGCATCGCCGCGCGACCGCTCCACTTTCCGCCGGGCACGCGACGCCAGTACAGCAACAGCAACTTCTACCTTCTCGGCCGCATCGTCGAGCAGCTCGGCAGCACGCCACTCGAGCGACGCTTGCAGCAGCGGATCGTCGCGCCGCTGGCGCTGCGCCGCACCTATCTCGGACGGTCCGTCGACGCTGCCCACAATGAGGCCCGCGCGTACTACTTCAGCGATGGCCACTGGGAGCTCCAGGAGGACGACGCGATCGGGAACGCGGGAGGCGCGGGCGCGGTGGTGGCCTCGAGTGCCGATCTCGCGACCTTCCTCACGGCGCTGTTCGCCGGCCGTCTGATCTCCCCCGGGTCGCTGCACGAGATGACCACCGGCTTCAGCACGGGCACGGTGCGCAACGGGAAGGGCCTCAGTCCCTTCGCGCTCGGCGTGTCCGGTCGCGAGGGATTCTCGCACGACGGATCCATCGGCGCACACACCGCCGTCGTGGGCTACGAGCCGCAGGATTCGCTTGCCGTCGCGATCGTCGTCAACGGGCACAACTACCCGATCAATCGCATCTTCTTCCACGCGTGGCGCGCGCTCTACGGCGCTCCGGATACGCTGCCGACGTTCGTGCCCCTCGCCGTCCCCGATTCCATCGCAGCGGCCGTCGCCGGGGACTTCCACGCGCCGGACTGGGGCATCGCGCTAGTCGTGCGCTCGCGCGGTGGAGCCGTTGAAGCACAGTCGCCCGGTCAGTCGGCGTTCCCACTCGTGTACCTCGGCGGCCGCCGCTTCATGAACGAGCGCGATGGCATCCTGCTCGAGTTCGGCGCTCCCGTCGGCGGTCGCGCGCCCGCCCTGACGCTGCTGCAACAGAAGTACCAGATCCCCATGGAGCGCCGACCGTAGCGGTCGGCGGCTAGTAGTACACGAAGTCGTCAATGCGATACTCCGCGATCGACCACGGCTTCGCAGTCGGCGGCGCCGCGAAGCGCATGAGGTAGGTCTCGGAGCGCTGGCGGATCCCGCCACTGACCAGCGCGCGCAGGTACACGCGCCCGTCGGAGCTGCGCCACGCGCCACGGACCACCCACAGCCGCATCGGGCCGGGACGGCGCGGACGGTCCTCATACGCCGAGGTGTCGTGGTCCATCCACTGCAACACCAGTGGCGAGAGTCCGTCGGAGTAGCGTGGGCCACCGCCCAGCAGATCGTACAGCGCTCGACCATCGATGAACGCACCATCCGAGATATCGGACAGCCGGTCGCTCCACGCGCCGTGGACGAGCGCCCGCAGCGTGTCGCGACCGAGGATCGGGATCGAATCGGCCGGCGGCATCTTCCGCGGTGGTTCGACGCCGCTCGCCGTCGGCATGCGCTGCGCGCCGCCCATCACCGTCACGACGCCGCATACCAGCAGCAGCGCCCTCACTCACCCTCCTCCTGTGTCGCCAGCCGCGGCACCCGTTTCGCCACCGCCGACATCCCCGCGGCGACAAGCAGGAACAGCAACAGGATCCCGGTCGTGTTCCGCACCGCCGCCGCGTACCCCAGCGTGTTCACATCGATGAAGAAGTACGGGTACCGTCCCAGCAGCTCGCCACGCAGGAGCACGTAGACCGTGTACGCCACGGGATACAGCATCACCGTAGCCACGCGCGTGCGCGTGAGGGCCTCCTTTGGCGCCGCCAGCAGCCAGTGGAGCGTGAAGCCGATCGGCACCACCGTGTGCAGGCCCGTGTCGGAGACCAAGTCCCATCCCTGCGGGTCCCACTGGCCGGCCAGCAGCGCGTGGTAGACGAGCCCGACGATGATGATCGATGCGACAGCGGACAGCTGCACGTCCGCGCGCGCGAAGCGCTTCCCGGCCGCCGACGCCGGTGCGAGGGCCGGCACCGTGAGCACCAGCGCCACGAAGAGGTTGGTGAGGATGGTGAAGTAGCCGAGCAGGTTCACCAACGCCAATCCCAGTCCCTCGGCGCGCACGGAGAGCGTGAACTGCAGTGCGAGGGTCGCCCAGGTCAGGGCGGCGAGGACAACACGGAACATGTTCACGCCGTCCGCTCCGCCAGTCGCCCTGCGACCGCATCGAGATCGCGCAGCAACACATCGACCTTGTGCTCCCCGCAGCGGAGCCAGGCGCCACCGTTCATGAGTCGTCCCCACGAACCCGGCGCGAACACGGTGCCCCGCTCCGCCAATCGCGACA
Source organism: uncultured Gemmatimonadota bacterium (assembly GCA_902825965.1). GTDB lineage: Bacteria > Gemmatimonadota > Gemmatimonadetes > Gemmatimonadales > Gemmatimonadaceae > Pseudogemmatithrix. The sequence continues at coordinate 71,059 of CADEDA010000003.1, read as the reverse complement.
GGTCGATGGCGCCCCGGTAGTAGAGTCCGAGATCCCAGTCACTTGCTGCGTCGGCCGTGCCGAGCGCGCGTGATCCGCCGAGTGCGATGGCGTCGGTCCCCGGCATCGTCGCGAGGAGGTCGATGAGCTCGGCGACCTCATCGGGGAAAGCGGCGGGTGAGGGCGACCGAGGCGGGAGCGCGGTGTGCTCGTCGGTGGAACGCATGGCTGACAAGATCCCGCTCGGGGCTACTGGACGCAATATGCCGCTCTGCGGGGAGTCGACCGAGTCTCGTGATGGAAGTGCGTCTGTGATTCACGTCGTCTTGCGCGATGCATCCTGGCAGCAGGACGCACTGGCTCGGTCGCTGTCCGGGTTTCTGCGCGGGGCGACGCGTTGGATCTGGCCGAGCTCGGACCATTCTCGGAGGACTCAGAGGCGGAGACTCATGTACAAGAGTATCCGATACTCCCGCAGTGCTCTTGACCGTCCTCAGACGAACGCGCCGTGTGTTGGCGATGAGAAACGATCCCACGCGCCACACGCAGCAGCCAAAGAGAAGCGGGCCGCCCCACCGGGGCGGCCCGCTCTCATCGCACTGATTGCCGCGAGCTCAGCTCAGCCGCACTCAGAGAACCCACACACATGACACTTCACGCAACCCTCAGCGAACTCCAGCTGGCTGCCACAATCCGGGCAAGTCCCGATAAAGGCATCCCCACCCGACATCGCCTCGAACTGCATCTGCGCCCCACCCTGTGACACCACCGGCATCGCCTGCGGCGCCACCGCACCCGGCGCCTTCTGCTCGGCCGTCGTCGTGAGCAACTCCTGCTGCACACCCTGCTTGGTCCGCATCCAATCCTCGAGCGCCAGGCCGATCGCGTCCGGCACCGAGAGGACCTTGTTCGGACCCAGGCCCACCGCGCGGTCGGAGCTGATGCCGCGCAGCTGACGATGCACCTGCTGGATGCTGATGCCCGAGCGCAGCGCGAGCGAGATCATGCGGCCCATCGCCTCGGCGTCGGCCATCGCGGAACCGCCCGCCTTGCCGAGGTTGATGAAGACCTCGAACGGCTGACCCTTGTCGTCTTCCGTGATGTGCACGAACATCACGCCGAGCGGGGTCTCCTTGCGGATGGCCGTGGACTTGAGGATGTCCGGGCGCGAGCGCTTCTGACGACGCTGCAGGTTCTCCGCCTCGGCGTCGAACAGGAGCTTCTTCAGGCGATCGTTGTCGCTCGTGATCTCGGCCAGCTGACCCTTGAGCTCGGCCAGCTCACGCTTGAGCGACGGATCCTCCTTGGCACCATCGCGCTTGGCGGCCGCATCGGCCGTGGCACCGGTGGAGAGCACCTGGCCGTCGCGCGAGCCGTCACGATACACGGTGACACCCTTGCACTTCATGTCGTACGCCAGCTCGTAGATGGCGCGGACGTCGTCCTTGGTGGCGGCGTGCGAGAAGTTGGTGGTCTTGGAGATGGCCGAGTCGCAGTGCTGCTGGAAGGCCGCCTGCATACGGATGTGCCACTCGGGCGAGATGTTGTTCGCGGTCGCGAACACGTCCTGCCACTTCTTGGGCACCTCGGGCTGGATCACCGAACCGGTCTTGGCGATGCGCTCCATCAGCGCATCGGTGTACCAGCCTTCCTGCTTGGCGATCGCGACGAAGTCCTCGTTCACGTCCGGCATCATGACGCCGGCCTGGTTGCGCATGAACGCCACGGCGAAGAGCGGCTCCAGACCGGACGAGCAACCGGCGATGATGGAGATGGTGCCGGTGGGCGCGACGGTGGTCACGTTGCAGTTGCGGAGCTTCTGCATCGGACGGATGCGGTTGCCCTGCTCATCGCGCGCGCAGGTGGCGTCCGGACCCCAGATGGACTGCGCCCACTCCGGGAACACGCCGCGCTGGTCCGCGAGGCGCTCGGACTCCTTCTTGCCCTCGACGTCCACGAACTCCATGACCTTGCGGCCGAACTCCACTCCCTCGGGGCTGTCATACTTGATTCCGAGGCGGATGAGCGCGTCGGCGAACCCCATCACGCCAAGCCCGATGCGGCGGATCCGCTTGGCCAACGCGTCGATCTCGGGCAGCGGGTACTTGTTCGCATCGATGATGTTGTCGAGCATCTTGGTCGACAGGTGGATGTCCTTCGCGAACGAAGTCCAATCCATCTTCCCATCGACGACATAGTACCCGACGTTGATCGACCCGAGGTTGCAGACGTCGTACGGCAGCAGTGGCTGCTCTCCGCACGGGTTGGTCGCCTCGTAGGCGCCCAGGTGCGGGACCGGGTTGTACTTGTTGGCCTCGTCGATGAAGAACACGCCGGGCTCACCGGTGCGCCACGCGCCCTCGATCATCTTGTCCCACACCTCCTTCGCATCCAGCTGCCCGACGACCTTCTTGCTGATCGGGTCGATGAGGTCATAGGACGTCCCGGCCTTGAGCGCCTCCATGTACTTGGAGGTGACGGCGACCGAGATGTTGAAGTTGGTGATCTTGGTGAGGTCTTCCTTGCACGTGATGAACTCCATCACGTCCGGATGGTCGACGCGCAGGATGCCCATGTTGGCGCCGCGCCGCGTGCCGCCCTGCTTGACGGCGTCGGTGGACGCGTCGTAGAGCTGCATGAAGGAGATCGGGCCGCTCGCCACACCCGTGGTGGACCGCACCATCGAGCCGCGCGCACGGAGACGCGAGAACGAGAAGCCCGTGCCGCCGCCACTCTGATGGATCAGCGCCATGGACCGCAGCGTGTCATAGATGCCGCTGTGCCCATTGCTCAGCGCATCCTCGACCGGAAGCACGAAGCAGGCCGACAGCTGGCCGAGCGGACGCCCGGCGTTCATGAGGGTCGGCGAGTTGGGCTCGAAGCGACGCTGCGTCATCAGTTCATAGAACTGGTTCGCCGTCTGCTCCACCTGGGCGTCCGTCGCACCATAGCGACGATCAGCCTCCGCCACCGTGGTGGCGACGCGCCAGAACATGTCCTCCGGTGTCTCCACCGACTTGCCCGACTTGTCCTTTACCAGATAACGCTTGTCGAGAACGGTCCGGGCGTTCTGCGACAGCGTCGCGGGCGTAGCGGGGGGATTCACCGGAAGCGGCATTGCAACTTCTCCAACGAAGGGTATTGAGCCAAACCTGAGGGCACCGGTCCGGTCCTCAATGGAGGGCCCGGGTGGTTCAGGGGTCGAGGGCGGCAAAACTACGGAGCTCGTGAGGCCGCGCAAGCACTTTGTAACTGCCAAAAACAGAACGACTTATGGACGGTCCATCACGAATCGGTCACGGCGAAGCGCTTTTCCACGCTGTGTCCAGTGGCGCTAGTTCCCAACACTTCGACGACAGCGACCCGACACCAGCACTGGCCCCAGTATTGCATCTCTAAGGCATTGAGTAGCAACACTTTACGTGACCTACGTCACATCCCGCCAATCCGCACCTTTCGGGGGCGCTTCGCAGCGGGGACGGAACGTACCCCAGCCCATACACGCATGCCAGTCCTTGCTCACTTCCGCGTGTGCGCGTAAGACGGAGTGGGTTTGGTGGCACTTGGTCACTAATCGTTACATCAGCCCCGGTGCCGCTCCTTCAGCGCCACGTACGTCCGGAATCCACCCGCCACCCGCGCACGCTGCTCGGCGCTGAGCTCCTTCAGCTCGCGCGCCGGTACGCCGGCGATCAACCACCCGCCGCGCATCACCTTCCCCTCCCCGACCACCGCGCCCGCCGCCACCAGCGCACCCGCGCCCACGACCGCGTCGTTCAGCACCACCGCGCCGATGCCGACCAGCGCGCCGTCCTCCACGCGACAGCCGTGCACCACGGCCCGATGCCCCAGCGTGACCTCGCGCCCGATCACGCAGGGCTTCCCCGGATCGCAGTGGATCACCACCCCGTCCTGCACGTTGCTGCGCGCGCCGATCACGATGGCGTCACGGTCGCCGCGCAGCACGGCCTGCGGCCACACACTCACGTCCTCGCCGAGCGTGACGTTGCCGATCACCACTGCGGAGGGATGCACCCAGGCGCTGGGATGGATGCGCGGGGTCTGCCCGTCGAAGTCCGAGATCAGAAGTTGGTCCCCAAGGCGAAGTAGAACGTCTGCAGCTGCCGAGCGTACACCTTGCCGTGCATCACCTGCGCGACGCCGAACCGGAATCGGTAGATCTGGTCGTACGAGAGTGACCCATCCAGCGTGAGCTCGCCGCCGGCGGAGCCCAGCCAGTTCTGCGCGGGCAGCGTGGGCGGGCAGATGAACGAGTCGGCGACACTGCGCGTGCACCACGCCGCCCCGGCATCCGCGAACGCCACGAGCGAAGCGCGCTGCAGGAAGAGCGGCAGGAACCGGTAGCCGCGATCGACCAGCGCGAGGGGAGCCCGGTACTCCGCACTCGCCGCGGCGGCACGCACGCCGAGTTGCGTCGAGCCGTCGAACCCGCGCACGCCGAACGTGCGTGAGCCGCCACCGATCACCACGCCGGGCAGCAGCTGCAGGGCCCCGCCGTTCACGCCGCCGGCACTCAGCGCCGTGGTCGTGGCGTGCCCCGCCGTCGCCGCGGCCGCACGCAGCGCGAGCACGTGTCGCGCGTGCCCGCCCCACGGCATCGACTTGGCGGCCGTCGCCGTGGCGATGACCTCGTTGATGTCCTCGAACTGCACGCCGCTGCCGAAGCGCTGACGGAACGTCAGCACGGCACTCACGCCGTCCTCGGCGCTGAAGGCGCGTGTGGGCCGCTGCAGGGTGGAGAAACCGGCCGAGGCCGTCACGGCGCCCGTGTGGATCTTCATCGAGAACGCGGGATTGGTGAGTCCCCTGAGCGCGACTCCCGGGTAGGTGCGATAGTCGGTGCGCTCGTACTCGGCACCGAGCGCGGTCCAGGTGCTCAGCCGCACGCGCGGCCGCGAAAGGACCGCCTGCACGCCAGCGCTGCTGGCCCGCTGCGCCAACGTCGCCACGCGTGCCCCGGTGGTCTGGTTGAACACGGCGCCGTGCTGCCACTCGTTCTGCACGGTGAGCTGCAGCACCGGATTGCCGAGCCCGGACCAGGTGTACGTGCCGAACGCGTTGACCTCGAACCCGTTGCGGTCGTCGCCCGGGCGGCCACTGCCGGCGGCCTCGAGTGACCAGCGATGCTGGCCCACGATGTCACTGCTGCCGAGCAGCGCCCCGAACTCCGTCAGGCCACGTCCCGTCTGCCGCAACACGGGCAGGAACCAACTCGGCGCGAGCTGCGACCAGGGAGAATAGGCGCGCTCGCGGATGCGCAGGTCGGCCGCGGCGGGCGCGATGGTCATCGCCGCGGCAGCGGCGCTGTCGCTGGGCGCCGCGCGCAGGTCCAGCGTGGTGGGCATCGCCTGCACGGCGACGTGATAGCCATCGGCGAGCAACTCGACCGCGACGAGTTCGCGTCCATCGGCGGACACATCGGGCGTCGCGAGGGCCGTGGCGGTCGTCCACACGCGTGCGATCCGTCCGCTGGAGATGTCGCCGAGGTACAGCATCGGACGCCCCTCGTGGTCGCTCACGAAGACGATCGCCGAGTCGCCGGGCACCCACGCCGGTGAGGAGAGGATGGTCATGCGCCCGCGGCCAGTCGCCAGCGGAGCGAATCGACCCTGCTCCCGGCCGGCGAGGTCGAGCACGACCACGCTCATGCGCCCACCGCGGCGCCACTCCACCGCCGCCACCCGGTCGCCGGCGCGGGAGAACCGCGGATCGGCCCAGGTGCGGTCGAGGGAGCCCTCGGCGAGCCGGCGCGGCGGCTCCCAGGTGTCGGCGTCGCCGTTGGCGTCGCCGTTGGCGTCGCTGTCGGCCGTCGCACGGGCCAGCGTCACGAGCTCGGTGCTGCCGGCGTCGGTGCGCACCGCGACGAGGCGCCCTGACGCCGCGTGCAGGTCAGGGTGCGAGAGCCGCTCGGCGGGCGCGATCGCGCGCCGGCGGCGACCGAACGGCGTCCCGCGCTCGAGCAGCAGAGCGGACCGGATGCTGTACGGATCCACGTAGTCGAGTTCCGCGAGCACCAGGCTGCCGTCCGGCGTCGGGACCACCGCGTCGATGGACTGCCGACGTGCCACGCGCGCGCGATGGACGGTGGGGCCGTTGCGCGTGAGGCGATACACGCCGACGGTCTGCGCACCGTCGTCGGCGACGTAGAGGATGGATCCGTCGGCGGCGTAGCGCGGGTACCGCGCGGTGAGCCCATGTGCGGTGAGGCTGATGGGCGCGGCGGCCGCGTTCGCCCCCGCGTTCGCCGCCGAGTTCGCAGCCATGCTCACGGCGACGCGCACCGAATCGCGCCAGCGGGTCCAGTACTCGCTGAACGTGAGACCGAAGCCGCGCCGCGCGGTCGCATCGAGACGGAAGGGGATCAACTGCGCGCTCTGGGCCTCGACGAAGTCCTTGAGCCGGGAGCCATCCCCGCGCGCCATGGCGTACGCGCCGTAGGCGTACGCAGCGTTCCCCAACGGATAGTGCAGCGTGCCGAGTGAGAGCGCGTCGAGCGCGGGCAACGCATCGTCGGCAGCAGCCGCGCGGGCCAGCGCCGGGAACTCCGTGCCGGCGAGGCGCCCGCCACCCGCGAGTTCGGTCTCGAGGTTGACCGCGAGCCCCTCGGTGACCCAGGCCGGGGCGTAGAGGTTCGGGAACAGCGGCGCCGCGCGACCGAACACCTTCTGCAGCCCGCCCCACACCCCGCGCGCGCGGTCCAGGTGGAAGATGTGTGCGAGTTCGTGCGTGAGGACCATGCGGGTCCAGTCGGCATGGTTGCGCAGCGCCGACTCCGCGATCGGCGGCCGCGCATAGAGGACGATGCGGTTGGTCGGGTACGGCGTCGCGTAGCCGTTGGCGAAATCCACATTGTCGGCGAGCACCAGGTCGATGGTGCCGCGGGGCGGTGTGAGCCGTGTGCTCAGCTCCGCATACGCACGCTCGGCGAGCACCACCGTGCGGCGCGCCAGCGTCTCGGTCTCGGCCGTGAAGTGGATGCGGAAGTGGTCCGTCTCGAACGTCTGCCACGCGAGGTCGGGCCGCACCTGCCCCGACAGGGGCCGGGCGAGGAGCAGCAACACGAGGGCCAGCAGTCCGGGTCGCACACGCGGAATCCGCATCACGCGCGCAAGTCTATCGCGTCGCGAACGCCGCCGCATCCGGCAGCCGTTGCCTTCTCCCGCCGCAGTCGTCGCCGCTCTATATTCGCGGCATTCTCCCCTTTCATCTTCGGGCCCCGTGACGCTCCGCTGCGCCGTCTGTGGTCGTGAGAACGACCCCACCTCGAAGTTCTGCATCGATTGCGGCAAACCGATCGCGAAGAGCGGTGCGGTGAGTGCGGCGTTGGGGGAGACGATGGGCGGGGTGCAGCATCCAGACCCCGCGAAGCGATTCGGGGTTCCGCCCACACGGGTCTCGAACCCGTTGACGGTGAAGCCGGTGACCCCGGGTTCGTCGAGCGCGTCGTCCGCGCCATCCGTGCCCCCGGGTGCAGCCGCGCCGGTGGCGCCGGCTGGGGTCCGTCCCTCGCCCGGATTCCCCCCGGTGCCGCCCGCCGGGGCCGCCGCACGGCCGGTGCGGGACCTGAGTTCGGTGCCGCCGGGCAAGGCGCCCTGCCCGTACTGCGGCACCGCCGTGGACCCGTCGCTGCCGTTCTGCCCCAAGTGCGGCGGACGCATTGCGAAGGCGCCGCCGTCGGCCTCCGTGTCACGCGCCGTCTGCGGCGGCTGCGGCACGCCGGTGGTGCCCGAGGTCGACGTGTTCTGTGCGCGCTGCGGCACACGCGTGGCGATGACGGCCGCGCCGCCCACCCCCGCCGTGGGGACGGCCGTCTTCTCCGCCTCGGCCTCCGGCGTGGGGCCCAAGCTCGCCGTGCTCGACGCCACCGGAGCCGTGAAGCGCGTGGAGACCCTGCCGGGCCCCGAGTCCACCTTGGGGCGCGCCGAGGGTGAACTGCGGTTCCCGGACGACACCTTCATGAGCCCCGTGCACGCCCAGCTCTCGCTGCGCGACGGGCAGCTCTTCGTGCGCGACCTCGGCTCGCGCAACGGCACCTGGCTCTTCACCGACGCGCCGTACAAGCTGCAGGACGGCGACACGGTGCTCGTGGGGTCGCAACTGCTGCGCTTCCGCCGACTGGGCTACCCCGGTCCGCACCCGCCGGAAGCCGATGCCACGCGGCGCCTGGGCTCGGCGACGCCGAGCGCCGATATCGCCGTGATGCAACAGCTGCGCGCCGACGGGAGTGCCCGGGATAACTGCCACCTCTCGCCGTCGCGCAACGTGGTGATCGGCCGCAGCGAGGGGGACTGGATCTTCCCCTACGACAAGACGATGAGCGGCCGCCACGCGGAGATCCGCAGCGAGGACCTCGAGTTCATCGTGATCGACCTCGAGAGCCGCAACGGCATCGCAATTGCTGTACGGGGGGAGAAGCAGGTGCGGCCGGGCCAGCGCATCCTGATCGGTGACCAGACCCTGCGTGTGGAGAGTGTGTGAGCGACCAGAAGATCTGCCCGACCTGCGGCACCGAGTATCCGCTCTCCGAGCGTTTCTGCCCGCGCGATGGCACGGCGCTGCGCTCGGCGAACGCCCAGGCGGACCTGCTGGGCTCGGTGGTCGCCGAGCGGTACCACATCCTGAAGAAGCTCGGCGAAGGCGGCATGGGCACGGTGTACCTGGCCGAGCATGTGAAGATGGGGCGCAAGAGCGCCCTGAAGGTGATGAACCCGGGGATGAACACGGACCCGGACGCCATCGCGCGGTTCAACCGCGAGGCGAGCAACGCGTCGCGGCTCTCGCACCCGAACATCTGCGGCATCTACGATTTCGGCGAGACGCCCGACGGGCTGATCTACCTCGCCATGGAGTTCATCGAGGGGCAGGCGCTGACGTCGCTCATCGAGAAGGGCGGCGCGCTGCAGCCGGCGCGGGCGGCGAGCATCATCCACCAGACGGCGGATGCACTGCAGGTCGCGCACGATGCAGGCATCGTGCACCGCGACCTGAAGCCGGACAACATCATGATCGCCAAGACCCGCGACGGTGGCGACTTGGTGAAGGTGGTGGACTTCGGCATCGCGAAGGCGAGCTCGAGCGACGCGCAGAAGGTCACCAAGACCGGCTTGGTGGTGGGGACCCCGGAGTACATGAGCCCCGAGCAGCTCGCGGGTGACAAGCTCGATGGCCGCAGCGACACCTATTCGCTCGCGCTGGTGGCATTCAACTGCCTCACGGGCAAGCTGCCGTTCCCGGCCGAGACGGTGCAGGAGTCGATGATCATGCGACTCACGGACCGGCCGCGGTACCTGGCCGAGGTCCGTCCGGAGGTGGCCTGGCCGGCCGCGCTGCAGGCGACGCTCGACAAGGCGCTCTCGCGCGACGCGAACGAGCGCTACACCAGCGCCGCGCAGTTCGGACGCGAGTTCGCCGCCGCGATCGCGAACATGCCCTCGACGGTCGCGGCGGAAGCCGGCACGCAGGTGCTGGGAGCGCAGGAGGTCCCGCGCACCAAGGTCACGCGGCCGAGCGGGCACGCGACGGTGGCGATCGATGCGGCGGCGACCAAGCCAGCGCGTCGTCCGGCCGCCGCGCCGACCCAGGCGCAGCCGACGGCAGCGGCCGCCGCGGAGCGCAAAGGTCTCCCGATGGCGGCGAAGGTCGGCGGGCCCGCGGTCGCGATCTTCGCGTCGCTGGTCGCGGTCTGGATCTCGACGAAGGGGAACAAGTCGGGCGCCGAGGCGCCGACCGGGACGCCGGCGGGCATCACGGCGCCGGCCACCCAGGCCGACAGCACGCCGGTCAACGGCACGGGTGGGGCGGACAGCGCGGCGCGCACCGTCGGGACGGCGGAGAACCCGGCTGCGAACAACACAACCAACCCCGGAGCCAACCCGGCGCCGAACCCGGGGACGAAGGTGCCCGCGCCGGTGAATCCTCCGGCGGGCACAAATCGTCCGGGGAGTGGGACGACGCCTCCGACGCAGACGAAGACTGCGCCGGCGGGGGAAGCCCCCGTGTCGTACACCCAGTCGCTCGCGACCTGGGAGAGTGCGGTGGATCGCACCGACCTCGACGAAGCGACGGCACGACGCGTGCTCGGTGAGCTGGATGCGGTGTTCGACCGGCTCACCGGCCAGGACCTCGCGAACGGCTGGTACATCCGGATGCTCGCGTACGCCGTCGCCGACAGCGATGCGGAACGGACCTGCGAGGCGGCGAAGCAGGTGATCAACCGAAGCAGCGACTCGAAGAAGCGGGGTCGGGGTCAGAACTTCAATCGGGCCAGCGGCTGCTAGTGACCTGCATCACGTTGCCCCACAAAGACATACTCGCCTTTGAGTGTCGGCCTGTATAAAATGCGTAACGCCAGCGCTCATCCACCTCGCAACCGCGCCTCGTGACGGGTCCCATCTCGCCGAACGGTGAAATCATCGTCCACGTCTTCGGTCGCACCGACGTGGGCCGCACGCGTGAGCACAACGAGGATACCTTCGCCGTCGCCGACCTGACGACGATGAACGCCTCGCTGCAGCCCGAGGTGCGCACGCACCGCTCGGGCCCGCGCGGCTCGTTCTTCATGGTCGCCGACGGCATGGGCGGCGCCGCCGCCGGCGAAGTGGCCTCGGCCATGGCCACCGAGGTGGTGCTCGACGAGATCTCGCGCCGCTGGCGCTCCGCGCCCGACCACGACCCCGAGATGTTCGCGCACGCCCTGCGTGTGGCCACCGAGGTCGCCAACACCAAGATCCACGCCTACGCCGCCTCGCACCCCGAGAACCGCGGCATGGGCACCACGGCCACCCTCGCCGGCCTGCTCGCCGACACGCTCTACGTCTGCCAGGTCGGCGACTCGCGCGCCTACCTCGTCCGCAACGGCAACGCGTCGCAGATCACGAAGGACCAGTCGCTCATGCAGAAGCTCGTCGAGGCCGGCGAGCTTACGGCCGAGGAAGCCGAGGTCTCGGAGCGGCGCAACATCATCCTGCAGGCGCTCGGCCCCGAGCCCATCGTGAAGGTGGACCTCACCTCGCAGCAGGTCATGCGCGGCGACACGCTGATCCTCTGCTCGGACGGCCTCTCGGGGCAGGTGCGCGCGCACGAGATCGCCGAGGTGGTGGCAAGCGAGCCGGACCTGGTGCAGGTCTGCAAGAAACTGATCGACCTCGCCAACGAGGCGGGCGGGCCGGACAACATCACGGTCGTCGCGGCGCGTTTCGAGGGCGACGGACTGGCCGAGAGCGGCGCCGAGGCCCCGGCACACCGCATCTACCGCGGCTCGCAGCAGGGCCGGGCCACGCTGCCCGTGGACCGCTCCTCGGTGCCCGGACTGGTCGCCATGGACCCGTCCGACATGCCGACGCTCGAGACGGAGCTCTCGCGCAACAAGTTGCAGGAGCGCGTGAACACGCCGCGCACCAACGCGCCGGTGGATCCCAAGGCCGCGACGGTCGAGACGACACCGCGGAAGCCCTCCGCCACGCCGCCCGCAGCGGTCCCCGTGGGCGCCCACAAGCCGCCGCCGAGCGCGACCCCACCGGTCGATACGGTGGAGATCGCGCCCAAGGTCACGCGCGCGGTGCTGCCGCCCCCGCCACCGCCGGGCGGGCGCGTGGATCGCAACTACCTGCGCTTCGTGTTCGGCATGATCGCGGTGGTGACCCTGGCGGTGTATCTGGTCTCCTGGTTCCGCGGTCGCGACTGATGGCGATCGAGTTCCGCATCACCCGCGGCGCGCGCGCCGGCGCGCGTGAGCGGTTCGAGAAGTCGATCATCACCATCGGGCGCCACCCGATGAACGACCTGCGCTTCGACGCCGCGAAGGACCTCGACGTCTCCTCGCGGCACGCCGAGCTGCGCATCCTCGACGGTCGCTACGTGCTGCGCGACATCGGGAGCACCAACGGCACGTTCGTGAACGGCGACCTGCTCGTCGGCGAGCGCGAACTGCGCCAAGGCGACATCCTCTCGTTCGGTGCGGACGGCCCGCAGGCGATCTTCCACCTCACGGACCTGCCGGTGGGCGCTGCCCCGCCGGCCCCGGAGGAGCGGCGGCCGAGCACGATGTCCACGGGGTCGCCGTACTCGCCGGGCAATCCGGGCGCGCCCTGGATGCCGAACACGCCGACCGGCGCGGCGCCGGCGTCGCCGCCACCGCTGGAGACCCTGCGCCCCGGCGCGATCAACGCCGCGGACGTGCGCGCCGCGGCGCCGCCACCGCCACCACCGCCCGCAGCGGCAGCGGCCCCGCCGCCGCGCGCCACGACACCGCCTCAGGTACCGCCCAGGGTGCCGCCGCCGGTGTCCGTGCCCTCGGGCGCGATCAAGGAACCCGCCTCGGCGCCCGCACCCCGTGCGGCCGGCTCCGCCACGCAGGCCGGCGCGCCGACGCGCGCCCGCAAGCCCACCGAGGTGCGCGTCGCCGAGGCCGTGAAAGCCAAGACGAGCAAGCTGCGCATGATGGTCGCGGCCATGGCGGTCGGCGTGATCGCGATCGGTGCGGGCGCCGCGTGGTTCGCCCTGCAGGCCGCGAAGTCGGCCGAGGCGCGCGTGGAGCAGCTGCTGGCCACCAACGACTCGATCGTGCGCGCCTTCGGCGAACGGCTCGCGCAGTCGGGGGTCGCCGACGCGCAGCTCAAGGCCGCGCAGGCCGACATCCAGCGGCTCAACAAGGCCCTGCGGGCGCAACAGGCCTCCGGCGGCGACGTGAGCGCGCTGTCGGCCGAGATCCGCGCAACGCAGACCCGCGCGGAAGGACTCTCCAAGCTCGACTTCAGTGCGATCTCCGCGGCCAACAAGGGCGCGATCGTGTTCATCGCGGTGAGCATCAACGGCAAGCCGTCGAGCGGCACGGGCTTCAACATCCTGCCCGGCGGCCTCATCGTCACCAACAAGCACGTGGTGCAGGACCGGGACGGCGCACGCGCTGACCGCATCGGCGTGACGTTCAACGAGACCCGCGGATGGAAGGAAGCGTCGATCGAGTATGTGAGCGAGAACGACGAGCTCGCACTCATCCGGCTCTCCAACCCCGGCAACTACCCGGTGGTGGCCGGCATCGCACGCGAGACGGCGGCGAAGGTGGGTGACCCGGTCGCGCTGCTCGGCTACCCGCTCGGCACCGGCACCGCCGGCAACGACGGCGACATCGACAACCTCCGGCCCGTCGCGTCGCTGTTCATGGGCACGGTGAGCAAGGTGCTCGACGACAACCTGCAGCTCGACACGTTCGCGGCGCAGGGATCGAGCGGCTCGCCGGTGTTCGACAATCGCGGGCTGGTCGTCGGCGTGCTCTACGGGGCGGCACGCGAGAGCGGCGGCCGCATCATCTACACGGTGCCGTCCGCGCGGCTGGCGTCCCAACTCCCCAAGGACGCCGCCGGCGTCATCCGCTAGCGCGACTCGGGCGGGATGCCCGTCTGGCCGCCGGCGGGCGGCACCTGCGGAGCGCCCGGTGGCGGCGCCCGCTTCTCACCCGGCGCAGCGGGCGGCGGCGTCCCCCGGAACCGGCTGCGCTCGTCGAAGAACATGCTCGTGCGCTCGATGTCCGCGAACTGCCGGATCACCTGCGGCACGATCTCGGCCACGCCTGAGCCCGGCGACTTGGCGTAGGCATTGGAGACCACCACGCGCGTGTTCGGTCCCTTCGCGGCCAGGTCCCGCACCGAGATGATGCGCTCGACGCTGTCGCGTACGGGACGCAGCGAGATCGATACGATGAGGTCGGCGTTGAGCCGCTCCTGCACGGCGTTCACGGTCCGCGACTCGCGGAGTGCCGCCGCCACGGAGTCGGCGGGCACGGCGATGAAACGCGGATGGGCGTCGAGTCCGGCCCGCAGCGAGTCCGCGAGCAGGCGCCCCATCTCGTCGAGGTCCGGGCGGTCGCGGCTCGGACGCGGTGTCGCGACGACGACGCGCCGCGGGCCGCTGCGCACGAGCGTACGCGCGGCACCCGACGGTTCCGCGGCTGTCGCGGCGGCCTCGGTGGCCATCGCCAGTTCACGCGTGGTCGCACCGAGCCGCACGGCATTGGGCCCGGCGCGCGAGCTGAGCCGCACCAGCGAGTCGAGCACGGCGCGCTGGATCTGCGCGCGAATGGAGTCCGCCATCGCCACCAGCCGCGCCGAATCCGCGATCGCCGCGACCCGTGCGACCTCCGGGGTGAGTGGCGTCGCGTTCACCGCCGGCGTCGCGGCCACGCCGCCACCGCTGGCGGCCGCGCTGCCCGGGCTGCCCGGGCTGGCGCCGCCCGGACTGCCGGTCGCGCCGCCACGCGCGGGCGCCGTGGCGCGCTGCGCGGTAGCGCGCTCCGCCATGCGTTCGGCGACGGCCTTGGCGATGGCCATGGAATCCTCGCGCGTGAGCAACGCCGAGGCCTGCGGCACCACCTGCGCCGTCTCGGCGGCCGCGAGCGAATCGCGGACGAAGTTGGTGCCGGCTTCGGCGCCCTGCCGCTCGCCAATGGCCCAAGCCACGGCGACCACGGCCGCCGCCGATGCGAAGAGCCCGGCCACCCGCAGCCGCGACGGCTTGCTCACCGGGCGCACCGCTGCGAGCGTCTGCCCCGAACTGAGTGCGATGTCGTCGAGCGCCGTGACGACGTTGGCCGCGAGTTGCGGGCGGTCGTCAGGGATCTTGGCGAGCAGGCTCCGGATGAGTGCGGTGAGCGCCACGGGCACGTCGGTCCGCGAGGTCTCGATGGGCTCCGGGTCCCGCGTGAGCTGCGCCGCCATGGTCTTCTGCGGCGAGTCCTCCTTGAACGGCACGCGCCCGGTGAGCATCTCGTAGCCGAGCAGGCCCAGCGCGTAGAGGTCCATCCGGTGGTCCGCCGCCGGGTCCGCCGCGATCTGTTCGGGCGCCATGTAGGCCGGCGTGCCGATCGCCATGCCCGCGCTGGTGAAGCCCGAGCTGGGCATGGCGGCCGAGATGGCCTTGGCCACGCCGAAGTCGGTGACGAGTGCGTGGGACCCCATCAGCAGCACGTTGCCCGGCTTGATGTCGCGATGGATCACGCCGAGCCCGTGTGCGTAGTCCAGCGCCTCGGCGACGTCACGCAGGATGCGCACGACGTCCTTCACGCTGAAGCGCTCACCCTTCGCGATCGCCTCCCGCAGCGAGTGCCCGTTGATGTAGGGCATCGTGTACCAGATGAGCGCGTCGCGCTCGCCGGCCGAGAGCAACGGCACCACGTGCGGATGCTGCAGCTGCGCCGCCACCTGGATCTCGCGGCGGAACCGCTCGTGGTTCACCCCGGCGGCGAGCTCCGGCGGCAGCACCTTCACGACCACCTTGCGCCCCAACGCCACATCGGTCGCGACGAACACGCGCGACATGCCGCCCCCGGTCAGCTCACGCTCGAGCGTGTAGGCCGGGTGCAGGGCGTTCTGGAGGAGGGCGGTGAATTCGGTGGACATCAGCTGAGAGTGAGACGCCTGGAATGCCATGCTTGGTTGCTGCTCATCCTACGTACACCGCACAGGGAACGATTCGACCGATCCGGCGTCACCGCAAGCCGCGTGAGGGTGACGTGGCGCCGGACCGCAGCGCTACAGCAGGCGTCGGGCCCCGGCTTCCTGCATCCCGCGTGAGGCGGACCAGCAGCAGAGCACGTGCTGCGCTTCGGGGACCTCGCCGACCAGCCGCGGCGGGCCGAACACCATCACCAGCATCGTCCGCTGCGCCTGCCGTGCCTCGGCCAGTGCCTGGGCCACGCGACGCTTGGTCTCCGCCGAGTAGCCGGCCCGGCCCTTACCCTCCGTGGGCCCGCCGAAGAGCGCCAGCACCACGGCCCCCTGGCCCTCCGCGGTGGGGCGATCGACGCTGCGGGCCTCGAGTCCCACGGCACGCAGCGTCTCCACGAAGCGGCCACGCCCGGGCACCGGCCATCCCGGACGCGCGTCGTCGTCCACCTGTATGACGTCCACCACCGGCCCGACGTTCGGGATGCTGCCCCGGACCGGATGCACGAGGGTGTCCGCCACCTGCCGCGCCCAGAGTACGTCGTCAAGGGTCGGTTCGCGCAGCACCGCCGGCAGCGCCCAGTCCGCCCAGAACTCGCGGCGGTTGCGGCTGCCCTCGAGTGCATCGGGCGACAGGAGCCCGCCTTCGAGGGCACGTTCGATCGTCTCCAGCACGCCGTGCAGGTCCGAGGGCGCGAGCAGCAGGTCGGTGCCCGCGGCCAGCACCTGGATCGCGGCGATGGACTCCTCCTCCTGCTGGCGGAGGCCCGGCGCGGCGAGCACGTCGCTCACGATGAGTCCCTCGAAGTGCAGTTCCCCACGCAGCAACTCGGTGACGATGGGTCGCGAGCGCGGCGCCGCGATGCCGCTGCGGTCCAGGCCCGGGTACGCGACGCTCGAGAGCATTACGCTGGCGACCCCGGTGTCGACGGCTCCGCGGAAGGGGATGAGATCGTCACTCCACAGCGTCGTGGCCACCGCGTCGACGCTGCCGGCCGCCAAGCTGGGGTCCACCGAGGCCCGACCGAGACCCGGGAAATGCTTCGCACAGGAGAGCACCCCCTCGGCCTGACAGGCGTCGATCCACTCGACCACCCACTCCGCCACCTTCTGCGCGTCGCTGCCGAAGCTGCGCGCACCGAGTACGGGATTGAGCGGCGCGCGCTCCAGGTCGGCCACCGGCGCCAACGCCCAGTTCACGCCGTGCTGCCGCAGTTCGCGCGCGGTGATGCGCGCGGCACGGCGCACCGCGTCGGCGTCGCGGAGCGCGCCCAACGCGAGCAGCGGTGGCAGTGCCGTGCCACCGTCGAACGGCACCCCCGCCTCGGCGTCGGTGGCGATGAGCAGCGGGTGCCGACTCCGCCGATGCAGCTCCTGCGTGAGCGCCCGCACGTGCTCCGACGGCCCGTTCGGGAGATGGAACCCGCCTACGCCCACCTCGAGGGCTTCGTCGATGAGATCGTCGAGGTACGCGTACCCGTGCCCCGGGTCCCAGCGCAGTTGCGGGACGAGGTGCGCGGCGAGTGGATGCATCAGGCGGGGTGGTACGCGCCGAGGATGCGTGGACCGCGCGCCCCGGTGGCCGTCGGCAGGTTGCCGGGGCGGCGCTGGAGGTGCAGCCAGCCGAGGTAGGCGAAGGCCACGGCCTCCTTGGCGTCGCCGTCGAAGAACACGCGCTCGAACAGCCGTACGTGCCGCGGTGCGAGCGCCATCGCGATCGCCTCGCGCAGGACGGGATGCCGCGCACCACCGCCCGAGAGCAGCACGTCCTCCACGGGCTGCGGCACGAACCGCTCGACCGCGAGCGCGATGCTGCGGGCGGTGAGCCAGCAGGCGGTGGCGACGATGTCGCCGTCGCGGCAGCCCGCGCGGGCGGCGCGGCACCGCACCACGAAATCGGCGATGAACGACGCCGTGTAGCGCTCGCGCCCGGTGCTCTTGGGCGGCTCCACCGCGTACCAGGGGTCCGCGAGCAGGTCCTCGATCACCGACTCGATCGCCGTGCCGGTGCGCGCCAGTGCGCCGTCCACGTCGTACGGGAGGTCGCTGCGCAGCAGTCGCGTCACGCCGTCCACGATGCACACACCGGGGCCGGTGTCGAACGCGCGGACCGCCGCGAGCTCGCCGCGCGGGGGGACCACCGTGAGGTTGCCGATGCCGCCCAGGTTCTGCAGGATGCGCCACTGGCGGTCATCGGCGAAGAGCTGCGCGTCGGCGATCGGGACGAGTGGCGCACCCTGGCCGCCGGCCGCGACATCGCGCACGCGGAAGTCCGCGATCACCGGGATGCCACAGCGCTCGGCGATGACCGCAGGTTGGCCGAACTGCCAGGTGCCGAGTGGCGGCTCATGCCACACCGTGTGTCCGTGCGAGGCGATGGCGGCGACGTCGCTGCGTGCGATGCCCGCCTCGGCGAGCACGGCGACGGCGGCATCCGCGAGCCACCCGCCGAGGGCGAAGTCCAACGCGGTGTACTCGCTCGGTGTCGCACCCTGCAGGGCGGCGGCGAGGCGCGCGCGCGTGCGCGCGTCGTACGGCCGGTCGATGTGGGCGAGCAGCTCGGTGGTCACCCGGCCGCCATCGTCCTCGGCGAAGCGCGCGACGACCGCCGTGATGCCGTCGAGCGACGTGCCGGACATCAGCCCGACGAGGACACTCACGCGGGTTCCACCGGTGGCGGTGCGTCTGGGACCACGCGACGGATCACGCCGCCGGCCTGCGCGAGCCGGGCGAGCGCCGCGTCGCGGTCGAGCCCGAGCTTGTGCATGGTGATCGCGACCTTCACGTGCCCCTGCGCGGCGGCGAGCAGGCTGCGCGCACCGTCACGTGCGAGGCCGCAGGTGGTCATGACCAGTCGCTCGGCGCGGTCACGCAGCTTCTCGTTGGTGGCCTGCAGGTCCACCATGAGATTGCCGTACGTCTTGCCGAGACGCACCATCGCCCCGGTGGTGATGGAGTTGAGCACGAGCTTGGTGGCCGTGCCGGCCTTGAGTCGCGTGGAGCCGGTGACGACCTCGGGCCCGGTGATCGGCAGGATGGCCACATCCACGCCCGCCAGCCGTTCCGGCGGCGGAGGCGAACAGGCGAGGATGCCCGTGGTCGCCCCCATGCGCTTGGCGTAGGCGAGCGCCGCCCACACGTACGGTGTCGTCCCACTGGCGGCGATGCCGAGCACGAAGTCCCCTGCCCCGACCCCGACGGCCGCGAGGTCCGCTTCCGCACCCTCGGGCCGGTCCTCCGCGCCCTCCTGCGAGCGCACCAGCGCGGCCGGCCCGCCGGCGATGATGCCCTGCACCATCGACGGGTCGCTGCCGAACGTGGGCGGGCACTCGGACGCGTCGAGGACGCCAAGGCGACCGGACGTGCCGGCCCCCACGTAGAAGAGCCGACGACCGCCGCGGAACGCCGCCTCGGCCAGTTCGATCGCCCGGGCGATCGCCTCGCGCTGCGTTGCGACGGCGTCGGCGATCGTCCGGTCCTCGGCGTTGATGAGGTCGACGATGGCGAGGGGCGACGCGAGGTCGATGTCGGCGCTGCGCGGATTGCGGCGCTCGGTGACCCGGGGATCGAGCACGAGGGGGCGGGGTCTGAGAGGAGTGTCGCGAGAGGGACAGCAACCCTAAGTTATCGAGGATGATGCGCACTCGCACCTTCAGGAACGCCCAGCCGCCGCGCCACCGAGACGTGGGGCGCATCGTGTGGCGCGCCGCGGCCACCGCTGTTGCCGTGGCGGCGCTCGCGACTCCGCTCGAGGCACAACTGATCAAGGTGCCATCGATGCTCGATGTACGCGCCCCGGTCGCGCTCGCGGCCTCGGTGGGTTACGTGCAGACGGGCAGCCGAGCCGACGGTCCGAGCGGGACGACCTGGGCGCTGAGTGATGCCGTGCAGTACCGCCTCGGGCTGGAGCGCGGGATGCGGAGCGGCCTCATCGGCGTGGCGGTGTCGATGACGGAGTTCCCGGTGCGTCGCGTGGGCGCCGGCGTGAGCCCGACCAGCGACGGCACCGTGCGCCTCCTCCAGTACCTCGCGACGTTCCGCACGCCCGAGACGCCGGGAGCGCACCAGATCATCGAGCTCAGCACGGGGCTCGCGCAGTGGGGGAACTACTCCGGCACCGACGTGCTCACGGCAGCGGAAGCGAAGACGCAGAACGCGTGGGCACTGCAGATCGGCTACGGGTTCGGGTTCTCGCTCTCCGACCGCACGTCGGTGACCTTGGTGCAGGACCTCGCGACGGTGATCGGCTCGAAGGACGGCCTGCAGGCGGGCGAGTCGCGGTCGGTGCGACAGTACACCACGCGCCTCGGCCTGCGTTGGCGGTTCCGCGGGCGGATGTGAGCAGCGGCTCCGGGAGTTCCGGGATGGACAGGCGTACCACCTCTTCTACTGTACAGCCATGACCAAGCGCGTCACTGCAGCGGTTCTCCTCGTCGCCCTCGGCGTCTCCGCGTGCCGCCCCGCCACGACGTCCGGACCGGCACCGGCCACGGCACCCGCCCCCTCGACGCCGTCGGTGGCCGCGGGTGACGCACGGTACTCCGGCACCTTCAGTGGTGGCTGGCGGTTCCCCGAGGCACGCGAGGCGGCGTTCGGCGCGTCGGCGATGGTCGCCAGCAACTCCGACCACGCGAGCCAGGCGGGACTGGAGATCCTGCGCGCCGGCGGCAACGCGATGGACGCGGCGGTGGCGGTCGGCTTCGCGCTCGCCGTCACGTACCCCTTCGCCGGCAACATCGGCGGTGGCGGATTCATGGTCATCCGCATGGCCGATGGCCGCACCGCGGCGATCGACTATCGCGAGATCGCGCCGCTCGCGGCGACACGGAACATGTTCGTCGACGAGTACGGCAAGCTGACGGACAAGAGCGTGGTCGGCCACCTCGCATCGGGTGTGCCGGGAGCGGTGGCGGGCATGGACGCGGCCCTGCAGCGCTTCGGCACCATGTCGCTGGCGCAGGTGATGGCGCCGGCGATCCGGCTCGCCCGCGACGGCTTCGCGGTGGACAGCGCGCTCTTCCGCTCGCTGAGCGGCGCCAAGCAGCGCCTCTGCCGGTTCGAGGGCTGCGCGACGTTCTTCCCTGGCGGCGAGGCGCTGCCCCCGGGCGCGCGACTGGTGCAGCCGGACCTCGCGCGCTCGTTGCGCCTGATCGCCGAGCGCGGACCGGCGGCGTTCTACAACGGCCCGGTCGGCGACTCACTGGTGGCGGAGATGCAGCGCGGCGGTGGCATCATCACCAAGCAGGACCTGCAGGCCTACGTGCCGAAGTGGCGCGAGCCGGTGGTCTCGACCTATCGCGGCTACACGCTGATCACGATGCCACCGGCATCCTCGGGCGGCATCACGATGACGCAGACGTTCAACATGCTGGAGACGTTCGCGCCGCTGCCGGCGTTCGGCTCGGCGGAGTACACGCACTTGCTGGCGGAGACCTTCCGCCGCGCGTTCATCGACCGCAATGCGAAGCTCGCGGACGCGGACTTCGTCCCGGTGCCGCGTGACGAGCTGGTGTCGAAGACGTACGCCCGCAGCTTGGCATCGCAGATCAGCCGCACGCAGGCCTCCAAGACGCCGGCGTTCACCGCGGGGCGCCCGGAACCGGAGCACACGACCCACTACTCGGTGGTGGACGGCCGCGGCAACGCGGTCGCGACCACGACGACGATCAACGGCGGCTACGGCTCGGCCGTCTGGGTGCGCGGCGGCGGGTTCTTCATGAACAACGAGATGGATGACTTCGCTGCGCAGCCCGGCTCGCCGAACATGTTCGGCCTGGTGCAGGGCGAGGCGAACGCCGTGCAGCCGGGCAAGCGCATGTTGAGCGCGATGTCACCGACGATCGTGCTCGACCCGCAGGGCCAGGTGCTGCTGGTGGTGGGTGCCGCCGGCGGCCCGACGATCATCACCGCGGTCACGCAGGTGATCCTGAACGTGATCGAGCACAAGATGACCTTGGCCGACGCGATGCGGGCACCACGCATGCATCACCAGTCGCTGCCGGACCAGATCCGGCTGGAGAGTGTGGGGTTCGACTCGCTCATGGTGACGGCGTTGCGCGGCATGGGACATGACGTCGTCACGACGCAGGGGATTGCGAACGTCAACGCGGTGATGCGGGTGACCGGCGGGTGGCACGGGGTGCGAGAGCCGAGAGGGGCGGGGCTCGCGGTCGGGTACTGAGGATGCGGGTGGTGCGAAATCAGGGGGCGCCGACCGCAGGTCGGCGCCCCCTGATGCACTCACAGCTCACCTTCCGCCTTCACCCTCTCGTTCGCGCCTCGCTCACGCCGTCTTGAGCGTGAGCGCCTCCGTCAGGGCGATCGTGATGGTGCCGTTGGCCGGGAGGCAGCCTTCGTAGTCGGCCGTGCCGGCCGCGACCGCGCCGCCCGCCGCCGCACCGACCGCCGCGCCGACGACCGTGCTCTTGGTGTCCTTGCCGAGCAGCTTGCCGGCGATCGCGCCGACCGCCGCGCCGGTGGCGACCTTGCCGACCTGCTGGCCGGTGCTCTGTGAGCGCACCGCCTCGATCGTCGCGACCTTCGTCACGTCACCCTTCACGTCCATCGTCTGGTCGCCGATGGTCACCGCGACCACCGCGAACTTGAGCTTCCAGTTGTCCTTGGAGTTCTTGGAGATCTGCGACTCCGTGACCGAGAGCGTCACGACCGAGCCGGCGGGGATCTTCACGCCGTTGGAGCCGGAGACGTCGGCGGCGAGCGTGGTGGTGAAGCGGTCGCCGACCTTGTGCGAGTTGGTGCAGATCTTCACGCCGGTGGTCACGTCGAACGACGTGCCGGCGGCGATCACGCCGCTGGTGGCGCGGGCGGGTGTGGCCTTGGCCGGCGCCTTGGTGGTCGGGCGCGGCGCGGGAGCCTTGGTCTCGGGAGCCGGCGCCGGCGTCGGGGCAGGCGTCTCGGGCGCCGGGGTCTGCGCCGGCGGCGCATCGTTCATCGGCTTGGTGCTGTCCTGCGGGGTCAGCGCAATGTCGCGCGCGGCCTGGTCGTTCGCCGCTTCGCCGCCGCCGCAGGCGGAGACGAGGAGGGCGACGGCCAAGAGCGGCAACGCAGCGCGTCGGATAGTATTCGGCATCGGTGGGGCTCCACGGGAGAAAGAGAGTTGGTGATACCCCGGAATACTGTCAGCGAGCCCTGCGCCCCGCAACGCATCACGGGATTGTGACGTCGCTCACACGCCTCCTGCCCTGGGCCCGACCCTACGCGGGCCGCTTCGCCGCCGGCCTCGCCTGCGTCGTGGTGTCGTCCGCCATCGCCAGCGTGCTGCCCACGCTCCTGCGCCGGGCGATTGACGCCATGGGCGCCGGTGCGCCGCTGCGCGAGATCCTCGGCATCGCAGCGGTCATGATCGCCATCACCCTCGTGATGGCCTGGTTCCGCTACGAGATGCGCGAACTGCTCAACGGCGTCTCGCGCCTCATCGAGCACGACCTGCGCGTCGACCTGTTCGCCCGGCTCACGCGGCTCGACCCGGCCTGGTTCGGCCGGACGCGCACCGGCGAGATCATGGCGCGCCTCACGAACGACCTGTCCGCGGTCCGAATGGCGTCCGGACCAGCGGTCATGTACCTCGCCAACACGGTCTTCGGCGGGGTGTTCGCGCTGTCGTTCATGATCGCGATCTCGCCGCGACTCACGGCCCTCGCCCTCGTGCCCATGCTGCTGCTCCCGGTGGTCATGTGGCGACTCGGCAAGGCCATCCATGACCGGTTCGAGCGGGTCCAGGCGCAGTTCGGGGACCTCACCACCATGGTGCAGGAGAACCTCGCCGGCGTGCGCGTGGTGCGCGCCTACCGACAGGAGGACGCGGAGGCGACACGGTTCGGCGCGCTGAGTGCGGAGTCGCTGGCACGGAACCTCGCGCTGGTGCGGCTCAACGGGCTCATGAACCCCGCGTTCACCCTGCTCGCGGGCCTCGGGGCCGCGGCGGTGCTCGGGCTGGGCGGCACGATGGTCCTGCGCGGCTCGCTCAGTGTCGGCGCCTTCGTCGCCTTCGGATTGTACCTCGCCAACCTCACGTGGCCACTCATCGCCTTGGGGTGGGTGACGAGCCTCTTCCAACGCGGCGCCGCGTCCATGACGCGACTGCTCGAGATCCTCGACGCGACGCCGACCATCCGCGACCCCGAAGCGGAGCGCGAGCCGGGACGCGAACCGGCGCGCCTCCCGCCCACCAGCGGCGGGCGACGCATCCGGTTCGAGGCCGTGGACTTCGCGTACCCCGCCCGCGAGGGCGCGACCGCGCGAGCGGTGCTGCAGGGCGTGGACATCACCATCGATGCGGGCCGCACGCTGGGGGTCGTCGGCGCGACCGGCTCGGGCAAGACCGCGCTGCTCGAACTCCTCCCGCGACTGGCCGACGTGACCGCGGGACGCGTGACCATCGACGGGGTCGACGTGCGTGACCTGCCGGTGGAAGTGTTGCGTCGGGAGATCGGATTCGTGCCGCAGGAGAGCCTGCTGTTCAGCGAAACCATCCTCGCGAACCTGGCGTACGGCGCGGCGAGTGACGACGACGCGCAGTGGGCGGCCGGCGTGGCGCAGCTGCGGGAGACCGTGCTCGACTTCCCCGGGCAGTGGGAGACCATGCTCGGGGAGCGCGGCGTCAATCTCTCCGGTGGGCAGAAGCAGCGTGCGGCGATGGCACGGGCGCTCGCGCGACGCCCCTCCGTGGTGGTTCTCGACGATGCGCTCTCGGCGGTCGACACACACACCGAAGCGGCCATCCTGCGGGGACTCAAGGAGGCGCTCGTCGGGCGGACCGCGATCATCGCATCCCACCGGATCACCGCGATCCGGGACGCCGACTGGATCGTAGTGCTCGATGAAGGACGGGTGGTGGAACAAGGTCGGCATAACGACCTGTTGGCCGCCCGCGGGAAGTACTGGAAGTTGTTGCGGCGTCAGCAGATGGAAGAAGAGATCGAGACCCAATCCGTGTCGGGAGTGACCTGACAGCATCGGGCTCGTCCTTCATCGGAGTCCCCACAGGGCGCACTGTCGCGCCCTGTGACTCACTCTCTCTCAGGAGAATCACCGCATGTTCGTTCGCGCACTTCGCGGCCTCGCCGCCGCCTCCGTGCTTGTGGTCGCGGTCGCCTCGACCGCCGATGCCCAGGCTGCCACCAAGGGCCGTTTCTCCGTCAGCGGCGGGCTCTCGCTGCCGATGGGTGACTTCGCCGACGGGGCGGGCCTCGGGTTCGTGCTCGGCGCCAACTACCAGGCGAAGATCAACGACAAGCTCGAGTTCCGCTTCACGGGCGACTTCGGCCGCTACGGTGGTGAGGATGACTTCGGCATCGACAACACCACGATGTTCGGCGCCATGGCCAACCTGATCGTGCCGATCAACACCACCAGCGCGCTCAAGCCCTACCTGCTCGGCGGCCTGGGCTTCTACAGCTGGGAGGTCGAGGGCACCGGCGGCGGCTCGGTGGACGGCTCGGACCTCGCCTTCAACGTCGGCGTCGGCTACAACTTCAACTGGGGCTCGCGCTCGATGTTCACGGAGCTGCGCTTCGTGTCGCTCCAGACCGACCCGGATGCGGCGAACTTCCTCCCGATCACCATCGGCATGCGCTTCTAAGCGCTCCCGCAGGACGACGACAGGGCGCGGATCATGCGATCCGCGCCCTGTCGTGTTTTGGTGGCGGCGCGCGCACGCGTGAAACCTCACGGCGGGACGAACGGTACGACAACTGGCACATCATGATGAAGTGCGTTCAGGCGCGACCGCGCCGCTACACACCAGGAGCATCACCCGTATGAAGAAGATCCTCTGCACCGCCCTCCTCCTCGCCTCGAGCGCCATCGTCGCCGAGGCACAGTCCACGGCGCTGCCGCAGACCCGCCAGGGCTTCGGCATCAGCGTCGGCCTCGGCGCCGGTCTCGGCAACATCGACTGCGACGGGTGCGACTTCGATTCAGAGAGCGCGCTCTCCGGCTACCTCCGCCTCGGCGGATACCTGCGTCCCAACCTCTTCATCGGCGGCGAGTCCAGCGGCTGGATGAAGGACGTCGACGGCGCGGACACGCAGCTCGGCTTCCTCAACGCGATCGTGCAGTGGTATCCGCAGGTGCAGAGCGGGCTCTACCTCAAGGGCGGGCTCGGCCTCTCGGCGGCGAAGTCGAGTGATGCCACCGACGAGCTCACCAGCCGCGGAGCGGCCTTCACGCTCGGGGCCGGGTACGACTACCGCATCCGCGCGAACCTCTCGGTGACGCCGTACGTGAACTACCTCCGCTCGACGGAGAACGACCTCAAGTTCAACGACGTGGCGATCGCCAAGGCGTCGGTGAGCGTCCTGCAGTTCGGCGTCGGGTTGACCTGGCACTGAGCCACGCTGCACCCGGAACAGCGACGGGGTCCCGTGCACGGCACGGGACCCCGTCGTGCGTCCGGCCGCTCAGATGCGGTCGAGGATGAACTCCGGGGTGAAGTCCTGCAGCCAGCTCGCGAGCATCGTGAACCGGTCGGTCACCATCAGGAACCCGACGAAGAGGAGCATCGCGCCCGCGATCCGGTTCACCCACACCATCCGGTGGCGCAGCTTCGCGAAGACCGCGAGGAAGCGCTCCACCATCACCGCGGCGAGCAGGAACGGCACGGCCAGCCCGGCCGAGTAGGCGGCGAGCAGCACGAGTCCGCGCGAGAGGTCCGCCTCGTTCGCCGCCATGGTCATGATGGCACCGAGGATGGGGCCGATGCACGGCGACCAGCCGGCGCCGAACGCGATGCCGACGATGAACGTGCCGAAGAAGCCGATCGGCTTGTTGGCGAGGTGCAGTCGGGTGTCGCGTGCGAGCAGGCCGAGGTTGAACACGCCGAGCATGTAGAGACCGAACAGGATGATCAGCACGCCACCGATGCGACTGATCCAGTCGCGGTAGCGGATCATGATCTGGCCGAACACGGTGGCGCCGGCCCCGAGTGCGAGGAAGATGAGCGAGAACCCGAGCACGAACGTGATCGCGTGGAACAGCGTCTCACGCCGCGATTGCTGCAGGTCCTCCAGCGTCATGCCGGTGATGAACGTGACGTAGCTCGGCACCAGCGGCAGCACGCAGGGGCTGAGGAAGCTCAGCAAGCCCGCGAAGAAGGCGACCAACAGCCCGAGCGAGCCGGCGCCGCCGTCCATCAGCCCGCCGTGCCGCGCTGGCACTCGCGGCACACCCCATGGATGACGAGGCGGTGCCGCTGCCGCGCGAAGCCGCGCGACTCCGCGACGATGGTGGTCATGCGCTCGAGTCGCTCATCGCGGAACTCCTCGACCTTGCCGCACTGGGTGCAGACGAGGTGCTCGTGGTGCGGGATGTCCCGCGCGGGTTCGAAGCGGCGGAAGCCCTCCCCGAAGTCGCGCTCCACCAGGAGTCCGCTCTCCAACAGCGTGTCGATGGCGCGGTAGACGGTCGCCGTGCCGACGGCCCGCCCGCGGGAGGAGACCTCTTGGGCCACCTCTTCCGCCGAGAGGTGCCGCTCGGAGGTGAGGAGCACGTCGGCGATCGCGAGCCGCTGCGCCGTGACGGGCAGGTTGTGCTCGCGCAGGTACGCCACGAACCGGTCGACTACGGGGTGACCCGACACCGCGCGTCCGAGATCCGCGTGCGCGCATCGTCGCCGGACATGCGCTCCGGCTCCACCGCTTCGTTGGCCCGCTGCTGCACGCCGCGCACCACGGCCTCCACAGTCACCAGCGGCGCGTCCGCCTCGGCCACCACCTCCGACTCCCACTTGCCGCGCTCCGGCCCCTTCCGCGTCCAGCGGTAGCGCGCACTGAACACGACATGCCGCTCCCCGGCCTCGCCCTCGGGCGCCGCCGCGACGACGGCGACGCCGGTCTCGAGGGTGCCTTGGCGGATGGGCGGGAAGAAGTGGATCTCCGACAGGCGCTCGGCCGGCACCGCGTCCGCGATGGCGAGGAGGAACCGTTCGCGGGCGTCCGAGGCGAGGGGGATCGTCTGCTGGGTCATGGCCGAAATCTAGCGGGGGGACTGCGGCACCACAGCGGGCGGTCGACCCCGCACGCCGCGGCTCAGAGCAGCGAGACGGGATCGCGGTCCACCACCACGCGCAGGTCCGCCGCCACGTCCACCCAGCCCATGAGGCCGCGGAGCAGCCGGGTGAGCTGCTTCCCGTCGCCGGTCTTGAGCATGGTGTGCCAGCGGTAGCGCGTTTGGATCCGCTCCACCGGACAGGGTGCCGGCCCCAGCACCGTGATGGCCAGCGAGAAGCGCAGCACCGCATGCTCGAGCCACTCGGTGACATCGCGCGCCAGCGCCGCGACCGCCACCTCCTCGGGACCGCTCACGACGATGTTCGCGAGCCGCGTGGTGGGCGGGTACGGCGGACTGCTCCGTGACGGCAGCTCCTCGGCCACGAAGCCGTGGTAGTCATGCGTGGCCGCGTGGCGCACCGCGTGATGGCCGGGCACGCGGGTCTGGATGAACACCTCGCCACCCTTGGGCCCGCGCCCCGCGCGTCCCGCCACTTGGCTCAGCAGCTGGAACGTGCGTTCGCTCGCGCGGAAGTCGGGGAGGTTGATGCCCACATCCGCGTCGATCACCCCCACGAGCGTCACGTTGGCGAAGTCCAGTCCCTTCGCGATCATCTGGGTCCCGAGCAGGATATCCACCTCCCCGCGTCCGACGCGGTCGAGGATGGCGCTGTGGGCCCATTTCCCGCTCGTGGTGTCGACGTCCATGCGTGCGACGCGCGCGCTGGGCAGGCGTTCCACCAGCAGACGCTCCACCTGCTGCGTGCCGATCCCGCGCTGCCGCGCCATCGCCTGCCCGCAGTCGGGGCAGCTCCGCGCGGCGTCCTCCTGGTGGAGGCAGTAGTGACAGACGAGCCGCTCCGGCGTGCGGTGGTACGTGAGCGAGATGGAACAATCGGGACACACGGCCACGTGCCCGTCCGGGCACTGCACGAACGACGCGTACCCGCGCCGGTTGAGCAGCAGGATGCTCTGCTCGCCGCGGGAGAGTCGCTGGCGCAGCGCCGCCTCGAGCGGCGCCGAGATCACCAGGCGGCGGGCCCGTTCCTCCGGCGTCGCGACCTTCTGTTCCTGCCGGAGGTCCACCACGTGCACGGCGGGCAGGCGCCCGCCGCCCACCCGCTCCGGCAGCGACAGCAGCGTGTGCCGAGCGTCGAGGCAGTTCTGCCAGCTCTCGAGGCTCGGGGTCGCACTGCCGAGCACGCAGCGGGCGCCGGCGTGCCGGGCACGCACCAGGGCGACGTCGCGCGCGTGGTACCGTGGCGTCTCCGCCTGCTTGTAGCTGGCCTCGTGCTCCTCATCGACGATGATGGCGCCGAGGTCGGCGAGCGGCGCGAACACGGCGGAGCGGGCCCCGACGGCGATGCGCTTGTCCCCGCGGCGCAGCGCCCGCCAGGCGTCGAGCCGTTCGCCGTCGGAGAGCCCGGAGTGCAGCACCGCGACCTGGTCGCCGAAGACGGCGCGGAAGCGGTCCACCGTCTGCGGCGTCAGCGCGATCTCCGGCACGAGCACGATGGCGCTGCGCCGCTCCACGCGCACGACGTGCTCGAGCACGCGCAGGTACACGAGGGTCTTGCCGCTGCCCGTGATGCCGTGGAGCAGGAAGCTCGCACCCGGCGCGCCGGCGATGATCGCGTCGATGGCGCGCTGCTGCGCCGCGGTGGCCTGCACCGTGGGCGCCGCGTCCGGCGCACGCGCGGCGAACGGGTCCCGATGCCGGCCCTCGCGTTCGATGCGCGCGAATCCGCGCTGGACCAGGCCCTGCACCACGGCGCCCGTGCAACGGAGCTGGGCGACGAGGGTCGACACGGGGGCACGCCCCCCGAGCTGCTCGAGCAGCTCGAAGAGCGCGCGCTGCTGCGGCGCGCGGCGGAACGCCGCCTCGCGGGCGACGAGCGTGGGGAGCTCGGACGCCAGCACGAGCATGCGCTCGGACTTCCCCGCGGGCGCCGGCCGTGCGGCCACGGTGAGCGCGGCGGGCAGCACCGCGCGGCACACGAGCCCCAGGGGCACCACGTGGTAGTCGCTGATCCAGCGACAGACGGCGAGCATGCCGGCGTCGAGCGCCGGTTCGGCGTCCGGGACGTCGAGCAGCAGCTTCGCCGCGGTGTCGCCGAGCGCGCGACCGTCGCTCTCGCCGACGCAGAGCCCGATGGCGCGCTGGTTGCGGACCGGCACCACGACGCGGCTGCCCGGCACCAGCGGGTGCCGCGTCGTCTCCGGGACGGCGTAGGTGAACGTCTTGAGCAGCGGGAGCGGGAGCGCGACCTCGACGAGGCGCGGGCGCCCCGGGGCGACGGCGTCCATCACCCCGCCTTCATTCGACCGGTCGCGCGGCGCGCACCGGGGATCCGTCATGCACCCCCTCGGTGTGCAGCCAATCGTAGATCGCCTCGGCGAGGTCGTGCCCGCGCTGGTAGCGCATCTCGGGCGCCTTCTCGAGGCAGCGCATGGTGATGGCCGCGAGGCCCTTGGGCAGTTGCGGCGCGATCTTCTCCAGCGGCGTGGGGAGCTCGTGGACGTGCTTGTAGCCGATCGCGTAGCCGTCCGGTCCGTCGAACGGCGTGACGCCGATCAGGCACTCGTAGAGCATCACGCCCACCGCGTACAGGTCGGCGCGTCCGTCGACGAAGCGGCCCATCGCCTGTTCCGGCGCCATGTAGTGGGGCGTCCCCATGGCCCGGCCGCCGGCCGTGAGCCGACCGTGGAAGTGCGCGGTCGCGATGCCGAAGTCGGTGAGGATGGCATTGCCGTCCTCGTCGAACAGCACGTTGTCGGGCTTCACGTCGCGGTGGATGATCCCGTGCCGCGTCGCGTAGTCGAGGGCGGTCGCGACCTGTGCGGCGATGCGCGCCGCTCGCGCGGGCACGATGGTGCGTGTCGCCGCCAGGTCGTCGGCGAGACAGCCGCCGTTGATGAACGGCAGCACGATGTAGACCGCTTCCTCGGTCTCGCCGTAGTCGAGCGGGGCGCAGATGAACGGGTGCAGCAGGCGGCTCGCCGCCTCGGCCTCCCGGCGGAACCGCACGCGCATCTCCTGCTCCCGCGCGAGGTGCGCGTGCAGCACCTTCACCGCGAGCGGCCGGTCGAGCATGTGGTGTCGGGCCTCGTACACGTCCGCCATGCCGCCGCTGCCGACGCGCCGCACAATCTTGTAGCGCTGGCCGGTGGCCTCGCGCAGGGACGTGATGAGGTGGTCGGGCGCCTCCACCGGCGCCTCGATGGTGGGCAGCACCGTGTTGCACTGCCCGCAGGTGCGGGCCGCGCTCCGGTTCCAGGTCCCGCAGTCAGGGCAGAACACGCGGGGAATCTACAACCAACCGCGGCGGTCCAGCACCCAGAGCAGCAGGCCGCCGAGCCCGAGCTGCACGGCAAGCATAACCCAGAAGCCATGCGCCCAGTCGGAGAGCGGCACGTCCTGGAAGTTCATGCCCCACATGCCGCTCACCACCACGAACGGCACGCTGAGCGTCGCGACGACGGTCAGGCCCTTGGTCACCTTCCCCATGCGGTTCGAGACCTGCGTGAGGTACGAGTCCATGGTGCTCGAGAGCAGGTCGCGGTAGGTGTCCAGCGACTCGTTCAGCCGGATGACGTGGTCGTAGACGTCGCGGAAGTACAGTTGCGTCTCGGGCGGGATGAACCCGCAGGGCCGGCTCTGCAGGGTGTTGAAGACCTCGCGCATGGGGGCGAGGTGCCGCTTGAGCTGCAGCACGAGCCGCTTCACCGAGAAGATGTCGCGCAGCGCTTCCTGCTCGAACTGCACGAACACGCGCTCCTCCAACCCGTCGACGAACTCGTCGAGCTGGTCGATCACGGGGAAGTACGCATCCACGGTCGCGTCGAGGATATGGTGCATCAAGCGTCCGGGGCCGCGCTCCATGAGGTCCGGCGCCCGGGAGAGCCGCTCCGTGGTCGCGTCCACGCCGGGGGCGTGCTGCCCGTGCACGGTCACCACGAGGTTGCGGCCGATGAAGCACCAGAGATTGAAGGTCTCGATGTCGTAGAGGTCCTCGGTCTCGTTCACGAAGCGCACCGCGCGCACCACCGCGAGGGCGTACTCCGGGAACTCCTCGAACTTCACGCGCCCGTCGGGCGAGAGCGTGTCCTCGACGCTCAGCGGATGGAACTTGAAGACCTTCTCCAGCAGCGCATGCTGGGCGTGGCTGCGGAGGTCGATGTCCACCCACAGCAGGCCGCGCCCGCCCTGCACGATCTCGAGGAACTCGCGCGGCTCGATGTCCCGGCGCAGACTGCCATCCGGTGCGCGGTACCAGGACCGCGGGCGGCTCTCGGTGACGACCGCCTGCGGCTCCTGCACCTCGCGGAGGCGCAGCGACTTGCTCTTGCGGCGCTTGGGCATGCGGGAAGTTACCGCAACCCCTCGAGGTGTGCGATGACCGCCGCGCCGACGCGCTCCGGAGCGTAGCCGCCCTCCAGCGCGCTCACCACGCGCCCACCGCACCAGCGCTCGGCCCGCTCCACCAGCGCGCGCGTGAGGACGCCCACGTCGTCGAGTTCGAGCGTGAACCCGCCGAGCGGATCCCCGGCGAGGGAATCGAATCCGGCCGAGATGAGCACGAGGTCGGGTGTCCAACCGTCGGTGGCCGCGTCGACCGCGGCAAGCAGTGTCTCGCGGTAGCGCGAGGCCGCGAGGCCCGCCGCCATCGGGGCGTTCCACACCGAGCCGTGCGGCCCGCGATCGTCCGCGGCCCCCGAGCCCGGATACCAAGGCCACTGGTGCATCGAGACGAAGTGGATGTCCGGCTCATGCTCCACGAGCGCCTGCGTCCCGTTGCCGTGGTGGACGTCCCAGTCGACGATCAGCACGCGACGCGCACCGCGGGCCCGCGCGTGATGCGCCGCGATCGCGACGTTCCCGAACAGGCAGAACCCCATCGCCTGCGCCCGCAGGGCGTGGTGCCCGGGCGGCCGGACGGCCGCGAAACTCCGCCGGTTGCGCCCGTCGAGTGCGCGGTCCACCGCCTCGAGGACGCAGCCGGCGCCCGCGGTCGCGGCATCCCAGGAGCCCTCGCTGGCGACGGTGTCGGCATCGAAGCGGCCGCCACCGGCGGCGGCGGTGTCGCGGACCCGCGCGATGTAGTTGCGGTCATGTGCGAGGGCGAGGGCGTCCTCGCTCGCGTGGCCGCCCTCCACGTGCTCCAGCGTGGTGAACAACTCCGGATGGTAGCGCAGCGCCCGCGTGATGGCGCGCACGCGTCCCACGTGCTCCGGATGGTTCCACCCGTTGTCGTGCCGACCGACGTCGGAGTGGGAGATGAACGCGAGTGTCATGCAGCGCCTCGTGCGCGACGGGATCCCCACTCGGCGACGAGCAGCAGCAACGCAGCGGCACCAAGCCAAGTGGGCAGCGCCTCGCGCTGGGGGGGAGTGGAAGGGGCGGCGGCGACCGCGGGTCCCAGGGCGTCGACCAGCGCCGCGAGCGGTGCGGGATCGGCATCCAAAGCCGACGCGGACGTGATCGTGGGTGTGCTCGCCGGCGCGATGGCCCGCGTGCCCGCCGGCGTGACCGCCGGCGTGACCGCCGGCGCGACCGCAGGACCGTCCGTGGCGGTCGCAGGCACCACGGGGGCAGCCGTGGCCGCGGTGCCGACCAGACGTGACCAGAACGCGCGATGCTCGGCCACGCTGCCGGCCTCGCCCTGCATGCGCCAGCGCCAGGTCTCGGCGTATCCGCTCTGCACGACGCGCCCGGCGGCCACGCGTCGCGCGACCACCGCCGGCACGTCGTCACGGGACTCCAGCGTGAGCGCGTCCGGGCGCAACGCGCCCAACACGTGCAACGGAAGCGCGTGCAGCGGCTCGCCTTCCTCGAACGCACCGGCTTCACCGGCGGCGAGGCGCAACACCCGCGCGCCGCCGAGTGCGGCCAGCGCGGGCGCGCCGGCGGCTGCGCCGCTCAGCACCAGGCCACCACCCGCCCGCACGAAACGCGTGACGGCCGCCGCACGGCCCTCAAGCGCGGTGTCGAGCACCACGAGCGCCGCGTGCAACCCGGCCGTGGGCTCGAGCGTCCGTCCCTGTCGCACCAGCGTGGTGTCGCCGAGCCGCAGCCGCGCATCCACCTGCCAGCCGGATTCCTCGAGGGCGGCGATGGTGAACTTGGATTCCCAGCCCACGCGACCATAGACGAGCACGCGTCCCAGCACTGCCGCTGCAGCCGACGGCACCCGCGCCGTTGCCGCGCCGCTGTGCGCGGCGAACAGCCCGCGCACGCCTTCGGTGGTCAGGCTGCCGCCCCCGGTCTCGAGCGAGTCGATGGGCCCCAGGCTGTCGCCGAGTGCGGCGGCGGCATCGGCCACGATGGTGAAGCGCGTGGCACCGGAGGGTTCGCGCACGGGTTCCGCGGACGCGATCAACGGCGCGACGTCTCCACTCCAGGTCACGGAGTCGCCCGCGCGGGCGAGCGCTGCGAGCGAGTCGCGCCGTGCGGGGCCGGGTGCCGTGGCGTCCGCCGCGCCCACCTCGACGTGTACCCGACGCTGCCCGCCGCGCCCGGCGGCCCGGAGCGCCTGCACGAGCGCGAGCGCGAGCAGCACGAGCGCCAGCCCGCGCGCGGCGCGCTCCCAGGGCAGTCGCCGCTCAGCGGGTGAGGGCATACACCACCAGGTTGACGCCGAACTTCGTGTTGTCCACCGAGAGGAAGCGCTTGTTGTCGGGATGGTAGTTCCACTCGGAGCTGTAGTCCTTGCTGCTGTACAGCACCACCACGCGGTCCCCCTGCTTCACGCACTGCAGGTGCTTGTGCACGAGGTTGTCGCCCCAGCCGTTGAGCTCGTGGCTCGTGGTCGGCGGGCCGTCCTCGAAGCGGAAGAAGGCGCGGTACAGCGGATCGTCGTTGGGCAGGTCCTTGAGCGGTCCCACCGTCCGCGCGATCTCCTCCCACGCCGTGCGATGGAACTCGCCATCGACGTCGTGGTTGTGGTCGTCGACGAACAGCAGGCCGCCCCGCGCGCAGTACTCCCGCAGCGTCCGGCGCTCCACATCGGTGAAGCGCACCGGCAGGTGCCCGGTGAGCCAGACGAAGGGGTACTTGAACAGGTCCTTGGAGCCGAGCGGCACCACGACGCCGGTCGCCGCGACGTCGAGCGTGGTGTAGCGCGCGAGCCCGTCGATGACGTTCGCGGCCACCAGCGGCGCGCTGTCCCAGTCGCCGGAGTCGTACTGCGCGGTGGCGAACACGAAGTCCGGCATCAGTGGCCCCACCCGCCCACCGCCCCCGAGCGCCGCGGCGGCCCTGCGAGGGCGCGCCGCGCCGCCTGCAGGGCGAGCGTCACATCCCCGCCTCGCCGCACGGCGTCCGCCGCCGCATCGAGCGCCCGCGCCGTGCTGCGGTCCTCCTCGGGCAGCGCCAGACGCACGAGCAGCAGCGAATCGGCGGCCGCCTGCGGATCGGGCTGCACCAGCGCCAGCGCCACATCGAAGCGCGCGAGGCGTGCCTGACGCGCCGCGTCCAGCGGGCTGCGCGGCGCGCGACCATCGGGCGCGTGCCGCTCCTTGCCGACACCGCGCACCTTGGCCAGGTCCACCACGACGCGTGGCGGACGGCCGCGCAGGTAGATGCGCTCCGCCGCGCGCGCGCGCTGCAGCGCCTCGATGGCGCGTTCCATCCACGGGATCGCCGTCCGCGGGCTCGAGGTCTCCAGCTCGGTCGAGGCACGCCACATGTGGTTGTAGGCCTCGAGCAGCGGCTTGTTGATGGCGACGATCGGCGTCTCGTCGCCCTCGCCTTCGAGCGCGCGCGTCGGATCGACGTTCGCCGCGCGCTCGGCGGCCGCGAGGATCTGGTCGGGATTCAGCAGGCCTTCCTGTCCGTGCTGGTGCCCGTCCCCGGCGAAGTGTGCGTGCTCCCCCGCGTCCTCGCCCAGTCGCAGGAACACCACTTCGCCGACGCGCTTGCGGAGCCGGCCCTGCTCGAGCGCGATGCGTCGCGACTCACGGGTGCGCTCGGCCTCCGCGATGCGCGGCAGCTTCGCGACGAGCTCCTGCGTCATGAGCAGGATCATGCGCTGCGAGAGCGCGTTCTTCTCGGGTTCGGTGGGCGGCATGGGGTCCACCGAGACCGAGTCGTACTCGTCGGCGCGGGCGATGCGCAGCGTGCGCGTCTCGGAGGCACCGACGCCCGGCCCGGCCACGTCGTTGCGGTCGCGTGCGACGGCGCGGAGGTGGATGAGGTCGCCGGGGCCGAGGCGGAGCGTGTCCAGCGCCAGGCTGCCATCGATCCGCGCGCTGGTGGTGCCGACGTCGAAGCGTCGCGCCGCCAGCCGGCCGGAGCGGAACGAGAAGGTCTCCCCTGCCCCCGAACTCACGATGTATTCGAACGCGGCCTCCGCGAGTCCCAAGTCGTCGCGGACCTCCGCGCGCAGCAGCACCTGTCCTGTGGCCACGCGGAGCACCGAGTCGCGCGTCGGCTCGTCCAGGCGCACGCTGGGGACCGAGTCCACGACGGGGTCGAGCACGAGCATACGCTCGCGGGCCGGACCGATCAGTCGCACCGCCGTGGCCTTGCCGGGCACCGCGAGCGTAAGGGTCCACGGCGCGTCACCACGCGCCTCTGTCAGGCTGCCCGCGACCTCGGCCCGCACGCCGCTGCCCCGTCCTTCGACCGTCACGCGACTGCCCACGAGGGCGGCCACGGTGGACGGATCGTCGAGGGTGCGCCCCGGGAGCCCGCTGTATGCCGGGGGCGTGACGCGCACGACGATCGCGGCGAGCGGGTCGCGCGCGGCCCGTGCGTCCGCGCCGATGCGCGCGAGTCCGTCGCCGGCCGCCGGCGCGACCACACGTCCCACCGCGCCACGCGGCAGCACCACGAGTGCGAGCAACGGCGCAGCGGCGAGCATCGCCGGACGCAGGAGCGCACGACGGGTCGCCACGCGCAGCTCACGTTCCAGCGGGGCGGCCTCGGCCAGGCGCTCCAGTCGCGCCCGCGCCGCACTCGCGGCGGGATCGATGGCCGTGACCAACGCATAGCGCAGTTCCGGCAACCGTGTCTCGAACCACAGCGCCACGTGTTCCGGTGTCGCCGCGCGGTTGGGCAGCAGGTCGCGCAGGACGCGCCAGCCGAGCACCGCGACGCCGGCGACGGCGGCAATAGGTAGCAGGAACGCGCGCAGGCCGATGCCGATGCCCAACAGCATGTCGAACAGCAGGCCCAGCAGGAGCACCGCCGCGGCCACGGCGACCCCCAGCAGCAGCGCACGCGTCGCGGCGGCGGCGGTGAGCACGCGGCCGGCGCGTGCGAGGCGCCGTTCGAGCGGCGTCATCGTGCCCCCCGGGCGCGCAGGCCCCACTCCGCGAGCAGGAGCACGAGGGCGCCCGCCAGCAGTGCCGCGGCCAGCGCCGTATCCTGCGCCGCGGCAGTCACCAGCAGCGGCCCGGGCACTGCCCGCGGCTGCGACACATCGGCGAGGGCGGCGACCGACGAGTCGGACGCAAGACCACCCCGCGCGCCCCCGCAGGGTGCGAGCACCGCCGCGAGCAAGCGGCGGAACGGCTCGCGCAGCGTCAGGTCGCCGGCGATTGGTACACCGACGCCCACGCGGCGCAGGCAGCCATCACCGAGTGGCGTCTCGAGCACCGCGACCGCACCGTCGCGCCAGCGCGCGACGACGCGGTGGGGCACGGGCACCCCGTCCGCGCCGAGTGGCAGCCGCTCCAGCGGCGCGACAACGGCGGCGGCCGCGCGCCCGGTGACGACCACGCCATCCGGACGTGCGGTGCCGGTGGACAGCGGCCACTCGACGAGTACGCGGTCGGCTGTCCGCCCCCACGCGGAGTCCTCCGGTGCGGCGCGACCCCGCACGATGCGCGAGTCGGCGAGGCCAGGGCCGCCTCGCACGGCGGCGCTGCGCAGCGCCGTGATCGCCGGCGCGAGCGGGTCATCGGCGAGCGGGGTGACCAATCGCGGGACGCCGCCGCCGGAATCGCGGAGCGCGGGGACACGGACGACCTCGATCGCCCCGGGCCAGTCGCGACGCAGGTCGGTGGTGGCCGCGTCGAACTGCGCCGCCAGCAGCGGCGAGACGAGCACCAGGCGCACCGAATCCGCACCGCGGGCGATCCGCGCGGCGGCACGTCGCGCGACGACGAGCGCGGGACTCAGTGCCGCCACGCCGGTCGCCGCGCCGCCGATGGAATCGAGCCTGGACTCACGAGCGGTACCCGCGAAGGTGACCAGCACGCCGCCCTCCGTCAGCCGTTCCGCGGCGATCCGCCGCGCCGCTGCGGGGTCCGCCACCGCCCCGGAGACATCCAATAGGACCACGCTCCGCACAGTCGGTCCGGGCGCGTCCACCAGCGGCCGCGCGCACGCGGCGCTGACCAGCAGCACGGCCAGTATGCGCAGCCCGAGCAGCAGCAGGTCACTCGGTCGGCTGGCGCGCGAGACCGCCCGCGCCTCGGCCACCGGCACGAACTGCGCCGTGGGCAACAGCGTGGCCGGTGGTCGCCGCGTCGTGAGGAAGTGCAGCGCGAGCACCAAGCCGGAGAGGCCGATCCCCAGCGCGAAGACCCACGGGGCGAGCAGACTCATCGCCGCGCCTCCGTGCCCGCCGGGTTCACCAGCGCCCGGATCACCACCTCCGGAGCGGCATCGTCCACGACTTCGCGATACACGATCCCATCCGCGTGCGCGGCTGCCGCCAGCGCGCCGCGCCAGCGGTCGAACGCCGCGCGATACGCATCGCGGGTCTCCGGCACGAGCGGCCGCGTCAGCGTGCGGTCCTCGGGGTCGGTCGCCATGACCGCCTGCGCGGAGGGCTCCAGCTCCGCGCGTGCGACGATGTGCACCAGGTGCGCTTCACCACCACGCGCACGATGGCGCGCCAGCGCCGCGAGCACCGCCGCCTGCGCGTCGCCCCACAGACAGTCCGAGAGCAGCACGCAGCGTGCGGCCGACGCCGTCACCGCTGCGGTGGGCAGACTCGTGCCGGCGGGTGTCACCTCGTCGAGCGTGCGCGCGATCTCGGCCACCACACCGCGACGGGTGCGGGCGTCGAGGCGCCGCGGTCCGTCGCCGCAGAGCACCGTGAGCCCCACGGGATCGGCGCCGGCGTGTGCCACCGCCGCGAGGGCGACCGCCAGCCGCTTCGCCAGCACCCACTTCCCCAGCGTCGCCTCCGGAAACGCCATCGAGGCCGAGGCGTCGACGACGAAGGTGGTGCCGAGCACGGCGTGGTCGGGCGCGAGCCGGATGAACGCCCGGTCACTGCGCGCGAGCAGCTTCCAGTCGAGGCGCCGGGGATCGTCCCCTTGGCGGTAGGGCCGGTACTCGGCGAACTCCGGCGCGATGCCGCGGGTGCGCGCCGGATGCGCGCCGGGCGCAGCGCCGGGCACCGGACGACGCGCGGGCCAGCGCACGCCGCGCACGGCGTCGAGCAACGCGCCGTACGGGCCGACGGCCACGGCTAGATGCCGGTGAGGCCGCGCGGTTCGGGGACGCGCGCGAGCAGGTCCTCGACGATGCGCTCCGAGTCGATCCCCTCGGCTTCCGCGGCGAAGTTGGGGAGCACGCGGTGCCGCAGCACCGGACGCGCCACGCGACGGATGTCCTCCGGCGCCACAGCGTGCCGTCCGGCGAGCAGGGCCGCGGCCTTGGCGCCGAGGATGAGCGCCTGGCCGGCGCGCGGACCTGCGCCCCAGCGCACGTACTGCTCGACCAGCGGCGTAGCCTCCCCGCTCTTGGGCCGCGTGGCGCGCGCCAGCGCGGCCGCGTACCGCAGCGCGGCCTCGGCGGCGGGGATCTCGCGCGTCAGCTGCTGCAGCGCCCGCGCTTCGCGCGCGTCGAGCATCGGCCGCAGGGCCTCGTCGCGTACGCCGGTGGTGGCGCGGAGGATGGCCACCTCCTCGTCCGCACCCGGGTAGCCGATGCGGATGTCGAACAGGAAACGGTCGAGCTGGGCTTCCGGCAGCGGATAGGTGCCTTCCTGCTCGATGGGATTCTGCGTCGCCAGCACGAAGAACGGCTCGGGCAGTGCCATCGACTGGCCCGCGGCGGTGACGCGGTGCTCCTGCATCGCCTCGAGCAGGGCCGCCTGAGTGCGCGGCGGCGCCCGGTTGATCTCGTCGGCGAGCACGATGTTCGCGAAGACCGGTCCACGCACGAAGCGGAAGCTGCGGTGGCCGGTCTGCGTGTCCTCCTCGAGCAGCTCGGTGCCGGTGATGTCGCTGGGGACGAGGTCCGGCGTGAACTGGATGCGCCGGAACTCGAGCGACATCGCCTCGGCGACCGAGCGGATCATGAGCGTCTTGGCGAGGCCGGGCACGCCGACCAGCAGCGCGTGTCCCCCGGCCACCAGCGCCATCAGGATCTCGTCGAGCACCGCCCCCTGACCGACGATGCGTCGCGCGACCTCCGCACGCAGGCGCGCCGCCGCGGCGAGGAGCGCGTCGCGGTCCTGGACGGCAGGCGCGCTGGTGGCCGTGGTCAGCGGACGGGCCGACGCTGGCGGTAGGAGAGGAGGAAGGTCGAACCCTCCTTCGCCCCCGCGGTGGTCACCGGCAGCGCCTCCTCGTGCACCTCCCAGCCGCGGAGCTTCACCACGAACTCGTCCGCGGCGTGCGCATGCTCACCGAACGCCTCCAGCGCGGCTTTCTTCATCGCGAGCACCGTCGTGCCCTCGGCGAGCTTCATCGCGATGGTCTGCCAGAGTTCCGGCATCTGCACGCGAACCGTGATGGCATGGGACAGGTCCGTGCCGACCGCGACGATGCCGGGACGCGCGCGGAGCGCATTCACCGCGGCGCTCACGACACGAGCTCCGCGCTGGCGGCCGGCGGCAGCGACGAGAGGAACTGCGCCACCTGCGCATCGAACATGTACGACGACCCCGTGACGGCGGTGCCGCC
The DNA here is from genome assembly GCA_902825965.1 of uncultured Gemmatimonadota bacterium. Classification (GTDB taxonomy): domain Bacteria; phylum Gemmatimonadota; class Gemmatimonadetes; order Gemmatimonadales; family Gemmatimonadaceae; genus Pseudogemmatithrix. Next base: position 30,744 of record CADEDA010000003.1, on the reverse strand, counting down.
GGGCTCCTCGGTCGCGGCGATGACGATCTCCTCGCCCCCCTGCCCGCGCAGGCTCATCCAGTTGGGGCCTTCCTTCTCGAGGAACGCGGCATAGATGCCCGACTGGCGGGCGAAGAACTCCCGCGCGCTCGCCAGGACGGCGGCGGCCGGGAGCGAGGTGCGCTGCTGCTGGAGGGTGCGGCCTGACTGATGGTGTCTCACGTGTTCTCCTCTGGTCCTTCGACACTCGCTACGGGATTCCGGTGCACTCCGTTGATGGAATCTATCACGCCGGCTCCTCCGGCGACGGTGCCGCCGCGAGCTCCTCCAGCGCGGCCTCGGCGCGCCGGAGCCGGTCGCGGAGGCTGCCCTGTTCGACCATCACCGCCATGAGGTCCGCCACCGCGCGCAGCAGCGCGCGGACCCGCGGCGCCGGCATCCCCGCGTCCACGAAGTAGAACGTCGCGGCGCCCTCCACGCGGCGATTGGTCACCAACGGCAGCGAGACCAGCGCCCGGAAGCCGAGCTCGCCGGCCACCTCCTGCCAGTCCTCGAGCGACCGGTCGGCGAACACGTCCGGCACCTCGATGTTCCGGCGTTCGGCCACCGCCTCGCCGCTGGGCCCGAACCCGATCCGCACGCGCATGTCGCCCAGCCAGGGGCGCCAGCGATCGGGCCAGCCGTAGGCGGCGGTCAGCCGCATCAGCTCGGACGCCCCATCGAGCAGGAACACCGACGCGAGGGCGGCCCCCACCACCGGGGCCGCGCGGTCGAGCGCGAACTGGAAGGCCTCCTCCGGCCGCTCCGCCCGGAGGATCGCGTGGGCGATGTCCCGCAGGAGCGTGACCTCGGCGTCCGCACCCGTAGCCGGGGCAGCGGCCTCGACGGGACGCTGCCACACCTTGCGTCGCGGCGCCGCCATTCAGGGGACCGCGAGCTGCTCGGCGATCCCCGTCACGAACTGGATCCCGAAGCGGAAGGCCGACAGTGGCAGGCGCTCGTCGTTGCCGTGCATGCGTTCCTCGTCCGACATCACCAGCGGGAACGGCAGCAAGCCGTAGGCCTTGATGCCGGCGCGGCGCAGGTCCGCGGAGTCCGTCGCGCCGGTGCTGAGGTACGGCACCACGACGATCGTGGGATCGACGCGCCGGGCCGCGCGCTCCACCGCCGCGAAGAACTCGTTCTCCGCCGACATCGCCGGCGAGTCCTCACCGCGACTCGTGACGGCGAACGTCACGCGGGGGTCGCCGACGGCGCGCTGCAGCCGCGCGACCGTCGAGTCGATCGACTGTCCGGGCAGCGTGCGGATGTTCAGGGTCGCCTTGGCGTCACGCGGGATGACGTTGCTGCGGATGCCCCCCTCGAGGATCGTGGGCGAGATGCCCGTGCGGAGCACCGCGTCGAGTGTGGGGATGGCCGCGAGCACGGCCGCGCCGCGTTCCACGCGCGCGCGGTCCCCGGACGCGACGTCGGCCATCGCCGCCGCCTCGGCGGGCTCGGGCCAGATGGTCGCCAGCGCCGCGAAGAACCGCGTGGTCACCGGCGTCAGCACCGTGGGCTCACGGTGGGCACCGATCACGGCGAGGGCGCGTCCCAGCCGCGCGATCGCGTTCCCCGCGAGCGGGATCGACGCGTGGCCGTCGGGGCCGCTGGCCGTCACCGTGACGACGTGGGAGACCTTCTCCGCCATCTGCAGGGCGACGTACTTGCGACCGTTGGCCATGATGCGCGTGCGTCCGCCCTCGTTGAGCGCGTACTCCGCGCGGATCGCGTCGGGATGCTCCTTGAGCAGCCAGCCCATGCCGAGGTCGCCGCCGGCCTCCTCGTCGGCGTTGGCGACGAAGATCACGTCACGCGTGAGCGTGGTGCCGCCCCGCACGCGGCGCTGCAGCGCGAGCATGGCCTGCAGGTTCGCGATCAGCATGCCCTTGTCGTCGATCGCGCCCCGCCCGGTCAGCACGCTGTCGGCGATGACCGCCGCGAAGGGATCGACCGACCACTGGTCGCGCTGGACCCCGACGACATCCAGGTGCCCCATGAGGATCACGGGTGATTTCGCGTTGGCGCCGCGGCGCCCCCGGATGCGGGCGACCACGGCCCCGCGCCCCGGCGCGGACTCGTACACGCGCGACTCGATGCCGGCACCGCGGAACAGCGAGTCGAGGAATCGCGCCGCGGCGAGTTCGTTGCCCGGCGGATTGGTGGTGTTGATGCGGATGAGGGCCTGGAGCTGCGCGGTGGCGTCGTGCAGGGTCTGGTCCGGCGACACGGCCTGCGCCGGCAGCACCAGCGGACCGACGAGGAGCAGGAGCGAGAGGAGACGCGAGCGCATGGGGCGTGGACCCGGGACCGGATGGGAGTGATGGCGGACGACGCGCCGCACTGTCCGGCGGCCGACCCGCACGACGCGGCTACTCCGCGTACAGCTGCTTGGCGAACGCGGCCTTGAGCCGCACCGTGATCGGACCCGGTGCGCCGCTCCCCACCCGCCGCCCGTCGAGCTCCACGATGGGCTGCACGTCCGTGGTCGTACCGCACACGAAGATCTCCTCGGCCCGGCCCAACTCCGTCAGCGACACTGGACGCTCCTCGAAGCGGATGCCCTCCGCGCGGATGATCTCGACCAGGAGCGCCCGCGTGATGCCCGGCAAGATGTAGTGCGACAGCGGATAGGTGCGCAGCACTCCGTCCACCACCATGAACGCGTTGGTCGCCGCACCCTCGGTGACCATCCCGTCGCGGTGCAGCAGCGCCTCGTAGGCGCCCGCCTCCTGCGCCGCCTGCCGTGCGAGCACCGGCCCGAGCAGGTTCACGGTCTTCAGGTCGCAGCGCGCCCAGCGGATGTCGGGCATCGTGATGCCCTTCGCGCCTTGGTCGCGCATCGCGAAGTTGGGCGTGAACACCGACGCCGCGGCGTAGACCGTCGTCGGTGTCCCGGCCGGCGGGAAGTGGTGCGTGCGGGTTGCCGCGCCACGCGAGACCTGCAGGTAGACGGTCGCCTCACCGGCGGTCATCCCGTTGTCGCGCACGAGGCGCTCGCACACGGCCCGCAGCGTCGCCGACTCGGCGCCGACGTCGCTGATCCGCAGGCCGGCCAGTCCGTTGGCGAGCCGCGCCGCGTGCCCGTCCCACGCGAACACGCGACCCTTGATGATGCGCACCACCTCGTAGATGCCGTCTCCGAAGATGAACCCGCGATCCTCCACCGGGATCATCGCCTGCGCCTTGGGGACGAACTGGCCGTTCAAGTAGACGGTCGTCATGGGATCACCCGATCATGCGTTCGATGCCGGCGATCACGGGAGCGAAGGAGAGGCCCTTGCCCGCGACGCGCCGCGCCTGCTCATGCGCCAGCTCGCGCTGTCCGTGCCCGAACAACTCCCCGACGATCCAGGGACCGGACTGCGGATTGCGCCACCAATCCTCGTTGAAGCGCTCGCGCAGCGCCTCGTCGAGCACCGCCTGCAGCTGCCAGGCCCGCAGGTACCGCGCCGCGTAGAACCGCGGGTCGACGTCGACGAAGGCATCGGCCCGCTGGTAGCGGAACCCGGTCGCCGCGGTGAGCGTCTCCACGAACAGGTCCGGCAAGGCATCCCAGGACACGCGCCCGCCGTGCAGCTCGGTCTCGTAGATGAGCTTGGCCGCATAGCGCCGCACGAAGTGCAGTTCCTCGAACCCCTGCGAGTGCAGGAAACGCGGCACGTCGCTCGCGCCGAGCCCCGTGTACCGCCGGAGCCAGCGGGCGTCCTTCAGGCGGTGATCGAACAGCATCGCGTAGCCTTCGGTCACCGAGTTGTCGCCGAGCCAGCGGTACTCGAACGGCAGGTTGCGGTCCATGTACGCGAAGTGCAGCGCGTGGCCGAGCTCGTGCAGCAAGGTCATCCAGTCGTTCTGTCCGCCGTGCGGGCGCAGCACCAGATGCACCACGTCGGGGATGCGCACCGGCGAACAGAACGCGCGCGAGCGCTTGCCGGGGCGGTCGACGGTGTCGTACCGCACGCGCCCCTCGGCATCCGGGCTCACCCCCATCTCCTGCGCCTGCCGCCGCACCTCCCGCTCCATCGCGTCGCCGGGGAAGAACGGGTCGAACTCCGGCGTGCGCATCAGCGCGATCACGTCCGCCCGGGTCGCGTCGGCCCGCGTGAGGCCGAGCCCCTGCTTCAGGTAGAACGGCAGCAGGTCGTCCCACATCGCCTGCGTGTCGCGCAGGAACGCCTCGCACTCGGCGCGCAGGTCGCGGAGCGAGACGGCGTTGAGCGCTTCCCACGTGGCGATGTAGTCCCCGGCGATGCCCAGCGACGCGACCACCGAATGTTCCCGCTGCAGCCGCTCGCGCCGGATGGGCGCCAGCTCCGCCTCGACGATGCGTGCGCGCGCGTCGTCGAGCGCGTGGCGCGCCTGCGCGTCGCGGGTGTTGGCCAGCGTGATCGCGACGCGCTGGTACGGCTCCTCGGTGCCGTCCGCCGCGCGCACCACTGCGGTCGACTCCCAAGCGATCTCCCGCTCCTCGATCGCCGCCAGCTCGCGGCCCACACGGGACTCCCCGAGCCAATCGAGCAACATCCGCGCCGACCGGTGGCGCCGCGCGTCCGCCGACTCCGTCATCGCCGAGCCGGCCCCACCGTCCGCGCCCGCGCCCGCGGACGCGGACGCGGACGCGGACGCGGACGGACGGTGCGCCCGGAAGGCCTCGAGCGCCGTCGCGAACGCCGCGTCGTCGTAGGCCGCGCGGTGGCGCTCGTAGATGGGCTGCAGCTCCGCGCCCTGCTTGTGCCCGGCATGGGCGGCGTGGTACTCGGCCGAGACCTCCTCGAGGAAGGCCTCCCCGCGTGCGCGGAGCCCGGCGAGCGCCTCGTCGTGGTCCATCAGCCGACCAGGCGCGCCTCGGCGCGCGGGTGGTCCGCCTCGAGGTAGCGCGTCAGTACGTCCACCACGCGGTCCGTCGACACACGGATCTGTCCCATGTCGTCGCGGAAGCGGATGGTCACGTCGTCATTGGCGGTGGAGTCACCGTCGATGGTGATGCCGAACGGTGTCCCCGCCTCGTCCTGTCGCCGGTAGCGGCGGCCGATCGCGCCCGCCTCGTCGTAGAACACGTTGAACCGCCGGCGCAGCGTCGCCGCGAGCCGCTCCGCCATCTCCGGCTGCCCATCCTTCTTGGTGAGCGGGAAGATGCCCGCCTTGATCGGCGCGAGCACGGGATGGAACCCGAGCACCGTGCGCCCCTCCTGCTCGCCCGGCACCGCCTCCTCGCGCAACGCGTTCACGAGGATCGCGAGCGTCACGCGGTCCGCGCCCACGGAGGTCTCGATCACGTAGGGCAGGTAGCGCTTGTTCGCGGCCTGGTCCACGTATTCGAGCTTCTTGGACGAGAACTGCTGGTGCTGCGACAGGTCGAAGTCGGAGCGGTTGTGCACGCCCTCGATCTCCTGGAAGCCCAGCGTGCCGCCGAAGTCGAAGTTGATGTCGAACGCCGCGCGGGCGTAGTGCGCGAGTTCCTTCTCCGTGTGCTGGTGGAACTCGAGGCGGTCGCGGTCGAGGCCCAGGGCGAGGTGCCAGTCGAGTCTCGCCTGCTTCCAGCGCTCGAAGTGCTCCATGTCGGTGCCGGGCTCGACGAAGTACTGCATCTCCATCTGCTCGAACTCGCGCGTGCGGAACGTGAAGTTCCCGGGCGTGATCTCGTTGCGGAACGCCTTGCCGATCTGCGCGATGCCGAACGGCACCTTCTGCCGCGTCGCCTGCTGCACATTGAGGAAGTTCACGAAGATGCCCTGCGCGGTCTCGGGGCGCAGGTACACCACGGCGGCCGAGTCCTCCACCGGGCCCATGAACGTCTTGAACATCAGGTTGAACTGCCGCGGCTCCGTCAGCTGGCAGTCGCTGTGCTCCCCGGGCTTCTTGCTCGGCTTCCGCGCGCACTGGGCGTCGGCGAGCTTGTCGGCGCGGAAGCGGGCCTTGCAGGCCTTGCAGTCCACCAGCGGGTCGGAGAAGCCGGACACGTGTCCCGACGCCTCCCACACCCGCGGATGCATCAGGATCGCGGCATCGAGGCCCTCGACGTCCTCCCGCTCGCGCACCATCGCGTTCCACCAGCGCGCCTTGACGTTGTTCTTGAGCTCGACGCCCAGCGGGCCGTAGTCCCACACGGACCCGGTGCCGCCATAGATCTCCGACGACTGGAAGATGAAGCCGCGACGCTTGGCGAGGCTGACGAGCGATTCAAGGACGTCTGGACGCATGACCGGCGTGAGGGGGTTCAGGGCTGCGGAAAAATAACACGCGGGGCGATGGATGATTGGTACAGCGTGAGACGGGTTCGGGCCGGATTCGGTCCCGCTCAGCCGCGCTTGAGACCCCGCCCCACCACCGACATCGCGATGAGCGCGCCATGCCCGCGCCCGTTCTCGATGAACACCTTGTTGGCATCGAAGCCCGACGACAATACCCCGGCCACGTACACGCCCGGCACATTCGTCTCCATCGTCGCGACGTCGTGCGTGGGCACCCCCGTCTCCGCGTCGATCTCCACCCCCAACCCCGCGAGCAACTCGTTGCTCGGCGTGAAGCCGGTCATCAGGTACACATGCTGCGCCGGCAGGATACCCGGCCCCTCGTCGCCTTCGAGGTGCACGCGCCCGGGCTCGATCGCGGTCACGCGTGTGTTCCAGCGCACCTGGATGTGCCCTTCCTTGATGCGGTTCAGCAGGTCGGGGAGCACCCAGGGCTTGATGTTCTTGTCGAAGGTGGGCCCGAAGTGCACCAGCGTCACGCGCGCACCGCAGCGCCAGAGGTCGAGCGCGGCCTCCGCCGCCGAGTTGCCGGCGCCCACCACCACGGCGTCGCGCTGGAAGGCCTCGTGCCCCTCACGGTAGAGGTGCGAGACGTGCGGCAGCTGCTCCCCGGGTACATGCAGCAGGTTGGGTGAGCCGAAGTACCCGGTCGCCACCACCAGCGCACGCGCCAGGGTCTCCACCACGTCGCCCCCCTGCGGGCGGGAGTGCACCACGAAGGCATCGCGGCGCCGCCAGACCTTGTCGACGTTCTCGTACTGCCGGACGTCCAGGCCGAAGTGCGTGACGACGGTGCGGTAGTACGCGAGTGCATCCCGCCGCGAAGGCTTCTCCTGCGCGAGCGGGAACGGCAGGCCGCCGATCGCGACCTTCTCGGCCGTCGAGAAGAACTGCATGTACAGTGGATACGCCGCGATGGCGCTGGCCACCGGTCCGCGGTCGAAGCACAGCACGCTCACCCCGGCCTTCTGCAGCGCCACGGCCGCCGCGAGTCCGCAGGGCCCCGCGCCGACCACCACCACGGGTGGGCCGCCGCGCTTGGATTCCGTCGCGACGAGGTCCGGCCCTCCCGCTGCGCGTCCGACCCGCTGCCGTCTCACGTGCCCCTCGTGCGGCTAGAGTCCGATGATCTGATCCCGTCGCGTCCCCACCGACACGTACTGCGCCGGGCACTCGACCAGCTCCTGCATCCGGTCGAGGTACCTCCGCGCCGGGGTCGGAAGCGCCGCGAGCGTCCGTGCCTCGGCCGTCGAGGACTTCCAGCCGTCGAACCACTCGTACACCGGCTCAATCCCCTCGAGGTCCGCGAGGTCGCCGGGGAACTCCGTCACGACGTCGCCGCCGATCCGGTACCCCGTGCACAGCCCGATGCGCTCGAGCGTGTCGAGCACGTCGAGCTTGGTGACCGCGAGCCCCGTGAGGCCGTTCACGCGCACGGCGTAGCGCACCACCACGGCGTCGAACCAGCCACAGCGCCGCGGGCGCCCGGTGGTCGCGCCGAACTCGTTGCCGAGGGCACGCACGTGCTCGCTCATCTGCGTGTCGAACTCGGTGGGCAGCGGTCCGGCGCCCACCCGTGTGGTGTACGCCTTCACCACGCCGAGGGCCGCGTCGATCGTGCGCGGCCCGATCCCCACGCCGATCGCGGCCCCACCGGCCGTGGTGCTGGACGAGGTCACGAACGGGTAGGTCCCGTGGTCGATGTCGAGCAGCGATCCCTGGGCCCCTTCGAGCAGGATCGCCGCGCCCTGCTTCTGCGCGCGCGACACCGCCAGGCCCACGTCCTCCGCGATCGCGAGCAGGCGCGGCGCGATGCGCTCGAGCTGCCCGAGCGTGAACGCGGCGTCCGCCCGCTTGGTGGAGCCGAACCCGGCCAGGATGTGGTTCGCGTGGTCCGTACCCCGCTCCACCAGGGCCTTGAGCCGTGCGGGATGCCGCAGGTCGAGCACGCGGATGCCGCGACGGGCCACCTTGTCCTCGTAGGCCGGACCGATGCCCCGCCCCGTGGTACCGATGGCCTTGCTCGCCGCGCTCTCCTTGTCCACGAGCTTGTGGTACGGCATCACCAGGTGCGCGCGGTCGGAAAGGTAGAGCCGCCCCTCCACATCCACGCCGTTGGCGACGAGGGCGTCGACTTCCTCGAACACACTCTCGGGGTCCAGCACCACGCCGTTGCCGATCGCGCAGCGTACGCCCTTGTGCAGGATGCCGCTCGGCACCTGATGCAGCACGGTGGACTCGTCGCCGACGTGCACCGTGTGGCCGGCGTTCGCACCGCCCTGGTAGCGCACCACCCAGTCCGCCCGCTCCGCCAGCACGTCGACGAGCTTGCCCTTGCCCTCGTCGCCCCACTGCGCGCCCACGATGACGATGGTGCGGGTCTTGGTGTCGAACATCGGGGCGGACTCCTTCGGGTCGGTCGGTGGCGGGACACAAAAAAACGCCCCGGCGGTCGGGGCGTTGGGATAATCTACGTAGAGCCACAGACCGGGGCAACGCGACGTCCCGCAGACGCACGCCTCGACCCGGCTCGGAAACCGGACCTTCCTGTGTGGTGACTCAATGCGCATGACCCGCACGTACCGCACTCCCGCAAGTCGCATCGGCAGCCTCCTCGGCATCGCGATGCTGAGCCTGTCGACCGCCTTGCCCACCCTGGCGGCACAGGAGCCCGCCGCCCCCGACACCACCGGCCTGCTGCGCAGCGTGGCCCGCGCGCGCGAGGGGCTGGGCGACCTGGGCGCGCTGTGGCAGATCGACGGCCGTGACGTCCAGTGGATCTTCACGGACGGCCGCCGGCACTACGCAACGGTGCTCCGTGCCGGCCGCGATTCCCTCGCGCCGATCTTCCTCTCCGCCGGTACGACCATCGCCAACACGTCGGTGGAGGTGGAGGGACGCCGTTGGGCCATGGTGGTCCTCCCCTTGGCCGACGACGAGGACGCGCGCGTCCGGCTGCTGATCCACGAGGCCATGCACACGTTCCAGCCGGAGCTGCTGCCGGCCCCCAAGAACACGGAGGCCGGCGATGGTGGGGACTTCCTCGACGGCGAGGCCGGACGCAGCTGGCTGTTCCTCGAACTGCGCGCGCTCGCGACGGCGATCACCGCGAGCGGCGATGTCCGTCGCACGGCCGCCCGTGACGCGCTGCTCTTCCGTGCCCGGCGCGACTCCCTCGCGCTCCCGGCGGAGCGGGCGCGACTCGACGCCCTCGACCTGGCCGAGGGCATCCCCGAGTACACCGGGTGGCGCCTGAGCGGCAGCAGTGCCGATTCCCTTGCCGCGGGCCTGCGTCGCAGCGACACCCGAGCCATCAGCTGGGTGCGCGGCGTCGGCTACTGGACGGGTCCCGCATACGGCTACCTGCTCGACCTGCTCGCCGGCAGTGCCTGGCGCGACGCGCAGCGGCAGGGCGCGCGGCTGCCGACCATCCTCGCGACGGTGCTGGGCTCCACGCCGTTCACGGCCGACCTCGACGCCCGTGCGCGGCTCTACGGCGGCGAACAGATCCGCCGCGCGGAGCGCGCCCGCATCGTCGCGCGGACACGGGTGCTCGACTCGCTGCAGGCGCGGTTCGTGAAGGGTCCGGTGCTGCGGCTCATCCCGGGCGCCCTGCAGGTCTCGTTCGATCCCAACGGCCAGACCCCACTCGCCACCGACGGCACGGTGATGCGCAACTTCCGCTGGGCCGGCAAGGACGGCGCCGAACTCGTCGCGGCGCAGGGCGCGCTGGTGAGTCCCACCTGGACGTACATCCAGGTGCCCCTGGGCGCGGCGGAGTTCGCGGTGGGACCGCTCGGCGAGCCCCGGGTGGTGGAAGGCGACGGCTGGCGGCTGACGCTGCCGGCGGGGTGGCTGGTGTCCCGGGTGGGATCGCGCGTGGAGTTGCGGCCGCCGGGTTGAGCTAGCCGACGAGCGCGGCGACCTCGGCCACTCCGGCCGCGTCGAGGGGCAGCAGCGGCGACCGCGGGATGCCACCCGCACGCCCCACGCGGTCCAGGGCGGCCTTCACCCCCGGGACCCCGAGCTTGGCGACGATCACGTTCGCCATGGGCGTCAGGACCGCCTGCGCCGCGCCGGCGCGCGCCACGTCGCCAGCCGCGTGCGCCGCGTAGACCTCGAGCGCCTTGGCTGCGGCGAACAGCGACACCGCGAGGATGCCGCCACGCGCGCCCGCAGCCAGCCCGGCCTGCAGGCCCGCTCCGCTGCCGGTGATCACCGCAAAACCCGCCGACTGCGCCGCGAGGAACCCCTTGAGCATCGCCAGGTCGCCGGAGCTGTCCTTGATGCCGATCACGTTGGGATGCGCCGCGAGCTCGGCCACGAGGTCGGCGGCCAGCGCGAAGTGCATGTACTTGGGGATGTTGTACAGGATCACCGGCAGCGGTGAGGCATCCGCGACGCGCCGGTAGTGCGTCGCGAGGTTCTCGCGCGCCATCGCGTTGGCGTAGTAGTGCGGGGCCACCACCAGCACGGCGTCCGCGCCGGCGCGCTGCGCCGCACGCGAGCGCGCGAGGCAGAGTCGCGTGGACTCCGCGCCGGTGCCCATGATCATCCAGCGGTCGCGCGGGATCACGTCCCGGGCGGCGGCGGCGAGCGCTGCGCGCTCGTCCTCATCGAGCAGCGCTGCCTCCCCGGTGGACCCGCCCACCACGATGCCGTGCAGGCCGTCGGCGAGGTGGGCCGCGAGATTCGCGCGGAAGCCCGTGAGATCCAGGTCCTCCGAGCCGGCGAGGAAGGGCGTCGTGACCGGGGCGAAGATCCCCGCGAGGGTCTTGCTCATCCGTTGAGGAACTCCATGCCGGCACCGAACCCGCCGGTGAGCGGCTCCGGGGCGGACGGCGCTTCCGCGGGCGCGGAGCCGCCGGCGGCCGACGGCCGCTTGAACATCTGCATCTTGAGCTGGAAGTCCGACGGTCGCGTGCTGGCCGCGAGCGCGACCGCGTACTCGACGGTGCCGTTGGAGACGAGCTCCTCGAGGTGCTGGTCGAAGGTCTGCATGCCGTACTGCTCGCGCCCCTCGGCGATGAACTCGCGGATCTCGGCCACGCGGTCGCGGTCGAGCATCAACTCCCGGATCGTCGGCGTGACGATCATGATCTCGAGGGCCGCCACGCGCCCCTTGCCGTCCGCCCGCGGGAGCAGCCGCTGCGAGATCACCGCATGCAGCGACTCCGCGAGCCGCACACGCACCACGTCCTGCTCCTCGGGCGGGAACATCGCGATGATGCGCAGCACGGTGCTCTGCGCGTCGGGGGTGTGCACGGTCGAGATCAGCAGGTGCCCCGTCTCGGCCGCCTTCATGGCCGTGTCGATGGTCTCGGTGTCGCGCATCTCGCCGATGAGCACCACGTCCGGGTCCTGCCGCAGCGCCGCGCGCAGCCCCATGCGGAAGCTCTCGGTATCGACGCCGATCTCGCGCTGCGTGATGGAGCTCTGCAGGTCGCGATGCAGGAACTCGATCGGGTTCTCGAGTGTGACGATGTGCTTGTTGAGATGCTGGTTGATGTGGTTCAGCATCGCCGCCATCGTGGTGCTCTTGCCCGAGCCCGTCACCCCCGTCACGAGGATCATGCCGCGTTCGGCGGCCGAGATGCTCTTCAGCACCGGCGGGACCGCCAGCTTGTCGAAGCTCGGCACCTCGAAGGGGATCACGCGCATGACGATCATGAAGCTCGAGCGCTGCCGCAGGATGTTCACGCGGAAGCGGCCGATGCCCGGCGCCCCCCAGGAGCAGTCGTAGTCCTGCAGCTTGTCGATGCGGGCGCGGTCATCCTCGTTGGCGATCAGGCGCAGCGCGATCGAGCGCGTCTGGTCGGGCGTCAGCGCCTGCTTGGTCAGCGGCACCAGCTTGCCGTCGATGCGCGCGCGGAAGACGTCCCCCGCCTTGATGTGCAGGTCGGACGCGCCACGGTCCACCGCCGCCTTGATGATCTTCTCCATCCGTCGCGTCCTGGCTCAGGGTCGTTCGTCGGGCCGGCGCGTCGGCGACGCCTCCGGCGATACCACTGGATAATCACCCGTCGGTTCCCGCGTGGGCAGGCCGCGCCGATCGGTCGCCCGACGCCCGCCGGCGCGGTGGTCGCCGTCGCGCGGCGCGTGCGCGCTCGCGTGCGCACGGGACAGGTCATGCGCCGCGTCGTGCGGGTCGTTCAGGTAGCGCCGCTCCACCCAGCCCAGCCCCACGAGGACGATCATCACCGTCACCGTGGAACCGAGGGCCTCGACGAAGTACCCGGCCCCGATGGTCAAGCCCAGTGCCGCCACCACCCAGATCGTCGCCGCCGAGGTGAGGCCGGTGATCTGGCCGCGCGTGTGCAGGATGGTGCCCGCCCCGAGGAAGCCGATGCCCGTGACCACCTGTGCGGCGATGCGCCCCGGATCGCCGCCGTGCACGGCCGCGATACCCATCGAGAGGTCCATCAGCAGCGCCGACCCGACGCAGATGAGGATGTTGGTCCGCAGGCCGGCCGGCTTGCCCTTGAGCTCGCGCTCGAGGCCGATCCCGCCGCCGATCAGGATCGCCGCGAAGAGCTTCGCCGCGAGGTCCAGCCGGAACGCCTCGATGATGAGCTCGTTCACGGCGTCACGCCCGCCGCGCGCACGCTGCGCGCATCGAGCCCCATCCGGTCGCGCACCGCGTCGATCGTCGTGCGTGCCACGGCGCGCGCCCGGCGCCCGCCGTCCGCGAGCAGGTCGTCCACCAGCGCCGGCGTCGAGTGCAGCTCCGCCGCGCGCACCTGGATCGGCACCAGCTCGGCCTCCATGTTCGCGTGCAGCACCTTCTTGCACTCGATGCAGCCCCAGCCGGCCCCGCGGCAGTTGGTCTCCACCTGCGTCACGGTCTCCGCCGGCGAGAAGGCCTTGTGCAGCGGGTAGATCACCGGGCACTTCTCCGGATCCCCGGCGTCGGTCTTGCGCTGCCGCGCGGGGTCCGTCACCACGGGACGCAGCTTGTCCCAGATCACCGCGGGTGGTTCCAGCAAGCCGATGGTGTTGCCGATGGACTTGGACATCTTCGCCTGCCCGTCGAGCCCGGCGATGCGGCGCGTGGGGGTCAGCTTGGCCTGCGGCTCGGGGAAGAAGGGCGTGTCCGGCGAGAAGCGCGCATTCCAGTTGCGCGCCACCACGCGCGAGAGCTCGAGGTGCTGCACCTGGTCCTCGCCCACGGGCACGATGTCCGCCAGGTAGAGCAGGATGTCGGCCGCCTGCAGCACCGGGTAGTTGAGCAAGCCGGCCATCACCTGCTCCTGCCGGCCCGCCTTGTCCTTGAACTGCACCTGTCGCTCGAGCTCACCCAGCGGCGTGATGGTGTTGAAGATCCACGCGAGTTCGGTGTGCTCGGGCACGTCCGATTGCACGAACACCACGCAGCGCGCGGGGTCGAGGCCGGAGGCGAGCAGCGAGATCGCCATGTCGCGCGTCCGCCGCCGCAGCTCGTCAGGCGCGAACGCGATGGTGATGGCGTGATAGTTTACGATGCAGAAGAACGACTCGTGCTGATGCTGCAGCGCGACCCAGTTCTTGACCGCCCCCAGGTAGTTGCCGATGTGGAGTTCGCCTGAGGGCTGGATCCCGCTGAAGATGCGTGGCATCACTCGAAGTTACGGAGCGTGGGATGGGCTATCAACCGGAGCGTCACGACCTGTTGCGCCTGGTCGTGCAGGCGGCACGCGAGGCAGCGGACGTCATCCGTGACGCCGCCCCGCGCCGGGGCAGCATCGATTGGCAGTCCAAGGGGGCGACGGACTTCGTAAGCGAAGTGGACCTGGCCGCCGAGGCACGGATCCTCGCACGGCTCACCGCGGCCCTGCCCTCGGCGACGGTGCTCGCCGAGGAGTCCGCCGCCCACACGGCGCCCGAGCGGCTCGTGCGGGGGCTGGCGCTCGTGATCGACCCGCTCGACGGCACCACCAACTTCCTGCACGGGTACCCGGAGTACGCGGTGTCCATCGCCGTGCTCGAGGACGGGGAGCCGGTCGCCGCCGTGGTCTACGACGTGCCGGGCGACGAGTGCTTCACGGCGACGGCGGGCGGGGGCAGCCAGCTCAACGGGCAGCCGATCCGGGTCTCGACGATCACCGAGCCCACACGCGCACTGATCGGCACGGGATTCCCCTTCAAGGACCCGGCCGACATCCCGGCCTACCAGGCGCAGATGTCGCGCGTCATGGCGCAGGTGTCGGGGGTGCGCCGGCCGGGTGCGGCGAGCATCGACCTGGCGAGTGTCGCGGCCGGGCGCTTCGACGCGTTCTGGGAACACATGCTCGCGCCGTGGGACTTCGCCGCGGGGATGCTGCTGGTGCGCGAGGCCGGCGGCGAGGCCACGGACCTGCAGGGCGCCCACCTGCGGGCGCTCGGGCCGTCGGGCGTCCTGGCCGGGAATCCGGTGATGCGCGGGTGGCTGGCGAACGTGCTCGCGTGAGTGACCGGCACTGGCGACGTCAGCACCACACGCGCCGCGCGCCGTGGTGACCACCCTCCACACGCCCGACTAGATTCCGCGGGAAGCCACTCTCCCCTCTGCCATCCGACCTCATGTCCCTCGTCGAGTGCGTCCCGAACTTCTCCGAAGGCCGCCGTCCCGACGTCATCGCGGCCATCCGTGACGCCATCGCCGCGGTCGACGGGGTCGTCATCCTCGACGTCTCCAGCGACCCCTCGCACAACCGCACCGTCGTCACCTTCGTCGCGCCGGTCGCCACCGCCTCGGACGCCGCGTTCGCGGGCATCAAGAAGGCGAGCGAACTGATCGACCTCAATAACCACAGCGGCGAACACCCGCGCATCGGCGCCACTGACGTCTGCCCCTTCATTCCGCTCGAAGGTGCGTCGATGGAGGACTGCATCGTCCTCGCGCGCACGACCGGCGAACGCGTCGGCAAGGAACTCGGCATCCCGGTCTTCCTGTACGAGCGCGCTGCCTCCCGCCCCGATCGCACCAACCTCGCCGACATCCGCCGCGGTGAGTTCGAGCTCGCCAAGACCGAGATCGGCAGCAATCCCAATCGCGTGCCGGATTTCGGACCCAACCACATCCACGCGACAGCGGGCGCGACGGTCATCGGCGCGCGGCCCTTCCTCGTCGCGTTCAACGTGTACTTGGGCGGCCGAGAGAATCTCCAGGTCGCGAAGAACGTCGCCAAGGCCGTGCGTGGCTCCTCCGGCGGCCTCAAGGGCGTGAAGGGACTGGGGCTCGAGGTGGACGGGCAGGCACAGGTCTCCATGAACCTCGTCGACCTGGACGCCACGCCGCTGCACCGCGCGTACGAGATGGTGCGGATGGAAGCCGAGGCCCAGGGGGTCACACCCACGTGGAGCGAGATCGTGGGGCTGGTGCCGGAGCGGGCGCTGTTCGAGGCGGCGGCGAGGCACCTGCGCTGGCGCAGCTACACGCCCGAGCTCGTGCTCGAGCGGCAGGTACGCAAGGCCGCCGCCGGCGGCGAGTCGCTCAACGGCTTCGTCGCCGACGTCGCCTCGTCGGCGCCGGTGCCGGGCGGCGGGTCGGTGGTCGCACACGTGGGCTCGCTCGGCGCGGCCCTCGCGCAGATGGTCGCCGGCCTCACCATCGGGCGGAAGAAGTACGCGGCGGTGGATGCCGAGATGAAGGAGCTCGCGTTGCGGGCCGCCCACCTGGTGCGCCGCCTCGCCGAGCTGAAGAACGAGGACGCCGCCGCCTACGCCATCGTGAGCGAGGCGTACAAGCTGCCCAAGGACACCCCGGAGCAGCAGACGGCCAAGGACGCCGCGGTGCAGGCGGCGCTGGTGAAGGCCGCCGAGGTGCCGCTCGAGACCGCCCGCTGGTGTGCGGAGGTGGCGGCGCTGGCCGCGACCTGCGCGGAGAAGGGCAACACGAACGCCGCGAGTGATGCGGGCGTCGCCGCACTGCTCGCCGAGGCGTCCTGCCGCGGGGCCGCGTACAACGTGCGCATCAACGTCGCCGCGATGCCGGACAAGGCCGCCGGTGCCGCGCTCGCGGCCGACGCCGGGCGCCTCGTGGCAGCCGCCGCGGCGGCCGCGACGCGCGCCACCGCCGCCGTCGAACTGCATCTGTAGGGGGTGCCGCGCGGGGCGGCTCAGCTCAGGGTCGTGAGGATCCTGGGCCCCTCGGCCGTGATCGCGACCGTGTGCTCGAAGTGCGCGCTCATCGCGCCGTCGAGGGTCACGATCGTCCACTTGTCGCTCAGCGTGCGCGTGGCCGCACCGCCGGCGTTCACCATGGGCTCGATCGCCAGCGTCATGCCCACTTGCAGCTTGGGACCGCGCTTGGGCTTGCCGTGGTTGGGGACCTGCGGGTCCTCATGCATATTGGCCCCGACGCCGTGCCCGACGAGGTCGCGCACCACCGTGAAGCGTGCCTGCGCGACGACCTCCTCCACCGCCGCGCCGATGTCGCCGATGTGGTTGCCCAGCACCGCCTGCCGGATCCCGGCGTACAGCGAGGCCTCGGTCACGTCCATGAGGCGCTGCGTCTCGGGGAGGATGCGGCCGACGGCGTAGGTCCAGGCCGAATCGGTATGGAAGCCGCCGTAGTACACGCCGATGTCCACCGTGACGATGTCGCCCTCGGCGAGGATCCGCTTCGGCGACGGGATGCCGTGCACGATCTCCTCGTTGATGGAGATGCAGGCCGAGCCCGGGAAGCCGTAGAGGCCCTTGAACGACGGCGTCGCGCCGGCGTGCGAGCGGATGAACGACTCCACCATCGCATCCAGCTCCAGCGTGCTGATGCCCGGCTGGATCGCGGGCTTCACGTGCTGGTGCGTGGCGGCGAGGATGCGGCCGCCGGCCGCCATCGTCTCGAGTTCGCGCGGGCTCTTGATCTGGATCATGAGGCGCTCGGCGCCGTCAGCGGCCGACGGCCTTGAGCGCGCGCGCCGTGACGTCGTCGAACGAGCCCACCGCATCGATGCGCGCCACGTTCGCACCCTGGCGCAGGTACCAGTCGAGCACCGGCGCCGTCTGCGCGTGGTAGACCCGGAGGCGGTTCAGGATCGCCTCGGGCTCGTCGTCCTTGCGGCGCACCAGCGTGCCGCCGCAGCCATCGGGGCAGGCCGCACCCGGCTGCAGCCCGGTGAACGGCTTCTGCGTCTTGTCGCAGGTGGTGCGGCCGGAGAGGCGGTCCACCAGCAGCTGGTCGGCGATGTCGAACACCAGCACGACATCGACGGCGCGGCCGAGTTCGCGCGTGACCGTCGCGAGACCTTCCGCCTGCGGCACGGTGCGCACCACGCCGTCGAGGATCACACCCTTCGCCTGCGCCGGCTGGGCCAGCGCTTCCTTCATGATGCCGAGGATCACGGCGTCGGGGACGAGGTCCCCGCGGTCCATGTAGGCCTTGGCTTCGAGGCCGAGCGTCGTGCCGTCCTTCACGGCGGCGCGGAGCACGTCCCCTGTCGCGATCTTGGGGACGCCGAGGGCGGCGGCGACCCGCTCCCCCTGCGTCCCCTTGCCGGCACCCGGTGGTCCGAGCAGCACGACGATCACGGTTCGCTCCCTAGAATCCGGTGCCTGCGTTGCGCCCGCGGAAGCGGACACGGCCCTTCTTCATGAAGCCGTCGTACTTGCGGAGGAGCAGGTGGTTGTTGACCTGCGCCATGGTATCGAGGGCCACGCCCACGACGATCAGCAGCGAGGTGCCACCGAACGTGAAGGGCACCGCGAACAGGTCCGCCAGCCAGATCGGCAGCAGCGCGATCACGGTGAGGAAGATCGCGCCCGGCAGCGTGATGCGCTCGATGACCGAGCCGATGTACTCGGCCGTCTTCGCGCCCGGCTTCACGCCCGGGATGAACCCACCCTGCTTCTTCAGGTTCTCCGACAGGTCGGCCGGATTGAAGATGATCGACGTGTAGAAGTACGTGAAGAAGATGATGAGCCCGGCCGAGAGCAGGAAGTACAGCCAGGTCCCGGGGGCGAGGTAGTCGGCGATGTTCGCGAGCGTCTGGCTGCCCGAGAACTGCGCGGCCGCCCCCGGCACGACGATGAGCGACTGCGCGAAGATGATCGGCATCACGCCCGCGGTGTTGATGCGCAGCGGGATGAAGCTCTTCGTGGATTCCTGCTGGCGGCCCCGCGCCATGGTACGCTGCGGGATCTGGATCGCGATGCGGCGCGCCGCGAGCGTGATCGCCACCACGCCGGCCACCACCGCGAGCATCATCGCGGTCATCGCGAGCAGCGCCAGCAGCGAGACCGCGCCGGTGCTCACGAACCCGAACATCTGGAAGATGCTCGGGATGAAGCGCTCGACGATGGAGAAGAAGATCAGGAGCGAGGCGCCGTTGCCGAGGCCGCGTTCCGTGATCTGCTCGCCCAGCCACATGACGAACAGCGCGCCCGTCGTGAGGAAGAGCACCATCGTGAGCATGAACCCCGTCCCCGGATTGATCACCGCCCCGGTGACGCTGGACGTGAACAGCGCATAGCCCCAGCCCTGCACCGCGGCGAGCACGACGGTGAAGTACCGGGTCCACTGCGTGATCTGCTTCCGCCCCTCCTCGTCCTTCTGCTTCTTCTCGAGGCTCGGGATCACGGCCGCGCCGATCTGCATGAAGATCGAGGCGGAGATGTACGGCATGATGCCGAGCGCGAAGATCGTCGAGCGCGAGAGGTTCCCGCCGACGAAGAGGTCGTAGAGCCCGAGCAGTCCGCCGCCCTGGCTCTGGAAGAAGTTCAACATCGCCGTCACGTCCACGCCCGGCGCCGTCACGTGGGACCCCACGCGATAGACGACGAGGCAGAGCAGCGTGAAGGTGATCTTCTGCCAGAGCTCCGGCGTGTTCCGGATGTTCGAGAGCGCGGCGACCGGGTTCGGCTGCGCCATCTTAGGCCTCGACCGTCCCGCCGGCCGCGACGATCTTCTCGCGGGCCGACGCGCTCACCTTGAGGCCACGCACCGTCACCGCACGCGTGATCTCGCCGTTCGCCAGCAGCTTCGCCGGACCCTTCGACGCCTTGACCAAGCCCGCGGTCGCCAGCGTCTCCATCGTGATCTCCTTGCCGCTCACCAGCGCGAGGTCGTCGAGCCCGACCACCTGCGCCTCCTCACGGAACGGGTTGGTGAACCCGCGCTTCGGCACGCGACGCGTCAAGGGCATCTGGCCGCCCTCGAAGTGCGGCTTGTTGCCTCCCGGGCCATGATGGCCGGCGCGCGCCTTGATGCCCTTGTGGCCCTTGCCCGACGTCTTGCCGGTGCCGGAGCCCGGGCCACGGCCGAGGCGCTTGCGGTTGCGGTGCGAACCCGGCGCCGGCGCCAGGTTGCCCAGTCCCATCTTCTCGTCGCTCATTGGATTACTCCTGGACCGGCGTGACGTCGACCAGATGACGCACGCGCTTGATCATGCCCCGGAGGGCCGGCGAGTCCTGGTGCACCACCGAGTCCTGGTGGTGCTTGAGGCCCAGGGCCTCCAGGGTCGCGTTCATGACCTTGTTATGACCGATGCCGGACCGCACCTGCGTGATGCGGACCTTGCCCGTCGTCTGCGTATTCGGCGCCGTGGTCTTGGGACCACGGGTGCGGTGCCACACGAACGTCCGCGGCATTAGACAACCTCCTTCGACTTCGCACGCGACTTGTACGGCAGCGCCGAGACCTCGACGCCGCGCTCACGCGCGATCTGCTCCACCGTCGTCAGGCTCTGCAGCCCGTCAAGGGCGGCGAGCACCATGTTGTGCGGATTGGTCGAGCCGAGCGACTTGGTGAGGATGTCGTGGATACCGACGCATTCCAGCACCGCGCGCACCGCACCACCCGCGATCACGCCCGCACCAGGCGCCGCCGGCTTCATCAGGACCTCACCGGCCCCGTGCTTGCCGACGATCTCGTGCGGGATGGTCGCGCC
>CADEDA010000003.1:0-10531 GCA_902825965.1 uncultured Gemmatimonadota bacterium | reverse complement strand
TCAGGACCTCACCGGCCCCGTGCTTGCCGACGATCTCGTGCGGGATGGTCGCGCCTGTCATCGGCACCGAGACCATCTTGCGACGCGCCGCGTCGACGGCCTTGCGGACCGCCTCCGAGACCTCGTTCGCCTTGCCGGTCGCCACGCCCACCTTCCCCTGCCCGTCACCCACGGCGACGAGCGCGTTGAAGCTGAAGCGGCGACCACCCTTCACGACCTTCGCGACGCGATTGATCGCGATCACGTTCTCGAGCAGGTCCGAGCCCTCGCGCTCCTGCTGCGGCGCGCCGCCCCGGCCTCCATCACGGCCGCGACCGCCGTCGCGTCCGCCGGGGCCACCAGGCCCACGGCCGCCGCCCGGCCCGCCACGTCCACCCTGCCCACCCGGGCCCCCGCGACCACGGCCACCCGCGCCGCCACCGGGACCACCACGGCGCCCGCCGGGCGCTCCAGAACCACCAGTCTGTTCAGCCATTTAGAACTCCAACCCGCCTTCGCGGGCTCCCTCGGCCACCGCCTTCACGCGGCCGTGATACTGGTAACCGCCTCGGTCGAACACGACCTTCGTGATCCCCGCCGCCTTCGCCTTCTCGGCGACCCGCTTGCCCACGCCGACCGACTTCTCGGTCTTCTTCCCCGTGAGGCCCGCATCCGTCACCGTCATCAACGTGCGCTGCGCGACATCGTCGACCAGCTGCGCCGAGACGTGCTTCAGCGACCGGAAGACCACGAGCCGCGGACGCTCCGCGGTGCCCGAGACCTTCGCCCGCACCCGCACATGACGGCGCGCGCGGAGCCCGGCGCGCGTCTTCGGTACCCGTTTCCCCGGCATTACTTACCTCCCGCCTTACCGGCCTTCCGCCGGATCGTCTCGCCCGCGTACTTGATGCCCTTGCCCTTGTAGGGCTCGGGGGGCCGCAGCGAGCGGATCTCCGCCGCCACCTGCCCGACCTTCTCCTTGTCCGCCCCTTCGATCACGACCTGCGTCGGCTGCGGCGCCGTGAGCTTGATGCCTGCCGGGGCCTTCACCTGGATCTGGTGCGAGAACCCGAGGGCCATCTGCAGCCCGAACGGCTTCGGCTCCGCCTTGTAGCCGACGCCCGTGATCTCGAGCGTCTTCGAGTAGCCCTTCGCGCAGCCCTCGATCATGTTGGCGATCAGGGTCCGCGTCAGGCCGTGCATCGACTTCGCCGCCGGCTCGTCCGAGGGACGCGACACCGTGATGACGCTGCCGTCGACCTTGATGCCCATCGACGCGTGCAACGTGCGCGTCAGTTCACCCTTGGGGCCCTTCACGTGCAGCGTCTGGCCGTCGAGCTTGACGGTCACACCGGCCGGCACCGTGATGGGCAGCTTTCCGATACGTGACATGGTGGCGTCTCCTTACCAGACGAAGGCGAGGAGTTCACCGCCGGTGCGCTTCGACCGCGCCTCGCGGTCGGTCATCAGCCCCTGGGAGGTGCTGAGGATCGCCACCCCGAGGCCGTTGCGCACGCGGGGGATCTCGGTCGCGCCGACGTAGTGCCGGAGACCGGGGGACGAGACGCGCTGCAGCTCGCGGATGACGGGGGTGCCGCCGGCGTACTTGAGCGCCACGCGCAGCACCTTCTTCCCCTCTTCCGTCTCGAGCGTCTTGTAGTCGCTGATGAAGTTGGACTCCTTCAGCAACCGCGCGATCTCGACCTTCATCTTGGACGCCGGGATATCCACGCGCCGATGCTTCGAACCGACAGCATTGCGGATCCGCGTGAGCATATCGGCGATCGGGTCAGTCATGCTCATAGAACTTCTGGTCTCCTCTGGTTTCCGGCTCGGCCGGACCTGTAGGAAGGGATAGGTGTGGTTCCATGGGCGGGATGCCCGTGGCCTGCACCCTTGGGAAGGCAGGTGGGAGGTTTGAGGTGGGAGGGGGCCGCGTGGGCAGGCGGCCCTGCGGTCGCATGCGGCGCGTCGTTGTTCCCGGCGCGCCCCTCACACCTCACATCTCACACCCGCCGTACAACTACCAGCTCGCCTTGCGCACACCCGGGATCAGGCCCTGCAGCGCCATCTCGCGGAACGCGATGCGGCTCAGGCCGAAGGTCCCGACGTAGGCGCGGCTGCGGCCGGTCATCTGGCAGCGGTTGCGGATGCGGATCTTGGAGCCGTTGCGCGGCATCTTCTGCAGCGCCACCTGCGCGGCCCGCTTCTCCTCGTCCGACGCCTTGGTGCTGCGCACCGTGTCCGCGAGCGCCTTGCGCTTGGCCGCCTGCTTGGCCGCCATCTGCTTGCGCCGCTCGTTCTTCTCGATCGTGCTCTTCTTCGCCATGTGGTTCTGCTCCTCAGCCCTGGACGACGATCGGCTTGTCGTCGCCGCGGAACGGCATGCCGAGCTCGCGCAGGAGCGCGAACGCCATGTCATCGCGGTTGGTGGTGGTCACGAACGTCAGGTCCATGCCGTGGATCTGTTCCACGAGGTCGTAGTTGATCTCGGGGAAGATCATCTGCTCCTTGATGCCGAGGCTGTAGTTCCCGCGGCCGTCGAAGGCGCGGGTGTTGAGGCCCCGGAAGTCCCGGATGCGCGGGATCGCCGTCGAGATGAAGCGGTCGAGGAACTCCCACATGCGGGCCCCGCGCAGCGTCACCGCCACGCCGATCTCCTGCCCTTCGCGCAGCCCGTAGTTGGCGATCGACTTCTTCGCCTTCGTGCGGAGCGGCTTCTGGCCGGTGATGGTCGCCACCTCGTCCACGATCGCGTCGAGGATCTTGGGCTGCTTGATCGCCTCGCCCATGCCGACGTTGATCGTGATCTTGGTGAGGTTCGGGATCTGGTGCGGGTTCTTCAGGCCGAACTGCTTGGCCAGCTTGGCCCGCACGGTCGCGTGATAGTACGTGTGGAGCCGGGGCGTCGGGGCCGGCTGGCCCGCACCCTTGTGCTCCTTCGGCAGCATGGAGGCGCGCTTCTCGCCCGCCGCTCCGCCGCTCTTCTTCTGGCCCTGCTGCTTCGTGGTCGCCATTGGTCAGTCCTGGGTCAGCGGCGGGTCGGGATGGCGTCGCCGCTCTTCACGGCCACGCGCTCCGTCTTCCGCTTCTTGGTCTTCGGGTCGCGCTCCACGCGTGTCCGCACGCGGGTCGGCTCGCCCGACTTCGGGTCGAGCAGCATCACGTTCGAGACCGCGACGGTGCGCGGCATCTCGATGATGCCCGACTGCTCTTCGGCCTTCCGCGCGCGACGGTGCTTCTTCGCCATCTTCAGGCCGGCGCCCTCGAGGGTCACGCGCCCCGACTTGAGGTCGATCTTCGTCACCTTCGCTTCCTTGCCCTTGTCCTCGCCGCGCATGACCATCACGGTGTCGCCACGCGTGATGTGCGTGCGGATCCGCTCGGCGTTGCGCTCATGACGGGTGACGTTCTTCTGTCCCCGCGTCTTGCGGTGCGTCAGGATACGCATATCAGATCACCTCGGGAGCCAACGACACGATCTTCATGTAGCGCTTCTCGCGCAGCTCGCGGGCCACCGGCCCGAAGATGCGCGTCGCCTTCGGTTCGCCCTTGTCATCGATGATGACCACGGCGTTCTCGTCGAACTTGATGTAGCTCCCGTCCTTGCGGCGCGTCTCCTTGACGGTGCGCACCACCACGGCCTTCGCCACATCCGACTTCTTCACGGTGCCGTTCGGCAGCGCGTCCTTCACCGCCACCACCACCTTGTCGCCAAGGCCGGCGTAGCGGCGGCGCGTCCCGCCGAGCACGCGGATCACGAGCGCCTTCTTGGCGCCCGAGTTGTCCGCCACCTTCACCACGGATTCCTGTTGGATCATCGGTCGTCGTCTCCCTTACCGCGCACGTTCGACGATCTCGACGAGCCGCCACCGCTTGTCCTTCGACAGCGGGCGCGTCTCGACGATCCGTACGGTGTCGCCGACCTTCGCCGTGTTCCCCTCATCGTGGGCCTTCAGGCGCTTCGTCTTCGTCACCATCTTCCCGTACACGGGGTGCGGCACGCGACGCTCGATCGCGACCACCACGGTCTTGTCCATCTTGTCGCTCACCACGAGGCCCTGGCGCACCTTGCGCGAGGTCCGTCCGGCGGCAGTTGTGTTCTTCACGGTCTCAGCCATCGATTCTCCTCGCGCGCCTTAGCGCGCGGCCTCCGTCAGCATCGCCTTCTGGCGAAGCACCGTCTGGAGCCGCGCGATATCGCGGCGGATGGAACGCAGCCGGAGCGGGTTGCTCAGCGGCTCGGTCGCGCTCCGGAACTGGAGGTTGAATCGCTCCCGCTCCAGCTCCGCCAACCGCGCGCGGATATCGTCCACGCCCAGGTCCCGGATCTCCTTAGCCTTCATCGCTCAGCGCCTCCTCGCGCACCACGAACTTCGTCTTGATCCCCAGCTTCGCGGAGGCCAGGCCCAGCGCCTTCTGCGCGATCTCCTTCGTCACGCCCTCGATCTCGAACAGCACCCGGCCCGGCTTCACCACCGCCACCCAGAGCTCCGGCGATCCCTTGCCCTTGCCCATGCGGGTCTCGGCCGGCTTCTTCGTGACCGGCTTGTCGGGGAAGATGCGGATCCAGACCTTGCCGCCGCGCTTGATGTGGCGCGTCAGCGCCACGCGCGAGGCCTCGATCTGCCGCGACGTCACCCAGCCCGGCTCCAGCGCCTGCAGCCCATAGTGGCCGAAGGCCACCGTGGCGCCGCGCGTGGCGAGCCCGGTCGTACGCCCCTTGAACATCTTGCGGAACTTGACGCGCTTCGGTGCGAGCATTGGTCAGGTCTCCTTACGCGTCCGAGGAGTACGTGTTGCCACGACGCCCCTCGACGATCTCGCCCTTGAAGATCCACACCTTCACCCCGATGGTGCCGAAGGTCGTCTTCGCGGTCGAAGTCGCATAGTCGATGTCCGCGCGGAGGGTGTGGAGCGGCACCCGCCCCTCATGATAGCCCTCGACGCGCGCGATCTCGGCCCCGCCCAGGCGGCCCGAGCACTTCACCTTGATGCCTTCCGCGCCCATGCGCATCGCACTCTGCACCGCGCGCTTCATCGCACGACGGAACGAGATGCGCTGCGCCAGCTGCGCGGCGATGTTGTCGGCGACCAGCTGCGCCTCGATCTCCGGACGCTTGATCTCCTCGACGTTCACCCCGACATCCTTCCCGGTCAGCTGCTGGAGCTCGTTCTTCAGCTCCTCCACCGCCTGACCCTTCTTGCCGATCACCACGCCCGGACGCCCGGTGTGGATCGTCACCACCACCTTGCCCGGCTTGCGCTCGATCGTGATGTCCGAGATCGCGGCGCCGCCCAGACGGGCCTTCAGGTACTTCCGCAGCAACGCGTCTTCCTTCAACAGCGTCGGGAAGTCCTTCGTCGCGAACCACTTCGAGCGCCACGTCTTGGACACCCCAAGACGGAAGCCGATCGGATGAGTCTTCTGTCCCATTATCGCCCTTCCTTCGTGTCCACGACGATCTCGACGTGGCTGGTTCGCTTGAGCATCGGGGTGGCGCGGCCCATCGCGGCCGGCGTCCAGCGCTTGAGCTTCGGTCCCTCGTTCACGATCGCCTTCGTCACGTACAGGTCGTCGACGTCCAGCGACTCCTGCCGACGCTGCGCCTTCGCCTCGGCGTTCGCCACCGCGGACTTCAACACCTTCGTGATCTGCCCCGCCGCATGCTTCTTGGAGAACTGCAGCAGGCCCAACGCCTCATTCACCTTCAGGCCACGGATCTGGTCGATCACGAGGCGCATCTTGTACGGCGACTGCCGCGCCGTCTGCTGCGTCGCCGATGCGGGCGCCGCCAGCCGCTCGGCCTTCTTGGCGAGCTTCCATTCCCTGTTCTTGCGGGCCATGGCTTACTTGCCTCCCTTCGCGGCCGGCGCCGGCGCAGCGGCCGGGGCCGCCTTCTTGTCGGTCTTGTTGTTGCCGCTGTGCCCACGGAAGAGGCGCGTCGGCGCGAACTCGCCGAGCTTGTGCCCCACCATGTTCTCCGTCACGTAGACCGGGATGAACTTGTTCCCGTTGTGCACCGCGAACGTGTGCCCCACGAACTCGGGGATCACCGTGCTCGCGCGCGACCAGGTCTTCACGACCTTCTTCTCGCTCTTCGCGTTCATCGTCTGCACCCGCTTGAGCAGGGCTTCCTGGATGAACGGACCCTTCTTGATGCTGCGTGCCATTGGTCAGATTCTCCGGGTCAGCTCTGGGTGGCCTTGCCGCGCTTCCGGCCACGGACGATCAGACGCTGCGACGCCTTCTTCGTGTTGCGCGTCTTCACGCCCTCCTTCTTGCCCCACGGGCTCACCACGTTGCGGCCGCCGCGCGTGCGGCCACCGTGCGGGTGATCCACCGGGTTCATCACTTCACCGCGGACCTTCGGACGGCGCCCCATCCAGCGGGTCTTGCCGGCCTTGCCCCACGAGATCAACTCGTGCTCCGCATTGCCCACCTCGCCGATCGTGCCGAGGCAGTCGCCGTGGATCATGCGCATCTCCGTCGAGGCCATGCGCACCGTCACGTACTCGCCTTCCTTCGCCACGACCTGCACGCTGGTGCCGGCCGAGCGCGCCATCTGCCCGCCCTTGCCCGGCTTGAGCTCCACGTTGTGCACCGCCGTGCCCAGCGGCACCTCGCGGAGCGGCAGCGCGTTGCCCGTCCGCACGTCCGACCCCTTGCCGCTCACGATGGTGTCACCCACCGCGAGCCCCTTCGGGTGCAGGATGTAGCGCTTCTCGCCGTCCGCGTACTGCACGAGCGCGATGCGCGCCGAGCGGTTCGGGTCGTACTCGATGTGCTGCACCGTCGCCGGCTGGCCGTGCTTGTTCCGCTTGAAGTCGATGATGCGGTACTTCTGCTTGTGCCCGCCGCCCAGGCGGCGCATCGAGATGTGGCCGTGGTTGTCGCGCCCGCCGCTCTTCTTGAGCGGCTCGGTGAGCGACTTCTCGGGCGTCGACCGCGTGATCACGTCGTTGTCCGAGACCGAACGGAAACGCGTGGCGGCCGAGACCGGCTTGAACTGTCGGATTCCCATTTGATCAGCCCTCGAAGATCTCGATCGTGTCGCCGGCCTTCAGCTTCACGATGGCCTTCTTCCAACGCGGACGAAGGCCCATGGCCCCGCCGACCCGGCGGGGTTTGCCGCGCTGCTGCGACGTCCAGACGCCCACGACACTCACCCCGAACAGCGACTCGATCGCCGCCTTGATGGTCGTCTTGGTCGCATCCGGATGCACTTCGAACGTGTATTCACCGCGGTCCTGGTACGCGAGCGAGGTCTTCTCGGTCACGATCGGACGGACGATGGTGCGGAGCATGGTCGGCATGGATTACTTCCCCTTCTTCTTGGGAGCGGCCTTCTTCGCGGCCGCCGACTTGGTCGGCGCCTTCGCCGAGGCCTTGGACGTCCCCTTGGGCGCCGCCTTCGACGCGGACTTCTTCGCCGCCGCCTTCGGCGCACCCTTCTTGGCCGCCGCCTTCTTCACGGTCGCCTTGGCGGTCTCCTTCGCCGCCTTCGTCGCCTTCGCGCTCGCCTTCGCCGGCGCCTTCGACGCCTTCACCTTCTCCACCGCCTTCTCGGCGATCGGCGCGAGCTCATGCCCGATCGCCGGCGCCTCCACCAGCACCGCGTTCGACCAGAGCACGTCGTACGTCGTCACCTGCCCGTACGGCTGCACCTGCACATTCGGCAGGTTGCGCGCGCTGAGGTACACGTTCGGCTTCACGCCGTCGGTGAGGATCAGCACCTTCTTGTGCGACAGCTCGAGGCGCGCGAGCAGCTGCGCGACCTGGGCCGTCTTGGGCTTGTCGTAGGCGAAGCGGTCGATCACCACCACCGCCTGCTCCCGGGCCCGCGCGTTCAGCGCGCTCTTGCGCGCCAGCGCCTTGATCTGCTTGGGCAGCGTCTGCTCGTAGCCCCGCGGCTGCGGGCCGAAGACCGTGCCGCCACCGACGAAGTGCGGGGCGCGCGTCGAGCCCTGACGGGCGCGGCCGGTACCCTTCTGCTTCCACGGCTTCTGGTTGCCACCCACCACCCAGCGGCGGGTCTTGGTCGCGTGCGTGCCCTGGCGCTGGTTGGCGAGGTACGCCTTCACGGCCTGGTGCATCACCGGCGTGTTCACGGTGCCGTCGAACACCGCCCCCGGCAACGCCACGCGCTCACGCGGGGTGCCGAGCGCCGTGTAGGCCGCCGCATCGAGGTTCATCGTCTCAGACATCGGTTATCCCTGCTTGCGGACGAGGACGATCCCGTTGGTCGGGCCGGCGACGGAGCCGCGGATATAGATCAGATTGCGCTCGGCGTCGACCTTCTCGACGCGGAGGTTGCCCTGCGTGTGACGCTCGGCGCCGTAGTGGCCCGGCATCTTCTTGCCCTTGATGACGCGCGACGGGTCGGTGCCCGGTCCGATGGACCCCGGACGGCGGTGCTTCGTGTTGCCGTGCGTGTTCGGTCCACCCCCGAAGCCCCAGCGCTTCACCACGCCCTGGAAACCGCGGCCCTTCGTGGTGCCGGTGACCTTCACGAATTCGCCGACCGCGAAGATGTCGACCTTCACCACGTCCCCGATGTTGTACGTCGGGATCTCCGCGCCCTTCCCGGGCGCATCGTCCAGCCGGAACGACCGCAGCACGGCCGGCGCGGCCTCGAGGCCCGCCTTCTTGGCGTGCCCGAGCTCCGCTGCCGTCGCCCGACGGCCCTTCGGCGTCTTCTCCTTGCCCTTGTTCGGCCGCGCGCTGCGCTGCGCGCCGTATCCCAGCTCCACCGCCGCGAAGCCCGCTGTCGCCTTGTCCGTCACCTTGGTGACGGGATTCGGCGTGGCCTCCACCACGGTGCAGGGGATCTGCATCCCCGCCTCGTCGAAGATCTGGGTCATCCCCAGCTTCTTGCCAATGATTCCGATCATGACTCTCTCATGTGCTGCAGTTAGTCGCGGCCCGGGCGCACCGTAGTGTGCGTTCCGTTGAGGCCGGAGGACCATCAGCTGTGAGTTGTGCGTGGTGAGCCGTGCGCCGTCGGTTGCCGCAGCGCCTCCCCCTCCCCACCGCCCACCTCACACCTGCCCCTATTCCACCTTGATCTCGACGTCCACGCCCGCCGGGAGGTCCAGCTTCGTGAGCGCATCCACCGTCTGCGCCCGCGAATCGAGGATGTCGATCACCCGCTTGTGCGTCTTGAGCTCGAACTGCTCACGCGACTTCTTGTCGACGTGCGGCGAGCGCAACACGGTCCAGCGCTGCGTCTTCGTGGGCAACGGGATCGGCCCGGAGACCTGCGCCCCCGTCTTCTCCGCGGTCCGCACGATGTCCGCCGAGGCCTGGTCGATCACCGCGTGATCGAATGCCTTGAGACGGATGCGAATACGTCCAGCCATTGATTCTCCACTGGTCGCACCCGGGAGGCGGTCGCCCCCCGGATGCTTCCCGTTCGTTGTTAGGCGAGGATCTTCGTGACCACGCCCGCACCCACGGTGCGGCCGCCCTCACGGATGGCGAAGCGGAGCTGCTCCTCCATCGCGATCGGGATGATGAGCTCGATCGTCATCTGGATGTTGTCGCCCGGCATCACCATCTCCGTGCCGGCCGGCAACTCGATCGCACCCGTCACGTCCGTCGTGCGGAAGTAGAACTGCGGACGGTAGCCCTTGAAGAACGGCGTGTGGCGGCCGCCCTCCTCCTTCGTGAGGACGTAGACCTCGGCCGTGAACTTCGTGTGCGGCTTGATCGAGCCGGGCTTGGCGAGCACCATGCCGCGCTCGATGTCCTTCTTGTCGATGCCGCGGAGCAGCAGGCCGACGTTGTCGCCCGCGAAGCCCTCGTCGAGGAGCTTGCGGAACATCTCGACGCCCGTCACGACCGTCTTCTTGTCGGAGTTGTAGCCCACGAACTCGAGCTCCTCACCGACCTTGCACTTGCCGCGCTCGATGCGGCCCGTGGCCACCGTGCCGCGCCCGGTGATCGAGAACACGTCCTCGACCGGGAGCAGGAACGGCTTGTCCACTTCGCGCACCGGCTCCGGGATGAACGTGTCGAGGGCGTTGTACAGCTCCTCGATCTTCGCCACCCACTCCGCCTTGCCAGCGATCGCGTTCGACGCCGAGCCGCGGATGACCGGCGCGTTGTCGCCGTCGTAGCCGTACTTCGAGAGCAGCTCGCGCACCTCGAGCTCGACGAGGTCGAGGAGCTCGGCGTCCTCGACGAGGTCGCACTTGTTGAGGAACACGACGATCTTCGGGACGTTCACCTGCTTCGCGAGCAGGATGTGCTCACGGGTCTGCGGCATCGGGCCGTCCACGGCCGACACCACGAGGATCGCGCCGTCCATCTGCGCGGCACCCGTGATCATGTTCTTCACGTAGTCGGCGTGCCCGGGGCAGTCGACGTGCGCGTAGTGGCGGCTCGCGGTCTCGTACTCGACGTGCGAGGTCGCGATCGTGAGGATCTTCGTGGCGTCACGACGGCCCTGCGACTCGGACGCCTTCGCGACCTCGTCGTAGGCGACGTACTTCGTGTTGCCGAACTTGTCCGCCGAGATCTTGGTCAGGGCGGCCGTGGTGGTGGTCT
>CADEDA010000002.1 GCA_902825965.1 uncultured Gemmatimonadota bacterium | reverse complement strand
GGAGTGTTACCCATGATGCCGGACGCTGCTGTTACCTATGTCCCCGACCGCACAACGTTCGAGGGACAGATGCCAGTCTTGCTGAGTGCTTTCTATTCTGTCTCTCCCGAGGACTTCGAGGCCTCCGGGGCAGTCGATAGCTTCGTTGATCTCGATTCGCGGCTACATATCGACCCTCATCTCCTGGCGGGAAGTTCTGCGCCAGAGATGCCTGAAGCTGCCAGGCAACTTGAGGAGTTCTTCCGCGACACCATCGCGCTCATCGAAGCCGCGGGGTCAAAGGACGGGATTCTCGGTAAAGATGTGGTCAAGCGCCTAACGCTCCCAGAAGTGAAGGGCGTTTCGCTCGGCTATTCGAAGGACGAGGGTGATGGCTCAGCTGTCGGTAGAGGACTTGCTAATGTGCTCGCCGATCGTGCCTTTCACATTGTGGCGGCGGGGAGCAAGAATCCGCGAATATTCGAGATTGCAGGTCTCTTCACGGACGCATTCGGCGCCGATAGAATCTCGGACGTAGTCCTGCGCGTTGCGCGCCGTTCGTTTGCTCGATACACGCAGAGGATTTGCGAGGAACTCGGCATACCGCGGTCGCCCGTTGACATTGAAGGTGTTCGGTACGAACTCCCTACCTACAGCGTACGGGGTCGGCAACACCCAAGATACTTCGTGCCCCGCGACGTCCTGCGCGAGCTTCCGGTTGCACTGGACCGCGACGAACTGTGGAATGCCTCCGAGTACAACGAATCCGTTCGTGGCCGACTGAACGAGCTCTTTGCAACTGTTGGAAAAGAGGCCCAAGAGCCGTCCAAGCAGACCCTCTGGGATCGCGTCAAACAGCGACCGGATCTTCTCGCTGCCATCCTCGAGGCCTATGAAGCGGCAGTGGGTGAGCCGTATGACTTTGCAAATGACCCCGCAGCCGAGTTGCGACGGTTCATCGATGCCCAGAAGGCCGCGAGGCAGGCACCACTAGCTCTCTTGGCTCCGACTAGCGGGTGGACGCCAAAACTCGCATTAGACGTCACTCGCAAGATTTGCCTACAGTTCAAGGCATTGGTCGAAAACAATGGTGTCTGGGAGCTCTTTTGGACGAGCCGCAAATCGGGTTTCAAACCCGTCATCGAGCGCGCAGTACAGCGTGTCTTCTTGGCGACAGCACTAACCTATTGCGAGGCCGGAGAGCACGATCTCGACGTTTCCGCTGAGCCCAACGCGGGTCGTGGGCCCGTTGATTTCAAGTTTAGCCACGGCAAAGCCGCAAAGGTCACAGTTGAGGTCAAGAAGTCGAATAATGGAAAGCTCGTCCACGGGTACGAGACTCAACTCGCGAACTACAATCGGGCCGAGAATGCGACGTCCAGCATCTATCTAATTGTTCGCGTATCCGAAGATGACGCAAAGATTAAGCAGGTGCTCGCACTTGAAGCTGCTCGCCGAGCGCTTGGTGAGAATCCGCCCGAAGTGATCATTGTGGATGCTCGACCTCAACAGTCCGCGAGCAAGGCCTAGCGCGCACAGACGGGTGCGCCCTAACGACGCTTGCTGCCGATGAACGCAGTGCGGATTGGGTTTGGCGGGGCGTCCGTGATGGCCTAGGCTGGTTGCGGACGCCCCGCCAAACCCTTCTTATTGGAGCGTTCACAGCAGAAGCACACGTTCAGAATGCGAGATCGGGTTCGATGATTGATCGAGAGGGAACTCGGCAACTGATCTGCTCTCGTTACGGATCTGCGTTCGCACCACCTGGCGAGCGAGAGATCGTTGGCGTGTCGCGCGGAGTCGCTTCCGGCGTGTTTCCGCTCCACGGACTCCGCCATCCACCGCAGGATGGCACGTCTGGCTGGTACGTGTGGGTGGGAGAGATGACGCACGCGGCCGACTTCTTCGAACCAATGCATCACTTTCATCTCGATGAGATGCGTCCGGACGCGTCAGTCCTGCTGGCGCTCGAGCCCGGGTGGCGGTTCCTCCTCGGGGAGAACGGCTACCTTGACGTATGGTTCGATTCGACTTTGCTCCTCTGATGGTGCGCCGGCTTGAACGCGCCGAGGCCCAATGACGGTTGGTGACTGACGGCCACGGTATGGAGACTGTGGCAACACTGACGTAGCTCACAAAGTACCCGCCACACAACCTGCCCATCAGCAGCCGGAACACCTGTTCGCGTCCGGCCCACCGACGAGCCAGAGCATCTATGCCCGCTTTCCCCGACCCACAGATCTTCACAAACTGGCATCGACGCCCCGCGGCGTCGGCCGCAGGTCTCGCGCAGTTGAGCGAGAAGTGGGGGTCGACGCTGCCGTCAGACTACCGCGATCTTCTCGATCTCTTCGACGGTGGCGAGGGGTACTTGGGTGAGTCCTTCATCCGCATCTACTCAATCGAACAAGTCCTCTATCTGCACGCCAACTGCGGTGTGCAAGACTGGTGTCCCGGACATCTGATCATCGGCTCGAACGGCGCAGGGGCCGCGTTGCTGCTCGCGCCGGATGGCGGAGTAATCGAGCTCCCGTTCATTCCGATGCTCCTCGGTGACGCGGAGCGCAGGGCGGACAGTGTCGCACGGTTCCTTTGCAGGGATGCCGCCTCGCCTCATGCGCCCGATTCACGGTTCGCCGGGAAGGAGATTCATGAGATCCAGCCGCTCGTCTTCGGCGGGGATCCGACAGACTTCGCAAATAAGCTGGCGCTGACGCTTCAGGAGTACGCTCCGCTGGTGCTCTGGTGGAACAGGAAGTACCGTGAGCTCAGCGCCCAAGCCGGATGACGGTGCTGTGAGAGCCGGACCATCGTACGTTGCGCGGCTGACCAACCGCGCTTGCCGTCGAAACTGGTGAGTGGCCATCTCAACGACGCTACGCCGTTTGCGGCGACTGCCGGACGGAGCGGGCATTCGCGCCTTCCTGGAGGCGTGCACCGGAGTGACGGTGCCCCGGGCGCCTGGTGGCGGTCACTGACCCCTGTCCGGCAGAGGGTAGCGCGTGGGCGGCCCAGCCTTCATCGTACTTCAAGGTCGGGCGTGGCCGCCGACCCGCATTGCCGGGAAACGTTCACAGCAGCACCTGACGACAGGTGGACCACATTCGTTCTGCGACGCGTGTACTCACTCGTGCTCTCGCCTGCGCGCTCTGCAGCGCACTGCTGACAGGGTGCACCGCGGAGCCCTCGCCGGACTTCGCCCAGACTTCGCTCGAGACGCTTGCGGCAGCTTGGAGCGCCCACCGAGGCGACCCGATCTGTAGTGACCGCGGACCGCGCGGTGAGTATCTCGGCCCGATGCCGGGCGCGCAGTTCTGCCAGTGGCCGATCGTCCGGCGCGCCGATCTGTGGAGTCGCGTCACGGGAACCCAGGATGGTGCACTTGGGTTGACCTTGATCACATGGGAACGGGTGACGCGAGACTCTGCACAGCTGTTGGCGGTTACTGACTCACTTGAGCGTGCCTTCACCGCGGCGGGTCTGCGGGCGTACGTCTGCCCCGGAAACGGACGGCGGTGGCAGCGCGCCGGGTTGGGTGTGCAACTCAGTGCGCTTCCGCCCGATCAGATGCAGCGACCGCGACTGACCGTCGTCGCGACCACGATGCCGGCGGCGATACCACGGATGTTCTGCCCGGATGCGCCTGAGTTGCCGAGCGGAGGCCTGCGCCGAACGCCTCGCCGCCGGACCGCATAATGGCGTTCGGCGAACGTTGGCCGCGCTCGGGAGGCGGCGACAGCACGCACGGACGCTCCGCGGACCCGGGAG
This sequence comes from uncultured Gemmatimonadota bacterium, assembly GCA_902825965.1. Lineage (GTDB taxonomy): Bacteria > Gemmatimonadota > Gemmatimonadetes > Gemmatimonadales > Gemmatimonadaceae > Pseudogemmatithrix. The sequence goes on along the minus strand of CADEDA010000002.1, from coordinate 379,277 downwards.
GGGATGGTTCGATGCGACGCTTCTCGCGCTGGATGAAGTCGATGCCGGCGGAGCCCACCGTCAGCGCCACGCTCCTCGGCGTGACCGTGGTCCTCGCGCTGGTGGCTGCGATGCTCTTGCCCGGGCTCCGTCCTGCTGGATTCACCCTGCTCGGGATCGTCGCGTTCTCGGTCGTCTGGGCGGTCGTGGACCTTCGAAGGCTCCGCGCCCTGAAGGTCCGACGGTCCGGAGAGGACATCGGAACATTCGCGCGTGCGTTCGATCGTCACGCCTGCGAGTTCGATCCGCTGCTCCTGAGGGCCGTGTGGGACGCGTTGCAATCGCAGTTCGGGGCCGCGGCCCCTGTTCCGCTACGGCCCACTGATCGGATCGCTGATCTGAGGATTGACGAGGAGGACCTGTTCGACATGCTGCCACGCATCGCCGAGCGCACCGGTCGCACGTTCGACCGGATCGCGTACGCCACTCACAACCGCGACATCCAGACCGTCGGCGACTTCGTCGCGCTCTTGGCGACGGCGCCGCGGGCGACAGCCTAGCGACGCTCGCCGCCAGCTGCCGACGATGCGGCCTGGGCCTTATGGGCCTTCGGCGATGCTCGATCTGAAGTTGCGGATGCCCGCCACGCTCTTCGGCGAGGCGCGTCAACTGCAGACGCCAGCGTTGGTGAGATCCGTGGTCGTCGCACTCAAGCACGGGGACACGTCGACCTCTCGATGGTGTCCGCATCTCGAGAGGAACAGGCCCACCAACCGGAGCCCAGGCCAACCATGTCTCAGACAAACGTGATCGTTGTCGGCGCCAACGGATGGGCTCGTCGCGCTGCTGAGCTCGAGCGCACTGGGCGGGAGCCGGTGCACGGCTACTTCAAGCAGTGGTGGAATGGGGTCACATTCTTTCATCGTGACGGACGGTCGTACACGATGAGTCAGGTTCACCCTGGTAGGACTCTGGGAGTCCTTGACAGGGTTCTGGCGCAGACGGTCTACAATCCAGACGTCGAGTTCGCATACGAGTACACACGTGGACCAGCGTATCCGCTTGAGCAGCTGCGCCAGGCAGTGCGGGGTGCGATCGAGACGGACGACGACATCCTCACCCAGTTCCACGAGGTGGAGGAGTTGCTGGCACACTTGCAGCGGGCCGGGTCATTCGATGATGTGGTGGCGGTTCTGGAGCTTGCCGAAACCGACGACGCAAACTGCGCTGGTGGCGTCGCGGGCAGAGCCGTCAGAGCGGCGCACTCCCGTTGTGCGGGGGCGCCTCACCGCGGGTTGGTATGCTCCGGGACAAATGGTTGGCGACGCGCGCGTGGCCTTCGCCGAATCGCGTTGGACCGACGATGGTTCGTATTCCGCGCGTTGCAGCGACGTCGGGCTCGCGGCGCGAATCGACTCGCTGGGCCACTTCAGGCTGCCCAGCATCCATGCACGAGCGTACGATGCGCTGGGTACGTCGGTGAGGCCAGCAATCTGTCTTGCCGTCGCCGAAGGCGCGTGGTACCTGGTCGCGGACCTGTCGGACACGAGTGGCGTCGTCCGCGACACGCTCTGGTTGGACTGTCTCGTCCACGGCGAGCGCGGCTCCCCGGAGTGCGCGCGCGTCACCCGCGAGGCGCTCGGGCGGGCTCCGGTGCGCCGCTAGCTGACCATAGTTGATGACCGTCGGTCCGCTCGGGCGACGGGACAGCCGCCCGGTTGCCTGCGTACGGCTCCGAGCGGCGTGGCCGCCGAAGCGCAGTTGTGGAATCGACCACGGCACACCCAGACACCGCCCGGCGCATCCGGAACCCGGTGCCACGCAGTCGGTATGAGCGGGATGCGCCCCCACCGCACCGACCAGTTCTACGAATCGCCAGCGGACTCGAACGCGGCTCGGGGCGCGCAACTGGAGGCGCTCTCGCGTCAGATCGAACGCGAGACCCGTCGTGACACGCTACGCACCCTGCTAGTCTGTGTGCTCTGTTCGGCGATCGGTGCCCTCGGGATGGGGATCGCAGTGGCATCGACCGACGCGGTCTGGGCCCCGGTGATCTTCTCGGGCGCCATGTTGTTCGGGTATGGTGGGGTCGCGGTCGCCTTGCTCCGCGCTTACCGGCGTCATCTCGAACGCACCGGAGACTGGTGAGCGTGCAAGGCTGACGACGGTGGCGTCGACGGCCACGACGGCGGGAGAGGTGGGCGATCGCGTATGGTCGTATGTTCCGGCTCGGCGCAGGCGCCCTGCTACCGCTTTGGGATTGGGCCCCAGCACAACTTGACGTCACGGAGACCGAACGGACTACGATGCAATACATGGTGATCGAACACTTCCGAGGCGGCAATCCCGCGCCCGTGTACGCGCGCTTTCGCGCTCAAGGACGGCTCGCTCCCGAGGGGCTCCGTTACGTGAACAGTTGGGTGAGCGAGGACCTCACGACGTGTTACCAAGTCATGGAGTGCGCCGAACGAGCGTTGTTGGACGAGTGGATGCGTGCGTGGGAGGATCTCGTCGACTTCGAGGTGCTGCCGGTCATCAGTTCGGCCGAAGCGGCACTCCGCGTGCCGACGCACTGACGGCGATGGGCGACGACACGACGGGGATGGAAGCGGCGGCTGCACAGTCCGACGTCCGGGCGACGCGGTGACGTCGGCCTGCCGCAGAGCGTTCTCGTGCTTGGTCGTCCTGCTCACCGCCAGCGCGTGTGGTCGGATCGACTTCGATCGCGACAAGGAAGAACGGGCCGTGCTCGGTGCGCTCTTCGACGATCTCGCGGGGGTGCCCAGCGACGGTGACGCGCCGCTCGTTCTGGAAGGACGCTTCGTGCGGCCGCCGTACTTCGAGAGAGACTCGGTCCGTCCTCCTGACGCAGACTTGCGCGCCTTCGTGGCGCGACTCGTCGCGGACTCGGTACCACGAGCACTCGCAAGAGACTTGGCGCGAGTCTCCAGCACGCGGGACTCGGTATCCCTGCCGATTCCAACACGGCGCGTGGTGGTCCTCGACACCGTCCTCACGTTCGGTCCACCGTCGCCGAAGAGCGAGACGGCGCGACGCCTGCTGCGCTTCCAACAGGCCTACGCGCCGTTCCCGGAGCTCGTTGGTGTGTCACACGTCGCCTTCAGCCGCGACGGCCGCATGGCCGCAGTCTACATCGAGCGGTTCTCCGACGTCCTGAGCGCTCGCGGCGATGTGACCATCCTGGAGCGCACCCGTGACGGGTGGCGCGTGAAACGCGGGATCACTCTGTGGATCTCGTAGGCGCGCGTTCGCACGGCACGGGGTCCTGATACGCAGCAAGGGTGGCGGGTTGGCGGCCACGCGCTATCGTTCCTAGGAGTCGGGTCTGGCCGCCGTCCCGCGATGCATGCGACCGGCCACGCCGCAACATGTTGTCTGGCCGACCAATCACGGGATCATCATGGCCGCCACGCTCCTGAACCGGATCAAAGCTGGACGCACGGATCTCGTCTTCGACTTCCTCGCCGCCGGCAACCCCGCAACCGCGACCGACGCTGACGGCACCTCGTTGATCCGCTGGTGCGCCTACTACGGCGACGTCAGCGCGATGCGTCACCTGCTGGCCCAGGGGGAATCGCTCGGCGCGCTGGGCGACAACATGGACCTCAACGGCGCGGCGTTTCATGGGCACTGGCGTCTCTGCGAATTCCTCATCGAGCACGGGGCAGACGTCAACGCCGCGTTGCCCGATACAGGAGAGACGCCTCTGCACGCTGCCCTCTGCACGCCGGAGCGGACCGCGCACGATCTCGTGCTGCGCGTGCTGCTGCCTCACGGGGCCGACCCCAATCGCGCGACCAAGCCTGGTATCGAGACCGGCGGCTTCATGCGGGACTGCCGCACCAAGGCGGAGACGGCGTTGCATCGGGCGGCAGTGTTCGGGACCGAAGCCACTGTGCGGCTCCTCCTCGAGGCAGGTGCCGAGCCGTCAGCGAAGGACATGCACGGAGATTCGCCGCTGAGTTGGGCGAGCTGGTCCGCGCGTCCGGATGCCGTGCTGCGAGCGCTGTGCTACGATGATTTCAGCGTTCGCGCGAACCGGCGATCGATGGCGGAAAGTGTGTTGGGCGAACCGCAGCGATGACCGCTGGCTCCGCAGGACGCAGACTTGCCGACCGGAACTCGGGACCGGTCCTGATCCCCCAACACGAGCGCATCCCCATGGCCCACGGAACGGATCGTCACCAGCGTCGGACGCCAGGACGGCACGCGAGGCTTACCTCGGCGCTCGTGGCGGCTTTGGGGGCAGCGTTGCTGACGCCTGCGGCATCCCGTGCACAGTCATCGACACCGACACCCCCCGCGACGGCCGCGGCAGCCGCGAGCACACCTGCGACCACACCCGCGACGGGCCCCGACCTGCAGGGACTCTGGGACTTCAACATGCGTGTGGGTGAGCGGACCTCCCCCGGCTTCTTCGCGCTGGGACCCGTGGAGAAGGGCTGGGCAGGCTCGATCACCATGTACCTGACGAACACCCTGGCGATCCGGCCGTTCACCGTGGAGGGCGACTCCGTGCGGATGGTCGTCGCGTCGCGCGAGGGTGATGTGCGATTCGTCGGACGGTTGACCGACCAGGGACGCTCGATGGAAGGCATCGTAGAGTACCACGGCGGTGCACGGCTCCCGATGACGGCCACACGCCGCAGCATCCCGGCGGCGCCACGCTGAGGCCGGCGACGCGGTCGCACGGGGCGATGCGAGTGCGCCCTTTTGGCCATTGGCGGCAGCCGGGGAGCCTGGCGACTCGCTGGCGTGGGTCCAGACCGACAGCGCGGCGCTCGCGACCGCTCCCGTCGGCGTGGTGCGTGAGGGGCGGAACCTTCGCATCGTCCGTCGGTCGGATACGCTGCAGTTCACGGACGAATCACGTGACGCAGCGTGGGCGCGATTCACGTATCTGCGCTGGCTCCCGGAGGTGCGTGCACATCTGGTGCTCGCTGCCTACCTCCACGGTGAGGATGTGGGCGTGTTCTGGATTCCGGCGGACTCCGGAGACCGGATCGTGCTCGAGGACGAGCCCGTGTTCGCTCCCGACAGGCGGCATTTCTTCGTCGCGCGCCTGGACCTCGATGCTGGCTACGCGGAGAACTCGCTCGCCGTGCTGCGTGCCGCCGGCGGCCGCGTGGATTCACTCCTGGTCGCGCGCGGCGGGCGATTGGGTGAGTCGGCCAATCCCTGGGGACCCGACAGTGTGCGTTGGAACGGCTCCTCGGAGGTCCAGTTCGTCCGGGTGGAGGCCACCCGACAGGGTGCGATCGTCGGACGCACGCGGATGCAGGTGCAGCGAATCGGCGGTTCGTGGCGGATGAGCCCGCGATAGGCTCGGCTTCCCGCGGCCGTCTGTGCTCACCATCCGGTGACGATGTCGGCGAACTCCCCGCGCGCCGGCCGATAGGCGATGTGCGGCGTGCAGCTACGCGAGCGGCTACGCGAGCGGCTACGCGAGCACTGACGTCGCGCGACTAGCGATCCGATCGCAGCGCGGCGTCCAAGGCCGCCCGCTGGTCGTCGCGCAACGTCGGGTCGTCGGTGACGAGCACCGCTGGCGCTCGCTCGCGCGAAGCACCGCGGCGGAGCCACCACGTCAATAGCAGCCCGGCGAGTGCGATCGCAACGTACGGTCCGATCCACGCGAGCAATCCGACGCCGCGCGCCTTGGGCTTGGCGTAGATCGATGGCCCGAAGCGCGCCTCCAGGCCGGCCCACACCTGTTCGCTCGTCCGGCCCGCCGCGAGCTCCTTGCGGATCGAGTCCTTGAGGATGAACGCGCCCTGGCTGGGGCAAGCGGTCAATGAGAGCCCGGGGCAATACGGGCTGAGGACATCGGCGAAGATCGCCCGTGCCGCGCGCTCGACCTGCGGCGAATACGCCGCATCCTGTGTCGCCTGCGGCGGCGCGGCGCCACCCGCGGCGCCACCCGCGGCGCCACCCGCGGCTGCGGAAACGACCTGCGCGCCCGCCGCCCCTGAGAATACCAAGGGGGCGACGAGCGCGCAGCAGAGCAGCGCTCGCCGTGCGAGGGTCCGCACGGCGCGCGTCATCAGAACGTGGCCTTGGTGAGTTCGTCCCAGGTCCACATCGACGTGCGCGACGCGGTCGCGGCACGGACCTTGGCGACATCCGCGGCCGTCACGGCCGAGGCGGTGTTCCCCCACTGCGACCGCACATAGCTCACCACCGCGGCGACCTGCGTGTCGTTGAACGCCGCGCCCCAGGGCGACATGACGTTGTTGTAGTCCTTGCCGTTCACCTTGATCGGGCCCATGAGGCCGTGCAGCACGATCGCGATCACGCGGTTGGCGTCACCCGCGACGATGTCGGAGCCCGCGAGCGGCGGATACGTGTTGGGCACGCCCGCACCGTTCGCCTGATGGCAGGTCGTGCAGGTCGCGTACACTTCCTTGCCGATCGAGTCCATGTTCACCGCCGCCGCCGGCGCTGCCGCGGCCGCAGGAGCCGGCGTCGCCGGCGCAGCGTCGGCCGCCGGGGCCTTGTCCGCGCCACCGCCGCAGGCGGCGACCGCCGTCACGGCAACAGCGGAGAGGGTGAAAAGAAGGGTCTTGGCCGACGACATTGAGCACTGCCTCCGAAAGGTTGTGTGGGGTGCGCGGGCGGGGGAAGCTCGCGACATTAATGTATGCACCGGCCACCGGCAAAGACTCAACCCCCCGGCGATGTTCCTGCCCCCCCCGCGGGCAGCCCCAAGGGCAGCCCCGAGGGCACACGCACACACCGCGCTGAGGCCGCCGCCCGCGCGTCGTGGCGCTGCGCGGTACTCACGGTGAGCGACTCCCGGACGGTCGACACCGACGAGTCCGGTCCCCGGGTCCGAGCGCTGTTCGAGTCCGCCGGTCACCAAGTCGTGCGGCACGACCTGCTCCCCAATGACGAAACGCGTGTGCGCGCACGCCTCGCGGACTGGCTCGGCGCGCCCGATCTCGAGGTCATCGTGGTGACCGGCGGCACGGGACTGGGCTCCCGCGACCGCAGCGTCGAGGCCCTGCGGCCGCTGCTCGAGAAGGAGATGCCGGGATTCGGTGAGCTCTTCCGGATGCTCTCCTTCCAGGAACAGGTGGGTACCGCGGCGATCCTCTCGCGGGCCACCGCTGGCACCGCGCACGGCAAGGTGGTGTTCTCGCTGCCGGGGTCGCGGGCGGCGGTGGAACTCGCGATGACGCGCATCATCCTGCTCGAGGCGGGGCACGCGCTGCGGGAGGCGCGGCGGTAGAGGTCGCTGCCGAACGCGAAGCGGGGCCCGGCGACTGCCGGGCCCCGCTTCTCCGATCTTCCCGCTCACCGCCGTGGTGCTAGCACCCCGGCGCCGCGAGTGCCGGGTCCGTCGCACGGGCACGGACCAGGCATTCCGCCTGCGGGATCGGCATCACGCGCGCCACGAAGTGCGCGTTGACGCCGGTGGTGAGGTCACGCGGGAGCGTGTTGAGCAGCCCGTACCGGCGCATGTCGACCCAACGATGGCCCTCGGCGAGCAGCGAGTAGCGCTTCTCGTAGAGGATGCCGTCGCGGATCGCCGTGGCACCGGACGCCGGGGTCAGCGTCGAGGCGGGCAGCCCGCCCGACACCGTCCGGACCTGCGTGATGTTGGCGATCGCCCCCGGCAGGTCGCCGGTCGCCAAGCGGATCTCCGCATCGAGCAGGATGAGCTCCTCGTTGCGGATGATCGGGATGGGCGAGTTCTGCGCCTTGTACACGCGCATGGAGATATCCGTCGCGATGCCCAGACCCTGCGGCGCGTTGCGCGCGACGGCCAGCGTGTACGTCTTGTTCAGGAACCGGTTGTCCGGCGTGTTGTCCGCCTTGAGCTGCGCATCGGTGCGGAGGCTCGGGTGCCCGAGGAAGTCCGGGGTCGCCGCGCTGTCCGTGCCGTTGGCCGCATCACCGGTCGCGGTCGAGTAGACGTGATACGTGCCGACGTTCATCGCCGCCGCGGTCGCCGCCGTGCGGTTGAGGAACGAGGCGGCGATCGCCGTCTGCGCCCGCGTCCACGCCGCCGCCCCGCCACCGCTGGTGGCGTAGTAGGCCGCCGCCCGCGCCGCGATCGCGCGGTTGAACTGCCCGAACGTGGCCGGCGTGTTGAACGTGCCGTTCGCGGTGAAGCCCGAGGTCAGCTGGAAGGGGAAGGCCGTGCCCCCCGCCTGCAGTTCGGTGAAGCCCGCGTCCAGCGTGTTCAGGATGTAGCGGTACACCGAGTCCCGCGAGACGAACGGCGCGAGTTCGGTCGGGGTCTCGTTGATCTGCACCACGGCCCCGAGGGTGTCGCGGGTGGAGATCACGTACAACAGTTCCAGCGCCTCGAGCGTGCGCGCGAAGCCCAGGCCGGCGCTGCGCTGCGTCGCCGTGAGCGTCGTGCTGTTGGTGAGCACGTTCTTGAGGTTGTACAGGTCGCGCAGGTTGCCGTAGGGGCCGGCCCACACGCCCACCGCGAACCCGGCCGGATCGAGGCGGTTCGCGCCGGCGATGCCGATCAGGTAGTGCGAGGTGTTGCGGCCCTCGTTCGGCGAGTAGATGTAGCCTTCACGGCCGAACCGCGCCGTGGCCGTGATGTAGCCACTCCGGCCGCCGCGCAGCTGCCGCAGCACACCGGTCGCCTGCAGCTGCAGGGCGTTCGGGTCCGCCGACGCGCCGTCGCGGGACGGCGAGTTCGGATTGGGCACGTTGAGCACATCGGCGTTGCAACCGGCGACGAGCACCGTTGCCGCGGCGAGGCCCAGGAAAATTCCCTTCTGCATTGGATTCCTCATTGGAGTCGAGAGTCGTCAGTGGGTGTCGTGGTCGTCTCAGTAGCCGACATCGACGCTGAAGAAGAACTGACGGCTCGTCGGGAAGGGCGCGAGGTCGATGAACCGGTTGAAGTTCGTGTTGCCGAAGTTGTTGAACTCCGGATCGTACGACCAGTAATCGGTCTTCACCCAGAGGTTGCGGCCGCTGAGGCTCACGCGGAGGTCCTTCGCGCCGCGGAGGTACTTCGCGGTGAACGACGACGGCGCCGCATAGGTCAGCGTGATCTCGCGCAGCTTGAGGAACGTGCCCGGCTGGATGTAGACACGGCTGTCGCCGGCCGAGAACGTGTCGTAGTAGCGATAGAGACCCTTCGTCGTGCCGTTGAACGGCTCGTCGAAGTCACGCGAGTTGCCACCCTCGTCCCACAGGTTGTTCGTCATGTTCGAGACGAGCCCACCATTGCGCCAGTCGAGCAGCGTGGAGAGGGTCCAGTTGCGCCAGGCGAAGTCGTTGGTGAACTGCGTCTGGTGGTACGGGTTGGCGTCACCGACGATCGTGTCGCGGACCGCACCGCCGACGCCGATCGGGGCGTTGGCCCACACCAGCGTGGAGCGGAGGCCGGACGCGATGCGGTTGCGGCCGTAGGTGGCACCGAACGAGCCCGGCGCCGCGAAGTCCGGCACGCGCTGCCCGTCGACCAGCAGGTTGTCGACCATCTGCCGGTTGTTGGTGAAGTTCATGCGCGACGTCCAGGTGAAGTCGCCGCGCTGGACCGGGATCGCCGTGATGCCGAACTCCCAGCCCTTCACCGACATCTGCCCGCCGTTCACGACCTGCTGGGTGAGGCCGGAGGAGTTGGGCAGCGGGAAGTTGAGCAGCAGGTCCGAGATGATGCGCTGGTAGCGCGTGACCTCGAAGTTGATGCGCTGGTTCAGGAACGACGCGTCGATGCCGAGGTCCGTCTCGGTCATCGTCTCCGGCTTGATGTTCGCGTTGCCGAGCGTGCCGGCCGCGACCAGCGAGCCGCGCGTGTCGAGGATGCCGCCGTTCGCGAACAGGATGTCGCGGTTGCCGAAGTTCGGGCGGTTGCCCGACTGGCCCCACGAGGCGCGGAGCTTGATCTCATCCGTGTACTCCGAGGCCCAGAACGGCTTCTCGAAGCGGTACGCGGCCGAGTACTTCGGGAACATGTAGAACTTCTCGCGGTCGCCGTTCACCGACGAACGGTCCATGCGGAAGCCGGCCGCGACGGTGAGCTTCTCGTCGAGCAGCAGCGCCTGCTCCTGCAGGTAGTAGGACTGGTCCTTGAACATGTTGCGGCCGTCCTCGACCGTCGTGACCGCCGCGCCGGCCGAGACACCGACCGTCGGGATCAGGCCACGGCCCAGCGTGCGGTACGTGCGCTGCGACTGCTCTTCCTGCGTGCCACCGAACGAGGTGGTCAGGCTGCCGATCCAGTTCACCGAGGGCGTGTACGTCCAGACCACGTTGAAGCCCTGGTTCATCTGGAAGACCTGCGCCGACGAGATGGCCGAGGTGCCGGCCTGGCCGTCGTTCGGCTCGAACTGGAGGAAGTTCGGCGAGTACGCGATGCCTTCCTGCTGGAAGCGGTCGAGGCCCGCCTGGTACGAGACGTTGACGTTGTGCTGCGCGTTGGAGAACGCCTGGTAGGCCGCGCGGAAGTTGCCGGTCTGGCGCCAGGTCTCCTCGTTGTTCTTGATGAACTCGGCGTTGGCGATCGGGTTCGACACCGACGAACCGCCGGCGTAGAACGGGTTCACCGGCCAGGTGCCATCCGGGTTCTGCCGGAAGTCGATGACGTGGGGGATGTAGCCCAGGTCGTACGTCGGCGAGATGCCGGCGTTGTTGTTGTTGGTGATGCCGCGCTGGTTGAAGTTGCGCGTCACGCCCAGGCCGCCGGAGAGCGTCAGCTTCTGGCCGATGGTCTGGTCGAGGTTGAAGCGGCCCGAGGTGCGGCGGGCCCCCGTGCGGAGCATGATGCCGGATTCCTGCTTGTCACCGATCGACGCGAAGTACTTGGTGTTGCCGGCGCCGCCACGGGTCGAGAGGATCGTCTCGAAGGTCGGGTCGGTGCGGCCGAAGATCTGCTGCTCGTAGTCGTAGTTCGTGCAGTTCGGGTTGCAGAGCGCCTGCGCGATCGGGATCGCCGCCGCGTTGCCCACCCACTGGATCGACTCGTTGGCCGAGGTCAGCGGGTCGTTGGCCGGCACGAGCTGCGTGATGTTGTCCCACTCGCGGAAGCCGATCTTGCGGTAGAGCGAGGCGACGCCGACGCGCTGCGTCACGTTCCAGCTCGGCGCGCCGGTGCGGCCGCGCTTGGTCGTGATCACCACGACGCCGTTCGTCGCGCGGGAGCCGTAGATGGCCGAGGCCGCCGCCGACTTGAGGACTTCGACGCTCTCGATCTCCGAGGGGTTGATGTCCGCGAGGCGGTTGACCGCGTTGTCCTGCACGCCACCGATGCCGCCGCCGGCGCGCGAGATCGAGTTGAGGCCGTTCGGGATCGTCGCGTTCGAGACGATGACGCCGTCGATCACGTAGAGCGGGTCACCCTGCCCGAGGATCGACGTCGCGCCACGGATCTGCACCTGGGCACCACCGCCCGGCGCGCCGTTGTTCTCGAAGATGCGCGCGCCGAGGACCTTGCCCGAGAGCTGGTTCTCGATCGAACGCCCGGGAACGCGGGTCAACTCCTCCGCGTTCACGCTCGCGACGGGGGTCGTCGCGTTGCGCTTGTCCATCGTGGTGGCCGCACCGGTCACCGTCACACCTTCGAGCTGCAGCACGTCCTTCTCGAGCGCGAAGTCCTGCGTGCTCGCGTTCGCCGCGACCTTCGCCGTGGTGCGCTTGAAGCCGATCGCACGCACAAGGAGGGTCACTTCACCCTGTGGCACCCGCAGTCGGTATTCGCCCGCTTCGTTCGAGCGCGCTCCGATCGCCTGACCCAGGACCGTCACGCTCGCATCCGCGAGCGGCGCTCCGCCGACCTGCGTGACCTTGCCGGTGATCTCCCGCGTGCCCTGCGCCTGCACATTCGATCCACCGAATGCCAGCGCCAACGCGAGAACCGCCGCAACGAGTCTCCTCGTACCCACGTGACCTCCAACCGAAAAGATTGTGATTGAGCTCGCTGTGTGGTGGGTGACAGCGTGCCGTCAGGAAGTGGTGCGCGATCCCACCGGATCGGGGCCGCCTCCCAGACCGCGCTATAAGGCACCCATTTCGTTCACACCGCAAGTAAGGGGGGCGTATAGAGAACTGGCCGAGCGGTCAGCAAGGACGCTATTATGATGATGCCCACACCACGCGGGAGCGCCGCGCGCCGCCGTTCACCCGCGGCCGCCCCCGGTGGCCATGCCCGCGTGGCCGGTGTACATCTCAGCCATGACGCTCGATGCCCTCCGCATGACCCGGCACCACACCCTCCTCGCGCTCGCCCTCGCTGCCGCACTCGTCGCGCCGTGCGCGGCGCTCCACGCCCAGTGGGCCCAACCGCCGCGCTCGCCCACCACGCAGGCACCGGCCCGCGCCGCCGGCGTCATCGACGGCACGGTCACCGACACGTTGCTCAAGCCGGTCGGGTTCGCCGAGGTGAAGATCCTGCGCACCGACATCAGCGTGGAGACCAACAGCGCGGGACGCTTCCGCTTCACGGAGGTCCCGGCGGGCCAGTACCTGCTCATCGTGCGCCGCATCGGCTTCCGGCCCATCTCGTCGGTCATCCAGGTGGGCGCGCGCGACACGCTGCGCCTCTCGTTCCTCATGGAGCCGGCACTCCAGACACTCGACAAGGTCGTCGTCACCGAGGACCGTCGCTCCATCAAGCTGCGCGACTTCGAGGCGCGACGCGCGCAGGGCGTGGGCTTCTTCATCACGCAGGACCAGATCGAGAAGCGCAACCTGCCGGTGTCGGCCGACTACCTGCGGATGGCGCCCTCGATCTCGCTGGCGCCCAGCCCCAACGCCTCCGGCATCTCGGAACTCGTCGCCATCAGCAAGCGCGAAGGCGGCTCGGTATTCGGCGAGGGCGCGATGGCCTGCGCGATGCAGGTCGTGGTCGACGGCGTGCCCATGCCACGGCGCTTCCCGCTCGAGCTGCTGCCGACCCCGCGCGAGATCATGGGATTCGAGATCTACTCCGGGGCGGCGACGGTGCCGCCGCAGTTCAGCGGCGCCGACCGCCGCTGCGGCATGATCCTCGTCTGGACCCGCGACGGCTGACGCGCTACGCCAGCTCCAGCACCCACTCCACCGGCAGGTTCGGATCCAGCGAGTCGCGCACGGAGCAGTACTTGGTCACCGCGAGCTCGATCGCGCGCTCGGCGTGCACCCGCTCGATGCCCACGCCTCGCATGCGATACGTCAGGATCACGCGCGTCAGCCGGGCCGGCGTCGCATTCGCACGCTCCCCCGTGACCTCCACCGTGAGCCCCTGCACCGGCGTCCGGCGCTTCTCGAGGATGTCCACCACGTCGACGCTCGTGCACGAGGCCAGCGCACACAGCAGCGTGTCCACCGGACCGGGCCCGGTCACGGCGTCGGCATCGATGCGGATCGACTTCTCGCTGCCCAGCCGGCTGCCGTCGAACCGGTGACCGCCGTCCCAGCGCACCACGACCTTGTTGACCTTCTTGGGTGCTTCGGTGTTCACGGCGTCGATCCCTTGGTGATGGGGGTGCGCACGGCGTTGCCCCACTCGGTCCAGCTGCCATCGTAGTTGCGGACCTTGGGGTAGCCGAGCAGGTAGGACAGCACGAACCAGGTGTGCGAGGAGCGCTCGCCGATGCGGCAGTACGTCACGACGTCGTCGGTGGGCCGGAGTCCGGCCTCGGTCTCGTAGATGGCGCGCAATTCGGCCGCGCTGCGGAACGTGCCGTCGGCGTTCGCCGCGCGCGCCCAGGGCACCGACCGCGCACCCGGGATGTGGCCGCCCCGCAGCGTGCCCTCCTGCGGATACTCCGGCATGTGCGTCCGCTCGCCGCTGTACTCCTGCGGGGAGCGCACGTCGATCATCGCACCACGCGCGCGCTGGTGCAGGAGCACGTCGGGCAGGAACGCGCGGATGCGGGCGTCGTCACGCGCCGGCGCGGTGTACGTCGACGGCGCGACGCGCGGGACGTCCGTGACCATCGGCCGGCCCTCGGCCTCCCACTTGGCGCGCCCGCCATCGAGGAGCCGCACCTGCGTGAAGCCGAAGAGCTCGAACACCCAGAGCGCGTAGGCGGCCCACCAGTTGTTCTTGTCGCCGTAGAGGACCACGGGCGTGGAGGCGTCGATGCCCTTGGCCCGCAGCAGCGCCGTGAAGCCCTCGGGTGCGATGTAGTCCCGCTCGACGGGATCGTTCAGGTCGGCGTGCCAATCGATCTTCTGCGCGCCGGGGATGTGGCCCATCTCGTACAACAGCACGTCCTCGTCGCTCTCGAGGATGCGCAACTGCGGATCGTGGAGATGCTCGGCGAGCCACGCGGTGCTCACCAGCTTCTCCGGGTGGGCATAGCCCTTGGCCGCGATCTCGGCCGGAACGGAGGTCGACATGCCGCAAGTTAACGGGTGGGACGCCGTCCGAATGGCAACCGGTTGAGTGCGACACGCCCGTTGGAGATCACCACCGTCACGTCCTGCAACCACGCGGCATCGGCGAGCGGATCACCCTCGAGGACGATCAGGTCCGCCTCGAATCCGACCGCCACGCGCCCCGTGCTGCCGCCCACGCCGATCAGCTCGGCCGCGCCGCTGGTGGCGGTCGCGAGGGCCTCCACCGCGGAGAGCCCGAGGCCACGGAAGCGCATCACCTCATGGCTGATGCGGGTGACGGATTCCGGACCGTAGTCGGTGTCCGCCCCGGCGGCGATGCGGATGCCCATCGCATGCGCACGCCGGATCACGTCCTCGATGCGCGGCGCCATGTGCTGGCCGCGCAGCGTGAGCACGGGGTCGTCGTAGTCGCCGCCCGGCTGCGTGAGGTCCCAGATGGTGGACAGCGTGGGGACCAGCCAGGTGCCCTTCTGCCGCATGAGCCGCAGTGTCGAGTCGGAGAGGTACGTGCCGTGTTCGATGCTCTTCACGCCTGCGGCGACGGCGGCGTACGCGCCCTCGTCGCCGTGTGCGTGCGCCATCACCGGGATCCGCCGCGTCGCAGCCTCCTCGACGATGGCGCGGAGCTCACGCTCGTCGTAGACCTGCTTGCGCGGGTCGGTGTCGGGCAGGCCGGCGCGCTCGGTCCCGCGGGTCTTGATCCAGTCCACGCCCCGGTCGAGGTTCACGCGCACCAGGACCCGCAGCTGCTCCGGGGTCAGCACACCGCCGGCGAGCGCACCGAGGCGTGCGTCGGCGAGCAGCGTCTCGCCCAGGTTGGGCGTCACGAAGACGCCCGTGGCCAGCACGTCGGGTGCGAGCACCTGTCCGGCGCGCGCCATGTCGCGCATCGCGACATCCTGGAACGCGGGGACGCTGGCGGAGCGGACGGTGGTCACGCCCGAGTGCAGGGCGCGCCGCGCGTTCGCCAGGCTCGAGATGTGTGTGTGCGCATCGATGAGCCCGGGCGCGACCCAGCGTCCGCCGAGGTCGATCACGGTCGCCCCGGCCGGTGCGGTCGACGCGGCGGTCCCCGGGCGGATGCTCGCGATCCGACCGTCCACGATGACGATGGTCTGGTCGCGCAGGACGGTCGCCGTCACGCCGTCCACGACGTTGGCGTGGGTGAGCACGAGCGGCGGGTCGCTGAGGACGAGCGCGAGCGCCGCGACGGCGGTGTGCAGCGGGAGGGTCATGGCGT
The DNA here is from genome assembly GCA_902825965.1 of uncultured Gemmatimonadota bacterium. GTDB lineage: Bacteria > Gemmatimonadota > Gemmatimonadetes > Gemmatimonadales > Gemmatimonadaceae > Pseudogemmatithrix. The sequence goes on along the minus strand of CADEDA010000002.1, from coordinate 363,739 downwards.
GTCTCATCCGATTCGAGTCCCGTTGGCGACCGGCTGGTCGGGGTTGAGCAGTACGACCTCGGTGGCGCTCGGCATGGCCCCGAGGACCAGCACCTCGCTGACGTACCCGGCGATGCGACGCGTGCCGATGTTGGTCACCGCCACCACCTGTCGGCCCACGAGGTCCTCTGGACGGTAATGGACCGTGAGCTGGGCACTGGAACGCCGCTCGCCGAGTTCATCACCGAAGTCGATGCGCAGTTTGATGGACGGCTTTCGTGCTTCCGGGAACGGTGCGGCTTCGAGCACGGTCCCCACACGCAGGTCGAGCGCGAAGAACTCCTCTGGGGTGGGCATTGCGCTAATGTACCGTGGGACGCCTGTGCGTCGAGTCTTCCCCTCACACCAAGCTCCGGAACCGATGGGCCAGTACGCGCGGCACGTGTTCGTGTGCACCAGCGGCAAGACCTGCACGACGCAGGACTCCGCCACCACCTTCCAGGTCCTCAAGGACCGCGTCCGCGACGCGGCACTCGGCCCGCACGTGCGGGTGAACCACAGCGGATGCCTCGGCCAGTGCGGCCACGGACCGATGGTCGTCGTGTATCCCGAGGACGTGTGGTACGACGGTGTGGATGCGGCAGCCGCAGAGCGGATCTTCGCCGAACACCTGCGCGACGGCACCCCGGTGGAGTCGTTGCGGTACGTCGCCCCGCCTGGCGACAACAAGCTGCCGAAGACCTGACGGTGCCCACGCCGGAGCAACTCACGGCGGTCATGGAGCCGTATGCACACCACGTGCTGGTTTGCACGGGGGGCTACTGCTCGACGGATCGGCGGGGCCGGTCCCTCTACTCGCTGCTGGCGCAGCTGCTGCAGCGCGAAGGCCTGCTGTTCGGGCCCCGGCGCGTGAAGCGCAGCGAAGCACCTTGCCTGGGCGTCTGCGCCGGCGGGCCGATCGTCGCGGTGTATCCGGCCGGCCTCTGGTACGCCGGGGTGACACCCGAGCTGCTGGAGCGGATCGTGGTGGAGCACCTGCGCGACGGCCGCGAGGTGCCCGAAGGGGTCTTCCACCGACTGGGCGGCTGAGCCGCGGGGGCGCGCGAGGCGTCCCGGCCGTCGCGCGCCCCGGGGGTTCGCTGCGTCAGCGCCCGAGCAACCGGGCGACGCGCTCCTCGGTGGACGGGTGCGTCGAGAACAGCGAGCTCAACCCGCCGCCCATGGCAGCCAGGGGATTGACCTGCGCCAGCGGCGCCGCGGCCGGCGAGACCTGCATCGGGATGCGACGCGAGTAGGCATCCAGCTTCTGCAGCGCGCGCGCCAGTCCCTCGGGTCGTCCGACGATCTCGGCACCCACGGCATCCGCCTTGAACTCGCGCTGCCGGCTGATCGCGAACTGGATGAGCGAGGCCGCCAGCGGCGCCAGGATCAGCATCGCCAGCCCCGCGATGGGATTCCGGTCCTCGTCATCCGAGCGGCCGCCGAAGAACACGGCGAACTGCGCGAGCGACGAGATGGCGCCCGCCATCGTCGACGTCACGGTCTGCAGCAGCATGTCGCGGTTCTTGATGTGCGCGAGCTCGTGCGCGATCACCCCTTCCATCTCGTCGCGGTCGACGAGCCTGGTGAGCCCGGACGTCACGCAGACCACCGCGTGCTCCGGGTCGCGACCCGTCGCGAAGGCGTTGGGCTGTTCGTGCGGCGCGATCGCCAGCGTCGGCATGGGCAGGCCCGCACGCTGCCGCAGGCGGTCCACCATGTCGTACAGCTCCGGCGCCTGTGCGCGCTCCACCACCTGCGCCCCGTAGGAGCGCAGCACCATCGCCGACGAGTTCCAGTAGAGGAACACGTTCATGCCGCCCGCCACCAGCAGCGCGAGCACCAGCCCCATCTGGCCCCCGAAGTAGCCGCCCAACGACCCGAGCAGGGCGGTCATTCCGGCCATCAGCACGAAGACCTTCACGTTGTTCATCAGTCGCTCCGACAGAGTCCGTGACACGTCGTGCCAGAACGGCACATCGTCCGTGTCTTCCTACCCTCAAGGAGCAACCTCGATGCCATGTTCCCGCGCGCGCGTGGACTCTCCGGGGCGGTTCCGATACGTTCCTTGGACGATGTCCAAACCCGTCGATGTGCGCCGCGAGTTGCTCGGCGCCGCCAAGAAGTACCTCCTCGAGAGCCCCAAGGCGCCGGAACCGGCGCCGTTCGTGCCACCGAGACTGACCTTTGCCGCCTTGGAGAAGATCCCGATGTCCCGTTCCCGTGAGCGCATCCTCGCCAACCTCGAGGAGATGTATTCCGAGGCCTTCAGCCGCGCGAAGGCCGCGGAGGACCCGGCGCAGATGGCCTCACTCGACTTCGCATACCGGCGCGAGCAGTTGTACTTCGAGATCCTGCTCGACGTGCGCGACGCACTCGAGCGCCGCGGCTGACACGCGGCGCCGCCACCACCCCGGTACAGCGACGTTCCGCGGTCGCGCCGATGGCCGTCTCCCTGGCGATCGTCAACGCCCGCGTCTGGACCGGCGATCCGCGCCGTCCCTGGGCGGACGCGGTCGCGGTGGACGGCGACCGGGTGCAGGCCGTGGGATCGAGCGCCGAGGTGAGGAAACTCGCGGCCACGGCACGCGTGATCGACGCCAAGGGTGCCGTGCTGCTGCCCGGTGCGACCGATGCGCCGGAGCCGACGATCGACGCAGGCTTCCGCCCGGGGGTCGTGCCGCTCCGGTCCGGCGCGCGCGCCGACCTCGTGCTGATCGACCGCGTCCTGACGCACGTGGCGCCCGAGACGATCCGCGATGCCGTGGTGCTCCTCGCGGTGGTCGGCGGCGTGGTGCGCTTCGAGCGGTGAGCGCCGCCTACGGCGTGTAGGCCAGCGGGGCGATCAGTCGCTGGTACTCGGCATCGCCGGCGTAGGCCGCGAAGTCGCGCAGGACGTCATCGCGACGCCAGTGCCAGTTGAGCACGCCCACGCGCAACGCATCGCGCAGCGCCGCCAGCGCCTCCTCGCGGCGGCCCAGCAGCGCCGCGACGCGGCCACGGAAGAGCAGGTGTTCGCCGGCGCTGGTGCTCGGCGCCGCGGCGAGCAGGGCCGCGGCGCGTGCCGCATCCCCGCGCATGGCGGCGAAGCGTGCGAGGTTGCCGAGGTTGGTCAGGCGGTTGGGATACGCGCGGTCGATCGAATCCAACAGGGCGACCGCACGCGTGGTGTCGCCGGCGGCGACGTACGCCGACCACAGCCAGTCACGATGGTCGCGGTTGCGTGGGTCGGACTTCAGGCGCAGCTCGAGCCAGCGGATGGCCTCGCGTGCCGCGGCCCGGTGGTCCCCGCTGCGGTGCGTGAGATACTCCTCGGCGATCACGGTCCGCATCGCGCCCTGCGACCAGTACACGTCGGGCTCGAGCGCTTCCGCCTCCGCGAGCAGCGAGTCGACCGCCGCCTGGCGTCCCAGCGCGCCGAGGGCCCGGGCCTCGAGCACCCAGGCCGAGCGCTGCGTGGGGAATCGCCGGCGCATCTCGCGGGCGAAGCGGCGCTCGTCCTCGTGCTGCGCGACGACGTGGGCCGCCGACGCGCGCTGCGTCCAGTACGAGGGCCAGCCCTTCATCGCGCCGTGGTCCGGGTCGAGGGAGCCGAGCACGGCCAGTGCCTCGTGCGGACGATTGAACTGGAGCAGCGTGTACGCGAGGCTGTAGCCGGCGCGTGACCCCGGGGCCAGCGAATGTGCCCGCCGCAGCTTGTCGATCGCCAGCAGGCGGTCGCCGCGCGCGTAGGCCTGCACCCCTTCCGCGAGCGCGACGTGGTACGAGGACAGCGTCGCGCGGCGGACCATCACGCGCTGCAGCAGCGAGTCGGTGCGCGGCATCGTGCCGTCATTGAACGCCGCGAGGCTCGCATAGATCAGCGCCGGCGTGAAGCTCGTGTCGGCCTGCCAGGCCTGCTCCATGAGCCGGCTGGCCTCCTCGTAGCGGTTGGCGTTGGAGAGGCGGATGCCCTCGTCGAAGATCCGGAACGCCTCCCACGTGGGCGGCGTGCTGCCGGCACCGCTCAGGATGCGCTCGTCGAACGCCACCCCCACGGCGCCCATCACGCGGTCGCGCAGCTCGCGCACCGCGGCGGACGCGGAGTCCGTCACCACCATCACCGGCGGGATCGCCGCGATGAGCCGGCCGCTGCGGGCGTCGGTGATCGACGCCTGGAAGCGCAGTGAATCGCCGGTGCGGTAGTAGCTGCCGGTCACGATGGTGGCCGCGCCGGTCTGGCGACGCACCATCGCGATCGGGTCGCCGCCCTCGCTCGCCGAGCCCTCGGCGGTGATCACCATCGTCGGCCAGGGGATCACGGGCATCAGGGCCGCCTCGTGCATGCCCTGCGTGATCCAGTCGCCGGCCAGCCGGCCCCAGCCGTTGAGCGTCGAATCCGCCGTCTCGTTCCGGAGCGGCATCACCGCGATCGGCCCGGTGATCGACCCCAGCGCCGGCACGGTGGGCACGCGGCGCGACCAGACGAAGACCAGCGCGAGCGCCACGAGTGCGGCGGAGGTGACCAGCGGCCAGCGCGGGGCGCGGGGTTTCGCGGCGGCGAGCGCGTCCATCGCGGCCACGAGGGCACGCGCACTCTGCGGCCGCTCGGCGGGATCCTCCGCGAGGCAGGCCTCGACCAGCGTGACCAGCGACCGCGGCGCGTCCGGGCGCAGGACCGCGAGCGACGCCGACGGCTGCCGCGCGCCGGTGAGCAACTCGCGCGCGAGCAGCCCCCAGGCGTACAGGTCCGCCCGGTGGTCCACCGCCTGGCCGGCCGCCTGCTCGGGCGCCATGTAGCCCGGCGTGCCGATCGGCAGCCGCGGCACGGCATCGTCGGCGCGGGCGTCGCCCTCCAGCTTGGCCACGCCGAAGTCGATCAGGAACGCATGCCCGTCGACGAAGAGCACGTTGTCCGGCTTGAGGTCGCGGTGCACGATGCCGGCCCCGTGGGCGTGCGCCAGCGCGTCCGCCACGCTGCGCAGCACACTCACCGCCTCGCCGAGCGGACGCGCACCCTCGCGCCGCAGGCGCTCGCGCATGGACTCGCCACCCACGTAGGGCATCACGTAGTAGAACAGTCCGCCCACGGCGCCCGAGTCGATCAGCGCGAGGATGTGGGGGTGCGAGAGCCGGGCCGCGATGTGCACCTCGTCGCGGAACTGCTGCTCGCCCACGAGGGCGCTCACGGCCGGCAGCAGCACCTTGAGCACCACCGGGCGGTCGTGCTTGACCTCGTGCGCGCGGAACACGACCGACATGCCGCCTTCGCCCAGCATGGACTCGATGGTGTAGCGGTCGGCGAGCGCGGCGTCGAGCTGTGCCCGCACATCCACGGCCGGGAGCGCCGTCAGCGGGCGGTCGAGGAAACCCGGCGCGTCGTGCGCGCGGAACATGCGTGCCACGCGATCATGCAGCGCGACGTCGTCACCGCACTGCGCCCGCAACCATGCCGCCCGCTCGGCCGCCGGCCGCTCGAGGCCGGCGTCGAACAGGCGCTCGACCTGCTTCCAGTCCGGCCGCGGGTTCATGCCCCGGCGCCGGTGTCGTCCCGGAGCTCGCTCAACAGCCAGGCGCGTGCCTTGGCCCAGTCGCGCTGCACGGTGCGCGTGGTGACGCCCAGCGCCGTCGCGGTCTCCTGCTCATCGAGGCCCACGAAGAAGCGCAGCTCCACCACCCGCTGCAGCCGCTCGTCCTGGGCGCCGAGGTGCTGCAGGGCCTCGTCGAGCGCGATCATGTCGTCGAGCGGCAACGAGACGCCGAGCTGGTCGTCGGTGAGCGTGATGGGCGTGAGGGCACCGCCGCGCTTGGCCGAACGTCGCTGGCGCGCGTGCTCCACGAGCACCTGGCGCATCGCCCGCGCGGCGATGGCGAGGTAGTGCGTGCGCTCCAGGCGCTCGAGCTGCGGGCTGCCGGTGAGCTTGAGCCAGGCCTCGTTGAGCAGCGCCGTCGGCTGCAGCGTGTGGCCCACCGCTTCCTTGCGCAGCAGGCGGTCCGCGATCAGGCGGAGTTCCTCGTACAGCGACAGGAACTGATCGGAGTTCCGCACGCGGGGCGCGTCGTGCGGCGATGGCGTGGGCGCGCTCGTCACAGCGCGGAATATACGTCCCGTCCCTGCCCGCGCAGTGTGTCGCGCGTCACCGCGCCGCGGCGCTCCCGGACATGCGAACGGGGAAGGGAGCGTGCGCGCCCTTCCCCGTCGTGCGTCCGCGGACCGGCGCGCGGACTACTGGCGGTGGTAGGTCAGCCCCACGTTCTGCGCCTGCTCGATGGCGATCACCATCGCCGGCACGAGCGTCACGCCGGGGAGGATGTTCGCCTTCATGTCCGCGTGTACGTCCTCGGCCTTGAGTCCGTGCTGCTTGGCGACCATGCCGGCGAAGATGCCGAGGGCGTTGTTGCAGACGATGAACGTCGCGCCGCGCTTCTGCAGCGATTCCACGCCCGCCTGCGGCAACGGCATGCCGAGGATCACGGGGCTGCTGCGCCAGGGATTGGCCGTCGCGGCCGCGCCGGAGGCGTCCTTCTCGCCGAGGAAGGCGCCGAGCTGGTACTTGCTCCACATCGCATCGTTGAGCGCGAAGAACGTCGTGCCGCCGTAGAACGTGAGCACGGCGTCGATGTCCTTGTCCGGCGTCTGGAAGGCCTTGTTGTACGTGTCGTAGTAGTTGAGCACGTGCACGAGCGGGATGCCGCCGTCGGCCTTGGGCGAGTCGAACAGCTGGCGGTGCTTGGCGCGCAGGCCCTGGAGCCAGGCGTCCTGGCGCGGGGCCTGGGCCTGGAGCTCGGTCACGGGGCGGCTGAGCCCCATGCCGACGACCAGCGCGAGGGTGGCGAGGCCGAGCGCGGCGCCGGCGCGGGCGGTGGCAGGGAGCGAGGTGCGGATGGACATGGGAGTCTCCTGGTGAGGAACGGAAAGGCGGGACCAGGAGGAGTTGCGCCATCGGACCGCGGCGACCGACACCGGGCCGCCGCGCCGCTCAGCGCGGCGGCGGGATCGGCCGGATCAGTCGCTGGTAGCGGGCGTCCCCGGCGAGTCCGCCGAAGTCGCGCTGGAGGGCGTGTTGCGCCCAGTGCCAGTTGTTGACGCCCGTGCGGAGGCCCTCGCTGAGCTTGGCGATCGCCTCGTCGGGGCGCCCGGTGAGCGCCGCGATGCGCGCCTCGAAGACCGCGTACTCACCGCGCGAGCGCGCGTTCTGTGTCCCCAGTCGCCGTGCCGCGAGCGGACCGTTCCCGCGCCGGGCCGCCAGCGTGGCCAGATGCCCACGGAAGAACAGCCGGTCCGGCACCTCGCGGTCCAGCGCGTCCAGCAGCTGCTCGGCACGGTCATACTCGCCCAGGCCGATGAGCGCCTGCGAGAGCCATTCGCGATGCACGCGGCTCGTCGGGTCCTCGCGCAGCCGGGCCTCGATCCAGGTGGCCGCCGCGCGGTACATCTGCCTCGCGTCGCCGGTCTGGTGGATCGCGAACTCCTCCGCCGCGACCTGCCGCATCGCCCCCTGCGACCAGTACACGTCCGGGTCGAGCGTCTCGGCCGACGCGATCACCGAGTCGAGCTCCGCATGGCGCCCGAGCGCCGCCAGCGCGCGTGACTCGATCACCAGCGCCGAGCGCTGCTTGGGGTACCGGCGCTTGAGTTCTCTCGCGAGGGCCAGCTCCTGCTCGAACTCACCGAGCAGGTGGTTCGCGTGCGCCCGCTGGTTCCAGTACGACGGCCAATCCCGCATCGGGCCGTGGTCGGGGTCGAGGGAGCGCAGCATGGCGTCCGCCTCGGCCGGCCGGTTGAGCGTGAGCAGGAAGTTGGCCGCGTTGTAGGACGCGCGGGACCCCGGGGCGAGTTCGATGGCCTTGAGGACCAGCGTGAGCGCGCGTGCGTAGTCGCCGTCGCGGGCCGCGACGAGGGCGTCGGTGAAGGTCGCGTGGTAGCTCGAGAGCTGCGGGCGGTAACGCGCCAGCAGCGCCAGCAGCGAGTCGCCGCGGGCGCGGTCGCCTTCGTTCATCGCGGCGATGGCGGAGTAGATCAACGCCGGCATGAACGTGGTGTCGGCGCGCCAGGCCTGCTCCATCAGGGCGCTGGCTTCCTCGTAGCGATAGCTGCTGAACTCCGTCAGCCCGCGGTCGAAGAGGCGATACGCTTCCCAGGTGGGTGGCTTGGCGCCCGGTCCGGCGGTGAGGCGTTCGTCGAACGCCACCGCCACCGCCCCGATCACGCGCTCTCGCAGCTCGCGCACCGCTGCGGCGGCCGAATCGCGGGCCACCACCACCGGCGGGATCGCGGCGACGAGCCGCCCGCTGCGCGCGTCCGTGATCGACGCCTGGAAGCGCAGCGAGTCCCCCGTGTCGTAGTAGCTGCCGGTGACCACGGTCGCCGCGCCGGTCTGCTTGCGGACCAGTGCCACCGGGTCGCCGCCCTGCTTGGCGTGGTCGACCGACGCGATGACCATCGATGGCCATGGCACTACCGGGAGCAGGCCCGCCTCGTGCAGGCCCTGCGTGACCCAGTCGCCGGCGAGCCGGCCCCAGCCCGTGAGCGAGGAGTCCGGTGTCTCGTTCATGAGCGGCAACACGGCGATCGGCCCCGCGAGGGAGCCCACCGCCGGGACCGTCGGCGTCCGCTGCGCCCAGGCGACGCCGATGAGCACCACGAGCGCCGCCGCCACGCCGACCACCGTCCAGAGCCGCGCCGGACGGCGCACCGATTCCACCGCATCGAGGGCCGCGACCAAGGCCTTGGCACTCTGGGGCCGCTCCGAGGGGTCGATCGCGAGACAGGCCTCGATGAGCGCGACCAGCGACCGCGGCGCGTCGCTGCGCGCGGGCGCCAGCGGCATCCCGGGCTCGCGCTTGCCGGTGAGCACCTCGCGCGCCAGCAGACCCCAGGCGTACAGGTCCGCGCGATGGTCCACCACCCCGCCGGCCGCTTGCTCCGGGGCCATGTAGCCGGGAGTCCCGATCGGCAGTCCCGGTGCGGTCTCGTGGGCCCGCGTCTCGGCGTCGAGCTTGGCGACCCCGAAGTCGATGAGGAACGCGTGGCCCTCGACGACCAGCACGTTCTCCGGCTTGAGGTCGCGGTGCACCACGCCCGCCGCGTGCGCGTGCGCCAGCGCGTCGGCCACGTCGCGGAGCAGCGTCAGTGCATCCGCCATCGGCAGGGCACCATCGCGCTTGAGCCAGTCGCGGACGGATTCGCCGCCGACGTATGGCATGACGTAGTAGAACAGCCCGTCCACGGCGCCGGAGTCGATGAGCGCGAGGATGTTCGGGTGCGAGAGCTTGGCGGCGATCCGCACCTCGTCGCGGAAACGACCTTCGCCGACCATCGCCGTCATCGCCGGATGCAGCACCTTGAGCACCACCGGGCGGTCGTGCTTGCGCTCGTGGGCGCGGAACACGGTCGCCATGCCACCCTCGCCCAGCGTGGACTCGATCGCGTAGCGCTCCCCGAGCGCTGCGACCAGGCGTGCCCGCACGTCGGCCCGCTGCTCGGGGCGGGCGAGCGGGCGGTCCAGCCAACCCGGGGATTCGTGCGCGCGGAACATGCGCTGCACGCGATCGCGCAGCGCCGCGTCGTCCGGGCACTGCGCCAGCAGCCAGGACTCGCGCGCGTCGCTCGGCACCTCGAGTCCCTCCTCGAAGAGCCGCTCGAGCCGATCCCAGTCCGGGGTGAGTGCCGGGTCGTCGGACGACGCGTCCATCGTCACTCCGGCGCCACCGGCGCCTCGTCCCGGAGCTCGCTCTGCAGCCAGGCCCGGGCCTTCACCCAGTCACGCTGCACGGTGCGGCTCGTGACGCCGAGTGCCTTGGCCGTCTCCTCCTCGTCGAGGCCGGCGAAGAAGCGCAGTTCCACCACACGCGCCAGGCGCTCCTGCTTGGCCGCGAGTCGCTCCAGCGCGGTATTCAGCGAGATGAACTCGTCGAGCGGGATCGAGACGCCGAGCTGGTCGTCGGCAAGCGTGACCGGCTTGAGGTCCCCGCCGCGCTTGGCCGTCTGCCGCGACCGCGCATGCTCCACGAGCACCTGCCGCATCGCCCGCGCCGCGATCGCGAGGTAGTGGTTGCGCTCAAGCCCCTTGAGGGCCGGGCTGCCGGAGAGCTTGAGCCAGGCTTCGTTCAGGAGCGCCGTCGGCTGGAGGGTATGTCCCACCGCTTCGCGCCGCAGCAGGCGGTCCGCGATCTGGCGCAACTCGTCGTACAGGCGCAGGAACGGTTCGTCGCCGCGCGTCGGAACGGTATCGGACATGGGGGGAGCATCCCTTGATCGACAAAGTCGAATATACGGTGTCAGGCGCCAGCCAGCAGGAACGCGACGAGCCGCTGCCAGTGGTGCTCGGCGTGGCCCTGGCGGAAGAAGTCGAAGTGACCGAGCCCCTCCGCCGGCTGGTGCTCGTGTACTACCCGGGCAGACCGGTATTCCCGCAACAGCGCGTCCACGGCCGGTCGCGGCGCGATCACGTCGTCAGCGAAGCTGAGGGCGAGGATCGGCAGCGTGAGACTGCCATGACCCTCCCAGGTGCCCAGATGTTCCCTCCGCCGACACCACCGCGCGAGCTCTCGCGCGACGCCCTCAGGCAGGTCCTCCCCGAACCCCAAGGTCGACGACGGGAAGCGGCCGAGGATGCGTGATGCCAGTGGCACGGCCACCCGCCAGAGCAGCTGCAGGGCATGGCGCTGTGCACCCTGCCAGTGGCCAAGCCATCCGTGGTGGCCTCCCACGAACACCGCACGGTCGATCCGCCCGGCGTTGCGCGCCAGCCCCAGCGCCTGGGCCCCGAACGAGTGCCCCACGAAGTGGATGGGCCCGCGCGGGGCCCGGCGCTCCGCCCATGCGATCGCGGCGCTGAGGTCCTCGGTGCCCCAGGCGCGCATGCTCAGGCGCGGGTCGCGCGAGGACTTCTCGTGGCGCGAGTCGCCGATCCCGCGCCAATCCCAGGTCAGCGTGTCGAACCCCTTCCGCGCGAGGAACTCGGCGAACGGCACGTAGAAGCGGTGCGGTGCCCCGGTCGCCGGTGCGATCAACACCACACCGCGCGTCTCGCCCTCCGAGAGCCAGCGGGTCCCGCCCAGCGGGAAGCCGTCGTCCGTCAGCAGCGTGACCGCGGCCGGGTTGGCCTCGGGCGCGGCCGCCGTGTGGACGAACGCCGGGATGTCGGACGAGATGCGCTGGGGCAGGGCCATGGAATGCGGGTGGACGTCCCCAGAGATGCGCGAAGGGGGATCGCGACCCGACGCGACCCCCCTTCCACCACCCGCGGACCGATGCTCCACCGGTTCGGTGTCGTACCCGTCCTCAGAAGGCGGCGATCTCCTCGTACGCCTTCAGGAAGTCCGCCACCTGGGGCAGGATCTCGTCCTCCAGCGACGGGGCGTAGCCCACGAACGTGTCCATGCTGGCCACGCGCTTGACCGGCGCGTCGAGCCACGCGAAGCAGTCGTCGGCGATCCGCGCCGCGATCTCCGCGCCGTAGCCCCAGGACAGCGAGTCCTCGTAGGCGACGATCACGCGGCCCGTCTTCTTGGCCGAGGCGTACACCGCCTCCTGGTCCCAGGGCGAGAGCGTGCGCAGGTCGATCACCTCGACCGAGAGGCCCTTCTCTTCCTCGATCTGCTTGGCCGCGACCAGGGCGCGCTGCACGGTCGCGCCGTAGGTCACCACCGTCACGTCGGTGCCGGCCTTCACCGTCTTGGCCTTGCCGAACGGGATCATGAAGTTCGGGCCCGGATACGCCGCCTTGTTGTACGTCTGGCGGTAGAGGTGCTTGTGCTCGAGGAAGATCACCGGGTCGTCGCCGCGGATGGCGGTGCGCAGCAGCCCGTTCGCGTCGAGCGCGTTGCTCGGGCAGACCACGCGCAGGCCCGGGCAGTGCGTGAAGAGCGAGGCACCGGTCTGCGAGTGGTAGATCGCGCCGCGGATGTACCCGCCGTACGTGGTGCGGACCACGACCGGTGCGGAGAACGCGTTGGACGAGCGCCAGCGCATGGTGGCGAGCTCGTCGCGGATCTGCATGTACGCGGTCCAGATGTAGTCGAAGAACTGCACCTCGACCACCGGCTTGAAGCCGCGCACCGCCATGCCGATCGCCCGCCCGAGGATGTTCGCCTCGGCCAGCGGCGTGTTGAACACGCGCGTGCCGCCGAACTCCTTCTGCAGGCCCCAGGTCACCTTGAAGACGCCGCCCTTGCCCTTGACCTTGCCCAGGTACTCCTCGCGGGAGACGTCGGCCACGTCCTCGCCGAACATCACTATGCGGCCGTCGCGGCGCATCTCGTCCTTCATGCAGGCGTTGAGCAGGTCCACCATCGTCGTCGGCTCGCCGCTGAACTGCGGGTCGTCCTCGGTGTCGAACTGCTCGCTCGTGGGATCGACGTCGGGCGAATACACCGCGAAGCCCGCCGTCTCCGGTGCCGGCTGCGGCTGCGCCAGCGCGTCATCGGTGGCCGCCAGGACCTCCGCGTCCACCGACTCCTGGATCGCCTTGATCTCCGCCTCGGTCGCGTAGCCTTCGTCGACCAGCCACTTGGGATAGTTCGTGATCGGGTCGCGCGCCGCGTCGGCGTCGCGCTCCGCGTCGGGGCGGTACATGACCTCGTCGTCGGAGAGCGAGTGCGAATAGGGACGGATCACCTTCGCGTGCACCAGCGCGGGGCCCTTGCGGGCGCGGCAGTACGCGACCGCCTTCTGCATCGCCTCGTACGACGCCAGCAGGTCGCAGCCGTCGACCTCGATGATGTGCAGGCCGGGGAACCCGGTGACGAGCTTGCTGATCGAGCCACCGGCCGTGTTCACCTCCACCGGCACCGAGATCGCGTAGCCGTTGTCCTCCACCAGGTAGACGACCGGCAGCTTGAGGTTCGCGGCGGTGTTCAGCGACTCCCAGAACTCACCCTGCGACGTGGTTCCGTCGCCCGTGGACACGAACACCACCTCGTCCTTCTCGAAGCCGTCCGCGATGCCGAGCGTCTTGGCCCGCACCACGGCCTCGGCCGAGCCGACCGCCTGTAGGAACTGCGTGCCCGTGGGCGACGAGGTGGAGACGATGTTCAGCTTCTTGTGGCCCCAGTGCGACGGCATCTGCCGGCCGCCGGAGTTGGGGTCGGCCGCCGCGCCCACCGCCGAGTACAGCATCTCGGCGCCCGTCATGCCGAGCTGCAGGCAGAGGGCGCGGTCGCGGTAGTACATGTAGAACCAGTCGTACGACGGCTTGAACACCATGCCGGCCGCCGTGAGCACCGCTTCGTGACCGGCGCCCGAGATCTGGAAGAAGATCTTGTTCTGCCGCTTGAGCTGGATCTCCTTGTCGTCGAGACGTCGCGACAGGAGCATGGTGCGATATGCCGCGACGAGCTGATCCTTGGTGAGACCGTGCGTCGCGGAACGGGCCTTGGCTGAGGTGGCCATGGTCGGGCGGGACTGGGTGATGAGGCGCCGGCCAGGGACCGGCGGCGGGATGCAAAGAAAGCTAGCAGGAAGGGCAAAAGGGGGTGGAGAGCCGCAGGTGCTGCCGCGCCCGGAGGCGCGGCCTCCCCTGTGTCGTATCTTCCCCTTCACTGACCCCTTATCCGAGGTATTGCCCCATGCGTGGTTCCCACCCGTTCGCGCGCACGTGGTTGTGCGGTGCGGCAGCCGTTGTGCTACTGCTCGCGCTCCCGCATGCCGGCCTCGCACAGGCGATGCCACCGGTGGGCTGGAAGTGGGCGCTCGACGCGCCGGCGACCCTGGCCACCGCGGGGGCGTTCAAGTCCGCGGCCGGGCAGTTCGAGTTCGCACACATGGCACCGGGATGGCACATCACGATGGGCCCCGGTGCGGCACTCTACGACCCGGCGGAGCAGGCCACCGGTCGGTTCATCCTCGAGGGCGAGCTGATCCTCTTCCCGGACGCATCGGACCAGGAGTACGGGGTCTTCGTCGGCGGCAAGCGCCTGGAGGACGAGGCGACCAAGGAGTGGATCGCCTTCGTGGTGCGCGCCGACGGGCAGGTGGCGGTGATGCAGCGGCGCGGGCGCGAGACCACGTGGCTCACCCCGTGGACGGCACACGCCGCAGCGAAGGTGCGCGTGAGCGGTGCGTCGGCCAAGAACATCGTGACCGTACGTGCCGAACCGGACTCGGTGCGGTTCCTCGTGAACGGGGAGCGCGTCACGGCCTTCGCCCGCGCGGCGCTCGACGTGGACGGTGCCTTCGGATTCCGCATCGGGCAGGGGGTGAACCTGCACATCACCAACCTCGACCTCACGCGGCGGCTCGCACCGTTCCCGCGGCCGCGACGGTAGCGGAACCTTCGGCGCCTGGGTTGGGTAGCGAGTCCACGCCCGCTCCCCCACGCCCACGGAGGGTCCCCGCCATGCCGCTGCTGCGCGAATCCCTGCTCGCGTGCGCATGGTCGGCGCTCGCCTTGGCGGCGCCGGTCCCCGCACAGGCGCCGCGCGAGGCCGTGCGGCTGGTGGTGGAGGACTCCCTCGGGGCGCGCGTGCCGTTCGCCTTCGTCCAGGTCTCCGGCGGGATCGGGCGCGCGGCGAACGACTCCGGCGTGGTGAGTTTCCGCGGCGAGCCCAAGGATTCGCTGGCGTTCGTGGTGCGGCGCATCGGGTACGCACCGTTCGGCGGCTGGGTGCGTCGGTCGGCGGCCGGCGACTACCGCGTCGCGCTGCGGATGCTGCCCCGGCACCTCGCCCAGGTGGACGTCAATGGCCGACCCGACGGTCCCTTGGTCCGCGCCGGCTTCTACGACCGCATGGAGCGCGCGCGGCGCGGCGCGACGGTGGCGCGCTTCATCACGCCCGAGGAGATCGAGCTGCGGAACCCGACCCGCACCTCGCAGCTCGTGGAGAACGAGACGTTCATCAAGGTGAGACGCTTCCACGGCAACTGGAACGTGATGAGCGGACGGGCGAACTGTCCGATGGCGCTCATCGTCGACGGTGCGGTGCTCAAGGGCACCGTGGAGGAGATCCTCACGCGCGAGGGCGAGCAGGAGATCCAGGAGATGATGCGGCAACCGCGGTATCGGGGGCCGGGTGGTCGCATGATGGCCGAGCGCGACTTCCTCTCGCAGCGCCTGTCAATCGATGACATCGTGACCTCGCTGTCGGTGGCAGCGATCGAGATCTACTCGAGCGCGGCGGGCGCACCGCCGGAGCTCATGCGCAACGTCTCCGGGGAGACCTGCGGCCTGGTGGTGGCGTGGACGGGACCGCGCGGCTAGCAGGGCGGAATCACAAATATCCCTCTTTCTCGATTTGCCTTGCGCGGAAACACGTGACGGGTGCACTCATAGGCGCGTCTTCCACGTAACGACGGCGCTTCACGCGCGGCGCCGTTCTCCATCGGGAGGCCCGTGACCGGAACGTTCGGACAGGCAACTCAGTCCCGACTGCCTCGATCGCTCAACGCGACCGCGGTCTGGCGCCTCCTCCTCATCGACCACACCCCGCACGGGCACAACGCCCCGTCGCGGGGTGTCGTCTTTTCCGGCGAGGTTCGATGTCACGTCGGGTCGTGCACCACGTCGCGCTCCCCCGCGCCCCCAGGGGGATTTCCCGCCACGCTCGCCGCATCGAGCACCAGCAGCACAAGCGCCAGGTCAAACGCGCGACCTTTCGTGATTGCGGACGTCGATGCGTCTACTGCGGACACGCCCTCGCCCCGGAACACGCCACCCTGGATCATGTGATCCCGCTGTCCCGGGGCGGGAGCCATCTCCCCGGGAACCTCGTGTCCGCCTGCCAGCCCTGCAACCAGATGAAGGGCGCCCTGCTCCCCACGGAGTTCTTCGCCCGCTATCCGGCCGCCGGCCAGAACTTCATGCGCTTCGCACGCGCGGTGCACCGGCAGCTGAAGCGCGGTGCACGGCGGGCGGTATCGCTGGCGTACGCGCAGGCGTGCGCGCAGGCGGCGTAGTCGTCTCCAGGGCCAGCATCGCGCGCTTGCGGTCCGGGCCCCAGGCGTATCCGCCCAACTCCCCTGTCGCGCGGATCACGCGATGGCAGGGGATGAGGTAACTGACCGGGTTGCTCCCCACCGCGGTGCCGACGGCCCGCGACGCCTTGGGGTCGCCGATCGCCGATGCGAGGTCGCCGTAGGTGGTCACGCTGCCCACCGGGATCGACAGCAGGGCCCGCCACACCTTGAGCTGGAAGTTGGTCCCGCGCACGTGCAGCGCGAGTGACGGCACGGCCGAGCTCCCCGGCGGCGGGAACGCCTGTGCGGCGGCACGCCGCGTCGCCTGCTGGTCGGGCACCAGCGTCGCGAGCGCCCAGTCGCGCGCCAACGCGGCCACGGCCCCCTGCCGGTCCTCGCGCAGCACGAACGCCAAGTGGCAGACGCCCCGCGGGGTCACCGCGATGAGGCACTCGCCGAACGGCGTCGGATGGAAGCCATAGCGGATCGTCACGCCGGCGCCGTCGCGCTGCAACTCACCCGGCGTGACCCCCTCGGCGTTCACCACCAGGTCGTGCAGGCGCCCCGGCCCCGACAGGCCGGCCGTGTAGGTGACGTCGAGCAGCGGCCGCCGCTCCCGCAGCAGCCGCTTCACCACCTCGGCCGTGCGGTGCTGCAGGAACCGCTTGGGGCTGATGCCGGCCCAGCGCGTGAACATGCGCTGGAAGTGCGCCTCGCTCAGCCCGACGTGCGCGGCGACCTCCTCGAGGGATGGGGCGGCGGCGTGCGGCTGGTCGAGGAAGCGGATCGCACGCTCGATCCGTGCGTAGTCGGTGTGCAGCTGTTCGAGCGACATCGGGGGCTCCGGTGGAGTGGACTCCGGGATGCTAGGAGCGCCGTGGCGGGGCGACAATCCGAATCTTGCGCTGCCGCCCGCGCCGCTCCCATCCCCCGATCAATAGTCGACCGGCCGCAGGTACGACTCCCCGATCGCGGCGCCGGAGAGCATCGCCACCGTGGGGAGCTTCCGCTTCCAATGCGTGGAGTCGAGGCGCGTGGTCACCAGGCGGATGGCCTCGGCGTCGACGCCGCGCGCCCGCAGGTCGTCGGCGGTCCAGCCGTGCAGGATCCAGTTGAGGATCTCATCGGCCTTGGCGTAGGAGACGCCGAAGTCGCCCTCGTCCGTCTGCCCCTGCACCAGGTCGGCGCTCGCCGGTTTCTCGATGATCTCGCGCGGCACGTGCAGGTGCCGCGCCAACGCCCACACCTGCGTCTTGAACAGGTCCCCGATGGGATTCACCGGCGGCGAGTCGTCGGCGTGCCAGGTGAAGTAACCCAGGAGGCGTTCACTCTTGTTGCCGGTTCCCACCGGCAGCGCGCGGTGCTTCGCCGACAGGTCGAACAAGGCGATCATGCGCGTCCGCGCCATCACGTTGCCACGGCGCGCGGCGTCGGCGTCGGGCTCCAGCGCCAGGTACCCGTCGACGGCGCCGGTGATCTCGAGCGTGCGGCTCTCGATCCCGAGCTGGTCGATCACGAGCTGCGCATGGGCCAGCGAGTCGGCGCTCGAGGTACGGTAGGGCATCCGCACCGCGAGCACGTTCTCGCGGCCGAGCGCCCGCACGGCCAGCGCCGTCACCACGGCCGAATCGACACCGCCGGACAGTCCGACGATCGCCTTGCCGAATCCGCGGCGGGAGAACTCGTCGCGCAGGAAGGCCACGAGCCAGCGCTCCACCAGCGCCGCGTCGATCTCCAGCGACGGCGGCAGGCCGCGCGCCACGCTACCGCCGGTGATCACGGTCAGCGGCTCGGCCGGTGCCGCGGCGGCAGGCTCGAGCCTGCGCCGTGCCGCGGGCGCGGACGTGGCCGGTTCCTTCGCGGTCTCGGCCGCGCTGCGCTCCTCGCTCGCCGCCGGGACGAGGCCGAGTGCGCGATCGAGTTCCCCGCGCAGGAAGGGCAGGGCGGCGCGGAGGTCCGACAGCATGGGCAGGTCCGCGCGCACGCGCGCAACGTCCGCGAGGTCGAGCGTCGCGGTGATCATGGCCTCGTCGAACACCGGGGCGCGCAGGCGCACGTCCCCGCGCGGCCCGGCGATCAGCGAGCCGCCCTGGAACATGCGCCCGCCCTCGCTGCCGACGAGGTTCGCCAGCACGCAGAACACGCCCTGCTCCTCGGCGATGTCGCGGATGAGCCGCTCCCAGCGCTCCACGCTCCCCGGTCCCGGCACCTGGTCGCCGCGCGGTGCCGCGCCGCGCGCCGGTGCCGCGGCGATCACCACCACCACCTGCGCGCCGTCCAGCGCGGCGATCGTCCCCGAGAGCGAGTGCCAGGCGTCCTCGCACACCAGCATCGCGGCGCGTCCCCACGAGGTGTCGAACGCGCGGATGCCGTAGCCGCGCTCCACGAAGCGCTCCTCGTCGAACAGCGAATACGTCGGCAGGAAGTTCTTGCGATGCACGTGCACGAGCCGCGCCGGACCACCACCGAGCGCGATGCAGGCGGCACTGTTGTGCAGGTTCCCGCCGTAGGACTCGTAGAAACCGAGGATCACGTCGAGCCGGAGGTCCGCGGGGGCCAGCGCGCGGACGCGGCGGTCCAGCTCCTCGAGCAGCGTGTCCACGGTGATCGCGACGTCGCGGACGCCCCCCTCGAGGAAGTAACCCGAGAGGATGGTCTCGGCGAACACCACCAGCTGCGGCCGCGTCTCGAGCCGTGCCGCCTGGGCGATGAGCCCCGCGACACGATCGAGGTTCCCGGCGAGGTCTCCCTTGCGCGGACGGAACTGCGGGATGGCGAGCGTCAGCATGCCCGAAACGTGCGGGCCCGAGGCGCGGAGCGGTACTGGGGGTGTGGTTCGGGTGTAGAATTCCGTGATGCCACACCCTGTGCCCCGCTCCCGCCGCGACCTGTTCGCGCTGCTTGCCGCGTGCACGCTGGCCGGCGGCGCGACCGCGGGCGGCGCCCTGCCGGCGGCCGCGCAGCAGCCGCAGGCGGCGGCGGAGGAACCCTGGCGGATCGTGCGGCCACCGCAGTCGTCGCGGGTGCTGGCGCGCGACGGCTCGCTCATCGGCGAGATCGGCAAGGAGTGGCGCACCAACGTCGACATCAACACGCTGCCGAAGTACCTGCCGCAGGCCTTCGTCGCGGTGGAGGACCGCCGCTTCTACGAGCACGACGGCGTGGACCTCGTGGGCATCGCCTCCGCGATCAAGGACAACATCCTCGGCGGCAGTCGCGGGGCCAGCACCATCACGCAGCAGCTGGTCGGCAACATGCATCCCGAGATCATCGACCGGCGCGACCGTTCGCTCTCGCGCAAGTTGCGCGAGCAGGCGGCGGCCCGGGAGATGGAGAAGCACTACACCAAGGCACAGATCCTCGAGGCGTACCTCAACCAGATCAGTTTCGGTCGCGGCTACTTCGGCGTGGAGGCCGCAGCGCGCCATTACTTCGGCAAGCCGGCGTCGCGGCTGAGCATCGCCGAGGCGGCCTCGCTCGCGGCGCTGCCCAAGGGGCCGGCGATCTACGACCCGGTGCGGTATCCCGACCGCAACCGCAACCGGCGCGACGCGATCATCGGCCTGATGCAGGACCAGGGCTTCCTCACGCCGGAGCAGGCGCGGACCGCCCGCCGGGAACCGCTGCGCACCGCGCCCGAGATGGGCATGTCGGTGGCGGCGCCGTATTTCGTCGACGCGGTGCGTTCGCTGGTCGAGCGCGCCGGCGTGCCGGTCTCGAGCGGCGGCTACACCATCATCACGACACTGGACCCGTCGCTGCAGCGCCACGCGGTCGCCGCCCTCCTCGACGGCACGGCCGCGGTGGAGGCGCGCGCGAACTACCGGCACGAGACGCTCAAGAAGAAGCAGCGCGGATCGACGGACTACCTGCAGGGCGCGGTGGTGGCGATGGACGCCGCGACGGGCGACGTGCGCGCCCTCGTCGGCGGCCGGGACTACCAGGAGTCGCAGTTCAACCGGGCCACCAACGCCGTGCGCCAGCCGGGCTCGACGTTCAAGCCGATCGTCTACGCGCGCGCGCTGATGGACTCGCTGCCGCCGAACGCGTTGGTGGACGACACGCCGCTCGAGCTCAGCTACGACAACCAGGTGTACCGCCCGCGGAACGCCGACGGCGAGTTCCTCGGCCCGCTCACGTTGCGCGACGCGCTGGCCAAGTCGCGCAACCCGGTGGCCGTGCGCCTGTGGGAGCGCTACGGCGCCGACTCGGTGATCGCGCTGGCGCAGCGCATGGGGCTGGGCTCGCCGATCGCACCGTATCCGGCGAGTGCGATCGGGGCATCGGTGGTGCGGCCCATCGACCTCGTGGCCGCGTTCACGGCCTTCGCCAACCTGGGCGCGCCGGTGGAGCCGCGTTTCGTGGTGAGCGTCTTCGATGCGTCCGGCCGTTCGGTGTACGGGCAGCCGGTGCGGCAGCTGGCGCCGGCGATGGACAGCGCGGTTGCGTTCGTCGCGCGGGACCTGATGCGCGAGGCCGTCGAGTCGGGCACGGCGACGGCGATCCGCCGCTACCTGCCGGCGACGATCCCCATCGCCGGGAAGACCGGCACCACCGACGACAACTCCGACGTCTGGTTCGTCGGCGTCACGCCGCAGATCGTCGCCGGCGTGTGGCTCGGCTTCGACCGTCCCAAGAGCATCGCGCCGGGGGCGGCCGGCGGCAGCTTCGCTGCGCCGATCTTCGGGCAGATGATGGCCCGCTGGGGCGGCCTTTCATCGGAGCCCTGGGTGGCGCCGTCCAACGTGGTGCTCGTGGAGCTCGATCGCCTGAGCGGCGACATCGTGGACGACTCGCTGCCGCCGGAGCGCCGCTACCGGGAGTACTTCATCGCCGGCACCGAACCGCCCGCCCTGCGGGTCGACGCGCGCCGGCTGTTCCGACACGGTCCGCTCATCGGGTTCTGACCCGGACTGTGACGCAGGTCCTGTGTGATTCGCCTTATAGCCGGGTAGTTTCCCAGCGCCATCCCGAGGAGGAGTCCATGCGGTCCCCGTTCGTCGTCATGCTCGTGCTGCTGTCGGTCGCCTGCGGCTCGAACGCGAAGCCCGCCGCCGAGTCGTCCGCCGACTCCGCGGCCGCCTTCCCGCCCTCGGTCACCGACACCGCGCGCGACAGCACCAGCCGCGACAGCGCGGCCGCTCCCGCGGCGGACTCCGGCGCGGCGGTCTCTCCCACTGCCACGACCCCGGCGACCGGCACGAAGGCGGAGTCCAAGACGCCGGCGAAGGCCGAGTCGAAGGCGCCGGCGAAGGCCCAGACCGGGATCATCGGTCGGGACTCGGCCTTCGGACCCATGGGCAGCGTCGACGCGAGCGGCAAGGTGACGCCGATCGAGAAGAAGAAGCCCTGAGCGCCCGTGCCCGACCCCACGCCCTCTCCGACCACCCGACCGTCCCGATGATCCGCCGACCCGTTGCCGCCCTCCTGCTCGCCCTCGCCGCCTGCGGCGAGTCCTCCGGCCCCAATCCGCCGCCGGTGGACGCCAGCGGCTTCCAGATCGACATCTTCTACGTCGGCACGCCGCCCACCGGGGCGATCGCGCAGGCCTTCAGCGACGCGGCCGCCCGGATCGAGAGCCACATCACGGGTGACCTGCAGGCGATCCGCGTGGGCACCAACGCCGCGCCGTTCGAGGTGAAGAGCTGCGTGGCCCCGAGCACGTCCTTCGACGACGCCGAGCCGGTGAATGACGTGTTCGACGACCTCGTGATCTTCGTGAAGGTCGAGGCGATCGACGGTGTGGGGCAGGTGCTCGGCGCTGCGGGGCCCTGCCTCACGCGTACGACCACCGGGCACACGGCGCTCGGCCTCATGCGCTTCGACAGTGCCGACCTGCAGACGTTGGCCAACAACGGGCGCCTGGGCGCGGTCATCCTGCACGAGATGCTGCACGTGGTCGGAGTCGGGACGCTCTGGCAGTCCAAGGGTCTGCTCGTGGACACCAGCACCACGAACGTCCGGGTCACCGGCCCGCTCGCGGTGGCGGCCTGCGTGAATGACCACGGCGGTGCCGCGGCCTGCGCCGGTTCCGCGGTCCCGGCCGAGGACTGCGAGGACCTGAGCCCCTCGCTCAACTGCGGTGCCGGTACCCGGAACTCGCACTGGAAGGAGAGTGTCTTCCAGACCGAGCTGATGACGGGGTATGCCGGTGCCGTGAATCCGCTGTCCCGGATGACCATCCAGAGCCTCGCCGACCTCGGCTACACCGTGAGCCTCCAGGGCGCGGATGCGTATTCGGTGCCCGCGCCGGTCACGGCGTTCCGCGACCTCATCGCCGACGACCCGACGCCGGCGCTGGCGCTGCCCGATCCGATGACGCCGCGCTACAGCATCGACCCGTCCGGCCTGCTGAAGCGGCTGCGGCGCTAGCCCGTCGCGGGCTGGTTGCCGCTCCCGCGGCGGAGGCACACCTTTGTCGGTGTCGCGGGCGCATGGCGCGCCCGCCCTCCACTGATTCCGGGATCCGACGCTGAACCAGTTCTGTGCGAACTGCGGGACGCCGCGTGAGGCCGACGCGGTCTTCTGCGGGCGGTGCGGCCTCAACTTCACCACCGAGTTCAAGGGCACGCCGCTGACGGACGTGGCGGGGGTCTCCGAGACCTTCGTGCGCCTCCGCGAGTCGCTCGGGGAACGCTACGTGATCGAGAAGGAGCTCGGGCGCGGCGGGATGGCGACCGTGTTCCTTGCGCGCGACGTCAAGCACGACCGCGACGTCGCCATCAAGGTGCTGCACCCCGAGCTCTCGGTGTCGATCGGCGCCGAACGCTTCGAGCGCGAGATCAAGCTCGCCGCCAAGCTGCAGCACCCGCACATCCTCGGCCTGTACGACTCCGGGTCGGCCGACGGCCTGCTCTACTACGTGATGCCGTTCGTGCGCGGGGAATCGCTGCGCGACCGGCTCACGCGCGAGGGCATGCTCTCGGTGGACGATGCCGTGCGCATCACCGTCGAGGTCGCCGGTGCGCTGCAGCACGCCCACGACGCCGGCATCGTGCATCGCGACATCAAGCCGGAGAACATCCTCCTCGCCGGCGACCACGCCCTCGTCGCCGACTTCGGCATCGCCCGCGCCGCCAACGAGGCGGGCCAGCAGAAGCTCACGCAGACCGGCATGGCGGTCGGCACGCCGGTGTACATGGCGCCCGAGCAGTCCAGCGGCGACCTCGTCGGCCCGACGGCCGACATCTACTCCCTGGGATGCGTGCTCTACGAGATGCTCGCCGGCGAGCCGCCCTTCACCGGGCCCAACTCCATGGCGGTGATGTCCAAGCACCTCATGGAGGTGGTGCCGAGCGTGCGCGTGGTGCGCAACGCGGTGCCCGAGGAGGTGGAGGCGGCGATCTTCTTCGCACTCGCCAAGACGCCGGTCGACCGGCCGAAGACCGCGCAGCTGTTCGCCGAGGCGCTGGGCGGCTCCACGCGCGACAGCGCGGCCTTGCGGGCGCTGCGCAAGTCGCAGGCGATGCGTGGCTCGATGGCGATGCGCGGATCGGTGGCCGTGCCGCGTCAGACGGTCGCCGGCGCCATCTACACCACCGACCAGTTCGGGGAGCTCGTCGAGCTGCCCTGGTGGCGGCGCCCCATCGCGATCGCGGGCGCGGCGGTCGCCGTGGTGGCGGCGGTGGGCGCGTGGTTCGTCATGCAGCAGCCCAGCAGCGTGGTCAGCACCGATCCCGCGGCGCGGCGCATCGCCGTGCTCTACTTCAACGACCTCAGCCGCGACTCGTCGCTCTCGGCGATGGCCGACGGCCTCACCGAGGGGCTGATCCGTGCGCTCGGCGCGAGCGGCGGGATCAACGTGATCCAACGCTCCGGCGTGGAGCCGTACCGTCGTTCGGATCTGGCGGTGGACTCGATCGCCCGCGCGCTGGGGGTCGGCTTCCTCGTGCGCGGCGACATCGAGCCCGAGCGTGACCGGCTCCGCGTCGGCGTGCGGCTCGTGGACGCGAGCGGCGTGGAGGTGGAGCGCAGCGGCTTCACGGTACCCGGCGACAGCGCCCTCGTGGTGCAGGACTCGCTCGTCTCGGTGGCCGGCGAGCTCATCCGCCGCCGCCTCGGCGCCGAGATCCGGCTCAAGGAGCAGCGCGCCGCGACGTCGGTGGCGGCGGCCTGGCTCGCAACGCAGCGCGGGCTGCAGGCCCAGCGTGCGCTGGTGGGTGTCTCGGACTCGGTGGCGCTCGTCACCGGGTACCGTCGCGCGGACTCGATCTACGCCGAGGCGGCCCGGCTCGACCCGCGCTGGGCCGAGCCCGTGATGCAGCGCGCCGCACTCGCGTACCAGGTGTCGCGGAGCGTGGGCACCGCGGCGGAGGCCATCCGGCCCTGGATCGATTCGGGCATGGTGCACGCGAACGCCGCACTCACCCTCGATCGCAAGAACGCCGACGCGGCGGAGGTCCGCGGCAACCTGCAGTACTGGGGCTGGCTCACCGGCGTGGTCAGCGAGCCGGCACGGCGCGAGGCACTGCTCGCGGCGGCCAAGGCGGACTTCGACAGCGCGACCGTGTGGAACCCGGCCCAGGCCGGCGCGTGGGCCTCACTCTCGCACCTGTACACGCAGTTGCCCACGGTCCCCACCACGGAAGCCCTGATCGCCGCACAGAAGGCGCTCGAGGCCGACGAGTTCCTCTCGAACGCCAACGTGGTGCGCATGCGGCTGTTCCTCGCCGCGTACGACCTGGGCCAGTTCGACCGCGCGGGGCAGGCCTGTCGCGAGCTGCTGCTGCGGTTCCCCAACGATCCCCGCTCGTATCGCTGCCAGCTGTACATGCTCACGGTGCCCAACGCGATGTCGGATGCGCGCACGCTGGCGAGCGAGATCGCCAAGGGCTGGCGGTTCGTCGACTCGACCGTGGCCAAGAGTCCGCCGCGGACGCGTGTGCGCGACAGCCTCACGGTGCGCATGCTCATGGCCGGCGCGCTGGCCCGCGCGAGCGAGGTGGAGCCCGGCCTCGCCGACAGCGCGCGCAAGGTCGCGCGCTCCTCGCTCGGCGACGCGAGCATCGATGCCACGCGCGAACTCGCGTACTTCGGGGCCTTCGTCGCCACCGTGCTGGGCGACAAGCCCGACGCCTACGCGCGCCTGCGCGACTACCTCGCCGCCAACCCGCATCGTGCCGACGGGCTCAAGGTGGACGAGGGTTGGTTCTTCCGGGCGCTCGCTCAGGACGCCGAGTTCAAGCGGCTCGTCGGACGGCAGTAGGGCGACGCGGGGGAACCGTCGCGCGAAGGCCACACGGCGCGGCGGGACCGGTGTGGCCGCGACGGCATTCCGGGGCAGCGGGCGCGTCCGGGGGCGCTGACGCCCCTGTTTCGGTGCATGCTCGGGCCACTGTCACGAAGTGAAGGCGGGCACCGGACTTGCGACATGATTTCCTGTTTTCCCGGCTCTGGCGGGCGGCGGTCGGCCGGCCGTCGCCCCGCCCCGGCCGGATCCACCATCGGAGTCCCCACATGGCTCGACTGTTCACGCGGTTCCTTGCGCTGGTGCTCGTGCTGGGCGCGTTGGCCTGCGCCGACACCCCGGCAGCCCCGGAGTTCACGCCCACGGAGGAGCTGACGCTTCAGCAGGTGGAAGCGGACATCCACTGGGTCCGCGGGTGCCCGACCATCGGGCCGATCAACGCCATCGCGATCATCCTCCTCGCGCACAACAACGCCGACCGGCGTTGGGTGGTCGCGCAGCTGGGGAACCTCGACAGCGATGTGCGGAGCCGGCGGCGCGACCGGATCCAGGCGCGCGCCCACGCGATCGTGGACTGGCTCCTCGACCGCCAGCAGGCGGGCAAGTTCCGAGGCACCGATGCGCAACTGACCGCGCTCATCAACGCGATCTACTGCTTCGCCGGCATCGACATCTCGCTCAACCAGTCGGCGAACAGCGAACTGGTGCTGCCGAGCGACGGGGAACAGGTCGTCGCGACGACCACCGGTGACGCCGGTGTCCAGCTCCCGGCCAACGCGGTCGCCGAGCCCACCGTCATCACCGTCGAGAAGGTCGAGGACGCACCGGCGTCCGGGTTCCTCGCGACCAAGCTCGACCAGTATCCCGGCTTCCTCCTGGTCACCAAGCAGTCGGCGGGCAACAGCGCCCTCACGCAGCCGGTCGTCGTCGGCGTCTGCGCGGACGGCGTGATCCCCGCGGCGGTGCGCAATCGCCTGCGGCTGGGCCACGGCAAGTCCACCGGCTTCGAGATCGCGGCGCCGGGTGATGCCGACTTCCTCAACTGTCCCAACCAAGTCGCCGCCAACACGGAGCGGCCGCTCTGGCAGCGTCTCGCGTCGTCGGTGCTCCCCAAGCAGCTGCACGCGTTCCAGGAGTTCGCGGGTGGCGGTGTCGGGGGCACGGTGACCGAGTTCTCGCCGTTCGCGCCGGTGGACCCGGTGCTCGAGTTCGGTGGTGGCGTGGGCGGCACGGTGACCGAGTTCATCCGCGTGCCGACGGCGACGCCGAGCCCGCGCAAGCGTGACGCGCGTGCCAGCTTGGTGGTGGATCCCTGCTCGGTGGGCACCGCGGGGCAGCCGCTCGATCCGAGCTGCGTGCCGTCGGTGCGGCTCACCACGCGCTTGGGCACGCCGTTCGTCGGCGTCCCGATCACGTGGGAGGTGGTGGCAGGCGGCGGCACGATCGCCGGCAAGACCACGACCTGCGGGACCTTCGGCGCCACGGCCGCGACGGTCACCAACGCGACCGGTCGCTCGGGCATCTGCTGGACGCTCGGTGCGGCGGGCAGCAATCGTGTCACCGCGACGCCGGGCGTCGGCGGCGATGCGCCGGCCGGCGTGATCTTCACGCCCGCCTCGACCACGTTCGACGTCACGGCGAGCTCGGGCATCCCGGCGGCCATGACGATCGTGCAGGGCGGCTTCTTCCAGCGCGGCGTGCCGGTGGGCGGCGTGGTGCCGGTGGCCCCCGTCGTGCGCGTGACGGATGCGCAGGGCAACCCGGTCGCCGGGGTGGTGATCGGTTGGGAGGTGTTCCCGGGAGCGGCGACGCCGGGCTCGGTGGACCCGCCACAGACGATCACCGGCGCGGACGGCCGGGCGACCATCACGTGGCGGCTCGGCTCGGGCTACGGCTCGATCTACGCCTTCACCTACGTGCTCGCCGACGGCACGACCACTGTCGTCGAGACACCGGGTGCGCTCAAGCTGGCCGTGAGCTTCGAGGCGACGACGGACCCCTGAACCGGGGCCTGACGGAATGAGGCGGGGGGCGCGGCCGACGGCCGCGCCCCCCGCGTCGTTCCCGCCCTGTCGCCTGCGGCGGCTACCGTCGCGAGCCGGTCCAGATGGCGATCAGTCCACAGCCCTGCGCCATCCGTGAACCCGCGACCCGCTGCAGCTCGACCGGCACCGCCGCCGCGCTGCCGTAGATCTCCATCGCCATGACCGACGCGGCGGGCACCAACTCGTCGAGCGTCGCCAGCGTGGAGATCGGCGGGGCGTTCGGGTTGCCGATCGCCTCCTCGATGGTGCCATCGAGCCGCTGGCCGTCGAGCAGGATGGTCATGGCGCAGTTGATGCCGCGGCCCATGAGCACCTGCCGCCCGCTCATCGGCGTGACCTTCACGAGGTTGTCGCCGGCCAGCACGTGCGTGATCTGGAACGGATTCCGGAGGTCGAGCTCTTCCGGCGTGATCATGCGTGCAGCGAACGCGCCCTTCTGCACACGCTCGACGCGGTCATAGAAGCCGGTGCGCGCCAGCGGGTTGTCGCGACGGCCGCGCACGGTCACCGGGTCGAGTGTCCTGGCGAGTGGGATGAGGTCGGCGACGAAGAAGGGCGAGTCGGCCTTCTTCTTGACCCAGCCGATGTACGGTTCGAAGCCGATGCGCCGGGCAACGATGTTGAGCGAGTCCTTCGGTTTCACGTTGAACGAGGCGCGCCCGGAGTCGTCCGCGATGCGGATGGCCCCGTTCACGATCTGCACGAACGCGAACGGGATGGCGTTGCCGCGGACATCGGTGACCTGCACGATGGTGCGGTCGTTCTGGGCGCCCAGCGGCGTGCCCAGCGGCGCGGACAGCAGCGTCGCGACGAGGCAACCGAGCAGGGGTGACGCGGACGCGGACGCGGACGCGAGACGGTGGGGGCGGAGGGACACGGCGGGTTCTCGGACGGAAACGGGAAGGGGGGTGCGGATCCGCACCCCCCGAATATTACGCCACCACTGCCAGAGGTTCCCCGGAGGCCTTGCCGGGCTCCGGCAACAGCGCGAGCGCCAGGACCTCCTCCAGCGACTCGACGAAGTGGAACCGCAGCTTCCCGCGTGCCTCGTCCGGCACGTCCTCGACGTCGGCTTCGTTGTCCTTGGGCAGGATGACGTCGGTGATCCCGGCCCGCAGGGCGCCGAGCACCTTCTCCTTCACGCCTCCGATCGGCAGCACGCGCCCACGCAGGGTGATCTCGCCGGTCATGGCGATGTCCTTCCTGACCGGGCGCCCGCTCAACTCGCTGGCGAGTGCCGTGGAGATCGCGACACCGGCGGACGGACCGTCCTTGGGGATCGCCCCGGCCGGCACGTGGATGTGCGTCTCCACCGTCCCCAATCGTGCCCGCGGGATGCCCAGACGCTCGGCGTTCTTGGTCACGTAGGTGAACGCGGCGCGTGCCGACTCCTTCATCACGTCGCCGAGCTGGCCGGTGAGGATGAGTGCCACGGGTGCGCCGCCGCCGTTGCCGTCCGACGGCGTCGGGGAGGTGAGGGCGCGGACCGAGGCCTCGACGAACATGATGTCGCCGCCCATCGGCGTGTAGTACATGCCCGTCGCGATGCCCACCTCGTGGGCGAGGTTGGCCTTCTCCGGGTGGACCTTGGGACGTCCCAGCAGCTCGCGGACCTCCTCGGCCGTGAGCACGCCGTCCGCCGTCGGGTCCTCGCCGGTGGCCGTCGCGATGCGGCGCGCGACCTTGCGCGCCACCTTGCCCACCTCGCGCTCCAGCTGCCGGACGCCGCTCTCGCGCGTGTACTTGCTCACGAGCGAGGCGATCGCGTCGTCGGTGAACGTGATCGGCTTGCCGCCGAGCCCGTTCTCCTCGAGCTGCCGCGGGATGAGGTACTTCTTCGCGATCTCGGCCTTCTCGCGCTCCGTGTACCCGGCGAACTCCACGACCTCCATGCGGTCGAGCAGCGGGCCGGGGATGTTCTGGATGAAGTTCGCCGTCGCGATGAACAGCACCTCGCTCAGGTCGAACGGCACGCCGAGGTAGTGGTCCGTGAACGAGTCGTTCTGCGCCGGGTCGAGCACCTCGAGCAGGGCGCTGGACGGGTCGCCCTGGAACGACACGCCGAGCTTGTCGATCTCGTCGAGCAGGAACACCGGGTTCTTGGTGCCGGCCTGCTTCATGCCCTGGATGATGCGTCCCGGCATGGCGCCCACGTAGGTGCGGCGATGGCCGCGGATGTCGGCCTCGTCGCGCGCGCCGCCGAGGGCCACGCGCACGTACTCCCGTCCCAGCGAGCGGGCGATGGACTTGGCGATGCTCGTCTTGCCGACGCCCGGGGGGCCGGAGAAGAGCAGGATGGGGCCCTTCGCCATCGCGCGGGCCTTGGCCTCGCGCTTGTCGGTGATGGTGCGGCCGTCATCGTCCACGCCCTTCTTGGGCGCTGCCGTGGCGGTCGCGTCCTGCTTCGGCTCCTTGAGCTTAGCCACCGGGAACTCGCCCGTGCGGTCCATCTCCTCGGCCAGCTGCTGCGCCCGGAGCTGCCGCACTGCGAGGAACTCCACCACGCGGTCCTTCACGTCCTTGAGGCCGTAGTGGTCCTCGTCGAGCACCGTGATGGCGTGTTTGAGGTCGAGCTGGTCGTCGGAGCGCTTGTTCCACGGCAGTTCCGCGATCCACTCGAGGTAGGTGCGGATCACCTGCGCTTCCATGGACTCGCGTCCGGACCGCTCGAGCCGTCCGAGCTCGCGCTCGACCTCCGTCCGCGCCTCCTTCGGGAGTTCGAGCTTGTTCAGCTTCTCGCGGAGCTCCTCGATCTCCTTAGACTGGTCGTCGTCGCCGAGTTCCTTCTGGATCGCCTTCATCTGCTCGCGGAGGAACATCTCGCGCTGACGCTCGCCGAGCTCCTCCTGCACCTGCGACTTGATCTCCTCCTGGGCCTCGAGCAGCGAGATCTGGCGCTGCACGTGCACCAGCACCTTCCGGAGGCGCTCCTCGACGGAGAGGGTCTCGAGCAGGCCCTGCTTCTCGGGCACGGACAGCTCGATGTAGCCGGCGACCAGGTCCGAGAACTTGCCGGGTTCGGTGACCGAATCGAGGACCTGGTGCACCACCTCCTCGGGCAGGCCGCGGCGCTCGCCCAGCTCGGCGGCGCGCTCGCGGATCTCCTTGTGGAGGGCGGTGAACGCGGCGTCCTGGTCGTCGAGCGGGGACATCTCCTCCACCGGCATCACGACGGCGGAGAGGAACCCCTCGGTGGTGGTGTACTGCAGCGAGGTGGCGCGCTGCTCACCGTGGAGCAGCAGCTGGACGCCGCCGAGCCCGCGCTGGATCTGGCCGATGCGCGCGATGACCCCCATCGAATAGAGGATCTCGGGTGCCGGCTCCTCGGCGTTGTCGCGCTGGGCGACGGCGAACACGAGCCGGTCGCCCTTGAGCGCCGATTCGATGGCACGCAGGGTCCCGGGGCGTCCGGCCGCGATGGGCGCGGTGAGGCCGGGGAAGATGACCGTCCCCCGGAGGGGAAGGACCGGAAGGGTCTGGCGCGTGCTCATCAGCAGGGATCCGTTCGGGGCGGAGGTTGGACGTGCGGTTCGGCCCGAAGGGGGCAAGGAGCGTTCCGCCCTGACTTACGACATAGTGGCGGGCTTTGCAACTTTCTCCCGTCGCCTTGACGTAGTGCCTGCCAAGGCGGCGACCGTTATACACCGTAACGCGATGTGGTGCGCGGTCGAGCGAGGTGATATCCTTGTCGAGTCCGCTACCCTCCCGATCCCTCCGTGAGCGACATCCCGATCAGTCAATCGGACGCCGAGCTGCGCTCGCACGTCATGCGTGTGCTCGAAACCCAATACGAGGTCGAGAAGGAGATCGGCCGCGGGGGCATGGGGATCGTGTACAAGGGGCGCGACAAGCGTCTCAAGCGACCGGTCGCCATCAAGCTCCTGCCGCCCGAGCTCGCCTTCCGCTCGGAGATCCGCCAGCGCTTCCTGCGCGAGGCGGAGATGGCGGCACAGCTGTCGCACCCGCACATCGTCCCCATCTACTCGGTCGACGAGCGCGAAGGCCTCGTCTACTTCGTGATGGCGCTCGTCGAGGGCGAGAACCTCGGCTCGCGCATCCAGCGGCAGGGCCCCATCGCGCCCGATGAGGCACGCCGCATCCTCCGCGAAGTGGGGGACGCGCTGGCCTACGCGCATTCGCAGAACACCGTGCACCGCGACATCAAGCCGGACAACATCCTCATCGACGGGCAGACGGGCCGGACGATGGTGACGGACTTCGGCATCGCGCGCGCGGTGAGCGAGGGCGCGGAGCAGAAGCTCACCGGCACCGGGATCGCGATCGGCACGCCGGCGTTCATGAGCCCGGAGCAGTCGGCCGGCGACCGTGACATCGACGGGCGCACCGATCTCTACTCGCTGGGCGTCGTCGCCTACCAGATGCTCTGCGGCGACCTGCCGTTCAACGCGACGAGCACGCCGGCCCTGCTGGTGAAGCATCTCAGCGAGAAGCCCACGCCGATCGAGCAGCGGGCCGCCGTGCCGCCCGACCTCGCCCGGGCCGTGATGCTCTGCCTCGAGAAGAACCCCGCCGACCGTTTCCCGAGTGCGAAGGAGTTCGTGCGTGCCCTCGAGACCGGGCAGGTGCCGGCGCTGCCGACGCGCGCGGGCTCGGCGTACCCGCAGGCGGCGCCCAACTGGCAGCCGCGCCCGCTGGCGGGTGCGGACTACGCGATGGACGGCGAGCCGACGCCGGAGGAGCGCGTCCGTTGGGAGGCGAAGCCGGTGGTGGAGTTCCGCCGCAACCTCGCGCCCTTCCTGTTCGTGTCCGGCGCCATCGTGTTCGTGGACATCGTCGGCGGACCGAGCTTCCTGTTCGTGTCGTTCCTCTGGGGCATCAACATGGCGTACAAGTACGCCAAGCTCTGGAGCGACGGCTACGACTGGCGCGATGTGTTCAAGCAGCCGCGCGACCGCATGATCGTCGATGTCGCGGCCGAGACGCTCGACGACGCGAAGGCGATCTGGGACCCGGCCAAGCGGGCGGAGGTGCGCGAGCGCACGCGCCGTCGCCGCCTGAGCACCGGCGCGGTGGGGGTGCCGGTGCCGGGTGCCGCCGGTGCCGAGCTGGAGGCCATGAGCAGCGGTCCGCACGCCGCCGCGGTGCGGCAGGCGCTGCTGGACCGCGACGAGATCGTTCGCATCATGCGCGACCTGCCCAAGGCGGAGCGCGACCGCCTGCCCGAGGTCGGCACCAGCGCCCAGCGTGTCGCCGAGACCATCGTGACGATCGCGCGCGCGATCGCGATGGCGGAGCGCGAGGTGGGGTCCACCAGTGCCGAGGCGATCGACAAGGAGATCTCGGTGCTGGAGTCGCAGGCCAACCCGCTCGACACGGCGGCCAGCGAGTCGCGCGTGCGCCGGCTGGCCCTGCTGAAGCGCAACCGCCGCTCGGTGGCCGACGCGCAGCGCAAGCGGACCGAGTACACGGCCAAGCTCGAGGAGTGCTGCATCGCGCTCAAGAACATGAAGCTCGACGTGCTGCGCCTGAAGATGGGCAACGAGAGCTGGCAGCGCGTGACCTCGGTGGCGGAGCAGGCGCTGCAGCTGGCCCGCGACGTCGACAGCGCGGTGTACGTGGGCGACGAGATGTCCCGCCTGCAGCGTCCAGCCGCTCGTGGGTGACGACGCGCTCCGCGCGCGCTGCGAGACCGCGGTCGCCGGCCTGTACGAGATCGAGGCGGAGATCGGCCGCGGGGGCATGGCGGTCGTGTATCGGGCGCGCGACGCCCGGCTGCGGCGCAAGGTCGCGCTGAAGGTCCTGCCGCCGGAGCTCGCCTTCCGCCAGGAGGTCAAGTCGCGGTTCCTGCGCGAGGCCGAGATGTCAGCGCGGCTCTCGCACCCGCACATCGTGCCGATCTACTCGGTGGACGAGGCGGAGGGCCTCGTGTACTTCGCGATGGGCCTGGTGGAGGGCGAATCACTCGCCGCGCGGCTGGCCCGCGAGCCGCGTCCGCCGCTCGATGCGGTGCGCCGCATCCTGCGCGAGGTCGCCGATGCGCTGCAGTACGCGCACCAGCACGGGGTCGTGCACCGCGACATCAAGCCCGACAACATCCTGCTCGACACCGAGTCCGGCCGGGCACTGGTCACGGACTTCGGCATCGCGCGCGCCGCCGAGGGGGACCAGCGACTCACCGTCACGGGGATCGCGGTCGGCACGCCGGCCTACATGAGTCCGGAGCAGGCGATGGGGGAGCGCGAGGTGGACGGCCGCGCCGACATCTACGCCCTCGGCATCGTCGGCTACCAGATGCTCGCCGGCGAACTGCCGTTCCAGGCGACGAACACACCCGCCATGCTCATGAAGCACCTGAGCGAGCGCCCGCGTCCGCTGGCACAGCTGCGGCCCGACCTGCCGCTCAATCTGGTGCAGGCGATCGACCGCGCCCTCGCGAAGGGTCGCGAGGAGCGCTGGACGGATGCGGCGGCGTTCGCCGCCGCGCTCGCCGAGGACGCCCCGGCGTCCGCGCCGCCGATGCGCGCCACGCCGCGGCACAGTCACCCGGCGACCGTCGGCACCGTGCCCGGCCGTCGCGAGGAGATCCAGGATCCGTACGAACGCCTGCAGCGCGACACACCGCTGCCGGCACCGCCGTTCCCGCCGCTGCCCCGCGACTGGATGTTCGATCCCGCCACGCGGGAACACGGGCGCGAGGTGCTCCGGCGCTGGCGCGAGGAACAACGCCGCTGGCGCGAGCAGGTGCGCGGTGGTGCCGTGGTGGGCCCCACGCCGGAGATGCGCGAGGCC
The DNA here is from genome assembly GCA_902825965.1 of uncultured Gemmatimonadota bacterium. Taxonomy (GTDB): domain Bacteria; phylum Gemmatimonadota; class Gemmatimonadetes; order Gemmatimonadales; family Gemmatimonadaceae; genus Pseudogemmatithrix. Next base: position 329,862 of record CADEDA010000002.1, on the reverse strand, counting down.
GCGATCGAACTGCAGCGCATCGAACTGCAACGTCGCACGCCCGAGGAACGCATCGCCGGCGTCCGGCGCCGCATCGGCGGCGCGGTGGCCACGGTGGGGTTCCTCGCCGTGATCAACGCCGTCTTCTCGCCGCAGTTCCCCTGGGTGCTGTTCCCGGCCCTCGGCATGAGCCTGGGCATCTTCAAGCGGTTGAGCGACCTCTGGGCCGACGGCATCCCCATCCGCGACGTCTTCCGCCGGCCCAAACGTCCGGTCGATTCGCTCCCCGGCGGTGCGCCGGCCCCGCGGCTCTCGAGCGGGGCCCTGGCACCGACGGCGACGACCATCGAACGACTGCTGGACAACGTGCCGCGCGAGCTGCTCAACGGTCCGCACGGCAGCAAGCTGCGGGACGCGTATGCGGCGCAGGCGCAGATCCGTTCCGTGCTCGAGCGCCTGCCCGAGAGCGAGAAGGCCCTGCTGCCCGACATCGCGCCGACCGTGGACTCACTCGTGGAGCGGGTGCGTGCACTCGCCGGCGCGCTGCACTCGCTCGACAGCGAGACCTCCGTCGAGTCCATGCAGAAGCTCCGCCAGCGGGTGCTCGAGGTGGAGGCCCTGCCCAAGGACGCGCCCGAGCGGGAACGGCGGTTGGAGCTGCTCACGCGCCAGGAGCGCACGCTCAGTGAACTCGGCGAGCGGCGCGCCGCACTCGCGAGCCAGCTGGAGAACGCCCTGCTCGTGCTCGAGTCGATGAAGCTCGACCTCATGCGGCTGCGCAGCTCGGGCCTCGAGTCCCGACTGGCCGACAGCGGCACCGGCACGCAGGAGATGCGGGCCATCGCCCGCGACGTGCAGCGCGCCGCCGACGCGGTGGAGGAGACGCGCAAGGAGTTCTAGCGCGCCATCAGCTCGGTGAGCCGCACGATCACGCGCTCGGGCGCGTCCTCGGGGAGGTAGTGCCCGGCCCCGGGCACGATGTCGAGCGTGGCACCGGGGATCGCCGCCCGCAGGCGTTCGGCGACGGTCGCCGGGTAGAACACATCGTCCGCGCCCCAGAGGATGGCGGTGGGGATGCCGAGGGTGGCCAGCTGCGGGGTGATCGAAGCGGTGTCGCAATGGTCGAGCGCGCGCAGGTGACCGAGCAGCGTCTCGCGCCCGTGGGCGGTGAGGAACGGTTGCAGGCTCGAGTCGACCGTGAGCCGGCTGTGCTCGGGTACGGCGAATCCCCGGATGACCGTGCCCTGCACCAGGCTGGCGAGCAGCGCGGGCGGCAGGTGCCGGGCGAGCGGTGCGGCGAGCCGGGTGGCGCGTGCGAGGCGGCGGAGGCGGCGCGGGATGACGCCGAACGCGGCGGAGTCGAGCAACGCCAAGTGGGAGATCCGCTCCGGTGTGCGCACGGCGACCGCCTGCGCGACGCCCCCTCCGAGTCCGTGGCCGACGAGCGTCGCGCGGGTGATCCGGAGGTCGTCGAGGAGCGCGACGACGGCGTCGGCGTGGCCGCCGCACGATGGGGCAGGGAAGGCCTCGGAGCGCCCGTAGCCGGGCAGGTCGCAGACGACGAGGCGGTAGCCGTCCGGGAAGTCGCGGACGACCGTGTGCCAGAGCCGGCTGGCCACGGGGAAGCCGTGCAGGAACACGACGGGGTCGCCGGAGCCGCGGGAGCCGGCGGCGTAGTAATAGAGGCGTCGGCCCCCGATGTCGACGAACTCACCTCGCATCGCGGGGAATCTGGCGCTTTCGGTACAAAATGGTATCCTTTAGCCTCTCCGCGGGTACGAGTGGGCCGCGGCATCCCATCCCGTTGATTGGCAACGCATTAGACACGGATTTTATCGTTGACCATCCCAGTCGTTACGCCCGTTTCTATCTTCGCACCGCCACCGCCTCCCCCGCCGGCGGTCCCATTTCCGCTCGAATGGCTGCTGAATCACGCGTCACCATCGATTCAGTATCGATCCATCATCGACGTTGCGAAACTCGGCTCGAAACTCGGGCCAGAAATCCATAACCTGCCCTACACGGATCGTCAGGCGCTGCTGTTGGCCTGCCAGGCATCCATTGACGGGTCGTGGAACGCCTCGATCCTCACCATCCCCTCGCAGCGCGCCGAGCACTTCGAGGGGGTCGGGACGGTCCCGGCGTTCCGCCGACTCACCGAATCCGGCTGGGACAAGGACGCACCGCCGCTGGTGCACACTCGCCGCGTGCTGTTCCGCCTGCTGGCCGAGGACCTGGATCGCTCGCAACTCTACGAGCTGCTGCCCACCAAGAAGGTCGAGGTGGAGTACGTGCTGCTGCAGCGTCAGTCGCTGCGCGAGGGTGCTGGAGCGGCGCTCGCCGGTGCGGGATTCGAGGGTGACCCGCGCCTCCGCGGGCTCGCGCGGCGCATGCTCGACCGCGTCGCCGACTTCCTCCGCTCGCCGCTCGCGGAGAAGCCCTGGATCCGCGTGGGGAACAAGCAGGTGCTGCATCCCGAGGCCTCCCCGCCCACGATCCACCTGCTGCACCTGCTCGCGCACATGCCGCTGTTCCAGAGCGAGCACTTCGAGGCGATGGAACTGCTCTACGAGTACCTCACGCGCCCGCTGCCCCGGCAGGAGTCGGTGCAGCAGGTGGGCACGCAGCTCCTCGAGATGCCGCACCTGGTGCTCGGTGACCTGTTGCCGCACCGGAACGCCGTCGAGGCGGATGTGCCGTTCGCGCTCGCGTGGCTGGAGCTCATGGCGCGGCTCGGGTTCCTGCGACGCAACGAGAACTGGACGAAGATGTACGAGCGCTTCGTGGACGACTGCGGCCGCGACGGTGTCTGGCACCCGCACAAGGGGCTCGCCATGCCCAAGAGCAACAATCCGTACGTGTGGCCGATGTATCCGCTCGAAGCCGCGCACGGCGGCGACGAACGGTGGTGCGACGTGACCTTCCGGATCGGCTTGATCGCGCGGCTCTCGGGGCGTCCGGTCGACCTGATCTGAGCCACCGGCAGGTGCACTGATCCTGGACCGCCTCCCGGTCGACCACTGGTTCCCTGCGGGCGTCGCAGGGATCGCCGTGGAGCGTGTCCCCCTGCGCACGGGCCTCACGCTGCGCGTGCTCACGGCCGGACCCGCGGACGGCCCACCCGTGCTGCTGCTGCACGGCTGGGCCGTCTCGGCGTACCTCTGGCGGCTGAACATCCTGCCACTGGCCGCGGCCGGGTATCGGGTGATCGCGCTCGACCTGCCCGGCCACGGGGCGTCGGACGCCCCCAACCTGCCGGGCGCATACACGCTCGAGCGTTTCGTGGAGCACCTGGAGGCGGCGCTCGATGCCCTCGCGCTGCCGCGGGTCGCGATCGCCGCGCAGTCGATGGCCGGCAAGGTCGCGATGGCGTTCGCGATGCGCGCCCCGGCACGCGTGCGCACCTTGATGCTCTTCGGTGCGGTGGGCTTCGGGCTGATCCCGCCCTGGCAGGCACTCGCACCGTTGCTCCCGGCGCTGCCCGGCGCGGTGCCGTCGCTGCTGGTGCCGCGCCGTGTCGTCGAGTTCGTGCAGCACCGGGTCTACGGCAAGCTGGGCTGGTTCTCCGCGCGGGACGTGGACGAGTACTGGGCGCCCAGCCAGTTCCCCGACGTGGTGCGCGCCCAGGTGCAGATGCTCAAGGAGTTCGACTGGGAGCCGTGGACGCCCGAGCGGCTGGCGACGGTCGTGCTGCCGGTGACACTGGTGTTCGGCACGCGGGACCGCACGGTGCGTCCCGTACACGCCGAGCGCCTCGCGGCGGCGCTGCCGCAGGGGCAACTGCACCGGATCGCGGACGGCGGGCACGTGGTGATGGAGGAGGTCCCGGAGCGCAGCAACGCGATCCTGCTCGACGCTCTGCGCGCGGCCCCGCTAGATTGCGGGCAATGACACGGAAGCAGCCAGGCGCGCTGACGCTCGCGCAAGCCGAGGCCAGTACCTCGGACATCACGTTCAAGGATCTCGGACTCTCGCCCCCGATGCTCGCGTCGCTCGACGCGGCGGGCTACACCAAGCCGACTCCCATCCAGGCCCAGGCGGTGCCGCTCGCGCTCAAGGGTCGGGACATCATGGGGCTCGCGCAGACCGGCACCGGCAAGACCGCGGCGTTCACGATCCCCATCATCGAGCGGTTGATGGGCGGCCCGGCGCGCACACGCGCGCTGATCCTCACGCCGACGCGTGAACTCTGCCAGCAGGTGGAGGAGAGCTTCCGCAAGTACGGCACGGGCACCGGGCTGCACGTCGTCTCGGTGTACGGCGGCGTCGGCTACGACGTCCAGACCACCGCACTGCGCGGCGGTGTGGACGTGATCGTCGCGACCCCCGGTCGGTTGATCGACCATCTCGAGAAGCAGAACGTCGTCTTCGACGAGCTCGAGGTGCTGGTGCTCGACGAGGCGGATCGCATGCTCGACATGGGGTTCGCACCGCAGATCAACCGCATCGTCGCGCAGATCCACCCGTATCGCCAGACGCTGCTGTTCTCGGCGACCATGCCGCCCGAGGTCGAGGCCCTGGCCCGCAAGTACCTGCGGAAGCCCGTGGTGGTGCAGGTGGGCCGGCGCTCGGCCGCCGCGACCACGGTGCGGCACTACGTCTACCCCGTGCCGAAGCACCGGAAGGCGGAGTTGCTCACGCACCTGCTGCAGGCCACCAAGCCCGAGGACTCGATCCTCGTGTTCACGCGCACCAAGCACGGTGCGGACAAGGTGGTACGGCATCTCGAGGAGCAGGGCTACTCGGCCGATGCGTTGCACGCGGACAAGACGCAGGCGCAGCGCGAGCAGGCCCTGGCGCGCTTCAAGGCCGGCCAGACGCGGCTGCTCGTGGCCACCGACATCGCCCAGCGCGGGCTCGACATCTCCGGCATCTCGCACGTGGTGAACTACGATGTGCCGCAGCAGGCCGAGGACTACGTACATCGGATCGGGCGCACGGGACGGGCCGCGAAGGAGGGCGACGCGTTCACGTTCATGTGCGCCGACGAGATCGGGATGGTGCGCACGATCGAGCGCGTGATCGGGCAGGAGATCCCGCGGATCTCGGTGGCGGGGTACGACTTCGGCACCTGACGCGGTGCGCGTCGGGCCGTCGCGCCTGCGCGTCGGTCACCAGGAGCGGCGCATGCGGCCCAATCGGCTCACGGTGACGGTCTCCGCGCGCTGCCGGATGCTCACGACGATGGTGGAGTTCGCGATACCGTGCCCGAGACCGTTGGGCGCGTAGACGATGGTGTCGCGTGACGCGCGGAGCGCGACGCGGTTGATGTCGTGCAGGTCGCGGTCGAGCAACGTGTCACCTCCCGACTCCACCCGGATCCGGCTGCCGGCCTCGTCGAGCACCACGCGGGCGTACGCAGCGCGCCGGATGGCGGCCGCACGGGCCAACGTGAGCGCGCTGGCGACCTCATGCGCCGCCTGCTCGACCCGGATGCCGTCCAGCAGGTGCTGCGTGCGCGGGAGCGCGATGCCGACGAGCAGCGCGAGGAACGTGCAGGTGACCACCAGCTCGGCGAGCGTGAGGCCGCGTCGCGGCATCGGGGACTCCATGACGGGGGTCCTCGACCTTGCGTAGATTGGCGCGGTCGGCTGTACGCGAAACCTTGCCTCCCGGACCCTCCCATGCCGAAGCGTCCCGTCCTCGCCGCTGCGCTGCTGTTGTGCGCGGCCTGCTACCAGGATCCCAATGCGCAGCTCGACCAGATGCAGGAACAGGTCGACCTGGCCGATACCATGAACGAACTGGCCAACCGCACGTCGGAGCTGCAGTTCACGCTCGACTCCCTGCGGCAGATCGTGGCCCGGCAGGACACCACCATCGCCCGGCTGGCGAACCTCGCGGGCGTCCCGTACCAGCGCTGAGCGCCCGGCGCGCCGAGCCCGGCGCGGGCCGGCGGCCGGCGACCGTCCCCTCCTCCCTCACGCACCCCTGATGCGCATCGCGATCTCCACCGGCGGCGGCGACGCCCCGGGACTCAACGCCGTCATCCGCGCCGCGACGCTCTCCGCCCTCTCGCGCGGCTGGACGGTGCTCGGCATCAAGCGCGGCTACGCCGGCCTGCTCGGCGACGACGAAGTCATCCCGCTCACCGCCGATACGGTGCGCGGCATCGCCCACCTGGGCGGGACGATCCTGCGCACGACCAACCGCGGGAACCCGTTCTCCTTCCCCAAGCAGCAGCCGGACGGCAGCTGGGTGGAGGTGGACCGCTCCGACGAACTGATCGACAACGCGCGCAATCTCGGCATCCAGGCCATGATCTCCATCGGCGGCGACGGCTCGTTGGCCATCGCGCAGCGCCTGGTGGAGAAGGGCATGCGCATCGTCGGCGTGCCGAAGACCATCGACAACGACGTCGCGGGCACGGTGACGACGTTCGGCTTCGACACGGCCGTGCAGACGGCGATCGAGGCGATCGACAAGCTCCACACGACGGCCGAGAGCCATGACCGCGTGATGGTGCTGGAGGTGATGGGCCGCGACGCGGGGTTCATCGCGCTGCACTCGGGGGTCTCGGGCACGGCGGACGTGGTGCTCATCCCGGAGATCCCGTGGCGGATCGAGAACATCTGCAAGGCGGTCATGGATCGCGACCGCAGCGGACGGAAGTTCGCGATCATCGTGGTGGCCGAGGGCGCCACGGACGAGAAGGGCGAAGCCTCGATCATCGGGGAGTCGATGCCCGGCCAGGACCGGCGCGTGGGTGGCATCGCACAGCGACTCGCGAAGGTGATCCAGGACCGCACGGGCAAGGAGTGCCGCTCGATGGTGCTGGGCCACCTGCAGCGGGGCGGCATGCCGACCGGGTACGACCGGCTGTTGGCCACGCGGTTCGGCGGTGCGGCGGCGCAGGCCGTCGCCGACGGCAAGTGGGGGCACATGGTGGCGCTCCAGACGCCGAACATCGTGACCGTCCCGATCACCGAGGCGCTCCGGACGCCCAAGCGGGTGGATCCCAGCCACGACGTGGTACGGACGGCACGGGCGGTGGGCATCTCGTTCGGGGACTGAACCCGAGGGTGGCTCCCGGGTATCTTTACTCGTCCTCCAGTCAACCATGCTGACCCTCCGTCGCGCCCTGGTTCCTGCCGTCCTGATGCTCACTGCCGTCCCTGCGACGGCGGCGGCGCAGGTGCGCCCGGGCACGCGCGACACCGTGCCCGCGGCGATGTTGCCACCCGCGGGCAAGTGCCGGGTGTGGATGTCCGGCGTGCCCGCCTCGCAGCAACCGGCGCCGACGGACTGCCCGACGGCGCTCCGGCAGCGGACCGGGAACGCGGTGATCCTCTACGGCCCCACGCAGAAGTCCGCCAACAGCGGGCGGTTCGACCCCGCGGTGGGCAAGGAACCGGAGAGCCGCCGCAAGGCACTGGCCGAGCAGCGGGAGGCGCGCCTCGTCCCGGCCGCCGAGCGCGACGCGGCCGTGAAGGCGGCGCGTGAACGCCCGGTGGTCGGGCGCACACCGGCGGTGAAGTCCCCCGTGCCGCCGAAGGCGGCCACGGCCGAACCTTCGAAGAAGAAGCCGGAGTCACAGTAAGCCTGCAGCCAGAGCCGGTCCGCCCGGTCCGCGATCCGTACCTCCCGCCGGACCACGACGCCTTCGTGCGCGGCGGCGGCGACCGTGGCCGCATCATCGTCATCGCCCCGACGCGCGCGGCCTGCGAGACCATTGAACTGGGGTTCGGCCTCGACATCGAGACCTTGCTCTGGAAGACGCGCGGCGCCGAGCTGACGGCGCTCGCCGAGCGGCTGGCGGTCTCGACGGACCGACCGCGCCAAGGGTTCGGCATCGTGGCCGGCACGGGGACGGGCAAGACGCTCGCCGTGAAGCCCATCGCGAAGGCCCTGCTCGCGACCGACACGCTGCGCGTGGGGGTGGTGAACCGCGAACGCGAGGCCACGCCGGACACACCGAGCTGGAACGTGGTCATCGTCACCACCGGGATCGCGCGGCGCTGGTTCCAGGATGGGGACATCCGGCCGCATGACACGCTGGTGGTGGACGAGATCCACCAGACGAGCGCGGAGCTGGAGCTCTGCCTCGCGCTCGGCAAGCGCACCGGGTGCCGGTTCATCTGGCTGTCCGCCACGGTGGACCCGGCGTTCTACGCGCGGTACCTGCACGCGGCGGCGGTGATCGAGTCGAGCGCCTTCGATCCCAGCAAGGCCGCCCGCGTCCAGGTGGAGCGGAAGAAACCCGTCAACTTCCTCGATGACCGGTTCCTGCAGAAGGCGATCAAGGAGCAGCGCGGGATCGGCGTCTTCCTGCCCACGCGCGCGGGCGTGGAGGAGGTGGCCACGGATGTCGGCGCACGGTATCCGCGGATGCAGGTCGCGTTCTACCACGGTGGCGAGCCCATCCGCGTGATCCGGCCGTTCCTCGAGGGTGAGGTGGCGAAGCCGTTCCTGTTGGCGATGACGGCGGCGGGGCAGAGTGCGCTGAACGTGCGCGGGCTCGACACCGTGGTGATCGACGACACGCGCTTCGCCAACGTGGTGGAGCGCGGGCGTAACGTCCTCACGCGACTCCATCTCGGGGCCAATGAGATCCTGCAGATGGCCGGCCGCGTGCACGGGCGCGTCCCGGGCGGGCGCGTGTTCCTGCTGTCCGACCGTGACATCCGCTTCGAGGCACTGGAGCCGACCGCGCCCGAGTTCCAGCTCGCCGGCGACTCCGAGCGGGTCGCCCTCACCTGTGCGGCGCTCGGCGTGCGGGCCGACGAGCTCGACCTCCCGGTGGCGCTCGACCGCCAGAGCTACCGCGCGGCGCTGGCCTTCCTCGAGTCGCGCGGCATCGTCGAGCAGGGACGGCTCACGGCCTACGGCAAGTCGGTGGAGGCGATGCCCGTGGACCGCGCCTGGGCCGAGCTGCTGGTGCACTGCGACGACGAGTTGCTGCCGTACGTCGCGGTGATGGCGAGCGTGGAGTCGCTGCACCGCATGACGCGCGAGGATCGCGAGCTCGGCGGCCTCGTGGTCCCCGGCAGCGACCATCTCTCGACGTACAACGTCTACGCCGAGGCGTTCGAGAAGTGCGGATTCCTCGGGGAGGTCTACGGGCTGCCGCGGCAGCTCTTCGACGAGAGTGTCTCGCGCTGGGCCGACGGACGCGGTGTGCTGGTGAAGGCCATCGAGGACGCCGCGCTGGCGATGGCGAGCATCTACCGGGCGGTGCGCCTGCCGCTCCCGGTGCGGATGCCGCGCGTCACGCCGGCGGTGGAACGGAAGTGGGTGGCGCTGCTCGCGCGGATCCAGCCGTTCTCGCTGGTGATCGACGAGCAGACCGTCAACGGCGACGAGGCGCGGGTCTCCAAGACGAGTGTCTGCGGCAGCTGGGGCGCGATCGCGGGCACGCTGCGCTACTTCGCCGACAAGTTCGGCGTGCCGCGCGCGGCGATCGAGGGCACGCAGCTCCCCGGCGACCTCGTGCGCCAGCATGCGACACGGCACGCTCCGCGCGTGGTGTACGACCCCTCGCGTCGCGACCGGCCGCTGGCCCTCGAACGCCGCGTCACGTACTTCGGCTTCGAGCTCGAGTACGAGCGTGAACCGCTCGAGGGCATCCCGGAGGCGCACCGGCCGGCGGCCCGTCGCGCCATCGCCGAGAGCCTCGCCCGCGCCGAGGCGCGCCACCACGCGGTGATGCGCAACCGCGCAGCGATCGAGGAGGTGCGGGAGGTGCATCGACGGTCGGGCGGACGGACGCCGCGGCTCGGCCTCGCGGAGCTCACCTCGTGGTACGAGTCACAGCTGCAGGACGTGGTCGACCTGCACGGCCTGCGCGCGGCGGCGCTGCGCTTCGAGGCGGACACGTTCGTGCCGGCGGCCGAACGCGCGAAGTGGATGGCGCTCCCCGGTGCGGTGGAGATCCGCGACCGTACGGTGCCGATCCACTATGAAGTCGAAGACCAACCCGATGGCTCGACACTCGGCGTGGTGCGCCTGCAGATGCCGGAGAAGCTCGCGCGCACCTTGGTGGATGAGGAGCTGCCCGCACTCGACCGTCCCCTGCGGTTCGTGGTGACCCGCGGCGCGCGCGGCACGGTACGGGGATCGACGCTCGCCGAGGTGCAGGAGGCGCTGCGTCTGCCGTGGATGGATGATGAGGCGGAGAGACGTCCGCGGAAGAAGCATGGGCGTCCGCCGTTCGACCCACGGCGGGGCCGGCGCCGCCGCTGAGGGGTCGCGGCCTCTGCGGGGTGACTGGCGAGTTGGTACGCAGGGTCCAAGATGGATCTCGGTCCGAATCTGTGTCCAACACCTAAGTGCATCACAGATAAGAGTTTAGAAGAAAGTGGACGGGTGAATTTGGAGTTCGGACCACGTGGTCCTAAAATTCCCGCCGTGAATCAACGCCGCTTTCAAATCCTCGACGCCGCCTCGGAACTCATCGCCGAGAAGGGCTTCGTGCAGACGTCGGTCGACGACGTGATCGCACGCGCTGGGCTCAGCGGAAAGAGCCATTTCTACCACTACTTCAAGTCGAAGGAAGAGCTGGGGCACGAGGTCCTCGCCCGCCAGCTCGACCTCGTCGGCGAGCGTGGGCTCGCGATCCTGCGCGACGCGGCGCTCGATCCGCTGGAGCGCCTGCACGTCTTCATCGACTCGGTGGTCGCGATGCAGGTGGAGCGGGGCATGAAGGCGGGCTCGCCGTTCGGGGCGCTGGCGCTCGAGATGGCGGAGAAGGAGGAGGGCTTCCGGATCCGCATCGCCCGGGTGTTCCGCAACTGGACGACGGAGATCGCGGGCCTGCTCGAGCAGATGCAGGACCGGCTGGAGGACGATGCGGAGCCGAAGCGGCTCGCGCGGTTCATCGTCGCGACGCTCGAGGGGGCGACGACGATGGCGCGCATGAAGCGTGACGTGAGCGTGATGCACGGCGTGGCGACGGACCTCAAGCGCTTCGTCGCCGGTCATGTGCGGCGGACAGTCTCGTACTAAGCGACGGAGAGAGCACACGATGGCTTCCATGGCCGCAGGATTCGGGATGTTCGACCGCGCACCGGAGCGCGAGCGCGCGGAGGCGCGCGCCCGCTTCGACGATGAGGCGGTGCGGCACCTCGATGCGCTCTACTCCTTCGCGCTCAAGCTCACGCGGGCCCGCGACGAGGCGGAGGACCTGGTCTCCGACACGATGTTGCGTGCCTTCCAGCGCTGGGAGCAGTACCGGCTCGGCACGAACATCCGCGCCTGGCTCTTCACCATCCTCTATCACGCGTTCGTGTCGCGGAAGCGGCGCGTCGATGCGCGCGAGGTGCAGCCGCTCGAGGATGAGGACGGTCGCGAGGTGTTCGAGCCGGTGGGCGAGGCGGACCCGGAAGGGCGATTCTACGACTCGTTCCTCGACGCGGAGATCGTGCAGGCCATCCAGGCGCTGCCGGACGAGTACCGCGCGGCGGTGGTCATGAGCGACCTGCACGGGCTCAAGTACGCGGAGATCGCGCAGGTACTCGGCGTGCCCGAGGGCACGGTGAAGTCCCGGCTCTTCCGCGGACGCCGGCTGCTGCAGTCACAGCTGCGCGAGTACGCCGAGTTGATGGGCTACATCAAGCCCGGGCGCGCCGTCGCGACCGCTGCGCCTTAGCGCGGTTCCCGCAGGTGCGCATGTCGCACCAGCGGCGGGTGTGTGAGCGCGTGAGGTCGATGAAGTGGCGCGGGCAGCGCCGGTCGGCGCAGCGATGGATGCGCGCGAGTTCGTCGTTCACGAGGGAATCGACGGCGGACTCGACGACGGGGATGACGAGCCCGCCGAAGAGGTCGCCCACGGGGACGAAACTGCGCGTGTAGCCCCCGTCCGCGCGCGGTTCCACGCGTCGTGTGCCCACGGAGCGGCCGAGCACGCGATTGAGCTCGGCCAGGGCGGCGTCCCGTACGCGTTCCGCCGCCTCGCCGCGCCCGCGCTCCACGAGCGCCCGGAGCGCCGCGCGCACGCGTCGCGTCTCCACGAGTGCGGCCGCCGCACCGGACGGCTGCTCCGCGGCGCGCCGCAGGAGCGCCGCCGCCCGCTCGGCGTCGAGCACCTGCGCCGCCGCGAGCCAGTGCACGAACTGGTCGAACGCGCCGATGGTGTCGACGCGCACGCCGAGCCGGGCGTCGTCGGTGTTGATGAAGTCGAGCCAGAGGCGGCCGCCGATGAAGACGAGGTCGGGCGGGCTCGCGCGGCGGGCAGGGGCCATCGAGCGAAGATAGCGCGCCTCACGCAGATTTGGCGCATGACCCCGAACACCGTCGCAGTGGGCTCCGCGAATCCCGTGAAGGTCGCGGCCGTGCGGGCCGTACTCGCCTGGGCCCGGCCGGACGCCGCGCTCAGCTCCGTGACCGTGCCGAGCGGGGTGCCCGATCAGCCGTTCGGCGACGAGGAGACGATCGCCGGCGCGCGGAATCGCGCGCGGGCCGCGCGGCTGGCGGCGGATGCGGACCTGGGCGTCGGACTCGAGGGCGGCGTGGTGGATTCACCCGAGGGCATGCGCAGCTGCGCCTGGTGCGTGGTGGTGCATCGCGACGGTCGCGAGGGGGTGGGCGGCTCACTGGCGATGCCGCTGCCGGAGGCCGTCGCCGTGATGGTGCGCGGCGGGATGGAGCTCGGCCACGCGATGGATGCGCTCGTGGCCGAGCGTGGGACGAAGCACGGCAAGGGCGCCGTGGGCATCCTCACGGCGGGGCGCATCGACCGGCAGGCGGCGTACGAAGTACTCGTCACCTACGCGATGGCCCCGTTCGTGACGCCGTCGCTCTACGCCGTCACCCCTTCGGCGGTCTGAGCACCAGCACCGGCCGCTCCGCGGCGCGGATGAGCTTGTCGGCCACCGAGCCGAGGAAGATCCGCGAGATGCCGCGGCCTTGGGTCGCGATGGCGAGGCAGTCGGGATCGGTCTCGCGCACGTGGTCGAGCAGCGTGCGTGTCGGCGCGAGTTCCACCCGCACGGTCGCCGTGGTCTTCACGCCGGCGCGCTCGAGATCCGCGGCGATCCGATCCAGCGACGCCTTGGCCTGCACGGTCTCCTCATCCACACCGAAGGGATCCGGACGCTCCTGCGCGAGGATGTCGAGCGAGTCGCCGGGCACGTAGGGTGCGACGACCCGGATGAGCTCCAGGTGCGCCCCGTATGCGACGGCGAGGTCACGCGCCACGGGGATGATCGTCTCGGCCCGCGGGCTGCCATCGAGCGTGACGAGGATGCGGCGCGGGGTGAAGGGCTCGCCGAGGTGCGCGTCGTTCTCGGGCAGTGCGAGCACCGGACGATGCGAGTGCCGGATCACCGAGTCCGCCACCGAGCCGAGCCAGCCCGGCGTGAAGCCGCCGGCGCCGTGGGTGGTCATCACGACCAGGTCCGCGCCGATGCGCTCGGCGACGTCGGTGATGACCCCCGCCGGTGTGCCGTCCTCGGCGTGCCACTGCACCTTCAGGCCCCATTCGGCGGCCAGACGTGTGCCGATCTGTTCGGTGTATTGGGCTGCGCGTTTGCGCAGGGCGTCGTCCGCGGCGAGCATGTCCTGCGAGAAGATCGCGCCCTCGGCGGTGGCGCCGACGACCGCGACCGGGACATGCGTCCGGACGAGGTGGACGATGCCGCCGGTGCGCCGGCCGATGTCGCAGGCGATCGGGAGTGCGCGTTCGGCCAGGGCCGAGCCGTCGAGGGGAACCAGGAGGGTGCGTAGCATAGGCCGCTCCAGTCAGGGAATGTGGGTGTCCATCGCACCCGCGCAGTTTCAAGTTATAGTGCGGGCATCGCGCGCCAGTAGGCGTTCCTCCCTAACCGCTGTCAGGTGACCTCCCTGTGACCGATTCCCTGTCGACCTTCCGCTTCGCGGTGCAGGAACGCGTGCGTTGGAGCGACTGCGACCCGCTCGGCATCATCTACTACGGCACGTACATCCGCTTCTTCGAGGCCGCGGAGCACGAGATGTTCCGCCAGGCGGGGTTGCCGTACGAGGTGATGCGCGTGCAGAAGCAGGTGCAGCTGCCGCGGAAGGCCTTCCAGGTGGAGTTCCACTCGCCGGCCGAGATGGACGAGTTGCTGGAGATCCGGGTGGGTGTCGCGCGCATGGGCGAGACCTCGTTGACGCTCGCGTTCGAGGCCTTCCGTGCGCGGGACCTCCGGCATCGGGCCTCGGCGACGCTCACCGTGGTCTGCGTGGACAAGGCGACGATCACGAAGCGGCCGTTGCCGGACTTCGTGAAGGACGCGCTCAGGCCCTATCTGGTGCCGGCGCGCTAGCGTGTTCGCCGGAGCTGCTGCGGCTGCGCGGCTCCATGGCCTTGCTCACGCGCTTGGTGAGCCGTTGCAGTCCATCGTAGGCCGCGTACTTGAAGGCGTCGGAGAGCGTCGGGTAGTTGAAGACGCACTGGATGAAGTAGTCGAGCGTGCCACCGAGCTGGATGACGGCGGCGGGCACGTGGATCAGTTCGCAGGCCCCCTCGCCGAGCACACTCGCACCCACCAGCCGATGGTCGTCGGTGCGGAAGACGAGCTTCACGAAGCCCTCGGTCTCCCCGATGATCTGTCCGCGGGGATTGTCGCGGAACGAGGCCTTGCCGGTCTCGACGCTCATGCCACGGGCGCGCGCCGCGTCCTCGCCCAGCCCGACGGTGGCGATCTCGGGGATGGTCCAGACGCCGTACGGCAGGACGTTGGAGACGTTCGTCTTGTACTTGAGGTCGAACGCGTGGCACATGGCGACGCGGGCCTGCTCCATGGCCGTGCTCGCGAGGGCGGGGAAGCCGATGACGTCGCCGGCGGCGAAGATGTGCGTACGCGCGGTGCGATAGTGCTCGTTCACGTGCACGAAGCCGCGGGGGTTCACCTCGACGCCGGCGGCCTGGAGCCCGAGGTCCCGCGTGTGGCCTTCGCGGCCCGCACAATACAGCACGCAGTCGGCTGTGAGTTCACGGCCGTCGTTCAGCGTCACCGAGGCGAACCGCCCCTCGACCTTCACGCCGGAGACCATGGCGTCGAGCACCACCTGGACCCCCAGGCGCCGGGTCATCTCCTGGCGCAGGGCATCCGAGAGGTCGGCATCGAGTTGCATGAGCAGGCGTTCGCGCGCGTTCACCACCGTGACGCGCACGCCGAGCGCGGCGAAGATGCCGGCGTACTCGCATCCGATCACGCCGCCGCCGATGACGATGAGCCGTTCGGGGATGGCGGGCAGGCTCAGGATGTCGTCGGAGTCGACGACCACGCGACCGTCGAACGGGATCTCGGGCGGATGCGCGGGCTGCGAGCCGGTGGCGAGCAGGAAGATCTCGGCCGAGATGCGCCGCGGGGACTCCTTGTAGCGTTCGACCTCGACGACGTCCGGCCCGGTGAATCGCGCCTGGCCCTGGATGCGCGTGATGCCGTGGCGCTCGAGGTTGTGCTCGATCTGCTGCCACGCGGAGTCCACGACGAGGCGTTCGCGGAACATGAAGTCGCCGATCGTGATGTCGGGCTTCACGCGGTACTCGACGCCGTAGAGCCCGCGCTGGCGGAGGCCGCTGAAGTACAGGGCAGTCTCGCGGAGCGTCTTGGACGGGATGGTGCCGGTGTTGACCGCGGCACCGCCCGGCTTGGGTGCGCGTTCGATGAGGCACACCGACTTCCCGAAATAGGCGGCCTGCGCGGCGCCCTTCTCGCCCGCCGGCCCTCCCCCGATGACGCAGAGATCGAAGTGGTCGGTCATTCCGGGCGAAGTTACGTCCTGCTCGGCGGTTGCGCGAGCGCCCCTCGGCAGGCCCCCTTATCTTTCGAGCCATGGCATCCGAGTCCACGTATTTCCGGAAGGGGTTCGGCCTCAAGTCCGAGGTGCAGGACACCCTCACGGCCGACTATGATGGGCAACTGGTCGACCTTCTGCTGGCACGCGGACACACGCTGGTCGCCGGCCCGGTCACGATCCGCCTCGCGAAGGAGTTCGGCTTCTGCTACGGCGTGGAGCGCGCCGTGGAATACGCCTACCAGACGCGCGCCAAGTTCCCCGACCGACGCATCTGTCTCGCCGGCGAGATCATCCATAACCCGCACGTGAACGCGAAGCTCAAGGAGATGGGGATCGTCTTCCTGGGTGCGAGCGGCAAGGGGTTCGACTATTCGAGCGTGCAGGCCGAGGACGTGGTGATCCTGCCGGCGTTCGGCGTCACGATCCACGACTTCGAGACGCTCCGCGGGATCGGCTGCGTGATGGTGGACACCACCTGCGGGTCGGTGCTGAATGTCTGGAAGCGGGTGGAGTCGTACGCCAAGGACGGGTTCACGTCGCTGATCCACGGCAAGTACTACCACGAGGAGACGCGGGCGACGGCGTCGCAGGTGGAGCGCTTCCCGGGCGGGACCTACCTCGTGGTGCGCGACATGGCGCAGGCCGAGGACGTGATGGCGTACATCGAGGGGACCTTCGCGGGCGGCAAGGCCGCGTTCCTCGAGAAGTACGCGCATGCGGCGTCGCCGCACTTCGACCCCGACCTGCACCTGCAGCGCATCGGCGTCGCCAACCAGACCACGATGCTGGCGCGGGAATCGCTCGCGATCGGCGAGGCGGTGGGGCAGGCGATGGCGCGACGCCATGGTGCGTCGCACCGCGCCGAGCACTTCCGCACCTTCGACACCATCTGCTCGGCGACGCAGGACCGTCAGGATGCGGTGAACGCCCTGCTGCAGGAACCACTCGACGTGATGCTGGTGGTGGGCGGCTACAACTCGAGCAACACGATCTCGTTGGCGGCGCTGTGCGCGGAGAAGGTGCGCACGTTCCACATCGGCGACGCCGCCGGCATCGACACGGCCACCGGCGTGGTGCGCCACCGTGACCTCAAGACGGGCCAGGAGGTGGAGACGGCCGCCTGGATGCCGATGGACCGTCCGGTGCGCATCGGCCTCACCGCCGGCGCGAGTACGCCCAACAACAAGATCGGCGAGACCGTCGCCCGCGTGTTCACGACGCGCGGGGTGGACCTCGCGTCGATCGTTTGAGCGCCGCGCGCGTGGCTGCGGGCGTGGCCGCTGCGGCGCCGGGGTCCATCGCGCTCGAGGGCGGTGATGCGCGCGTGGAGGTGGTGCCGGCGCACGGTGGACGGGTGCGGGCGATGCGGATCGGTGGTCGGGACTGGCTCCTGCCCGCGGATCCGCGCGTGGGGCCCGATGCGCGCAGCGCGCCGATCGCCGGGGCCGGTTGGGACGAGTGTGCGCCCTCGGCCCGTGGCGGGGCACTGCCCGAGTGGGTCAAGGGGCATACCGGCCAGCCGGCACCCCTCGGCGGCGAGACCCGACTGCAGCGGCCGTCGATCGATCTGCGCACGACGGACGAAGGGCACGTGCTGCGGTGCGAGTGGCAGGGCAGCTCACTGCCGTGGCGTCTCACGCGCACCCTCATCGTCCGGCGCGACGGCGTGGTGGAGGCGCGCTACGAGGCGCTCTCGAGCGCGGCGCAGCGACTGCCGTTCCTGTGGAGCGCGCACCTGCTCTTCCCGCTGACCAAGGAGACCCGGCTCCGCCTGCCCGACGCCTGCCGCCTGCGCGTGAGCGCGCTGGGCGGGACCGAACTCAGCGCGCCGACCGAACTCATGACGCAGTGGCCCCGGCTCACGCTGGGCAAGAAGGCCTGCGACCTCTCGGCCCCGTGGTCGGTACCGCGCGCGACGTACCTCCGCAGCTGGGCCGATCTGAGCGGCGGGCGGGCGACGGTGCAGGTGCAGCAGGGCGAACTCTCGCTCGGCATCACGATGGACGGCGATGGCGTGCCCTACTGCGGCGTGGCGATCGACCGCGCCGGACTGCGCCAGGGTGCGACCGGCGCCTTCGCCCGCCGTGCCGCACCGGCGCTGGCCCTTGCGCCGTCGCTCGGCGCTCCGGACCGCTACGCCGAGGCACTCGGCGAGTGGCAGTCGGTGACCTGGCTGGCGCCGCACGAACCCCGTCGCTGGAGTCTGACCTTCCGCGCGATGCGCTAGTCCAGGCGCCGCGCCGCACTCGCCCCACCTCTCGCCCCACCTTCCGATGGAATGGCTCGCGGATCCGCAGATCTACATCGGCCTGCTCACGCTGACGGCGCTCGAGCTCGTGCTCGGCATCGACAACATCATCTTCATCGCGATCCTCGCGTCGCGGCTGCCGGCCGCGGAGCAGGCGAAGGCGCGGCAGCTCGGCCTCACCGGCGCGCTGCTCACGCGCATCCTGTTCCTGCTCTCGATCTCGTGGATCATGCGGCTGGAACGGCCGTTGTTCACGGTGCTCGAGCACGGCTTCTCCGGCCGTGACCTGATCCTCATCATCGGTGGCCTCTTCCTGATCGGGAAGGCGACCTTCGAGATCCACTCCAAGCTCGAGGGCAGCCACGAGGACGCGGACGCCGGCAAGGGGCGCGCGACGCTGCTGGCCGTGGTCGCGCAGATCATGGTGGTCGACATCGTGTTCTCCATCGACTCGGTGATCACCGCGGTCGGCATGGTGTCGCAGGTGGGCGTGATGATCGCGGCGAACATCATCGCGTTGCTCGTGATGCTGGCGGCCGCCGCGCCCATCTCGGCCTTCGTCGACCGGCACCCCACGGTGAAGATCCTGGCGTTGGCCTTCCTGGTGATGATCGGCGGCAACCTCTTCGTCGAAGGGTTCGGCTACCACATCCCGAAGGGCTACACGTACTTCGCGATGGCGTTCTCGGTGGGCGTGGAGACGCTCAACATCCGGCTCCGGAAGAAGGCGCCCCCGGTGCACCTGCACGGACCCAGCGCGTGACGAGGGCTGCCGCCGCGCTCGAGACCCTGCTGGCCGAGCTGATCGACTATGCGGGGTTGTTCCCGCCGGCGGCGCTCGCGATGCCGGCGGCGGTGGCGAACCATGCGCGCTACGGGGCGGCGGCGGAGCGGCGCTGGCTCGGGCGTTTCGTGCTCCCGGTGGGCCGCCTCGACGAGCTCGCGGCGGCGGTGGACGCGCTGCCGCAGGATGCACCGACGGTCTCGCGCCCGTGGCGACTGGCCGTGCTCGCCGGTGCCGGTGACGCGGAGCAGTTGCGCGCGTTCGGCGCGGCGCACGGCGGCCGCCTGGTGATCGACACGATCGAGGCGAAGGCCGACGCGCCCGAGCAGGTCACTGCGCTCGCCGCTGCGCTGGGCGCGCGCTACACGGTCTACGTCGAGATCCCCGTGCGCTCCGACCCGCGTCCGCTCGTCGACGCGCTGGCCGCACTCGGGCTGCGCGCCAAGATCCGCACCGGCGGTGTCACGCCGGACGCGTTCCCCGCGCCCGCCGAGGTGATGCGGTTCCTCGAGGCCTGTGTCGCGGCGGGTGTGCCGTTCAAGGCGACGGCGGGCCTGCACCATCCGTTGCGTGGCGAGTACCGCCTGACCTACGCTGCCGACGCCGCGTCCGGCACGATGTACGGGTTCCTCAACATCTTCCTCACCGCCGCCCTGCTGCGCGCGGGGCACGCACCCACGGCGCTCCTGCCGCTGCTCGAGGAGCGCGACGCGGCGTCGCTGGTGGTCTCCGACGGGGGGATCGCCTGGCGCGGACTCGCCGTCTCGACCGCCCAACTCGCCGCGGCCCGCACCGTCCTCGCCGCCTCGTTCGGCTCCTGCTCGTTCGCCGAGCCGGTCGACGAACTCCACTCGCTCCGGTTGCTCTGAGATGCCGATCGACACCACGCACGACCCCGCGCTCCGCTCCTGGGTGGACTCCGCGAACGCCTCCGACTCGGACTTCCCGGTGCAGAACCTCCCGTTCGGCGTGTTCCTGCGGGGCGGCGCCCCGCGGCTGGGGGTCGCGATCGGCGACCGGATCCTCGACCTCGTGGCCGCGCGCGACGCAGGCTGCCTCGAGGGCATCACGGCGGACCTCGCCTCGGCATTGGGGGCGCCGCGCCTCAACGCCCTGTTCGCGCTCGGCCGCCCCGCGCTGTGCTCGCTGCGTGGACGCCTGAGCGCGCTGCTGCGCGCGGACACACCCGAGGGTGCCCGCGCGCAACGCGAGCCGTCACTGCTGGTGGACCGTGTGGGCGCCACGCTGCAACTGCCCACGGTGATCGGCGACTACACCGACTTCTACGCCTCGATCGACCACGCCACGAACGTCGGCTCGATGTTCCGGCCGGACAATCCGCTGCTGCCCAACTACAAGCACCTGCCGATCGGTTACCATGGCCGCGCCTCGTCGGTGGTGGTGAGCGGTACCGACGTGCGGCGGCCGCACGGACAGACCAGCGCGGCGCCGGCCGGACCTCCGAGCTGGGGGCCCAGCGCACGGATGGACTACGAGCTCGAGGTGGGTGCGATCATCGGCACGGGCAACACGCTCGGCAGCCGCATCCCGCTGGCGGAGGCCGAGGCACACATCGCGGGGCTGGTGCTGGTGAACGACTGGTCGGCGCGCGACCTGCAGACCTGGGAGTACCAGCCGCTCGGGCCGTTCCTCGCGAAGAACTTCGCGACGAGCATCTCGCCGTGGGTGGTGACCCTCGACGCCCTCGAACCCTTCCGCGTGCCGCGGCGCGCGCGGGCGGCCGAGGACCCCGCGCTGCTACCCTACCTCGTGCACGAATCGGACGTCGCGCGCGGGGCCTTCGGCATCACGCTCGAGGTCTGGTTGCGGAGCGCGCATATGCGGGCCGCAGGCGTGCCTGCGGTGCGTCTGTCGCAGGGCGAGTTCGCGCGCATGTACTGGACGCTGGCCCAGATGGTGGCGCACCATTCCAGCAACGGGTGCGACCTGCGGCCGGGCGACCTGCTGGCGAGTGGCACCGTCTCGGGGCCCACACGCGACGCGCGGGGCTGCCTGCTCGAGCTCGCGTGGCGCGGCACGGAGCCGGTCGCGCTGCCGGGCGGCGAGCAGCGGAGCTTCCTCGCCGATGGGGACGAGGTGATCGTGCGCGGCTGGTGCGAGGCGACAGGACGTCGGCGGATCGGGTTCGGCGAATGCCGGGGAACGGTGTTGGCGGCGCAGGCATGAATCGGCCGACACGGCCGGAGGAGCGGACGATGCGGAGACGAATGGCGAAGGCGTTCTCAACGGGCCTGGTGTCGGGGCTGTTGCTCACCGCCGCGGCCTGTCCGGCGTCGGCGCAGGGTGGCACGGACATCTGGGTCGCCACGTTCCACGAGGTCGGCACGCACGTCAGCATCGGTCGGCCGGTGAACGTCACGCGACGGGCCGGCTACGACAACCAGCCGGCCTTCACGCTGGATGGCCGGTCGGTGCTGTTCACCAGCACCCGCGAGGACGCACAGGCGGACATCTGGCGCGTCGGCATCGCCGGCGGCACGCAGACGCGCGTGACCTCCACCCCCGAGAGTGAGTACTCGGCCACCCCCATGCCCAACGGCCGCGGGTTCTCCGTGATCCGGGTGGAGCGCGACTCGACGCAGCGGCTCTGGCAGTTCCCGTGGGACGGCGGCGAGCCGTCACTGGTGCTCCGCGCCCTGCGGCCGGTGGGGTATCACGTGTGGGTGGGTGAGACCACCCTCGGCGCGTTCGTGCTGGCCCAGCGTGACGCACCCCGCGCCCCCAATGCGCTGGTCGTGGTGGATCCGCGGAGCGAACGTGCGGACACCGTCGCACGCGGGATCGGGCGAGCCCTCGTGCGTGTGCCGGGCCGCAGCGCGTTCTCGTTCCTCCAGCTCGGCGGCGACACGGCGTGGATCGCCGAGGTCGACACGCGCACCAACAGCGTGCGGCGCCTCGCGCCGAATCCGGAGCGCAGCGAGTACCACTTCTGGACGCCGTCCGGCCAGCTCGTGGCCTCGAGCGGCACGCGCCTCCTGCTGCGCGTCGGTGACCGCTGGGACGTGCTGGCCGATTTCGCCGAGCTCGGCGTGAAGGGCATCTCGCGTCTCGCGCTCAGTCCCACCGGTGACCGCCTCGCCTTCGTGGCCGAGGACGGCGCGCCGTGAAGCCGCGACCCACCGCGGCGTTCGCCGACCACTTCTCGGCGCACGCGGGGTTGTATCAGAAGCATCGACCGCGGTATCCCGTGGCGCTCTTCCACTGGCTCGCCGTGGTGGCACCCGGAACCGCGCTGGCCTGGGACGCGGGCACCGGGAACGGGCAGGTCGCCACCGGGTTGGTGACGCGATTCTCGCGGGTGCACGCCACCGACGCGAGCCCACAGCAGATCGCCGAGGCGCTCCGGCATGCGCGCATCGAGTATCGCGTGGCCACCTACGAGACCGCACTCGCGGACCACAGCGTGCAGCTGGTGACCGTGGGACAGGCGCTGCATTGGTTCGACCTGACGGCGTTCTGCCGAGAGGCGCGTCGGGTGTTGCAGCCGGGCGGCGTGCTCGCGGCGTTCGCCTACCAGCACAGCGCCATCACGGCGGAGATCGATGCGGTGGTCCGGCACCATCACGACGTCACGCTCGGCCCGTATTGGCCGCCCGAGCGCGAGCACGTGGTGGACGGGTACCGATCGCTCGCCCTTCCGATCGATGAGCTCGTCGCCCCGCCGTTCGAGATGCACGAGGACTGGTCGTTGGCGTCGTTCCTCGGCTACCTGCGGTCGTGGTCGGCGACACAGCGCTACCTGGCGCAGCGCGGGGACGAGGCGATCCTGCGGTTCGAGCGCGACCTCACCGCCGCGTGGGGTGCGGCACCGCGGCGTTCGGTGCGCTGGCCGTTGGTGGTCCGCGCGGGGGAGATCCGGTAGCGGGAGGTGGACGCGCGATGTCGCGTGTTGCCTTGCGCGGCGCGGCGCCGTCTGACCACAGTTCAGGCGTCCTCCACTCCGAACCCCGCCACATGCCGTCCAAGGCCGCTCCCCGCGCTTCCAAGCCCTCCGCCACGCCGGTGCGTGACGCCGCCGATGCCCTGTACCGCGCCGCGCAGGAGAGTTGCCATCAGCACGGGCGCCTGCAGCGGGTGTTGGGTCACGGACTCGACGACACGGAGCTGGGTGGGGTGGCCGAGGTGGTGGACCTCTGCGACCGACTGCTCGCGGACGCGACGACGCGGTACGAGTCGGTGGCGGCCGCCGGGCGCGGCAAGGTGGACGAGGAGACCTGGCACGCGGCGAACGCGCTCTGGATGGCCAGCCGGGAGTACTGCCGTCGGCACGCGCAGAGCGACGCGATCGCCACGCGGCTCAAGAAGCACGGCGCGGAACAGCTCAACGAGATCAACGTCGAGTTCGAGCTGGAGATGTCGGCGCGGATGGCGTTGAAGCAGGCGCTCGCCGCGTACCACAAGCTCCGCCCCGAGGCGGCGTAGGCGTCAGCGGGCCTGCTCGACCGCCTCGGCCCACGCCGCCATGGCGGCGTCGAGCTCCTTGCGGGCCCGCGCCAGAGCCTGGTCGAGTTGCGCCGCCTTCTTCGCGTTGCTGGCCGATCCGTCGTAGAGGTCCGCGTCCGCGAGCTGCGTCTCGATCTCCTTGATCTTCGCCTCGCCGCGCGCGACGGCCTGCTCCGCCTCCTCGGCGGCGCGTTTCCGCATCCGCCGGGCCGCGTGATCGTCCTCCTGCGCGGCGGCATTCCGCTTCGCGCGCTCCTTCTCGAGCTTCTTGCGCGCGTCCGCGGCCTCCACGTCCGCGCGTGAGGCCTGGTGCGCCTTGGCGGCACGGTCCGCTTCCCAGTCGACGAAGGGCCCATCGAAGTCGACGAGGCGCGCGCCGTCGAAGGCCCAGACGCGTGTGGCCACCTCGCGGAGGAACGCGCGGTCGTGGCTGACGAGCAGCACCGTGCCGTCGAACTCGTCGAGCGCGTCCTCGAGCGCCTCGATGTTCTCGACGTCGAGGTGGTTCGTGGGTTCGTCGAGCACCAGCAGGTTGGCGTGGGAGAGGCAGATGAGCGCCATCGCCATCCGCGCGCGTTCGCCACCCGACAGCGTGCCGATCTCGCGGAAGACCTCGTCCCCACTGAAGCCGAAGGCGCCGAGGTGGTTCTGCACCGCACCGCGGCTCCACAGCGGGCGCTGGTCGAGGATGGCGTCCATCAGCGACTTGCGCAGCGGGAGGTCCGCGAGGTCCTGGCGGAACCACGCGGGCGTGATCGAGCCGCCGATGCGGGATTCCCCCGCGGCGGCGCGGCGGTCGCCGAGGATGGTCGAGATGAACGAGGTCTTGCCGGCGCCGTTGGGGCCGACGAGTGCGACGAAGTCGTTGCGGCGCAGCACCGCCGTGAAGTCGTCCACCAGCACGCGCTCCGGCACCTCGACCCGCAGGGCCTTGATGGCGATGACCTGGTCCCCCCCGCGCTCGGCCGGCTCGAAGCGGAGGCTCATCGCGGCCGGATCGCCCGGGGGCGGCGCGAGGCGCGGCAGCCGTTCGAGCCGCTTGCGCTTGCCCTTCGCCTGGAAGGAGTTCACGCCGGCGAGGTTCCGGCGGATGTACTCCTCCTCCTTCTTCACGAACGCGATCTGCTTCTGCAGCTCGCGTTCGCGCGTGAGCCGACGCTCGGCGCGCTGCGGCACGAACTGGCTGTAGTTGCCGCGGTACCACTCGCCCGAGCGTCCCTCGATGTGCAGGATGTGCGTGCAGATCGCGTCGAGGAAGGCGCGGTCGTGCGAGACGACGATGACCGTCTCGTCGGCGTCGCGCAGCCAGTCCTGCAGCCAGGTGGTGGTGTCGAGGTCGAGGTGGTTGGTGGGTTCGTCGAGCAGCAGCAGGTCCGCGGGCGCGATGAGCTGTGCCGCGAGGCCCACGCGGCCGCGTTCGCCGCCCGACAGCGACGCGACGGCGCGCGTCTTGGATTCCTCGGCGTCGAAGCCGAGGCCCTGGAGCACCGCATCCACGCGTGCGTGGTAGATGTAGCCGCCGAGGTCCGCGAACCGCTCCTGGTCGCGTCCGAAGCGTTCGAGGAACTCCTCGGTGACCCTCTCGCCGAGCTCCCCGAGCTGCATCGCCTGCTCCGCGATGCTGTGCTCGAGCGCGATGACCTCGCGCCAGGCGGTGGCGGCCGCCTCCCAGACCGTCGTCACGCCCTCGAAGGCGCGATGCTGGTCGAGCAGCGCGTGGCGCAGGCCCGGCTTCCGCGCGACGTTGCCGGCGGTGGGCTTGAGGTCACCGGTGATCACCTTGAAGAGCGACGACTTGCCGGCGCCGTTCCGTCCGATGATCCCCCACCGGTCGCGTTCGCCGACGGTGAAGGTGACGTTCTTGAGGAGTTCCGTGGCGCCGAACGAGATCCCGACGCCGGAGAGCGAGACGATGGACATGCGGAGGAAAGCTAACGGGGCGACCGCCCGCCCCGCGGGCCGCGGCGGCTACTGATCCGTCGGGGTCGGCACCGTGAGGTCCCCGGTGTCGAGCGCGCGCTGGGCGATGGCCCGCACGGTGTCGTCCGCATTGCGCTCCAGGGCCCGGATCGCACGGCGGGTGCGCCGCATCGAGGTCGGGATGAAGAGCCGGGCCGCCTCGAGGTCCGCGGCGGCACCGGTCTCGCCGTGCCGCTTGAGTGCGGTGGTGACCCGCGAGAGCACCGCGGTGGACAGGTAGATGTCGATCGCCGCGTTGGCCATGCGCTCCTGCAGCATCTGGCGGTCGATGATCGCCTTCCCGTGCTCGATCAGGGCCTTCTCCACCGCGAGCGCCAGCCCGTGGATGTTGTCGGCCACCAGGTCGGCCTCGTCGGCGAGCAACTCGTGCACCTTGGTGAACTCCGGCTTCACCAGCGTGCGCTTCACGCGGCCCGTGAGATAGCTCGAGATCGCCCCGAGGGAGTGCAGGGGGTCCTTGAACGCCTTGCCGACGGCCTTGAGCTCCTCGCCCGGCTGCTGCAGGCCCATGAGTGCGATGAGCGCGCGCAGGATCTCGTTGGTGCCTTCGAAGATGAGATTGATGCGCGAGTCGCGGACCGCCCGCTCGTACGGGTACTCCTTGGAGTACCCGATGCCGCCGGCGATCTGCAGCGCCTCGTTGGCGGTGCGGAACGCGAGTTCGGACGCGTAGACCTTGCAGGCCGCCGTCTCGAGCGAGAAATCCACGCCGCCACGGTCGACCATGCCGGCGCAGAGCATCCAGCCGGCATCGGCGGCGTAGCAGTCGGCGGCCGCCATGGCGATCTTGCGCTGGATCATCTCGAACGAGCCGATGGAGCGCCCGAACTGCTCGCGCTGCTTGGCGTACTCGATCGCGAGCTTCATCATCGCGCGGGTGCCGCGGGACGAGCCGGCCGAGAGCCCGAGCCGACCCGAGTTGAGGATCTCGAGGGCGATCTTGAACCCGCCGCCCACCTCGCCCAGCAGGTTCTTCCGCGGCACGCGTACGTTCTCGAACGAGATGCTGCGCGTGTCGCTCGCCTTGATGCCCATCTTCTCCTCGATCTTGCCGAGCGAGATGCCGGGGGCATGTGCGTCCACGATGAAGGCGGTGACGCGCTGCTTCTCCTTGCCGTCGATGGTGACCGGGACCTTGGCGAAGACCGTGAGCACCCCCGCGTAGCCGGCGTTGGAGATCCAGATCTTGGTGCCGTTCAGGATGTAGTCGTCACCGTCGGGGACGGCGGTGGTGCGCATGGCCTGTGCGTCGGACCCGGAGCCCGGCTCCGTGAGGCAGAAGGCGCCGATCAGCTCCCCGCTCGCGCAGCGCGGCAGCCACTCCTGCTTCTGGGCCTCGGTCCCGAACAGGATGATGCCCTTGATGCCGATGCTCTGGTGCGCGCCGAAGTACACCGCGAGCGCCGCGTCGTGCGCGCCGATCTCGCCGAACACGCGGTTGAACACCATCGCCGAGGCACCGAATCCGCCATAGGCCTCGGGGATGTTGAGTCCCATGAGGCCGAGTTCCGCCATGCCGTGCCGCACGGCGTCAGGGAAGCGGCCGTCGTGGTCGAGCTGCGCCGGGTCGAGTGTATCCTGGGCCCAGCTCCGGAAGGCGTCGAGGATCTGCGCGAGCGACTCCCGCTCCTCGGTGCTCGGTTCCGGGAAGGGGAACACGAGATCCTCGAGGATGTCCCCTTGGAACACGCCGCGCGTGAACGAGGGGTTCTTGTCCGGGTCGGCGAGATGCGGCGTGTTCGGCGAGGTGGCCATCGGTCGGGGGTCGGGGTCTGCGCTGAAAACTAGCGCGTCGTGCGAGGGTTGCGGCGGGACCGTGGGCTGCTGAGGTTGCGTCATGTCCTCGGCTTCCGCTTCCTGCCTGCGCCGTGCGCGCCACGTGCTCGGCCTCGCCGCCCTCGTCCTCTCCGCCCCGGCCGTGAGCGCGGCCGCGGCCGCGCAGGGCCTGCTCGGGCGGCCCGCCGCGCCGAGCGACACCGCGCCGGTGGCCGCCACCGTCGTCGAGGCCGGGTCGCCGCGCGCGGCGGTGGAGGGGTTCTTCGCCGCGATCCGCGCGAACGACCTGCCGCGCGCCGCCGCCGCGATGGACGTGGGCGCCGCCGACCCCGCGCGCGCCGCCGAACTCGCGCGCCGACTGGCCGCCGTGCTCGATGCTCGCTTGTGGATGGACCTCGAGCAGATCAGCCCGCTCGCTGCCGGGGACGCGACGGACGGGCTGCCGCCCGACCGTGAACAACTCGGCACCATCGCGGTCGCCGGGCGCGAACGCACGATCCGCCTCGCCCGCCTGCTCCGCGATGGCGCGCCCCGCTGGGTGTTCTCCGCCGCGACCGTCGCGGAGGTGGACGCGCTGTACGCCGCGCTGCCGGACGCCTGGGTGCGCGAGCATCTGCCACCGTTCCTGCTGGAGTCGGGTCCGTTCGACGTCCAATGGTGGCAGTGGATCGCGCTGCTGACGCTCATCCCGCTCGCGGCGGTGATCGGGTTCCTGCTCGCCGGCCCGGCGCAGGCCCTGCTCAAGCGGCTGGTGAGTCGCACCGAGACGGACCTCGACGACATCCTCGTGGACTCGGTGCGGGGCCCGATCGTGCTGCTCATCGGCGTGCTCGCCTCGCGCCTCATGCTGCGCTGGATCGCGCTGCCGGGACCGGCCGAGATGTTCGTCGTCGACCTGCAGCGTGCGATCGCGGTCATCGCCGTCTTCTGGATCCTGCTGCGCGTGATCAGCGTGCTGCAGCGTGCGCTGCCGGTGAGCGCCTGGGGCGCGACCCATCCGGCGCTCCGCTCGCTGATCCCGCTCGGCGCCCGGGTCGCGCGGCTGCTCGTGGTGCTGTTGGGGGCGCTGACGGTCGTCGCGAGCTTCGGCTATCCCATCGCGACGCTGCTCGCCGGCCTTGGCATCGGCGGCATCGCCGTGGCACTGGGTGCGCAGAAGTCGCTGGAGCACTTCTTCGGCTCGGTCTCCATCGGCATCGACCAACCGTTCCGGGTGGGCGACTGGGTGATCATCGATGGTGTGGAAGGCGAGGTGGAGGCGATCGGATTGCGGTCGACCCGCGTGCGCACGCTCGAACGCACGGTCGTGAGCTTCCCCAACGGACGGCTCGCCGACACCCGCGCCGAGAATTTCGGGCCGCGCGACCGGATCCGCTTCCGCAGCGTGTTCGGGCTCGAGTACGGCACCTCCGCGGCGCAGGTCGCGCAGGTGCGCGACGAGGTCGAGGCCATGCTGCGGGCGCACGCGTCCACGTGGCCCAATCGCGTGGTGGTGCGCTTCTTCCAGTTCGGCGCCTCGACGCTCGACCTCGAGGCCTTCTGTTGGATCCAGGAGATCGATCCCGACCAGTTCCGCCGCATCCGTGAGGAACACCTGCTCGGGATCATGCGGATCGTCGAGCGGGCCGGCGCGAAGTTCGCGTTCCCCACGCAGACGGTGCTGCTGCGCCCGGACGGCGCGCGCTGATCAGTCGCCGGGGAAGAAGGTCCCGGCGATCGCGGAACGACCGGTGAGGGCGCGCTGCGCGGCCGCGCGGCCGAGCAGCGCACCGACGACGTTGCCGGTGCCACTGTAGCCGCCGAGCACCTGGATCCCGTCGCCGAGCGACGTGAACACCGGAAGCCCCGTCTCGGTGTACGCCACCGAGGCCGCCCAGCGATGGGTGATGGGTGCGTGCACCCCGAGCCGCTCGCGCAACGTGCGCTCGAGGTAGCCCTGCACGAAGGGCGTCGGCGTCGCGTCGAGCGTCCACTCGGTGTCGGGCGTCTGATCGCGCCCTCCGCCGAGCGTGATGCACCCGTCGGGCAGTTGCTGCCAATAGTCGTATCCGTCGCGTGTGGAGACCGGGCGCGTGAAGCGGCGCGGTGTGTCCGGCGCGGTGGCGAGCATCTGCAGGCGCGCCGTGCGAACGCTGCCGCGCAGCGAGGGCACCAGCTGCTCCAGCCGGCCATCCACGCAGACGATCACATGCCGCGCGCGGACGCGGCCGGTCGCGGTGACCACCTGCGCACCATCCCCCGACTCGACGCGCTCGACCGGCGAGCCGCCGAACAGCTGTGCGCCGCGCGCGCGGGCCTGCGCGGCGATCGTGCGGGCGCGCCGGAGCGGATGGAACACCGCGTCGGAGGGGATCAGCAGCCCGTGCCCCTCGGGGCCGATGTAGCGCTCGGCCGCGAAGCCGTCCGCTGTCATCTGCGCGAGCTGCCGCTCGCAGTCGTCGAGCTCGGCGGCGTCCCAGGCGATGCGGAGCGAGCCGGTGACGCGTACCGCGTCCGGGACCTCGTCTCGGATGCGCGTGATCTCCTGGAGCGTGAGTCGCGTGATCGCCACGGCGCGATCGCGGCCGAGCCGTCGGACCGCCTCGTGGTGGAAGTCGGCGGTGCCGGACAGCAGCAGGCCACCGTTCCGGCCCGCAGCGCCGGCCGCGACCCCCACGGCGTCGATGCCGATCACCGAGCGCGCGCCGAGCGCCAGCGCCTCGGAGATGCACGAGAGACCGGTCCCGCCCAGCCCGACGACACAGACCTCGGCCTCCGCATCACCCGTGAGGGTGGGGAGGTCGAGGTCCGGGTGGTCGTCCCAGCGCGGTCGGTCGCTCGCCCGCACGCTCAGCCGAGGACTTGCTTGAACACCTGCACGGCCTGCTGCATCTCGGCCATCGTCCCGATGGAGACGCGCGTGTGCTGCGTGAGCGGCGGGAACACGCGTCCCACCAGCACCCCCTTGCTCGCGCAGGCGTCGCGGAAGGCCGCCGAATCACGCTTGAGATGCACGAGGACGAAGTTCGCCTGCGAGGGCACGACCGCGTAGCCGGCGTCGGTGAACCACTTGGTGGTGAACGCCCGCGCCTCGCGGTTGGCGCGCTGCTCCTTGGCCAACTGCGCCGGCTCGGAGAGGGCGGCGATGCCCGCCACCTGCGCGTGCCCGCTGATGCCGTTGGGCAGGCGCAGGCGCTCCATGCGCGTGAGGGTCGCCGGGGCGCCGAGCGCATACCCCAGCCGCATGCCGGCGATGCCGTAGATCTTGGAGAAGGTGCGCGAGACGAACACGCGCGGCTGCGTGGCGATCAGCGGCACGGCCGACGCGTACGCGCGATCGTCGACGAACTCGTGGTAGGCCTCGTCCACGAGGATGACCACCTCGGGGTCCGCCCGCAGCACGGTGTCGATGAACCCCCGCACCTCGCGCTCGCCGTACACGTGGCCCGTGGGGTTGTTCGGATTGCAGAGGAACACCAGCCCGGCGCCGCGTGCCTCCCGGGCCATCGCCTCGAGGTCGATCCGCAGCTGCGCGTCGAGCGGGATCTCCTTGACCGGCAGCCCGAGGACCCGTGCGTACTGCGCCGGCGACTCGAAGCTCGGCAGCGCCGTCACCAAGTGCCGGGAGGGCGAGCAGAACGCCTGCACCGCGAGCCGCAGCACCTCACCCGAGCCGCAGCCCAGCATCACCTGTGCACCCGAGACGCCGTTGGCCTTGGCGATCGCGTCGCGCACCGGCTGTTCGCTGCGCGCCGGGTAGAGGGACGCGACGCCGAACTGCCGCTGCACCTCGCGGATCACCGCCGGCACGGGACCGTTGGGGTTCTCGTTGGAGTCGAGCTTGATGGGGCCGTTCCGACGGGCCGCCGCGGCGATCGCCGTCACCTCGGCGGCGGTGCCGCCCTCGAGGCCACGGGCGTTGATCCACGCCGGCAGCGACAGCGCCCCGGCACTGCCCAGTCCCACGGTGCGCAGGAACGAACGACGGTCGAACGGCTGGCTCATCTCCGACTCCGGAAAGGGACGGGCAGAAGCTAGCGCCCCACTGCCGGGCCAGCGAGCGCGGCGCTAGCGGAAGAGCGCGGGCAGGTCGCGCCAGAGCACCCAGCCACCGGCGACCGCCATCACGGCGGCGACCAGGGCACCGAGTGCGGTCAGGGCCTTGGGGTGTGCGTAACTCCCGACGATGCGCGGCCGATGCGCCGCGACGAGCATCGTGCCCAGTGCGATCGGCAGGATGAGGCCGTTGATCGCGCCGACCAGCACCAGCGTCCTCACAGGCCGGCCGATGAGGAGGAATGCGATCGTCGAGACGGCGATGAACACGACGACCACACGCGACCAGTGCCGCTCGAGCTGCGGATGCAGGTCGCGGAGGAAGCTGACGGACGTGTACGCCGCACCGACCACGGAGGTGATGGCCGCACTCCACATCACGATGCCGAACAAGCGGTAGCCGACCTCACCCGTGGCGTGGCGGAAGACGGACGCCGGCGGATTCGCCGGATCCAGCGTCAGTCCGCGGCTCACCACGCCCAGCGCGGCGAGGAAGAGGACGGCGCGCATGAGCGAGGCGATGCCGATCGCCGAAGCGGCCGAGCGGGTCACCTTGCCGAGGGCCCCGGTGCCGTGCACGCCGGCGTCGACCAACCGGTGCGCGCCTGCGAAGGTGATGTACCCACCGACGGTGCCGCCCACGATGGTGACGATCGACAGCACATCGATCCGTTCCGGGGCCACGCTCCGCAACGCCGCCTCGCCGAGCGGCGGCGCCGAGGCGAAGGCGACGTACCACGTGAGTGCGACGAGCACGAAGCCGAGGGCGACGGAGAACCGGTCCATCGCCCGGCCCGCCTCCTTCACGAGGAACAGGCCGACGCCGAGTGTGGCGCTGAGGACGGCACCCCACCACACCGGCAGGCCGAACGCGACCTCGAGTCCGAGTCCCGCACCCGCCACGTTGCCGATGTTGAACGCCAAGCCGCCGAGGGCGACCAGCAGTGCCAACACGGTGCCGAGGCCCGGTGCGACGGCATCGGCCACCTCGCCCGCCCGCTTGCCGGTGACCGTGAGCACGCGCCAGATGTTGAGCTGCGCCGCCAGGTCGATCACCACGCTCACGAGGATCGCGAAGGCGAAGCTGGCGCCCAGGCGCTCGGTGAAGACCGCGGTCTGTGTCAGGAACCCGGGCCCGATGGCCGAGGTCGCCATCAGGAACGCTGCGCCGATCAGCGCGCCTTGACGTCGATCAGACACCCGAGGCCCCAGAGCAGGAGTGACGCGGCGAGCGAGAGGAGGAACGGCGTCGCGACGCCGCCCAGCACCGCCAGAACATACACGACGATGCCACCGACGAGGGTCAGCACCGCCGTGCGCGCCGAGCCCCAGGGGGTGAGGAGCGCGAACAGCACCGTGACGACGATGCCGGCACTGCCGAAGGCCGAGGCCTCCTCCACCAGCGCGAACACGCCGTCCGCTCCGAGCGCGAGGGCGTAGGCCACGAGCCCGAAGAAGCCCACCGCGTAGCGCGCGACGCGCAGCTTCGTCGTCTCGTCCGTGATCCGCGCCAGCGGCACGATGAGGTTGTGCGAGAGCAGCCCCGAGGCGACGAGCAGCGTGGAGTCCACCGTCGACAGGATCGCCGAGATGAGGCCGCCGATGAAGACCGCGAACAGCACCGGCGGCAGCAGGTCGCGCGCGATCGTCGGCAGCAGCTGCTCGGGATCGCCGATCGCCGGCACGAGGTGCACACCGAGCAGCGCGACGACCACGGGGATGAGGCCGATCGTGATGTAGATCGCGCCGGCCGCCAGCGACGCACGTCGTGCCACCGTCGGCGAGCGTGCGGCGATCACGCGGCTCACCACCTCGGCCGCCGTGAGCGACCCGAACACCGGGATCGCCCACGCCTCGAGCGTCTCGAGCCAGGGCCCCGCGGCCGCCGGTGTGAGGTCGATCCGCTCGCTCGTCGCGATGATCGTCCAGGCCTCGCCCGGCCCGCCGACCTTGAGGATCACCGCGACCAGCATCGTCACGAGACCGAAGGCGAGTACGCCGCCCTGCAGCACGTCGGTCACCGCGTCCGCGAGCAGGCCGCCGAAGGCCGTGTACGCGACGATGAAGGCCGCCGCGATGCTGATCGCGAGCTCCACCGAGAGCGGCGTGGTGCTCGCGATGACCGTGCCGAAGGCGCGCACCTGCGCCGCGGCCCAGAGCACCGAGCTGGGGATGAGCAGCACCGCGGCGAGCCGCTCCACCCCCACGCCGAAGCGCTGGCGGTACAGGTCGGCCACCGTCGTGAGGCCGCGGTTCCAGAACGCGCGCGCGAGGAACAGCCCCATGAGCACGAGGCAGAGTCCGTAGCCGAACGGCTCCGCCGATGCGAGCGAGAGGCCACTGCCGTACACCTCGCCCGCCGACCCGATGATCGTCTCGGCGCCGAACCAGGTGGCGAAGATCGACGCCGTGCTCAGCAGGTAGCCGAGCTTGCGGCCGGCGACCAGGTAGTCGCTCTCCGACGCGATGCGGCGTGAGACCCAGACACCGATCCCCAGTTGCAGCGCGAGGAAGGCGGGCAGGGCGACGAGCGTGAGATTCACCGCGGACGCGCGGGCCGGTGTGCCATGGCGCGCAATCTCGCCGCTTCACCCATCGCGGAACAGGGTCCCGAGGTCGCGGGCGTCGAGTGGCGCGCTGTCGTCGCGGAGCCCGCCGAGCATCGCCGCACGGCCCAGCACCGCGGCCGCCGGGACGCCCTGCGCCCGGAGCTCGCGGAGGCCGGTGTCGCCGGAGGACTTGCTGAGCTTGCGCCCGTCGGGATGCGCGACGAGGGGATGGTGGACCACCGATGGCATCGTGCCGCGCCCCAGCAGACGCGCGAGGCGGAACTGCCGGCCCGTGGAGTCCAGCAGGTCCTCGCCACGGATGATGAGGTCCACCCCTTGCTCCAGGTCATCCAGCACCACGGCGAACTGGTAGGTCCAGTTCCCGGCGCGGTCACGGACGAGCAGGTCGCCGCACTGCTGCACCGGATCCTGTGACTGCGCACCGAGTCGCAGGTCCTCGAACCGCTCCGGGGCCTCCGGTGCGAATCGGACGCGACGCGCGGGCGTGGACGCGGGATCGATGGCGGCGTGTCGGCAGGTGCCGGGATACTGCGGCTGGCCGACCTCCGCCCGCGAGCAGCGGCAGGCGTACACGAGTCCACGCGCCGTGAGTGCCTCGAGTGCAGCGGTGTAGCGGGTGCCGCCGTCGCTCTGTCGCTGTGCCGTGGGCCCACGCCGGAAGTCCGTCGTGCGCACGCCATCCGGGACGAGGCTGAGCCAATCGAGGTCGTCGAGGATCGACGCTTCGTAGTCGGGTCGGCAGCGTCCGCGATCGTGGTCCTCGATCCGCAGCAGCACCCGGCCACCGTACGCCTGTGCGAGCCCCCACACCCACACCGCGTTGACGGCGTGGCCGAGGTGCAGATGCCCGGTCGGGGCCGGTGCGAAGCGGGTGGTGAACCCGGCGACGGGGGTGCGGCGCAGGAGCGGACGCGTGGTGGCGCTGCGGTGCGGTGCGTGCATGGGCTGCGGGAAATGTCGATCGGCGGGCCGCGACTGACAACGCGGGCGCCTTCGACCAGATTGTACGGAGTCCTGCGTCGCGCGCCGTCCGCGTGCGGTCGCGCCTTTCCCCGCCCCGTCCTGCCGTGCCTGCTGCCGTGCCTGCTGCCGTGCCTGCTGCCGTGCCTGTTGCCGTGCCTTCCGCTGACCGGTTCGTCCACATCGTCGAAGTCTCGCCGCGCGATGGACTGCAGAACGAGAAGGTGATCGTGTCGACGGCGGACAAGGTCGCGCTCGTGGACAAACTGAGCGCGGCTGGCTTCGGCACCATCGAGGTGACCTCGTTCGTCTCGCCGAAGGCCGTGCCGCAGATGGCCGACGCCGCCGAGGTGATGGCCGGCATCACGCGGCGTGCGGGGGTGCGCTACGCCGTGCTCACGCCCAACGCGCGCGGCCTCGACGGCGCCTTGGCGGCCCGTGCCGACGCGGTCTGCGTGTTCGGCGCCGCGAGCGAGAGTTTCTCGCAGCGCAACATCAACTGCTCGATCGACGAGTCGTTGGAGCGATTCCGCCCGGTGGTCGCCGCGGCCCGCGCGGCCGGCGTCTTCGTGCGGGGCACCGTGTCCTGCGCACTGGGCTGTCCGTACGAAGGCGAGGTCTCGGTCGATGCCGTGTTGCGCGTCGCGCGCGCACTGCTCGCGATGGGCGTCGACGAGCTGAGCATCGCGGACACCATCGGGGTCGGGACACCGGAGCGCACGCACGCGGTGTTCGCGGCCGTGCTCGGGCTCACCGAGGCCTCACGGGTGAACGGGCACTTCCATGACACGTACCAGCGCGCCCTCGTCAACCTCGAGGCCTGCCTGGCGCTCGGAGTGCGCCGCTTCGACGCGAGCGCGGCGGGGTTGGGGGGCTGTCCGTTCGCGCCCGGGGCCACCGGCAATGTCGCCACCGAGTCGGTGCTCGCGCGATTGTCCGCCCTCGGCTACGAGACGGGGATCGATGCGGACGCGGTGCGCGCGGCCGGTGAGTGGATCCGGGGTCGACTGCGGGCTTGATCGCCGGGTCGATGCGGCATCGGCGTCGACCCGGCACCAGCGCGGCGCCGGTGCCGCGCCGGCGCGGTGTCAGTACCCGGCGCCGACGCGCTTCTGCTTGTGGGTGCCGTCGCGCAGGGTGCTGAGGAGGAAGTCCGCGACATCCTCGACCGAGATGCGGCGTGCGCCCTCGGGCAGGACGTCCTCGAGTCGGCGGTAGACTCCCGTGCGTTCCCCGGGCACGATGTCGCCGGTGGCGACCATCGTCCAGTCAAGGCCGCTGTCGCGCATCGCGTGCCAGGCCTGCTTGTGTCGTTCGCTCACCTTCTTGAACACCGCCGGGAAGGTCGGTTGGTCGTGGCGGAGTCCGCCGTGTGCGGAGTCGAGGATGCCGCCACCGGCGACGCCGAGCACGCGGCGCACGCCGTGGCGCTGCATGCCGGCGATGATGTTGCGCATGCCCTGGGACTGCGCTTCGCCGGGATCCTCGACGCCGGCTCCGCCGAGTCCGGAGACGACGGCATCGACGCCCGCGATCACGCCGGCGACCGCCTCCGCGTCGAGCACGTCACCCCGCACGATCTCCAACCCTGGTCGCGGCGCGAGCCTGGAGGCGTCGCGCACGAGGGCGCGGAGGTGGTGTCCGTCGGCGAGGGCGTACTCGAGGAACCGACCACCGACGCGTCCGGTGGCACCGAAGAGGGCGATCAGCATGTGGGGCGGACCGTGGGGTCGAAGTGGGACGTGCCCTCCCAATGTACACCTCGTCGTCCTCCGGCTGCCGTGGGCCGTCGTCGTCGCCTGCGACCTATCGGTAGTTGTGTCCCTTCACCGAATCCTCGCCCGCACCCGCCTTGAGTGCTGCGAAGGATTTCGCCCGGATGTTGTAGACACCGCTCTCGACCTGCAGCACGCCGCGCACGAGGAGCAGCGGGGTGCGGGAGATGAGGAGGGCCTGGCGTTCGAAGCGTTGTGGGGTGACGACGACGTTGATGGTGCCGGTCTCGTCCTCGAGCGTGAGGAAGACGAAGCCCTTCGCGGTGCCGGGGCGCTGTCGGCAGATGACGAGCCCGGCGTGTGCGACGGCCTCGCCGTCGCGGAGCGTGAGGATCTCGCGTGCGCTCCGGACCCCGTTGGGGGCGAGCAGCGTGCGCAGGTGCCGCATCGGGTGCCCGTTGAGGGAGAGGCCGGTGAGGCGATAGTCGGCTTCGGTGAGTTCCGGGGCGGCGTAGGCCGGGAGGTGCGGCGGGACGTGGGACTCCGGGAAGAGGGCGAGTGGTCCCGCCGGCGCGCGTTCCGCTTCGAGGACGCGCCAGAGTGCGACCCGTCGGCGTCGCGCCGGGGGTTCGTCCTGGACGAACGCATCGAACGCGCCTGCCTCGGCGAGGGCACGGAGGGCGCGGCGGTCGAGAGCGCTGCGATGGACGAAGTCGGGGATGCTCGTGAACGGGGTGAGGCGGTGGGGGGCACCGGGGGCACCGGGGGTACCGGGGGCACCGGGGCTGTCGCTTCGCGAAGGCTCGCGGCCGGTGTTGTGCTCGTTGCTGTCGTTGCTGTCGTTGTTGCGGTTGCCGCCGCCGTTGCCGTTCTCCGTGAAGTCGCCGGTCTGCGTGCCCGCTGTGCCCGCTGTGGTGGACGCCGTTGCAGTTCCCTGCGCCCCGGTGGCGACCATCGCCGTTTCGATCTTCAACCGCGCATTCCCCCCCAACCCCAGCACCGACCGCATCCCCAGCCGCACCGCCGGCGGCAGGCGCCCGCCCTGTGGTTCGAGTGTATGGTCCCAGAGGCTGCGGGTCACGTCCACCGGCAGCACCTTCACGCCATGGCGCTTCGCGTCCTCGATGAGTGTCCCCGGCGCATAGAACCCCATCGGCTGCGCATTGAGGATTGCGCAGAGGAACTCCGGCGCGTAGTAGTGCCGCAGGTACGCACTGGCGTACACGATGAGTGCGAAACTCGCCGCGTGGCTCTCGGGGAATCCGTAGTCCGCGAAGGCGTTGATCTGGTTGTAGATCCGCTGCGCGAGTTCGGGTGCGATCCCGTTCGCCTCCATCCCGCGCAGCATCTTCTGGCAGATGTCCGCCATGCGCTCCGCACTGCGCTTGTGTCCCATCGCCTTGCGCAGCAGGTCCGACTCGCCGGGCGTGAACCCCGCCGCCGCGATCGCCACCTGCATGCCCTGCTCCTGGAAGAGCGGCACGCCCATGGTGCGCTTGAGGATCGGCTCCAATGACGGATGCGGATAGGTCACCGGCTCGAGCCCCGCACGCCGGCGCAGATACGGATGCACCATGTCGCCCTG
This sequence comes from uncultured Gemmatimonadota bacterium, assembly GCA_902825965.1. GTDB lineage: Bacteria > Gemmatimonadota > Gemmatimonadetes > Gemmatimonadales > Gemmatimonadaceae > Pseudogemmatithrix. The sequence continues at coordinate 292,064 of CADEDA010000002.1, read as the reverse complement.
GATGGGCCCCGGCCGGATGAGCGCGACCTCCACCACGAGATCATAGAAGCAACGCGGCTTGAGGCGCGGCAACGTGTTCATCTGCGCGCGGCTCTCCACCTGGAACACGCCGATCGTGTCGGCACGGCACAGGTCGTCATACACCGCCTGGTCCGCACAGTCGAGCTGCCCGAGGTCGATCGCCACGCCGCGCGTGCGCCGCACGTACGCGAGGCAATCCTGCACCACGGTGAGCATGCCCAGCCCCAGCAGGTCGATCTTCACCAACCCCACCGGGTCGAGGTCGTCCTTCTCCCACTGGATGACGGTGCGGTCCTCCATGCTCGCCGGTTCGATCGGGACCACGGTGCACAGCGGCTCCTCGGTGAGCACGAAGCCGCCGACATGGATGCCCCGATGCCGCGGGGCGGCGTCGAGTCCTTCGACGATGTCGGCGAGGCGCTGCACGCGCGGATCGTTCGGGTCGAGCCGGGCGCGCGTGAGCAGTGATGCGGCATCGGTGGGGTCGGGTCGGGTCCGGGCCCCTCCCTCGGGCGGCCCACTGCGCACCTTCCGATGCGATTCGCGCGCTTCCTTGATGAGTGTGCTCGCGTGTGTGCCGACGATGAGATCGCTCGACACGGCGTCGAGCAGCGTTGCCGCGACCACGCGCGCGCCGGTCCTCTGCGCTTTGGCCTCGATGCCCTGTGGGGCATCACGCAGCGCGCGCTTGGAGTAGTTCGCGGGCCCCATCGCATCCGCCCGCTCGGGTGCGAACGGGTTCGCCTCCTGCGCAGCCGCGAGGGTCTCCTCGTCCATCGCCGCCCCCGGGGTGCCCACGCGCAACGCCGCCGCCGTGTTGCGGGCACTGAAGCGGTCGCTGAAGCTCGCCAGCACGCCGGCCTGCTCCGGCGAGAACCCCAGCACCCGCGCCGCATCGCGCACCGCACTCCGCCCACGCCAGGTGATGTGCTCGCACACCATCGCCGCGTGCTCGCGCCCGTACCGCGTGTACACGTACTGCAGCACGCGCTCCCGCTCGCGATGGGCGAAGTCGATGTCGATGTCCGGCGCCTCGGCGCGTTCCTCGCTCAGGAATCGTTCGAACAGCAGTTCGAGTTTGATCGGATCGACCGCCGTGATGCCCAAGCAATAGCAGACCACACTGTTCGCCGCCGAGCCGCGGCCCTGGCAGAGGATCCCCTCGCGCCGCGCGAAGCGCACGATGTCCCACACGATCAGGAAGTAGCCCGAGAGCCCGAGCTTGGCGATGAGCGTGAGCTCGTGTGCGATCTGCCTGTCATGCCGCGCGGTGCGCCGCCAGCCCCAGCGCTCCTGCGCCCCCGCCTCGACGAGCCGCTCGAGGTACTCGTCCTCGCTCACCCCGGCGGGCAGCGGGAAGTGCGGGAGGCGCGGCTTGAGCGCCTCCAGCCGGAAGGCGCAGCGGTCGGCGATCGCGATGGACGTCGCCAGGCCCTCCTCATGCCCGCTCCAGCGCGCGGCGAGCTGGGCGTACCCCTTGAGATGCCACTCGCCGTTGGGGCGGAGCCGGGTGCCCATCTCGTCGAGCGTCGCGCCGTGCCGCAGCGCGACGAGCACGTCATGGGCGATGCGTCCACGGGCCCGCGCATAGTGCACGTCGTTGGTCACCACCCACGGGAGGTCGTGTGCGCGCGCGAGCGGGAGCATCGCGCGCACCAGCGTGCGCTCCTCGGGCAGCGCATGGTCCCAGCACTCCACGGCGATCCGGCGGTCGAAGAGCTCGGCGAGTGTCCCCAACGCCTCGTGGGCGCGTCGGGGCTCGCCGCCGCCACCGAGTGCGAGGAGTTGCGGCAACCAGCCACGCGGACACCCGGTGAGCGCGAACAGCCCGGCGGTGTGGCCGGCGAGCTGGTCGAGCGTGACACGCGGTTGTCCCCGCGGGTGATCGAGCCGGGCGCGCGTGATCAGCGTGCACAGGTTCCCCCAACCCTCCCGCGATTCGACCAGGCAGAGGAGGTGGGTGCGCAGGCGCGGCACGCGATCCTCGCCGCAGACCCGTCCCGGCATCACCTCGAGTTGTGCCGGTGCGAGGCCGCTGGGCATCGGCACGTCCACCGTGAGCTCGGCGCCGAGCAGGCCGGGGAGCCCGGCACTGCGCGCGGCTGTCGCGAAGCGCACCGCGCCACCGACGTCATCGTGGTCGGTGAGCGCCAGGGCATGCAGTCCGAGCGCCACCGCCCGCTCCACGAGACGTTCCGGGTCGGATGCGCCATCGAGGAGCGAGAAGGTGGAATGGCAATGGAGTTCGGCGTAACCCGGCACGACGGGGGCTCGGCGCGGATCAGTCGTACCAGCCGTGCAACCGCCAGCCGCCGGCATCCCGGTACAGCAGCAGGTCCTGCCCCAACTCCTCGCTCTCGCAGCGCCAGTACTCGCGGGCGAAGGACGCGGCGTGCCACCACTCCCCGGACAGGCGCTCAGGACCATGCACACGCGTGAGCGCGAGACGACGCGCACGCCAGAACATCTGCAGCGGCGTCCCGCGCTTGTCGGTCGTGATGGTGATCGGTTCCGGGGATTCGAGGAGGCGGGCCGCAAGGACCGCGACACCACCGGAGGTGCCGCGCGCACCCAGGACATCGGTCGGCGTGGCGTGCGCGGCTTCCTCGACCTCCTCCCACCCTCCGGCACGCTCCGGGGCATGCGAATCCCGCAGGGTCGGGCGCACCACCGCACCTGCGCCCAGTGTATTGCGCAGGCGGGCGAGCGCCGCGTCGGCCGCTGCCGGGTCGCGCCAGGTCGGGGCGAGCAGATCCCCCTGCTCGGCCGAGGACGGGGTGGTGTCCGTGATGCGGATCTCCACGCCGGCGATGGGGGATTCCACCGTCCACGTGTCGAGGAGCGCACGACACCGCTCGAACAGCGGCACCACCCGTGCCATCGGCCGGGCCGGGCGCGCCTCACGCGTGACCCGACGGCCGTCCTCGAGCCGGAGCGTCAGCGTGACGGCCGCCGCCGCGAGGCCGTCGGCCGCGAGCGCACGGACGAGATGGTCGAGCGAGGCCCGGACGAGGAAGAGCACCGGCTCCATCGTCGGGGATGCCGTGGCGAGTTCATGCGTGACCGCCCGCGGATCGTCGCTCCGCGCGAGGGTCGCGCGACGAGGGTCGTCACCACGCGCCAGACGCCATGCCGCGAGCCCATCCGGTCCCCATCGCCGCTCCACCTCCAGCGGATCCAGGGTCGCGAACGCACCGACCGTACGCAGCCCGAGCGCCACGAGGGCCTCCCGCAGGTCCTCGTCCATCGCGAGGAGCGTGATCGGCACACGGCTCAGGTAGTCGCGGTCGCCTCCCGGCGCGACGTGCAACGGCCCCTGCAACGTCCGCGTCGACCAGGTCGCCGCCTGCGCGGTGACGCAGGCGTCCGCGACGGCCACGCGCGCCTGCGGATGCCAGACACGGGCCAGCGTGAGCAACGTCGTCGCGAGCTGCCGTTCCCCGCCGATCCGGTCGAACCCGCCCGCGCCGACCCACCACACGCCGGGGTGTGCGCGGACCGGTACCACCTGCGGGCTCGCCGCGAGGAAGGCCGCACTCGCCCGGGCGATCTCGCGCGTGATGCGCGCGGCGTCCCACGGCAGCAGCGTGAGGGCAGCGCACTTGGCCCGTGCCTGCGCGACGGGCATCCCCGCGTGCACGCCGGTGCGGGCGGCCGTCGTCGTGGCGAGCCGCACCCGACCGGCGTCGGTGAGCGCGAGCGGATGTGCGTCCCAGTGGTCCGTCCGCCCCTCAGTGCCGGGACGGGTACTCCGGTTGTGCGACGCGTCGCCCGCGGCCATCACGGTCGTGCCGTCGTGATCGAGCCACACCGCGCCGATCGGGAATCTCGGGATGCGGACGCAAGCGACGCGTGATGCCGGGGCCACCGGGAACCTCCAACTGGACATGGTGATAAGGACCGCCCTTCTCGATCGTGATCACGACGCGCCGTGCGTCGGGGGCGGGGACGCTGCCGATCGCGCGGGATCCCGGTATCCCTGGCGATCGGTCGTGACGTTTCAGGACGAGCCGCAGGGCGCTGCCGAGTTCCGCGGCCCGGTTCCCGTCCCCGAGCAGCAGCAACGCGGCATCCGCTTCCCGCGCGAGTTGCGCCAGGCGTACCGCGACCACACGCGGCAGCACCGGCGCGCCATCGAGCACCACGAGCGCGAACGCGCCGGTGCGGAGCAAGAGGTCGGCGCACCACGGCGCCCGCGCCGGATCCGGTGGCCGTACCACCCAGAGGGCCTGACCCTCCAGCGATGCGGAGACCCAGTCCCGCGGATCAAGGGTGCGCGTGGCGTCGATCCACGCCACACACTGCCCGGACCGGATCGTCGTGGTCACCACCGATCGCGCCAGCGTCGTCTTGCCAAGGCCCGGCGCCGCCAGGAACTCGGTGATGCGGCCCGCCGGGATCCCACCACCCGGCAGGACGGCATCCAGCGCGGCCAACCCCGTCGGGAATCCCGGTGCGCTGCTCGGGGTCCCGGCGACGACGGCGGCGATCTGCTGACGGAGGTCCAGCGCGGTGAGTGGCATATCCCGAATAAAGACCGAATCCGAGGTGTAATTACCGAATAAACACCGAAGTCCGCAAGAGGGGGGACGGCGCTTCCGCGGACAGGGCCACGGCTATAATCCTCGCATGTACGCCCTCTCGCGTCGCCGACGGGTCCTGTTCGTGAGCCTCCTGCTGTTGTTGTGCGTCGGAGTCGTCGAGACCGGACTGATCCTCGCGACCCCCGCACTCCGGCGCGTCGGTGGACTCGATATCCGACCGGTGGACGCGATCCTCCGCGAGCAGACCGCGCGGATCGACACCCTGCTCGAGACGCCGAACACCCTCGTCGAACTCGACTCGCTCCTCGGTTGGCGCTACCGCGCGGGGTATGCCTCGACCGAGACCCGGATGAATCGCGACGGCCTGCGCAGTGCCCGCGAATACGCGGCCACGCGCCGCCCCGGCGTGCTCCGGGTCGCCGCGTACGGGGATTCGTACGTGTACGGCACCGAGGTCCCGCTCCCGGCGACGTGGAGCAGCGTCCTCGAAGCCCGCGACTCGACGATCGAGGTGCTCAACTACGGCGTGGGTGGATACGGCACGGACCAGGCCTACCTGCGCTATCTCCGCGATGGCGCCACCCACGCGCCCGACATCGTCCTCATCGGATTCGCGCCGGTGGACCTCGCGCGCGCCGTGAACGTCTATCGGCGCTTCCTCGATCCCGGCGAGCTCCCGCTCGCGAAACCGCGCTTCGTGCTCGGGCCGGACACGACGCTCCGCCTGCTCCCGCATCCGTTGCCGACGCGCGCCGCATGGGAGGACCTGCGGCGGGACCCCCGGCGCGTACGCGCGCTCGGCGTCCACGATGCCTGGTATGAGGCGTGGCGCTACGAGTCACCGGTCGCGGGGCGATCCGCGACCTGGCGTGCCGCGGTCGCCGTCGGCGCGCGCGCGTGGCGCCGCTGGTGCTGGCAGGACCGCTTGCTGGCCGCCGGCGTGTTCCGCACCGAGAGCGACGCATTCGCCGTGCAGCGCCGCATCATGCGCGTGTTCGCGGATTCCGTCCGCGCGCGGGGTGCGCGGCCCCTCATCGTGCTCTTCCCCGATGCGGGATCGATCGCGTCCGCGCGCCGCGGCGGACCGGCCGTGTACGCGCCGCTCCGCGACCTGCTCCGCGACGCCGACGCGGTCGAGGTGATCGACCTCCTCGATGCCTTCGTGGCGGCGCCCGGACCGATCCAACAGCACTTCGCCCCCGGTGGTCACTACTCGGCGCACGGGAACGCACTCGTCGCGGCGTGGTTGCATCGGGAACTCCGCCGCTCCCCTCCACCCTGAGTCGTCCGGCATGTCCCGTCTCTTCGCCATCCTCGCGGCCCTCTCCGCCGGCGGCAGCGTCGCGGCCGGCGCGTTCGGTGCCCATGCCCTGCGCGCCCGCATCGAACCCCGCCTGCTCGAGGTGTTCGAGACCGGCGCCCGCTACCAGATGTACCACGCCCTCGCGCTGCTCCTGCTCGCGGTCCTCCTCATGCGGGTGCCCGAGACGGCGCTGCTGCGATGGAGCGGCTGGTGCTTCGTCGCCGGCACGGTGCTCTTCTCGGGATCGCTCTACGCGATGGCGCTCACCGGCCGTCGCGGATTCGGTGCGATCACGCCGCTGGGCGGTGTCTGCTTCCTCGTCGGCTGGGGCTGCCTGGCGCTCGCGATGGCGCGCGGGCGCTGAGCCCGCGGCCCGCCGAGCCCGCAGCCGTCAACGCGAGACCGTGTAGCGCAGGAAACGCCACCACGCCCGATACGCCGCGAGATGCCGTCGCAGCTTCGCGGGCAGCGTCGGATCCCCGCGCTCCCCGCGGGCGCGCTCCCATCGATGCTCGGGGTCCCAGCGGCCGGGTGAGCGGTGTCCGCTCCACGCGGGACGCAGCGCCGCACGCCACAGGAGCCGCGAGAGCCGGATCGACGGACTCGTGGGGCCCTCGCCCGGCGCGAGGGTGGCGATCACGCTGCGCTCGATCACCTTGCAGACCCGCTCCGGCGTCGGCGGTGCGAGGGCGGCGATCACCGACGCGGGCACGGGCAACGCCCCCATCCGCACGGCGAGCCGGAACGTCCAGTGACAGGCGGTCGCCGCACGTGTGTCGCGCGCGAGGCGGATGAAAGCATCCCAGTCCAGGTCCTCACGCGCGGCCAGCGCGCCCAGCACACGGAACGAGCGCCAGGCGCCGAACTCCATCGTGTGCTGCCAGGCGAAGTGCACGCAGGTGTGCAGCAGGAGGTGTGCGGGCGAGGGGACACGCGCCGCGGCGAACGGTGCACCGGCGGGCCGCGCATCCCGCCACATCGCGGCCGCGTCGAAGCCGAACGAATGGTCCGCCGGCAGGATCGCCGTGTGGAGCTCCAGGCGGACGTCCGCGAACTGCGGATCGTAGAACGGCGGCAGGTGGTGCTCGTCGGCGAGCAAGGCCTGCAGCATGGGATCGGTGGTCTGCTGCCAGCCGGCGTCTCGGAGCGCCTCGACCGCGCGCGCGGCGTCGGCCGGATGGACCAGCAGGTCCACGTCCATCATCGGCCGCGCGCGGAACGTCGGGTCCAGGTAGGCGCCGACCGCCGCGCCCTTCAGCAGGCAGACGGGGACGGCGCGCGCCTCGAGTGCGCGCAGCGTCTCCTGCACGCGCGTCGAGAGCCGCTGCATGCGGAAGTCGCTCATCATCGCGCTCTTCCGCAGGTACTCCGCCGGGGGACCGGGCAGCAGGGCGTCGGCGCCGCGGAGCCCGCGCGCCAACGCCGCGGTCGCGAGTTCGCGTTCGGCGAGGATCATCACGCGCTCCCAGCGCGCGAGGTCGCTGCCGAGCGTGGCCGCCACGGCGCGCAGTTCCGCCGGCGTCGCCGCCGGATCCGCCGCGCGGAACACGAGTCGCACCTCGGGGGACAGCGGCGTCTCGGCCATCGGTCAGTACTGCGAGAGCGTGCCGGCGTTGCGCGCGTGCCGGAGCGCGAGCGCGAACGCGAGGGTCCCGAGGAGCAGCGTGAGCGCGGTCAGTCCGGCCAGGCGGCTCACGTCCCCGACGACGTCGGACCAGGCGGCGGCGCCGAGCAGCAGCCGGCGGATCGCGCGCAGCGCGTAGGTCAGCGGCACCAGGTCCGACAGCGACTGCAGCCACCCCGGGATCACCGCGGTGGAGTAGTACACGCCGCCGAGCAACCCCGAGCCGGCGACCACGGCGGTGACGAGCGGACCTGCGGTGCGGAACACGAGGACGAGGGCGCCGGCCACGAGGCCGAGGGACGCGTAGGCGACGATCATCAGCGCGAGGACGACGGCGGCGAGCGGCAGCGCGCTCCACTCGAGGCCGACGCCCAGCAGCGTGGCGCCGAGCAGCAGGAGCGTCGCGCGGACCATGCTCTGGGCGAGCGGGTACGCCGCCATGCCGGCGAGCAGCCACGGGACACTCGTGCGCGTGACGAGCAGCGACTCGAAGGTGCCGCTCCCGATGCTCCCGGCGAGCGCACTCGGGATCGCCGCCACCGCCGCCATGAGCACATAGGTCGCGGCGATGCCCATGACGACGAATCCGAAGTACTGCCCGCCCTCGAGGCGGATCGACGCCTGCGCCACGTCCTGCACGGCGTCCGAGATGAAGTAGATCGGGACGATCGACGCGAGCAGCCCCACGACCGAGATGAGCGTGCCGAGGCGGTAGCTCAGCGCCGTCAACCACGCGACGCGCATGAGCGCGAGGATGCTACGCATCGCGCCTCCGTCCCGCCGCACCGACCACAGCCTCGATGAGCTCGGCCAGCGACGACGCCACACGCTCGACACGTGCCACCGCATGGCCACCGGCCACGAGGGCGGCATTCAGCGCCGCCACGCCGTCGGCGCCGCCGGCGATGGTCACCGCGCATGCCTGCCAGCCGTCCGCACCCGCCACGGGACGGACGTCCTGTGTGGCGCCCGTCATCGCGCGCAGCGCCGCCACCGAGTCCGCGCGCACCCACAGCACGTACCGGTCCGATCCGGCGCGCTCGCGCAGCACGGGGGTCGCATCCACCGCGAGGAGGCGGCCGCGGTCGAGCACCCCCACGCGGTCGCAGAGCTCGAAGACCTCGTCCGCATCATGCGTGGCGAGCAGCACCGTGCACCCCTCCGCACCGACCACCGTCTCGCGGAGGAATCGGCGGAAGTCGCGCGCCGAGATGGGGTCGAGGCTGCGCGTCGGTTCGTCCAACAGCAGCACGCGCGGCCGCGCGAGCAGCGCGCGCGCGATGAGCAGCCGCTGCCGCATCCCGGTGGAGAACGTGCCCACCAGCTGCGTCCCGGTCGACGCGAGGCCCGTGACCTCCAGCACACGCATCTCCTCGGCGCGTGCGGCCGCACCGGACAGTCCCTGCAGCGCACAGTAGAGGCGCAGGTTCTCGCGCGCGGACAGCCGCCAGTAGAGGCTGCGTTCGTTCGCGAGCACCGGCGCGACGAGTCGGCGCACGGCGGCCGGTTCCGTGGCCACGTCGTGGCCGCCGATGCGCGCCCGCCCGGCGTCGGCGACGATGAGGGTCGCGAGCGTCTTGAAGAGCGTCGTCTTGCCGGCCCCGTTCTGTCCGAGCAGGCCGAAGATCTCGCCCTCGCGCACCGCGAAGCGCACATCATCCACGACCACGCGGCGCGGCGCGGCGAACGGCGCGCGCAGCAACTCGGCCCAGCCGCGACGCACCGGGAACCGCTTGGTGATGCCGTCCACCTCGACGATCATGCCGGCGCTCCGCCGTGCCACTGGAGCAGCGTCCGCGCGACCTCGACGAGCGTCGGGAGCGCCCGTGGGAGTTGCAGGCGATGGACGGGCACCGCGCGGGCGAGTGCGGCGGCCCGCGCGAGCATCGGCGCCGCCGCCCCGGGACCGAGCATCGCCCCGATCTTCACGTGCGACAGCACGCTGATGGCGGCGAGCGTCGGCGGCAACGCCGTGGCCCGCAGTGTCGTCGCGTCACCACCGCTGGTGGGCGCGAGGAGGTAGAGCGCCGCGAGCGGGAGCGGTCGCGACACGACCTCCGCCGGTGCGACGATCTGCTTGCCTTCGCGCGAGCGCAGGGCGCTGTCCGCCGCGCCGACGGCGCCCACCGCGGCGACCGCATCGTCGTGCACGCGCAGGCTCGACACACCGGGCCAGGCCTGCGCCGCCGCTGCACCGCCGTCGGCGGGTGCACCGTCAGCGCTCGCGCCGTCAGCCCGCGCGCCGAGCGCGACGGGCAGTGCGTCGTCCGTCACGAGCCGCGCACCTGCCTGCGTGAGGGCGAGGGCGAGCGAGGACTTGCCGAATCCCTTGGGTGCGAGGAAGCCGATCACCCCGGCTCGCGTTTCCACCGCACTGCCATGCAGCGGGAGCAGTCCGTCGAGGTACAAGGCCGTGCCCAGCACGCGGCCCACCAGGTGGGCGCGGACGAAATCGGGCCAGGCACCCGGCCGCGGCTGCAGCGTGATGGTCCGGCGGTCCGTCGCGAGGTCGAAGCTCCCGGTGTCGTCCACCTCGATCCGGTGCCCGTCGCGATGTGCGAGGAGTCGCGCCGCCACGCCCTCGTAGAGCTGCTCGGCCCCGAGCGGCGTCGCGTCCACCATCGGCGGGAGCGCGGGAGCGGTCGCGAAGCGCCAGCGCACGCCGCCGACCTCCGCGGGATCGACCGCGCGCAACTCGGGGAACACGACCGTCGAGGCGAGGCAGTGTCCGTACACGCGGTAGTGCTGGAGCGTCGGGATCCCGTCACTCATCGCGCGTCGGGAAGGAGCGCCTGGTGGGCGCGCAGCCAGAGCTCGGCCTGCAACGTGAAGAAGATGCGCCCGCCGAGTTCATCGTGGTCATGCGTCATCACGAAATCCCAGGCCCGCCGCAGTCGTGAGGCATCGATGATCCCGAGGGAGGCGAGGAGCGGATCCTGCAGGAGCGAGTCGACGAGCGCGACCCCCTCGCCGCGCAGGTGGCGGAGGAAATATGCGGAGGTCACGCCGGTCCGGTGCGGGCGCGGCGCGAGCACCGACGGCGGCAGGAGGCCGCGCATCGCGTGCCGGAGCAGCCGCTTGCTCTCCCGTCCGTCCGCGCGGTCGCTCCACGGGCGGCGCGCCGCGAACGCCACCACGCGGTCGTCGAGCAGGGGCGAGTGCAGCCGCACGCCTTCCTCCAGCGCGTACTGCCGCAGCATCCCGGTGATGCGGGCGAAGAACGGGAAGCGCAGGAACGCATGCGTCTCGGCGAGCACCCGGCTCGCGGTCGGCAGGCGCGGCGCCGCATCGGCCTCGCGCGGCGCGATGCCGGCGTGCGCGAACCAGCGTGGCTCGAACCACGACGGCGCCTGACGTTCGAGATGCGAGCGCGGGGGCGCCGTGCCGCGCAGGCGCGCCAGAGCGTGGGTGACGCGCGCTGGGAGGGCGGGGCGGATCCCCCAGCGCCAGAGCTGACGCCACCCCGCGATCCCGGGTGCGCGGCGCGCCCGCCATTGGCGGGCCAGCTCGATCCAGTGGCCGCGGCCGAAGAGATCGGAGAGATAGATGTCGCTCACCTGGAAGAGCTGGTCGCCACCGACGCCGTCGAACATCACGCGCGCGCCGGCCGCGCGTGCACGCCGCGACAATGCCCGGTTCCAGTGCTCGAACGTGTGCGTGAACGGCAGGTCGCGGCGGGACGCCGCCGTCGCCGCGTCTCCCAGCAACGGGATGTCGTCCACCGCGATCCACGCCGTCGCGATGCCCCAGTGCGATTCGACCTCGCGGATGAGCTCGTCCTCGCGACCCGGGTCGCCGTGCGGATAGCTGAGGCTCACCGGCTGCAGCCGACGGGCGGCGTCCCCGCGCAGCGCGACGGTCGCGGCCGCGCCCACGGCCGTCGAATCCCAGCCACCACTCAGCGAGAGTCCGGTCACGCCCGTCGGCGCGAGTCGCTGCGCCACGGCGTCGACGAGCAGCGTCCGCAGTTCCTCGGCCGCGCCGTCGAGCGGGCGTCGCCGGGTCTCGAGGTCGGTGGGCGGTTGCCAGAATGCGGTGATGCGTACGCCCGTCTCGCGCGACCATTCGAGCAGATGACCGGCCGGGAGTTCCTCCACCGCGCGATAGGCCGTGCCGGCGGCGTGGTGCCAGAGCCCGGCGGCGACCGTCGTGAGGGAGGCGAGATCCAGCGTGCGAGGGACGCGCGGATCGGCGAGGACGCCGCCGACGGTGGTCGCGAGTGCGATGCCGTCGGGGAGCCGCGCGAAGAAGAGTGGCCGGGTGCCGGCGAAGTCGCGCGCCGCGACCAGCACGGCGCGGGCGGCGTCCCACAGCACGAAGGCGAACTCGCCCTCGAGTGCTCCGACGCCCGCGGGCCCGTGTTGCCGGTGGAGTGCGAGCACGCCGTCGGCATCGCTCGCCTCCGCGGGGTCCACCGCGAGCGACTCGCGGACGCGCCGCAGCAGGTCGGCGCGATGGAACAGCGACGCATCGGTCGCCACGACGACCGGCTCGCGGATGGCGACCGCACGTACCGGGCGATCCCAGGGGTGCTGCGCCACGCCCAGCGTGACCTGACATCCCGGGACGGTCGGCGCCTGCACGACCTGCTGTGCACTGCCGCCGCTCGCTGCCATGGCGTGCAGCATCCGACCCACCGTGCCGCCGTCCGCCTCCATGGTCGCGGCGGCCGCGCCGGTGACCACGCGTGCCGCGAGCGCGCTCACGGTCGCCCCATGACGCGCAGGTCGTCGACCTCGGTGAACTGCGCGACGTGCGCCGCACGGTCGCCGAGGATCCGATCGCCCCAGCGCACCCAGGCGTGCGCCTGGAACCGTCCATCGCGACGACGCACGCCGATGCGGATGCTCGCGCCGCGGATGCCGTCGTCGAGCAGGAGCTGCCGGATCGCGAGCGCGCGGACGAGGCAATACGGGCGGAAGAGGCCGTGGTCCGCGGCCCGGACGACCGCGCGGGCGATCGCTTCGGCGCGGTCGGGGTCGCCGTGCTGTGCGCCGGCGTTGACCGTTTCGCGGATCGCGAGTGTCCCGATGGGTTGGCGCGCCAGCAGCCGTCGGGCGCGCAGCAGCGCGACTTGCGCGCGGAACAGGTCGCGCCAGCCGCGACCGTCGAGTGTCAGGAGTTTATGAAGTGGCGGCGGCATCGGAGCCGCGGTGGCCGGCCGGGTCGGCCAGGCCTTCCGCCACCAGTTGCGCGAGCAGTTCCGTCACGTCCACGCGAATGGTGTCCCCCGGCACGTCGGGGTACCGGACCATCAGGTGCGCACAGAGATCGTCGATCGTCGCGCAGCGGGGCGGGAGCAGTTCCCAGATGGCGGCGCCGACTTCGTTCAAGCCGAAGTAGAGCTCGGTCCCGGGAGAGAAGAGCACCGCGCCATCATCGATCTTCTGGAAGATGACGGACGGATTCGCCGTGGGCAGCATCAGGAGGCGACGAGGGGGGCGAAGCGTGGCAGGGAAAGAAAGACGCGCGTTGCGACCGGCGCAACGCGCGTTCAACCCTCACCTGCGACTTGGCTCAGGACGCCGTCGGGCCCGTCGGGCAGCCCACGCGGATCGTGCCCATGCCCCAGTCGGACAGATCGGTCTCGCAGCCCGGGCTCCCGATGCCGAAGATCGAGCCGCCGTCCGTGGCGCTGCTGAAGCCCCAACGGGTGAGGTCGCGGAACGTGCCGAACTTCTCGACGACAGGCTTCTGGTACACGGGGGATCCTCGGGTTCGGACGAACGGTGGAACCATGGCCAGGAGATCTTCCTGGGGCGCGCACTTTTCCGCAGAGAACTACAGCAATCCGGATGCCTCACCGTGACATTTCGCCGCCGAAACGGCGACTCGAACGTAACGCGTTGTGTAACAACCAGATAAAACGGATCGTTCAGGCGACGGCAGTCGCCGAACGGGCGCCCGGATCGCGAGTTGTTGCTTGCACTCGCGTCCCGCTGTTGCAGGGACGCCGCAACATAGACGCGTGTTGGATGGCCGCTCGCCGCACGGGCCCCCCCGGCACGGTCGGGGGCGGCTGGTTCTAGATTTGCACCGCGCACCGGTGACGGGGCACCTGGCTCCGCTCGTCAACACCGACAGGTCCTCGTCGGTCCCCGTCGGCCCCTCGGAACGCCATTCAACCATATGTGTGGATTCGCAGGTTTCTGGTCCGGTTCGGCCGCTCCGGCCGACGCGCGCCGGACTGATGTCGAGCGGATGATCACGGCCATTCGGCACCGCGGTCCGGACGACGCGGGCGTCTGGCTGGAGGAGCGCGCGGGCATCGCCTTCGGGTTCCGTCGTCTCGCCATCATCGACCTCACGGCCAATGGGCACCAGCCCATGCGCTCGGCCAGTGGCCGCTTCACCATGATCTTCAACGGTGAGGTCTACAACTTCGAGGCGCTGCGCGCCGAGCTGCGTGCCGGAGGTGCCAGCTTCGAGGGTCGTTCGGACTCCGAGGTACTGCTCGCCGCGTTCGAGGCCTGGGGGGTCGACGCCTCGCTGCCACGGTTCGTCGGCATGTTCGCGATCGCGGTCTGGGATGCCCGCGAGCGTGTCCTGCACCTCGCCCGCGACCGCTTCGGCAAGAAGCCGCTGTTTATCTTCGCCGAACCCGGCTTCATCTCCTTCGGGTCGGAGCTCAAGTCACTCGTCGTGGGGCCGCGGTTCGACGCGACCGTGGACCGCGACGCGGTCGCCGCCTACCTGCGCTACCTCTACGTCCCGGCGCCGGCGACGATCTATCGTGCGGTCCGCAAGCTCATGCCGGGGCACGTCGTGAGCATCCGCGATCCACACGCGAGCCTGCCGCCGTCGCGGGCCTTCTGGTCCAACGAGGACGTCGCACGTCGTGCGCTCGCCGCACCGTTCACGGGATCCGACGCCGAGGGTGTGGACGCGACCGAACGCCTGCTGTCGGACGCGGTCAAGCTGCGCATGGTCGCCGACGTGCCGCTCGGTGCCTTCCTCTCCGGCGGCATCGACTCGAGCACGACGGTCGCGCTCATGCAGGCTGCGTCGTCGCGGCCCATCCGCACGTTCAGCGTCGGGTTCGACGATGCGGACTTCAACGAGGCCGAGCACGCCGCGCGGGTGGCGGCCCATCTGGGGACCGACCACACGACCATCCACCAGACGGGCGCGGATGCGCTCAACCTGGTGCCCAGCCTGCCGGAGTGGTTCGACGAACCGCTGGCGGACCCGTCGCAGCTGCCGACGTACCTCATCTGCCGCGAGTCGCGGCGTGAGGTGACGGTCGCGATCTCCGGGGACGGCGGCGACGAGCTGTTCGGCGGCTACAATCGCTACCGCTTCGGGGAGCAGGTGATCGCACCGAGCGCGCGCACGCCGCACGTGGCGCGCCGGCTCGCCGCTGCCGTGCTGCATGCGATGCCGGCGCACGCGTGGGACGGCCTGCACCACCGCGTCAGTCCGGTGCTGCCCGCCGGCATGCAACAGCGCCTGCCCGGCGACAAGCTCCACAAGATCGGCAACCTGCTGCGCGAACCCGATGCGGCGCTGATGTACCGCTCCCTCGTCTCCGCGGTGCAGGACCCGCTCGCACTGGTGCCCGGCGCGCAGGAACCGGAGGGCGTGGTCGAACGCATCCTGCGGCTCGGCTCGCCGTTCTCCCTACTCGACCGCATGATGCTCGCCGACCAGCTCGGCTACCTGATCGACGACCTGCTGGCGAAGGTCGATCGCGTGAGCATGGCGGTGTCGCTCGAGGTCCGCGTCCCGCTGCTCGATCATCGCGTGGCCGAGTTGGCCTGGTCGCTGCCGCGCCGCTTCAAGATCCGCGACGGCGAGACGAAGTGGGTGCTGCGGCAGATCCTCTACCGCCACGTGCCGCGGGAACTCATCGAGCGACCGAAGATGGGATTCTCGGTCCCGATCGACCGCTGGCTCCGCGGTCCGCTCCGCGCCTGGGCCGACGAGCTGTTCAGCGAGTCGAATCTCGCCGCGTCGGGCCTGCTGGCGGTGGGTCCCACGCGGGCGCTCTGGACGGAGTTCCTTGCCGGGCGCGGCGCCAGCGGCCTCGCGCTGTGGGCGACGGCGAATCTCCTGGCCTGGCAGCGGCACTGGAAGCCGACGGTGCGCTGAGCGCTTGGGGGGCGGCGCGTCCTCCGCGTGCCTCCTCCGTCGGCCTCCGTCGGCCTCCGCCCGCTGGCGGGCCTAGGCGCCCTTGAGCTGCGCGACGAGCGCTTCCATCGCGACCACGGACTCGAAGTGCTCGGGGACCATCGCGTCCTCGGGGATGCGCACGCCCGTCTCACCCTCGAGGAAGGTGATGAGGTTGAGCAAGCCGACCGAGTCCACGACACCGCGCTCAAGCAGCGATTCGTTGGGGTCGATCGTCGCCGTGCGGTCCTGGAGCAGGCGTTCGGCGATGAAACGGGTGAGGGAGTCGCGGAGGGCCATCGGTCCGGGGTCAGGCGGTGGGGAGTGAGGCCAGGATCCGATCGCGGACCCCGGTACGGTCGAGCTTGCCGGTCGAGGTGACCGGCAGGTCGGCGAGGACGAGCGTCCGCTCGGGCACGGCATACCGTGCGAGCTTCTCGAGCAGGTACGGCACGAGTTCCTCGTGTGTCACGGTCATGCCCTCTTCCGGCGAGACCGCCGCGTACAACTTGGCACCGACGTCCTCGTCCGGCAGGGCGACGACGCCGGCCTCGCGGACCGCCGGGTGCGACAGCAGCGCGGCTTCGACCTCGCCGAGCTCGACGCGGTAGCCGCGGGTCTTGATCATGTGGTCCCGACGGCCGAGGAAGATGAAGCTCCCATCCGGCTGGATGCGGACCCGATCGCCGGTGCGATGGCAGGGATCGGCGTAGTCGGCGTGGAGCGGATTCTGCACGCGCACGGCGGCCGTGCGCTCGGGCAGCCCCCAGTAGCCGAGCATCACCGTCCCGCCGGCGATGAGCAACTCGCCTTCCTCACCCACGCCGGCGGCCTGTCCGTCGTCGCGCAGGACCACCGCCGCCTGGTTCCGGCACACCGCGCCGATCGGGAGTTCGAGCATCGACTCCGGCAGCGGACGCGGGACCTGGTACCAGGTGCAGACGTTGGTCTCCGTGGGACCGAACAGGTTGTGGAACTCCGACGACGGGAAGCAGGCCATGACCTCGCGCAGGTACTTCACCGGGAACACCTCGCCGGCGAAGCAGAGCGTGCGCAGTGCGGGGAAGCGGAAGCGCTCGAGCTTCCCCTGCTTGAGCAGGCGCACCAGGGCCGACGGCACCGAGTACCACACCGTGATCCCTTCCTTCTCGATCCACTCGGCGAGCTGTGTCGGGAAGGGCGCCAGACGGTCGGGGACGAGTGAGACCACGGCGCCCGTGTGCAGCGCGCAGTAGATGTCGAAGACGGAGAGGTCGAAGTGATGTGGCGCGTGGTTCGAGAGCACGTCGTCCGGGCCGATGCCGAAACTCTCGATGCCCCAGTCCACGAACGTGATCGCGTTGCGGTGGCTGAGCACGACCCCCTTGGGGTGGCCGGTCGAGCCGGAGGTGTAGAGCAGGTAGGCGGGATCGTGTTCGTGCGCGCCGTTCGCGTCGTCGAGTCCGCTGGCGTCGGGCAGCGCGTCCATCGGGCCGCGCAGCGCGTCGCCGAGCCAGGTGGGCGCTGCCCCCGGGCCGTGAGTGATCGCGACACGCGGCATCCAGCCGTCGCGGTGGGCCGCGAGCCCCTCCAGGATCCCCGGCGCCGCGATGACGCCGCCGACCTGGGCGTTGCCGAGCACGTACGCCTGCCGCGCGGCTGGCGCGCGCGGATCGACCGGCACGTAGGCGGCACCGGCGCGCAGCACGCCGAGCATCGCCACCACGCACTCGTTGGACTTCGGCAGCACGATCCCGACGCGATCGCCGCGCCCGATGCCCGCGGCCGTGAGCGCGGCGGCCACACGACCGCTCTGTGCCCAGAGGGCGCCGTAGGTCAACGAGCGCCCGTTGCCGCGCACCGCCTCGCGCTCGGGGGTCGCCTGCGCATGGGTGCGGACGCGATGCCAGAGCAGGTGGTTCACGGGCGCAGTCCCATGGCGCGCGCGATGATGAGCCGCTGGATCTCCGATGTCCCGGAGTACAGGCGACCGCCCACCGCGTCCCGCAGGTCGCGCTCGACGCCGTACTCGGCCATGTAGCCGTTGCCGCCGTGGATCTGGATGGCGTCGAGGGCCGACTGCACCGCCGCTTCGCTGAGGTAGAGCTTCACCATCGCCGCGTCGGCCGTGATGTCCTCTCCCTGCGTCTGCTTCCACGCGGTCCGGTACAGCAGCAGGCGACTGGTCTCGAGTCGGAGCTTCATGTCCACGAGCTTCGACGCGACCAGCTGGAAGTCGCCGATCGGCTTGCCGAACTGCTCGCGCGTCTTGGCGTACGTGAGCGCCTGGTCGAGCTGGTGCTCCATGCCACCGAGCTGGCTCGCGAGGATGCAGGACCGCTCCCAGCCCATCGAATGGTTGAAGATCGCCGCGCCCTGTCCTTCCTTGCCCAGTCGGTGCGAGGCCGGCACGCGGCAGTCGTCGAGGAGCACCTCGGACATCGGCGAGGTGGTCAGGCCCATCTTGCGGAACGGCGCCGAGACGCGGAGCCCGGGCGTGCCCTTCTCGATGAGGAATCCGGTCACGCCGAACATCCCGCGCTTGGCGTTCACGGTCGCGAAGACCACGAACACATCGGCGATGGGGGCGTTGGTCACCCAGGTCTTCGTGCCATTGAGCACGTAGTCGTCGCCGACCTTGGTCGCCGTGGCACGCATCGCGTACCCGTTGGAGCCGGCCTCGGGTTCGCTGATCGCGTGGGCGCCGATCAACGTGCCGTCGATCAGGCCCGGCAGCAGGCGCGCGCGCACGCCGGCGTCGGCGAAGGCCAGCACGGGCATCACCACGGCCCAGAGATGGGCATGCAACGAGAACAGCAGTCCCTGGTCGCGGCAGCCGTAGCCGAGCGCTTCCATCGCGAGCACGGCGGTCGGGAGGTCCTGTGCGGACCCGCCGTACTCCGCGGGCACGGGCAGGCCGAGCAAACCGAAATCCGCGCAGGCCTTCCAGAGGTCGCGCCGGAACTCACCGTCGCGGGTGCGTGCGTCGACGTCGACGTTTAGACTGCCGGCCGCGAACTCGCTGACGGCGCGTCGGAACTGGAGCTGTTCGGGAGACCAGGAGAAATCCATCAGGGGGCCGGAGGGGTGGATGCCGCGGGGGACTTCTTCCATCGGCGCATGGGCACGATCCGTGCCGGGTTGCCGAAGGCGAGCGAATCATCGGGGACGTCGGTCTGCACCACCGCGTTGGGCGCCGTGCGCACGCGGTTCCCGATGGTGATCTTGCCGACGAACTTCGTGCCGGGCGCGAACCAGCATTCCTCACCGACCGACTTGGTTTCGTAGTCGAACTGGATGCCGCCGCCGATGAACGTGTTGTGCTTGCCCATCTCGCAGGCCGGGAACACGATGCCCCCCGGCCACGTGTGGATCACGAGTCCGGGGCCGATGCGGGCCCGCACCGGGATGTAGATCCCGACGCGCCATCCGAAGATGTAGTCGAGGAAGAAGTGCACGGCCGCGAGCAGGTGCCGCAGGCCGGGCACCCGCACCGTGCGCGTCCACGCACCGAAGCGATGCATGAGGATCGCCTGCGTCCCCGGGTTGAAGCACTCCCGGATGAGCGCGGCGATCGACTCCTCTCCACCCTGGTTGGCGAGACGCGCCCGCCGAAGGTCCTCGCGGATGTTGTCGAACACGTTCTATGGAGTCGGAGAGGGCGGACGGACACGCAGCACGAGGTCATCGGATGGCCCGGCGGTGCCGCGGACGTCGCGGTTGCTGGTCGTGAGCAGCAGCGCACCGTCGTGGTCGAGGGCGACGGTGCGCACGCGGCCCAGTGGAGGCAGCGCGAGCACTTCATGCGCGGCGACCGTCCACGCGTCGCCCTGGCGCGCGAGGACCAGACGCTCGACCCCGCCGCGCAGTCGCCCGACGAAGAGATTCCCCTGCCATGCGGTGTACGGTCCCGCGTACGCCACCAGGCCAGCGGGCGCCACCGACCGGCCCCACACCCAGAGTGGCGCGGTGAACGTGCCGGCGCCCTCCCAACCGTAGGCCTTGGGCCATCCGTAGTTGCCACCGGCGACGAGCACGTTCAGCTCGTCGCGCCCCGTCCGGCGCAGGCCCTCGTCGATGCCACTCGGCCCATGCTCGACGCCGAGCAGCGTGCCATCCGCGAGCCAGGTGAGTGCCTGCGTGTTGCGGAGGCCGGTCGCGAAGACCGTGGAGCCGCTCGTGGGGTTGTCGGCGGGGACGCGACCGTCGGCCTCGAGGCGGAAGAGCTTTCCGACCGGGGCCTCCGTCTGTGCGAGATGCGGCCGTCGGCCGTCGCCGACGGTCGTGTAGAGCTTGCCGTCCGGACCGAAGGCGAGGGCGCCGCCGGCGTGGTAGTGGTTGGTCCACATCCCGCGCGCCACGACGACGGGGTCGCCGGCGGTGGAGTCGCCGATGGTGATGCGGATGACCTGGTTCTCGAACGGCAACGCGTCGGCTGCGGTGGTGCCGCCGATGCCGAGCCGGTTGCGGACGCGCGTGACGAACCCCGGCTCCGTCGGTGCCGGGTCGCGGACCACGGTCGCGGCCACATACGCGTGCCCGGTCGTCGCGAAGTCCGGCGCGAGGGCGATCCCCATGAGGCCCGACTCCGGGTGCCAACCCGGGTCCTCGGCGTGCACGGTGAGCGTCATCAGCGGCTCGGGCCGGAGGCCCGCGGCGGTGATCACGCGCAGGCGCCCGGCGCGTTCGGTCACGAAGATGCGGCCGTCCGGTGCGACCGCCACGCCCCAGGGGATCACGAGGCCACGGGCGAGCGTGTCGACGCGGAGCGCCGGCGTCGCTGCCGCGGTCACGAGCACGCTGTCCGGCCCCGGCGTCACGTCGGCGGCCGAGGACGGCGCGTCGGAGCACGCCAAGGCAGTGATCAGCAGCGTGCTGCCGATCGGGCGGGACCAGCGCAGGTGCGGACTCACCGGGCGTTCGTCGTGAGTGGGGTCGGGGAGGGGATCGGTGCGTTCGCCATCAGCGCCCGGCCGTTCACCTGCGCGGCCGCGCCGTCGAGGCGCTTCATCCACTCGACGGTGTTGCGCACGACGTAGTCCTGATGCTCGAGCCCGGTGAGGATGTGGTCCGCCTCGGGGATGTGCTCCTCACGGAGCAACCCGCCGAACGGCACCGAGGAGAACGCTTCCTCGTACTGCCCGCGGTGGTTGTAGTCCTCGAGGCCGCCGGTCCACAGGCAGTAGAGCGCCATCTTGCGATCGACGAACTGCCGGAGGTCGCGCTCGACGCGCTCGCGCGGCGGGAAGACGCGCACGTACTTGGGCACGTCGAACTCCACGCCCTCGCCCGTGGGCATGCCCGGACGGGCGCGCTCGCGGCCGCGCAGCGCATCGAGGCGCCGCCGCGCGAAGTTCATCCACGACTGGAGCTTCAGCACCCGCTTGCCGTAGTGCCGCAGGTAGTACTGCGACGTCCGGTACGCCCAGGCGTCGAGCATGAGCAATCCCACCACGCGCTGGTCCACCAGCGCGGTCTCGTGCGCCATGTCGGCGCCGGAGCAGAGGCCCGCGAGCACGAACCGCTGCGTGCCCTTGAGCTTGCCGAGGTAGTCCATGGCCTCGCGCGTCTCGACCACCGCGCTCTCCTCGAAGGGCAGCGAGTCGCGCCGCTGGTCGCTGTCGCCGATGCCGGAGAAGTCGAAGCGCAGCGTGGTGTACCCCTCGAGGGACAGCGCCCGCGCGATACGCGCGTGCACGCGGCAGGAGCCCACGCGGTGCAGGATCCCCGAGTTGAGCAGCACCATCGCCGGCTTGCCGGCCGTCTCGGTCCCGGCGGCCGGTTCCGTCACGATCCCCACCAGCGAGGCGCTCGTGCCGAAGCGGACCGCCTTCTCACGTCCGTGCATCATCTGATCTCCCGGGACAGGTGCGCGACGATCGCCTGGATCAGGAAGACCGGGATCAACGCGCCGCCGTAATCATCGACTTCGTTCCAATTGCCTTCCGACGGCACCAGCTCGTACCCGGCCTTCACCCCGGCCGGTGCCTGACGGCCGAGTGCGGCGTACTCGTCGCGAGCGTGCGAGGCCACCACCAGCCGGCCGCTCCCCGCGGGGCCGCCGACGCTGAGCAGGTCGATCGCGGCGAGCTCCGTCCGGAGCGCACCGGTGATGGGGAAGCCCATCACACCGACGGTGCCGTCCGCCAGCGCGGTGTGCCGGCTGTTGCCCACGCTGTCGGTGCGCTCCACGAGGATCTCGGCCAGGTAGTCGCTGCCCTTCACGGCGGGGTCCCAGAGCACCACCTGGTCCACGTCCGTTCGCCCGGCGGCTGCGAGGGCGGCCACCATCGCCCCGAGGCGCAGGCCGACGAACGCCACCCGCTTCACCTCGGCCGTCTCCTTCAACTCGTCGGCCGCAGCGTTCGCATCTTCGACCCACTGCGCGATGGAGACCTCGTGCGCCTCACCCGAGGAGTCGCCGGTGCCGTAGTAGTCGAACCGCAGGACATGGAACCCGGCCTTGGTGAGCAGCAGCGCCAACTGCCGGAACGCGCGATGCGCGCGCATGTACTCCTGCCCGAACGGGTAGCAGAGCACGATCCCGGTGGCGCGCGCCTGCGCGGCCTTGGGGGGATGATAGACACCGAAGAGGGACTTCGGGGCACGACCGAAGAAGATCGGGTTCACTTGCCTCTCAATGCGTTGAACAGCTTCTTGCCGAGGCCGCCCGCGGGTGCGGGCGTGCCGGGCGCGGGACCGTCAGGGGCCGTGGGGGCGTTCGGCGACGATCCCCGACGCTTGTCGCATTCCGCGGCGATCTGCTCCAGGGTCTGGAGCACCATCACCGCCTGGTTGAGCCGCACGCCGATCTTCTTGTCGATGCGCGTGACCACACGCACCGCGAGCAGCGAGTGCCCGCCCGCGTCGAAGAAGTTGTCGTACACGCTCACCCGGCCGATGCCGAGCACCTCCTTCCAGATCTCGGCGATCATGATCTCGGTCTCGGTGCGCGGGGCGACGTAGTCGTCCGCCGCCCCGAACGGATCCGGCAGCGCCGGACGGTCGACCGTCCCGTCTGGGGCGGTCGGCAGCGCGTCGAGGTCGACGAACGTCGACGGCACGAGATGCTCGGGCAACCGCGACTTGAGGAAGCGGCGCAGGTCGCTGACCGTCGCCTGCTCGCCCGGTGCGAACACCACGTAGGCCACGAGCTTCAACTCACCCGGGCGATTGCGGCGCTGCAGCACCACGCACTGGCTGACCACCTCGTGCGTGGCGAGCACCGCCTCGATCTCATGGAGCGGGACGGTGGGCACCGCCACCAGCAGCGGCTCCGGCACCGCGGCCTTGGGCACCAGGGCCGCGCGCAGTTCCGCGATGAGCGCCCGCACGTCCTTGGGCGTGCAGAACAGTTGCGGCACCGCAGGCCCGGCCGCGATCCGATCGATCGCCTGCATGCCTTCGACCGCGGTGATCGCCTCCTCGAGGCCCTGCACCATCGGCGGCGCGACCTCCGCCACCGGCGGCGGATCGAAGTTCGCATGCGCGCGGCGATGGGCGCCGCGCGAGCCGGCCTCGTGCAGCTGCGCCGTGTCGACCACACGCGTCATCATGAACTCGCCGATGTCGACGAGCACGGTACCCGAGGCGTCGGTGATCGTCACGTCGAACACCACGATCTCCTTCGGATCGAAGTCGCTCGGCGCCAGGCGCACGTGGCTGCGGATGTGCGTCGGCAGCGGCGCGAACATCGTGAGCCGCGTGTACGACAGCGGCACGTAGAAGTCGCGCGTGCCGTCGAAGCCCGGGATCAGCGCCTCGGCGCAGGCCGTCGCCATGTCCATCAGCGCAGGATGCAGCGGGTACTCCGCGAGATCGCCGGCGAAGGCCGCCGGGAGTTCCAGCTCGGCGATCGCCTCGTCGCGCCCGTACCGGATGGCGCGGAGGTTCTTCCAGCGCGGCCCGAAGTCCAGGTGCGGATTCTCCTCCGTCCCCGTGAACCGGTCCTCGCGGAGCGTACACCGGGCGGCGATCGCATTGAGGTCCAGCGGCGCGGGGACGACCGCGTCGGTGAATCCGCCGGCGGCGGTCACATGCTCCTGCCAATGGACCTGGCCGTCCTCGCCCTGCGTGCGTCCGGCGATCACCAGCGTCCGCGCGTCCGCGCCGATGTGGCCGACGTGCACCCGCAGCTCGCGCGGCGCATGGTCCTCCACCACGAACGGCGACATGAAGGCGACGTCGCGCAACTCCACGGGACGCCCCCCTCCGCGCGCCTCGAGCGCGGCCCGCGCGATCTCGAGGTAGCCGGTGCCCGGGATCAACGCCCGTCCCCCGCGGAGACGGTGCTCCGAGAGCACCCAGTGTGAATCGACCGCGAGACTGGCGGAGAAGATCTCGGCCTCGGGGCTGGCCCACATGCGCGTGCCGAGCACCGGGTGTACGGTCTCGCCGACACCACCACCGCTGCCCTGGCCGCCGCTGATCGCGGCGGCCATGCCGACGTCCTTCCACGCGCTCCAGCCCACCGCCACGGTGAACTGGCCGGTGCGCGCGCTGCGCTCGTGCGCGAATGCGTCGAGGAAAGCGTTCGCCGCCGCGTAGTCCGCCTGGCCGGCGAGGCCCGCCACGGAGCTCACCGACGAGAACAGCACCATGAGGTCGAGCGGCCGCTCGCCGAGCGCGGCATCGAGGGCGAGGGTGCCCTGCACCTTGGGCGCGAGCACGCGTTCGGCGTCCTCGCGGCTCTTGAGCGGGATCAGGCTGTCGCCGAGCGTGCCGGCCGCATGGAAGACGCCGTGCAGCGCGCCGAAGCGTGCCGTCGCCGCGTCGATGGCCCGCTGCACCTGGTCGGCGCGGGCGATGTCGGCCTGCACGACCTCCACCTCGGCGCCCAGCGCGACGAGCGCTGCGACCCGTTGGGCGGCGCGGCCGGCCGAGGCACTGCGGCCGACGAGCACCAGACGGGCGCGCTGCGTGCGCGCAAGATGCTCGGCGAGCGCGTAGCCGATCCCGCCGAGGCCACCGGTGATGAGGTACACGCCGCGCTCCCGCAGGCGCGTCGCCGCGGCGCCCATCGCGAGCGGCACGAGCTCCTGCACGTAGCGGTCGGCGCCGCGCAGTGCCACGGTCTCCACCCGGGCGTCGCTCACCACCTCCGCCGCCAACTGCGCGGCGAGCAGCTCGCGCTCGCGGGCGGTGCCCGGCAGGCGGAGGTCGATGGCGCGGCTCCGCACCTGCGGGAACTCGCGCGGGATCACGCGAGCCGGTCCGAGCAGCAGCGCGCGCACGGGCGCGAGGGCGCCCTCGCCGCCGATGCGTTGCAGGTCGTTGGTGAGGACGTCGAGCTGGAAGTCGCCGGCGGGCTCCTCGGTGCTGAGGGCCTGCGCGAACGCCAGGAGCGCGTGGAAGCCCCCGTCGAGCATCGCCGACAGGTCGGGACGTGCCGCACCGAGCCCCCAGCCGAACACCACACGGGTCGGCATGCCGCCGTCCTTGACGAGCGCCGACAGCAACTGTCCGTGGTCCGTCGCCTGGCTGGCGCGCAGGGTGAACCGATCCCCATCGCGGTTGAACGCGGCGCCGGACTGCACGCGGTACACGCGGCGGCCCTGCGCCTGCAGCAGGTCGCCGAGGGCGTCGGTCACGCCGGCGGCATCGACGAACAGCAGGACCCGCTCATCCTGCGGCGTGAGCGCCGGCAGCGGCACCTCCTGGCGCCAGCTCGGGCGTGCGAACCAGTCGTCGACGCGGGCGCGACGCGTGTCGCTGGGCACCTCGGCCTGCGTCGGGAGCGGGGCATCGATCCAATGGCGCTGCCGTTCCCACGGATAGGTGGGGAGGGCGATGCGTTGCCGCGACTCGTCGGCCCAGAGGGCCTTCCAGTCGGGGCGGATCCCGCGGGTCCACAGCCGCCCGAGCGCGGTGAGCGCCGCCGCCTGGTCGTCGCCCTCCTCGCCGGGATGCCGCATCGAGGTCATCACGAGCTGCGAGACGTGGCGCTCCGGGTGCTGCTTGGCGAGCGTCGCGAGCACGCGACCCGGTCCCACCTCGAGCAGCACCCGGGAGGGCTCGCTCACCAGCTCCTTCACGCCGTCGGCGAACCGCACCGTGTTGCGCAGGTGGCGCACCCAGTAGTCCGGGTCGGTGGCCTGGGTGGGCGTGATCCAGGTGCCGCTTTCATTGGAGACGAAGCGTCGCTTGGGCGCCTGCATCTCGATCGTCCGGAAGAACGCGCCGAACTCCTGCAGGATCGGCTCGAGCATGGCCGAGTGCGCGGCGACGGCGATGTGCAGCCGCTTGGCCTCGACGTCCTGCCCGGCCAGCCGCTTCTCGAGTGCGTCGATGGCCGCCACCGGCCCGGAGGCGACGCACAGGCCCGGCGCATTCACCGCGGCGAGCGAGAGTTCGCTGCCCAGCAGCGGCCGCAGCTCGGCCTCGCCGAGCGGCACGCTGAGCATCGCGCCGGCCGGCACGCGCTCGAAGAGCCGGCCGCGGAGCGCGACCAGGCGCACCGCGTCCTGCAGCGAGAAGACACCCGCGAGGTGGGCCGCCGTGTACTCACCCATCGAGTGCCCGATCATCGCATCGGGTGTGATGCCCCAGGATTCGAGGAGCATCGCCATCGCGTACTGCGTGGTGAACAGCGCCGGCAGCGCCAGGGACGGCTTCTCGAGCCGCGCGCTGGCCGTGTCGTCGCCGGCGGGCGGCTGGAGGAGCGCGCGGACGTCGCGCGCCAGCTCCGGCTGCAGGTGGCTCAGGCAGGCATCGACGGCGCGCCGGTACACCGGTTCGCGCTCGTAGAGATCGCGTCCCATGCCGGCGTACTGCGCCCCGCCACCGGCGAACAGGAACGTCACCGAGGCCGAGTCGTTCGCCGTGTCCGTGAAGACGCGTTCCTTCTCGTTCGTGTCGAGCGCCTTGCGGGCGTCCTCCGGACTGCGCGCGACGACGATGCGCCGCTCCTTCAGTGCTTGCCGTCCCGTCTGCAGCGTGAATGCGGCGTCGGCGAGCGGGACCGACTTGTGCGCCTCGAGATGGTCCGCGAGGTTCGCGCTCGCGGTGTCGAGGGCGCTCGCGGTGCGCGCCGAGACCGTGAGCAACTGCCAGGGCCGGGACGGGCCCGAGGGCCCGCGCGCCGGCGCCTCTTCCAGGATGATGTGCGCGTTGGTGCCGCCGACGCCGAGCGAGCTCACGCCCGCCCGTCGCGGTCCGTCGCTCTTCCACTCCTTCAGGCTCGCGTTCACGTAGAACGGGCTGGACGCGAAGTCGATCGCCGGATTGGGCTGGGTGAAGTGCAGGCTCGGCGGCAGCTTGCGGTGCTGCATCGCCAGCACCGTCTTGATGAGGCCCGCGACCCCGGCGGCGGTGTCGAGGTGCCCGATGTTCGTCTTGAGCGACCCGATCCCGCAGAAGCCGCTGCGCTCCGTGCCGGTGCGGAACGCCTGCGTGAGCGCCGTCACCTCGATGGGGTCGCCCACCGGCGTCCCAGTGCCGTGCGTCTCGACGTAGCTGATCGACTCCGGGCTCGCGCCGGCGATCGCCAGCGCCTCGACGATCGACGCCGCCTGGCCGTCGACGCTCGGCGCGAGATAGCCCACCTTGTTCGACCCGTCGTTGTTGATCGCGGAGCCGCGGATCACCGCGTGCACCCGGTCGCCGTCACGCAGCGCGTCCTCGAGGCGGCGCAGCACCACCACGCCGGCGCCCGACCCGAAGACCGTCCCCTTGGAGGCCGCGTCGAAGGCCCGGCAGTGGCCGTCCGGCGAGAGGATCTCGCCGTCCTTGTAGTGGTACCCCACGCGATGCGGCTGCTCGATCGTCACGCCGCCCGCGAGCGCCATGTCGCACTCGCCGGAGAGCAGGCTCTGCGACGCCATGTGCATCGCGACGAGCGACGTCGAACAGGCCGTCTGCACGTTGACGCTCGGGCCGCGCAGGTTGAGCTGGTACGAGACGCGCGTGGAGAGGAAGTCCTTGTCGTTGCCGGTGTGGCGCACGAGGAACAGCCCCGTGCCCTCCATCAGCTTGCGGTTGGGCAGCAGGTTGTACGACATGTACGCCTGCATGCCGCAGCCCGCGAACACACCGACCGCACCCGGGAACTGCTCGGGCGCATGTCCGGCATCCTCCAGGGCCTCGTAGGCGCACTCGAGGAACAGGCGGTGCTGCGGATCCATGATCGACGCATCAAGCGGCGTGAATCCCCAGAACGGCGCGTCCCAGTACTCCATCTCGTCCAGGATCGCGGCGGCCCGCACGTAGTTGGCGTCGGCGAGGGTGGCCTCGGGGACCCCCGCCGCACGCAGCTGCTCCTCGCTGAGGACGCGGATCGACTCGACGCCGCCTTCGAGATTACGCCAGAACTCGGCCAACGTCCGCGCGTCGGGGAAGCGTCCGGCCATCCCGACGATCGCGATCTCGTTGCCGCTGTACTGCTGTGGGTCGCTCATTCCGTTCCTCGTTCGGTCTACGTCGTCGGCCGACGGGTGCGCCGGGCCGCCATCTCACGCCGCTGGGCGGCGCGGTCCATCCCGCTCTTCACGGCACCACCGTCCGATTCGCCGCCGAGATAGCCGGCCAGCCCGCGGATGGTGGGGAAACGGAAGAGGTCCGTGATGGACAGCTCCCGCTCCAGCTTCTTCTTGAGTCGCGAGTGCACCTGCACGGCGAGCAGTGAATGGCCGCCGAGGTCGAAGAAGTTGTCCTGCACGCCCACGCTGGGCAGCTTGAGCACCTCGGTCCAGATCTCGGCGATCATGGTCTCCAACTCCCCCGCCGGGGCGACAGCCGGCAGCGACGGCGTCGCCGCGACGGGCGCCACCGACTCCGGCGCGGGCAGCGCCTTGCGATCGATCTTCTGGTTGGGGGTCCGGGGGAGGTCGCGCAACGTGACGAAGTTGGTCGGCACCATGAACTCGGGCAGCGAGACGCGGAGGTGCTCGCGCAGCGAGACCACCTCGTCCGTCGTCGCGCCGTTGCGCCACACGACGTAGGCCACCAGACGGTGGTCCCCGTCCGCCTCACGCCGCGCGACGACCACGGCCTCCCGCACGGCATGGTGCGAGGAGAGCGCCGCGTCGATCTCGCCGAGCTCGATGCGATAGCCGCGGACCTTGACCTGGAAGTCCAGGCGTCCGAGGAACTCGAGCGTGCCGTCCTCGCGCCAGCGCACGAGGTCGCCGGTGCGGTACAACCGCGAGGCCCGGTCCTCGGAGAACGGGTTCGCGACGAAACGCTCCGCGGTCAGCTCCGGCCGGCGCCAGTAGCCGCGCACCACACCCCGGCCGCCGATGTACAGCTCGCCGGCGACACCCGGCGCGACCGGCTGCCGGAACGCGTCGAGCACGTAGAGTTCGGTGTTCGCGATCGGCGTGCCGAGCGGGATCGTCCCGTCCGCCTGCGTCACCTGGTGCGTCGACGACCAGATGGTCGTCTCGGTCGGGCCGTACATGTTGAACACGTCGCCGGGGACGAGGCGCAGCAGTTCGGCCGCGAGCGACGGCGGGAAGGCCTCGCCGCCGATGCAGACCGTCTGCAGGCTGCGCAGGGCGTCGCGGCTGCGGTCGTTCGCGATGAGCATGCCGGCCATCGACGGCGTGCACTGGAGGTGCGTGACCCGATGCCGGGCGATCTGCGCGGCGATCGACTGGTCGCCGTAGGTCGCCCGGGGCTTGCTCGTGAGTGCGCGCACGCGGTTGAGCTGCTTCAGGTGCTGCAGCACGCGCGCGGAGTCGACGCCGAAGTCGATCAGGCACGCCAGCTCGTCGACGCCGATGCCCTTCAGCCGGTCGACGATCGCGGCGCAGGTCTCCACCGTGCCGAAGAGGCCGCTGGTCTCGTAGTACCGCTCGAACGAGTAGTCGAGGAGCGCATCCATCTCCTCCGCCGAGAGGCTCTGGAAGTCGAGTTCGGGCGCCTTGCCGTCCTTCCCCTTCTTGAACGTCGGGAAGGCGGCGGCGAAGCCCTTGATGAGCGAGATCGACGTCCCCAGGTACGCCTTCATCGGCGCGCGCACGAGCTCCTTCACCTCGGCGTCACTGTCGCCGACGAAGGTGTGCAGCATCAAGGCGACCTGGCCGGTCCCCTTGTGGCCCGCCGCCTTCCACGCCTTGCGGTAGAGCGTGATCTTGTCCGCGAGCTCGGCGGCCGTCTGCCCCAGCAGGTGCGTGAGCACGTTCACGCCGAGCGTGCCCGCGAGCTCGTAGGACTCGGGATTGCCGGCCGTGGTGTACCAGATCGGCAGCTCGGACTGCACCGGGCGCGGCAGGGTGCGCACCGCAACGTCGCCGCGCGGGCCCGGGAAGGAGAGCGTCTCCCCGCGCCACAGGCGCCGCACGGTCTCGATCATCTCGACGGTGCGCGTCTTCGCGTCGGCGTAGTTCTGCGGCTGGAAGATGAAGTCATTCGGCTGCCAGCCAGCGGCGAACGACACACCGACGCGCCCGGCGGAGAGGTTGTCGACGATCGACCACTCCTCGACCACACGCACCGGATGGTGGAGCGGCAGCACGCAGCTGCCCGCCCGCACGCCGATGCGCGCGGTGATCGCCGCCACCGCCGCGCCGGTCACCGAGGGGTTCGGATACAGCCCGCCGAACGCGTGGAAGTGCCGCTCCGGCGTCCACACGGCGCTGAACCCATGCTTGTCGCCGAACCGCGCGCCTTCCATGAGGACGCGGTAGCGGTCGCCCTGATTCTCGTTCTCGTCGGCCGAGAAGTAGAACAGCGAGAAGTCGAGCGGCTTGTGGGCGTTCGCGAAGCCGGCCGTCATCCCCGCCGCGCGGTGCTCGTCGGCGTAGATCACCACCTTGTAGCCGCGGGTCAGCGTCCAGAGCAGCTCGAGGACGGAGATGTCGAACGAGAGGCTGGTCACTGCGAGCCAGACCCCCGGCTCGGTCCCCAGCCGCTCATCCATGGCCGCACAGAAGTTCACCACGTTCCGGTGCTCGACCATCACGCCCTTGGGGCGCCCGGTCGAGCCGGACGTATAGATGCAGTACGCGAGGTTCGCCGAGGTCGCACCGCTGACCGGCACCTCCGCGGGATGCGCCGCGATCGCGGCCCAGTCGCGGTCGATGCAGACGATCTCCGCGCGCGTGTCCGGCAGTTCCCCGAGCACCGCCTCCTGCGTCACCAGCAGCTGCGCCTGCGCATCCTCGAGCATGTAGGCGATGCGCTCCGCCGGATACGCCGGATCCATCGGCACGTAGGCGGCCCCCGCCTTGTGGATGCCGAGGATCGCCACGAGCATCTCGAGCGACCGGTCGCAGCAGAGGGCGACGAGTGTATCCGGGCCCGCGCCCCGTGCCCGCAGGTGATGCGCGAGGCGGTTGGCGCGGGTATCGAGTTCGCGGTACGTCAGCGGCACATCCTCGAACACCGCGGCCACCGCGTCCGGCGTCCGCGCCGCCTGCTCGGCGATCATCTCATGCACGCAGCGGTCGGCGCGCACCTCGCGGGCCGTCGCATTCCAGGTGGCGAGCACGCGGGTCCGCGTCTCCGCCCCCAGCAGCGGGAGCGCGGTCCACGGCGTGCGTTCACCCGCCGCGACCATCTCCGCGAACTGCGCCGCCATCGTCTCGACCTGCGCAGGCGAGACGATGCTGGCGTCGTAGACCCAGCAGGCCGCGCCGTCGTCACCGAGCACGAGCGTGAGGACGCCCGTCGGGGCGAGCCGGGTCTCGAGCGTGGTCGCGAACTCGACGCCCACCGGTAGCGAGAACGGCCGCCCCTGCATGGCGCGCAGCGCCGGGCGCCGCGCCGCGATGTCGCGCGCGAACCCGCCGCGCTTGCGCGCCGACTCCAGCGCCGCCGCGATGTCGCGCCGCGCCGCCTCCGACGAGCCACCGGCGTCGAGCGCGATCCGCAGGGGCAGCCGCGGGCTCGCGACGCTCGGCACGCGCGCCGCGTCGCTCGCAGCGTCCGCCCAGCTGAGGTCGAACTGCGTCCGTCCCGCCAGGCGCGCGACGAACAGCACGAAGTCCGCGAGGGTGCGCGACCGGTCGGTGGTCGCCGGCAACGGGTGCACCGCGTACTGCGCCGGGGCGCCACGGTGCTCGCCGTACGGCAGCTCGACCGGCTCCAGACCGTGCAGGCGCTTCGCCCACCAGCCCTCATGCTTCGCACTCCCGCGCGCGAACCGATCCACCGCCTCCACGAACGCGCCGTCCAGGTCACCGAGGCGCTCGCCGAGCCGCATCCCCAGGTGCTCGAGCGCGGCCTCACCGGTCAGCGGGCCGCCGTCGGTGCAGAGCAGGCGACCGAAGGTGAGCGTGCCCCCGTCGGCAGCGACCGTGAGCGTGTCACCATCCGCCGCGAGCACGGTGCCCGCCGCCGCCGACACCGGGTCGGCGGAGTGACCGACGAGTGTGCCCACCAGCACCACGCGGTTGCCGTGCACCAGCTTCGGCAGCGCCAGCGGGTTCGCGTACTGTCCGAAATCCAAGGCCCGCACCAGTGACGCCAGGCTGCGGGCGGGCTGCGCGAAATCCAGCGCCGCCATCGCACGCGGACGCTCAGCGAGCCCATGGTAGGTGCTGCGGTCGAGTGCGTGCGCGGTCGGGGCGAGGGCCGGCGCCGCGAGCAGGTCGACGAGGGCGGGGAAGGAGTCGAGTCCGGCGCTGAAGCACTTGGTGTTGAGCGTCAGTGAGGTCTCGCCCTCGCTGACGTCGATCGGACGCTGGAGCAGGATGGCGCCCTCGTCGACGGCGTCCGTCATGAGGTGCCAGGTGATCGCGTAGCGCGTCTCGCCGGCCATCAGTGCCCAGGCCGGCGCGTACAAACCGCCGAAGCGGGGCAGCGGTCCGTCGTGGAAGTTCACCGCGCCACGGCGCGGCAGGGCCAACGCCGCGGCCGGGATGATCGTGAGGTTGGTGATGCTCAGCAGGTAGTCGAACGGCTGTGCGGCGAGGGTCGGCGTGTAGTCCGAGCTGCCCGGGATGACCGCCAGACCGCGCTCACGGGACCAAGCCGTGATCGACGGCTCGTCGCTGATGACGCCAAGGATCCGCACCCCCCGGTCGAGAAGGATCTCGGCGCAGGAGATGAGCAGGGATTCGGTGCCGATGACGAAGCAGCTGAACGGGTGTTGGGTCATTGTTGCCGAGGTCGGGGGGCCGGTCGCGTCTCTTTGCCTTTAGGCACAAGCGGGGCCGTAGGAATCACCGACGGCCCGGACGGGACAAGCGCATGTAAGATGCTGTACTGCAATGAATTACACCAGATTCCTGTCGACCCTTGCCCGCCAGCTTCGACGGAAAAACGGCGACAATCCCTTAATTGGTGTTGCTGGACCCCTTCCTGTTGTTGCGCGCAGGCTACAGTCAGGTCGAGTCCGCCCAGTCAGACGGCAGTCCGAGCAACGAGTTCGAGACCGCCCAAAGTCGTTCCCCCGTCACGTCATCCATGGACCGATCGGACGGCGGCCGCTGTTCCAACTCCCGGAAATACGCGCCGCTGACCGCATCCAGTGCCGGGTCGAGTACCAGGCGTACGAGTGGTTCCGCCTGCGTGTCGGCAGTCGGCTCGCGGTACGCGGTCCAGCGCTGCATCCAGTCCGGGCGACCGACGAGCGCGTTCAGGACACGCGTCCCAGCGATCCCCGGGTGCAGGCAATTGACGGTTGGGCAGCACCCCGGGATACGTCTGGCCAGCGCCCGCGTGAACAGCACGTTCGCGAGCTTCGACTGCCGGTAGGCGGCGTAGGGGTCATACCGCCGCTGCGACTGGAGGTCCGCGAAGTCGATGTGGCCGTCGCGCTCGACCTGCGAGGCCACCACCACGATGCGGGCGCCGGGCCGCGCGCGGAGCGCCGACAGCAGCCGGGCGGTGAGCAGCATCGGCGCGAGGTGGTTGACCGCGAACTGCAGCTCGAGGCCCTCGCGTGTCGCCTCACGACGCCGGGGCACGACCGCCGCGTTGTGGACGAGCACGTCCAGGGCCGGGAAGCGCGTCCGGACCTCCGCGGCGAGCGCGTCGATCGCGAGTCGATCCGAGAGGTCGGCGGCCACGACATCGACCCGTGCCTCGTGGGAACGCGCGCGGATCCTTGCCGCGGCCGCCTCGGCGCGACGACGCGTGCGGCCATGTACGATGACATGCGCACCGCTCGCGGCGAGTCGCGTCGCGGCCGCCTCGCCGAAGCCACTCGTCGCGCCGGTGATGAGGACGCTGCGCGCGCGCGCGACGGCGCGATCGGGATGCTGCCAAGGGGACGTCACGGGAGAAAGAAAACAGGCCGAGCAAGCCGGCGGGCCCCGGTCGCGGCCACCGAGCGTCACGTTGTCTCCCGATTGCATTCACTTCCGCTTTGGCGATATTCACCGGATGACGCACGTTCGGGAACGCGCCCGCCCATGAAGCGAATCGTCCGGGGCCTCGGCCTCGCCGCGGGCGCCGGGGTGGTCGGCGTCCTGCTCGCGGAGGTACTGCTCCGCGCGTTGCACCTGGCGCCGACCGACGGCCTGTCGACGGTGAGTGCGCGCCAGTTCGACCGGATCCCCGGCATGCTGTCGCCGAGCGACGGGTTCGTCGACCAGCGCAACACCAAGCTGCCCCACCATGTGCGCGTGGACTCCCTCGGATTCCGCGGCGCCGAGATCGCCCGGGAGAAGCCGGCGGGCGAGACCCGCATCCTCTTGGTCGGCGACTCCTTCATCTATGGTGACTTCGTCGACGACTCGTTGACGCTGCCGGCGCAGCTCGAGCAGCAGTTGGCCGCGGCCTGCGGCGCGGTGCGGGTGATCAATGTCGGCGTGCCGGGCACGACCATCACGGAGCACAAGCACACCATCTCGCGGGCGCTGGCGCTCGCTCCCGACCTCGTGGTGCTTGCGTTCACCGAGAACGACATCGGCGACCTCACCGGCGAAGCGCAGTGGGAGGTGTTGGCGAACAATCGCGCCGCGAAGGCGCGGTTCCCGTTCAGCGTCGCCTACCCGATCCTCCGCAAGACCGCGCTGTGGAACCTCGCGATGCAGGTGCGGGGCCGCCTGCGCACCGAAGGTCACGCCGACGCGCCCGAGCGGAAGGTCGTCGGCGGCGCGCGCCCGGGGGTCGCTCCCGACTCCGCGCTCCGGGCCCGGTACGAGCGCGAACTCCGTGAGGTCGAAGCGACACTCGCGGGCCGCGGCATCCCCCTCGCGTTCATGACGTTCCCGGCGCACCTCACCCTCTACGGCGAGTGGAGCACCGAACAGCTGGAGTGGGTCGAGGGCATGGTGCGGTCCCACGGGATCCCGGTGGTGCCGATGTTCGGCGCGCTGCAGGCGGATGGACGTCCCGCGGACGCACTCTACCTGCTGCCGCATGACGGCCACCCGAGCGGCGCGGGGTATCGTGTCGCCGCGCGTCATCTCGCCGAGGTGCTCGCGACGACCGCGCCGCTCGGCGAGCGCTGCACCGTCGCCCCGAAGTGACGCCATGACCCGTCGTCGCCGTTCGACAACGCTGTGGACGTGAGCCAGGGCCCCGGCGCGGGCGCGGGTCCGCGGCGTCATCTCGTCACGGTCGCGCTGGAGGATTACTTCCACGTCGGCGCCTTCAACCAGCTGATCCAGCGCGGGGAGTGGTACCGCTTCGAATCCCGCCTCGAGCACGGCTTGCGCCGCACGCTCGACCTCCTGGACGCGCACGACGTGAAGGCGACGTTCTTCGCGCTCGGCTGGATCGCGGACACCATGCCCGAACTGCTGCGCGAGGTGGCGCAACGGGGACATGAGGTGTCGAGCAAGGGGTACTATCACCGGGACGTCACGCGGATGAGCCCCGAGGAGTTCCGCGAGGACCTCGGGCGCGCCCGGGAGGCGCTCCGGCGCGCCACCGGCCAGGCGATCCTCGGCTACCGCGTGGCCGACCGCTGGTTCCAGCAGCAGGACCGCTGGGCGCTCGACGTCCTCGCCGACGAAGGCTACGCCTACGACTCCTCGACGGCGCCCATGTCCGGGACGCTCAACGGCGAGCGCTGGCGCCGCTTCGCCCATCAGCACCGGTTCGGCGATCGCACGCTCTGGGAGTTCCCGATCTCGTCGCTGGACGTGCTCGGCCTCACCTTCCCGATCGGCGGCGGCAACTACTTCCGCCAGCTGCCGCCATGGCTGGTGCGGTACGGCGCCGAACGCTGGACGCGCCACGTGGATGCGCCGTTCGTGCTCTACTTCCACACGTGGGAACTCGATCCCGACCAGCCGCGCATCTCGGCGGCGTCGTTCACGCAGCGGGTCCGGCACTATCGCAACCTCCGCGAGATGGAGAGCCGCCTCGCGTGGTTCCTGGCGCGCTGGCGGTTCACCTCCGTGGCGGAGCATCTGGGCCTCAGCACCGTCGGGGAGCGGCCGGCCTCGACACCGATCCGGACGCCCACGCGCGCGCTCCCGGTGCAGCTCGCGGCGCGCGCGGCGGACCCCCCGCCGGATGCGTCGGCGCGCATCCCCGTGTCGATCGTCGTGCCCTGCCACAACGAGGAGCTGGTCCTGCCGTACCTCGCGAACACGCTGCGGTCGGTGGAGCAACGGCTGTCGGCGTATCGCTTCAGCTACGTGTTCGTCGATGACGGCAGCACCGACGCGACCGGGGAGTCGCTGCGCCGGCTGTTCGCCGGCCGCCCCGACACACAGGTGGTCAGTCTGCGCCCCAACGTGGGCGTCGCGGCGGCCATCATGCACGGCATCGGGCTCACGACCACCGAGATCATCTGCTCGATCGATTGTGACTGCACCTACGATCCGCACGAGCTGGGGAACATGATCCCGCTGCTGCGGGATGACGTCGCCCTCGTCACGGCGTCGCCGTACCACGCCGCCGGGCGGGTGCGCAACGTGCCGCAGTGGCGCCTCTTCCTCTCGCGGAACCTCTCCTGGCTCTATCGGCGCGTGCTGCGGAACAAGCTCGCGACCTACACCAGTTGCTTCCGTGTCTACCGGCGCAGCGTCGTCGCCCCGCAGCGCCTGCAGCGGTCGGGCTTCCTCGGTGTCACCGAACTGCTCTGTCGGCTCGATGTCGCCGGCGAGCGCGTCATCGAGTACCCGGCCACACTCGAGGTGCGTATGCTCGGCAGCTCGAAGATCAAGGTCCTGCGGGTGATCGCCGGTCACCTGGTGCTGCTGGCCCAGCTCGTCGGACGCAAGCTGTCGGGTCGGCGCGTCTGGCCCCCGGCCGAGGAATCGGTGGCCGTCACGGCCACGCGACTCACCGCCGTCGACGCCGCGCATGGCTGACGTTGCGATCGTCGGCGGAGGGATCCTCGGACTCTCGCTCGCGCTGCGCCTCGCCGAGGCCGGCCACGCCGTGCAGGTCATCGAGGGCGCGCCCGGGCTGGGGGGACTCGCGGCCCCACAGGCGCTCGGCGAATTCACCTGGGACAGGTACTATCACGTCATCCTCGAGTCCGACCGCGCACTGGTGGGCCTCATCGCGCAGCTCGGCCTCGCCGACCGCATCGCGTGGGGCACGACCCGCACGGGGTTCTTCACCGACGGTCGGTTCCACTCGCTCTCGAGCAGCCTCGACTTCCTCCGGTTCCCGCCGCTGTCGCTGGTCGACAAGGCGCGACTCGCCGGCACGATCCTGCGCGCGTCGCGGATCGCCGACGGGGAGGCGCTCGAGTCCATCCCCGTGGAGCAGTGGCTCGTGCGCTGGTCCGGCCGGCACACCTTCGAGCGCATCTGGCGCCCGCTGCTCGAGGCGAAACTGGGGGTGAACTGGACGCGCGTGAGCGCGGCGTTCATCTGGGCGATCATCGCGCGCATGTACGCGGCACGACGGTCGGGTGCCAAGCGGGAACGATTCGGCTATCTCGACGGCGGCTACGCGACGCTGCTCTCGGCGCTGCGGGCCGACCTCGAGCGCCGTGGGGTGCGGATCCACACCGGGAGTGCCGCGACCGAGGTCCGGGTCGTCGGCGCGGAGGTCGTCGTCGCGCGCGGGGCGGCGCCGCCGGTCACCGCCACGCAGGCGATCCTCACCGTCCCCTGTCCGGCCGTCACGCGACTCTGCCCCGCACTCACCGATGCGGAGCGCGCGCGCCTCGGGCGCGTGCACTACCAGGGTGTGATCTGTGCGTCCGTCCTCCTCGACCGGCCGCTGGCCGGCTACTACGTCACCAACATCACCGACCCCGGGTTCCCGTTCACCACGGTGATCGAGATGACGGCGCTGGTGGCGCCCGCGACCTTCGGAGGGCACACGCTCGCGTATCTGCCGCGCTACTGCCCCGCCGACGATCCATGGTGGGCCCGCAGTGACGACGAGATCTGGGAGGACCTGCTCGCGGGGCTGCGTCGGCTCTACCCCGACCTGCCCGCGACCGCGGTCCGTCACCACGTCATCAGTCGCGCCCGCGAGGTCCAGGCGCTGCCGACGCTGCACTATCGCCGCGACGCGGTGCCCAGCGTCGAGACCTCGCTGGGCCGCGTGCACGTGGTGAACTCCGCCCAGATCGTCAACGGGACGCTCAACTCCAATGAGTCCGTGGCCCTCGCGAACGCGCAGGCCGCCGCGCTCCTGCCGCGGTTCGCATGACGCCAGCGCCCGACGCACGGCCCATCGCCTCGGTCTCGCTCGACCTCGACGACCTCTGGACGTACCTCAAGGTCCACGGCGATCCGCGCTGGGCCGAGCGGCCGTCGTACCTCCCCGCCTTCCTCCCGCGGGCGCTGGACACCTTCGACGCGCTCGGGCTGAAACTCACGGTCTTCATTGTGGGGGCCGACGCGCGAGCACCGGCCAATCGCGAGGTGCTGCGCGAGATCACGCGGCGCGGTCACGAGGTCGGCAACCACTCGTTCGAGCACGATTCCTGGCTGCACACCTACGCTCCCGAGGCGCTGGAATCGGACATCACCCGCGCCGAGGAGGCGATCGCCGAGGTGACGGGGGAGCGGCCGCTGGGATTCCGCGGCCCGGGTTACTCGTGGACGCCGGGTCTGCTGCGCCTGCTCAAGCGCCGCGGCTACCTGTTCGATGCCTCCACCCTGCCGACCTTCATCGGACCGCTCGCCCGCTGGTACTACTTCCGCACCGCTCGGCTGACGGCCGAGGAGCGCCACACCCGTCGGATGCTGTTCGGTCGGTTTCGGGACGGATTCCGCCCGCTGACGCCGCATGTGCTGCGCCTGGGCGACGGTCAGACGCTGCTCGAGATCCCGGTGACCACCATGCCGGTGACCCGCGCGCCGTTCCACTTCAGTTACCTGCTGTACCTGGCGCGCAGCTCGCGGCAGCTGATGCGCGCCTATCTCCAGACCGCCCTCACGCTGTGCCGCCTGGGCGGGGTCGAGCCGTCCTATCTGTTGCACCCACTCGACTTGCTCGGCGCGGACGACGTGGACGCGCTCCGGTTCTTTCCCGGCATGGATCTCGCTGGAGCACTGAAGCGCGAACTCTTCGCCGAGACTATGGAGACGATGGCCGGACGCTTCCGTTTGGTACCGATGAACATCCACGCCCGCGCGCTCCTCGCGCGCCGGCTGCCGTCGCGCGCGCTGCCGGCATCGGTCTGAGCGATGTGCGGCATCGCGGCACATGTGGCATTGCGCGGCGGTCAGGGCGACGGACCGCGGGCCCAGGCGATGGGCGCCCTGCTCCGGCACCGGGGACCGGACGGTGACGGCCTGAGCGTGCGCGGTGCGGTCGCGTTGTTCCACGCGCGGCTCGCCATCATCGACCTCGAGACCGGTGCGCAGCCGATGACCGACGGCCACGCGACCGTCACGTTCAACGGCGAGCTCTACAACTACCGCGAGCTCCGGCAGGAGCTGGCCGCGCTCGGCCACCACTTCCGCACGACCTCGGATACCGAGGTGCTCCTCGTGGCGTGGCGCCAGTGGGGACTCGATGCCCTCGCGCGTTTCAACGGCATGTTCGCGTTCGTGCTGCACGAGCATGCGAGCGACCGTGTGATCGTGGCGCGGGACCGCCTCGGCGTGAAGCCCGTCTATTGGACCCGGACGGACGATGCCGTGCTCATCGCCTCCGAGATCAAGGCGCTCGTGCGCGACCCGGCGGTCCCGGCGCGTGCGGACCACGACGCGCTCCACGAGTACCTGACCTTCCAGTTCGTGCTCGGCCCGCGCACGCTCTTCGCCGGGGTCCACAAGGTGGAGCCCGGGCACCTCCTGCTGATCGAGCCGGCGCGCGGGACGGTCTCGGTGCGTCGCTATTGGGAACCGACCTATCGCATCCGCGAGGGCCTCACCGAGGAGCGGGCCACCGAGGAGCTGCGCCAGCTGCTCGACGACGCTGTCGCGCTGCACGTGCGCGCGGACGTGCCCGTCGGCGCACACCTCAGCGGCGGCCTCGACTCGAGCGCCCTCAGTGCGCTGGCGTCCCAGCACATCAGTGGTGCACTGCACGCGTTCACCGGCAAGTTCGCCGAGGGACCGGCGTACGACGAATCGCACCATGCGCGCGCCGTGGCGGAGCGCTGGGGCGCCACGCTGCACGAGGTCGTCCCCGAGGCCACCGACCTGCCCACGTTGCTGCCCACACTCGTGTGGCACCTCGACGAACCCGCCGCCGGCCCCGGCCTCATCCCGCAGTTCGCGGTCTCGCGCCTGGCCGCGGAGCACGTGAAGGTGGTGTTGGGCGGGCAAGGGGGCGACGAGGTCTTCGGCGGCTACACACGCTACCTCGTCGCGTACCTGGAGCAGGCGCTCAAGGGCGCGATCCATGAGACCAACGAGGAAGCCGAGCACATCGTGACGCTGCGCTCGATCCTCCCGAACCTCCCGACACTGCGGCAGTACGTGCCGATGCTGCAGCAGTTCTGGCAGGCCGGCGTCTTCGAGCCGATGGACCGCCGGTACTTCCGCCTCGTCGACCGGTCGGCCGGGGCGCATCCGCTGCTCAGCGAGGCCTTCATGGCCTCGCACGACCCGGAGTCGGTCTTCGCGAGGTTCTCCGCGCTGTTCAACCATGCGGACACGCGGTCGTACTACAACAAGATGACGCACTTCGACCTGCTCGCGAGCCTGCCGGCGCTGCTGCAGGTGGAGGATCGCGTGAGCATGGCCGTGTCGATCGAGTCGCGGGTCCCCCTGCTCGACCACCGGCTCGTGGAGTTCGTCGGGACCCTGCCGCCCAGCCTCAAGTTCCGGGGCGGCGAGCTCAAGTACCTGTTCAAGCGTGCCATCGGCGACCTGCTGCCGCGTTCGGTGCTCGAGCGGAAGGACAAGATGGGGTTCCCGGTGCCGC
This sequence comes from uncultured Gemmatimonadota bacterium, assembly GCA_902825965.1. Classification (GTDB taxonomy): domain Bacteria; phylum Gemmatimonadota; class Gemmatimonadetes; order Gemmatimonadales; family Gemmatimonadaceae; genus Pseudogemmatithrix. Next base: position 251,350 of record CADEDA010000002.1, on the reverse strand, counting down.
TGCAGGAGTGGACGCGCGGACCGGCGCGCGAGTTCATCCGCGACACACTCCTCGGCACGCGCGCGCGCCAGCGCGGCATCGCCGACCCCGCCGCCGTCGCGCACCTGCTGGATCACGAGGCGCAGTTCAGTCGTCAGACGTGGGGCCTGCTCAGCCTCGAACTCTGGTTTCAGACCTTCATCGACCAATGACTCCTCTGCTCATCGGTGTGATCGGACCCGGCATCGTCGGGATGCCCATGGCGGCGCTCCTCGCCCGCGAGGAGCAGCGCAAGGGCGCCGCAGGCGGCCGCGTGCTCGTCGTGCAGCGCAACTCGCCGACCTCGGGCTGGAAGGTGCCCGCCATCAACGCCGGGCGATCGCCGATCGGCGGCGTGGAGCCTGCCCTCGACGCGGTGGTGGCCGACACCGTGCGCGCGGGGCATCTGGGCGCGACGCACGACATGGCCGACCTCCGCCTCGCCGACGTGGTGCTGGTCTGTGTGCAGACCGACAAGGACGGCATGGCGCCGGACTACGGCCCACTCTTCGAGGCGCTCGATGCACTGGCGGCGGTCTGGCGCGAGCGGCCGCGCGGCAATCCGCCGTTGGTCGTCATCGAATCCACGCTCGCCCCGTCGTCCATGGCGACCGTGGTGCGCGAGCGCTTCGCCGCCCATGGACTCGAGGCCGAGCGCGACGTGCGCCTCGGCAACTCGCCCAACCGGGTGATGCCGGGTCGGCTCGTGGAGCGCGTGGCGGCGAGCGACAAGCTCATCGGCGGGCTGTCCCGCGAGACCGCGGCCGCCATCGCCGCGTTGTACGCGCCGGTCGTCACCGAGGGCACGCTGCACGTGACGAGCAGTCTCACCGCCGAGGTGGTGAAGACGCTCGAGAACGCGTATCGCGACGTGCGCATCGCGTTCGCCACCGAGGTGGTCCGTTGGTGCGATGACCACGACGTCGACTTCTACGCGCTCCGCGACCGGGTGAACGCCGCGGCGGCGCAGTCCGACCAGGCAAGCGCCGATGCGCTGGTGGTGCCGAGCGGCGGATTGCTCGTCCCGACGGTCGGGGTCGGCGGACACTGCCTGCCGAAGGACGGGATCCTGCTCTGGTGGCGGCGCTACGCCGCCCAGCCCGCCGAGGCGGCGAGCAGCCTCATCCTGGGCAGCCGCCGGATCAATGATGCGTCACCCGCGCGCACGATCGCGCTGGCGGAGCGTGCGTTCGGCCCGGTCCAAGGCCGCCGCATCGCGGTCCTCGGCGCCGCGTATCGGTTCGACTCGGAGGACACGCGCAACAGCCCGTCCCTCGTACTGGCGCAGCTGCTCCTCGAGCGCGGTGCACAGGTGCGCCTGCACGACCCGTACGTGAAGCCCGACGACCAGAACCTCCGCCGCCTCGGTCTCGATCGCGTGTTCACCAACGCCCTCGGCGCCGCGCTCGCCGACGCCGACCTCGTCGTCGTCGCGACCGGGCATCGCGTGTATCGCGACGCACTCCCGGCGCTCGTGCGGCAGGCGCCCAAGGCGCAGGGACTGGTCGATGCCGCCAACCTCTGGCGCGCCGACGCGGTGCAGGCCGTCGGCATCGGCTACGCCGGCATCGGACGCGGGCGGCAGGCACCGTCCGAGGACCTCGTGCGATTTGTCCTCGCGGCGTTCCGTGCGGTCGAGGTCGGCGTCGCCAACGAAGTCGCGGCCGTGGCGGGATTCCTGAATGCGCACTACGCCGCCACGACCTTCGACCGGGCCGAACTCGACCGGATCCGCGAACTGGCCGCGACCTGCGTGACCGGTTGCCTCATCCCCGCGCCCGGTCCCGTCCACGCGCCGGCGCCGTTCCAGGGATTCCTCCCCGAGCTGGTCCGGTTGGCGGCGGCGGGGGCACGCGGCGCGACCAGTGCACCCCCCGAATCGTCCGGTCTACATTGAGTGGGTCGGTCTCGGATCCCGTCGTTCCCTCCGGTGAGGTTCTCGTCGTGAAGTCATCGCGTTTCCGCCGGCTGCTGCTGCCGCTCCTCCTGGCATCCTCTGCCGTGCCTGCGTCGCGTGTGCTCGGGCAGAGTGTGACGTTCGGCGCCTTGTCGGGCCGCGTCGTGGATGGGCGCGGTCTCCCCGTGTCCAGTGCGGAGATCCGTGCCGTGGACCGCGCCAGTGGCGCGGAGCGCTTCGCGGTCACGGGCCGGGACGGGCTCTTCCGGTTCGGCCTGATCGCCGCGGCCGCCTACGACGTCTCGGCCGAGGCCGTGGGATTCCGGCCCGTCGTGCATACCGGCGTGATGGTGTCGGCGGGCAGCGAGATCGAACTGACGTTGCGCCTGGCGGCCGCAGCGCCGCCCGTGACCACGATCGACACGGTCCTCGCGCGCGGCCGGACCTCCGAGCCGCTGTCGTGGCTCGCCGAGCGCGGCTATGCGGATCTCGTCGGCGGTCGCCGCCTGCTGTCCGACGCGGCGGGGCTCTCGCCGTTCGCCGACGCGGGTGGGATCGAGGGGCTGCCGTGGCGCCACACCGATGTGATGGTGGACGGCGCCCGCATCGGCAGCCTGGGCCTGCCACGGTCGAACGGCCTGGAGACGGTCGCACTCGCGGCGCCGCTGCGCGCGATGGCGAATGTGGCGGCGGGGGGCCTTGGCTTCGACACGGAAGTCGGTGGCACCGGCGTGGGACTGCGCGCCCACGCGCTGCGCGCCGGCGGGAACGGCGACTGGCGGTCCACGCTCGAGGGCGGGACGGCGAACTACGGCGCGGCGCTCGCGATCGGCGGCGCACTCCAGCGCGACACGGCCTACGCGACCGTCGGCGTGGACTACCAACGCAGTGAGATCGCCGCGCCGGCCTGGTTCCCCGCTACGGACGCCCTGGGCCAGCAGATCGCGCAGGTCGCCGGGACGGTGCACGGTACTGCGCTCGATGCGTATACGGCCGAGCCGCTGCAGCTCGAGCAGCGCTGGAGCGCGTGGGGACGGTTCGACTGGCAGCAGGGCGATCGGCTCGCGATCACGCTGCGCAGTGCGGCTTCGCGTCTCGTGCGCGCCAATCCGCCGCTGCTCGGGTCCGACCAGGCGGCACTCGGGTCGCGCTACGAGGCGCTCGGCGCGCAGTTCGCGCTGAACGTGCTGGCGCGGCTCTCGCCACGCTATGCCGCCGAGCTGCGCGTGTCCGGCGACGTGAACGACAGCGAGTCCCTCGCGCCCGTGCTCCCCGCGACGACGATCGCCGCCCGTGGCATCACGTTCGGCGCCGCCACCGAGGAACCGTTCGAGGAGTCGCGCGCGACACCGCGGGTCACCGCGATGCTGCACGGGGCGTTCGGCGCCCACCGGGTGAAGGCCGGCCTTGCCGTCGCCACCCATCGCGAGGAGACCAGCCTCGGCGCACTGGGCGGGAGCTACCGGTTCGGCGACGCGGCGGACTTCCAGGCGCTGGCCGGGGCATGGTACGGCGTCGAGGCGCCGCCGGCGGTCGCGTTCCGGACCACGGAGAGTGCGCTGTTCATCCAGGACGTGTGGCGCGTGACCAGCGGACTCGAGGTCACGCTCGGCCTGCGCTCCGATGTCATGCGCTACCCGGCGACCAGTCTCGAGGAAAACGGTGCCTGGGCGACCGCCACCGGTCTCGATGTCCCGGAGCGCAAGAACACGTACTCGCGGGTCTCCCCGCGACTCGGATTCCGCTGGGACATCGGCAGCGAACGCGCGTGGGTGCTCGAGGGCGGCGCCGGCACGTTCACCGAGCTGCCGGACCGCGCGGCCCTGGCGGAGGCGTTGATGCGCGACCGCGGCCTCACCGCGCGCTACGGCGTGGGAACACTCGGGAGCTGGCCCGCGGCGCCCACGACGACGGCTGCCCCCGTGTCCGGCACGGCGCTCTCGCTCCTCGGTCCGGAGTACGAGGGTCCGCGCACGCGCCGCGCCGCGCTGCGTCTGCTGCGCAGTTTCGGTGGCTGGAGCGCCTACACCAGCGGCGTCTATCGCTACACCGACTTCCTCTCGCGGCGGCGTGACCTGAACCTCCCCGCGACCGCATCGGGAACCGACCAGTACGGCCGTCCGCTCTTCGGCGCGCTGCAGCAGGTGGGGGCGCTGGTCGTCGCACAGCCCGGTGCCAACCGCCGCTTCGCCGGATTCGATGCGGTCCACGCGCTCGAGTCCACCGGCTTCTCGGAGTTCTCCGCGGTGTCCGTCGGCATCGACCGGGTCACTGAACGGGGACTCAGCTTCGCCCTCAACTACACGCTGGCCCAGACGACGGACAACCTCGCGGGGACCCTCACGCAGGGGCTGTCACCGTTCCCCTCCACCACCGGCACCGGTGACTGGGCCGAGGGGCGGGCCGACGTCGATGCGCCGCAGCGCATCCTGGTGGCCGCCGAATGGAGTGCCGGCGCCTCGGCCGCGATGCGGTTGGGTGCGGTGTTCCGCATGCGGTCGGGCGCTGCCTTCACGCCGGGGTTCCGCGACGGCGTGGATGCCAACGGCGACGGCGACGGCAGCAACGATCCGGCCTTCATCGATCCCGCGATGACCGGGATCGCGCCACTGCTCGACGAGTGGGATTGCCTGCGCCGGCAATCAGGGGCCCTGGCGGCCCGCAACTCCTGCCGCGCCGAGTGGAGCACCTCGCTGGACCTCCGTGCGGCGTTCCGGCTGGCCGACCTGCGCCTCGGACGCGTCGCACTCGTGGTGGACGCGCTCGACGTGCTCGCGCAGACACGGGGCCCGATCGACCGCGCGCTGGTGCTGGTCGATCGTACCGGCACGCTCACCACCAACCCGCTCACGGGTGTGACCACCATCCCGCTCGTCGTGAACCCCAACTTCGGGGAACGACTCGCGGACCGTTCGCCCGGGATACTCTGGCGCGTCGGACTGAGGATCGGCCAATGACCATGCGACGACTGATGGGCCTCGCCCTGCTGGCGCTCGCTGCCTGCGAGAACGGCGGGTCCGAGCGCACGCTCGGGATCAGCGCCACGGGCACCGTGAGCGGATTCATCTACTTCGACGCGAACGGTTCGCGCAGCGCCGATGTGGGCGATGTGCCGTTCGCCGGCGTCCGGGTCGCCATCCTCGGCGCCGGCGTCAACGACACCGTGCGCGTCGACACCACTGGCGCGGACGGACGCTTCCGCGTGAGCGGACTGCCAGTCGGCCGCTACACCGTGGCCATCGACACCACCGCCGCGGGCGACAGCGCGTCGGTCATCGGCGAACGCACGCGCAGCGTGACCGTCGCTCCCGACGATTCGGCGGTCGTCGAGGGCATCATCAGCTTCCCCATCCGCAGCGTGAACGCCACCGCCACCCTGCCGCTGGGGACCCGCGTGTTCCTCACCGGGATCGCGCTGCACGCGCGCGAGACCTACAGCGACACCACGCTCCACCTCATCGACACCAGCGGCGCGATCCAGGCCACGCGTGTCCGGCCGACGACGGTGGCCGTCGTCGCCGGCGACAGCATCCGCGTGCGCGGTCGCGTCGCCACCCGCCTCGGCCAGCGGGTGCTCGACGATGTGTCGGTCTTCATCGTCGGACCGACCTTCATCCCGCCGATCCCCACGCTGACGACCGCGCAGGCGAATGGTGCGGCCGCGGGGGTGCGCAACGCCGAGCTCATCCGCGTGGCCAACGCCCAGATCATCGATTCGGCCACCGTGAGCGGCAATCTGCGGCTCACGGTGAATGACGGGTCCGGTGCGCTCACGGTGATCCTCGACCGACAGTCGGATGTGGCGTTCCGTGTCCCGCTGCCCGCCGGGCAGTACTCCGCCGGCATCCGGTACGACATCGTGGGGATCCTCGCGCCGACCGGCACCGGCACCTGGCAGCTCCGGCCCCGATCGTCGCTCGACCTGTTCCGTCGTTGACCGCCGTGGCATCGGCGTCCTACCCGCACCTCTTCTCGCTGGACGTCGAAGAGTACTTCCAGGTCGTCGCGCTCGATCCGTACACGTCGCGCGATCAGTGGGACCGGTATCCCCCGCGGGCCGCCGCGGCGACCTACCGCCTGCTCGAGCTGCTCGCGGCACGTGGTGCGCGCGGGACGTTCTTCACGGTGGGATGGTTCGCCCAGCGCAACGCCGATCTCATGAAGGCGATCGTCGCCGGCGGCCACGAACTCGCCTCGCACACCTGGGACCACGTGCGCGTCACGCACCAGACGCCTGAGGTGTTCCGCGATTCGGTGCGGCGCACCAAACGGCTCCTCGAGGACCAGACCGGGACGGCGGTGATCGGATTCCGCGCACCGAGTTATTCGATCGTGCAGGGCACCGAGTGGGCGCTGGATGTGCTGCTGGAGGAGGGGTACCGGTATGACTCGTCACTCTTCCCGGTCTCGCGGCGCGGCTACGGCTACGCGGGTGGGCAGCGGGACCCGTACTGGATCGACCGTGCGGCGGGGCGCCTGGCGGAGTTCCCGCCCGCCACGCTGCAGCTCGGACCGAAGACGCTCCCGGCGGCCGGTGGCGCCTACTTCCGGTTGCTGCCGTACGCCCTCGTGCAGTCGGCCCTTCGCTCGGCCGGCGCCCGTGGCGCGCCCGGGACGTTCTACCTCCACCCCTGGGAGTACGACCCGGGCCAGCCGAGGTTCGCGGTGCCGCTCCTGACGCGGATCCGCCACTACGGCGGTCAGGCGGGCGTCTGGCCGCGGCTGGAGCGCTTGCTGCGCGAGTTCCGCTTCGAGCGCATCGATGCGCTGCTCACGGACGATGTGTCGGCACCGACGCCGCTCCGTCCGCCCGCCTGACGTAGAGCCCGAGCGCCGCGCCGAGCAGCAGTCCGGCGAGGAGTCCTGACATCTCGCCGAAGGTCGGCGCCGCGAGGTCGAAGCTACGGGCCGCCCCCCAGACGCCGATGGCGCTGGCCGCCGTGAGTGCGGCCCGCGCCGTCCAGGAGAGCGCGGCGGCACACAGGCCCGCCGGGAAGAACAACGTCGCCAGTGTCAGGAATCCGAAGACCGCGCGGACGTTGTCGCTCCAGAATCGTCGCCACAGCAGCAGCGTCCACGCGCTCGACGCCGGGATCCGGACGGTGCAGGTGGCGCTCGCCGCGTCGGAGAGCGTCGCACAGGCGTGCGTGGGTGCGAACCGCACCTCGAGCCGGAACGGGGTGCCCTCGGGCAGGGACGCGAAGAACCGCTCGATGCGGAGCTCGGGTTCGAAGAGCCGGAGGATCGATGCCCGCCGCCGCTCGCGCAGGATGAGGTCGTGTCCCTGCTGTCCGATGAGCAGCATCTCCTCGAACTCCTCGTCGGAGATGACGAAGAGCCCCGCGAGCCGGGTGGTGCGGGGTCCCGCGATCCCGTCGATGCGGATCGGCTGCTGCGCGGCGACGGCGCGGTGCACGGCGTCCACCTGGCGGAGGTAGCCGTGTCGCATGACCTCGCGGCCGAGCTGCACGCGCTCGATGCGCCCGGCGAACGGTTCGAGGTGCGCGAGGCGCGGCGCGAGGTGGCCATACCAGCCGTTGCGCTTCACGGCGGGTTGCATCACCCAGCCCGTGGCGGCGATCGCGAGCACGCCGCAGGCGGCCGCGACCCACGCGAGCGGCGGAGCCCACCGCGCCCGCGGTGCGGACCAGAGGGCCTGCAGCAGTGCGGCGCCGAGCCACGCACCGGTGGCGTTCATGGCGATGTCGCGCAGAGTCGGCGATCGCCCGGGGATGACCACCTGGGCGAGTTCGATGGCCGCGGCGATCAAAAGGGCCGCGAGTCCGACCTTCAACCGGCGCCATCCCAGGTGCCCCAGCGCGGCACCCAGCGGGACGAACAGGACGATGTTGAGGATCAGGTCGGCCGATCCCCGTTCGCCGCACAGGATGCAGGTGGGCGAAATGAACGATGCGTTGTCGGAGGAGGGCCGGAGCGTGACCGCCGCCAGCAGGAGCAGGTTCAGCGCAACGAGCGCTAGCCGCATCGGGGTCGCTCAGCGGCACCGGCGGCGGCCGCATCGAGAGTAGTGATGCGGCCCCGCAACACGGCATGTTTCCTCTGCGCGGGCTTGGCAGTCATAGAAGCAGGTACGATATTCACACGCCTCGACTTACGCTACGTTCGCGAGGTGCGTCGACCCCCAGCCCAGAACTTGCAAAACTGGGATGGACTGCCGGAGGTCGGCAGGTGTTCAGCCACTTCATTTCGAGAGGGGACGTGCCGGAGCGACCGACCTGGATCTTAGGAATCTCGGCCTTCTATCATGACAGTGCCGCCTGTCTGGTCCGCGACGGCGAGATCATCGCCGCCGGCTCCGAAGAGCGCTTCACCCGAAAGAAAGGCGATTCCGCGTTCCCCACCAAGGCGATGGAGTTCTGCCTGCGCCAGGGGGGCATCACGCTCAATGACATCTCCTACGTCGGCTTCTACGACAAGCCGCTGTTGAAGTTCGAGCGCATCCTCGAGACCTATCTCGGGATCGCGCCCAAGGGGTACGGTTCGTTCCTCAAGGCCGGGCCGCTGTGGATCAAGGAGAAGATCTACCAGGACCGGATGCTGCGCGACGCCATGGACGGCTACGACGGCGAGCTCCTGTACGCCGAGCATCACGAGTCGCATGCCGCCAGCGCCTTCTTCCCGTCGCCGTTCGAGGAGGCGGCCATCCTCACCATGGACGGCGTGGGTGAGTGGGCCACCACGAGCATCGGCGTGGGCAAGGGGAACGACCTGTCCATCGTGAAGGAGCTGCACTGGCCCGACTCGCTCGGCCTGCTGTACTCGGCGTTCACGTACTACACCGGGTTCAAGGTGAACTCCGGCGAGTACAAGGTGATGGGGCTCGCGCCCTATGGCGCGCCCAAGTACGTCGACCTCATCTACAAGCACCTGATCGACCTCAAGGAAGACGGGTCGTTCACGCTCAACCAGAAGTACTTCAACTACCTCGGCGGGCTCACGATGACGAGCGCCGCCTTCGACGAGGTGTTCGGCGGTCCGCCGCGCGTCTCCGAGTCGAACCTCACGCAGCGGGAGATGGACCTCGCCCGGTCGGTGCAGGACGTCTGCGAAGAGGTGATGATGCGGATGGCCCGCAACGCCAAGAAGGAGACCGGCCTCGACAACCTCTGCCTCGCCGGTGGCGTCGCGCTCAACTGCGTCGGCAACGGCAAGATCCTGCGCAACGGCCCGTTCAAGAACATCTGGATCCAGCCGGCCGCCGGTGACGCCGGTGGTGCGCTGGGTGTCGCGCAGCTCATCTGGCACCGCCACCTGAGCAAGCCGCGCAAGGTGGTCGCCGGCAAGGACTCGATGAAGGGCGCGTACCTCGGCCCCGAGTACACGGACGCCGAGATCGAGAAGGCCATGACGGCGGTGGGGGCCAAGTTCGAGCGGCTCGAGCGTCCCGAGCTCACCACGCGGGTCGCCGGCCACCTGGCCAACGGCAAGATCATCGGCTGGCTCAACGGCCGCATGGAGTTCGGGCCGCGCTCGCTCGGATGCCGCAGCATCCTCGGCGATCCGCGCAGCCCGAAGATGCAGGCCGACATGAACATCAAGATCAAGTTCCGCGAGGGCTTCCGTCCGTTCGCGCCCAGCGTGCTGCGGGAGCGCGTGAGCGACTACTTCGAGCTCAACACGGACTCGCCGTACATGCTGCTCGTCGCACCGGTGAAGAAGGAACGCCAGGTGCCGATGACGCCGGAACAGAAGAAGCTGTGGGGCCTCGAGCTCCTGAATGTGCCCAAGTCGGACATCCCGGCCGTGACGCACATCGACTATTCGGCCCGTGTCCAGACGGTCACCGCCGAAGTGAATCCCGCATATCACGCGCTGCTCGCGGAGTTCGAGCGACAGACGGGGTGTCCGGTGCTGGTGAACACCTCGTTCAACGTCCGTGGCGAACCGATCGTCATGACGCCGCTTGATGCGTACCGCTGCTTCATGCGGACGCACATCGACTATCTCGTGCTCGGGCCGTACCTCCTCTCGAAGGAGACGCAGCCCGAATGGAAGGAGGAGGGGGATTGGAGAACCGAGTTCCAGCTGGATTGACCGCGGCCGAGGGCCGCAAGTTCGCCTTCACGGTCGGTGGGGCCTTCCTGGTCCTCACCGCGATCGTGTGGTGGCGCCAGCATCCGACGCTCACGATGGTGTTCGGGTCGCTGGCCGGCGTGCTGGGCCTGCTCGGGCTCGCGGTCCCCACCGCGCTCGGGCCGGTGCAGCGTGCCTGGATGGGGCTGGCCCATCTCATCTCGAAGGTCACCACGCCGATCTTCATGGGCGTCGTGTACTTCATCGTCATCACGCCCATCGGCGCGTTGATGGCGGCGTTCGGCAAGCGTCCGCTGCGGGTGCAGCGGGGCGAGACGTACTGGAAGACGCGGCCGGCGGATGCCCGGCGCAGCGACCTCACCCGGCAGTTCTAGGCCGGGCGCGACTCAACAACGACGGTGACGACAATGGCGACCAAACGCCGCGGATTGGTGGGTGAGTTCATGGATTTCCTGGGTGCCCGGAAGAAGTGGTGGCTGGCACCCATCATCATCGTGATGGTGCTCGTGGGCGGCCTGCTGGTCTTCGCCCAGGGCTCGGCGCTCGCGCCGTTCATCTACACGATCTTCTAGGAACGCCCGCCGCTGGATGTACGACGGGGGGTCGGCGCCGCGCCGACCCCCCGTCGTCTGCGTTCAGCGCGCGGCGAACAGCGCGTCGTACACCGCTTCCATCTTGCGCGCCGTCCGCTCGATCGAGAACTCCGCGGCCCGCTGCTTCGCGCCCACCGACATCCGCCGCCGCTCCTCCGGCCGCGTGGCGAGGTACGCCAGATGGGCGGCCAACTGCGTCGGCTGGTCCACGTCGTGGATGAGGCCGAGACCCTCCTGCAGGTAGTCCAGGTGTCCGCCCTTGCTCGCCACGACCACGGGCGCCCCGAACGTCATCGACTCGATCACGACCGTGCCGCCGGGTTCCGGCGTCGTCGACGAATGCACCATCACGTCCGCGACCGTCAGGATGTCCGGGACGTCGGTGCGCGATCCCGCGAAGCGCGCGATGTCCTGCAGCCCGTGCGTCGCGACCATCTCCTGCAGCTCGGCGAAGTACCCCTGGTCCTCGTCCCGCACGAGGCCGACGAACACGACGAACAGCGGTGCGCGCTCGGCGGGCGCCATCGCCGCCAAGGCCTGCAGCACCACGTGCTGCCCCTTCCACGAGCGGATGTTGCCGATGGCCGCGACGAACACGCGGCCCTCGGGGACCTGCAGGTCCCGGCGCACCTCCGCCGCCGTCCGGGTGCCCACACGCTCGAGCTTGGTCCGGTCGACGCCGTCGTGCACCACACAGACGCGGTCCGCCGGGATGCCCTGGGCCCGCATCGACTCCGCGATGTACTCCGAGACCGCCACGACGCGGTCATGGCGCGTGATCAGCCACCGGCCCACGCGCGCCTTGAGGCCGTCGCCCGGCAAGGGGGCGGCGTCGCCGCGGGCGGACACGACGATGGGGATGCCCCGGAGCCGTGCGGCCGGCATCCAGTCGTCCCGGCTGACCCGCGGCGAGTTGTTGATGTGCACGAGGTCGATCCGCTCGTCCCGCAGCAGGTCGCGTCGGCGCAGGATCGCCTTGCCGAGCCCGAGCAGCTTCTTGGCCGGGCGCCCGGTCTCGTTGATGGCCCGCTCGGCCGCACGCACCGCATCCCAGGTGAGGACGCGGATGCCTGCCTCGCGGAACAGTGCGCTGAACCGGTTGTCCTGGTAGAACAGGATGATCGGTTCCACCCGTGCGCGGTCCATGTACCGGACCATGTCGTACAGCACCTGGTGCGACCCGCCCACCGACCCGTCCTCATTCGCTTCGACGAACAGCACCCGGCGCGGTGTCATCGACTGAGCCGCCCGAGGTACGCGATGATGCTGTCGGTCTGCGCGTGGGTCAGCGTGACCTTCTGCATGCGGGTGTTGACGAAGTCGGTCTCAGGATGGAGCAGGAAGCGCACGAGCAGTTCCGGGGTCCAGTCGCGCCCGTCGGTGCCGAGCGTCGTGCTGTAGGTGTAGCCGGGCCGCGAGCCGATGCGGCGCGTGAGCACGCCGTCGAGCGCCGGTCCCACGAGCGTCCGGCCATCGAGGGCGTGGCAGGACGCACACTTCTGCGCGAACAGTCCCTCGCCGTCGCTGCGCGCGCCGGCGGCCAGCGTGGCGGCGTCGTTGAGCACGTCGTAACGGTCGAGCGCCGCCAGGCGTGCGCGCGTCGCTTCCGTCACCGGCTCGAACTCCGCCCCACCGTCCTCGATGATCACCAACTGGCCGGTCGCGTCGGTGAGCAGCACCAGCGTGCCGTCGGGCAGGCGCATGAGGTCGCGGATGCGGTCGCCGAACGGGATGCGCTCGTCGTAGACCACGCGGCCGACGCCGTCGAACCGCAGGCGATGCAGTGCCTGGTCGCGCAGCGTCGCGATGAGCAGGTCACCACGCCAGTTCTCGAACTGTCCCGGATGCCCTTCGAAGCGGATGAGGTTCGTCGGCACCACCGAGGGCAGCCACGCGTAGATGGGGTGCTTGTGCGCGTCGTGGCGGCCTTGGGCCGTGGCCGGCGGCCAGGGGCTCGACTCATAGCCGATGCCGTAGGTCGAGGTCGGCCAGCCGTAGTTCGCCCCGCGTTCCACCACGTTCAGCTCGTCACCACCCTGCGGCCCGCTCTCCGTGGCCCAGATCGTCCCCGACGAATCACGGAAGAGGCCCATGTCGTTGCGCGCGCCGATCGCGAAGATCTCGGCCTTCCCGGACTCCTTGTCGAGCAGCACGTACTTCCCGTACGGGTTGGAGCGGTCCATCGACCACGCGTCGCGCAGGTAGCCGTCGTAGTTGAAGTCGCCCACCGTGATGAGCAAGCGCTGCCGGTCGTAGGCGATCATCTTGCCGCCCGAGATGTGCCCCGAGAACGGATGGCGGCCGAAGCCCTCGCTGCCCTGCAGCGTCATGCAGGGGGCGGTGGTATAGATCGTCTGCCACGGACCGCGCGCCGCCAACGCATCACCGCGCCGGACCACGGTCGCGCGGCTGATGTTGTATGTGAAGCAGGCGCGGGCCGGGTCGAACCGGTTGTGCGACACGAACAGCCGCTGGGTCGAGTCGTCCACGACCTCGGCGAACGCGCCCGACACCCGGAACCAGTACAGCGTGATCTGGTAGCGCACCTTGGTGCGCATGAGGTCCGCCGTGTTCAGCGGCACAGTGTCCAGATCGCTGCGCAGGCGCTTGATCGCGCGCATGTCCATCGCGCTGACCGCACCGTCGCTCGTGACGACGTACAGCAGGTCGCCAGCCGCGGCGAGCCCGCCGCCGCCCACGAACTCCTCGTTCGCGTTCGGCAGCGCGACCCGCTTCACCAGCAGGCGCTGCAGGGCCGTCTCGAGGATCGTCGCGCTCTGCGCCGTGGGCGGCTCGTACTCCGGTGCCGGGGGCGCGACACGCTCGATGATGGTGTTCTTGATCCACGCCACCTGGTAGAACGGCGGCAACCGGTACGAGCCTGCGGCGAACCCGTACGCGAACACGGCGAACAGCGCCGCCGCGACCAACAGCATCCGCGATGGCTTCACTTGGCGCCGGGCTTGGGTCGATCCTGGAGACCGAGCCGGATCGCGACGGAGCGCCAGGCCGCCGCCGGGATGCCCGCCGCCGTCTTCACGGCCTGGGGCAGCGTCGGCGTCGCCTCGAGGGCGGCGACCGTCGAGAGGTGCACGTCGGGATGCACCACGTCGTACGGGAAGGAGGTCTTCGCGGCCTCCGCGGCGGCGCGATAGCGCTCGGCGACGGAGTCGTGCACGTAGAGGAAGGTGTTCTGGCGGTAGTGCGCCGGCACCTCACGCGACACCCAGAACTTCGGGCGCAGCAGGTCGATCGGCCGGTAGCCGCAGCGCGCCCAGTGCGCCACCCAGTACGACTGCCACTGTTCGTTGATGTGGTTGTAGCCGCCGCCCTGCCCGGGGATCGCCGCGCCGAAGAGCACCACCGGCGCGAGGCGCGCCATCTCGGCCACGAGGGTGGCCGCACGCGACTCGCTCAGGTGCTCCGCGACTTCCAGCGACATCGCGAGATCGAAGCGCTCCGTCAGCGGGATCGGCTGTTCGAGGTCGGTCGTGACGAGCGTGATCGCCGGGTCGCGCAGGTCCTTGGGCTGCACCCACGGACCTTCCAGGCCGACCGTGCGCGGCACGCCGAGCGTACGCGCCGCGGCCAGCCAGGTGCCCACGCCGCATCCGACATCGAGGACCGACTTCGGTTGCACCAACTCGAACACCGTCGGCAGCATCACCATGGCCGCGGTGTGGGAACTGTCACTCTGACCGGCGTAGAAACTCGCCGAGTAGAGCTCACTGTGATCCGTCACGTATTCCTCTGCGGTTGTACGATGGCCTCGTCGGCCGGGAGGCGGTGGTCTCGGTATTGCACTAGCTTCCTGCGTTTCATCGCCATGATGACGCATACCGAGAACCGAATGGCACGGCGCGCCACACCTGCGGCGGCGGCGCAACAGGGGGCTGCAATCCGACCTTGGTCCGCGCGGCCCGAGACTCACGAAACGCAATTGGCGGGCCATCAGGCGCGCTGGGAGAGAGGCGCGGTTTGATCGACGGGAACACCAGCCAGACCGGCGAATCGTCCGAAGCGCCGGCCGAGTCCAAGGACTCCCGCGCGCGCGGGTACCTGCGCACGACGCTCAAACACGGCTCGATCTACACGCTCGGGATGATCCTCTCGCGCTTGGTCGGGTTCGTGATGATCCCGGTCTACACGCGCGTGTTGACCCCGGCGGACTACGGGATCCTCGAGATCCTCTCGCTGACCACCGACATCCTCGGCATGCTGGCGGGCATGGGCATCGGCCTCGCCGTCATGCGGCAGTACTACGCGGCGGACGACGACGCGGAGCGCCATCGCGTGGTGAGCTCCGCGGCGACCCTCCTCATCGCCGTGTTCGCGGTCGTCGCCGCTGCCGGCATCGCCTTGGCGGGCGTGATGGGGCCCGTGCTCCTCGGTGCCGATGGCGATCCCCTGCTCGTACGCCTCGCGGTCGTCGTCCTCGCGTTCGGCAGCACCATCGAGGTGCCGATGGCGCTCCTGCGGGCGCAGCAGCGGTCGACGTCGGTGGTCGCCGTGGGCCTGGCGCGCCTGTTCTTCAGCCTCTCCCTGAACATCGTGCTGGTGGTGATCCTCCGGATGGGCGTCGCCGGCGTGCTCATCAGCTCGGTCGTCTCCTCGTTCCTCGTCGGCGGGTTCCTCACCGTCCGGCTCTATCGCGAGACCGGCCTCCACTTCGACCTCCCCATCGTGCGCCGGCTCGTCGTGTTCGGCGCACCGCTGGTCATCTGGAACGTCGCCAGCTTCGTCCTGCACTACTCCGACCGGTACTTCCTGCGGGTCTTCGCCTCCCTCGCCGACGTCGGGCTCTACTCGCTCGGCTACAAGATCGCGATGCTGATCTCCCTCATGATCAGCGGGCCCTTCGCCGACATCTGGATCCCCAAGGCCCTGGAGATCGAGCGGAAGGAGGGCGGGACCTCCGGCCCCATCCTCGTCACGATCCTGTCGGCGTACAACCTCGTGCTGGTGACGGCGGCGTTCTGCATCGCCATCTTCGCGGGAGACCTCATCCGGATCGCGACCGGCGACGCGTTCCACGCCGCCTCGTCCTCGGTGCCCCTGCTGGCCGCGGCGATGGTGTTCTTCGGCTACCGCAGCGTCGGGCAGATCGGGGCGCTGATCCGCGGGCGCTCCGACCTGATCGCGCTCGGCACGGCCATCGCGGCGGTCGTCGTGACGCTGCTGAACATCAGCCTCATCCCGCGCTTCGGGGTGCTCGGCGCCGCGAGTGCGACCCTCGGCGCCTTCGCCGTCGAGTTCTTCCTCATGCTCCGCCTCTCCAAGGGCGTGCACCAGATGGACATCCGGCTGCCGCGCTTCCTGGCCCCGCTCGCCATCGCCAGCGCCGTCCTCGTCGGGACGAACCTGCTGGTGGCGCGCGACCTCGCGCTGCCGGCGAGCATCGCACTGCACGTGGTCGCCGTGGGCGCCTACCTCGGCGCCCTGGCGCTCACCGGGGCGATCCCGCCCGAGATGCGCGCGGCGACCTGGCGCGCCGTGCGCGCACCGCGCGAGACCCTGCGCCTACTGCGCGGGGGCTGACGGGAAGACGAAGCCCGGCGGCAGCTGCTGCACCGGCGCGGTCAGCGGCGCCCCCGGACCGGCGGTCGGCATCATCGCCGCATCCCGCTGCGCCCGCCGGGCCGCGCGATCGATCTTCAACTCGCGCCGGACCTGCACCACCACGCCGGTGGTGATCGCCATCAGGATGTAGATCGGCGTCGTGTACGCGTGGGTCAGGAAGTACGAGGTCACCGCGAAGACCAGGTACGACATCGGGATGAAGAGGCAGGCATCGCGCAGGAACCGGCGATCGGCGGACTGGTACTCCCACTCCGCCGGCGTGCGCTTGCGGAGCTTGAGCAGCCCCAGCGTGCCGCTGTACAGCATGAAGAACCAGAGCAGCAGTGCCGGGATCCCCATCTCCGCACCCACCTGCACGTAGGTGTTGTGCGGGGCGATCCACTCGACCGACAGCCCCTCCATCTCGCGCCGCTTCGCGATCGGCGAGATCGTCCCCTCGGCACGCGGGAAGTTCGCGACGCCCACGCCGAAGAACGGGTAGCGCAGCATGTACCCCACGCCGCGCTTGGCGATGCCGATGCGCCCGTACTCGGTGGTGATGTTGTAGTCCTTGCTCGGATCCAGGATCGTGCTCATCTGCTTCCAGTAGCCCGAGGGCGCCGCGAGGGCGAGGGCGAGGAAGAGCAGTGCGCCGCCGCCGACGCGGACGGCGAGCTTGATGCGGCCGAGCGCGAAGAACATCGCCGGCGCCATGATCGCGAGCCCCACCATCGCCCCGCGGGATCCGGTCAGCGCGATGGTCACCGGCGACCCGACGAGCGCGAGCCACGCGATCGCCCGCCCGACGCGGCCGGAGTTGAACACCATCAGCAGGGCGAGCGGGATGCCCATGAGCATCACCATGCCGATGTCGTTCGCGTCGAGCATGCCGTGGCCCTCGAGCCGCCCCAGCCCCTCGCGTGTGGGCTCGAGCTCGAGCACCGTCACCGAGAGGATGAAGAGGATCGCGTTGCTCCAGACGTACGACCAGATCAGCACCGCCAGGTCCTTCACATGGCGGAGGCCGACCGTCAGCACCACGAAGAAGACGAGGACCTTCCACCAGATCTCGATGATGAACCGCGTCGAGCCGCCGAAAGAGAGACCGAACACCGCCGAGCCGACCGCCATGAAGAGCAGTCCGCCGACCACCTTCGGCGGCCAGCCCTCGCGGAGGTTCGCCCAGCGCACGGTCGCCGGCTTCAGCACCATCAGCGCCGCGACGAGGATCAGCAGGGTGAACGACGGTCTCGCATGCTGCAACGGTCCGAGGTACATGTGCACGGCCGTGAGCGTCACGATCACCAGGGAGAACGCACTGAGCCGGAGCGCATCCAGCGCCCCGCGGCCGAGGCGGAACCGCGCCTTCGCACGCCGGCGTGGCCGCGCCTGCGGCCCGGAGGGCCCACCGGCGGCGGGCTCGCCCGGACGTCCGCCCTCCAGCCCCGGCAGGGGCCAGACCGCACTCGGCGATGGCATCGGGGACGCGGACGAAGCCTGCACGACGGAACGCTCCACGGAGTCGAGTGGCGAGGGCGCCACACCCGGCACCCTCGGGAATAATGGCGGCGCGGGGACGGCGCCCGGAACCCGCCCCTCACGAGACCCCGTCCGAGGCGCCGGTTGGGTATGATTCTCGCTCAAGCTGGAAGGAGCAATCCGTGTGCCAGCCTGCCGTGGTCCCAACCCCCTCCGAACGTTCGCCGTGGCTCCTCCCCCGTCTCGTCTGAAGCGCTACGCGGGCAACGTCGCCCTTGCGATGCTGGCCACCGGCCTCACGCTGGCGCTGCTGGACGTCGTCCTCATCCTCACCGGGCTGTTCCCGCCGACCTACAACTACGGCGACGCCAAGGTCGGCTGGCTCTCGGCGCGTCCCACCGGGGCGATGGTCGACGAGGGCTGCGCCGATCCGACGACCAAGGCACGCGTGAACATCCGCCGGAACGAAGACGCCGTGCGGACCTCGCGCTCGGCGACCGAACTCCGGCGTGCGGACTCGACGTTCCGCATCGCCGTCAGCGGCGATTCGCACACCGACCTCTGCGCCCCCAACGAGCGCACGCACTACGGCGTGCTCGAGCGGGAACTCACCGCCTCGGGACGGCCGACCACCGCGTTCGCGTTCGGGGCGGGGAAGTACTCGCCGCTGCAGGCGTACCTCGCGGTCCAGACCCCCATCACGGCGTACCACGCCAACGCGTTCGTCCTCAACGTCTACACGGGCAACGATTTCTACGACATGCTGCGGATCGACGACCGTCCGCACTTCGTCCCGGCCGACACCGGCTACGCGATCGCGCCGCCGGTGTGGTATCAGGAGGATCCGCCGGGCCTGCAGCGCCGCAGTCGCGTCCTCCACGCGGCGCGCCTGCTGATGCAGGCCACCGGCATCCGGCGCGTCTACCTGCGCGTGATCTACCTCCGCGACGTCGCGCGATCGCAGGGCGAGGGCGTGGGGTCGGTCGTCGGGTACATGAACGACCTCCGCAAGGCGACCGCCCCCGAGATCGGCTATCCGCAGTCCTACTCGGCGCAGATGCTCAATCAGCAACTGTTCTTCCACCGGTTCCCGGCCGCGAAGGGCGAGAGCGTGAAGCGCATGCGCGCGCTGCTGCGCTACGTGCGGCAGTCGCACCCGGAGCTGCTGCTGGTCCTCAGCCCGCTGCCGTCGTACCAGATGGTCGACCAGGCGGTCGGGGACTCCACCTTCCGCGCCGTGCTCGCGCGCCTGCCGATCACGTTCGAGAGCGGCGTCAAGGAGGAGCAGGAGCTCTACGACGCGCTCCGCACGCTCGCCGCGGAGGAAGGCTGGACGTTCGTGGACAACCTGCCGACCCTCCGCGCGTACCGCGGACCGGCGCCGCTCTTCAACGACTTCGACTACCACCTGCAACCCGAGGCGAGTGAGCTGATCGGTCGTGCCCAGGCCGACACGATCCGCTCCATGCTCCGCCCCCGCGCCCCGCTCGCGCCCCCCCGCCGATGACCACCCCGATGACTCCGCCGGAGACCCCCGAGACGCCGACCTCGTTGTCGTTCGGCAAGAAGCTGGCGTTCAGCCTCATCCTGCTCGTGATCGTCGGCGGGCTCGCCGAACTCGGCGCGAACCTCTACCTGCGCGCCGCGCGCGGCTACGCCGGCGGCGAGTTCCTGCAGTACGAGTTCGACGCGTACAAGAACATCGGGTTGGCCCGGAACTGGGTCGACACCCGCGGCGTGCGCCACAACTCGCAGGGCTTCCGGCGCGACACCGACGTCGCGCGCGACAAGCCCGCCGGGACCTTCCGCGTGATCCTCATGGGGGCGTCCACCGCGTACGGCCTCGGCGGCCTCTGGCCGCACATCCAGACCGAGTACGAGGTGCTGGACAACTCCGAGACCATCGACGCGTACCTCGAGCCCATGCTCAAGGAGCGGCTCGGCATCGCCAATGTCGAGGTGATCAACACCGCGGTCCCCAGCATCTGGACGCACCACCACCTGATCAACCTCAACCAGACGATCCTCGGCTACGAGCCCGATCTCATCCTGTTCCTCGACGGCTGGAACGACTACTTCTTCCGCGATCGCTGGCACGACCAGTTCGCCTCGTACGCCCACGGCGAGCAGGCCTCGGCGATCATGGGGCCGCCGACGGTGGGATCGCTGGCGCGCATGAACGGCTGGTGGCTGTTCCGGAAGAGCGCTCTCGTGCACGTGGTCGCGCGTGCGGTGCGCGACCTCAAGCCGCTGCTCAAGCGCCCGGGGCGCGGGCAACCCATCGTGCTGGACACGGCGCTGGCGGACCTGTCGTACGTCTTCGAGCGGAACGCGCGCAAGATGATCGAGCGCAACGCCCTCATCCTCCGGCAGGAAGGCATCCCGACGCTCTTCATGCTGCAGCCCATCCTCGCACTGGAGCGGGATCACATGGCCCGCATGCCCGAGGTCGAGCGTCGGCTGTTCGAGTTCAACATCGCGGCGTGGCCCGAGGGGTACGAGACGTACATCCGGGCCGCAGTGCCGATCATCGCCAAGCGCGTGGAGGAGACGGTGACGCCGCTCGGCGGGCGCTTCCTCGACCTCACGGGGATCTACCCGACCTCGCAGGGCCAGATCTTCACCGACTACGCGCACCTCACCCCCGAGGGCAACCGGATCCTCGCGCAGCGTGTGGCCGACGAGATCGTCACGCATCGCGAGCAACTGGTGAAGATCCGGCCCTGAGGGGCGCCGGGATCAGCGTCGGCGGCTGATCGCGTCGCGGTAGATCCGTTCGTGCCGGTCGAGCCAGGGCTCGACGCCGAAGTCGCGCGCGAGTCGCACCGTCGCTGCCGCGGCGCGCGCGCGCCGGGTCTCCGGTTGCGCGAGTGCCTCGGCGAACGCCTCCGCGAGCGCTGAGGTCGCGCCGGGTGCGCGGACCCACGCCTCCGCGCCGTCCTGCACCACCAACGGCACGCCACCAACCCCGAAGGCGGCCACCGCAGTGCCCGCCGCGATGGCCTCGAGGAGCGCGATCGGCGTCCCCTCGGATCGCGACGTCAGCGCGAACAGGTCGAACGCCGGGATGAGGCGGCCGGCGTCGGGGATCGCCCCGGCGAAACGGACACGATCACCCAGGCCGAGCGTGGTCGCCTGCGCCTCGAGCGCCGCGCGCTCCGGACCATCGCCCACGATGCAGGCCGTCCACGGCCGCTCCCGGATCGCGTGCAGCGTCTCGAGGAAGAGGTCGGGACCCTTCACCGGCACCAGGCGCCCGACCCAACCGATCACCGGCCCGTCGGCGGGCAGGCCGAGCGTGCGTCGCGCGTCGCCGCGTGGCAGCGGCTGATCGATCGGCGCCCAGGCATTCTGGACCAGATGCAGGCGCTCGCGGCGGACGTGTCGGAGCAGATGCGACTCGATCGGTTTCGAGACCGCGATGACCGCCTCCGAGCGGCGCAGCGTCCGCTCATGGATCCACTCGTACAGTCCGGGGAGTCCGCGGATCTGGCTCGTGCCGTGGAGTGTGCTGACGACCGCCATGCCCCGGCGCTGCGCGGCGCCACGGTGCAGCAGGTCCGGCCGATAGCCGTGCGCGTGGACCACATCGGCCGCGAGCGTGTCGAACGCCGCCGCGACGGCCTTCCGCTCGGCGAGGTACGCTCGACCGCCGAAGGCCATGCCGAGCACCGCGACGCCGGCGTCGCGCATCGGCCGGAAGAACGGCTCCAGGTCGGCTCCGGGGACGTGGGTCCCCAGCACCGTCACCCGATGGCCGCGTCGGACGAGGCCGATCGCGAGGCCCTGCACCACGCGCTCGAGGCCTCCGACGGCGCCCGGCGCGCAGAGTTGGAGGACGTGCAAGCGCCCCGGATCAGCCGCTCGAGGGGTGGTCAGTGCCGCCTACTGTCCGATCCAACCGCTGGTGCTGACGGCGAAGCTGGCGTGATACCAGAACTGGCCGTTGCTCGGGCTGCCGCCGACCCCTTCGTTGCCGAGGCCGAGGTTCCGCGCGAGCTGCACGTTGGAGAACCCGAACGTGTTCCCGCGACCGTACCACGCGGCCAGGGTGCGGCCGCTGCCGGCCGGGGCGTCGTTCTCGAGGTATGTGTTCGCGTCGTGCAGCAGCGTCCCCGCCATGTCGTACACACGTGGCCAGAGTCGATACGACGTCGGGGTCACGTATTCCATGTGCCACTCGAACCGATACCAGACGCCGTTAGGAAGGAACGTCGCCGGCGACCAGAAATTGAACGGATACGCGGTACCCTGTCCGTTGCCGTAGTAGTACGTGCGCATGAAGATGCGCATCGTGTTGCCGGGCGTCGCGCCGCGGTTCCAGAACGCCGTCTGGATGTCGCCGAGCGCGTTATACGTCATGACGTGGTTGTGCTGCGTCCCCGTCTCATCATTGCGGAAGTACATTCGGCCGTAGTGCGACGTGCTCACGGGGATGAAGTTGGTCGCCGAGATGCCACCGCAGATCAGACCGAGTTGCGTGAAGCGGAGCACATTGGGTGTGCGCGTCCACCCGACGGACGAACCCCGCACGACCTTGAGCGTCTGCGCGCGGTCCTGGCAGTAGAACCCGTTCCAGCGGCCGCCGTCGGTGATGGCGTTGTCGGTCGAGCCCGTGTCGGTCGACCAGTTCGACGAGAAGAAGACGCCGACCGGGGGCGGGGGCGGCGGCGGCGCGGTGCCGGCCACGGTGACGGTGGCGTCCGCGATGTTGTTCGCGGCGACGGTGTCGTTCATGTCGGACGAGAGCACGCCCGCGCGGTTGAGCACGGTCGTCCCCGCGGCGCTCGCCTCGACGCGCGCGGTAAGCGTCAGCGTCGCCGACGCGTTCACGGCGAGTGTGCCCACATCCCAGCGCCCGCGGGACGCCCCACTGGTCGCATACGAACCCAGGCTGGTCTCGTGCTGGATCAGCGTCAGGCCGGACGGGATCGTGTCGCCGGCGATGATGCCGGTCGCGACGACGGGGCCGCGGTTCCGCACCGTCACGGTGAACACCACCTGCTCGCCCGGATTCCGGTTGCCGAAGTCCGCGACATTCTCCACGGAGAGGTCGATCTTCGGCGCGCCCGGCGGCGGCGTGATGCTCTCCAACTCCGCGCAGCCGAGGGAGACGATCGACCACAGGGCCAGCAGCAGGACGGTGATCATCTGGAGGGCCGTGCGACGCGGCGTCGCAGGGAGGGCGGTGGAATGAACCGACATCGAGGAACCTCACGCACAGGGGACGAACGCGATGGTCGTGCGCGTCGCGTCTGGTCGACCGTTCGCGCGCTCGCTCAACATAGCGTTCGGTAAATCACGCATCCATCAGGAATCGTGCCGGAATCGTGTAACACCTGTCGCCCCGGCGCACTCCGGCACTGAGAGACAGACGACCGCCCCGGGAACGATGTCACCCGGGACGCCGCCGCCGCCGCGGGTCGGGGAGCCGCCTCGTGGAAGCGACGCAGTACAAGCGGAATCCATGTGATGTACGGCACAGTTGCGTCGTCGTCCGGGCGGAGCCGACATGTGCGGTCCGCACCCGGCCGCGCCGCCATGGGCGGCGTAGTTCTTGCTACTATTCCTAGGTTGTTCAACCTCCCCCCAGGTTCCAGTCCTGCACTCCGAGGGAAGCACGGTGTCCACCACGGTCCGAGTCGACGCGCCGCGCAAGGCGACCACGCAGGTCCTGCGCGACAAGAAGGTCATCCTGCTCGAGTTCAACGAACTCAGCCCGAAGCTGATCGAGGGCTTCATGGCCCAGGGCGAGCTTCCGAACTTCCGTCGGCTGCGGGATGAGTCGCGGGTGTTCATCTCGGACGCCGAGGAGGCCGCGCCGAACCTCGAGCCCTGGATCCAGTGGGTCACGGTCCATTCGGGCCTGTCCTACGACCAGCACGGCATCTTCCACCTCGGGGACGGGCACAAGCTCGAGAACAAGTGCCTGTGGGACATCCTCTCCGATGCGGGGCTGACGGTCTGGGTCTGCGGCAGCATGAACCAGCGGGTGGACCTGCCGATCAACGGCGCCGTGCTGCCGGATCCCTGGGCGGCCGAGGCGCGCCCGTACCCGGAGTCGCTCCAGCCGTTCTACCGGTTCGTCCGCCAGAACGTGCAGGAGTACACGAACGACCGCGTGCCCCTGTCGATGGGCGATTACGTGTCCTTCGTGAAGTTCATGGTCACGCACGGCCTGCGGCTCCGCACGGCGATCGCCATCGCGAAGCAGCTCCTGCTCGAGCGCGTGAACAAGCAGGCCAAGTGGCGTCGTGCGACCATCCTCGACAAGCTGCAGTGGGACGTGTTCCGTTCGTACTACCGCGAGCTCAAGCCGCAGTTCTCGACGTTCTTCATCAACAGCACCGCCCACTTCCAGCACGCGCACTGGCGCGACATGGACCCGGAGCCGTTCAAGGTCAAGCCCACCGAGGACCACCGGAAGGAGTTCGGCGGCGCGGTGCTCTTCGGGTACCAGGAGATGGATCGCATCGTCGGCGAGGCGATCGACATGGCGGGCACCGATACCACGCTCATCCTCTCGTCGGCGCTCGGCCAGCAGCCCTGCCTCATCTACGAGGACATCGGCGGCAAGACGTTCTACCGTGCCCGGGTGTTCGATCGCGTGATGGAATGGCTGGGAGCCCCGGGGAAGTACCAGGTGGCGCCCGTGATGTCGGAGGAGTTCCACGTGCACTTCGACACCGAGGCCAACGCCATCGAGGGCGCCCGGCTCCTGCGCTCGCTGCAGGTGAACGGCAAGCCGGCGATGAACGTGATGCACGAGAGCGGCCCGTCGGTCTACACCGGCTGCCGCATCTGGGAGCAGCTGCCGCCGGACGCGGTGCTGGAGCACACGGCCCTCGGCAAGCAGATCCCGTTCTTCCGCCTCTTCTACCAGGTGGAGAGCCTCAAGAGCGGCATGCACCATCCCGACGGCATCCTCTGGGTGCGCGAGCCCGGCGTGAAGCCGCAGGCCACCCCGCAGCGCGTGCCGCTGCTCAGCGTGGCGCCGACCGTGCTCCGGATGTTCGGGGTGCAGCCGCCGCCGGAGATGACCGGGCGCCCGCTCTGACCCGCGGCCCTAGCGGCGTCGGCGCAGGGCGTCGACGACCGAGAGGGCCCGCCCGAGGAAGTAGACGCTGAAGAGCCCCGTCGCGATCAACATCGCGCGGGGCCCGGCATGGCGGAATCGCGCCGCTGCGGCCGCGAGGTTGATCGCCAACGCCGCCGACACCGCCCCGAGTGCCCACGCCCAGGCCCCGGTGAGCGAGAGGACCACCGCGGCCGTCAGCGCGACGGCAAAGGCCGCGCTCAGCACCGCGACACGCGAGCCCAGGAATGCGCCGAGGGACGACACGTCGCCGCGCCCGTGCCAGCGCTCACGACGCAGGAAATGCCCCAGCGTTCGCGGGAAGCCGTGGTGCTCAACGCGCATGCGGAGCTTCACCAACACCCGCCCGCCCGCCGCCCGCACGCGCGTGCAGAAGTCGAAGTCCTCGCCGGTCACCAGACGCTCGTCGAACCCGTTCACGCGATCGAACGTCGCCCGGGTGCAGATCATGTGCGCCGATCCGATGTGCGACGTGTCCTCGTGCTGGAAGAACGGGATGAACCAATGCTTCCAGAGGAACACGTGTTCGTCCGCCGGCGGCACTGGGTGCGACCCCGCGAGTGCGAGCGGCGTTGCCCGCACCTCGGCCACCACGGCGGGGAACTCCGCCGCCCACTCGTCCGTGAGCAGGCAGTCGCCATCGAGCAGCACGAGGGTGCTGCCCCGGGTGGAACGCACGCCCTCGTTGCGCACGGCGGCGATCGTGCGCGCCTTCGACGGCAGCACCCGCGCGCCCTCGGCGGCGGCGAGTGACGCCGTCGCGTCGGTCGACCCGTTGTCGACCACCACGATCTCGTAGCGTTCGCCGGGCGGGACGTGAGCCTTGATGGCACGCACCACCTTGCCGATGTACTCCGCTTCGTTGAATGCGGGGACGACGAAACTCAGCGTCGGGTCCCCCGGCGGTGGCGTCGTCATCGTGCCTGCCGCGTGTACAGGGCCTCGTACTGGCGCGCCATCGCCGCGGCACTGAAGTGTGCATCGAACACGGCCCGCCCACCCGTCGCCAAGCGCGCGCGCTCCCGCGGGTCCTGCAGCAGGGCGATGACCGCACGCGCGAGCGCCGCCGGATCGCGCGGCGGCACCAGCACCCCCGACTCGCCCGCCCGCACCGCACTGGGCACGCCGCCGACCGCCGTCGCGATGATCGGGCACTGCGCCGCAAGCGCCTCGAGCACGATCATCGGCAACCCTTCCCAGTTGGACGGGAGCATGAACAGGTCGGCGCTCACCAGCAGGGCGGGCATGTCCAGCCGGACCCCGAGGAACTGCACCTGTCCGCTGACCCCCAGCGCCTGTGCCTCCGCCTCGAGCGCGCTGCGCAACGTGCCGGTGCCGGCGATAACGAGCCGCGCCTTGGGGCGCGCGGCCAGGATCGTCGGCATGGCCTGCAGCAGGTACGTGATGCCCTTCTGCTCCTCGAGTCGTGCCCCGATCAGCAGCACCTCCGCATCCGCGGCGATGCCGAGCGACGCACGCGTGGCGGCACGTACCTCCTCGCGGGAGCGGGACCCGTCGAACAGGCCGGGCTCGATGCCGTTGGGGATCGTGCAGAGCTTGGCGCGCGGGATCCACTCGTAGCGGTGCAGCGCGTCCGTGGTGTGCTCGGACACGCCGACGACCTTGTACGCCAGCGTCGACAGCACCCGCTCGATGACCATGTACTTCAGGGCGTCCGGGAACGGGCGCGCATGGTCCGTGTGGATGAGCGTCCGGACCCCGGCGAAGAGCGCCCCGAGTCCGCCGTGCATGAGCGCCTGCGTATTGTGGGTGTGCACCACGTCCACGCGCTCGCGCCGCAGCAATGCCGCGACGCGCCGCGACGCGCCGTAGTCGGGACCTTTCCCCGGACGCGGGAGGTCGTGCGTCGCGTAGCCGGCGGCGGCGAGCGCCTCGGCCAGCTCGCCGGCGAAGTTCAGCGTGAGCACGCCGACCTCGAAGCGGGCGGGGTCGGTGGTGCGGCACAGGGTTTCGACGACACGTG
The DNA here is from genome assembly GCA_902825965.1 of uncultured Gemmatimonadota bacterium. GTDB lineage: Bacteria > Gemmatimonadota > Gemmatimonadetes > Gemmatimonadales > Gemmatimonadaceae > Pseudogemmatithrix. The sequence goes on along the minus strand of CADEDA010000002.1, from coordinate 224,669 downwards.
GCAAGCCGCCGACCCCCATGTCGGGCACGATGTGCAGGACACGGAGTCGGTGCGATCGGGTCGGACTGGTGCTCATGAGGGCACGGTCAGGAGCCGAACGCGCGACGACCGCTCGCACTCGGCGGGTGAAGATGGCATTTTCGGATGATGAGCCTGCTGCGCGACGTCGTCTACGGCGCCATCCGCTACGCCGGTCCGGCGACCATCGGGCGTCGGCTGCGGCCCGGCGCGTTGGTGCTCTGCTACCACAACGTCGTGGAGGGTGCGGTCGTCGCGGAGGACAAGGGACTGCATCTCGCCCGCAGCGACTTCCAGGCGCAGATGGCCTGGCTCGCGACGCACTTCACGGTCGTCACGCTCGACGAGTTGCACGCCCGCGTCTCGAGCGGGCGGTCGGTCCGCGGACTGGCCGCGGTCACCTTCGACGATGCGTACGTCGGCGCGATGACGCACGGGCTCGCCGTGCTGCGTGCACTCGGCCTGCCCGCGACGGTGTTCGTGGCGTCCGGCTACCCCGGGGACGCGCGTCCGTTCTGGTGGGACCTGCCCGCCGCGGCGGGCGCGGCCACCGACGCCGCGCGCCGGACCCGATTCATCGAAGACCTGCGCGGGGACGCCGAGGCGATCCTCGTCGGCGTGCCGGCGGTCCCCGATGCCGTCGCCGCACAGTGTCGGCCGGCGACCTGGGATCTGCTGCGCGCCTCGCGCTCGGAGTCCGTGCGGCTCGAGGCGCACTCGGTGACGCACCGCACCCTGCCACGCCTCACCGATGCCGAACTCGACCAAGAGCTCCGCACGTGCGCGACAACGCTCGAACAGGAACTCGGGAGCCGTCCGCGCTGGCTGGCGTACCCCTACGGGCGATGGGACACTCGCGTCGCCGCCGCCACGCGGGCGGTCGGCTATCTGGGTGCGTGGACCCTCGCCGGCCGCGACGTCACGGCGCGCACGGACTGGGCGAGCGCGCCGCGCCTGAATGTGCCGGCGGGGATCGCGCTCGATGCGTTCGTGGCCTGGGGCTCGGGGTTGGCGCACTGGAGGTCGAAGGCGGACGGAGGTTGAAGCGGTCGAGGTGGGATCAGGCCGCCGACAGGACGTCGGTGATTCGGGCCAGGTCCCGCGTGGTCAGCAACCCATGGGTGGGCGCGGTGAACAGACGCTCCGAGAGCACCTGCGCCCCCTCGTCACCATGCAGGAGTCGCACCACCACGCCGAGCTCGCGCGCGAGCGCCGGCAACGGGCGCGGATAGCTCGCCGCAAGGCCGAGGGACCTCCCGCGGCGGAGCAAGGCATCGCGGGTCGCCGCGTCGCGGGCCAGCAGCGGCAGGCGCAACCATCCCGGCCGCGCGCCGTCGCGTGTGTGGATGAAGCGCACGCCGTCGTGGCGCGCGAGCGACTGCCGCAGGGCCGCCACGTGGTCGCGGCGGATCGCGGCCGCGCGGTCGGCCGCCGTGATCGACGCCGCGACGATCCCTGCGGCCACGCGCGTCATCGCGGCGGCAGGGTGCGGGTGCTTGAAGTGTGTCTCCCCGAGCTTCAAGGCCGGGATCGATGCCGGGATGCCGTAGATCGTCGGGTGCGTCAACAGCCAGAGCGCCGCGGACGCGACCGCATCGCGCAGCCCGAGCGCTCCCGAGTCCGCCAGCGACGCGGCTTCGGCCTCCGCAGCGAACGCGGGTGCGGCGGAACGGCGCAGCAAGGCACCTCCGCTGCCCCCCGTGATGCCCTTGCCGCGACCGAAGCTGACCACCGCGTCATCGCCGCCACTGGTGGATGAACGTCCGTCGAGTGTGGTCCCCCATGCCTGCGCCGCGTCCTCCACGATCCGGACCTCCGGCGGGAGCTGCCGACGGAGCGCCGGGACGTCGACGGGGACACCGAAGGCGTGCACGAGCACCACGGCCGCCGGTGCCGCGGCGGCCAACCGCGCGATCGTCTCGGTGCTCGGTGCCAGTGTCTCGGGATCGAGGTCGTAGAACACGAGTGCGGCGTCGGAACCGAGCGCCGCGGACAGCACGTCGTAGCAGGCCCACGTGGGGATCGCGATCGGCCGGCCCGGCGCGCGGGCGACCGCCGTGGCGATCGCGAGCCGCAGCGCCGAGGTCCCGCTGTCGGTGAGCAGCACCTGCTCCACCCCGGCGCGTGCGCGCAGGTGGGCGCGCAGCGCACCCGCCGGGTCGCCGGTCACCGAGCTCGCCACGCCGCGCACGATCGCCGCCAGGGTCAGCGCCGAGTGCGCCGGCGGGAGGACCCGTGCGATCACGGGATGGACCGCACGATCCACGGACCGAGTTTCGTCGCGACGCCGACGGGGAGCTTCCGCCAGAGGCGCGGCCCCCACGAGAACTTGCCGTCATCGGGCGACGGCGTGCTGGCCTCGCCGGTCGCGGAGCGGAAGTACCACCACAGTTGCTCGTCGCGTCCGCCCCACTGCTGCTTGTACTCGTGCGTGCCACTGCCTGGCGTGCTGCGGCCGAAGTTGGCGATGCGCATCCCCTCGTTGGCGGCGCGCTCGAGGAACGACCAGTGCAGGAGGTACCCGGGACGGAACGACGTGCTGGTGCGCAGCGAGGACGACCAGGTGATCTCCATCTCGTCCCGCCACACGAACCCGCAACCTCCGGAGACCGCCTGTCCATTGAGGTAGGCACAGGCGAACCAGACGCTCTCGCCGAACGTCTCGGCGATCACCTCGTAGAACTTCCGCGACTGCACCGGCGTGCCGAGGTCGCGCATGTTGTGCGCGAGCACATCGTAGAACGGCGCAAGCTGGTCGGGGCCGAACCGCACCTCGACACCCTCCTTTTGCGGCTTGCGGATCTTGGTGCGCATCTTGTGCGAGAGCTGCTTCCAGAGCCCGTCGGCACCGCCGCCCTCCGGGATGTCGATCAGGACCGTGATCTTCTGGTGTCCCGCCGGAAGCGCCGTCGGCAACTCGCGACGCGCGCGCAGCTGCAACAGCTTCACGCCGTCGCGCTGTCCCATGGCGTCGGCGTGGGCGATCAGCGCCCGGCAGGCCTCGGCGTCACCGAGCGGTCCGCCGTAGTTCACGAACGGCATCGAGACGAGATAGTGGCCGAAGAGGGCGGACTTCACGCGCACGAGTGGCAACACACCCGCCAGCGCGCCGTCGGCGGCCCGCGCCTCGAGGTACGGGCACTCGTGCCCGAACGCGCGGCGCATGACGTCGCGCCAACCCGCGAGATGGAAATGCGTCCAGTCGGGCTGGCGCTTGACGAACGCGTCCCACTCGGACGCGTCACCGCGGAACGGTGCGACCTGCATGGCGGAAGGGCTGGATGACAATGGAGGAAGGGACGGGGTCAGGGTGTCGGCCGGACGCGATAGACCCAGACGTAGGCATCGGAGTGCACCAGCGCGCAGCAGTCGCGCAACGTGTCGGCCACCGCGGTGGAGTCGAATCCGCGCTCCTCGAGCCGCGGACGCCATTCGTCGCGGTCGATCACGACCCACTGCGCGCCCGCCTGCGCCACGCGCGCTGGCGTGGGCACCCACGGCAGGTCGCCCAGGCGGAAGAGCGAACTCGGTGTGCTCTCCAGCTGCATCAGCAGGAACGGCGCGCCGATGACACGGTCGTCCCGCGGCACGTTCTCCCGCAGCCAAGCCACCGACGCGGCGTCCACGCGGTGCACGGTGAGCATGGCACCCGCCGACCGGCCGAGGCCGTCACCCACGGTGAGCGCCAGCGCGAGTGTCGGCCACGCCAACACGCGTGGCTCCGACCGCAACGCGGACGTCAGCAGCGTCGCGGCGCAGAGCGCCATCGCCGGATAAAGCACGGAGAAGTACTGCGGCGACTGCAGCACCTGCACCAGCAGGAAGGGGAGGAAGACGAGCAACCATCCTGCCGCCGCCAGCTGCTCGCGCTCGCGGACCGCGCGTAGCGCGCCGATGCTGCCGAGCACGAGCAGGAACGGCGTCTGCGTGGCGAGGAAGTCGATGCCGTCGAGGATCAGCACGGGGTCGAGGACGAACCGTCCTGCCCGCAGCAGCGGTGCCGCGCTGGCGAGCGACGGCTTCTCCATCGTCGGCCCCCATCCGCGCGCGAACTCGCCGGGATCGCTCAGGTAGAGCAGCACGAATCCCAGCGCCGCCACGGCCAGACCCGCGCCGAGGCCTGCCCACTTCTGCTTCGTGCGCGCGGCGACGGCGGGATGCGAGTCCCACCAGACGGCCACCGCGAACACCGGCAGCAGCGCGATCGCGTTGGCCTTGGTGAGCAGCAGGCCCGCGGTGAGCAATGCGATCACGGGTCCCGCCCACGCGCCGGTCATTGTGAGCGCCGCAAGCAGCCCGATGAGCCACAACATCTGGATCGGTTCGATCAGCGCGCGCCGACCGATGTCGATCGCGGGAAAACAGGTCGCCCACAGCACCGTCGCCCACGCGGCGGTGCGCGGCGAATCCACCAGTCGCCGGGCAGTCCACCAGAACAGGCCCAGCGTCACGACGCTGAGCAGCGCCGAGAACCGACGCGCCACGATCAGCGTCGGTTCGGCCAGTTCGAAGATCGCCCCGAGGATCACGTGGTAGCCGGGCGCGGTGTGGAAGTCGTAGGTCACCAGCCCTTCCGTCGCCCACTCGCGCACCGACAGTGGCCAGCCACCCTCGTCGAGCATCGGCGGCGGGAAGCTGTCCAAGGAGATCACCCGCAACGCGACTCCGATCACCAACGCGACCCAGAGCAGGGGAGTGAAGCCCCAGCGGTCCGTGGCGAAGATCCGGTCCGACAGACCACGCACGTCAGCGCTCACAATGGACCCACAGCGATGCACCGCCGCCACAGGAGGCGACAGCGAAGATCTGCGCACAGTACGCGGCGATGCAACGTCGCAAGATATTGAAATGCAAGGAGTTAGAGTGATACTTCAGGCGTCTTGGACTCGTCGGCCGCTGGGGGCCGAACAGCCGACACCCGCCTAGGGAGAGCGCCTTCCAGCCGGCGCGCGGCCCAACGCCCCGTACTATGCAAATCCGGACCCGCAGCGGTCTGACTCTGGCCGAACCGCGACGGTCACGGCACCCCGTGTCGGATCACGCGGGGTGGTCCCGCGAGGCCTCCGGCAAAGCCCGGATCAGGTCGAGGACCTCGGGATTCCGGATCGCCGCGCGGTTCACGGGCACCTGGCCCGCCAGGGCTTCGCGAGCCGCGCGCTCGGAGAGCTTGCCGTTGAGGGTGGTCGGCAGTTCGGGGATCGCCGCGACCACCGCGGGCACGTGGTCCGCGGATGCGCCGTCCCGGATCGCGCGCTTGATGCGATGCACCAGGGCGCGATCCAGAGCGACGCCGTCCTGCAGGACCACGAGCAGCACGATCCGGCTTCCGCCCGGCGAGTCGGCGTGGCGCTGCTCGACGGCCATGGCGTCACGGACTTCGGGGAGACGGCGTGCGATGCCGGTAATCTCGGCCGGCCCGATGCGGACCCCCTTCACCTTGAGCACCGCGTCGGCGCGACCGAGGATCCGCGCCGTGCCCCGTGCGGTGAGCTCGATGAAGTCGCCGTGCGTCCAGAGGCCCGGGTGCGCGGCGAAGTAGGCCTCGTGGAAACGGGACCCGTCGTGGTCGTGCAGCAAAGCCAGGGGTCGCGACGGGAACGGTGTCCCGCACACCAGTTCGTCCGGTCCACCGGCGGGGTCCGCCAGGGCGCGTACATCGAGCGCGAGGCTCACGCACTGACTCTCGCCGCGGTACACCGGCAGGGTCGGGTTCCCCAGCACGAAACAGCCGATGATGTCCGTCCCTCCGGAGATCGACATGAGCGGGATCTCGCCGACCTCCTGGCGTGCCCAGTCGTACCAGTGGTCGTCGAGCATGGAGCCGGTGGACGCGAGGGCGCGCAGCTGCGCGGTGCCCAGCGTGCGCGGTGACACCGCGGAATCACGCGTGTACTGCCAGAAGGCCGGCGACGCTCCCAGCACGGTCACTCCGGTGCGTGCGGCGAGACGCCAGAGCGCGGAGGCGTCGGGAGTGGCCACCGACCCGTCGTACGTGACGATCGCCGCCCCGGTCGCGAGGCCGGAGAGGGTCCAATGCCACATCATCCAGCCGCAGGTGGTCTGGTAGTAGAGCCGATCGCCTGGGCCGAGGTCGCCGTGCAGCCGGTGCTCCTTGAGATGCTCGAGCAGCGTCCCGCCGGCACCGTGCACGATTGCCTTGGGTGCGCCGGTGGTGCCCGACGAGAACAGGAGGAAGAGCGGCTGGTTGAAGGGCAACAAGGTCCAGTCGCGCGTGACGGCTTCCGTCCCCGCCATCAACTGCGGCAGCGCGACGAGGTGATGCGGCCATTGCGCCGCGTCGCGGGTGACGGCGGCGTCCGCCGCCGCCCCGGTGACCACCGTGAGTCGCAGTGTCGGCAGCGCCGCTGCGACCTCGCGCGCCCGGGCGAGCAGGTCGTGGCGGACGCCGCCGGAGCGATACTGGCCGGTCACCACGAAGGCGGCCGGCTCCAGCGGCCCGAAGCGCGCGAGCACGGCCTCGTTCGCGAGCTCGGGTCCGCAGGACGACCAGGTCGCACCGAGCCCTGTCGCGGCGAGGGCGACGGCGATCGTGTCGGCATCATGCGCCGCGAGCGCGACCACGCGGTCACCGGGCCCGACGCCCTGGGCCTCGAGTGCCTGCGCGATGCGCGCGACGTCCCGCCGCAGCTCACCACGCGTCACCTCGCGCACCTGGAGTGCCGCCGTCGGTGTCTCGGCTTCGTGGCACTCCACGACCGCCACCGCCGCGTCCGGCTGTCCGCCGCCGTCGAGCACCGTGCCGGTGTAGGACAGGCGGAGCGCCGGGAAGAATCGGGCGCGCTCGATCGTATCGCCCTCGCACACGGGCTCCGCCGACCCGGCGCGGCGCACGGCGCTCCACTCCAGGAAGTCCGACCAGAAGCGGCGGAACGACACCACGGAATCACGGTGGAACTCCGCCCAGGTCGAGAATCGCAGGCCGTGCCGCGCTTCGACGAACTGCTGGAACCTCGCCAGCTGGGATGCCGCCGCCCGGGCCGGATCCGGCTGCCAGACGATCGACGGCGTGTTCACGCGGACGCGGGGCCCAGATGCGCGCGCAGGTGCCGCACGACGCGTCCCATCCCGTCGAAGTTCTCCCGGGTGAGCGCGGCGCGGTCCAACGTGATCGCCAGCCGTTGCTCGAGGAACAGCACCAGTTGGACGAACCCGAGGCTCGTGAGCACGCCGGTCTCGAGGAACGACTGCTCGTCGTCGCGGATCAACTGTTCCGCATCACCGAAGTGGTACTGATCGTCGAGCCAATCGATGATCAGCCGACGGAGCTCGGCATCAGAATTGGGCATAGATGAATGTACCGCGCCCGAGCGGTGCGAAGACGAGCAGCCACACGATCACGCCGCCGTAGAAGATCCCGCGCAGCGCGGCCGGCGTCCGCGCGCCCAGGCTGCGGACGCGCTCGGCGGCGGGCAGCGCCAGGAGGTGGTGGACGACGATGAACCCGAAGGCGACCGCACAATTGACGAGCGTGATCGCGTCCATCTCCGCCGGGAAGCCGGTCCCCTGTCCCAGCAAGCCACGGAGGAACCGACCGACGCTCCCGAGGTCCTCGGCCCGGAACAGGATGAGGCTGCCGAGGAACCACGCCTGCGTGAGCAGCCACGCCGCCAGCGCGTAGGCGGCGTGCTTGCGCGCCGTCACCCAACGCCGATCGACGCGGCAGCGGGCGCGGTACCAGGTGTCCCAGCCATGGTGGACGGCGAGTGCGAGGCCGTGCAGCAGCCCCCAGACCACGAAGGTCCAGCGGGCCCCGTGCCAGAGCCCCGAAAGGGCGAACACGAGCACCAGCGTGAGCGCGATCCGGCCACGCAGCCAGCCCGTGCCGGTCACCCATGGCCCGTAGAGGTAGTCGAACAGCCAGGTGTTGAGGCTGATGTGCCATCGCCGCCAGAACTCCGGCATGCTGCGGCTGAGGAACGGACGGTCGAAGTTCACCGGAAGCTCCAGGCCCAACAGCGCGGCCACGCCGATCGCCAGGAGACTGTAGCCGGCGAAGTCCCCGAACACCTGCACCGCGTAGCCGCCGAGCGCGAGCCAGTGGGCCGCGGCTCCGGCGGCTCCAGGGTCCGCGAAGACGGGCTCCACCAGCGCCGGCGCGATCCAGTCGGCGAGGTAGCCCTTCATCCACCAGCCGAGGAGGAACGCATTGGCACCCTGGGCCACGCGCGTCGGGTCGAGCCGGCGCGCATCGCGCAGCTGTGGCAGCATGCGCCCGGCACGCGTGATCGGACCGGCGATGATCTGCGGGAAGAACATCACGAACGTCGCGAACTCGAGCAGCGACCGCGAGGGCGCGATGCGCCGATGGTGGACGTCGAGCAGGTACCCGATGCGGATGAGCGTGTAGTACGAGAGGCCCAGCGGCAGCACCACGGCCATCGCGGTCGCGGACGAGGGCAGCCCGGCGGCCGCGAACAGCGCGTGCATCGCGTCCGTCAGGAACCCCACGTACTTGAACCAGAGCAGCGCGCCGAGATTCGCGGCGACCGCGACGCCGAGCGCGAGGCGCCGCACGCCGGTCGGTCGCCGCTCATCGGCGACGACCTGCGCCAGCCCGAAGTCCAACACAGTGCCGAAGATGAGCAGCAGCAGCCACTCGGGTGACCAGCTCAGGTAGAACCCCAGGCTGGCGAGGAGGAGCACCGCGTTCTGCAGCACGGCGCGCCTCGGCAGGAGCCAGTACGCCCCGAGCACGAGCGGCAGGAACAGGGCGAAGGCCACGCCGGTGAGGCTCACGGCCGCGACTCCAGCAGGAACCGGAAGGGCCCGTCGAGCGCCCAGCCGGCGAGCCGCGCGTTACCGGCGCGGACGATGTGGTCGAAGTCCGCGCCGAAATCCGCGTCGGTGAGTGGCGCCGACGTCGTGAGGTCGATCACGGACACTCCCTTCGGGCCGACGGCCGCGCGGACCAACCCGGCGAACTGTGGCAGCGTCGTGGCCTTGGCGCGCTCCGACAGCGTCGCGGGCATCCGCGGATACAGCAGGACGGTGACCTCGAGCCCGCGGGCCTGCAGGGTGTCGACCATCCAGTCGAGCGCGTCCATCTCAGGTGCGCTGCCGATGCAGCTGGCACCGTCCTCAACCATCTTGCGCCACATCGCGGTCTGGACTTCGAAGTTCGCCTGCTGCGCCTCGGCCGACGCCGGCGCGAGCCGCTGCCGCACCGCGGTCAGGAGTCGTCGCTGCCCCCGGTCCTGCACCAGTGCCGATCCATGCCAGAACCGGCTCCAGCGGTAACCGAGGAAGTTGTTGTTGTACGCCGTCAGTCCGTGCTGCCGGACGTCAGCGATGTAGTGCTGCCAGGTCCAGGAGCGCGCGGGCAGGTTGCGCAGCGGCGACCCGTACGGGCAGGAGTCCCACCACTCGGTGATGATGATGGCGCGACGGAGCGAGCGACGGCGTGGCCTGCCGTCCGCATCGGTCTCGTCGAGGACCGGGAGCAAGCGATGCCGCAGGACCCAGGCGTATGCCGTGAGCTTCCCCCATTCGACCGGGACCGCCAGGATGCGCTCGCGGCCCGCGCTGCGCGCGCGGATCGAATCGTCGATGACCGCGAACGTGCGGCCGTGACTCGAGCCGATGGCCAGCACCGTGGGGTCGCCGGTCTCGAGCTCCCGCATGGCATCCTCGACCTCCCGCAGGTGCGCCGGCGGCGCGAGCCACCACGCGACGCGGTCCGCGGCGACCAGTGTGCCGACGGCAAAGAGGACCGTGACGGCGAGTCGCCGCCAGGTCGTCGCCGGTCGCGGCACGCGATCGATCGGGGTCGAGGGGTGGCTCACGGAGGGGAGAATACTCGAACCGACCAGTCATGAGAATGACTGGTCGGTCGCGGGGGTCGGTCGTGGAGTGCGGAGCGCTCGCGAGCGTTAGCGCGAGCCCTTGCGGAACAGCATCACGGGCGCGGTGAGCGCCATGATGCGCAGGTCCTCGAGCAACGACTGCGACTCGATGTACTCGAGGTCGGCCTGGACCTTCTTGCGCACGTCGTCGACGCAGGAGTCGTACTGCAGGGTGATCTGCGCCAGGCCCGTGATGCCCGGGCGGACCCGCTGACGCGCCTGGTACGAGACGACCTCGTTGCGGAGGTTCTTGAAGATCTCCGGCTGCTCGGGGCGCGGGCCGACGATGTTCATCTCGCCGCGGAGGACGTTGATCAGCTGCGGCAGTTCGTCGAGGCGGGTGCGGCGCAGGAAGTTGCCGAACTTGGTGATGCGGGGGTCGGACGCCGAGGCCCAGACCTGCACTTCCTCACCCGGACGGGCCGCCCGCATCGTGCGGAACTTGAAGATCGTGAAGGGCCGGCCACCGAGATCGACCTTGCGGCGATGGTTGCCACCCGTGGACGAGCGCAGGCAAAGACCGACGCGGGTCTGCTTGTAGAAGACCGGGCCGGGAGAGGTCAGCTTCAGGACGATCGCGATGACCAGCATGATCGGCGCCGCGAGCACCAGCCCGATGGCCGCCACCACGACATTGAGCACCCGGCGAGCCCGCTCGCGCCGATGCGGATGATCCGACGGCAACGAACTGGTCCTAGCGGACGATCGCGTCCAGAGACGCGCGGATTCGACGTCGAGAGTAGTCATCGCGGTACAGCAACGTGCACAACCTGTGCCGCGAGTGGCACCACGTGTACCCGTACCCTAACTTCTTGTACGGTAGCGTCTTAGGTGGTATCAGAAACGGGTCAATTGTGGTGCGTTCACGTGCCGGTGTGGAGGGCGGGCCACACCTGCGCGACTCACATCATCGCAACGGGGGGGAGCTCGAGCTCAAAGTAGAACCGCGTCCCCTCGCCGGCGGTCGTCTCGTAGTGCAGTTCCGACCCCATCGCCTCCAGCATCTTCCGGCACATCGCCAGTCCGAGTCCCGTCCCGGAGAAGAAGAAGCCCGACCGCGCCGAGCGCCCGCTGGCGCGACGGAACGGCTGGTACAGGCTCGCCAGCGCCTCGTCGCTGATCCCGCGTCCGGTGTCCTTCACCGAGAACTCGACGGTGGTGATGCCGGTCGCGCGCGCGATGATCTCCACCCCGCCCTCGTCGGTGAACTTCAGCGCGTTCGTCACCAGGTTCAGCAGCACTCGACCCAGGGCGATCGGCCGGCCCAGGCGCTGGTCCGACGCCGGAAGCGCGAACCGCACGAACAGACCCTTCTCCTCCGCGATCGGCCGGACCATGTCCACGGTCGACTCGATCGTCTCGGCGATCGAGAGCGGGACCGGCTCCTGTTCCGCCAGCTGGTCCCCGCGGCGCGCGATCTCGATCACGTCGCTGGCCATCGAACTCAGGCCCAGCGAGGCGCTGTAGATCAAGCGCAGTTGGCGACGCTGCACGTCGTTGACGGCGCCGGAGGAGCCGCGCTCGAGCGTCTCCGCCAAGCAGCGGATGGACGTGAGCGGGGAGCGGATGTCGTGCGCGACCTCGACGACGAGATTCAAGCCGTCCGGACCCGAGAGCTGCGACGAGAAGTACTGGTCCCAATCGGGCTCGATGGCGCGACGGACCGTGTCGATGGCCTTCATGAAGCGGATCGCACTCGCACGGTCGGTGCTCGGATCCGTCTCCAGCAGGCTCAGCAACACCGAGGCGGTGCGCTCGAGCAGGAACCGACTCAGGGCACTCGCTCCCTGTCCGCGCTCCGGGATGCCTCCGCGCGAGGCGAAATCGATCGAGCGCGCCAGCCAGTCCAGCACGCTCCGCGTCTCGGCCGCATCGAACGACTTGCCCAAGGCCTGCGCCCAGCCGCGCATCACCTCGTCGGTCGACTTCGCGATCAGCGGGTCGATCTCGGCCGTGAGCAGGACGGCCGAAGACTTCGGCGCTGGGGCGATCCGCCCCTGCCGAAGAGTCCGCTCCGTGCTCACTGCGCGATCGGTCAACTCAGCTCCTGTTCGGATTCACGGCGTCGCGCTGCAGGCCGTGACGCTCCATGAGGCGGTACAACGTGGTACGGTCGACGCCGGCGAGGCGGGCTGCCTTGGACATGTTGCCCTCGGCTGCCCGCACCAGCTCAGTAAGATAACGACGCTCGAACTGGGAGATCACTCTTTCGCGCGCGACATGGTAACTCTCTTGTAGCGAGATCCCGTCGTCCCCCGCCGCCCCCGAGTCCGGCACCACCACGGGGATGCCCGGGACCGGCGTCCCGTGCAACGGGATATCGGAAGGCTCGACCGACTGCCCCGGCTCCAAGAGGACGACCGTGTGCTCGATCGCGTTTTGCAGCTCCCGAACATTTCCCGGCCATGGATGCGCCTGCAGCATGCGGATCGAGTCCGGGGTCAGCGTCGGGACACGGGTGTCCTTTCCGCGGTGCTGGCGCCAATAGGCCCGCATGAAGTGTTCGGCGAGGAGCGGGATGTCCTCCTGCCGCTCGCGGAGCGCCGGCAGCTTGATGGGCACGACGCGGAGCCGGAAGAACAGGTCCTCACGCAGCACGCCGTCGCGGACCGCCTTCTCCGCGTCGCGATTGGACGCCGAGATGAAGCGGACGTTCACCACCGAGGAGGTGGTGGAGCTGCCGACGCGCCGAACGACGCCGTCCTGGATCACCCGCAGGAGCTTCGCCTGGAGCGACTGCGGCATCTCCGTGAGCTCATCGAGGAAGAGCGTGCCGCCGTTCGCCGTCTCGAGCAGACCCGCCTTGTCGCGGACGGCACCGGTGAACGAGCCGCGCAGGTGGCCGAACATCTCGGACTCCAGCAGGCCCTCCGGAAGCGCGGCGCAGTTCACGGCGACCAGCTCGCGGGCGCGGCGACGGCTCCGGCTATGGATGTACTGCGCGATCATCTCCTTGCCGGCGCCCGTCTCGCCGGTGATGAACACCGACGCGTCGGTCGCGGCGACCTTCCGCGCGAGGTCGAGGCAGCGCACGAACGCCGGGCTGGCCCCGAGTGGGGCATCCGACTCGGGCTCGGCTGCGGAGCGCCCGCTGGGTGACTCGGACTCGCGCGCAACCATGACCGCGTGGCTGGCGCGCCCGATCACGATCTCCAGATGGGTGGCCGAGAACGGCTTGGGGAGGTAGTCCCACGCCCCGGCACGGAGGGCCTCGACGTTCGAGGCCACACTGGGGTTGCCGGTCATGACGATGATGATCGTGCCGGGCCGGCTCTGCAGCACCTGCGCGACGAGCTCGATGCCCGTCACGTCATTCATGTAGAGGTCGGTCAGGATGATGTCGTAGGCCCGCCGCTGTGCCATGCGGAGGCCCTCTTCGCCCTTGGAGGCGACATCCACCTTGTAGCCGAGCCCAACCAGGATCGACTTGCAGCTCTCCCGCAGAGTCCGCTCGTCGTCAATCAACAACAGGTTCAGGCTTGCGCGGAACTCTGCCGATACCAAGGAGTTCTCGTCGCGCGAACGATCTGGAACGGAGGATGCGTCAGGAGCGGTCAAAGGATGTCAGCCGGTGTTGGAGAAACGTGGCCCCGCCGCAACATTGTGTCGGCGGAGCCATAGTTAGGTATTGCACCAGCACCATGACGTCAAGAGACCTCCGTGATCCGGCTCGGGTATATTCGTCCAGTTGATGGCGTGGCCGGTCCAATCGTGAACCCCTGAAAAATGCAACTCGGGTCAGACGAAACACTTCCCGCGCCGATCCAGGCGCTCGCAAGCGAGCGACGACCGATGCAGGAGCGCTTCGACCCCTCCTTGGATGACGAGGAGGAGGGCGGGATCGACTTCGCACGCTACCGTATCGCCCTGCTCCGGCACATCTGGCTGATCCTGGGCCTCGGTACGGTGGGCCTGGCGGCCGGGCTGGTCATTTCGAGGCTCGTGAAGCCGGTGTATCAGGCGCAGGCGACCATTCAGGTGGGTGGTCCCCGCAATCCTGCCCCGGGCCCTATCCAGCAACGCAGCCTCTTCGACGCGCGCGGCTGGATCGAGATCTCCCGATCGTTCGAGGTGCTCGACGAGGTCGTGCGGCGCCGGCGACTGTTCATCCAGCCCGCAGAGGCGACCGACGCGGCGGTGTTCGCCGGCTTCTCGCTGGCCGAACGGTTTGAGCCTGGGAAGTATCAGGTCGAGAGTGTCGACGGTTCGCGCTTGGTGCTGCGGAACGAGGCGGGTGCCGAGCTCGAATCGGTAGCCGCGGGCGACTCCCTCGGCCGTGCGCTCGGCTTCCAGTGGGTGCCCACCGGCGTGACCGCGGGGCGCTCCATCAAGTTCTCGGTGGTGACGCCACGCGACGCGGCCGTCGCGCTGCAGGAGGACCTCGAGACCATCCCGCCCCCGATGGACGGCGCCCTGATGCGCCTCCAGATGCGCGGGACGTCCGCATCCGAGATCGCGGCCACGGTCAATGCCGTCGCCGAGCGTTTCGTCGAGGTCGCGACGCGGCTGAAGCGCGAGGACCTCACCAACCGCACCGAACTGCTCAAGGCGCAGCTCGATCGTTCGCAGGCGGAGCTCGCGGCGGCGGACAACGCCCTGGAGAGCTATCGGATCCGCACCATCACGCTGCCCAGCGACCGCGGGGCGACGCCGATCGCCGCCGGTCTCGCCGCCACGCGAGACCCGGTGATGGAAGCGTTCTTCCAGCTCAAGCTGGAGCGTGAATCGCTGGTGAACGACCACGAGGCGTTGCTGCGTGCCCTGCGCATGCCGGCGGACTCCACCGGCGAGCTGCTCGTGGCGCTCGGTGCCATCCCGGCGGTGCGTGGCACCACCGAGCTGACGACGGCGATCGCCGAGTTGGGCGTCCGGCGCGCGGAAGCGCGTCGCATGAGCATCACCTACACGTCCGCGCATCCGCCGCTGCGGCAGCTGGAGCGGGAGATCGAGGTGTTGGACCGGGACGTCGTGCGGGCGCAGGCGCGCGCGCTCGCGGACAACCTTGGGCTCCGCATCAAGGACTTCGACCAGCGCATCGCGGCCTCGTCGCGGGAGATGCAACAGATCCCGCCGCGCGTCGCGGAAGAGGATCGGCGCCGCCGCGCGTACGACATCGCCCAGTCGATGAACTCGGACCTGACGGCCGCCTACGAGCAGGCCCGGCTCGCCGAGCTGAGTGCGGCGCCGGACGTCCGCATCCTGGACTCCGCCGTGCCGCCCAACACGCCGGTGACCGACCAGTTGCTGTTGATTATCGTCGGTGGCCTCGTGGGCGGGCTCGGGCTCGGCGTGGTGCTCGCGCTGCTGCTCGACCGCTTCGACCACCGCATCCGGTATCCCGACCAGGTGACGCGCGGCCTCGGGCTGCAGATCCTGGGTGCCCTGCCGCTCGTGAAGAAGGAGCGCTCCGGCGCGCCGAGCGCCGACAGCGACGCGCAGTTGACGGAAGCGCTGCGCGCCGTGCGCATCAGCATGCGCTACGCACACGGCACGGCCGGATCGTTCGTCACCACCATCACCAGTCCCGGCGCGGGGGAGGGCAAGTCGTTCCTCTCCTCGCACCTCGCGCACTCACTCGCGCAGTCCGGCCTGCGCACGCTGCTCATCGACGGCGATACGCGTCGTGGGACGCTCCACCACGCGCTTGGCGTGAGCCGCAAGCCCGGCCTGCTCGACTACCTGGGCGGCAACGCGGCGCTCGAGCAGATCGTGCAGATGATCCCTGACAAGGGATTCGACTTCATCCCCTGTGGCACCCGCCTCGCGGGCGGACCGGAACTCATCGCCTCGCAGGCGATGGGGCAGATGCTGCAGCAGATGCGCACCAAGTACCAGGCCATCATCATCGACAGTCCCCCGCTCGGCGCCGGCGTGGACCCGTTGGTGCTCGGGTCGCTCTGCGGGAGCATGGTGCTGGTGCTCCGGAACGGCGTGAGTGACCGGGAACTCACGGAAGCGAGGCTCGGGGACCTGCATCGACTCCCCATCCGGCTGCTGGGCGCGGTGCTCAACGACGTGAAGCCCGAAGGCACCTACCGCTACTACGCCTACCTTCCCGGCTATCGTCCCGAGGATGAGGTGGAGGCGGGCGCCGGCACGACCGGAGGCAAGCGCACCAGCGTGGTTCCGCGACGATAGCCGTCGCGGAACCGCGTCAGGGAGCCACGGCCACCCGGTCGCGGCCCGCGTCCCGCGGCGCGAGGAGTGCGTCGACGATGAGCCGCGCCATCACCCGCGCGCCGTCGTTCGTGAAGTGCAGGTAGTCGCCGTAGTGCACACCATCGGCGGGGATCACCCGCTCGGCCTCGACGATGCGCGCGCCGTGCCGCGTGGCGACGCGCCGCAGGCGCGCGTTCGCGGAGGAATCCACCCCGGCCACGATCTCGGGAGTGGCGCGCGGGAAGAGTGAGGACAGGCTCGTCAGCATGTGCAGCGAGTCGTCCGCCGTCATCGGCGTGCTCCGATGCAGGAACCGGTTCGCGTGCGTCACCACGAACACCTCGGCGCCGGTGGAGTCGATCTCGCCGATCAACCGGTCGGCCTGCTGTTCGAACATGTCCATGCGATCCGCCGGGACGGCCGTCCAGAACCACTCGGCGGGCTGGCCGGCGCGACGCTGCTCCAGTTTGCGCTCGCGTGTGAACCGCTGCAGCGGGGCGGGGATGAAGGCCTTGAGCACCGTCTTGGCCTTGGCGGCCGAGCGGAGCTCCGGCGTGAGGTCGGCGACGAGCCCCGGCAGTCCCGGGCGGCGCGCCGGGTAGCGCCAGGCCGTGTACTGCGCCGGCGGCGGATTCGGCTCCAGGTAGAACGACGGTGACAGGTAGGTCACCACGATGTCCGGCGTGTGCGGCGCGACGATCCGCTCGTAGTACGGCAGCATCGCGTTGATGCCCAGGCCGGCGAGCGCGACATTCACGACTTCGAAGCGCCCGGGGGCGAGCGAATCGAGCATCCGCTGCATCTGCGCGGGATACTCCTGGCCTTCGTCCTCGAACAGGCCGAAGGTCTCGGAGGCCCCGAGCACGGCGATCCGCGTGACGCCCGCGCGGTCGCGGCGCAGCTCCGGGCCACGGAAGCCCTGCGCGTTCATCTGCCACTTCTCGTAGCGGAAGCCTTCGTGGCCACGGACCACGATGCTGTCGCTGCGCGCGAGTGCCTCGTGCGAGTACCGGCCCCGGAACGGCGCGCCCCAGGTGAGCATGTCGTCCACGCGCGCGGAGACCTCGAGCGTCACCGCGAAGATGGCGGCGTACCCGACCCAGCGGAGTGCGGTGCGGCGGCCACGACTCATGGGCGACACTCAGAACTGGAAGTAGATGAAGCTCTGCGGGCTCGCACCATGGAACGCGAAGAGATAGAACAGGACGCCGAACGCGGCGGCCCGCACCGGTGACGGGATCCAGCCGATGTGATGGATTGCTTGGCGGCGGCTGAGACCCATGAGGGCCTCGATCGCCAACAGGGGCAGCACGAATACCGCCAAGGGACGCGCGACCGCGAGATCCAGCGGCCCGGTCCAATGGAGGAGTCGGTCGACCATCGAGAGTCCCATCGGCAACGACTCGGCCCGGAAGATCAGCCAGCCGAAGCAGATGAACTGGAACATCACGGCGATCTTGAGGACGCGGACCCCCAGTCCCTCCGCGGCCGGCTTCCCGCGCAGCGTCTCCCACCAGCCCGTGAACAGCCGGTGCACCACGAGCAGCAGCCCCTGGTACGCGCCCCAGAGGACGAACAGCCAGGTGGCACCGTGCCAGAGACCCCCGAGCAGCATGGTCAGCGACAGGTTGCGGTAGGTCATGAGCGACGAGCCGCGATTGCCGCCGAGCGAGATGTAGAGGTAGTCGCGGAGCCAGGTCGAGAGGCTGATGTGCCAGCGACGCCAGAACTCGCTGGGATTCCGCGAGATGTAGGGGAAGCGGAAGTTCTCCATCAGCTCGAAGCCCATCATCTTCGAGCAGCCGCGTGCGACGTCGGTGTAGCCCGAGAAGTCGCAGTAGATCTGGAAGGCGAAGGCATAGATGCCGACGAGCACCTGGAAGCTCGTGGCCGCCGGATCGCTGAACGCGGTCGTGACCGCCGGCGCGAGGTTGTCGGCGACGTACACCTTCTTGAAGAGGCCCCAGAACACGAGCTCCGCGCCCGCCATGAACTGGAGCCGGTCGAAGCGGCGCGGCAGCTCGATCTGCGGCACGAGCGCGATCGCGCGCTCGATGGGACCGGCGACGAGCTGCGGGAAGAACGCGACGTAGAGGGCGAAGTCGCGCAGCGTCTTCGCCGGCGGCATCTCGTCGCGGTAGACGTCGATCGTGTAGCTCAGCGTCTGGAACGTGTAGAACGAGATCCCGACCGGCAGTACGATGTTCAGATAGAACGGCTCGGCCTCGATACCGAGCTTCAGCAGCATCGCAGCGAAGGAGCCCGCGAAGAAGTTGAAGTACTTGAAGAACCCGAGGATGCCGAGGTTCGTGATGATGCTGAAGCGCAGCCAGTGCAGCGAGCGTCGCTTGCCGTCGGGATCGTTGCCCGTGCGCAGCGCGTAGATGCGGTTGGCGACGACGTGGTCGACCGCGGTCGAGATCAGCAGGAGGGAGAGGAAGCGCCAATCCCACCAGCCGTAGAAGAGGTAACTCGCCGCGAGCAGCATCCAGTTCTGCCAGGCGATGGATCGCCGCATGGCCCAGTAGAGCCCGAGGACGACCGGCAGGAAGATGGCGAACGCGAAGGAGTTGAACGACATGCGTCGAAGTTACACGTGACGGACCGCACGCGGGAACCGCGTGTGGACGGAGTCCAGTGGCTGGCGGTGGCCGCGGCTGGCGCGCGAGGCGCCAGCCGCCGGGTCAGCTGACCTGACCCTCGAAGCCGCGGATCTTGACGCGGCCGGTCGCGAGGGCGTCCGAACGGGACTGCCGCATCGCCATGCTCGCCCGCATGAGCATGTCGCTGGGGTCGATCGGCGCATCGTGGTAGTTCGTCACGGCGTCGTAACCCGCGGCCACGCGCAGGCCCGAGGAGCCGAGCGAGAGCGACGCGGCCTCGGCGAGGCGCTCCGCGAGGCGCACGGCGCCGGCGGAGTCGGTACCCTGCGCCACGACGGCGAACTCACGCGGCCCGAGCATGCCGATCGCATCGGAGGTGCGCCCGGTCTCCCGGAGCACGGCGGCGAGGTCCGCGATCGTCTCGGCGGCCTGCGCCCGCTCGGCCTCGGACGCGTCCGGCATGATCGGCGTGAGGACGATGCAGGCGAAGGCCTCCCGCTGCCGGAAGGACTGCGAGCCCAGCTCCCGTGCGCGCCGCGCGAGGCCGCGCATGCTGTACAGGCCGGTGAGCTCATCGAGCAGGCTCTCCTCCCGTGCCCGCTCGACCTCCTGCCGGGCGCGCACGAACGCGTCGAGCCGCAACGGGAGCTCTTCGCCGTCGAGCGCCGACCCGATGAAGTCCCAGGCCCCGGCACGCAGCGCCTCCAGCCGCTTCTGGCGGCTCGGATGCCCGGGGCTCGTCATGATGATCGGGGTCGAGGCGCCGATGTTCGGGTCGTTCCGCAGATCCCGGCAGACCTCGAACCCGTCGCGGTCCGGCAGGTCGCTGTCCAGGATGATCAGGTCAGGGCGCGCCGTCGCCGCCCGCTCCAGTGCCTGCTTGCCGGTGTAGGCCCGGATCACGGCGTAGCCGTGCGGACCCAGGATGCTCTCGAGCGACCGGGAGTGCCACTCCTGGCTGTTGGCGATCAACGTCAGGGGTGGACGGGAGCGCGGGGCGATATCGGTCATCGAGGGCTGAGAGACGGTAGTCGACATACCACTTGGTCAGGCAGGGGAGTCAGGCTTTCCCTCTGCACGTTACGTGCGTGTGCATGGGCAATCCGTAACGCCTTGCTCGACATACGGTTATCACCTTGTGACATTCCGGGGTAGCCCGCGACTTCGATGCGGCCGAGCCACACGTGCGATGCTAGCGTGCAACGGCATCGCCGTAGCGTCCTCGCACGATTCTCGCGTATTCTTCTCCAATCATGAGAGTCCCATTCCGCATTTCCGGTCCGACGGTCGTCGTCCTGGCGATCGCCTTGACCGCGGTCGGCGCACGCGCCGACGCCCAGTCGGCGCCATCGACCTCGCGCTCGGCAACGCGCGCGCAACTCGAGGCCTCGGTGCAGGTGCTCGAGCGCACGGCCTCGTCGACGGCCTACGGCGAGCGGACCCGGGCGAAGGCGCGCGCGGAGATGGTGCGTGTCCGGTCCCGCTTGGCGAACGGGGATTTCACCGTCGGCCAGCGGATCTGGGTGCGGCTCGACGGCCAGCCGACGCTGTTCAACGACACGTTGACCGTGCGGGACTCGCTGTATCTCGACATCCCCAACGTCCGGCGGATCCCGCTCGGCGGCGTGTTGCGCTCCGAGCTCGAGGCGAAGGTGACGGCCGAGGTCGCACAGGTCGTCCGTGACGCCCGCGTGCAGGTCTGGCCGCTGACCCGTGTGGCCGTGCTCGGCTCAGTCACCAATCCGGGGTTCTTCCAGGTGCCCTCGCAGACGCTGCTCGACCATCTGATCACCTTGGCCGGCGGTCCCACGTCGACCTCCGCGATCGAGCGGCTCCGCGTAATGCGCAGCGACACGGTGCTGATGCAGGGCCCGGCGGTGCTGACCGCGATCGCCGAGGGGAAGACGCTCGACGAGCTCGACCTGCGCGATGGCGACGCGCTGATGGTCCCGCAAGGGAATCCCCCGTGGGATCGCGCCTCGATCCTGTCGATCGCGGGCATCTTCCTCGCGCCGCTGATCACGATCCTCGTCGCTCGGTGAGCATCCTTCCCCCCGCCACGCGATGACCGAGCTCGTGCCGGTGGTGCCGGCGATGTTCGATGCGATCCACGATCACCTCCTGCGCCCGCTGAACCCCCGCTTCACCCCCGAGATGTGGCGGCTGTTGTTCCATCGGCCGTGGACCTCGCGTGAGCCGATGCTCGGGTTCGCCCTGCTCGACAAGGACCGGCCGGTGGGCTTTGCGTCCTACCTGTGCAGCGATCAGGAGATCGAGGGGCGGGCGGTGACGGTCTGCAATTTCAACACCTGGGTGGTGGACCCGCCGTACCGCGCGCAGGCGATGAGCCTGGCCATGCCGGCCGTGAAGCGTCGCGACATGGTCTTTACCAATCTGACGGCGCTTCCCGAGGTGCATCAGATATTCTCCCGGCTGGGGTACCGGGAGCTCGACTCCCGCGTGCGCATGCACTGGCCCTTCCCGGCGCTGCCGGAGCGCGGGGTGCGTGTCCACTTCGGCCACGCGATCCCGCAGTCCCTGCTGAGCCCGGCGGATCAGGAGTTGCATCGCGCGCACGCGGGGCTGCCGCACCTACTGGCGGTTCTGGTCGAGACTCCGGAGGGGGCCTGTTACGTGCGCTACAGCCTGAAGCGGTGGCGGCGCATCCCGGAGGCGCGACTGCAGCACGTGAGTCCCCGCACGGGTCTCGCGGGCGGCATGCGGGCGCTGCAGTGGGCGCTCTTCCGTCGGCATGGGCGCGTGGTGGTGAGTCATGACAGTCGGCTGGTCGCCGACGCGCCCGGCCCGTTCACCGACCGGAGGATGCCGGTGGCGCGGCTCGTCGGTGGTGCACGCGTCGTGACCGAGTCGCTCAGCAATGCGTATTCCGAGATAGCGTTGTACAACATCTGATCAGCACCTCCTTCGCCCCCATGCCTTACACCGAACCAGCGCTCCGCGCGATGCACAAGGCGATCGCCGAACTCAACGACCTGCTCCCGGCGCCGGAGCGTCTGAGCACGGCGGGCGACACCGTCCTCGGTGGTCGTCTCGACTCCCTCGGCGTCGTGAACCTCCTGCTCGCCCTCGAGCGCATCGTGGAGGAGAACGAGGGCGTGACGGTGAGCCTGATGGACCTGCTCGAAGTCGACCCGACCACGTCGGCGCTCGCGACGGTGGAGCGGTTGACCGCGCTGGTCCGCGACCGCATGCAGGCTGCACGCTCGTGACCGTGTCGGCGCAACGGTTGCTGCTGGTCGCGGACTTCAACGCCTCCAACCTGCAGGCGCTGTTCGCGAACGATGCGTCGGCTGGTGTGACGCCCGTCGGAACCTCGTTCGGGAGCGTCTTCCAGTCGCTGCTCGCCCCTCCGCCCGCCGATGCCGCGTTCGTGTGGACGCGTCCCGAGGCGGTGAGCCCCGGCTTCGCCGCCCTGCTCGGGAACGAGCGCGTGCCCGTCGCGACGATCCTCGCGGAGGTGGACGCGTTCGTCGAGGCGATCGACGGGGCCCGGGCGACCGTGCCGCTGATGCTCGTCTCGTCGTGGACCCTGCCGTGGTACCAGCGCGGACTGGGCATGCTGGACCTCAAGTCCGAGCAGGGCCTGGCGCGGACGCTGCTGGCCATGAACGGTCGTCTCGCCGACCGGCTGGCCGACCGCAAGGACGTCTACCTGCTGGACGCGTCCCGATGGGCCCGCGCGGCCGGGCCGCGCGGGGACTCCCCGGCGTCCTGGTACGCCGCCAAGCTCCCGTACACGCCGGACGCGCTCAAGCTGGCCGTCGCGGACGTCAAGGCCGCGCTGCGCGGCATCAAGGGCGGGGCGCGGAAGCTCGTGGTGGTGGACCTCGATGACACACTCTGGGGCGGGATCGTCGGCGACGCGGGCTGGGAGAACCTGGCGCTCGGTGGTCACGACCCCAAGGGCGAGGCGCATCAGGACTTCCAGCGTGCGCTCAAGGCGCTGT
Organism: uncultured Gemmatimonadota bacterium; assembly: GCA_902825965.1. Lineage (GTDB taxonomy): Bacteria > Gemmatimonadota > Gemmatimonadetes > Gemmatimonadales > Gemmatimonadaceae > Pseudogemmatithrix. The sequence goes on along the minus strand of CADEDA010000002.1, from coordinate 202,058 downwards.
CCCGGCGCGGCATCGTGCTGGCGATCGCCAGCAAGAACGACGAGGCCGTCGCGATGGAGGCGATCCGTTCGCACCCCGAGATGGTGCTCCGCGAGGGCGACTTCGCCGCGTGGCGGATCAACTGGAGTGACAAGGCATCGAACATCGTCGAGATCGCCGAGGAGCTGAACCTCGGGCTGCAGCACACGGTGTTCCTCGACGACAATCCGATGGAGCGGGGGCGCGTGCGCGAGACGCTGCCTGACGTGCTGGTGCCCGAGTGGCCCACCGACCCCCGCGGGTACGTCGCGGCGCTGCAGGCCCTCGACTGCTTCGATGCGCCGGCGATCACGGACGAGGACCGGGCGCGCGGCGCGATGTACGTGGCCGAACGCGAGCGCCAGGCCGTGCGCCTGTCGGTGCAGTCCGTCGAGGAATGGCTCGCCGCGTTGGGGCTGGTGGTCCGTGCCGAGCCGGTGCGCCCCGCCACACTGACGCGGGCGACGCAGCTGCTCAACAAGACCAATCAGATGAACCTGACCGGTCGGCGACTGACCGAGACCGCGCTCAGTGAATGGGTCGCCGCCCCGGAGAACGCGCTGTGGACCGTCACGGTCTCCGACCGGTTCGGCGACGCTGGCCTGACCGGTCTGATCGGTGTCACAGTGTTACAGTCGCAGGCGAGCATCGTCGATTTTGTGCTAAGCTGTCGGGTGTTCGGACGTCAGGTGGAGGAAGCCATGGTGCACGTTGCGGCCTCCCACGCGCGGGCGAAGGGCGCGGAGGTGCTGCGGGCCACCCTGGTGCCGACCGCCAAGAACAAACCCACGCTCGAGTTCCTGCGGGATCGGAGCGGATTCGCGTCTGACGGCGCGGAGGAGTATCGTTGGGACTGTCGTATGAACTACCCCCTGCCCTCACACGTCACCCTCGAGGTGAGCGAGACGGCGGAATGAACGACGGTTCCCCGTTCGGATCCGACGCAAAGCTCCACCATGTCGGCATGGTGGTGCCGTCGATCGCGTCCGTACGGCGCGATCTCGAGGTGTCCGAGGACCCGACCCAGCGCGTGCGTGTGGCCTTCTTCCAGATGCACGACCTGACGGTCGAGCTCGTGGAGCCGGTCGGCGAGAACTCACCGGTGCGGCGCAGTCTGGAGCGGGGGAACAAGCTCCTGCACACCTGCTTCGAGGTGCCGGAGCTCGAGTCCGCGATCGAGTCAGGCCGGCGCGCCGGCTTCCAGCTCATCCGCAAGCCCACGCCGGCGACCGCGTTCGGTGGTCGCCGCATCGCCTGGGTGTTCAGTCAGGCGCTCGGGCTGGTCGAGCTGCTCGAGCACTTCATCCGCTAGTCGCCGCGGACTTCAGCGCGCCGCATCGCCGGACGCGAGGGCGCGTGGCGTCGGCTCCCAGACGGGAGCCCGTTGGTCCGCCAAGGCGCGCTTCCACGCCACCAGACCGGCGATCGTCCCCGAGACGAAGAAGGCGGCCATCGATGGGAGCCGCGGGGGATGCCCTCCCGGCCACCACCAGCCGATTGCGGCCAGCCCCAGCCCCAGGAGTGTCCCACCCAGGCCGACCAGCTCGAGTCGGTCGGCGATGCTGCCGCCCGTGAGCCCGGGCGACGCCACGACGCCCGCGAGCAGCGCCAGGGCGGCGACCAAGAGTGCCCACGGCACCATCCAGCGCAGCAGCTTGTGGCTCCAGAGGAGCAGGGCGAAGAGCCCGTAGCGCAGTGGATCCAACAGCCGGCCATGGAAGAACAGCGTCTGGATGCCGCGGGACATGGTGCGGATCTTCCGGCGGTACTCCACGCGCATACTCGACGCACGCGGGACGTAGCAGATGGCCTCGCGCACCGAGACGGCGCGCGTGCCGTTCAGCCGCGCCCAGAGCGCCGAGCTGAAGTCCCGGCTCAAGTGCCCGGGGAGCTCGCGGCGGTGCAGGGGAGCGCGGATCGCGTAGAGGCAGCCCGACGATCCCACGATGGCATCGACGGCCGTCTCCAGGTCGCGCACCCACATCTCGTAGCCGACGTACGCGGCTTCGCCGCCGTGCCCGGTGGACCCGACGGACGAGACCGAGATATCGCGGCCCGATGCCACGCCGACGTCCGGATCGCCGAAGGCGGCGACGAGGTGCTTGACCGAGTCGGCTTTGATGGTCACCGAGGCGTCGGTGTTGACGATGATGTCGCCCGTGAGCGAGGCCATGGCGCGGTTCTCGATCTCGGTCTTGCCGAGCCGTCCTTCGATCCGGAGCAGCTCGATCCCCTGCGACGCGTACTCCCGCACGAGGGCGTCCGTGCCGTCGGTGGAGCCGTCGGAGACCACGACGATCTGGCGTCGGTCGACGGGGTAGTCGACGCGCACCAGCGCCTCGAGCACCGGCCGCAGCGTGGCTTCGGCGTTGTACGCCGGGAGCGTGATGGAGATGCGTGGCCATTCGGCCGGGGCGGCATGCCAGACCGGCCGCTTGCGGCGCAGCTTGGCCAGCCCGAGGAGCAGCACGGGGTACAGCGCGTAGGCGTACACGACGACTGCCGCGCAGGCAGCCACGATCCAGAGTTCGATCGACATTGCGGGCGTCAGGAGGGGAAGAGTGGGGGGGCCTGCGGGTGCGGCGAGACGCCAGCCTGCGACCGTGGAGCATGCAATGGCGATGCCAGTTCCTCCACCGCGCGGACGATGCGCTCGGCGACCGATCCGGGCGCGCCGTAGAGCGCGGGGTGCGCCGACGGGCGCTGCGCGGCCCGCAGCGCCTCCACCAGGCCGTCCCGCGTCGGCGGTGCCAGGCGATTCCAGCCCGCTTCCACGGTCTCGATCCATTCGGTGCTGTCACGCACCGTGACGCAGGGGACGGCCAGCCAGTACGCTTCCTTCTGCAGCCCGCCCGAGTCGGTGAGCAGCGCCCGCGCCGCACCGAGCAACCGGGTGAGGTCGTGGTGCGCGAGGGGCGGCTGCACGCGGACGTTGGCGGGCCACGAGAGCCCCGCCCGGTCCATGGCGGCTCGGGTGCGCGGGTGCACGGGCAGCACCACCGGACCGTCGATCGCGCCGAGCCCCTCGACGATGCCGGCGAGTCGGGCGTGGTCGTCGGTGTTCTCGGCGCGGTGGATGGTCGCCAGCACGAACTGCTGCGGTGCGAGCGCGAGTCGGTCGAGGATGGTGGAGTGCCGGTCGGCGGCGCGGACCGCGTCGAACAGCGCGTCGCGCATCACGTCGCCGACGATGGCCACCCCTCGGGTGATCCCCTCACGTGCCAAGTGGGCGACCGCGACCTCGCTCGGGCAGAGCAGCAGCGCCGACAGCCGGTCCGTGAGGATGCGGTTCCGCTCCTCCGGCATGCGCAGGTCGCCCGAGCGCAGCCCGGCCTCGACGTGTACGATGGGCAGCCCGACGGAGGCGGCGCTGAGTGCTCCGGCGAGGGTGGAGTTGGTGTCGCCGTAGAGCAGCACGGCGTCGGGGGCGGCGCGCTGCATGACGGGCTCGAGCGCGCTGAGCATACGCGCGAGCATCCCGGCGTGGCTGCCGCCCGCGATGCCGAGGTGGTGATCCGGCGCCGGCAAGCCGAGCTCGCGGAAGAACACCTCCGACATGTCCTCGTCATGGTGCTGCCCCGTGTGGACCAGGACCTCGTGGTGCCGTGCACGCAGGACGCGGCTCACCGGCGCGGCCTTGATGAACTGGGGTCTGGCACCGACGACCGTGAGGATTCTCATCGCGGCGGAAAGATCGCTCGCTCTGGGGGCGGGCGCGAGCGCCCGGTGGCCTCAAGTTGCCCCGAAACGCGGCTCGGCAAAGTTCACCTAAGTGTTGTGACGTCAAGCACAAGGGAACTTCGGTCTACCGGTGTACGATTCGGCAGTCGTCGAGGATCCCCTTGGCGCAACCACCTGATTCGGGAGACCCCCATGCCGTCCCGTTCGTTCACGCGCGCGAGCGCCCTGCTCACTGCAGCGGTCATCAGCCTCTCCGCATGCGAGAGCAACACCGAACCCAATGCCAACGCCCAAGTCCGCTTCTCGAGTCCGGCCGTGGCTGGCCAGAGCACCACGACCGCCACGGGGCTCTCGATCGCCGGGACGAACGGCACGCTGGTGATCACGGACATCAAGCTGGTGGTCGATGAGTTCGAGCTGAAGCTCGTGAACTCCATCGACGGACTGAACTGCGACGACCTCGATGACAGCCCGAGCGACGATGATGACTGCTCGGAGTTCGAGTCCCGGATCTTCGTGGCCGACGTGCCGCTCGGCACCGGCGCGGTGACCGTGGCGAACGACCGCATCCGTCCGGGCACGTACGACGAGATGGAATTCGAGGTGAAGGACCTCTTCGTCGATGCGAGCGACGATGACGACGTCGCGCGCGCGGCGCGCATCGCGCAGGTGTTGGCGACGCTCCGGCAGACCTACGCCGACTGGCCCGCCGGCGCGTCGATGATGATCGAGGGCACGTTCACGCCGACCGGCGGCACCGCGCAGGCCTTCCGCGTGTACTTCGACGCCGACATCGAGGTGGAGACGGCGCTGTCGCCGGCGCTGGTGATCGACGCGGCCTCGAGCGGGGTGACGGTCGAGCTGCGTCCCGACCTCTGGTTCAAGCGTGGCGATGGCTCGGTGATCAACCTCGCGCTGCTCAGCTACGCGACGACGAACGCGCTGGCGCAGCTCGAGGTGGAGTTCGAGGACGGCCTCGAGTTCGAGATCGACGGCGACGACGACAACTGAGCGCACTGACGGCCGCCTGACGGCCGTCTGATGGCCAGCGGGGGGTGGCCGGCGATGCCGGCCACCCCCCGCTGATTCCGGACCGTCGGGTGTGACTACCGCGGCAGCGGCGGCAGCGCCCGGCCCGGTGTCCACGGTGCACCCTGCGCCTCGGCCGCCTGCTCCAGGCGCGGCAGGTCCGTCTCCACGAACGCCTTGAGCGCCGCGTGGATCGCGGGGAATCGCTCGCGGACGATCTCCAGCTGTCGCTTCTGCGTGCCGGTGGGCTCGGTGAGCCCGCCCACACCAGCGGCCGTGTTCATCCGGCCCAGCAACGACGTCTCGGTGGGCTCGGAGTAGCGGCCCGGCGTGTTGTCGCCGTTGAGCTGTTCGCGGATGCCGCGGAGCTTCACGATCGCGGCCCGCACGTCCGCATCCAGCGTCGTGCTGCGACCGATCTGCTCGACCGCACGTTGCAGTGCGTCGAGCCGCGTGCTCGTCTCCGCCATCAGGGCGTTGGCGGCGAGCACCACGCGCTGCAGCGTCTGGGCCTCGCGGGCGTACGCCACCGCACGTTCGCGCTCGGCGGCGGACACCGGGTGGTTGGGCAGCATCTGCACCTCGAACGGTGCCGGCTGCGTGAGCGCCGTGCGGACTCCTTGCACACGCTTGAAGAACTGCACGCGGTACGTCCCCGGCGCGACGTAGGGGCCGTTGCCGCCGAGTGCGCCGCCGCCCCCCGCGCCACCGCCACCGCCACCGCCACCACCACCACCACCGAAGCCGCCGAATCCGCCCGTTGCTGCTGCACTGACCGGGTTCACCGAGAGTGCGCGCAGGTTCCAGGTCACGCGATTCATGCCGGCGCTGTTGCTCCCATCGAAGCGCGAGACCACGGCGCCGGCGGCATCGGTGACCTCGACCTCGATGGCCGGTGCCTCCTCGTCCTGCTCGGCCTTCAGCGCCTCCCAGCCCGGGAACGGCACGTCCGCGCCGCTGCGGTTGAGCTGCGTCTCCCGCTGCTGGCGGGCCTGACGCGCCGAGCGCAGTGCGGCGCGCATGTAGTACGTGAAGTGTGCACCGATGGTGGGATTGGCGGCGAAGTAGTGAGACGCGCCCTGGAACGACACGCCGTTGCCGCCGAGCGGCGAGTCCTGCACGAAGAGATGCGCCGGCGAGATGGGCAGCAGCGAGAGTTCGCCGCGGAGTCGCTCCGGCTGGAGGGCCCGCAGCTGCGTCAGGTCGTCGAGCACGTAGATGCCGCGGCCGAAGGTCCCGACCACGAGGTCATTGGCCTGCGGCTGGATCGCGATGTCGTAGACGGCGATGGTGGGCAGTCCGCCGCGGAGCTGCTGCCAGCGCGCGCCGTCGTCGAACGAGAGCCAGAGCCCGAACTCGTTGCCGGCGAACAGCAGCCCCTTGCGGGCGAGGTCCTCGCGCACCACGTGCGTGGGGCCGCGCTCGGGGAGGTTGGCGGAGATCACCTTCCACGTGCGCCCCTTGTCGCCCGAGCGGACGAGGTAGGGCTTGAAGTCCCCGCGCTTGAAGTTGTTGATCGCCCCGTACACCACGTTGGCGTCGTGCGGGGAGGCCGAGAGGTACGCGATGTAGGACGAGTCCGGCACGCCGTCGATGTGTTCGATGCGCCGCCAGGTGCTGCCGCCATCCTCGGTGACGTGGATGAGGCCGTCATCGGTGCCGGCGTAGAGCAGGCCTTCCTGCCGGGGAGACTCGCTGAGCGTGATGACGGCGCCGGCGAAGGACGTGGAGGTGTTGCGTGCGACCGCGTCCACGCTCCAGAGCCGTCCCTGCATCTTCATCGACGTGCGCGGGATGTTGCGCGAGAGGTCGGGCGAGATGGGGCGCCAGGAGTCGCCGCGGTCGTCGGAGCGGTAGACCCGCTGGGAGGCGAAGTACAGCCGCGTGTTCTTGAACGGGCTGATGAGCAGCGGCGAGTCCCAGTACCAGCGGGCGGGGTCCTCCCCGGGCTCCTCCTCGGGCACGATGCGCACGGCGTTGCCTGTGCGCCGGTCGAAGCGCACCAGACCGCCGTTCTGCGACTCGGCGTAGATGATGTTGTGATCGGTGGGATCGACGCGGCTCTGGAAGCCGTCGCCGCCGTTGGTGACGAACCAGTCGGAGTTGCGGATGCCGTTGTTGCTGCGCGTCCGCGCCGGGCCGCCGAACGAGAAGTTGTCCTGCGTGCCGCCGTACACGTTGTAGAACGGCGCGTTCATGTCCACGTCGATCTTGTAGAACTGCGTCACCGGGATGTTGCCGAAGAACTGCCAGGTGCGGGCACCGTCGAAGGTCTCGTAGAGTCCGCCGTCGTTGCCGTTCAGGATGTGATCGCTGTCGCTCGGGTCGATCCAGATGGCATGGTTGTCGACGTGCTTGCCGGACTCGCCGAGGTTCTCCCAGGTGACCCCACCGTCGTTGGACACCCGGTTCTGCACATCCACGGCGATGACGCGGTCGGCATTGTTGGGATCGACCCAGATCTCGCTGTAGTAGAGCGACGCCGAGGAGAAGGTGCCGCCGCGCCGCGCCCAGGTGAGGCCGTTGTCGAGCGAGCGGTAGACGCCGCCACGGTTGTTGCTCGCCTCGACGATGGCGTAGAGCACGTCGCTGTTGGAGGCGGCGCGGGCGAGGCCGATGCGCCCCTCGCCCTCCGGCACGCCGCTGAGCTTGCGCCAGGTCTTGCCGCCGTCGGTGGAGCGGTGCAACGCGGACTCGGGCCCGCCGGCGATGTAGCCCCACACGTGCCGGTGCCGCTGCCAGGTGCTGGCGACCATCACGTCGGGATTCCGCGGGTCGAGCGAGACGTCGTTGACCCCGGCCCATTTCTCCCCGGCCAGCAGCTTGGTCCAGGTCTCGCCGCCGTCGGTGGTCTTGTAGAGCCCGCGCTCGCCGCCCTCACTCCAGAGCGGTCCCTGCGCCGCGACGTAGACGACCTTGGAGTCGCGGGGGTCGATCTCGATGCGGCCGATGTGCTCGGAGGTCTTGAGTCCGACGTTGCGCCAGGAGCGGCCGCCGTCCTCGGACTTGTAGACGCCGTCGCCGAACCCCACCGAGCGCTGGGCGTTGTTCTCACCGGTGCCGACCCACACGACATCCGGGTTCTTGGGATCGAGGACGACGGTGCCGATGGAGTACGAGCCTTGGCTGTCGAAGATCGGGCTCCAGGTCGTGCCCGCGTTCTCGGTCTTCCATACGCCACCGGAGGCGACGGCGATGTACCAGACCTTCCGGTTCGTCGGGTGCACGGCGATGTCGCCGATGCGACCGGAGGTGAAGGCGGGCCCGATGCTGCGCAGCCGGAAGGCGGCGAGGGCGTTGGCGGGGATGCCGCCGGCGGTCGAGTCCCCTTGGGTGCCGGGGTTCCCCGGAGCCGTGGGCTGCGCGGCGCCCGTGGGGCGTCCGGCCGGACGGCCGGCGGGGCGGCCCTGGGCCTGCAGGGAGAGTGCGGTGAGCGCGAGGAGGAGGAGCGACGATCGCATCGGGGATCCGGTTGAGGAACGGTGCTGCCAGCCGGCAGGGCAGGTGGAGTACGCGCGCGCGGGGAGCGGGGTTGAGCGGTCCGCGCGCCATGGTGGGCAACCCTTGCCCGAGGGTCGCGTGACCGATAGGGCGGACCACCTGACCCGAGGAACCCAAAGATGCTTCCAAAACTCCCAGCCGTCATCGCCTTGGCGGCCGCCACGTTCACCGCCCCGTCACTCAGCCAGGCCCAGCACGTCCGCGTGATGCCCGGCACCATGCTGGAGCGTCGGCTCGACGACCGGCCCATGATCGGCATCTCCACGGCCGTCTCCGGCTCGCGCGCCGACACCCTTGGCCTCCGCATCGAGTCGGTGACCAAGGGATCGCCGGCGGAGAAGGCCGGCCTCAAGGAGGGCGATCGCCTGCAGTCCGTGAACGGAGTGAGCCTGCGCGCCGACCGTGCCGATGCGGGCGAGGACGAGACCGCCGGGCTGCTCACGCGCCGGTTGCAGCGCGAGGTGCAGAAGGTGAAAGCGGGCGAGGGTGTCGAGCTGCGGGTGCTCTCCGATGGCCAGGCGCGGACCGTGCGGGTGGTGCCGGTGGAGGCGAAGGCCCTCGAGCAGGACGAGACGGGTGCCATGTGGCGCTCCGCCCGCGGGGACCGCGCGGTGGTGGGCATGACGGTGATGAGCACCGGGACCGCGCGCGACACGATCGGCGTGTTCGTGCAGGCGGTCACGGAGGGTGGGCCGGCCGAGAAGGCGGGGATCGTCGAGGGTGACCGCATCGCGGCGATCAACGGCCTCTCGGTGCGGGTGGCGCGCGAGGACGTCGAGGATGACGCGATCGGTGCGGCGCGGGCGGACCGCCTGGTGCGCGAGATCGGCAAGTTGAAGGCGGGCGAGAGCGCCGAGCTCACGGTGGTGAGTGGCGGGCGCTCGCGCAGTGTGCGCGTGACGGCCGTGGCGGCGAATACGCTGCCCGGCGGCGACGGCTACAGCTACTTCTTCCGGACGCCGGACGGTGCCTCGCAGGGCGGCGTGTTCCTCAACGCCCCGGGTGGCACGCTCGAGTTCCCACGCTTCCAGTGGTCGACGCCGAGTGGCGGGTCGGCCGCCGACCGCGCCGAGGTCGAGCAGCGCCTGGAGGAGTTGCTGCGGCGGATGCCGGCGCTTCGCGGTGAACTGCGGGAGAAGACGGGCGAGCCGCTGCGGGAGCGCATCCGGATCGTACCGGACCCCACGGCCCCGCGCGGCCGCGTGATCCGGACGATCCGCCACACCGACGTCGACGTCTGAGCGTTCGCGCGATCAGCGCACGAGCACGGTGAGCAGCACCCGGCTCGTGCGCGGGTCGACGCGCAGCTTGGGGATGAGCATCACGCGCACGGCCACCTCGCGGGTCTCGTCGACCCGGATGGAGTCGACGCGCATGCGTCCCACGTTGGTGCCGGCGGAGTCGGCGGTGGCGGGGAAGTCGAACGCCATGGTCACGTCGGCGAACTCCCCGCGGGCGCGCGCGACCAGCGTGCGTCCTTCCGGCACGCGCACACGGTAGGTGCGTTGGATGTGGGCGTTGGCGGTGTACCCGACCGTGCCGCGCGCGCAGGCGGGGTCGAGTGTGAGGCGGGCGTCGGGGATGTCGCCGCGGTCCACGACCGCCATTGCGATCTCGGCGAGGGTATCCGGCAGTGTGCGGCAGGCTGCGCCGGAGTCGCCGGATTGTGTGACGAGCCGCAGTTCACGGCGCGTGTCGTTGGGGGCGGGTTTCGCGCCGCGGTCGCAGGCCCCGACGAGGAGCAGCGGGAGCAGGAGCGCCAAAACCAGCGCGGTCGGGGACCGGAGTCCCCGACCGCGCGGTTCCGCCGAAGCGGTGTGCGACATCACGGAGGCGTCGGCGAGTTGGCCGCGCCGGCACCACCGAAGGTGTAGAGCGCCTCGTTCTTGACGCCCAGCTCCTTCGCCGGCACCGGCATCTCGCGCGGCGTGCCGGTGATGAGGCCGTTCGGCACGCGGCGCCGGATGTAGAAGACGCTGGCGCCCTGCGAGAGCAGTTCGATCTCGTTCTCGTAGAGGAGCTTGGCCTGCAGTGCCGCCACGGTCTCGCCACCGGCGGCCGGGGTGAGTCCGCCGCGGGTGACGCGGGTGTTGTTGATGAGCGTCGCCGCGGTGGCGGTGGAGCCGCCGGAGCGCAGCAGGCCCTCGGCGCGGATCAGGTCGTTCTGGGCGCGCATCATGAGCGGCACCGGGCCGTAGCCCGAGTAGATGCTGTTGAGGTCCTGCGTGCCGGACTCGTCGTACCGGATGTGCGTCAGGTTCGACTGGTGGTACTGGCCGCGGGTCGGGAAGAAGGCCTCGTAGCCGGACCACGCGAAGTCGGTGCCGGCGTTCGCCGTCGTGGCGACGGTGCCGTAGTCACCTTCCATGCCGAGGGTGCCGAACGAGCCGTCGCCGAGGCGGTCGTCCGCCGAGTTCGGCTGGGCGTTGCCACCGTTCGGATACGGGTCGAACTGCGTCGCCGGGTCGAGGAGCGCCGAGACGCGGGTGTGGGTGCGGATGCCGAAGATGTCGTTCGTCCACGACTGCATCGACGGGCAGAACGCGTCGCAGCCATCGCCGACGACGATGAAGTCGTAGGTGAGGCCGGACGCGGCGAGCGTGGCCACCGTGCCCCAGGCCACCGAGGCGTTCTCGGCGTCCGTCCGCGGCCAGTAGGCGAGTGTCATCGCGGCGAGCGAGTTCGCCAGCTGGGCGATCTGGGTGTTGGTGTACGCGTTGCCGTTGGTCCACGCGGGGTCGGTGGTGAACGCGTTGGCCGTGGCGAGCGCGGCGGCGTTCTGCAGCTTGGCGACGGCGGCATCGCGCAGCTCGGCGCGGTCGACGTACGTCAGGTTGCCGAGGTCCACCGTCTCGTCGATGATGTAGCCCTTGTCGTAGTTCAGGGCGATCTGGCCGAGCGAGGCGCCGAGCATGAGTTCGGCGATGATCTCGGCGCGACGGGTGTCGGCCGGGTCATCGAACTCGATGTTGTTGTTGCGGATCGCGCGGAGCACGTCCATGGCGGAGGACGCCGTGGAGTAGTAGCCCTCCCAGAACCACTCGATGCTCGTGCGCGCGGCGGCGGCGGGGTCGTTCTGCCACCCGCGCGAGGTGCGCGTGCCGTCGTTGTCGAGCGACGAGTAGAAGTTCATGTTGAAGTTGTTCCACGAGGCCGTGTGCGACTCGGCCTGCGTGGTGAGCGGCCCGACCGCTTCCAGCCCGTTGTAGGTATTGAAGAACGAGCGGATGGTGCCGCCCGCGATCGCCTCGATCGCGGCGGGGTCCGAGAGCGCGCGTTCGGCGTCCGGCGCGTTCGGATTGGTGACATCGAGCGAGTTGCACCCGGCCGTCGCGAGGACGGCCGCGGTGAGGAACGCGCCCCTGAGGGTGGTCAGCATGGGGAAGAGACTCCGGGTCTCAGGTGAGGTCGTGGCAGGCGTCGTCATCAGAAGCCGACCTCGAGCATCATGGTGAAGGTCTTGAACACCGGATACGTGAAGTAGTCCACGCGGTAGCCGAACGGATTGCCGCCGCCGGGGCCCGAGACGTCCGGGTCATAGCCGGAGTACTTGGTGGACGTGAAGAGGTTGCGGCCGACGAGGCCCAGGCGGACCGTGCGGCCGGCGCCGATGTTGCCCGGCAGGCGCTCGACGAGCGTCTTGGGGAACTCGTAGTTGAGCGCGAGTTCGCGGAGCCGGACGTAGCTGCCGTCCTCGACGAAGTAGTCGGACGGGTCGAAGTTGTTGTAGAAGGCCGAGTAGTAGGAGATCGGCTTCTTCTCCACGTCGGGCTTGTTGCGCTGGTCGAACACCGGGTCACGCAGGTCGAAGAACGGCCACTGGCGGGTGTAGTTGTAGATGTTGCCGCCCTTGACCCAGTTCACGACCGCGGTGAGGCTGACGCCCTTCCAGGTGGCCTGCGAGTTGAACGAGAGGTTGAAGTCCGGGTTCACGTCCCCGATCTGGGTGAGCGTGTTGCCGTCGGCGTCGGTGGCCTTGAGCGGCACCTCGGCGCCGGTGCGCCACTGCGAGTTGCGGACGTAGTAGCCGTCCTCGTTCACCGTGTAGTCGGCGACCGTTCCCGTCAGCGTGCCGCCGGCGATCGTGGTCTCCAGCTGCTGGCGCGTGCGGATCCAGCGGCTGCCGTAGAGCACGCCGAAGGTCTCGCCGGCGGCGACACGGAAGATGCGCGTGTTGGCATCGTTCGGGTCGGGGCCGACGAGGAACGGCGCGACGTTGAGCGACTCGATGGTCTGGCGGGTGCGGTCGTACGCGACGTTCAGGCGCCAGAAGAAGTCGGTCTTCTGGGCGAGCACGGCGCCGAACAGGAACTCGTGGGTCTTGCCGCGCAGCGTGCCGGCGTTGGTCCACTGGTTCTGGTAGCCGGTCACGGCCGACACCGGGACGTTGAGGATCTGGTCCGTGGTGCGCTTGTCCGAGTAGCTGTACTCGAACGTGTAGTTCTGCAGGAAGTTCAGGTTGAAGCCGTACTCGGTCTCGCGGGAGTAGGCCGGGCGCAGGTCGGGGTTGCCGAGCGTGACCTTCACCGGGCTGCCGGCGACGAGTTCGAACTGCTCGTACTGCGCGTCGTACTCCGGACGCAGGCCGGCCGTGCCGACGGAGGCGCGGAGCTTGAGCTCGTCCACACCCGGGAGCGCGAAGTCCTCGGAGATCCGGTACGCGAGCGAGGCGCGGTGGTAGTACGCCTTGCGCTGGTCGGCGCCGAACAGCGAGGACTCGTCCTGCCGGACGAGGCCGTCGAAGATGATCTTCTCGTCGATCTCGAACGTCGAGATGGCGAAGAGGTTGTTGTTGCGGATGTCCTGCGTGAACGAGCCGGGCTGCACCGGCGCGTTGGGGTCACGCGAGGCCCCGGCGAACTCGGGCACGCGCGGCACCGCGAGGGCCGGCGCGAACACGCTGAGGCCGCGGTTCTGCTGGTCCTCGTACACCCAGGCGAGCTTCGTCGTGTTGGTGAACCACGGGAAGGTGTGGGTGGCCGAGACGGAGGAGCCGAGGTTGTACTGGCGCGTGCTGTTGGAGTTCTGGAACAGCGAGCCCTGGCCGGCGTTGCCGGTGGAGTTCATGAAGCCGAGCGGCGAGAACGTCTTGCCGACCTCGTTGCCGCGGTCGTAGTTCGCGTTGCCCTCGTAGGTGAGCCAGGGGAGCACACGGTAGCGCATGCGGAACGACCCGGTGAAGCGGTCGCGGTCGGCGTTGATGTCCTGGTAGTACGCCGAGTAGAGCGGGTTGGACACGTTGCCCGTGCGGCCGGTCTGGCGCACGCGCGGGTCGTAGGGCTGCCCTTCGGCGCCGTCGCGCGTGAGGTCGATGTTCGGCTCCAGCATGCGGAGGCCGAAGAACACGTTGCCCTCATTGGGCTGGTCGGCCGTGGAGCGGCCGAAGAACGCGCCGGTCTGGATGTCGAGCTTGTCCGACAGCACCATGTCGGCGTTCACGCGGAAGTTCTGGCGCGAGAAGCCGCCGAGCAGGTCGAGGATGCCCTGGTCCTTGGTGTTCTGGAACGACGCGTTCAGGTTGGAGTTGCCGCGCCGCTGGCCGATGGAGACGTAGTTCGTGTAGAACTGGCCGGGCTTGTAGACCTGGCCGAGCTGGTCGAAGATCTCGGCGTAGCTGTTGTCGGAGATCCCGTCCGCCTCGGGCACGCGGTTGCCGCCGACGAGGATGAAGTTGTTGTTCGCGTCCACCTGATAGTGGTGCGAGTTGTTGTTCGGGATCGTCTTGCGGATGTTGTTGGTGCCGTACTCGTTGCGCACCGTCACCGCGGTCTGCCCTTCGCCGAGGTTGGCGCCGCGCTTGGTGAAGATCTGCACGACACCGTTGGCGGCGTCGGAGCCGTAGAGCGAGCTGGCGGCGGCGCCCTTGATCACCTCGACGCGCTCGATGTCCTCGGCCGCGATGTCCGCGAGCGAGATGCGGGAGATGGTGCCATCGACGATCACCAGGGGGTCCTGGCGGCCGGTGAGCGAGGTGGCGCCGCGGAGGCGGATGGCCGGGGCGGAGCCCGGCGAGCCGGAGACCGCGGCGACGCTGGCGCCGGCGACGCGGCCGTTGAGGCCGCCGAGCGGCGAGATCGACGGCGCTTCCTTCAGCTGTGCATTGTCGACGACGCCGACCGAGAAGGCGACCTTCTTGAGGGAGATCTCCTGGTTCTGGCCCGTGACGACGACCTGGTCGAGGTTGAGCACGTCACGCTCGAGCGTGAAGTTCGCCTCACCGCGATTGTTGGTCATCGTCACCGACGTGCGGACCGGCTTGTAGCCGATCGCGCGCGCGAGCACGACGACCGTCTCGAGGCGCGAACTGACGGCGAGCCGGTAGTTGCCGGCTTCGTCACTGACCGTGCCCACGCCGGCCATGGCGGGGATGGTGATGGTGGCGCCGGCGAGCGGCGAACCGCCGGCGGTGACCTTGCCCGTGATGAGGGCCTGTTGTGCGGCGAGTGCGCCGCCGCTCAGGAACATCGCTGCCAACAGCAGGAATGCCCTGAGTGTCCGGAGTGACCCGAGACGATGCATGAGTGAAACGGCTCCGTGAAGGGAGTGGGGGTACCGCACGCGTGTGTCACGGTGACGTCACGCGGTGCACCACTCTGCGCCGGGCTATAGGAAAGCGCAAGGGACGGGACGGTTGGTCCCGGTACCCGTGACGGCCGCGCAGAAACGCCGGGTAAAGCTTGCGCTGAACCGCGGCCGGCCCTCTGTTTCTCCGTGCGTATGCCCATTCCCCTCGCCGCCTGGTTGGACGCGGCGCGTCGGCCGCGCCTGCGGCGCTGCGCGCGTCAAGCTGTGCGCACAGCGAACATCGTGTTCGCCCCGTGCCTCGCCCTGTGCCTCGCCCTGTGCCTCGCGATTGGCCTCGCCGCCGGCAGCCCGATGCGGCTCGACGCCCAGCGCGCCGCCCGTCCAGCACGATTCCATGGGGTCGTGCTGGACGCCTCGACCGCCAAACCGGTCGCGGGGACCCGGATCGCCGTGGTCGGGACCGGGCGGGTGGCCGTCTCCGATTCCGCGGGTCGGTTCAACCTCGACAGCCTGCCCCCGGGCATCAACCGCTTCGTGGTGTTTGCGCAGGGATTCCCGCGGGCGAACCTCACCCTGCCCTTCGCGGCGGGCGAGGTGATGGAGCGGACCCTCGAGCTCGACTCGACGAGCGTGGACCTGGATTCGGCCGCGGCGGCGGCCGCCGCGGCCCAGCGCGTGGCCGGGGTCACCGTGACCGCGCCTGAGCCGCTCGCACGACGCTACGCCGACTTCGAGCGTCGCCAGCGCACGGGCCGCGGGCAGTACCTCACGCGCGCACAGATCGAGAAGGCCGGCTACAACCGGCTCAGTGACGCCATGCGTCAGGTGCGCGGCACACTCGTCGAATGCGGTGGCGGGGGTGGCTGCTTCATCCGTATGGCCCGCGCCCCGCGCGGTTGCCTGCCGGAGTACTTCGTCGACGGCGTGGAGAACAATAGCTTCGGGCTCAACACGCCGATCAACGACATCGAGGCGATCGAGGTCTACACCGGCGCCGCGGACGTGCCGGGCGAGTTCGCCGGCCGGAACGCCGGCTGCGGCGTGATCGTGATCTGGACGCGGTTGGTGCCGAAGCGGCGCTAGGGATCCAGGACGCCGGGTGGCGGGGCGGCAGCCGCCCCCACCACCCGGCGTCCGGCCCCACTCAGAACGCCGTGCCCAGCAGCATCGCGTTCAGCACCAGGCGGTCGAGCGCGCGCCACCACCCGCGGAACATCGGCTCGCTCGTGAACATCACCACGTTGCCGCCGCCCACGCGCTCCTGCACGATGAACGTGCTGCCCTTGAGCAGGCGCTCCGAGTTGTCGGGGAAGACGAAACCGCCGCGCCGCAGCGTGCCCGTGGTCGGGAAGACCGCGACATTGCCGCCGTCCTTGGACAGCGTGTAGAAGCTGCTCCCGCCCACCAGCACGGTCTGCCGCTGCTGCTCGAGTCCGAGTGTCAGCCAGTGCGACAGGTCGAAGACGACATCGAAGTGCGTGCCCGGCAGGTCGGCGACCTGGTCGGCGCAGGCGTTCGGCGAGGCGGTCGCGCGGACCGAGTCCAGCGGCGCCTTGGCGGCCGGTGCGGGCTTGAGGTCCTTCTTCTCCTCGCACTGGATGCGGCGTGCGGTGGTGAGGCCGACGTCCTCGCGCATCGCCCAGCCCGTCGCGCCGCCGAAGGTGAGCAGCGCACCGCCGCCCTCCACCCAGCGCTTGAGCGACTCGCCGCGGCCGAGGCGTCCGAGCCCGCCACTTGGCACGAGGATCACGTTGAAGGCCGAGAGGTCGCCGGAGAGGGCGTCGACGGAGATCGGGGTGAACTTGATGCCGTAGCGCTGCTCGAGGGTCCACCAGATCGCGCCGTACGAGGTCTGCGAGATGCCGGTCTCCCCGACGAGGGCGACGCGTGGCGCCTGCAGCGCCACCACCACGCCGGACCCGGTGCCGTACTGCGCCGCATCGGGGAACGCGGTGTTCACGCCGCGCACCTCCACGCCGGCTTCCTTGGCGATCGCGTCGATTCGGGCGGCGAGTGTCGCGTCATTGCGCGAGACTCGGGCGATGAAGGTGCCGCGGGGCCAGGTGGTGGAGCCGGTCTGCAGCGGTTCGGCGGCGATCGAGACGCGGTACCCTTCCTGCAGCAGCTGTGCGGCGAGCTTGCCGGCCCCGTCGCGGTTGTTCCTCCAGAGGTAGCTCGACGAGGCGTTCATCCCCTCGACGACACCGCCGCTGAGCGCGTGGGGCAGGATCTCGCCGTTGTGCCGCACGCCGTTGGCCAACGAGAGGGCGCTGCCGCTCACCGCGGGCGCATCCTCGGTCCAGTACGCCTCGACGCCGAAGGCCACGGGCAGCGCCCAGGCCGAGATGTCGTAGAACTCGTAGCCTTCGCTGTCGTTCGCATTGCGCGAGCGTGTCTGGTTGCGCGCGAAGCGGTCGAGCTGGTTCTTGGCGAACACGGGGTCGAGCTCCGGGTCCGGCTCGAGGACGGCCTTCGCGACCTTGCCCTGCGGCTGCGCGAGGTCGACGACATACGCACCCGCGGGGAAGCTGCGGGTGGTGACGGCATCGGCGGCGTAGCCGTGTGCCTTGGCGCTGGTGTGCGCCGCCGTGGTGCGCGTGACCTCCACGCCCGCGCGCAGCAGTGCCGCGGCGAGCTCGGCCGCCCGCGCCGGGTCGTTGCCCGGCAGGAACACCACGCGCTTCATGGTGCCGTTCCGGCCGTCGGTGACGGCCTTCTGGCGGAAGGCGGCGTAGTCCTTCACGAGCTCCCGCGCGTTCCGTGCCGAGGTCTCCCAGGTGGCGATCGCCGCGGTGTAGTGCTTGGCGATGCCGTCACGCAACGAGAGCAGCGTGCCGTCCTCGCGGCGCTTGAGCAGCGCCGGGCCCCCGTCGGTCTCGTACGTGGTGCCCATCGCGCCGGTGAGCGCGGGCCAGGAGTCGTAGTAGCCCGGATAGTACAGGTCGAAGCCGTCGCGCACGTTGTAGAGCCATCCGAACGCATCGAACGCCGCGGCGTTGCCGCGGCCGATCATCTCGCTCCACTTGTAGGGCCAGCCGGAGATGTTGGCGTTCACGGGCCGCGCGGCGGGCGCCATGTAGTACGTCGAGGTGTAGCCGTGCAGGTCGGCCGCGACCATCGGGTGCCAGCGCAGCATGCCGCCGACGATGGCCTGCACCTCCTTCTGCGTCATCGCCATGAGGTCGCGGTTCATGTCGAACCGGTAGTGATTGAAGCGGCCGGAGATGGTCCACGGCTGCCCCCGCTGCTGCTCGATCGCCTGCCGCTCGGGGCTGCCCACGGCGATGGAGTTGCTCCACACCGAGAAGCGCTCGTGGCCGTCGGGATTGGAGCTGGGATTGATGATCACGAGCGCGTCCTTCATGAGCGCCAGCGTGGCCGGGTCCTCGGTGGCGGCGAAGTGGTAGAGCAGCTGCATCGAGGCCTCGAAGCCGGGCACCTCGTCGCCGTGCACGGAGCCGGAGAACCAGACGACGGCCGGGGTGCGGGCCTGGACGGCCTCGAGCTGCGCCGGCGTGGCGCCGCGCGGATCGGCGAGGCGGTCGAGGTCGGCGCGGATGGCGTCGAGCCGGGCGATGTTCTCGGGCGTGGAGACCACGTACACGCGCATCGTGCGGCGCTCGTTGGACACCCCGATCTCCTCCACCCGCACGCGGTCGCGCGCCGACTCGGCGATCCCGAGCAGCACGCGTTCCTGCTGGGCGTACTGCGTGTGCCAGCTGCCGACCGGATACCCGAGGATCGCGTCCGGGCGCGGCACGCTGCTGCGGTACGGGCCCTTGGCGTAGAACGAGAAGTTGCGGTCGTCCCGGAGCGAATCGGTCGGCGTGCGCTGGGCGGACGCGGCCGGGGCGCTCAGGACGAGCAGGGCGAGGGCGAGGACGGAACGGCGCATGGCGGCGGGCGGTGAAAGGGAGTCTAGAATTCCATCTGCGTGCCGAGCTCCACCACGCGATTGGGGGGGAGCTGGAAGTATTCGGTGGCGGACCGCGCGTTCCGCGACATGACCGCGAACAGCTTCTTGCGGGCGTAGCTCATCGAGAGGCCGTCCTTCTTCCACGGGCCGGGGCGCGGGATGAGCTGCTCGCGCCCGAGGTAGTAGCTGGTCTCGAGCGGGCGCGCGGCGATGCCGAAGTCGCGGCAGCGCTGCAGCACCTCCTTGACGTCGGCCGACTCCATGAAACCGTACCGCGCCACCACGCGGAAGAAGCCCTGGCCGAGGGCCTCGATGCGCACGCGTTCCGCGCGCGGCACCTCGGGCACCTCGTCGGTGGTGATGGAGAGCAGGATCACGGTGTCGTGCAGGACCTTGTTGTGCTTGAGGTGGTGCAGCAGCACGACGGGCACACCCGCGGACTCCGAGGTCATGAACACCGCGGTGCCGGTGACCCGTGTGGGCGGCTTGCGGTTGATGTCCTCGAGGAAGGTGTCGAGCGGCAGGGCGATGTCCACCAGGCGCTCGCGGAGGATCTCACGGCCGCGCTTCCAGCTGGTCATCATGGTGAAGAGCGCGATCGCGACGGCGAGCGGCACCCAGCCGCCGTGGAGCAACTTGAGCAGCGAGGCGCCGAGGAAGGCCCCGTCGATGAGCAGGAACACCAGGAAGAACGGCAGCGCGCGCCAGAGCGGCCACTGCCAGCGCGTGATGGTGATGACGGTGAAGATCGTGGTGGTGATCACGAAGGTCCCGGTCACGGCGATGCCGTAGGCGGCGCCGAGCGACGTCGAGTCCCGGAACCCGAACACGATCAGGAGGCAGCCCACCATCAGCGCGTTGTTCACCTCGGGGATGTAGATCTGCCCGAACTCCTTGGCCGAGGTGTGCGTGATCGTCATCCGGGGGCTGTAGCCGAGCTGGATGCACTGCTGCGTGAGCGAGAACGCGCCGGAGATCATCGCCTGGCTGGCGATGATGGCGGCGGCGGTCGCCAGCGCGATGAGCGGGTAGAGCATGAACCGCGGCGCCAGCAGGAAGAACGGGTTGGCCGCCGCCGCCGGATCGCGCAGCACCAACGCACCCTGGCCGAAGTAGTTGAGCACCAGCGCGGGCAGCACCAGGCCGAACCAGGCGAGCCGGATGGGTCGCTTGCCGAAGTGGCCCATGTCCGCGTACAGCGCCTCGGCGCCGGTGACGGCGAGGACCACCGCCCCGAGCACGATGAACCCGGCGGTGCCGTGGGTGAACACGAAGCGGGCGGCATAGCCGGGGTTCACCGCGAAGAGGATCTGCGGCTCGCGCAGGACCTCCAGCACGCCGAGCACCGCGATGGTGGTGAACCAGAGGAAGGTCACCGGCCCGAAGATCACGCCGACGCCGGCGGTCCCGACCCGCTGGGCGAGGAACAGCACGACGAGGATCACCACGGACAGCGGCACCACCAGCGGTGCGAAGTTGTCGGAGACGACGATGAGCCCCTCCATGGCGGAGAGCACGGACATCGCCGGCGTGATCATGCCGTCGCCGTAGAGCAGGGCGGCGCCGAAGAGGCCGAGTGCCACCAAGGCGGCGCGGCGCCAGGTCTTCTCGGTCATCTGCTGCAGCAGCATCGCCAGCATGGCGAGGATGCCGCCCTCGCCGCGGTTGTCGGCGCGCATGATGAACACGATGTACTTCACGCTCACCACGAGGATGAGCGACCAGAGGATCAGCGAGAGGATCCCGTAGACGTTCTCGGGGGTCGGCGCGAGCCCGTACTCCGGCTTGAAGCATTCGCGCAGCGCGTACAGCGGACTGGTCCCGATGTCGCCGTAGACGACGCCCAGCGCCGTGAGCGTCAGGATCGCCAGCCGCTTCCCGGTGGGATGCGCCTCGACATGGTGCCGCTCGGGCGGCCGGTACTCCGACGTCATCGCCGCCGACGGCCGCTGGGGCGGCGGCGGGGGAGACGCGGGGGGCGTGGGGTCCGACATTGCGTCTGGGAATGTAGCGTCCGCGACGGTGGATTCCAGCCGGAACGCCGGAGGGCGGCCCCGGTGCTGGGGCCGCCCTCGGAATCGGCGCGCGTTGGTGGCAGCGTTCGGTCAGCGGCGCCGGAGCGCCACCCGCGCGGGGCCTACTCGTACCGCAGCGCCACGATCGGGTCGAGGCCGGCGGCGCGCCGGGCCGGATAGACCCCGAACACCACGCCGACCAGGGCCGAGAACCCGAACGCCATGCCGACGCTGGTGGCGCCGACCTGCGTGGACCAGCCGAGGAGCTTGGTGAACGCCATCGCCCCGCCCGCGCCCACCGCGATGCCCAGCGCGCCGCCCACCAGGCAGAGCACGATGGCCTCGATGAGGAACTGGAACAGGATGTTCACCTTCGTCGCCCCGAGCGCCTTGCGGATGCCGATCTCGCGGGTGCGCTCGGTGACCGACACCAGCATGATGTTCATGATGCCGATGCCGCCGACGAGCAGCGAGACCGCGGCGATGCCGGCCAGCAGCATCGAGAAGACCTGCGTGGTCTCGCCGAGCGTGTTGAGGAAGTCGGCCTGGTTGCGGATCTGGAAGTCATCCGGCTTGTCCGGGCGCAGCTTGTGCTCGCGCCGCAGGATCTTCTGGATGTCCGCCATGGTGTCCGGGATCTTCGCCTCGCTCGGCGCCAGCACCGAGATCGAGCGGAGCCGGTTGTTGCCCATCACGCGGAAACGCGCCGTCTGGATGGGGATGAGGATCTGGTCGTCCGGGTTGTTGAACGGCGAGGCCTGGCCCTTGGACTTGTACACGCCGACGACGGTGAACTGGATGCCGCGGATGCGGATGTTCTCGCCGATGAGCGCGTTGCCGCTCTCGAGGCCGAGGTTCTGCACCACGGTGGGGCCCACGACCGCGAGCCGTTGCCGGCCCAGGTCCTCGGCGTTGGTGAAGAAGCGTCCGTACTCGACCTCGTACTTCCGCACCTCGGGGTAGTTGGCCGTGGTGCCGACGATCTGGGTGCCGGTGTTCTTGTTGAGGAACTGCACCTGCAGGTTGCTCGACATCTCGGGCTGCACGGCCGCGATGTCGACGCCGCGCTCGACCAGGGCGTCGGCATCCTCGAGCAGGAGCCGCGTGCGGACATCGAACGTCATCACGCCGCCGGTGCGCGCCTGGCCGGGGGAGACGGTGAGCAGCGTGGTGCCGAGGGAGGAGATGCGGTCATTGACCGCCTGCTGCGCGCCGCGCCCGAGCGCCACCACCGCGATCACCGCGGAGACGCCGATCACGATGCCGAGCATCGTGAGCAGCGACCGCAGCTTGTTCGCGCGGAGTGCCCCGAGGGCGACGCGGATGGTCTCGCCGAACAGCATGGCTCAGCGTCCCGGCGGACGACCGCCGCCGGGCCCACCGGCCCCGGCGCCGCCCAGCGGGCTCGCGCCACCGGTCATCGCCTTCATGCGGTCGTTGTTCTGCTGCCGCTGCACCTGCAGTGCGACGGCCGAGAGCAGGGCCACCTGCTCGCCCTCCTCGAGTCCGCCGATCACTTCGGTGTAGTCGTAGTCGGCGATGCCGAGGCGCACGACGCGCGGGTCCCAGGACCCGTCTTCCTTCTTCACGAACACCAGGCCGGAGCGGCTCATGCTGCGACCGCTGGTCCGCGCGCCGGTGATGCCGCCGTTGCCACCGCCCATCGGCATGCGGGACGCACCGTTTGGTGCGGCACCACCGGTCGGCCGGGCTCCGCCCTGCGTCGCCCCGGCCGGCGCCCCACCGGGTGCCCCACCAGGTGCACCGCCGTTGCCTTCCCGCATGCGGCAGGCGCGGACGACGTTCATGTCGACGCCGAGCTCGGTGTAGGCGGCGCGCAGGTCCGCCATGAGCGTCTGACGGTCTGCGTTGGGGTCACGCATCTTCGCGCTGAGGTCATCGACCTTCTTGGCCGCGGCGGGCTTGGACTGCCGCGCGGTCTGGATGGCCTTGCACTGAGCGTCGGTGACCTCGGGCAGTGGGGCGCCGAATCCACCCTGGCGCCCGCCCCCCTGACCGCCCTGCTGCGGGAGCAGGTCGACGTAGCCCGGGGTCGAGACCGGCACCTGACGCGGCCGGCCGTTGGTCCCCATCGAGTTGTTGTTGCCGGGACCGGCCGGACGGGCACCGCCGTTGCCACCGCCGAAGCCACCACCGAACCCACCACCGCCGCCCATCGACTCGCGCAGCTTGGCAGCGACGGAGTCGCCGTTGAGTCCGAGCATGGTGGCGGTGGCCGCGGCTTCGCGGACGCTGCGGATGGACTCGTTTGGGATCGCCAGCACGTTCTCGCGACGCTCGGAGACGATGGCCACCTCGCCGTTCATGCCGGGCATGAGGCTGCCGTCGCGGTTCTCGAGCGAGACGAGCACCGGGAACATGGTGACGTTCTGCTGCACCACGGCCTGCGGCTCGATCTTCTCCACGGTGCCGCGGAAGGTGCGGTCGGGGAAGGCATCGACGATCACGGTGGCCTCGAGGCCGGCGCGCACGCCGCCGATGTCCGTCTCGTTCACGAGTGCGCGGGCGCGCACCTTGGTGAGGTCGGCCATCTTGACGATGGTCGTGCCGCCGCCGGCCGTGCTGGTGCCCGACTGGATGACCTGGCCGAGCGCGACCGGCTTCTCGATGATGGTGCCGAGCACCGGGGCCGTGACGCGGGCGTCGTCGAGACGCTGCTGCGCGAGGTCGAGTGCCGCGCGGGTGCGGACGATCGCCGTCGCGGCGTTGGTGTAGTCGAGCTGCGCGGTCTCGTTCTCCTGCGCGGTGATGATCTTGGCCGCGAAGAGCTCGTCCGAGCGCTTCTTCTGGATGGACGAGACCTCGAGGCGCTTCTCGGCGGCATCGAGGTCGGCCTTCGCCTGGTCGTAGCCGTTCTGCACGTCGCGCGTGTCGAGCTGGACGATGAGGTCGCCGGCGCGGACGAGCGAGCCCGTCTCCACCGGCATCTCGGTGACCTGGCCCGACGAGCGGGACTTCACTTCCACGACGTTGATCGGTTCGATCACGCCGGTCGCCTCGGCCGAGACGACGATCGTGCGCCGCTCGGCTGGCGCCGTGCGGATGGTGATGGCGGCCTCCTCTTTCTTCCCGCAGGCGGCGGCGAGGCCGAGCAGGACGAGGAGGGCGAGGGACTGGCGCTTCACGGCGGGGACTCCGGTGTGGTGCGTGGTGGGGGTCGTGCGGATCAGAGGTCGCGGCCGATGAGCGCTTCGATCTGCGCCTTCGCGGTGCGGGCATCAAGGCGCGCCTGGATGAGGGCCTGTCGCGCGGTGATCAGGGTGGACTGCGAGGTGATGAGGTCGAGCAGGGTGCCGGCGCCGAGGTTGTACCGCTCCTGCTGCACGCGGAGGTCCTCCTCGCCGGCGAGCACCGAGGCCATCTGGATCTCCACACGGGCCTGCGCCGTGCGGTAGTTGCCGTACTGCTGGACCATCAGCTGGCGCGCGTTGAGCCGCGCGTCGCGGAGCTGGGCCTCGGCGTTGTCCTCGGCGATGTTGGCGGACACCACCTGCTGCTCGCGGGCGAGCCCGTTGAAGATCGGGAAGTTGAGCCGGATGCTCGTCGAGAGGTTCTTGTTGCGCTGGTCGCCGAGGAAGCCGAAGCCCTCCTCGGAGGCGGCGAAGCTCTGCGAGAGGCCGAGCGAGACGGTGGGCAGGTACGGCGACCACGAGGAGCGCTTGGACTGCTTGGCGGCGGCGAGCTGGGCCTTGGCCTGGTTGACGGCCGGACCCTGCTCGGCGAGGTCGAACAGCTCCGCCTCGGTGGCGGTGAGGCGCGCGACGTCGGCCGTGTCGCTGGCGACGGCGGTGACGATGGCGATCGAGCCGACGAGCCGGGACAGCGTGGCGTTGGCGGTGGCGAGCGCGTTGTCGGCCGAGAGCACGGCGAGCTTGGCGTTGCCCACCTGGATCACCGAGCGCAGGGAGTCCGAGCGCGTGGCGGCCCCGGCGGCGACGCGGGCGACCGCGGCGCGGAGCTGCTGCTCGGCCTGCGTGAGCTGCGTCTTGGCGGCGGCCTGCTGCTCGCGGGCGGCGAGCACGGCGAAGTACTGCTGCTTCACGTCACGGGCGACCGCGAAGTTCTGCGTGATCTCGCTGGCCTCGGCCGCGTCGACGTTGGCGCGCGCCGTCATCATATCGAAGTAGCGGCGTCCGCCCTGGAACAGGTCGATGTTGGAGCTGAGGCTGTGGTTGGCGCGCCAGGGGGCGTCGTTGGGGAGGATCGTGTCGAGGTCGGCGAGGTAGCGGGTGCCGTTCTGCTTCTGCGCGCCGCCACCGAACGACAGCGTGGGCAGGAAGGAGCCGTAGCGCGTCCGGAGCGTGGCGGCCGACGAGCGGACCTGGTTGCGCGCCTGGATGGCGGCGGGGACGTTGCGCCGCGCGAGGCGCACGGCCTCATCGAGCGTGATGGGGCGTGCATCCTGCGCCGTCGCGACGGACGGCAGGGCCAGCGCGGCGAGGACGACCCACCGCTTGACGGACACCTTCATTTCTTCTTCTCCTGCTGCCGAGCGGCTTCGCGCTCACGCTGCATCTGGTCGTAGATGGTCACCTGCTCGGGAGTGAGCAGGTCCCGGATCTGCTGGCGTGCGGTGGCGCTCACCGAGTCGAGGGACGGCCGCACCGGGGCCATCAATGCGTCGAATCGAGCGTTCCGGGAATCCAGGATGGTGTCGAGCCGTGCGCGTTGCGTGGCGTCCAGCGAGAGGTCGTCCGCCAACTTCGTCCGCATCGCGCGCGGGTCCGCCCATTCGTTCACCAGCCGTTCCCGCAGCACCCAGCGGTCCACCGTCACCCCGACGGCGGCGCCGGCGACCACGGCCACCAGGTAGAACGCGAGGGCCATCCCCTTGGTTCGCGACATCGCCTGCGCTCCTTAGTGTCCCGTCGCCGCGCGCAGGGTTGCCCGGCGCTCGTCGAGGGGGAGCCGGCGGGCGTAGACCGGCTGGTCGGCGCCCGGCGTCTCGATGACGCTCTCGTAGGCCATCTGCGATTCCACGGCGCGCGAGCGCAGGTACACCGAGCCGGCGAGGATGAGGATGAGCCCGGCGGCCATCATGCCATACCGGTACGTGCGCTCCGAGAGGGCCCACCAGCGGCCTTCCTCCTGGCCCCGTTCGATATGGGCCATGATCCGCTGCTCGAGGCGCTCCCAGTACGCGGCCTCGGTGGGGGCCGCGTAGATCGCGCGCAATCCGTTGGTCACTGCATCGTCCCGGACAAGGGCCGGGCCCCGCATCTCATCAGTCATAGTCCGCTCCTCACCTCGCCGAGCACGCGGCGCAGGTGGGACCTGGCGTAGTGGAGGTCGGAGCGCGCCGTCCCTTCCGGGATGTCGAGCATCCTGCCGATCTCCGAGTGTTTGAAGCCTTCGACATCATGGAGCACGATCACCGAGCGTTGCCGCGCGGGGAGCGTCTGGAGCGCCTGCTGGAGTCTCGACCGCAGTTCGTTCGACTCCGCCGGATCCCGGAACGGCGAGGCCACCGTCTCAGGCAGTTCATCCGCGTCGCGCACCTTGCGGCGGCGCGTCACGTCCAACGCGGCATTGGCGACGATCCGATGGAGCCATGCGCCGAAGGCCTGGTCCGGGAGGAACCGGTCGATGGCCTTGAACGCATGCAGGAACGCCTCCTGCACCGCATCCTCCGCGTCCTCGTGATTGATCACGATGGATCGCGCGACCACGTAGGCGCGCCGCTGGTGCCGTCGCACCAGTTCCGAGAACGCCTCCCGCTCGCCGCGCTGGGCGGCGAGCACGAGATCCCGTTCATCGGCGGGCCGTTCAGACATCACGGTCCGTCGCGGGACGGTCGCCCAGGGCAGGGCGACGGCGGTCACAGAACACGCTCACTGGTCACAGCCTCCTGTACGCGGGGCGCGGGTCGGGCGTTGGGAACCGGCGCAGACTACAGACGGGAACTCATGCGGTCGAAACTCCCGCCAGCCCGAGCGTGGATGCGCTCCCGCGCATCGCTTCGATCACGAAAGCGATGTGCGTGTCGAGTTCGACGCCGAGGTCGGCCGCGCCGTTAACGACATCCTCGCGCGAGACGCCGCGCGCGAACGCCTTGTCCTTCATCTTCTTCCTCACGGACGGGGCCTCGAGGTCGAGCACGCTGCGCGAGGGACGCACCAACGCGGCGGCGGTCACCAGGCCGCAGAGCTCGTCCACCGCGAACAGCGCCTTGGCCATCCGCGTGACCCGCGGCACGCCGGTGAAGAGTGCGTGCCCCAGGATCGCCTCGCAGACGTCCTCCGGGTATCCGAGCGACCGGAGGTGCCGCACGCCCTCGCTGGGGTGTTCCGCATCCGCGGCCTGGGCGGCGTTGGGGAAGCGCTCGTAGTCGAAGTCGTGCAGGAGCCCGGTGATCCCCCAGCGGGCCTCGTCCTCGCCGTACTGCCGCGCATAGGCGCGCATGGCGCACTCGACGCTCAGCATGTGCTTGCGGAGGGAATCGCTCTGGGTCCAGGCCTCCATGAGGGCCAGGGCCTCGGCGCGGCTGGGAAGGGGGGACAGGGACATGGCTTCGGCGGGCACAGGGTGAAGTGCGGACGGGTCGGCCGCGTATTCGGCGGCCGACCCGTGACTTGGACACTGGGAAAGCTAACTCCGGCTCGTCCGGGCCTGTAGGGAAATGCCGGACCGGGGAAATGCGGGTTCCGCTGACGGGATTTCCACCTAGGCCCGACTGTCCGGCCCCCCTGACGGGCCGAAGTTCACAACGCTCCCCCCACCCGGGTCGGCACGCCTGTGCCGGACCGCCCCCCAATCCCGCCGGAGAAGGGAATGAGTACTCGAGTCGACACCTTCGCCTACGACGACGCGATCGTCCGCAAGTTCCTCTGGGCCACCTTCATCTGGGGCCTCGTGGGCTTCCTGGTGGGCCTGCTGATCGCACTGCAGCTGGCCAACCCGGTCTTCAACTTCGGCCTCGAGTTCCTCTCGTTCGGCCGGCTCCGCCCGCTCCACACGAACGCCGTGATCTTCGCGTTCGCGGGGAACGCGATCTTCACGGGCATCTACTACTCCACCCAGCGATTGCTCAAGGCGCGGATGTTCTCCGACGGCTTGAGCAACTTCCACTTCTGGGGCTGGCAGGCGATCATCGTCGCCGCCGCGCTCACGCTGCCGCTGGGCTTCACGCAGGCCAAGGAGTACGCCGAGCTCGAGTGGCCGATCGACCTCGCGATCGCGGTGGTGTGGGTCGCCTTCGCGATCAACTTCGTCGGCACGATGGTCAAGCGCCGCGAACGGCACATCTACGTCGCGATCTGGTTCTACATCGCGTCGATCGTGACGGTGGCGGTCCTGCACATCTTCAACAACCTCAGCGTCCCGGCGGGGCCGCTGAAGAGCTACTCCCTGTACGCCGGCGTGCAGGACGCCTTCATGCAGTGGTGGTACGGGCACAACGCGGTGGCGTTCTTCCTGACGACGCCGTTCCTCGGCCTCATGTACTACTTCATGCCGAAGGCCGCCGAGCGGCCGGTGTTCTCGTACAAGCTCTCGATCCTCCACTTCTGGACGATCGTCTTCCTGTACATCTGGGCCGGTCCGCACCACCTGCACTACACCGCGCTGCCGGACTGGGCGTCCACGCTGGGCATGCTCTTCTCGGTGATGCTGTGGATGCCGAGCTGGGGCGGCATGATCAACGGCCTGCTCACGCTGCGCGGGGCCTGGAACAAGGTGGCCGAGGAGCCGGTGCTCAAGTTCTTCGTCGTCGCGGTCACCGCGTACGGCATGAGCACCTTCGAGGGCCCGATGCTCTCGGTGAAGTCGGTGAACTCGCTGGCGCACTACACCGACTGGATCATCGCCCATGTGCACACCGGTGCGCTCGGCTGGAACGGGTTCCTGACGTTCGGCATGATCTACTGGCTGGCGCCGCGGCTGTTCCAGGCGCCGCTGTTCTCCAAGAAGCTCGCCGAGGTGCACTTCTGGATCGCCACCTTCGGCATCCTGCTCTACGTCGCGTCGATCTACTCGGCCGGCATCACGCAGGGCCTGATGTGGCGGGCGTTCGACGAGACCGGGCGCCTCGCGTATCCCGACTTCGTCGAGACCGTGATGAAGCTGATGCCGATGTACTGGGTCCGTGTGGCCGGCGGGTCGCTCTACATCCTCGGCATGCTGATCTTCGGCTACAACATCCTGAAGACCTGGATGGCGCGTCCGGCGACCTACGAGGTCCCGCTCGTGACCGCCGCCCCGCTCGGCGCGCACGCGCCCGAGCCGCATGCGGCGCCGGCGGGCGGGCTGGTGGCCTCGTTCACCAGCGTCAAGTGGCACCGTCGCTGGGAAGGGGCGCCGGTCTTCTTCATGGTCATGGTGGTGGTGGCGGTAGTCGTGGCGTCGCTCGCCGAGATCATCCCGACCTTCCTGATCAAGTCGAACGTGCCGACGATCGCGAGCGTGAAGCCGTACACGCCGCTGGAGCTGGCGGGCCGCGACATCTACATCAAGGAAGGCTGCTTCAACTGCCACTCGCAGATGGTGCGTCCGTTGCGCCACGAGACCGAGCGCTGGGGCGAGTACAGCAAGCCCGGCGAGTTCGTGTACGACCACCCGTTCCTCTGGGGCTCGCGCCGCATCGGGCCGGACCTCGCGCGGCTGGGCGGCAAGTACCCCGACCTCTGGCACGTGCGCCACATGGAGGATCCGCGCTCGGTGGTGCAGCGCTCCATCATGCCGCCGTACGCACACCTGCAGCGCAAGGCGCTCGACTTCGACCAGATCCAGTCGCGGGTCGATGCCATGGTCATGCTCGGCGTGCCGTACGGCGACGCGGTGACCAACGCGCCGGCGATGGCGCGGGAGCAGGCGCAGGCCATCGCGGCGGGGATCGAGTCGCAGGGCGGCCCGGCCGGCCTGGCCGACCGCGAGATCGTGGCGCTGGTCGCCTACCTGCAGCGCCTGGGGCGTGACGTGCGGCAGCTGCCGGCCACGGCGAGTGCGGCCCCCGCCGCCGCGGTGGCGCCCGGAGGTGGCAAGTGAAACTCGTCGATGTGATGAGCGCCGCGGGACTGTCGATCTACGCGATCGTCGCGCTGGTGCTCTTCATGACCGCCTTCGTGGCGATCGTGATCAGGACCTTCGCGCCGAGCCAGGCATCGCAGCACGAGTACGATGCGCGGCTCCCCCTCTCGGACGATGACCAGGCGCCCGCGCAGGCGGGCCGAGGAGTGACCCGTGGCTAACAAGGACGAAGATCGGCTGCTGGCGCACGACTACGACGGCATCCAGGAGTACGACAACCCGATGCCCCGGTGGTGGCTGTGGATCTTCTACGCGACGATCCTGTTCGTGCCGTTCTACTACGTCGCGCCGGGGTTCATGGGTGAGGGACCGGGCATGGTCGCCGAGTACGAGGCCGACGTGGCCGCGCACCAGGCGGCGCAGCCGCCCGCCCCGGCGGCGATGGATGACGCGACGCTGCTCGCGGTGCTGAACGACAAGGACGAGTTGCAGGAAGGCGCCGAGGTCTTCACCAAGAACTGCGCGGCCTGTCACCGCGCGGACGGCGGCGGCTTGATCGGACCCAACCTCACGGATGCGGCCTGGATCCACGGCGGCACGCCGGGCGCGATCTACCAGACCATCTCGGCGGGTGTGCTCGCGAAGGGCATGCCGGCGTGGGACCGGATCCTCAAGCCCGACGAGCTGAAGGAGGTCGCGGCGTACGTGATGAGCCTGAAGGGGACCAATCCACCGCAGGCCAAGGCGGCCGAGGGCACGGTCGACTCCACGGCGGCGGCTCCGGCCCCGCCGGGGAACTGAGGCATCGGCATGGCCGCGCCTGCCGCCCCCACGGGACGCGTCCTCGCGACGCTGAACGAGGACGGGTCACGCCGCTGGATCCGCCCCAAGCCGTCGTCCGGCAAGTGGCTGATCCGGCGGCGCGCGGTCGCGTACGCGCTGATGGCGTTCTACCTCGCGTTCCCGCACCTGCGCTGGAACGGCAAGCCCTGGATGCTGCTGGACCTGCCGCGACGCGAGTTCACGTTCTTCGGCACGACCTTCCTGCCGACGGACACGCTGCTGCTGATGCTGCTGTTCGTGAGCACGCTCATCCTGATCTTCCTGCTCACGGCGCTCTTCGGCCGGGTGTGGTGCGGCTGGGCGTGCCCGCAGACGGTGTGGATGGAGTTCCTGTTCCGGCCCATCGAACGGCTGGTGGAGGGCGGGTTCAACGCCTCGCGCGCACTCGACCGTGAGCGCAAGCACTTCGCTCCGCGGCGGCTGCTCAAGTACGCGATCTACGCCGTGCTCGCGGTGCTGCTCGGCAACACGTTCCTCGCGTACTTCGTCGGCACCGACGCGCTGTTCCGGTGGATGCTGCAGTCGCCGTTGGAGCACCCCACGCCGTTCATCGTGATGGCCGTGACGTCGGTGGCGGTGTTCCTGGACTTCACGTGGTTCCGGGAGCAGACCTGCCTCGTGGCCTGTCCGTACGGCCGTTGGCAGTCGGCGCTGCTCGACAAGCAATCGCTGATCGTCGCCTACGACCGCGGCCGCGGCGAGCCGCGCGGCCATGGCGCGGGCGCCCGCCCGGGACTGGGCGACTGCGTGGCCTGCAACGCCTGCGTGATGACCTGCCCCACGGGCATCGACATCCGCGACGGACTGCAGATGGAGTGCATCCACTGCACCCAGTGCGCGGACGCCTGCGACGACATCATGGTGAAGGTCGGCAAGCCCACGGGGCTGATCCGGTACTCGTCGCAGGACGCGCTGGCCGGCAAGCCGCCCAAGAAGCTGCGGCCACGCACGGTGCTCTATCCGGTGGGCTTCACGCTGTTCTTCGGCGCGTTCCTGCTGGCCCTGGCCAACCGTTCGCCGGCGGACGTCACACTGCTCGGTTCACTGGGGGCGCCGTTCGCCGTGGAAGCCAACGGCGAGGTCGCCAACCAGGTGCGGATCCGGATCGCGAACCGCACGGCGACGGAGCACCTCTACACCATTGCGTACATCGACGAGCCCGGTGCGAAGCTGATCGCGCCTGAGAACCCGGTGCGTGTGAGGCCGGGCGAGATGGTGACGACGACGGTCTTCGTGATGCAGCCGCAGGCCCGATTCGTCGGCGGCGAACGCCGCGTGCGCTTCCGACTCTCGGACGAAACCGACTTCACGCGCGAGTTCGCGTGGCGTCTGCTCGGTCCCAGCACTCCACGCCCCACATCGACGAGCGCCGAGTCCGCCGGCCGCAACGCTCCAGTGCCGCGCAGTTAGCTCCCGCATCCTGCATCACCCGCATCCGCACCCGCGTCCCCGTTTCGCGGGTCTCCCCGCATCGCCGTTCCCCCTCGTCGCCGTTCCCCCTCGTCGCCGTCCCCCACTCCCGACCCAATGCGCCCCTCCCGCTCCCCCGGCTGGTACTGGCCATGGCTCCTCACCCTCGGCCTCCTCGCGACCGTCACGGTGAACACCGTGATGCTCTTCGCCGCGAACTCCGACCGGAACGGCGTCGCCGTCGAGCCGGACTACTACCGGAAGGCCGTCACCTGGGACAGCACGCTGGCCCTGCAGGCCGAGAGCGACCGCCTGGGGTGGCGCTCGGAAGCCACCTTGGCGCGCGAGCAGGGCGCCGAGGCGCGCACGCCGTCGGCGGGTGTCGTCACGCTGCGACTCTCGGACGCTGACGGTGCGGCCGTGACGGGGGCGGCCGTCGCCGGGACCCTCATCCACAACTCCGCGCCCAACGACCGCATCACCGTGCCGCTCAAGGAGACCGAGCCCGGCCGCTATGTGGCCCACTCGCGCCTGCAGTACGACGGCCGGTGGGAGCTGCGCGTGGTCGTCGCGCGCGGCAGCGAGCGGTTCATCAGCATCCTGCATCCGGAGCTGGCGAGCGGGCCGCGCTGAGCGACCCGCCGTCCACCCCGCCGTCCACCCCGTCGCCCAACCTGCCGCCCACGCTGCATGAGCGCCCTCGCCCTCTCCGTCTTCGTCGCCGCGTTGTTGGGATCGGCGCACTGCGCCGGGATGTGCGGCAGCTTCGCCTGCCTCGCCTCCGGTGGGGACGGGTCGCGTCCGCGCGAGGCGTGGCGGTCGAGTGCCGCGTACAACGTGGGGCGGCTGCTCTCGTACGCGACGCTCGGTGCGATCGCGGGCGCGGCGGGCGCGGGCCTCGATCGCGCCGGCGCCATCGCCGGCCTCGCACGACCGGCCACCGTGGTCGCGGGGGTGCTGCTCGTGCTCTGGGGCGTCGCCACGCTGCTGGCCACGTTCGGCGTGGTGTTGCCGGCGCTGGCGGTGCCGCCGGCGCTGGCCTCACGGATCGCCCGTGGTGTACGGGCCGTGCAGGACCGTCCCCCGGTGCTGCGTGGCCTGGCGCTGGGCATGCTCACGGCCGCGCTCCCCTGCGGCTGGCTCTACGCATTCGTGGCGACCTCGGCCGCCGCGGGGGGAGCCTGGCAGGGTGCCGTGGTGATGGCGGCGTTCTGGACCGGCACCGTACCGATGATGGCCGCCGTCGGACTCGGTGCACAACGTCTGCTGGGCCCCCTGCGCCGCCGCGTGCCGGCGGTGACGGCCGTCGCGCTCGTCGTGATCGGCCTCCTTACGATCGCTGGGCGCTTCACGCCCCACGCGCACGCCACGCCTGCGGCGGAGTCGAGTCATCATGAGCACAACGGTTAGCTCCGGATTGGCGCTGCCGGCGCCACAGGTCCGCCTCGTCTGCTCGCACTGCGGGCTCGACGCCGTGCCGGGCGAGGCGCGGCACGTGGACGACGCCACCTATTGCTGCGCGGGCTGCGAGACGGCCGCCGCGATCATCAAGCAGAGCGGACTCGACGGCTTCTACGCGCTGCCCGACCGCCGCGGCGAGCGGGTGGCGGTGAGCGGACGGAGCTTCGTGGAGTTCGACCACGCGGCCTTCACGGCGGCACACGTGCGCGTGGGCGCCGACGGCCTGGCCGAGACCGCTCTCTACCTCGAGGGCGTGCACTGCGCGTCCTGCGTGTGGCTGGTGGAACGGGTGCCGATGGTGGTCCCGGGCGCGGTGCGCGCCGAGCTCGACGTGACGCGTGGCCTGGCGCGCCTCGTGTGGGATCCCGCCGTGACGTCGCTCAGCGTGCTCGCGCGCACCCTCGACCAGCTCGGCTACCGCCCGCATCCGTATCGGGGGCGCGGGGCCGACGAGGCGCGTCGGCAGGAGGAGCGCACGATGCTCATGCGCATCGGTGTCGCAGGTGCCATCGCGATGAACGTGATGGCGATCTCGCTGGCG
Organism: uncultured Gemmatimonadota bacterium; assembly: GCA_902825965.1. Taxonomy (GTDB): domain Bacteria; phylum Gemmatimonadota; class Gemmatimonadetes; order Gemmatimonadales; family Gemmatimonadaceae; genus Pseudogemmatithrix. The sequence goes on along the minus strand of CADEDA010000002.1, from coordinate 168,133 downwards.
CTCTACAGCGGCCTGTTCGGCGGGATCGAGGCCGAGTTCGAGCGCTACTTCCGCTGGACCAGCCTCGTGCTCGTGGTGCCGGCCATCGTCTGGCCGGGGCGCGTGTTCTTCACCAGCGCCTGGCAGGCGATCAAGGCCGGGGGACTGCACATGGACGTGCCGATCGCGCTCGCGCTCGGCGCCGGTGTGGTGCAGGGCGCGGTGAACACCGTGCGCGATGCGGGGCCGATCTACTTCGATGCCGTGTCGACACTGATCCTGCTGCTGCTCATCGGCCGGTACCTGCAACACCGCGCGCAGCGCACCGCCGCGGATGCCGCCGCGCTGCTCGGCGCCCTCGCGCCGGCCACCGCGCGGGTCGTGGACCCCGTCACCGAGGCCATCAGCGAGATCCCCACCGAGGCGGTGCAACCCGGCATGCTGCTCGAGGTCCGCGCGGGCGACACACTCGCGGCCGACGGCGTCGTGCTGCGCGGCAGCTCGGCACTCGACCTCGCGTTGCTCACGGGCGAATCCCGGCCGGTGTCGGTGCGCGAGGGCGCGCAGGTGTTCGCGGGCACCGTGAACCTGAGCGCACCCCTGCGCGTGGAGGTGCAGGAGGCCGGCAGCGAGTCGCGGCTGGGGCGCCTGCTGCGCGATGTGGAGTCCGGTGCCCGCGAACGGGCGCCGGTGGTGCTCTTCGCCGACCGCATCGCGGGGTACTTCATCGCCGCGGCATTGCTGCTCGCGACCATCACCGCGGCGCTGTGGTGGCAGACCGACGCCGCGCGGGCGATGGACCATGCGATCGCCCTGCTCGTCGTCACCTGCCCCTGTGCACTCGCCATGGCGACGCCGCTGGCGTTCACGGTCGCGATCGGGCGCGCGGCGGCCCGCGGGATCCTCATCAAGGGTGGGCATGCGCTCGAGTCGCTGACGGAGCGCGGCACACTCTTCGTGGACAAGACGGGCACCCTCACCGAAGGACGGCTCGCGCTCGCAAGCTGGGAGGGTGACGACGCGACGCAAGCGCTCGTGCTCGCCGCGGAGCGGCACTCGCGCCATCCGGTCGCGGCGGCGTTCGTGAGCGCCTGGACAGGCCGCGATGCGTCGGATTCCGTGGCGGCACTCGACGCCGAGGCGGTGTACGAGGTGCTCGGCGCAGGGGTCGAGGCCCGCGTGCGCGGCACCGTGGTGCGTGTCGGCAAGCCCTCGTGGGTGGCGGAAGCTGCCACGGACCCGCGGGGCTTCGGCACGCGCCCGCAGGACGAGGCCGCGGCGGTCCGCACCTCGGTGCTCGTCGCGGTGGACGGTGTGATCGTCGCGCGGGCGACGTTCGGCGACCCGCTGCGCGCCGAGGCCGCGGACGCGGTCCGCACGTTGCGTGCGGCGGGCTGGGAGGTGCGCATCCTGAGCGGGGACGCCGCACCAGTGGTCGCGCATGTGGCCCGGACGCTGGGCCTCGACGCCGCGCGCAGCGAAGGCGGTGCGACCCCTGAGCGCAAGCGCGACGCGGTGCTGGCGGCGCGTGCGCGCGGGCCGGTGGTCATGGTGGGCGACGGCGTCAACGATGCCGCGGCCATCTCGGCTGCCACGGTCGGGATCGCGGTGCGCGGCGGCGCCGAGGCGTCGATGGCAGCGGCAGACGTATACTTGGCCCGCGGCGGCATCGCGGCGCTGAACGACCTGCTCGACGGCGCCACTCGGACCACCCGCATCATTCGCCGGAACATGCTCATCGCGCTGGGCTACAACGCCATTGCCGTGAGCCTGGCCATGGCGGGCCTGCTCGACCCGATCGTCGCGGCCATCCTGATGCCCGTGAGCTCGGTGACGGCCATCCTCGGCGCCTGGCGCAGCCGTACCTTCAGCCGACCCTTCGTCCGGAGCGCCGCATGAGTGTCCTCTTCGTCCTCATCCCGCTGGCGTTGGTGATGGTCGCGGGCTTCGTCGCGGCCTACGCCTGGTCGAGCCGCTCGGGGCAGTTCGACGACCTCACGACGCCGGCGATGCGGGCCCTGCATGAGGATCCTGCGCCGCGCGCAGGGCATTCAGGATCACCGCCACGTCGATCGCCTCCTGGATCAGCGCCCCCGCCGTCGGCGGGATGAAGCCGAGGGCGGCGACGACCATCGCCGCCCCGGAGAGCACGAGACCGGCCATGATGCTCTGCCGTGCGATCGCCACGGCGCGCTGGCCGATGCGCACGGCATCCTCCACGCGGGTGACGTCGTCCACCAGCAGCACCACACCCGCCGCCTCGGCGGAGATGCCGCCCCCGTGGGCCGCGAGGGCCACGCCCACGGTCGCGGCGGAGAGGGCGGGTGCGTCGTTGGTCCCGTCGCCGACCATGAGCACGTGGCGCCCGTCGGCCTCGAGCTGCTTGACCGCCGCCACCTTGTCGTCGGGGAACAGGTCGCCGCGTGCCTCGGTGATGCCGAGCGCCTCGGCGACCGGTCGCACGTTGCTGGTGTGATCGCCGGAGAGCAGCACGGTGCGCGTGAGGCCGAGTCGGTGGAGCCGGGCGATGAACGGTGCGAGTCCCTCGCGCATGCGGTCGGCGAACGTGATCACGCCCAGCTGTGCGTTCCCGAGGCCGACGTAGGCGCGGAGTCCGCCGTCCGCGGCGGGGACGTGCGCCTCGAGCGCCGCGCGCAGCGCCGGGTGTCGCTCGGCGACGAGTGCGCGATTGCCCACCGTGACCGGTGCGTCCGCGACGCGGCCGAACACGCCGCGGCCGGATTCCTCCACGATGTCCTTGGCCACCGGGAGCGCGAGACCGCGCTCGAGGGCGTGGGCGACCACCGACTGCGCCAGCAGGTGGCCGCTGCCCAGCTCCACGGCCGCCGCCGCCGCGAGGAGGCGGTCGAGCGCGTCCGGACTCCCGTCCCCCACCGTCGCCGGGACGAGCACGCGCACGTCGCGCACCGCGGGACGGCCGTGGGTGAGCGTGCCGGTCTTGTCGAACACCACCGTGTCGACCCGCGCGAGCAGCTCGAGTGCGGCGCCGTTGCGCACGATCACCTGGCGCCGCGCCGCGCGGTTGATCCCCCCGATGATCGCCACCGGTGTCGCGAGCAGCAGCGGGCAGGGTGTGGCCACCACCAGCACGGCGAGCACGCGGTCCGCGTCACCCGAGAGCCACCACGCGATGCCGCATGCCACGAGCGTGATGGGTGTGAACCACACCGCCCAGCGGTCGGCCATGCGCTGGATCGGCGACTTCTCCGCCTGCGCACTGCGCACCAGCTCCACGATCCGCGCGTACAGCGACTCGCGCGCCGGGGCGGTGGCCCGCACGAGGATCGGCGAGACGGTGTTCACGACGCCCGAGCGGACCGCCGAGCCGATGCCGACACGTTCGGGCACCGCCTCGCCGGTCACGCGCGAGGTGTCGAGGGAGCTGCTGCCGTCGATCACCTCGCCGTCGCAGGGCACCATCTCCCCGGGGCGCACGAGGATGCGGTCGCCGATCACGATCTGCTCGGCCTCGATGTCCTCGATGCGCGTCGGGTCGCTGACCCGGTGGGCGATGCGCGGGGCGGCGGCCTCGAGCTCGCGGACCGCGTCGCTGGCGCGGCCCTCGGCGTAGCGCTCCAGCAGCTCGCCGCCGGTCTGCATGAGCACGATCACCAGGCCCGCGAAGGGCTGCTGCAGGATGACGGCGGTGACGATCGCGAGCATCGCGACGACGTCGGCGGCGAATTCCCCGTGCAGAATGCCGCGCAGCGTGCGCAGCACCACGGGGGCGCCGAGCAGGGCCAGCGCGACGAGCAGGACCGTGGTGCTGTAGGGGCGGAGGCCGTCGGCGAACCGCATGGCGGCGCCGGCGAGCATGGCGAGCAACGTGAGCGCGGGCGTGCGCGCGGCGGCGAGCGGGAAGGGGAGCCGCGACGGCGCAGGGGCCGGGAACGCGGACGCCCCGCGACCGGAGGTGGTCGCGGGGCGCTCGGCGGCCGTCGGAGGGGGCGGGTGGGAAGACGCCGGTGGCGTCGTCACGTCAGGGCCCGTCAGTGCGGCTGGGCCGCCGTCGTCTCGTGGCCTTCGAACTTCTTGTTCGTGAGGTACACGGTCGTGAGCACGACGATGCCGAGGGCGATGATGCCGACGAGCAGGCCCTTGAACGCGGCGGCGGTGTCGCGGCCGGTCATCGGGGTTCCAGCGGTCATGGGAAGTTCCTCGAGTCGGGGGGAGTGGTGCGGACGCGCGTTCAGGAAACGCGCACCTTCACCATATGATCGTTCTGCGAGAGCTTGTTCATGACATCGAGCCCGGTGGTGATCTGCCCGAAGACGGTGTGCACGCCATTCAGGTGCCGGGTGTTGGCCTCGCTGAGCACCATGAAGAACTGCGAGCCGCCGGTGTCCTTGCCGGCGTGGGCCATGGACAGCGCACCCAGCTTGTGCGTCTGCGGATTCCCCTTGGTCTCGCACTTGATGGTCCAGCCCGGTCCACCGGTGCCCGGCGGACCCTTGGGGGTGCCGCCGATCTTGGCGTTCGGGCAGCCACCCTGGACGACGAAGTCGGGGATGACGCGGTGGAACCGGATGTTGTCGTAGAAGCCCTCGTTGGCGAGCTTCTCGAAGTTGGCGACGGTGCCGGGAGCGTCCTTCTCGAAGAGCTCCGCGGTGATGGTGCCGAGGTTGGTTTCGAACGTGGCGGTTTTCATGGACGGCGGACGAAGGACGACGGACGGCGCTGCGTGGATGGACGGAATCTAGTCGAGCCGCCCGGCTTAGCCTACCGCGGCCGGGCCGGGGAGCTGGCGCTGAAGAGGTAGAACCGCGGGACCTTGCAGCCGTTCCGGAGGGCGGGCTCGAAGGTCCACTTGGCGATGGCGGCCTTCACGCCGTTGGTGAACCAGACGTTGGACGACTCGATCACCGCGAAGGTCGTCATGTCCGGCTTGCCCAGGGTGTCGACCAGCACCTCCACCTTGATCACCGACGAGCCGTCCCGGCGCAGCACGTTCCGCGGTACGGGACGCCGGATGGGTGCCGGGTCCATCTTGATCGGCGCCGGCACCCGCTCCACGTCCAGCCGCGGATTGAGCGCCGCGTCCTCGCGGGCGAGGACACAGGCGTCCTTGGGCGGCGCGAGCAAGGCGGCATTGGTGGACGCCGGCGCCTTCGCGGCACTCGCGCAGGCGGTGACGGTCCAGCCGAGGGTGGCGGCAGCGGTGACGGTGACGAGCGGGCGGAGCAGGGGCATCGAGGGCGGGGTCAGGGGGCGTACGAGGGGCAGATGTCGGCCAACACGCATTGGGTGCAGCGTGGCTTGCGGGCGTCGCAGGTCCGACGCCCGTGCCAGATCATCAGGTGGGAAAGTTGGGTCCAGCTCTCCCGGGGGAACAGCGGCAGGAGTGCGCGCTCGATGGGAACCGGTGCGGTGGCGCGGGTCAGGCCGAACCGCCGGGCCAGGCGCGCCACGTGGGTATCCACCACGATGCCGTCGTTGATGCCGAAGGCGTTCCCGAGCACGACGTTCGCCGTCTTGCGGCCGATGCCCGGCAGGACCGTGAGTGCCTCCATGGTACGCGGCACCTCGCCGCCGTGTTCCGCGACCAGCTGCCGCGCGAGGCCCTGCAGCGATCTGGCCTTGTTGCGGAAGAACCCGGTACTCCGGATCACGGACTCGATCTCCTCGAGCGGCGCCGCCGCGAGCGCCTCGGCGTCCGGCCAGCGGGCGAACAGGTCCGGCGTCACGGCATTCACGCGCTTGTCGGTGCACTGCGCGGAGAGGATGGTGGCGACGGCGAGTTCGAACGGATTGCGGTAGGTGAGTTCGCAGTGCGCGTCGGGGTACTCGGCTGCCAACCGTCGCTGAATCTCCGCTGCGTGCGCCGCCAACTGGGCCCGGGTGCGACGCCTCACGACGCGGGACGCCTCCGCTGCCGCGCGAACGCCACGAGCGCCTCGGCGCTCCGCGTGTTGATCACGTCGTCCGCCGTGAGCCAGCCCTTGCGTGCCATGCCGATCCCGAGCGCCATGTTCTCGAGCCCGTCCACGGAGTGCGCGTCCGGGCCGATCTCGATGCGCGCGCCGTGCCGGCTCGCGGTGCGGCAGAGGCGCCAGTCGAGGTCCAGCCGGTGCGGGTCGGCGTTGAGCTCCACGGCCACGCCGAGCCGTCCCGCCACCTGCAACACCGCGTCCATGTCGATGGCGTAGGGCTCACGCGTGAGCAGCAGGCGCCCGGTGGGGTGGCCGAGGATGGACATGTGCGGGTCCTCGAGCGCCTTCAAGACGCGGTCCGTCATCTGGGTCTCGTTCATGCCGAACCGCGAGTGCACGGAGGCGATGACGTAGTCGAACCGGTCGAGCACCTCGACGGGGTAGTCGATGCGGCCGCAGGGCAGGATGTCCGCCTCGACACCCTTGAGCACGCGGAAGTCGCTGAAGCTGGCGTTGATCGCGTCGATCTCATCGTGCTGGCGAGCGAGCGATTCGGCCGTCAGCCCGCCGGCGTAGAACGCCGACTGCGAGTGGTCGGAGATGCCGAGGTAGGTCCAACCGCGACGGCGCGCGTCGGCCGCGAGTTCGGCGATGGTCGCCCCTCCGTCCGAGTACTGCGAGTGGCAGTGCAGCGCCCCCCGGATGTCCCCGAGCTCGATGAGTCGCGGCATGCTGCCGTCCGCCGCGGCCTCGGATTCACCGAGGCCCTCCCGGAGTTCGGGCGCGAGCCAGGGCAGGCCGATCGCGGCGTACAGCGCCGGTTCGTCGGCGAGCTCCACGACACCGCCGTCGCTGCGCCGCAACTGCCGGCGGTCCAGCGTCAGGCCCCGGAGTGCGGCGCGCGCCGTCACCTCGGCGACGTGCGCCTCGCTGCCGGTGGCGCGGAACCAGGTGACCACGAACTCCTCGGCGCTCACGCAGTGCAGCAGCAGGCGGATGCCGTCATCGTAGCGGATGGACACCTCGCGGGAGCCGCTGCCGACGGAGTCGCGCACCCCGGGGGCACGGGCCAGCGCGGCCGCGACGGCCTCGGGTTCGCGGGCACAGGCGGCGACGATCTCGATCTCGCGCACGGTCTCGCAGTGGCGGCGGATGGCGCCCGCGATCTCGGCGCGCACCACGCCCTGCTGGCGCCGCACGACCGCGAGCAGCCGTTCGGCCTCGGCGCGTCCGTGCGGGTACAGCACCTGCGCGCCGGATTCCTTGAGCCAGGCGATGCCACGGAGCACCTGCTCGGCCGTGCGCGCGCCGAAGCGCGGGAGCTCGGCGAGTCGGCCGTCGCGCGCGGCGGATTCGAGTTCCTGCAGGGTGTCGATGCCGAGTCCTTCGTGGATGCGGCGGATGCGGGACGGGCCCAGCCCGGGCACCCGCATCATCTCGAACAGCCCCTCGGGTGTGCTCTCGCGGAGGCGGTCGAGCAGCGTGGATCCACCGGTGGCCTTGAGGTCCTCAAAGACCTCGATGACCTCCGGCGCGAAGCGGCGTCGATCGCGCCGGAGCAACTCGGCGATGGGCTGGCCCTCGTTGGCGGCGAGGGAGCGCGCGGCGTCGGCGAAGGGAGCGGGGACGGCCGGGTCCTCGCCCTGCAGTTCGAGGAGGGCGACGATCTCGTGCAGGAGGTGCGCGGCGGATTTGGAGTCCACGGATTGAATCTATTCCGTGGGAGAGGGTGGTGCGGGGGACCCGGATCCTCGGGTCCCCAGCGCTCCTGCGGCCGCTACGTCTCGACCCCGGCGTGCTCCCCGAGCTTGTCGATCAGCGCGTGCAGCTGCTGCTCGGTCAGGTCGATCTCCTGGGCGGCCCCTTCCACGTCGAGGAGACCGGCGCGCATCGACACCGCCACCTGGTTGAGGTACCGGATCTTCGCCAGGATCTCCTCCGTCTGCCGCCGCAGGCCGCGGAACTTGCGCTTCTCGGCGAGGGCGCGCTTGTGCCGCTTCACCATCTCCGGCTCGGTGAGCCGCTTGGTCAACGCAATGACTTCGTCGCGGGTCCGGCCCGGGAAGGCGCCACGGTCGGGGAGTCCGAGATCGTCCCAGGACTCGTCGGCGAACCAGAGTCGCCCCACGTATTCGATCCCGTCGAACACGATCCGCACCGAGACGTTGTAGCGGCGTCCGTCGTGTTCGATCGTGCCGACGTGGGGCTGCGTGATGTCGTCCGGGGGAGCCATTAGGGCCTGATCAGGGACTCGGTGTCGTGGAGGAACTCGCGCACGGCCGCGAAGAGCGCTTCGGGTTGCTCAACATACGGCACGTGGCCGCAGCCATCCAGCCACGCGGTCCGTGCGCTCAACGCCGCGGCGACGGCTGCCGCTGAGTCCAGCGGGATCGGGTCCTGCCGTCCGTGAACGACCAGCGACGGCACGCGAAGGTCACGCAAGGCGGGCACGAGGTCGAATGTCCCGAGTGATTCCCAGATGCTTTGCTGGACGCGACCGGTCACGCGGAATGGGGTGAGGTCCTGTGCGCGCGCCGGGTCCGCGAAATAGCCGGCCACGCTGAGTTCGAAGGTCCGTTGCTTGTACGCCTCGGGGTCGCGTTCGCGCAGGCCGCTGGCCGCCAGCGCGGCGCGCAGCTCGGCCACGGCGGGCCCCGCCTGCCGCCGCGCGAACTCCGCCTCGAACACGTCGCGGAACGCCCGCGAGACCGGCGCCGGGTCGAGCAGCACCATCCGCGCCGGCAGCGGCCCGGCGCGGCCGGCCTGCGCCTCGATCGCATACAGCATCGCCAGCAGTGCGCCCCACGAGTAGCCCACCAGGGTCAGCGGGCCCGGTGCGAGCTCCGCGATCACGGCGGTGAGGTCCTCCACCTGCGTGCGCCAGGTGATGGGGCTGCGGTCATCGGTCTTGGAGCGACCGCCCCCGCGCTGATCGTAGAACAGGCAGTCGCGCGTCTCGGCCAGCGCGAGCATCTGCGGCAGCAGGTAGTCGTGGTGCGCTCCGGGACCCCCGTGCAGGACGAGCAGCCGGCTCGCGGCCACCCGCGGTGCGTAGCGGCACCAGTAGAGCGGTGTCGCCGTGGTCGTGGTCATGCCGCTGGACTGCGGCGGCGGGATCGGGGGCATCGTCAGCCGAGGAAGTCGCGGGCGATGCGCGCCGTATTCGCGTGCACGCGCACCGTGTCGTGGATGTCCCGACCATAACCCCCTGCGATCGCGATCGCGACGGGTACCCCGACCGCACGCGCGGCCTCGAGCACCATGGCATCGCGCCGCATGAGCCCGTCGAAGCTGAGCTTGAGCCGGCCAAGCGCGTCACCTTCGTGCGGATCCGCTCCCGCCAGGTAGAACACGAGGTCCGGTCGCGCCGCCGCCAGCACCCCCGGCAGCGCGTCCGCCAAGCGCTCGAGGTATTCGCTGTCGCCCGTCCCGTCCTCCAGCTCGATGTCGAGCCGCCCCGCGACCTTGCGGAACGGATAGTTGCGCCGCCCGTGCATCGAGAACGTGAACGTCCGCGGATCCTGCGCGAAGATCGCGTGTGTCCCGTTGCCCTGGTGCACGTCCAGGTCGATCACCGCCACCCGCTCCACCTTCCCGCGGGCACGCAGGGCCTCGGCCGCGATGGCGACGTCGTTGAGCACGCAGAACCCCTCGCCGTGTGTGGCGAACGCGTGGTGTGTGCCGCCGGCGAGGTTCATGGCGAGTCCCGCCTCCAGCGCCCGGAGCGCCGCCTCGAGGGTGCCCCCGCTGGCGCGCAGCGATCGCTCCACCAGCGCCTCGCTCCACGGGAACCCCAGCGTGCGTTGCTCCGCGGCGGGCATGCGGCCCCGCAGCAGGCGGTCGAGGTAGTCCGGATGGTGCACGCGCACGATGTCCTCCGCCGGCGTGCGATCCGGGTCGTGCAGGGCCTCCGGCCGCACGATCCCCTCGGCGAGCACGGCGTCGCGCAGGAGCGCGTACTTCGTGATCGGGAACCGGTGCCCCTCGGGCAGCGGGATCACGTAGTGCGCGCTCGACCACGCGTGCAGTCCCATCAGCTGCGGCGGGCGGAGGAGGGCCGCCGGGGGACGCGCTCAGCGCGCAATCGCACCCTGCCCCTTCACGATGGTCCCGCCCTTCATCACGAAGCTCACCCGCTCCATCACCTTGATGTCCCGCGTCGGATCGCCCGGCACGGCGACGATGTCGGCGAGCTTGCCGCTCGAGAGTGAGCCGAGCCGGTCGTACCAGCCGAGCAACTTGGCGGCGTTGGAGGTGCCCGCGACGAGTGCCTCCATGGGCGTGAGCCCGCCCCACTCCACCATGAGTGCGAACTCATGGCCATTCTGCCCGTGTGCGCCGACGCCCGCGTCCGTGCCGAGGGCGATCGGCACACCGGCCGCGCGGGCGATCTTGGTCGCACTCTTCATCGCAGCACCGGCCGCGCGCGCCTTCTGCGCGATGAACGGCGGGATGCCACCGGCATCGGCGGCTCGCAGCACGGCCTCGCCGGCCATCAGCGTCGGCACGAGGTAGGTGCCGCGCTCGGCCATCAGCCTGGCGCCCTCGGCGTCGAGGAAGGAGCCATGTTCGATGCTCGCGACGCCGGCCCGCACCGCCACCTTGATGCCCTCCGTGCCGTGGGCGTGTGCGGCGACCTTCCGCTCGAGCTTGTGCGCCTCCTCCACCATCGCCTTGAGCTCCTCGTACGTGTACTGCAACACCCCCACCTCGTCACCGGCCGACAGCACGCCACCCGTGGCGCAGGTCTTGATCGCGCCCGCGCCGTACTTCACCTGGTAGCGCACGGCCTTCACGATCTCCTCGATGCCGTCGGCGATGCCGGTCTCCGGCGTGCCGTCGAACAGGCCGGGCCGGTAGTTGTTCTCGTCGCAGTGCCCGCCGGTGATGCCGAGCGAGTGTCCCACGGCCTGGATGCGTGGCCCCTGCACATACCCGTCCTCGATCGCCCGCACGAGCGCCACGTCATCGAAGTCGCCGGAGCCGGCCTGGCGCACACTCGTGAAGCCCGCCAGCAACGTGCGCCGCGCATGCTCCGCGCCGACGATGGCGGAGTAGCCCGGGAAGTCGCGGGTGCCCTGTTCGGCCGAGCCGCGGTCCTCGAGGGCCCGCCCGAAGAAATGCACGTGGGCGTCGATCAGCCCCGGGAGCAGTGTCGCGTCGCCGAGGTCGATGCGCTGGGCCCCGGCCGGGATGCGCACCGACGCCTCCGGGCCCACTGCCGTGATGCGGTCGCCCTCGACCACCACCACGCCGTTCGCGATCGCCGCCGCCCCGGTGCCGTCGATGACGCGCGCGGCCTTGAGGACCGTGACGCGCGCCGCGGTCTGCGCGGCGAGCGGGCTGCTGGCGAGGACGGCGAGCGAGAGCAGTGCGGCGTGACGCAGGCGGCGCATCGGAGGTCTCCGGAGTGGTGTGGGTCGCGCGCGGACGCGTAGTGCCGGGCGCGGCGCACGCGTATGTTACGGACACACCGGAGGCGACACCAGCACGCGATGCCAGACGCCGCGCCCACTCCCTCGCTGACGCTCGTCGAGCGCTTCGCTGCGCTCCTCGCGCGGATGATCGCGGCGCCACAGGCCGCCGCCGAACACCGGGACCTCGCCAAGGCGGTGGTCGACGCCGCCCGCAAGGCTGCCACCAAGCTCACGCTCACCGAGGGCCGCCTCCTCGTCGACGGCGCCACCGCCCCCGACGGACTCGGCGACCTCGCGGCGCGGCTGACCAAGTGCGGCGTGCTCGAACTCGGCATCACCGACCGGGCGGCGCTCGCGGACGTGCTCGACCTGGCGCGCATGCTCGTCGCGGTGCCCGCGGAAGCCGACGCCCCGGGCCGATTCGCCGCACGGGCGGCGGTGCTCGACGCGCGCGCCTTCCCGCGCACGCTCGTCGCACGCACGGCGCCTGAGCCGGCCGCGCTGTACACGCCACCCAAGCGCGGCTCCGGCGCGGGCCCCATCGTGGAGCACTCCTCGGCGCCCAAGCCGATCAGCGAACGGCCGTCGGCACCGACGCCCAAGCCGATCACCGAACGCCCCTCCGCTCCCGCGCCGCGCCCCATCGTCGAGCGCGGCTCCGCACCGACGCCGCGCGCCTCGGGCGCGATCACGGAGCATCCGTCGGCGCCCAAGCTCACGCCGTCCTCGTTCGCCGCGCTGGCCCAGCCGCCGGCGCCGCAGGTCGAGTTGATCGAGGATCCGGTCGAGATGCCGGTGCCGACCGATCCCGCGCTCGCCGCGGCGATCGACGCGGTCGACATCGCCGACAGCCGCGTCGCCTTCGTGTCGGCCATCGGCGACCTCGTCCAGCTCTGCGACCTCGCCTTCCGCCAGGGCCGGTTCGACGACCTCGTGGAATCGATGCTCGCGCTCATCGCGATCGAGCAGCAGCAGAACGAGATGTACAACTCCGACGACCGCCGGCAGGCCTTCAGCCACGCGCTGCGCCGGCTCGCCGACCGCACCGTGGTGGTGCGCCAGCTGGCGGTGCTCCGGCACCAGCGGGCGGCGGACGAGGCCTTCGCGGCGCGACTCACCACGATCCTCACCCGGCTGGGCGTCGACGGCGCCGAGGCGCTGATCGACGAGTACGTGTCGGCGCGCACGCCGGAGGCCCGGCGGGTGCTGCTCGAGGCCCTGCGCGCGCACCGCCGCACACACGACGCGCTGCTCGCCCTCACCCGCGACACCCGCGACCTCATGGTCCGCCAGGCGGCGGCGATCCTCGGCGAGCTCCGCGACCCGCGCGGCGAGTCGACGCTGCTCGAACTGCTGCATCACCCGGACGCCCGTGCCCGCCGCGCCGCGGTACGCGCGCTCGGGCAGCTCGAGTCGCCGCTCGCGTTCGACGCCGTGGGTCTCGCGCTCGAGGACGAGTCGCCGCTCGTGCGGCATCGGGCGGTGGCCACCGTCGCCGCCAAGCGCTCGCCGCGCGGGCTCGCACTGCTCATGCCGGTGCTGGAGAAGGAGCCGGACCGCGAGGTGCTCTACTCGGCCATCAGCGCCGTGGGCAGCCTGGGCACGCCGGAGGCCGCGCAGCTCCTCATCAGGATCGCCGAGGGCGAGGGTCCGCACCCGCAGAAGCGCAACGCGGCGCTGCGCATCCAGGCGTGCACGGCCCTCGTCGCCATCCGCACGCCGCAGACCATGGCGGCGGTGCAGGGCCTGCGCAACGACCGGGACCGCGAGGTGCGCGAGGCCTCCGTGCGCCTCGTCGCCCAGGCGCAGCGTCGGTCGACCGCGATGGGGATGCCGGCGCTCAACGCGCCGTGAAGTCGGTGGCGGCGGTGACGGCCTTGCAGCCGGCGGCGATCAGCGCGGCGGCGTGATCGAGGTCCACGAGACTCACCATCTCGTTCGGCGAATGCATGTAGCGGTTGGGTACCGAGAGCAGCGCCGTCGCCACGCCATGGCGCGCGAGGTGGATCGCGTCCGCGTCCGTGCTCGTCTCGCGTCCCGCCGCGTGCAGTGTGAACGGGATCCGCGCCGATTCCGCCGTGTCGCGCAGGATGCGGAACGCCACCGGTGAGACCACGGAGCCACGGGTGAGCACCGGTCCGCTCCCGAGCTTGGAGTCGCCGAGTTCCTTCTTCTCGACGCCGGGATGGTCGGTCGCGAAGGTGACGTCCACCACGATGGCCATCGCCGGGTCCACCCGCTCACCGGCCACCCGCGCGCCGCCGCCGTGGTACCCGATCTCCTCCTGCGTCGTCGCCACCGCCACCACGCGCGCGTCGCCCGGGTCGGCCGCGTAGCGCCGCAAGGCCTCGAGCACCACGAACGCACCGATGCGGTCGTCGATCGCGCGCGAGACGATGCGGTCGTTGGGGAAGTCGAGCGTCCGCTGGTCGATCACGCCGGCATCGCCGATCGACAGCAGCGCCTCGGCCTGCGCCCGCGAGGAGCACCCGATGTCGACCCACAGGTCGGTCATCTTGGAGGCCTTCTCGCGGTCCTCCGGCTTCATCAGGTGGATCGGCTTCTTGCCCACGGCGCCCAGCACGTCGCCGTTGCGCCCGGCGAACCGGATGCGCTGCGCGACGAGCACCTGCGGGTCCCAGCCGCCGATCGGACCGATGTACACGTAGCCGTCGTCGTCGATGTAGGTGACGATGACGCCGATCTCGTCGATGTGCCCCGCGAGCATGATGGTCGGCGACCCGCCGGGATTCACCACCGCCATCGAGTTGCCGTGGGCATCCGCCTGCACCTCGGCCGCGAAGGACGTCGCCTCGTCGCGCCAGACCTTGGCGGCTGCGGCCTCGTATCCGGAGGGGCCGGGGGTGTCGAGGAGTCGCTTAAGGAAGTTGACCGCGGAGGGCTTGAGCATGGACGGGATCGACCGGAGTGAAGAGCGACGGGTTGAAGAGGCGGGCGAAGACCTCGATGCCGTCCACGAGACGCGGGCCCGGACGGCTGGCGAACGCGTTCGCGTCGACCGCGAAGACGCGGCGGTCCGCGGCCCAGGCCCACTCGGGCTGCGCGAGCAACCGCTCACCCTCGGCCACGGCACGTGCGAGGTCGAACCCGCAGGGGGCGATGACGATCACCTCGGGGTCCGCCGCCCGCACCGCCTCGAGGTCGACGATCACGGAGTGGGCTCCCGGCTTGGCGAGCACGTCGATGCCGCCGGCGCGCCGCACCATCTCCGGCACCCAATGCCCGGCGGCGTAGAGTGGATCGCCCCACTCGATCACCGCGACGCGGGGGCGCGGTGCACGCGCCGCCTTGAGGGTGGCGTGCACGGCCTCCATGCGCGCGCGCGCGCCGGCCAGGAACTCCTCGGCCTCGTCCGAGAGGTCGATCGCCGTGCCGACGGTGCGGATGTCGTCGAGCACGCCGTCGAGCGACGTGGCCGACAACGTGATCACCCGCGGCACCGGGTCGAGGCGCGCCGCGAGCGCGCGTACATCGTCCTCCATCACCGCACAGACCTCGCAGAGCGCCTGCGTGAGGATCAGGTCGGGATGCAGCGCGCGGATGCGGTCGTCGTGCAGCGTGTAGAGCGGTGCGCCGCGCTCGGTGATCTCGCGCACCTGCGCGTCGATCACGCCCGATGCGGCGCGGTCGTCGATCGCCGTGCGCGTCACGCGCACCCGCGAGTCCACCACGGCCGGATGGTCGCAGGCGTGTGT
This sequence comes from uncultured Gemmatimonadota bacterium, assembly GCA_902825965.1. GTDB lineage: Bacteria > Gemmatimonadota > Gemmatimonadetes > Gemmatimonadales > Gemmatimonadaceae > Pseudogemmatithrix. The sequence goes on along the minus strand of CADEDA010000002.1, from coordinate 153,130 downwards.
CACGCCCACGAGGTGCTCCATCCCGCCCAGCGACGCCACGATCTCCGTCGCACTCGGCAGCAGGGACACGACCCGCATCAGCGCGCCCGCGGGATCGGGAGGACCATGAGCGCCGCGATGAAGGCGAGCAGTCCCACCGCCATCGCGCTCACGGGCGCGCCGAGGAAGTACTGGATGATCCCGAACAGCGCCACGCCCTCCCCGAAGGCCCAGCCGATCACGAGATGGAGCCCGCGCTGCTTCTCGCTGACACCCTCGAGGCGGCTGCGCAGGAAGAGTGCGGCCGCCAGCGACAGCGCGGCCAGCGCCCAGAGTGCGTAGCGGGCTTGGTCGAGCGGGAGCGGGAAGCTGTCGGGGCCGAGGCTGCCCTGCGCACGCTGGAAGGCCACGATGCCCGCGAACGCCGCCACACCGGCCATGAGTGCGGTGCGGACCAGGAAGAGTTGGCGTGTCGGCATCGGTCTACCTCCGCTCGAAGACCTTCGTGCCACCGACCCACGTGGAGAGCACCTTGGTCTCCGAGAGCACGGCGTCGGGGACGCGCAGGATGTCCTGGCTCAACACGACGAAGTCCGCGCGCTTGCCGGCGCTGAGCGACCCGAGTTCCTGCTCCTGGAAGGCCGCGTAGGCCGGCCACAGCGTCATCGACTTGAGGCCTTCCTCGCGCGTCATCCGCTGCTCGGGGTACCAGCCGCCGGCCGGCCAGTTGCGCGCGTCCTGGCGGGTCACGCTCGCCTTGAACGAGATCAGCGGGTTCACGTACTCCACCGGGAAATCGGAGCCGTTGGGGATGATGACACCGCTCTCGAGCAGCGAGCGCCAGGCGTACGCCCCGCGCAACCGCGTCTCGCCGAGCCGATTGCCCGCCCAGTACATGTCGCTGGTCTGGTGCGAGGCCTGCATCGACGGGATCACGCCGAGCTCGGCGAAGCGCGGGATGTCGTCCGAGTGCAGGATCTGTGCGTGCTCCACACGGAAGCGATGGTCCGCGGTGGGATGGGCCTTCAGCACCGCCGCGTACGAGTCCAGCACCAGGCGGTTGCCGCGGTCGCCGATGGCGTGCGTGTTCACCTGGAAGCCGGCGCGGATGGCCTTGGTTGCGACTTCCCTGATGTGCTCCGGTGCCGAGACCAGCAGGCCGCTGGTCTTCGCATCGTCGGAGTACGGTTCGAGCAGCGCCGCGCCACGCGAGCCGAGCGCGCCATCCTGGTAGAGCTTGATGGCGCGCACCCAGAGCATGCCGTTGTGCAGCCCGCTCTGCGGGCCGCGCGCCAGCCAGGCGTCGATCGTCGGGCCGTGGTCGGAGATCATCGCGTAGAGCCGGATGTTGAGCGCGTTCTCGCGACCGAGCTCCTCGTACAGCTCCAGCACCTGCGCGGAGGATCCGGCGTCGTGGACGCCGGTGAGTCCCCAGCGATGCATCTCGGCGATCGCGGCCTTGATGCTCTCCTTCACCTGGGCCCGCGTCGGCGCGGGGATCGCGCGCTCCACGAGCCCTTGGGCGTTGTCGACGAGCACACCGTCCGGGTTGCCCTGCGCGTCACGGATGATCTGGCCGCCGCTGGGGTCCTTGGTGGCCTTGGTGACGTTCGCCTGCTGCAGCGCGAGGGCGTTCACCAGGCCGGCGTGCCCGTCCACGCGTTCGAGGTACACCGGGTGGTCGGGCACGGCGCGCGAGAGTTCGGCGTGCGACGGCCAGCGCGTATCCCCCCAGTCGTTCTGGTCCCAGCCGCGACCGATGATCCATTCGCCCTTGGGCGTCGTGCGGGCGCGCTCCACCACGCGCGCGATCACCTGCGCATAGGACGTGGTGCCCACCAGGTCGACGTTCCGCAGCGAGGAGCCGAGGCCGGCGACGTGTGCGTGGGCGTCGGTCATGCCGGGGATGACGGTGCGGCCCTCGAGGTCCACGGTCTGCGTGCCGCTCCCCACGAGTGCGCGGGCGCCGGCGCGGTCCCCCACGAACACCACGCGGCCGCCACGGATGGCCATCGCGTCCACCACCGGGCGGGCGCCGTCGGCGGTGTAGATGCGGCCGTTCAGGACGACGAGATCAGCAGGCGGCTGCTGCGCGTGGGCGGGCGCGGACGATGCCAACGCGGTGAGCAGGGCACCGGCAGCCACACGCACGGGGAAGGACGGGAGCAGGGTCATCGCAGCACAGGACGGAAGGGAAGGGTAGCGCGGATCGCTCATACTCGCCGAGGAGAACGCGGCGCGCCAGTCTTGCGCTGGCGCCTGGTCTCGGCAGTTTCCCGCAGACTATATGAGAGTCCTCGTGGCGGGTCTCGGGGCGGTCGGTGCCGCGGCGGCATGGCGACTCGCCGAGTTGGGGCATGAGGTGGTCGGCTTCGACCGCTTCGCACCACCGCATGCTCAGGGGTCCACGCACGGCGATTCCCGCATCACGCGGCTGACGGCCTGGGAAGGCCCGCAGTACGTGCCGCTGGTGCAACGTGCGTTCGCCCTTTGGCCCGAGCTCGAGCGTGTGGCGGGTGAGCGACTGTTCGTGCGCACCGGAGGCGTGTTCCTCGCGCCACCGGCGGATCGCCTGGTCGCGGGCTCGCTGGCCAGTGCGTTGCCGCACGGTCTGGCGCTCGAGGTGCTCGCGCAGGCGCAGCTGCGCGAGCGCTGGCCCTGGCTCACCCCCAGCGTGGGGCAGGTGGGGTTCGTCGATCCGGCAGCCGGGATCCTCTTCCCCGAGCGCATCGTGCGCGCGGAACTCGCGCGGGCCCGTGCCTTGGGCGCCACACTGCATGTGGACGAGCCCATGCTGTCGTGGCGCGCGGTCGGTGATGGCGTGGAGTTGCAGACCGCGCGCGGGACCTATCGCGGTGATCGGCTGATCCTGGCCACCGGGGCGTGGATGCCGGCGGAACTCGCCGCGCTCGGCATCACCCTGCAGGTCGAACGGCTCACGCTCCACTGGTTCGCCGAGCAGCCCGCGCATCCGTTCGGACCGGAGTCCGCACCGGTCCTCGTGATGGCCGACGAGGACACGCACGCAACGGCGGTCTTCCCCGCGCTGCACGGGGCGATCAAGGTCGCCACGCATGGCAGCGGCGAGTTCACGACGGCCGAGGCCGTGGAGCGCGCGGTGCGACCGCAGGAGATCGCCTCGGCGCGTGCGGTGCTCGATCGGTTCCTGCCGCGGGTGGCCGGCGCGCACCTGCGCTCGGCCACCTGTCTCTATACCAACACGCCCGACGGACACTTCCTGGTCGATCGCCACCCGCGGCATCCACAGGTGGTCCTCGGCAGCCCGTGCAACGGGTTCGGCTTCAAGTTCTCGGCGGCGACGGGGGAGCTGCTGGCGCGGTTGGCGCTGGAGCCGGACCTCCCGGCATCGCCGGCGTGGCGACTCCCGGCGACGACACGCTGAACGCGCGCCTACCGCACACTCACTGCTTGCTCCCCACCCACGCCGAGCGGAACGCGAGTTGCGCCGCGGTCGGTGTCATGCCGGCCTCCTCGAACGCCACCACCTCCACTCGCGGATTGGCCCGCAGCGTCATGGCCGCCGACTTCTCGCCGGCGCGCGCGCGCCAGGTCACGCGCACCTGGTCGCCCGGCTTGCGCGCCTCGAGTGCCGCACGCACGTCGGCCTGTGTGGCCACCGTCTTGCCGTCGATCGTGAGGATCCGGTCGCCCGCCGACAGGCCGACCTCGTGCATCGGCGAGCCGATCTGCGCCGGGCCGGCCACGACCACCTCGCCCTCGAACGCGGAGAGCGGGGTATCGCCCATCCAGGCGCGCCCCTCGGCCGCCCGGCGCACGAGGAATCCTGCCCGCGCGAGCAACGCCGGATAGTCCGGCAGTTCGCTGCCGACCACGTAGCGCGCGAAGAACTGTTCGGCGAACGCCGTGTCCTTGGTGACATCCGCCAGCACGGCCTCCGCGTCCGCCACGGTGTAGGCCTTCACCGGTGCGAGCGCCGGCGTCTGCGCCTTGCCGAAGCGACGCCACATCTCGCGCATGAAGTCATCGAGCGTCAGCTGCGGGGTGCGCGCACGCAACGTGAGGTCCAACGCCAGGCCCAGGGCCTCGCCGTACGTGTAGTACGAGATGAACGTGTTGTTGCGGTTGTTCGGGTCGATCGACACCGCCGCATCGACGAACGGCGCCTGCTGGCTCATCGCCACCGCCCCGCCGTAGTTGCGGGCCGGGCTCGTCGTGAGTGTGTTCACCGCGCCCGAGAGCCGCTGCGCGTACTGCGCCGGCGTGAGGATGCCGGCCCGCGCGATCACCAACGGCCCGTAGTAGTTCGTGAATCCCTCGGCCAGCCAGAGCTCGCTGGAGAAGTTCGCTTCCGTGAAATCGAACGGCTCGAGGGTCTTCGGGCGGATGCGTTCGACGTTCCACGCGTGGAAGAACTCGTGCGAGACCGTGCCGAGCAGCTGCAGCTGCGACTGCGCGAGCGAGCCCCCGCTGGTGAGCGAGGTGGAGTTGCGATGCTCCATCCCGTCGCCGACGCAGTTGGGGCGATAGCAGGCGATGAACGTGTAGGTGCCGAAGTCGAACACCGGCAGCTCGCCGAACACCGCGGCCATCTCGGCCACCACGCGCTTGGTGAGCTCGGCGTACGCGCCGGCCTGCTCGGCCGTGCCGAGATGGTTCAGGGCGAGGCGCACGGTCTGCGTGCGCCCGCCGCTCATCACCTGCCACTCGCGGATGTCGAGTGCGCCGAGGTGCGTCGGCGAGTCCATGAAGTACTGGAAGTTCGGTGCGCGGAACGTCTCGGGGTCCGCCGTCGGCTGCAGTTGCGTCGCGATCTTCCACGCCGGGTCAGGCCGGTGGAACGTGACCTGGATGGGGCGGGTGGTGAGCGCCGGCGCCCACGCGAAGGTCGCGGGAATGTTGAGGTGCGCGCGGGTGTCGTCGATGCCCGCGTAGGTACCGTCGGCCCGGTCGGCGTAGAGCGTGTAGCTGAACACGATCTCGCCACGGTGGCCGGTGACCGTCCACTCGTGGGGCGAGACCCGGGTGACCTTGAGCGGCGCACCGGCGGCGTCGGCGGCCTTCACGGAGTAGACGTTCTTGGCGAACTCGTGCAGTGCGTAGCGGCCGGGGGAACTCCGGGACATCCGCACGCGCAGCGGGCCGATCGGCACCGCCCGGAACCGCACCGTCACCTCACCCTCGCGGTGCACCGCGCGGGGGAAGCGGATGTCGTAGGAGATGGTGTTCGGCGTCTGCGGCTCGGGCACCTGGGCGCGCAGCGGCAGCGAGAGCAGGAGGACCGCGGCCGGCATCGCGGCGCGCAGGAAGGATCGGGAGGGCGAGGCGGGCATGGCAGAAGGGGCAGGAGTCGTCTTCAAGATCGACTCCCGCCCCCGTGCCGCGCCACTCGGATGCCGGTATCCCTACTGCCCGTCGTCGCGCGCCTCGCGCAATACGGCGATCGCCGCGGTGTTCACCGCCACGTCGCCGATCTCGCGGTTGTCCGGCAGCAACGTCGCCCGGGCGATCCCGGCGAACTTGCCGCAGTGCGAGAGGTAGTCGCTCATGCGCTGCATCGGTGCGAGGTAGAGCACACCCTTGATCGTCTTCCCGCCGATCAGGTGCAGTTCGATCTCGCGCTCGCCGGCGCCCTGCCCCGACGGGCCGACCACCTGCATGTTCTCGTCCGGGGCACTCACCAGCACCACCAGGTCGGTCTGCACGATGAGGTGGCCCGCCGGCTCGTTGAGCTTGGGGCGTCGCGCGTCGGTCATGTTCATCCACCCGCCCTTGCGGCTGGTGAGGAACGACACGAGCGACATGTCCTCGCCGATGTGGATGTCCCCTTCGACGAGGGAACCATCACGCATCACGACGTGGAGGCGCTTGTTCTCCTGCGCGCGGTTTCGGACGACGGGAGCGGTCATTTGGGTAGGGGCGGACGGTTCTGAGGGAAATGACGAGCGACCCCCCTCGGACGGCACGCTGTGGCCCTCGGGCGACCCTGCGCGTCTCCCCCGTGCCCCCTCCCGGTCACGCCCGTCCCGCTGAAATGCCGCTCCGCTCGTCCGCGCTCCGGCGCCTTGCCACGTTCCCGTTCGCGGCGACCCTCGCCCTCGCCGGTGTCGCCGCGCCGCTCCACCTCGCCGCCCGCGCGCTCCCCGCCCAAGCGACGGAGCGCAGCCCCCGCTCGGCCGCCGTCTCGGCACTGCGCTTCGACGTGACCCTCGGCGCCGAGGAAGCGATCCTGCAGCAACTGAAGGTGCGCATGCGCTTCGTCGTCGAGGGGCGCACGCCGGTGCTCCTCTCCCTCCCGGCCTGGACACCTGGCGCGTACGAGATCGCGAACTTCGCCCGGCACGTCTCGCAGTTCTCCGCGACGCAGGGTGGCAAGCCCATCCGCTGGGACAAGCTCGACCCCGACACCTGGCGTCTCGTCCCCTCCGGGCGCGGCGAGGTGGTCCTGGACTACCAGGTGCGCGCCGACACCCTCGACAACGCCCGCGCCTGGACGCGCGAGGACTTCGGTTTCTTCAACGGCACCACGACGTTCCTGATGGTCGAGGGGCAACCCGAGACACCGGCGACGGTGCGCATCCACACCGAACGCGACTGGCTGGTCGCCACCGGCATGACACCGGGCGATTCAGCGCGCCGCTACACCGCCACGGACGTGCACGACCTGCTCGACCATCCGTTCTTCGTCGGGCGCTTCGCGCTCGACAGCACGCGCGTGGCCGATCGCTGGATGCGCCTGGCGACCTACCCCGCGACGTCGCTCAGCGCCGCGCAGCGCGCACGGCTCTGGGATGCGCTCGCCCGCAGCGTCGAGCCGCTCGCACGGGTCTTCGGGGAGGTGCCCTGGCCCGCGTACACGGTGCTCCAGGTGGCCGACTCGGGGTTCGGCGGCATGAGCGCGCTCGAGCACGGGACCAGCGAGCTCGCGATCGTCGGTGCCGAGTACCTGGACGAACCCTTCGTGGTCGCGGTGCATGTGCACGAGATCGTGCACGCGTGGAACGTGAAGCGGCTGCGCCCGGCCGACCTGGTGCCCTACCGCTACGACCGGCCGCAGCCGACCACCTGGCTCTGGATGAGCGAGGGGATCACCGACTACTACGCGGACCTCGCGCAGCTGCGCAGCGGCCTGATCGACGAGGCGGCCTTCCTCGCGACCACCCTCGGCAAGATCGAACACAGCAACGCCGTCCCCAACGTCGCGCTCGAGGACGCGTCGCTGCAGGCTTGGCTCGCGATGAGCGACGGCACGGCCGACATCTACTACGACAAGGGATCGCTCGCGGGCCTCGCCCTCGACATCCTCATCCGCGACGCCTCCGACAACGCCGGCTCGCTCGACGATGTCATGCAGGAACTCTGGCGCGGACCCTACAAGGCGGGGCGGGGCTTCACCGCCGACGACTTCTGGAACGCAGCGACCCGGGCCGCGGGCGGCAAGGCGCTCGGCAGCTTCGCCGACCGCTACGTCGACGGGCGCGAGCGCTACCCCTGGGCGCAGTGGCTCGCGCTCGCCGGCTGGCGCATCGTGAGCGATTCGGTGAGCGAGCCGCGTCTGGGTGCCTTGCTGCGCGGGGACTCGCTGGGCGTGCGCGTCGAGGAACTCGACCCCACCGGCGCGGGTGCGCGTGCCGGCCTCGAGATCGGCGACGTGATCACCGCCATCGGCGGGCGGTCGACGCTCGATCCGTCGTTCGGCGAACGCTGGCGCGAGTTCTGGGGCAAGCGCCCCGGCGCCGTCATGACGCTCGACGTGCGTCGGAACACGAACCTGCTCAAGCTCGACGCGACGGTGGAGGTGACGACGCTCATCGACACGCACATCGCGCCCGACCCCGACGCGAGCGAGAAGGCCCGGCGCATCCGCGCCGGGATCCTGCGCGGCCGCTAGCGCCCGGTCTTGTACTTGAGGTAGCGCTCCACCACACTCGCGTCCCGCGGCGGGCGCGGCGTGGCGAGCTCGCGCTCCACCTCGTCCACCTCGCGCGGCACGCCGGCCGACGCGCGCACGACACCGCTCGCGGTGACGAGGTAGTCGTCCTCGATCCGCACCCCGATGTTCGCATGCCGCGCGACCGCCGGCGCGATCCGCGCCTTGAGCGTGCGGTTCCGCGGTGTCTCCGGGATGATCTCGATCAGGTTGGCGCGGACGTACAGCCCCGGCTCGATGGTGAAGGCGCTCCCCACCTCGAACCGTCCGAGGCGCGAGTACTGGTCCGGGTCATGCACCAGCAAGCCGATGCCGTGCCCGAGGCCGTGCATGTAGTAGAGGCTCAGCTGCGAGCAGCTCCGCGGGCTCTCGGCCGTGCCGCAGTCATAGGTGGCGTCGGCCGACTCGATCAGTCCGAGTTGCGCCAGGCCCGCCGCGAGCACCGCGCTGGCCGAGTCGCTCATCGCGCGCGCGGGACCACCCACGCGGATCTGCCGCTCCGCCGCCTTCTGCGCGTGCAGGACGATCTCGTACAGCGCGCGCTGTTCGGGCGAGAAGCGGCCGCTCACCGGCACCGTGCGCGTGATGTCGGCCGCGTAGCCGTCGAAGTAGGTCGCCATGTCCATCACGATCACCTCGCCGGCCTGGGCGACGCGGTCGTTGCGGTTGTAATGCAGGGTCGTGGAGTTCGGCCCCGAGCCGACGATCGAGCCGTACGAGGGCCCGTCGCCCCCCTCGCGACGCCAGGTGTACTCGGCGAGGGACTGCAGCTCGAACTCGGCCATGCCCGGCTGCACCGCGCGCATCACCGCGAGATGGCCCCGGGCGCTGATCTCCGCAGCGATGCGGATACGGTCGAGCTCGGCGGCGCTCTTGGTGCCGCGCAGGCGCTCCACCTCGCGCCGCAGGTCGGTCAGCTTCACACCCGGGCGCTGCGCGAGCAGGGCATCGACGAACTGGTCGTGGGCCGAGCGCTCGGTCATGCGCGCCCCGATGTCCCCCAGCACGTGTAGGGCCGGGTGCACCTGCAGCAGGGAGTCGAGCACCGTGCGGAGCACGGACGCGTCCCGCCCCTCGATGCCCAGCCGCTCTCGCACACCGGCGACGCCGAGCCGGTTGCCGGTCCACACCTCCTGCGCCGGGTTCTTGCCCCGCACGAAGAGCATCGTGCGCCGCTCCGTCCCGCGCTTCACGACCACCAGCGCCGCCCCCGGCTCGTCGAAGCCCGTGAGGTAGAAGAAGTGCACCTGCTGGTGGAACGGGATGAAGTCCGGCACCGGTTCGCCCGCGCCCAGCGCGAGGAGCACACCGTCGGGCATCGCGCTGACCAGCGCCTCACGGCGCGCCGCGAACTCGGCCTGCGCGACCTGAGCCGCGAGCGGGTGCGCCGCGACGGGGTGCACCGCCGCGGCGGCGAGGGCGACAACAGCCACACGAGTGAGGACGAACCGGACGGGACGACGCACGCAGCGCTCCGGGAGTGGAGGTGAGAACCGGGAAGATACGGGCCCGCGTGCGGGGCGCGCAGGGGGCCAGCGGTGCGGACCGGGAGGGCGTAGACTATGGCTGGCACCCCTTCCACCGGAGTCGAACCGCGATGTCCCGTCGGATCCCCACCCTCGGTCGAGCGCTCGCCCTCACCGCGATCCTCGCCCTCCCGGTCGCCGCGCAGCAACGGCTGACCTCGCCGAAGGAGTTCTTCGGCCACGAGATCGGCGCAGACTACCAGCTGCCGAACTACACCAAGTTCAAGGACTACTGGATCAAGCTCGCCACCGAGTCCGATCGTATGGAGCTCGACACCATCGGCTTCACGGCCGAGGGCCGGCCGCAGCTCATGGCGATCGTCTCGAGCCCCGAGAACCTCCGGAACAAGGAGCGGTACCGCCGCATCGCCGAGCAGTTGGCACGCGCCGAGGGCATCAGCGAGGCCCAGGCGCGGCAGCTGGCGAAGGAGGGGAAGGGCATCGTGTGGATCGACGGTGGCCTGCACGCCACCGAGGTGCTCGGCGCCCAACAGCTCATCGAGACCAACTGGCAGCTCGTCTCGGGCGACGACGAGGAGACGACGCGCTTCCGCAACGACCTGATCATCGTGATGGTGCATGCCAATCCCGACGGCATGGAGCTCGTCAGCGACTGGTACATGCGCGAGAGCAACCCGCGGCTGCGCACGGTGGGCAGCATCCCGCGGCTCTACCAGAAGTACATCGGCCACGACAACAACCGCGACTTCTACCTCGCCTCGCAGCCCGAGTCCGAGAACATGAACCGCGTGCTGTACCAGGAGTGGTACCCGCAGGTGATGTACAACCATCACCAGACCGGCCCGGCCGGCACGGTGATGTTCGCGCCGCCGTTCCGCGACCCGATGAACTACAACCTGCATCCGCTCATCCGCACCGGACTCGATGTGGTCGGCAGCGCGATGCACCACCGCTTCGTCGCCGAGGAGAAGGGCGGCGTGGTCATGCGCGCCACCACCGGCTACTCCACGTGGTGGAACGGCGGTCTGCGCACGACGGCGTACTTCCACAACATCATCGGCCTGCTCACCGAGACCATCGGCAGCCCCACGCCGATCGAGGTGCCCTTCATCGCCAACCGGCAGATCCCCAGCGCCGATGTGCCGCTGCCGGCCAAGCCGGGCCCCTGGAAGTTCCGCCAGTCGGTGGACTACTCGGTGACGGCCAACCGCGCGGTGCTCGACGTGGTCGCGCGCAACAAGGAACACTTCCTCTTCAACATCTGGAAGATGGGCACGGACCAGATCGCGAAGGGCAATCGGGACAGCTGGACGGTCTGGCCCAAGCGTATCGAGGCCCTCCAGGCGCGCCTCACGGCCGAGGCCGCACAGCGCGGTGGCGCCGGCGCACCGGGGGGTGGCGGTGGTGGCGGTGGCGGATTCGGTGGTGGCGCCGGGGCGCGCACCGGTGACGGGGCGCAGCAGGCGATGGCCATGCTCAACGATCCGGCCCGGCGTGACCCGCGCGCGTACGTGATCCCGTCCAACCAGGCCGACTTCCCCACGGCGGTGAAGTTCATCGTCGCGCTGCAGAAGAACGGCATCGACGTGCATCGTGCCACCGCGGCTTTCTCGGCCGGCGGCAAGCAGTATCCGGCCGGGTCGTACGTCGTGAAGACCGGCCAGGCCTTCGGCACGCACGTGCTCGACATGTTCGAGCCGCAGGACCATCCCAATGACTTCCGCGTCCCGGGTGGCGCACCCACGCCGCCGTACGACAACGCGGGCTGGACGCTCGCGATGCAGATGGGCGTCGAGTTCGACCGGCTGATGGAGAACGTGTCGGGCCCGCTCGAGAAGATCGCACCGAACAACCGCGTGAAGCCGATGGCCGGCACCGTCGCCAGCGGCGGCACCTGGGCGCTGTCGGGCGCGCAGAACGACGCGTTCACGGTCGTGAATCGCCTGCTCAAGGCCGGCGCGACGGTCGCCCGCAAGACGGACGGCACCTGGATCATCGCCAACAACGGCACGTCCAAGCCCATCGTCGAGCGCGCCGCGCGCGAGCTCGGCCTCTCGTTCACCGCCGGCACCAGCGGCGGCGCACAGCCCGTGAAGTCCCTGCGTGTCGGACTCTGGGACCGCTTCGGTGGCTCGATGCCCAGCGGCTGGACGCGGTGGCTGCTCGAACAGTACGAGTTCGACTACAGGATCGTGTACCCGCAGGAGATCGACGCCGGCAACCTCAACGCCAAGTTCGACGCGCTGGTGTTCGTCGACGGCGCGATCCCGGAGAAGCGCTCGGCCGCGGGGGCCGGCGCCGGCGGTCGCGGCGGGTTCGGCGGCGGCGGTGGTGGGGTCATCGACACGGCCTCGCTCCCCGCCGAGTGGCGCAAGGCGACCGGCGCGGTGACGCAGGACCGCTCCATCCCGCAGATCAAGCAGTTCGTCGAGAACGGCGGCACGATCATCACGATCGGCAGCTCCACCAACATCGCCGCGCATCTCGACCTGCCGATGAGCGACTACCTCGTCGAGCGGCTCCCTGACGGCACCGAGCGCCCGCTGGGCAACACCAAGTTCTACGTGCCGGGCTCCCTGCTGGAGGTCGCGGTGGACAACACGCAGCCTGCGACGCAGGGCATGGGCAAGCGCGCGATCGTGATGTACGACAACAGCCCGGTCTTCAAGCTCACGCCGGATGCGGTCGCCCGCGGCGTCAAGCCGCTGCTGTGGTTCGACAGCGCCGCACCGCTGCGCAGCGGCTGGGCCTGGGGCCAGAGCTATCTCGAGGGCGGTGTGGTCGCCGCCGACGCGCAGGTCGGACGTGGCACGGTGCGGCTGATCGGTGCCGAGGCGCTGTTCCGCGCGCAGCCGGCCGGAACGTTCAAGCTGGTCTTCAATGGGCTCATCGGGGTGAACAAGCCCACGATGTGAGGCAGGGGTACGGAGACGGGTGAGGGGGGCGGAGCCGGTCGGCTCCGCCCCCCTCACCGCATCCGCACCGCTCGCGGCAGCGCGGCGGGCAACCCTTCACGCGGCAAGGCGGACCAACGGCATATGCGCAGCCTCCCCCTCCTCCTCGCGGTCGCGAGCGTCGTCACCACCACGCCGACCCGACCGCTCCCGGCGCAGACGCTGCGCCTCGACACCCCCGACGCGACGCTCGACGAGAGCTTCTCGCTCGTGCGCGGAGTGCGCGAGCTCGCCGACGGGCGCGTGCTGATCGCGGATTGGATCGAGAATCGCGTGGTCCTCGCGGATTTGCGCAGCGGCAGCGTCCGATTGCTGTTGCGCGAAGGATCGGGACCGCAGGAGACCCGACTCCCCAACGGACTGGTGCGGCATCGTGCGGACTCCACGCTGCTGCTCGACCAAGGCAATAACCGCATCCTGCTGCTCGCCCCGGACGGACGCGCCGTGCGGGCCTACAATGCCGAGGCCCCTGGCCGGGGTGGCGTGCGCGGTGCGGATGCCACGGGTGGCCTCTACCACGTGGTCCCGAGCTGGGCGGAGGGACCGAATGCCCTGCCAGACGACTCGGTGCGCCTCGTGCGCTGGGATCCCTCGCGCGACGCCGAGCCCACGACCGTGGCGACCGTCCAGGGCACGCGCTGGCGCAAGGACCAGTCGCCGGCGCGTGAGCCGCGCATGCCGATGATCGGGTTCGCGGCGCAGGATGGGTGGGCGGTCGCGTCCGGCGGGGCGATCATGATCGTCCGCACCGCACCCTATCGCGTGGAAGTGCATGCGCGCGGGCGTGCGCCGACCATCGGTCCCGCGTACCCGGTCGACCTGCGGCCGTTGCGCGACGACGACAAGCGGCGCTTCGTTGCCGAGTTCAACTTCGGCAGTCCGGTCAGCGGTCGCGGGGAGAACGGTGGCCTCGGGCGTGGTCCCGCGGCGGACGCCGCGCAGATCCGGCGGCAGGTGGCCTCGGCGGAATGGGCGGAACGGTTCCCGCCGTTCGATGCCGCCCGCGTGATCGCCGCGGCCGACGGGCGGCTGTGGGTGGGTGCCGCCGTGCGCCCCGACGAACCGTCGCGCTACGATGTATTCGATGCGACCGGAACACGCGTGCAGCAGGTGCAGCTGCGGGCGGGGCGTCGCGTTGTGCATGTCGGCGCCCGCAGCGTGTACGCCGTGCACGAGGACACCGACGGGGTGCAGACGGTCGAGCGCTATCCGCTGCGCTGACCGTCGCCGCCGCCGGACGCCTACTTGAGCAGCCCCTTGGCGATGGTCTGCAGCTGCATGTTCGACGTGCCTTCGTAGATCGTGCCGATCTTCGCGTCGCGGTAGTACTTCTCCACCGGATAGTCCTTCGTGTAGCCGTAGCCGCCGAAGAGCTCCACCGCGAGCGAGGTCACGCGCTCGCAGACCTGCGAGGAGAGCAGCTTGGCCATCGCTCCCACCTGCGCGATGTCCCCGCCGCTGTCCTTCAACCGGGCGGCGTTGTAGACCATCAGGCGCGCCGCCTCGAGTTCGGTCGCGGCCTGGGCGATCTGGAACTGGATGCCCTGGAACTCGCTCAGCGGCCGACCGAACTGCTGCCGCTCCTTGAGGTACGCGATCGCGGCATTGAGCGCGCCCTGCGCCACGCCGACCATCTGCGCGCCGATGCCGATGCGGCCTTCGTTGAGCGCGGCGATCGCGAGCTTGTAGCCCTGCCCCACCTGACCGAGCACGTTCTCGGCCGGCACGAACACCTCCTCGAAGATCAACTCGGTCGTGCTGGACGCGCGGATGCCGAGTTTGTCCTCCTTCTTCCCGACGGAGAAGCCCGGTGCGGGCCGCTCGACCACGAACGCCGTGATGCCCTTGTAGCCCTTGGCGGGATCCACCGTCGCGAACACCACGTACAGTCCCGCTTCCGCGCCGTTGGTGATCCAGAGCTTGCGGCCGTTCAGCACGAAGCCGCCGTCCTTCGGGGTGGCGCGCGTCTGCAGCGCGAACGCATCCGAACCGCTCACCGCCTCGGAGAGTGCGTACGCGCCGACCGTCTCCGCGCACAGCTTGGGCATCCAGCGCGCCAGCTGCGCCGGCGTCGCGGCCGAGAGCAACGGGTTGGCGACGAGCGTGTTCTGCACGTCGACCATGATCGCCGCCGCGGCGTCGACCTTGGAGATCTCCTCGACGGCGAGCGTGACCATCATGACCGAGCCGCCGGCGCCGCCGTGCGCCTCCGGAGCCTGGATGCCCATGAGGCCCATCTCGAAGTACGCCTTGATCAGGGCGGGGTCGAGTTTCGCGTCGCGCTCCATCTGAGCGACACGCGGGGCGACTTCGCCGGCGGCGAACGCGGCGACCGCGTCGCGGAACGCGAGCTCGTCGTCGGAGAGGGTGGTGAGGGCCGGTCGGGCGGTGCTCGAATCGGTGGTCATTCGGGGGGAAGGTCGGAGTGACGGGTCGCAGGGCTCGCCGTGCAGGGAATCTAAGGCTGACCGGCCGGGGACGGAGCAGGGTGGACGCTGCTGTTGCCGCACGGTCCCGCGTCCGCATCCCTAGCCGCCGTGTGGTCCCGTTCCTATTCTCGACGCCGACCTGACGGAGGCTGAGATGGACCCGATGCGCACGCACCGCAAGCGGACCCGGGGGGCGGATCGCCACACGCGGCCGGATCGCTGGGTGTTGGCCCTACTGCTCGGCCTCGCGGTCGCCGCAGCGCCGTCGATGGACGCGCAGGCGAAGCAGAAGGTCGTCAAGCCGAGCACACCGGCAGTCAAGCTGCCGATGCGTGACTGGCGCGAACTCTCCGCCAGCGACCGCTTGCTCGCCGAGGTGGGCTCGGAGGACGAGGAGGGACCGTTCCTCTTCGGCACCATCAGCAGCGTGACCATCGGAGGGGACAGCACCATCTACGTGGCCGAGGCGTCCAGCGGCCAGATCCGCGCCTTCAGCCCCAAGGGTGCGTTCCTCGGCGCATTCGGGCGACGGGGGCGCGGGCCGGGAGAGTTCGCACAGCCGATCGGCATCTTCCACGACGGCGACTCGACCATCTTCGCCTGGCAGGGCTTCTTCGGCATCACCGAACTCACGGCGCGCCGGGCGAAGATGGCGTACCGCCGCAGCTTCAGTCCGGCGCGGAACGTGATCGGCGCCTGCCACCTTGCGGGGCGCACGCTGCAGAGCGTGGGCGTGGAGCACGGTCTCGTGCAGGTCCTCGACGAGCGGCGCGAGCCGATCGACTCGTTCGGCCAGCCCTTCAGCACGGTGCAGACGCCGTACGCGCGGCGGCTCTCGATCAGTCACGGCGCCCAGATGGTCTGCGTCCCGGAGTTCGCACGCCTCTACCTGCACGCCTTCGGCCGCGTGCGCTCGTATCGGCTCGACGGATCGTTGGACTGGGAGGCCACGCTGCCGGATTTCCGATTCGCGGTCTATGTCGACCAGGGCGCCGCCGCGTCGATGCTGTTCCCGGAGGATGGCATCTCGGGCATCCAGCACCTCGCGAAGGACCTGCTGCTCGTCTATGTCACGCGTGTCGACTACGCCGCGGCCCGTCGCCCGCCGCGCACCGGGAGCATGCAGCTCGCGCAGCCTGCGGTCGCGGCGACACGCGCCTATCTCATCGATGCACGCAGCGGCCGCTTGCTTGCGCAGGTATCGCATGCGCCGACGATGCACGCGTTCCGCCACGGCATCGCAGTCGAGATCGTCCAGGACCCGTATCCGATGCTCCGTGTGCGCGCCGTCCAGCCGCGCATGCGCTGACGCCGTTCCGGAGGCGTTCGGCGCGTCCCGCACGACGCGCCAGCCTGCTCGCGCTACGCCGGCAGTGTCGCCCGCGTGATCCCTTCGGCCGGACGTCCGAAGAGATACCCCTGCAGGTAGTCGGCGCCCAAGGCGGCCAGCGTGTCGCGCTCGGCGACGGTCTCCACGCCCTCCGAGATCACCGTCATGCCGAGCTCCGCGCAGAGCCCGTACATCGCACGCACCACGCGCTGCTTGGTCTCGTTCCTCTCGATGCCCGTGATGAGTGAGCGATCGAGCTTCACGAAGTCCGGCGCGAGATGCGTGAAGCTCGTGAGGCCCGCGTAGCCGGTGCCGAGGTCGTCGACGGCCACGCGGTAGCCGAGCCGGCGCAGGTCCGCCACCGCGGGCCCGATGTCGCCCAGACGCTCGAGCGAGGTCCGTTCCGTGAGTTCGAGCACCACGCGCGTGGCGTGCACCGCGAGCGGCGAGCCTTCGCCGTACAGCGAGGGATTCAGGAGGTCGGGGGGATGCACGTTCACGAAGATCAGGGCATCCGACGGTACCTCGTCGGCACGGCGCGCCACGCTGGCGTAGATCGCGCTCGAGAGCTCCGGTTGACGGGCCAGCCGACCGGCCGAATCGAACAGGGTCCCGGGGCTCTGCATCGCGGCCTCGCGGGTGCGCACCAGGGACTCCCAGCCGACGGTGGCGTGTTGGCGCAGCGAGACGATCGGCTGGTAGACCATGTACAGTTGCTGCAATGCCCGGTCGAGCGCCGTGTCGAGCTTCTCTCGGTCCCCGACCGCCAGGTCGGCCGTCCCCTGCAGCGCGCGGGCCTCGCGTTCGATGCGCGCCAGGTCCGAGAGCAGCGCGGCGCGCGTGACCGTCTCGACGAGCTCCCAGTTGGGCACCGGCTTCATGAGGTAGCGGTGCGCCCCGTTGTGCATCGCCTCGATCGCCGTCGACAGCGACGGGCCGCCCGTGATCATCACCACCGGCACGTCCGGGTCGCGCTCGCGCGCGGCACGCAACAGGTCGAGGCCGCTGATGCCTTCCATGCGGATGTCGGAGACGATCGCGCAGAAGGGATTGTCCGCATTCGCGTCGAGCGCCGCGATCGCCGACGCCCCGTCCTTCGCCGCCGTCACGTCGAATCCCGCCAACTGCAGCACCATCGTCGACGCGCGCAGCACGGCGTCGTCGTCATCGACGAGCAGGACACGTCGCTGCGACGTGTCGACGGTTTGGGACGGGAGCGAGACCATGGCGTCGGGGAGATTCACCGCCTGCAACCTAGCCCCGGCTGTCCGGAATCCGTGCGACCTGCGTCACAATTTACCACGGATTGTGCCCCCTTTCGCCCGCGTTTCGGGGGTCGGACTATCCCGGGCGCACTCGGTCGTAATTGAGAATCGGAGCAAGCCAGCGTTCGGCGGTGCGCAGGTCCATGCCCTTCTGCGCCGCGTATGCCTCCACCTGGTCCTGCTCGATCTTGCCGACGCCGAAGTACTGTGCCTGCGGGTGCCAGAAGTAGTACCCCGAGACGGCCGACGCGGGCAGCATCGCGAAACTCTCCGTGAGATGCACGCCGACGTGCCGCTCCGCCTGCAGCAGGTCGAACAGCGTGCGCTTCTCCGTGTGGTCCGGGCAGGCCGGGTACCCCGGGGCCGGCCGGATGCCCTGGTACTGCTCCTTGATGATCGCCTGGTTGTCGAGGTGCTCCTGGGGCGCGTAGCCCCAGAGCTCGCGTCGCACGCGCTCATGCAAGCGCTCGGCGAACGCTTCCGCCAGACGGTCCGCCAGCGCCTTCACCATGATCGACGAGTAGTCGTCGTGCGTGGCCTCGAACGCCGCGACGCGCTCCTCGAGCCCGATGCCGGTGGTCACCACGAATGCGCCGAGCCAGTCGGTGAGGCCCGAGTCCGCGGGCGCGACGAAGTCGGCGAGTGCGTAGTTCGGCCTCCCGTCGTTCTTCACCATCTGCTGGCGGATCGTGTGCACCGTCACGCCCTGCTCGGGCAGGATGATGCGTTCCGCGCCGTCGGAGTTCGCCTTGAAGAAGCCCACGACCGCGCGGGCCGCGAGCCACTTCTCGCGTACGATCCGGTCGAGCATCGCCTGCGCGTCCTTCCACAGGTTGCGCGCCGCCTCGCCCACCACCGGATCCTGCAGGATGGCCGGGTACGAGCCCGCGAGCTCCCAGGTCTGGAAGAACGGCGTCCAGTCGATGCGCGGGACGAGCTCCTCGAGCGGGAAGTCGTCGAACACCCGCACGCCCTCGAACGACGGCGCCGGCGGCGTCAGTCCTTCATACGAGAGCCGCGGCTTGTTGGCGCGGGCCGCCGCGAGCGACTGCCGCTTCACGTCCTGCTGCCGTGCCGCACGCGCCACACGCACGGCCTCGTATTCCGCCGCGGTCTCGGCCACGAACGCGTCCTTGAGTCCGTCGCTGAGCAGGCTGGAGGCGACGCCCACGGCGCGGGACGCGTCGAGCACGTGCACCACCGGTTGCCCGTAGTTCGGGGCGATCTTGACCGCCGTGTGCACCTTGGAGGTCGTCGCCCCGCCGATCAGGAGCGGGATCGTCCAGCCCTCGCGCTCCATCTCGCTCGCGACGAACGCCATCTCCTCGAGCGACGGGGTGATGAGGCCCGAGAGCCCGATGAGGTCCACCCGGTGCTGCCGCGCGGCCTCGAGGATCTTCGCCGCCGGCACCATCACGCCGAGGTCGATGACCTCGTAGTTGTTGCACTGCAGCACCACGCCCACGATGTTCTTGCCGATGTCGTGCACGTCGCCCTTGACCGTGGCCATGAGCACCTTGCCCTTGGGCCGGCGGTCGTCGAGGCGTTCCTTCTCGAGTTCGATGTAGGGGATGAGGTGGGCGACCGCGCGCTTCATCACGCGGGCCGACTTCACCACCTGCGGCAGGAACATCTTGCCGGCCCCGAAGAGGTCGCCGACGACGTTCATGCCCTGCATGAGCGGACCCTCGATCACCTCGATGGGGCGGTCGTACAGGTGCCGCGCCTCCTCGGTGTCCTCCACCACGAAGTCGGCCACGCCGTGCACCAGCGCGTGCACGAGCCGCTCCGTGACCGGCGCCTCGCGCCAACCCAGGTCCACCTTCTTCTTCTGCGCCTGGCCCTTCGCGTCGTCGGCCACGGCGAGCAGGCGCTCGGTGGCATCCGGCCGGCGCGCGAGGATCACGTCCTCCACCCGTTCGCGCAGGTCGGCCGGGATGTCCTCGTACAGCACCAGCGCGCCGGCGTTCACGATGCCCATGTCCATGCCCGCCTTCACGGCGTGGTACAGGAACACCGAGTGGATCGCCTCGCGCACGGCGTTGTTGCCGCGGAACGAGAAGGACACGTTGCTCACGCCGCCGGAGATGCGGGCGTGCGGACAGCGCTCCTTGATGCGTCGTGTCGCCTCGATGAAGGCGAGCGCGTAGCCGTCATGCTCCTCGATGCCCGTGGCCACCGCGAAGATGTTCGGGTCGAAGATGATGTCCTCGGGCGGGAAGCCGACCCGCTCGGTGAGGATGCGGTAGGCGCGCTCGCAGATCTCGACCTTGCGCGCCACGGTGTCGGCCTGGCCCTGCTCGTCGAAGGCCATCACGATCACCGCGGCGCCGTAACGCCGCACCAACGTCGCCTGCCGCACGAACTCCGCCTCGCCCTCCTTCATGGAGATCGAGTTCACGATGCCCTTGCCCTGCGTGCAGCGCAGGCCCGCCTCGATCACCTTCCACTTCGACGAGTCGATCATCACCGGCACGCGCGAGATCCCCGGCTCGGACGCCACGAGGTTCAGGAACTTCGTCATCGCGGCCTCGGCGTCGAGCATGCCCTCGTCGAAGTTCACGTCGATGATCTGCGCGCCGGCCTCGACCTGCTGCCGGGCGACCTCGAGTGCCTTGTCGTAGTCGCCGGCGAGGATGAGGTCCGCGAACTTCTTCGAGCCCGTGACATTCGTGCGTTCGCCGACGTTCACGAAGTTCGAGTCCGGACCGATCACCAGCGGCTCGAGGCCGGAGAGGCGGAGCCGCTTCGGGATCCCCGGCCGGGGGCGCGGCGCCAGGCCGCGCACGGCCTCGGCGATGGCCTTGATGTGCGCCGGCGTCGTGCCGCAGCAGCCACCGACCACGTTCACCAGCTTGGACTCGGCGAACTCGCGCAGCACGCTGGACGTGTAGTCGGGCGTCTCGTCGTAGCCGCCCATCTCGTTGGGGAGCCCGGCGTTGGGATGCACGGTCACGTAGCAGGGCGCCACCCGGGCGAGCTCCTGCACGTAGGCGCGGAGGTCCTTGGCGCCGAGGGCGCAGTTGAGCCCGACCGAGAACGGGTTCGCGTGCATCACCGAGTTGAAGAAGGCCTCGGTGGTCTGGCCCGTCAGCGTGCGGCCGCTGGCGTCGGTGATGGTGCCGGAGATCATCACCGGCACCCGTAGTCCGCGCTGCTCGAACACCTGCTCCACCGCGAAGATCGCCGCCTTCGCGTTGAGGGTGTCGAAGATCGTCTCGATGAGCAGGATGTCGGCACCGCCGTCGAGCAGGCCTTCGGCCGCCTCGGCGTAGGACGGCACCATCTGCGCGAACGTGATGTTGCGGGCGCCCGGGTCGTTCACGTCGGGCGAGAGCGAGGCGGTGCGGTTGAGCGGCCCCAGCACGCCCGCCACCCAGCGCGGACGACCGTCCGCTGCCTCGGCCCGGTCACAGAGCGTGCGGGCCAGGCGCGCGCCCTCCACGTTCAGCTCCCGCACCAGCGCTTCCATGCCGTAGTCGGCCATCGCGATGGAGGTCGAGCTGAACGTGCTCGTCTCGATGATGTCCGCGCCGGCATCCAGATAGGCCTGGTGGATCGCGCCGATCACGTCCGGGCGCGTGAGCACGAGCAGGTCGTTGTTGCCGCGGACGTCACGCGGCCAATCGGCGAAGCGCGTGCCGCGGTAGTCCGCCTCGGTCAGGCGGTACGGCTGCACCATCGTGCCCATGGCGCCGTCGATGATCAGGATCCGTTCCTCGGCCGCCGCATGCAGCGCGGCGACACGGGACTCCCGGGTGAAGCGGCTCATGGCTGCACCGCCTGCGGCTGGCCGAGGTCCCCCGTGCCTCGGGGGCCCGCGGGGCTCGGGCGCAGTCCCAGCACGTGGCAGAGGGCGTACGTCAGGTCGGCGCGGTTCAAGGTGTAGAAGTGGAACTCCGTGACCCCGGCCTGGGCGAGTTGCTGGCACTGTTCGGCCGCCACCGTCGCGGCGACGAGCCGGCGCGTCTCGGGATCGTGGTCCAGGCCCTCGAACATGCGCGCGAACCCCGCAGGGATGGTGGCGCCGGTGGACTTCGCGAACTTCACCATCTGCGTGAAGTTGCTCACCGGCATGATGCCCGGGACGATCGGCACGGTGATGCCGGCCTTCCGCGCCCGGTCGACGAAGCGCAGGTAGGTCCAGTTGTCGAAGAAGAACTGCGTGATCGCGCGTGTCGCCCCGGCGTCGATCTTCCGCTTCAGGTTGTCGAGGTCGTCCGCCGGGGACTTGGCCTCCGGGTGCACCTCGGGATACGCGGCGACCGAGATCTCGAAGTCGTGCCGCTTGCGTAGACCGGCGACGAGCTCGGTGGCGTAGGCGTAGCCGCCCGGGGTGGGGAAGTAGGGCCCGTCGCCGCCGGGGATGTCACCGCGCAGGGCGACCACATGCCGCACACCGACCGACCAGTAGTCGTCGGCGACGGCATCGATCTCCTCGCGGGTGGCGGCGACGCAGGTCAGGTGCGCCGCCGGCACCAGCCCGGTCTCGTGGAGGATGCGGTGCACCGTGTGGTGCGTGCGTTCGCGGGTGGAGCCGCCCGCACCGTAGGTGACGGACACGAACCGGGGCGCCAGCGGGGCCAGGCGGGTGATCGAGTTCCAGAGAGTGGTCTCCATCTCCGCCGATTTCGGCGGGAAGAACTCGAAGGAGACCTGGAACGGGACGGGAAGGACGAGTGAGCTCACGTGGGGTCTGGAACGCACGAAGCCCGGAGCGAGGAGGCGCACCGGGCCGGCGCTTTAGCTGATTGTTTAACGTGGCCGCAAGTTGCCTCGAAATCGCCACGAGTCGATTGTCGATACATCCTAATATCCGGATGAACGGATGGCAAGTCCTTGCTATCGAGGGGTTCGCCGGCCCTCGGCCGCCAGGGCGCGGACGGAGGGCACATCGACGCCCTGGACCTCGACCAGTTTGAGCCGAGCCGTCGCGCCCGACACCACCGAGACCGCCCGCTGCGGCACGCCCAGCGCCGCCGCCAGCAGCTCCACCACCGCCGCATTCGCGGCCCCGTCCACCGGTGGCGCGTGCACCGCGACCTTGAGCGCGTCGCCGTGCAGTCCGACGATCGCGCTGCGGCTCGCTCGCGGCTGCACGCGCACACTGAAGCGCACGGCACCGTCGCGCTGGGACACCGTGAGACCGACCGTGCCGCTCATCGCAGCGGCAGCACCACGCTCTGCAGCAGCCCGATGATCAACCACGCCACCAGCGGCGAGAGATCCATCATGCCAAGCGGTGGCAGCGCACGGCGCAGCGGCCCGAGGAACCACTCCGTCAGCCGGACGGAGAGCTGCACGAGGCGGGTGTACTGCCCTCCCACCCAACTCGAGAGCACGCGCACCAGCAGCGCGAGTTGCAGCAGGCTCAGCGTCCAGGACAGCGCGAGTCCCACGTAGCCCACGGGACCGCGCCGCGAGGCGTAGTACAGCCCCACGATGCTGTCGCGCACGAAGCCGAGGACGAACACCACGGTCACGCCGACGACGAAGATCGCCAGCAAGGCCCACCACGGCACGCTCGCCGAGGTCCCGCCCATGCGCAGCACCCGCGACTCGATCGACGCCAACCGGGGATCGACGTATTGCCGGACGAAGCGCGACACGCCGCTGAAGGGGCTGAGTCGGCGTGTGCGTACCGCCCACGCGAGGGCGGCGAGTGCCAAGGCGACCAGCAGCAGGATGTTCAGGCCGCTGCGCAGCGCGCCGATGCCCGCGTCCACGACGGTGATCAGATCGCGCATCAGCGGCTTCCCTTGCGTCCGAAGACGAGTCGGATGGTGCCCAGGACCCCGCTCAGGCGCTCGCCGAGCGAGGCCCCGTGGGCGAGGCGTTGGAAGGCGCGCACCTGCGCCAGGCGCCCGCGCCCGTACCCGAACCACCAGGGCTGGTGCCAGTGCGTGAACCGGTCGTCCACGATCGGGGTGTTGCGCACGCAGGCCTCGAGGCCTGCCACTCCGTGCATCCGCCCGAGTCCGCTGGTCTTGGTGCCGCCGTAGGGCACACTGGCCATGCCGACGATCGAGATGGCGTCGTTGAGTTGCACGGAGCCGGTCTGCAGTCGCTGCGCGACGGCGAGTCCGCGCGCGCGGTCGCGGGTCCAGACGCTGGCCGAGAGCCCGAACGCGCTGGCATTGGCGCGTGCGATCGCCTCTTCACTGTCGCGCACCTTCACCACCGGCAGCAGGGGACCGAAGGTCTCCTCGCGCATGACGCGCATGGCATCGGTCACGTCGGTGAGGAGCGTCGGCGCGTGGAATCCGGGTCGGTCGGGTGCCGTGGCCTGGGCCGCCACGGTCGCGCCCTGCGCGACGGCATCGGCGAGCTGTGCGGCGATGGTCGCGGCGGCCTGCGGCCGGATGAGCGGACCGACCTCGCTGTCGTGCGCATCGCCGGCCCCGACGCGGATCGCCCGCACCGCGCGCTGCATGGCCGCGACGAACCCGTCATACGCCGCGGCCTCGACATAGACGCGTTTGGGCGCCACGCAGGTCTGTCCGGCGTTGGCGAAGCGGGTCCACGCGATGCCGTCCGCCGCGTGCTGCAGGTCGGCATCGGCGAGCACGATCGCCGCATCGCTGCCGCCGAGTTCCAGCGAACAGGGGATCAGCTGTTCGGCGCAGGCGATCGCGACTTGGCGGCCGGCCGCCGCGCTGCCGGTGAAGAGCATCTTGTCCACGCCGGCGCGCGTGAGCGCGGCACCAGTGACGCCGTCGCCCTGGAGCACCTGCAGCAGGCCCTCGGGCAAGCCGGCGTCCTGCCACAGCGACGCGATGATCGCGCCCGACCCCGGCGTGTACTCGCTCGGCTTGAGCAGCACCGCGTTCCCCGTGGCCAGGGCCGGCAGCACGCAGGTCGCGGGCAGGAAGAACGGATAGTTCCACGGCGCGATCACGCCGATGACGCCCAGTGGCGTGCGCTCGTAGCGAACGCGCTTGCGCCACATCGCCATGCCGGCGACCCCCTGCCACGGTGCGCGGGCGAAGCGCGGCAGGGACTCGGCGGTCCAGCGGGCGAAGTCGAGCGTGACCGTGACGTCGGCGGCGCTGGCATCGACGATCGGCTTGCCCGATTCGCGGGCGATGAGGGCCGCCACCTCGTCGCGCCGGCGATAGAGCGACTCGTGGAAGCGACGCACGACGGCGGCCCGCTCGCGCGCCGTCCGCGCGGCCCAGGCCGGCTGCGCAAGCCGCGCGCGCGCCAGCGCCGCCGCCACGGCGGCCGCATCGGCCGACTCGTAGCGCGCGAAGACCTCGCCAGTCGACGGGTCACGGGATTCGACCGGCCGACGGGCGCCGGCGGTCATGGCACTATCGGCAACCGTCTCGGCGGTCGAAGCTGTCACAATGGGCACGTGCATCTCGTTTGAAATGTGACACTTGCAGCGCGCTCCGGGTACTACGGGATGTGACGGCGACACCGATGGATGGGGCGGTTCCAGGCGACGCGGCGTGGCGCGGACCGAGCACGGCGGGGCATACTCCCCGCACTGTGCTCAACGACCACACGCCCGCCAGCTCCTCGATCGACCCGGCCCTTCCCCTGCGTGCCAAGGCAGGCGATCGGCAGGCGTTCGCCCAGATGGTGGACTTGCTGTATCCGCGCTCGCTCCGGTTCGCCCTCCATATGGTCGGCAACCGCGAGGACGCGGAGGAGGCGGTGCAGGACACGTTCGTACGGGTCTATCACAACCTCTCGCGGTTCCGCGACGACGCGCGGTTCGAGCCCTGGCTCTTCCGCATCCTCGCGAACCGGTGCCGCAGCCTGATGGAGAAGCGGCGACGACATGCCGCGGTGGTGCAGTACGGTGATGTCCCCGAGCGGGGGAACGCACCGATCGAGGTGGCGGAACGCGACTGGACCGAGGAGATCCATCGGATCCTGGCGACCCTGCCGGCGGAGCAGCGGGAGGCCTTCCTGCTCCGGCACGTGGAGGACATGGCGTACGAGGACATCGCCGCGGTCACGGGTGTCGGCCTCAGTGCGCTCCGGATGCGAGTCAAACGCGCGTGTGATGTGTTGCGCGCACGTCTTACCGAGGTGATGCAGCATGAGCGATGAACGGGATCTCCTGATTGCGCGGGTGCGCGAGACGCTGCGGGCCGATCCGGCCGCGGCGCCGGAGCCGCGCGCGGTCGCGCAGGTATTGCAGGCGGTGTGGCAGTCACCCCGGCCGTCGCTGTGGCAGCGGGCGGTGGAGGCCTGGCGCGGCGCGGCGGTGACGCCGGCGCGTGCGACCGGTCTGGCGGCGGTGGCCCTGTTGCTGGGCTTCGTCACGCGCGGCGTGGTCGTCGAGCCGGCCGCGCCGGCCGTGGCGGCGCGGCCCGCCGGCAGCAGCGCGTTCCCGGCGCAGCGGGTCGCGGACGTGGCCGACGGTCTGGTGCAGACGCAGTTCGTGTACGACGGCAAGGCCGAGTCGGTCTCGCTGGTGGGCGATTTCAATGATTGGCAGGGCGGGGTGACCCCGCTGGACCGCCTGGAGACCGGGGTCTGGACGGTGACGGTCCCGCTCCCGCCGGGCCGGCACGTGTACGCCTTCCTGATCGACGGTACATTGGTGGTGGCCGATCCGCGCGCGCCCAAGTCGGGCGACGCGGACTACGGTCAAGAGGGTTCCGTCGTGATGGTCTTCGCCCGATGAACATGCATCGCAGAGTCCCCACTCTCGTCGCGCTGGTGCTCGCCAGCGTGTCCGCCGCCCCGCTGCTCGCGCAGGGGACGTCGGTGCTGCCCATCGCCGATGTGAAGACGCGTTCGGCCGTGCAGCGGGAGATCGCTCGGGCTGAATCGAAGGGCCTGCCCACGCAGCCCCTCGTCGCGAAGGCGATGGAAGGTGTCACGAAGCAGGCGACCGGGGAGCAGATTCGGGACGCCGTGTCTTCGTTGGCGAAGCGCCTCGAGCAGGCGCGAGCCCTTCTGGCTCCCTCGCCCTCGGCGGCCGAGGTCGCGTCGGGTGCGGATGCGCTCCGCGCCGGTGTGCCTGCGCCGATGGTGAAGAAGATCCGCGCCGCCTGGCCGGCCGATCAATCGGTGGTGATGCCACTCGATGTGATGACCGAGCTCGTCGCGCGCGGCATCCCTGCGTCGCGTGCCTTGGAGCGCCTGACCTCACTCATGGCGAAGGGGGCGACCCCTTCGCAGATCGCCGCGCTGGGATCGTCGGTGCAATCCGACGTCGCCGCGGGATTGGCGCCCGATGCGGCGCTCGAGGTCCGGGCCCGAGGTGTGATGTCGCTCCTCAATTCCCCTGCTGCCGGCGCCAGTCTCGCTCCCACTGGCCAGAGGCCCCCACGGTGACGTGATCCGGCACGCGGCCCTGGGGCTGCTGCTGATCGGTGCGGCGACGCGCAGCGTCGCCGCACAAGCGTTGCCGGAGGTCCGGCTGGAGGCGGGGGCCGCACGCCTCCGCCAGCCCGGACTCGGTGCGCGTGGCGGTGAGGAAGCGTCCGACGCGGCGCTGTTCGGCATCTTCTGGCGACTCCCCACCGAGCGCTGGACGCTCTACACCAGCGGCAACCTCACGTACGCCCGGGACTCGCTCGCCGCCGCGCAGGGCGTGGCGGCGTTGTCGTTGCCGTGGGGGCGACGCTCCAACTTCCGCACCGACCTCGGGGTGGCGGGTGCGGTCTTCTCGTTGAGCGGCGCAGGGGACGGGGGGAACACCAACGGGTTCGCGCGCCAGCACTACGTGTTGGAGAACGGCGGCGCGTGGGGCGGCGCCACCGCGGCCACCACGCTGCGCGGCACCCGCTGGAATGCGGCGTCGGCGTTCGACCTCGGCGGATGGTCCCGGTTCGGATTCCTCTACGGCAGCCTCTCGCTGTCGCGCCTGTACGCCACCGACGCGCTGCTGTTCGAGACGGCGGGCCTGTTGCTGGAGAACGAGAGCGGGCCGTTCGAGTTCCAGGACGCGCAGCTCGTGCTGCAACTCCGCGGCGGCCCGCACGACATCACGGCCTCGCTCACGCGCCGCCAGACCATCGCCGGGGCCGAGTTCAGCCAGAACGCGCTGTACGGCAGCGCGACGCTGCAACTGACGGATCGGGTCGCCTTGATCGGCGGCGCCGGCCGGCAACTCGCGGACCCGGTGCGCGGCCTGCCGCAGGCCGACATCATCACCGCGTCGCTGCGCGTCTCGCTGGGCCCCAAGCCGTTGCCCGTGATGCAGCGCTCGACGATCGCCGACGCGACGGTGGAACCGTTGGCGGGCGGTGGCGGCGGCGAACTCGTGGTGCGCGTCTTCTCCGCCGAGTGGCTCGAGGTGGAGGTCGCGGGCGACTTCTCCGAGTGGCGCCCGGTGCCGATGGAGCGCGAAGGCAGCTACTGGGTCGCGCGCATCCGGCTGCGCTCGGGCAAGTACCACATCGGGGTGCGCACCAACCAGGGCCCGTGGCGCGCCCCCCGGAACCTGGCCCGCGTGCGTGACGACTTCGGAGGCGAGTCGGGCCTGATCGTGGTACCTTAGCGGTTCCTCCAGCCCGAGTCGCCCGTGCCCCTCACGTCGCGTCGTTCCTTCCTCGCCGGACTCGCCGGCGCCGGGACCGCCCTCCCGATGCTCTCCGAGCGCGCGGTCACGCAGCTGTTCAAGGCCGAGGCCGTGGCCGGTGCGCGCAGTGCGGGCGCACTCGCCGACGACGAATCGTACTGGTCGCACATCCAGCGTGCGTTCGACATGGACCGCACGATGATCAACCTGAACAACGGCGGCATCTCGCCCACGCCGACGCACGTGCTCGAGCAGATGATCCGCGACCTGCGGTTCGTCAACGAGCTGCCGGTGGAGCACAACTGGCGCGTGCTCGAGCCGCGCATGGAGAGCACGCGCCGCGAACTCGCCGCGGAGTTCGGCTGCGACACCGAGGAGATGGCGATCGTCCGCAACGCCTCGGAGGGGCTCGAGACGATGATCCTCGGCATCGACCTCGCGCGCGGCGACGAGGTGCTGATCACCAACCAGAACTACGGGCGGATGATCACCACCTGGCAGCAGCGCGAGCGCCGCGAGGGCATCGTCCTCAAGCAGGTCTCGTTCCCGGTGCCGCTCACCGACCCCAAGGTGCTGCTCCGGAACCTCGAGGCCGCGATCACCCCGCGGACGAAGGTCATCGAGCTCACGCACATCACCAACCTCACCGGCCAGATCCTGCCGATCCGCGACGTGGTGCGCATGGCGCGCCCCCGCGGGATCGAGGTGTTCGTCGACGGGGCGCACGCCTTCGCGCACTTCCCGTTCACGCGCGACGAACTCGAGTGCGACTACTACGCGACCTCGCTGCACAAGTGGCTGCATGCGCCCATCGGGGCGGGCTTCCTGTACGTGCGCAAGGCGAAGATCCCCACCCTCTGGCCGCTGATGGGCTCCGACAAGTCGCGCGAGGCCAACGTCCGGAAGTACGAGGAGATCGGCACGCACCCGCAGGCGAACTTCAACGCGGTCTCGGTCGCGATCACCTTCCACCGCGGCATCGGCGCGGACCGCAAGATCGCGCGGCTGCGTTACCTGCGCGATCGCTGGGCGAAGGCACTGCTCGCGGACTCGCCGCGCGTGAAGGTCCTCACCGAGCTCGGGCCCGACAAGGCGGGCGCCATCGGCTTCCTCTCCGTCGACGGACTCGACCCGGTGAAGCTCGGGAGCTGGATGCTCGCCAACCACCGCATCGTGAACACCCCCATCGTGCACCCCGAGTTCAGCGGCATCCGGATCACGCCCAGCATCTACACGACGGTCGACGAGATCGACCGCTTCGTGGACGTGGTCAAGCTCGCCATGCGGCAGGGCGTCGCGTGAACTTCTGGCTGCTCAAGTCCGAACCCGAGGTCTTCGCGTTCGCCGATCTCATGCGGGCGCCCAAGCGGACCACGCACTGGGACGGCGTACGGAACTACCAGGCGCGCAACACGCTGCGGGATCTGATGCGCGTGGGGGATCGCGCGTTCTTCTACCATTCGAGCGCCGACCCCACGGGGATCGCCGGCATCTGCGAGATCGTGAAGTCGGGGTATCCGGACCACACCGCCTTCGATCCCAAGGACGATCACTTCGACCCCAAGTCCGATCCGGCCGCCCCCACCTGGTACATGGTGGACGTGCGCGCGGTGGTCGCCCTGCCGCAGCTGCTCACGCTCGCGGAGCTCAAGGCCACGAAGGGCCTGGAGAAGATGGTGCTCCTGCAGCGGGGCAGCCGGCTGAGCGTGCAGCCGGTGACCGCCAAGGAGTGGGCGATCATCTGCAAGAAGGCCGGCGTCCCCGCGTAGCCGGATCCACCCGACGGCCGCCGCTGCAGGTCAGCGGCCCCCGCTGCAGCTCAACGGCCCCCGGCCGCCCGGAGGAGTTCCCCGCCGATGGCGACCACCGCATCCACCAGCGCGGTGAAGTCCGCGTCCGTTGACCGGTGGTTGGTGATCGCCACGCGGATGGCGAAGCGCCCGTTGATCGTGGTGCCGCTCGGCACCGCGATGCCGCGCTCCTGCAGCTGGATGAGGATCTCGCGGTTCAGTGCGTCGAGCGCGGCGTCGTCGCGCGGGGACCCGGGCGCGGGCGGCACGTAGCGGAAGTTCACGATGTTGAGCGGGGCCGGTGCGAGGCGCTCCAGCGCCGGGTGCGCGTCCACGGCACGCGCCAGGTCCCCGGCCTGCCGCACGTTGCGGGCGATGTGGGCGCCGAGCAGGTCGGTGCCGGTGGCGCGGAACTGCATCCACACCTTGAGCGCCTTGAAGCTGCGCGTGAGTTCGATGCCGCGGTCCGCGAAGTGGATGCCGGTCTGCGCGAGGATGCCCCGCGATTCACTCGCGAGATAGGCGGCCTGCATGGAGAAGGTCTCCGTGAGGGCGCGGTCCTCGCGGGTGAGCACCACCGCGACGTCGAACGGCAGGTAGCCCCACTTGTGCAGGTCGAACGCGAGCGAGTCGGCGCGGTCCATGCCGTGCACCTGCGCGGCCGTCTCCGGCGAAAGGGCGGCCATCGCGCCGAACGCTCCGTCGACATGGAACCAGCACTGTTCGCGTGCGGCGAGGTCCGCGAGCGCGACCAGGTCGTCGGTCGCCCCGGTCTGCACCGTGCCGGCCGTGCCGATGATGCAGAACGGCCGATGTCCCGCGGCGCGGTCGTCACGGATCATCGCGGCCATCGCGTCGACGTCCACGCGGAAGTCGGCCCGCACCGGCACGCGACGGAACGCCGCGTGGCCGAGCCCGAGGAACTCACAGGCCTTCTTGAGCCAGCCGTGGACTTCGGTGGAGGCGTACACGAGCAGGCGGGGATGGTCGCCCTGCAGTCCTTCCGTGCGCACGTCGAATCCGGCCGCCCGCTGCCGCGCGACCGCCAGCGAGAGCACGTTGGCCATGGTGCCGCCGCTCACCAAGATGCCGCCGGCCGTCGACGGGAACCCCATCAACTCGGCGCACCACTTCACCACCTGCTGCTCCACGAGCACCGGTGACTGCTCGAGCCCGCCGACGTTGGGGTTCATCACGGAGGAGAGGAAGTCGGCCATCGCGGCCTGCGGCGTGCCGGTGCCCATCACCCAGCCCCAGAAGCGCGGGTGGATGTTGCCGTTGGGGTAGGGGCGCACGAGGCGCAGGAAGTCCTCGTAGACCGCGGCATCACCGCGGCCGTCGCGGGGCAGCGGTTCGGTGGCCAGCGCGTGGCGCACGTCGGCGGGCATGGGCCGCCAGGTGGGGCGGTCCCGGACATCGCGCAGGTAGTCGATGGACTCATCGAGCATGCGGTGCGCGAGCGCGCGATACCCGTCCCAGTCCTGCGGGTCGAGAGGAGGGAGGCGATCAGTCATGGCGGAATCTCGTTGGGGACGGGCGGCCGATGCGACCCGAATCCTGCGGTCAGATCAGCCCGAGCAGCATGGCGACGCCGCTGCCGACGCCGATCACGACAATTGCGCGGCGGACCCATACTTGGCCGACACGCTGTGCGAGCAGCGAACCGCCCACGCCGCCGAGGGTGGCCCCGATCGCCATGGCGACCGCGACCGGCCAGTGCACGATGCCGCTGAAGGCGAAGATGACCACGGCGACGAGGTTGAACACGCCACCGCCCCAGTTCTTGAGGCCGTTCATCTGGTGGATGTTCGTGAGGCCCATGAGCCCGAGGGCGGCGAGCATGAGGATGCCGGCGCCGGCGCCGAAGTAGCCGCCGTAGATGCCGACGAGGAACTGGTAGAAGAGGAAGGGCGTGGCCGGTGGCCGCAGCGTGCCGTCGGCCTCCGCGACCGAGCGCCGGGCGGCGCCGTCCGCGAGGCGGCGCACGAGGCGGCCCTGCACCATGAACAGGGTAGTCGCCCCCAGGATCAGCCAGGGCACGATCGCGGCGAAGCGTTTCTCGGGTGTGACGAGGAGGAGCAGGGCGCCGACGACACCGCCGAGCAGGCTCGGGATGGCGAAGGCGATGGCCCAGCGCCGGGCGCCGCGGAGTTCGGAACGGTAGCCCCACATGGAGGTCATCGTCCCGGGCCAGAGGGCCACCGTGGACGTGGCGTTGGCCTGGACCGTGGGGATCCCGAGCGCGACGAGGGCGGGGAAGGTGACCAGCGTCCCGCCCCCGGCCACGGCGTTCATCGCCGCGCCGACCGCGGCCGCGAGGGCCACCAGCAGGAGGAGGGAGGTCTGTTCCACGTCGTGGCGAGGGCGTGCGTAAGGATAGCGGACCCGCGAGTCCGGCACAGCCGCAGGGTGGTCGCGGTTCAGGCCCGATTGGCTGGGTCCGAGACTATGTTTCAGGAGCGTCGCCGCGGCGACGCTCCGCTTTCCCGACCGGCGCCCTGCCACGGTCGGGTCCACCCCCCAGAAGGGATCGAATCCGATGTCCGGCAAGCCAGACGCCAAGGCCCCCGTCACGGGCGACCATCTCGAGATCAAGGACTCGCGTACCGGGAAGGTCTACACCGTCCCGATCACCGACGAGACCATCCGCACCGCCGACCTCAAGCAGATCAAGGTCAATGCCGACGACTTCGGCATCATGGGCTACGACCCCGCGTTCATGAACACGGCGTCGTGCCGCTCGGCGATCACCTTCATCGACGGCGACAAGGGCATCCTGCGCTACCGCGGGTACCCGATCGAGCAGTTGGCCGAGAAGTCGAACTTCCTCGAGGTCGCGTGGCTGCTGCGCAAGGGCGAGCTGCCGACGCAGTCCGAGTACGACGAGTGGCAGAAGCAGATCACGTACCACACGTACGTGCACGAGAACATCAAGCGGTTCATGGAGGGCTTCCGCTACGACGCCCATCCCATGGCGATGCTCACCGCGGGTGTCGCGGCACTCTCGAGCTTCTATCCGACCTCCAAGGACATCTTCGACCCGCGCGAGCGCGACATCGCGTTCATCCGCCTGCTCGCCAAGATGCCGACGCTCGCGGCGTTCGCGTACCGGCACGTGAAGGGCATGCCGTACGTGTACCCCGACAACTCGCTGCCGTATGCCGAGAACTTCCTCTCGATGATCGCGCGCATGTCGGAGCCGAAGTACGAGGCGCACCCGGTGTACGCGCGGGCGATCGACATCCTGTTCATCCTGCACGCCGACCACGAGCAGAACTGCTCGACCAACGCGGTGCGCGCGGTGGGCTCCTCGCATGTCGACCCCTACTCGGCGATCGCCGCCGGTGTGGCGGCCCTGTACGGCCCGCTGCACGGCGGGGCCAACGAGGCGGTGCTCCGCATGCTCGAGGAGATCGGCGATGTGAAGAACATCCCGGCCTTCATCGAGCAGGTGAAGAACGGCAAGGGCGCCGCGCGCCTGATGGGCTTCGGGCACCGCGTCTACAAGAGCTATGACCCGCGCGCGAAGATCGTGAAGAGCCTCTGCGACGACGTGCTCCGCGTGGCCGGCCTCACGAAGGACATGGAGATCGCGCTCGAGCTGGAGCGCATCGCGCTCAGCGACGAGTACTTCATCTCGCGCAAGCTCTACCCGAACGTGGACTTCTACACCGGGCTGATCTACCGGGCGATGCACTTCCCTACGGACTACTTCACGGTGCTGTTCGCGATCGCGCGCACCGCGGGCTGGCTGTCGCAGTGGGAGGAACTGCTGCTGGACAAGGAGCAGAAGATCGCGCGCCCGCGGCAGATCTACACGGGCTACGACGAGCGGCCCTATCAGGCCAAGGTCGACCTGGGGCACAAGATCAAGAAGTGAGTTGAAGGTGGGAGGTGTGAGGTGGAAGGGGCGCGCCGGGTACCGCTGGCGCGCCTCTTCCGCTTGTGCGACTACGGCCGCATCGTTTGACCTCACACCTCACACCTCCGATGCCTGACCCCACCCTCACGGCCCTCCACACCCACCTCGCCGGCCGCTATGCGGTCGAGCGGGAGCTCGGGCGCGGTGGCATGGGGGCGGTGTTCCTCGCGCGCGACCTCTCGCTCGACCGCGAGGTCGCGATCAAGGTGCTGCCGCAGGAGTACGCGGTGCAGCCGGCGCTGCGCGAGCGGTTCGTGCGCGAGGCCCGCCTCGCCGCCTCGCTCTCGCACCCCAACATCGTGCACGTGCATGCCGTCGAGGAACGCGGTGACCTCCTCGCGATCATCATGGAGTACGTGGACGGCGAGACGCTGTCCGAGCGCGTGGCCCGCAGCGGGCCCTACGATCCCGCCGACATCGCGCGCCTGCTGCAGGACACCGCCTGGGCACTCGGCTACGCACACGCGCGCGGGATCGTGCACCGGGACGTGAAGCCCGACAACCTCCTGATCGAGCGCGGCACCGGCCGGGTGCGCATCCTCGATTTCGGCATCGCGCGCCAGGAGAAGGCCTCCACGCTCACCGAGGTCGGCCAGTCCATCGGCACGCCCGCCTTCATGAGTCCGGAGCAGGCCGCGGCCGAACCGGTGGATGGACGCAGCGACATCTACTCGCTGGGCTGCGTGGGGTTCTTCGCCGCGACGGGCCGGCCACCGTTCGACGGCACCACGGCGCACAAGCTGCTCATGCAGCACCTCACCGCGCTGCCCCCCGCGGTCACCGACCTGCGGCCCGGGTTCCCATCGGGCCTCGCCGACGTGATCGCGACGGCGCTGGCCAAGGAACCCGACCGGCGCTTCGCGTCGGGCGAACGGATGGCGGATGCGATCGGGTCGCTGCACCTGCGCTCGGCCGAGGTGGCGCCCCTGTTGCGGCTCTTCCAGCAGCAGACCGCGCAGTCGCTGCAGACCGTGCTCGTGCTGTGCATCGTCTTCGGGCTGTTCGTGCAGTTCTCGGGCAAGGCGTCCACGCTGCTCGGGTCGGTGCTCACGGTGCTCTTCGCGACGATGGGACTGACCGTGCTCGGCCAGACTCTCGATCGTGTGCGGTTCATCGTGCGGCAGGGCTTCACCATCGAGGACGTGCGCGCCGCCATCGCCGCGATCGCACAGGACACCGCCCGGGCGCGCGAGTTGCTGCTCGCCGACCCGGTGGAACGCCGGCGCATCCAGCGGCGCAAGACGATCGCGGTGTTCGGCGGCATGGTGGCGGGCGGGCAGATGCCACTGCTCCCGCGGTTCGCGCGGCTCGACGCCAACGGGGAGCGCGTGCTGCCGGTCGCGGCGATCCTCATGGTGCTCTCGATCGCCGTGCTGGCGGGGATCTCGCTCGCGCTCTGGACCACCCGCCCGGTGCGCGTGACACTCGCCCAGCGCGCCGCGAACCTGATCTGGTCCACGCGGGTCGGCAGCTGGATCTTCGCGCGGGCTGCGCGCCGCTACGCGGCCGAACTCGCGCGCGCCACGTCGCGGGCGGTCTGACGCGCGGCGGCGCGGCGGGAGGTCAGCGCTCGCTGCTGCGGCAGACCCCGTGCACGGGGCACTGGCCGCAACGTTTCACCCGGGCGGTGCACACCAGTGCCCCGAGTTCCATCAGCGCCTGATTGTGCGTCCAGCTGGGCTTGCCGGCGCGCGGCAGCGTGGCCTCCGCGATCGCCCAGATCGCCTTCTGGTCGCGCGGGCGCTTGGGATGGAGCCGCGGCGCGAAGACCCGCGTGAGCACGCGTGCGACGTTGGTGTCCACCAGTGCCGCGCGGCGCTCGAACGCGAAGGTCGCCACCGCGCCCGCCGTGTACGCCCCGATGCCCGGCAGCCGGCGCAGCAGTTCCGGCGCGTCGGGCAGGGGCGCCCCGGCATCGTGGCGGGCGTCGGGGCGTGGGTCACCCCAGGCGCGCGGCCCCTCGCGCAGCACCGCACGCGAAAGCTTGTGCAGGTTGCGCGCGCGCGCGTAGTACCCGAGGCCCGCCCACGCCTTGACCACCTCGCGCTCCTGCGCGCCGGCCAGGTGCGCAAGCGTGGGGAATCGCGCCAGGAACCGCGGATAGTACTCGAGCACCCGCGACACCTGGGTCTGCTGCAGCATCAACTCCGACACCAGGATGTGGTACGGATCCCGTGTGCGTCGCCACGGCAGGTCGCGCGCACGCCGGCGGTACCAGCGACGCAGTCGTGCGCCGAACTCCTGGAGCTCCGCGCGGTCGAGGCGCGGGAGACGCGGGCTCAGTGCGGATCCCAGGTCGGCGTCGCGGAGAAGAGCCCGCCGTCCACGATCAGCTCGCGCGCGAGCAGCAGCCCGAACGCGATGCTGAGGGCCCCCGCCGCGATGCGGATCCCGCTGCGGAAGCGGGCGACCTTGGCGCCGGCATAGAGCGCCGGCGCCGCGAGGATCACGGTGACGACCACCATCCCGAGGATGGTGCCGAGGCCGAAGACCACGAGGTAGGCGAGCGCCGCGACCGTCCCGCGGATGGTCGCCAGCACGAGGAGCGCGACCGCGGCGGAGCCCGCCAAGCCGTGCACCGAGCCCACCAGCAGCGGGCGTACGCGCCGTGGCTCCGGCTCGGTCGCCACATCACCGCGGCGGAGATTGCTGTAGCCGAGCAGGATCAGCATGAGCGCCACGCCGAACTCGAGGCCCAGTCCCACGCGCGGCGGGATCACCAGGCGGAACGCCACGATCGCGCCGCCCACCACGACCAGCGTCATGGTGTGGCCGATGCCCCAGAGCGCGCCGATCCACGCGGCACGCGCGAGCCGACGCTCGCGCGCGACGATCGCCGTCACCGCGACGACGTGGTCGGCATCGGTGGCGTGGCGGAGCCCGAGGAGGGCGCCCAGGAGGATCGCGGTGAGCGCGTCGGGGAGCATCGACGCGGAATCTAGCGCAATGCGTCGTACGCGCTGTAGTGCGAGACCAGCATGCGCTTGCCTTCGGCGATGACCTCGCGCCGCACATCAGGCGGCATCTGCGACGCGAGATGGAGGATCGTGTGCACCATCGCCACCGAGACCATGGCCGAGGCCATGCGCTGGCCCTCGGGCAGCTTGGGATAGCGGAGCGCGAGGAAGGTGCCCACGTGCCCGGTGATCGCGAAGTTCATCTCGTTGCTGATGTCGGGGCAGTTGCGCATCACCGCCTCGTGCACCTGCCCGAACGCCGGCGTGCGCTCGATGAACTGCATCTGGAAGGTGAGCACACGTTCGAAGAGCTCGTCCGGCGAGAGATGGACGAGCGTCAGGGGCATGGCCTCCTCGTTGGTCGCCCGCATCCGGTCGGCGTAGCGTCGGCCCAAGGCCTCGACGATCGCATCCTTGTTCGGGAAGAAGTGGTACAGCGAGCCGACACTCGCACCTGCCCGGTCTGCGATGGCCTGCATGGAGACCGCCCCGACGGTCTGCTCGGCGAAGATCGACTCGGCCGCATCCAGGATCTGGTCGACGCGGCGCTGCCCACGCTCCTGCTGGGGTGCGCGGGGAGCCCGCACATCCATAGGAGCGTCCGGGGCATCGGAATCGGCCCGGCGCAGCGTGTCGGCGGCTGGTTGGTCTGCCATGCGCCAGAAAAATAGAGGATATCCTCCACTATTGACAAGTAGTGGAAACCCTCTAATTATTGACTCCGTACTAGAGACATTCCTCTAGAAACGCGGCAGACGCCGCCCAGCCATGAAGCTCGATTCGATGGAAGCCCCTCACAGGCAGTACGCGGTCGCGGCGCTCGCGCTCGCCGCCTTTGGCGCCGCCCTTGGCGCTGCGATGCCCCGCGACGTCGCCGCCCAGTCCCGCGTGGTCGATGACTACGTCGCTGTGGCGCTCAAGCAGAACCTCGGTCTCCGCCAGGAGGAACTGGCGCTGCGCCGGTCCGCCGCGGCGGTGAAGGAAGCGCGTGGCAACTTCCTCCCGTCGGCGACGCTCAACGCGCGGCACACGGACCTGAGCGGCAACCAGATCGACTTCGGCGAGTTCATCAACCCGGTCTTCGCCACGCTCAACCAGCTCACGGGCACACCGAGCTTCCCGACCGACGTGGTGCTGCGGTTGCCGCTCAAGCAGGAGACCAGTGTCCGGGTGGCGCAGCCAGTCTTCCAGCCGGCGATCCTCGCGGGCTATCGGGCGGCCGGCGCCGCGCGCGACGCGCAGTCGGCGACGCGCGACGCCCGCGTCACGCAGGTCGCGGCCGAGGTCCGCTCCGCCTACCTGCAGCATGCCAAGGCGCTGCGCCTCGCGGAGCTGCGGGCGGCCACCCGCAGCCTGCTCGACGAGCAGGTCCGCGTGATGACGCGCCTGATCGAGAGCGGCCGCGCGACCCCGGACGCCTTGTCGCGTGCGCGCGCCGAGCGCAGCGACGCGCAGCAACGCGAGGCCGAGGCGGCGCAGCTGGTGGAGGCCACGCGCCAGTCGTTCAACCTGCTCCTCGCGCGTCCGCTCGACACCGCAGTGGAGGCGGTGGACGACGCGGCGATGGGGTTCGACGCGATGCCCACATTGGACGGTGCGATCGCCTCGGGGGTGGCGCAGCGCGCCGAGCTCCGCGCACTCTCTGCGGCGGAACGCGCGGCGGTGGCCCAGCGACGGCTCGCCCAGAGTGCCTTCCTGCCGAGTGTCTCGGTGGCACTCGACTATGGCGTGCAGGGGAACGAGTACCGCTTCAACGCGGATCAGGACTTCACCGCGGTGAGCGTGGTCGCGTCGTGGAACCTCTTCAACGGCGGGCGCGACGCCGCCCGCGCGGAGCAGGCAGGACTCGAGGCGCAGCGGCTCGCCCTGCAGGGTGACGACACCAAGCGTGGCATCGAGTTGCAGGTCCGCCTCGCCTGGCAGGCCGCCGAGGTGGCGCGCACGGCGATCGCCACGGCCGAGGACCAGCGCGTGGCGGCCGCGCGCACGCACGACCTCATCCGCCGCCGCGCGGAGGAGGGACTCGCGAGCCCGCTCGAGCTGAGCCAGGCCCGCACGCAGCTCACGGCCGCGGAGCTCAACGCGGTCTTCACCACCTACGACTACTACCTGCGGCGCGTGGAGCTGGATCGCGCGGCCGCTCTCTATCCGAGGAGCACGCCGTGAACCGCCCGAATCCGAAGTCATCGCTACTCCGTCTGCCGCTGCTGGCGCTGCTGGGTTTCGCCGCCGCCTGCGGCGGCGCCGACGCGACCCCGGCGTCCGAGGACGTCGCCGCGATCCCGGTACGCGTGGTCACACCCGCGTTCCGCCGCAGCATGCCGCCGATCGTGCTCACGGGCACGCTGGGTGCCAAGGAGGAGATCCCGCTCGCGTTCAAGATCGGCGGTGTCGTGGCGCGCGTCGCGGTGGAAGCCGGACAGGCGGTGCGCGAAGGCGAGGTGCTCGCCGAGTTGTCGCTCGCGGAGATCGACGCGCAGGTCTCGGCCGCCCGCGACGGACGCGACAAGGCGAGGCGCGACCACGACCGTGCGGTGAAGCTGCTCGCCGACAGCGTGGTGACGGCGTCGCAGGCGGAGGATGCGCGCACCGGGCTCGACGTGGCCGAGGCCCAGCTGCGGGCCGCGGAGTTCAACCAGCGCTACGCCGTGGTGCGCGCACCCGCCGACGGCGTGGTGCTGCGCCGGCAACTGGAGGTCGGGCAGCTCGTGGGCCCCGGCGCACCGGTGCTCGTGCTGCGGACGGAGCGGAAGGGACTGGTGCTGCGCGCGGCGGCCGCCGACCGCGATGCGGTGCGGCTCAAGGAGGGGGATGCGGCGCGGGTCCGCTTCGATGCCTTCCCGGACCGCAGCTTCGCGGGGCGCGTGGAGCGCGTGGCGGTCGCGGCCACGCCGATGACCGGCACGTACGAGACGGAGATCAGCGTGCAGGCCGCCGGCCAGCGCCTGGCCTCGGGGTTGATCGGCCGCGCGGAGCTCGCGACGCGCGCGGCGACGGCGCTGCCGACCATCCCGGCGGAGGCGCTGCTCGAGGTGGACGGGGATCGCGCCTCGGTGTTCGTGCTGCGCGAGGGCGACACGGTGCGCCGCGTGGCGGTGCGCGTCGCGTTCCTCGCCGAGGGTGACGCGGCGATCGCCTCGGGTCTCGACGCCTCGATGCGCGTGGTCACGGCCGGGGCCACGCGCCTCGCGGATGGCGCGCGGGTGCGGGTCACGGAGCGTGCCCCGTGAGGATCGCGGAGTTCTCCGTCCGGAACCGGCAGTTCACGCTCGTCGCGTTCTTCGCCCTGCTCGCGATGGGGCTCTACTCCATCGTCACCATCCCGCGGGCCGAAGACCCGACGTTCCCCATCCCGATCTATCCCATCACGATCGTCTATCCCGGGGCCACGCCCACGGACCTCGAGCAGCTGGTCGTCGATCCCATCGAGGACAGGATCCGGGCGCTCGAAGACCTGAAGAACGTCAAGACCAGCATCGAGGACGGGTTGGCGATCGTGCTGCCCGAGTTCGACGTCGCGGTGGACGCCGACCGCAAGTACGACGAGGTCGTGCGCGAGATCAACGCGCTCCGCCCCACGCTGCCGCAGGACCTGGCGCTGCTCGAGGTCAAGCGCATCAATGCGTCGGACGTGAACATCGCGCAGTTCGCGCTGGTGTCGGAGACGGCGCCGTACGCCGAGCTGGACCGCATCGCGCGCAAGTTCCGCGACGACCTGGCGCGGGTCGGGGGCACCAAGGAGGCCGACACCTTCGGGTACCCCGAGCGCGAAGTGCGCGTGTCGCTCGACGCGGGCCGGCTCGCCGAGCTCCGTATCCCGCTCGCCCAGGTGCTGCAGGCGATCGGCGGCGAGAGCGTGAACATCCCGGGCGGCAGTGTCGACGCGGGCAAGCGCCGGTTCAACGTGAAGACGAGCGGCAGCTACCGCTCGCTCGACGAGGTCCGCGAGACGGTGATCGGCGGTGCCGCGGGTGGCACGGTGCGCGTCGGGGACGTGGCCGAGGTGCACTGGGACTACGCCGAGGTCACGTCGCACGCACGGCTCGACGGCAAGCGGGCGGTCTGGGTCGTCGCCAACATGCAGGAGCGGCAGAACATCATGGACGTCCGGGACCGCATCTGGGCCGTCGCCGACGCGGTGGAGGCCACGCTGCCGGCGGGCATCAGGCTCGAGCGACCCTTCGACCAGAGCCGGAACGTGCAGGCGCGGCTCTCGCGCCTCGGCACGGACTTCGTCATCGCGATCCTGCTGGTGCTGCTGACGCTGCTGCCGCTCGGGTTCCGCGCGGCCGGCATCGTGATGGTGAGCATCCCGCTCTCGCTGGCGATCGGCCTCACGCTGCTCACCACCGTGGGCTACACCATCAACCAGCTGTCGATCGTCGGCTTCGTGATCGCCCTCGGATTGCTGGTGGACGATTCCATCGTGGTGGTGGAGAACATCGCCCGATTCCTGCGCGAGGGGAAATCGCGGACCGAGGCGGCGATCGCCGCCACGCAACAGATCTTCGTCGCGGTGCTCGGCACCACGGCGACGCTCGTGTTCGCCTTCCTCCCGATCCTCATGCTGCCCGGCACGGCGGGCAAGTTCATCCGCTCCATGCCGTCGGCGGTGGTGCTCACCATCCTCGCCTCGCTGCTCGTGTCGCTCACGGTCATCCCGTTCCTCGCGAGCGTCTTCCTCACGGAGGAGGCGGACGAGCATGGGAACGTCTTCCTGCGCGGGCTGAACCGTGCGATCGACGCGACCTACGGCAAGTGGCTGCATCGTGCACTGGCGTATCCGTGGCGCACGCTCGGCGTCGCCCTGGCGCTGTTCGTGGGGGCGGTGGCGCTGGTGCCGAGCATCGGGTTCTCGCTCTTCCCCAAGGCGGGCACGCCGCAGTTCCTCGTGACGGTGGCGGCGCCGGACGGCAGTGCACTCGCGGTGACGGACTCGGCCGTACGGCTCGCCGAGCGCGTGGTGGCCGCGCGCCCCGAGGTCCAGCATGTGTATGCCAATGTCGGCCGCGGCAACCCCAAGATCTACTACAACATCAACTCGCAGAGCGAGCGCACCACCTACGGCGAACTGTTCGTGCTGATCGACGAATACGATGCGACGCGGACACCGGCCATGCTCGATGAGTTCCGCACGGTGTTCGATGCGTATCCCGACGCGCGCATCGAGGTGAAGGAGTTCGAGAACGGGCCGCCGATCGAGGCGCCGATCGAGTTGCGGGTCTCCGGCGACAACCTGGATTCGCTGCGCGCGATCGCCAACCGCCTCGAGGCCCTGATGCTCGCGCACGAGGGGACCCGCGACGTGGTGAATCCGTTGCGCGTCGCGCGGACCGACCTCGCGCTCAAGCTCGACCGGGCGAAGGCCGGATTGCTCGGCGTGCCGACCGCCGAGATGGACCGGGCCGTGCGCTTCGGGCTGGCCGGCATCACGGCGGGACGCATCCGCGACGCCGACGGGGAGGAGTACGGCGTGACGCTCCGCCTGCCCGGCCCGACCCGCAAGGACGCCGACGCGCTCTCGCAGCTCTGGGTCGGCAGTGTCACCGGTGCGCAGGTCCCGCTGCGGCAGCTCGCGGCGTTCGAGTTCGAGACCTCGGCACCGCGCATCCAGCACTACGACGGGGAACGGGCGGTCACGGTGTCGGCGCAGGTGCGCACCGGCTACAACACCGACCGCGTCACGCGGGCCTTGCTCGCCAAGATCGACACCTTCCCGCTGCCGGCCGGGTTCCGGATCACGGCGGCCGGCGAGATCGCGAGCCGCGAAGAGAGCTTCGGCGGCCTCGGGGCGGCGATCCTCATCGCGACCTTCGGTGTGCTGATGATCCTCGTGCTGGAGTTCAAGACCTTCCGCGGCATGCTCATCGTCTCGAGTGTGATCCCGCTCGGCGTGATCGGAGGGCTGGTCGCCCTGTGGCTCACGGGGTACACGCTCAGCTTCACGGCGGTGATCGGGTTCGTGGCTCTCATCGGGATCGAGATCAAGAACTCGATCCTGCTGGTGGACTTCACCAACCAGCTGCGCGAGACGGGGCTCGGCTTGCGTGACGCGATCGAGCGGGCGGGCAAGATCCGCTTCGTGCCGATCGTGCTCACCTCGGCAACCGCGATCGGGGGCCTGATGCCGCTGGCCGTGCAGGGCAGCTCGCTCTATTCCCCGTTGGCGGTGGTGATCATCGGGGGTCTGGTCAGTTCCACGTTGCTCAGCCGGCTCGTGACGCCGGTGTTGTACGAGTTGCTGCCGCCGATGCCGCAGGACGTGGCGCGCCCGCCGGCGTCGGTGAGCGCCGAGGAAGGGCTGGCCACGGCGTGACACGACTCGTCCCGACCTGAGGGCCGTCGGTCCCCGGCCGATGACCGTTCCGAGGCGTTGGATTGTCCAAGGAGGCATCCCGGCGGGGTCCGCCGGGATGCCTTCGCCTTTTCTCCTGAGGAGTCGTCCGATGAGTCGAGTGTCCGGGATGCGACGCGCTGCACTGGCAGTCGCGGTGGTGCTGGTGTCGGGGTTGCCGCTGGGTGCGCAGTCCGAGTCGCGGATGAAGGAGGTACGGCTCACACTGGCGAGCCTGAGTTCCGGCGAAGACGTCACCGCCGCGTCCGTCTTCCTTCCAGGCGATGTCACTCTGGCATGGTTCGCCACGCCGCGAGTCGCGATCGAGCCGCGGATCGGCTTCTCGTATTCCTCGGTCAAGACGCCGCTCGGCGACACGCGCAGCGGCGGCTCGATCGGAGTGGGGGCGTTCGTCCCGTTCTACCTCAAGGCCGACAACGGTCGCAGTGGTCTGTTCGTTGCGCCGGGTCTCACGGTCTCCGAGCCGTTCGGGGACTTTGGTGGTCGTCGCCTCGTGGCCGGAGGCCTCGATCTCGGCTACAAGCAGCCGATCCGCGAGCGGATCTCGCTGCGCTGGGCCCTCGAGCTGCGCGACCGCGACAGCGACGACGAGCTCCGCGTGGGCGGCTCCCTGGGCATCTCGCTCTTCTGGCGCTGAGCGGACGGCCCGCAGGGCTCAGCTGACCTTCTTGGTCTTCCGCTTGAGGAAGTCCATCAGGATGAACTGGCCCAGCGTCATCGTGTTGGTGAAGTAGGCGCGTCCCTTGGTGATGGCGCTGACCATCTTCACGAACTCCACGAGTGCGCGGTCCCGGGCGAGCATGAACGTGTTCACCGGGATCCCGCTCTTGCGGCAGGCCGCGACCTCCGTGAGCGTCTCCTGGAGCACGAAGGCGTCGAGACCCATCGAGTTCTTGTAGATCTGACCGTCCGGCATGGTCAACGCACTGGGCTTGCCGTCGGTGATCATCACGATCTGGCGCATGTCCTTCTTCTGCGCCATGAGGATGCGCCGGGCGAGCTTGAGGCCCTCGGCCGTATTGGTGTGATAGGGCCCCACCTGTGCCTTGGCGAGTGCGCCGAGCGGGATCTCCTCGGCCGAGTCGTGGAAGAGGATCGTCTTGATGGAGTCGCCGGGGAACTGCGTCTGGATGAGGTGCGTGAGCGCGAGGGCGACCTTCTTGGCGGGCGTGAAGCGGTCCTCGCCGTAGAGGATCATCGAGTGCGAGCAGTCCAGCATGAGGACCGTCGCGCAGCTCGACCGGTACTCGCTCTGTCGCACCATGAGGTCGGCGTAGTCGAGGTCCATCGGCACCGCGAGCGACCCGGTCCGCAACATGGCGTTCCGCAGCGTCTCGTTCACGTCGAGGTTGAGCGCATCGCCGAACTCGTAGGGCTTGCTGCCGGCGTCGGCCTCGATGCCGGTGGCCAGGTACGGCGTGTCGTGTGAGCCGAAGTTGGACTTGCCGAAGCCGCCCAGGATGCCGCGCAGCGACTTGTAGCCGAGGAAGTCGATGCCCTTGGACGTGAGGTCGAAGTTCACGTCCTGTGCGGCCGCCTTCGCCAGGCCGCCGGGCCCGAACATCGACTGGTGCCCGGCCGGGGCCTGCGGCGGCTTCTCCATCTTGAGGAAGCCCTCGGCGATGAGGCGCTGCACGATGTCATCGAGCAGCGTGGAGAGTTTCTCCTCCGAGAGCTCGTCGCCGTCGCCGCGCAGGGCCTCGAGCATCTCGGGCGTGAACTGTCCGCTCTTGATCAAGGCGTCGAGGATCGCCTGCCGG
This sequence comes from uncultured Gemmatimonadota bacterium, assembly GCA_902825965.1. Lineage (GTDB taxonomy): Bacteria > Gemmatimonadota > Gemmatimonadetes > Gemmatimonadales > Gemmatimonadaceae > Pseudogemmatithrix. Next base: position 108,504 of record CADEDA010000002.1, on the reverse strand, counting down.
AGGGCGTCGAGCGAGCGGTCGCCGCCCTGGTCGAGGTCGCGGAAGCCCCAGGGGTCGGGATCGCCGCCGCCCGCGAATCCCGACTGGAGCAGGAAGTCGGCGAGGTTGTCGAGCAGCGCCTGCAGGTCCACCGCGTCGGCGGACTCGGGGCTGAACTTGGAGTAGGTGTGGAAGCGCATGGATCCTCCTAGCCGTTCAACACCAGGAGCGTCAGATACGTGCCATACGCGGCCACGAGCACGCCGCCCTCGGCGCGGCTCACCACCGCACCACTGCGCATCAGCGGGAACAACAGCAGCGACAGGCCCAGCATCCAGATGAAGTCGCTCTGGACCATCGCGTCGCTCACGGCGAGCGGCGCGATGAGCGCCGAGACGCCGAGGATGCCGAGGATGTTGAAGATGTTCGACCCGATGACGTTGCCGAGTGCGATCTCGCCCTGGCCGCGCCGGGCCGCCACGAGCGAGGTGGCCACCTCGGGCGCACCGGTGCCGGCCGCGACGATCGTCAGGCCGATCACCCGTTCGCTCATGCCGGCTGCCGTGGCGAGGTCGATGGCGCCCTTGAGCAGCACGTTGCCACCGAACACGAGCAGTCCGATGCCGGCGGCGAGGAGCAGGAGCGCGATGCCGATCGATTGGCCCGCGGTGGATGTGGACTTTGCCGCGACCGTCTGGTGCAGGTCCGCCGTCTCCTCGGCGCCGAGTTCGGTGCGTCCCAGTCGAACGACGTAGGCGGTGAAGAGCGCGACGCCCGTGACGAAGAATGCGCCCTCCAGCCGGTCGATCACGCCGTCGCGGGCGAGCAGCAGGAGTTGGAAACTCGCGATGAACATGAAGGGCCATTCGAGCCGGACGGCGCTCGAGTGCACGCGCATCGGCGCCACGAGCGCCGTCAGGCCCAGCACGATGCCGATGTTGAAGATGTTGGAGCCGACCGCGTTGCCCACCCCGAGGTCGGACGATCCCTTCAGCGCGGCCGCGACGCTGACCGTGAGCTCGGGCAGCGAGGTGCCCATGGAGACGATCGTGAGTCCGATCACCGCGGCCGGGATCCGCGCCGCCTTGGCGATCGTCACCGCCCCGCGCACCAGGACGTCGGCGCCGAACCCCAGCAGCGCGATGCCGACCACCACGAGGACCACGGAGATGAGCATCGTCATGCACGAAATCAACGTCCCGGCCGGGGTCCTGTCACGGGGGCGCGGTGGTCGCGGGACCGCCAGGGCTGCCCCGAGGGGCCACTGGAGGCGAACTTTGGGGCGACCCGATGTCCGCCCCGCTCCCCTCCCGCTCGCTCAACCCGTTCCGGACTCTCGCCAAGTACCGGAACTTCCGGATTTTCTGGTTCGGGCAGACGATCTCGCTGGTGGGATCGTGGATGCAGACCGTCGCGGTCGGCTGGACCGCCCTCGAGCTGACCAACGACCCGTTCATGGTCGGGCTCGTCTCGGCGGCCGGCACCTTCCCCATCCTCATCCTCTCGCTGCCGGGCGGCCTCGTCGCCGACCGCAACGAGAAGCTGCGCGTGGTGCGCATCACGCAGGCGCTGCTGCTCACCGAGGCCGCCGCCCTCTGGGCGCTCGCGGCCACGGGGCACCTCACCATCCACTGGCTGCTCACGCTCTCGCTCTTCGGCGGCGCCCTCTCCGCGTTCGAGATCCCCGCGCGCCAGTCCCTGATGGTGGAACTCGTCGGCAAGGAGGACCTCGCCCAGGCGATCGGCCTCAACTCCACCGGCTTCAACCTCGCCCGGGTACTCGGCCCCTCGATCGCCGCGATCGTGATCGCGCGTCTCGGGGTGGCGTGGACCTTCGGCCTCAACGCGTTCAGCTACCTCGCCGTGCTCATCGGGCTGGCGTTGATCGTGCTTCCCGAGCGGCGCGCCATGTCGCGCCAGACGGGAGGTTCGCTCGAGGGCCTGCGCGAGGCGCTCCACTACGTGCGCGACACGCCGCCGCTGCCCATGCTGCTGGCGATCGCGACCATCTTCTCGCTGCTCGGCGTACCCGTCATCACCCTCCTGCCCGTGCTGTCGCGCGACGTGCTCGGCCTGGGTGCGGACGGCTACGGTGCACTCATGGCGGCGTTGGGCCTGGGCGCCGTCACGGGAGCGCTGAGCATCGCGGCCACCGGGGGCGGCCGCGAGAGCGGCAAGCTCTTCCGCGTGGCCTCGTTCGCCTTCCCGTGCACACTGCTGGCGACGGCGCTCTCGCGGCATGCCGTGCTCACGGGTGTGCTGCTGTTCGCCGTCGGCCTCACGATGATCATCAACAACGCACTCGTGAACGCCCGGCTGCAGGCGCTGGTCACCGATGCCCTGCGCGGGCGTGTGCTCTCGCTGTACGTGATGGTCTACGTCGGCAGCTCGCCCATCGGCAGCTTCGTCGGCGGCTGGGTCGCCCGTGCGGCAGGCGTGGCCTGGGCGATCGGCGGCGGGGCGCTGCTGATCCTACTCTTCGCGGTCTGGGCGTTCCGACGGGAACCCCGACTTGCCGCGGCGCGCTGAGCGGCCGTACTGCCCGCCCTCCGTGCGCCAGAGCCGACGGCGCGCGACCAGTGCTTCGAGCACGAGCTCACAGGCCACCACCGCGTCCGCGTCGTCCGCGACGTCGAGGCCCGCGGCGGCCACCTCGGTTAGCAGCCCCGGCACCGACGCGAAACCTTGCTTCGCGACCGCCGCGCTCGCCTCGTCGCTCACCTGGAGCGCCTGGCCCTGGTCGAACCACATCACGATGTCGTCGGCCTCGAGTGCGGGTGCGTGCTCGCGCAGCGTGGCGTCCGCGGCGCGCCGGATCAGCTCGCGAGCGATCACCGCACCACCGATCAGTTCGCCTTCGTACTCGAGCTCGATCTTGCCCGTGATCGCCGGCAGCGCCGCATAGATGTCGGCGAGCCGCGGCACCACGGTCGTCTCGCCGAGCCGGACCGCCCGGCGCTCGGCGTTGGACACCACGTTCTCGAGCAGCGTGATCGAGAGTCGCTGGGACACGCCCGAGCGCTGGTCGATGCGCTTCTCCTGGCGGGCCTCGAACGCCACACGCTCGGCGACCTCGGCCACCACCGCCGGCAACCGCAGTGGCAGGCCGTCGCGCCGCAGCCAGGCCTCCTGCGCCGTGATCGACATCGCCAGCGGGACCGACGCCGGATAGTGCGTGATCACCTCGCTGCCGATGCGGTCCTTGAGTGGCGTGATGATCTTGCCGCGCGCCGTGTAGTCCTCGGGATTCGCCGTGAACGCGAGCACCACGTCGAGCTGCAGGCGCACGGGATACCCCTTGATCTGCACGTCGCCCTCCTGCATCACGTTGAACAGGCCCACCTGCACCTTGCCGGCGAGGTCGGGCAACTCGTTCAGCGCGAACAGGCCGCGGTTCGCCCGCGGCAGCATGCCGTAGTGGATCGAGAGCTCGTCCGAGAGCAGGTGACCACCGCGCGCCGCCTTGATGGGGTCGAGGTCGCCGATCAGGTCGGCCACCGTCACGTCCGGCGTCGCGAGCTTCTCGACGTAGCGCTGGTCGGGCGTGAGCCAGGCGATGGGCGTGTCGTCACCCGCCTGCGCCACCCGGTCATGCCCGTACTTGCTGATGGGACGGAAGGGGTCGTCGTTGGTCTCGCTGCCGGCGATCACCGGCAGGAACGGGTCGAGCAGCGTCGTGAGCGCGCGCAGGATGCGCGACTTGGCCTGCCCCCGCAGCCCCAGCAGGATGAAGTTGTGCCGCGACAGCAGCGCATTGACGATCTGCGGCATCACGCTGTCCTCGTAGCCGAGTACGCCGGGGAACAGCGGCTTCCCGTCGGCCAGGCGCGCGAGGAGGTTGCTGCGGATCTCGTCCTTCACGGAGCGCCCACGCTTCCCGTCGGCACCGAAGGGGGACTGTCGGAGGGCGCCGAGGGTGCTGGGGAGCGTCTTGGTCACTGGAGTCGGATCTGGACGAGGTTGTCGTAGAAGACGGGACCCGCACCCATGTCGGTGAGGCGCTGGCTCGTCGTCGCGTTCACGTTGCGCCGGTCAGGCGAGAGCTTGGCCCACCAGATGCCGGGAGCCCACGCCACGCCTTCGCGGATCCCCTCACGAACGCGCGCCCGCGCCTCGAAGTGCCCACGGTCGTTCTCCACCACCACCAGCGCGCCCTCGGGGATGCCGCGACGCTCGGCGTCCCGCGGATGCAGCGCCACCTCCGGTTCCCGCGCCGCACGCTGCAGCGGGCCCACGTTCACGAAGGTCGAGTTGAGGAACTGGTGCGCGGGCGACGAGATGAGCGTGATGGGGTACTTCGCCGCGAGGTCGGGCACCTGCTCCGGGAACTCGGCCGGCGGGGTGAAGTCCGGCACCGGCTCGAGCCCCATCGCCTGCATCCGCGCCGAGAAGAACTCGCACTTGCCGCTCGGGGTGAGGAATCCGCCGCGCGCGAACGGGGCGTACGGCGTCGGCAGGTTGAGCCGTGCCCAGCCATGCGTGCGCAGGCTCTCGAGCGTGACCGTCGCCATGCGCGGGTCACTCGAGTCGAGGGACTGCCGCAGCAGTGCCTCGTCGTCGTCCCGCAGGCAGGGGTGGTCGAGGCCCATGCGCGCGGCGATCCGCCGGAAGATCTCGGTGTTGGGCAGCGCCTGGCCCAACGGCGCGATCGCCGGCGTATTGAGCGACGCGTACAGGTGCCCGTACGACCAATGCACGTCCATGTGCTCGAGCTGTGTCGTCGCGGGCAGCACCCAGTCGGCGTAGTCGCAGGTGTCCGTGCGGAAGTGCTCGAGGACCACGGTGAAGAGGTCCTCGCGCTGCAGTCCCTTGATGACGTTGAGGAAGTCGGGCGCGACGGCGGCGGGATTGGAGTTGTAGACGATCATCGCGCGCACCGGTGGCCCGCCGACACCGGCGTCGGCGGCGTTCAGTGCCTCGCCCAACAGCGACATGTTGATGGTCCGCGTGCCGGGGGGCACGAGGTCCGGCCGCTGCACGGCGGTCTTGTTGAAGGCGAAGTTGGCGCTCGACGAGAGTTGCACGCCGCCGCCCGGATGCCGCCAATGGCCGGTCACGGCCGGCAGGCAGGCGATGGTGCGCACGGCCATGGCTCCGCCCGCGTGGCGCTGGAGCCCGTAGTTGAGCCGGATGAAGGCGTTCTTCGCCCGCGCGTACTGCCGCGCCAGCGCCCGGATGCGCTCGGCCTCGAGGCCCGTGATCTCCGCGACGCGCGACGGCGGGAACTCGGCCGCGCGCGCGCGCAGTTCCGCCTCGCCCAGGGTGTAGTGCTCGAGGTACTCCCGGTCCTCGGCCCCGTCGGCGAAGATCACGTGCATCATGCCCAGCGCGAGTGCGGCGTCGGTGCCCGGGCGGATCGCGATCCACTCGTCGCATTGTTCCGCGGTGCGGGTGCGGATCGGATCGATGCACAGCACCGGTGTGCCCTTCGCCCGCGCCTCGAGGATCTTGGGCCAGAGGTGCGGATTGGACGTGAGGGTGTTCGTGCCCCAGAGGAGGATCAGGTCGCTGTCGACGATGGCTTCCGCGTCGGCGCCCACGCTCGCCCCGACGGTCATGCGCATGCCCATCATGCCGGCGGTCGCGCAGATGGTGCGGTCGAGCAGCGACGCGCCGAGCACGTGGAAGAAGCGGCGGTCCATCGACTCGCCCTGCAGCATGCCCATCGTGCCGGCGTACGAATACGGCAGGATCGCCTGTGGTCCGTCACTCGAGTGGCGGATCGCATTCAGCTTCGTCGCGATGTCCGTGAGGGCCTCGTCCCAGGTCGCCTCGACGAACGCACCCTCGCCCTTGGGGCCGACGCGCTTGAGCGGCGTCAGCACGCGCTCCGGATGGTACGTGCGCTCGAGGTACCGGTTCACCTTCGTGCAGAGGAATCCCTGCGTGAACGGATGCTCGGGGTCGCCCTGGATGCGTGTGGCGCGCCCATCCTGCACGGTGACGAGCGTGGCGCAGGTGTCGGGACAGTCGTGCGGGCATGCGCCGCGTACGACGGTGGTGGCGTGATCGGTCATCGGGGAAGCGCTCTCCGCACGAGGGGAACCTTAGCAACATAGCGAGGCGCATTGCTCCGCGACGCACTGCGCAACCCGTTAATGCGCAAAGAGTTACATATTCTCGCCACCCGCGACAGTACCACTTGCCCTCGCTGGCCGTACGCCAGATTGCCTTGCCCAAGGGTCAGAGTGTCCGAAGGGTCAGCCATAACCTATTGCGAAGGAAAGAGTTACTCGCTGTTCAGGTGTTGACCGGACAACCCTGCGCCCGTATAGTTCTCCCCGCGTGCGAACGGCGCGAACGAGTCGCGAGATGTCGCACCCCCACATCACGGAGAAGCTCCACCATGAAGCGCCTTGCACTCGCCGCCGCTGTTGTCCTGTTCGCCGCTTGCGCCCCGAAGGCTGAGGAGGCCGCGCCGGCCGCTGACGCCGCTGCGACCGCCCCGGCCATGGATTCGGCTGCGATGGCTGCCGACACCATGAAGAAGGATTCCACCACGATGGCTGCCGACACGACCAAGCACTAAGCTCGGTCACCTTCCCTCGGGAAGGATCGAACGCGCGACCCCTCGGGGTCGCGCGTTCGTCGTTTCCCCGGGTTCCACCTACGCGAGCGCCTCGACCACCGCGTCCACCGGCGCCGAGGCTTCCGTCCCCGCGTCCGCTGCTGCCGCGTCCGCCGGCGCCGCGCCGTGCGCAACAGAGACATGCGCGCGGACCTGCGCGCGGACCTGCACGTGCGCCCCAGGCGCGACCTCACGTCGCAGCATCGCGATGGCCAGCGGACCACGCGTCGTCGAGTGTACGCTGCTGCGCACGTCGCCCACCTCCGCGCCGAGCGCGTCGAACACCAGGCCGCCCACGGGCAAGGCCGTCGCGCTGGTCAGGCGACGCAGCAGCCGATTCACGTGTCCACGGAAGTGGATGCGCGCCACGACTTCCTGTCCCGTATAGCAGCCCTTGCTGAACGAGATCGCCCCGAGCGCGTCGAGCGCGGCTTCCTGGGCCAGCGTCTCATCGTTCATGTCCACGCCCCAGCGCGGCAGGCCCACCTCCACTCGACGCATCTCGAGCTCGGTGTCGGACGCCACCGGCCAGCCTGCCGCACTGAGCCGGGCGCGCAGTGCCTCGACGCGATCCCGCGGACCGAAGACGTCGAATCCGCTCGCACCTTGGTCGAGGCTACGCGCCACGAACATCGCGGTACCGTCCACGCTGGTCGTCATGCCCCCGTGCGCCGGCAGCGCCTCCAGGAGCGCCACGTCGCCGGGCGTCGAGACGATGGCCGCGGCGGCGCCGTCGCCGTGCACCCCCAGGCATCCCGTCTCGGCGGTGACCACCGTGTACTTGGCGAGGCGCGGGTTCACGAACTTCTTGATCATCCCGATGAAGCCCTCGGCCGCGCGGGCCTCGGTGTCCACGAGGAGGTCGTCACCGCGGTCGAACACACGCAGCACCGCGATGACGCGACCCTTCACCGTGAGCGCCGCCGCGCGCTGCCCCTGACCGGGGTGCAGCGCGACCACGTCGTTGGTGACCAGTCCACCCAGCGCGGCCTTCGCCTGCGGACCGGTGAACAGCATCCGCATGCGATCGTCCCGCGGGGCGAGGAACCGCGCGGTCATCGCCGCCCACCGGTGCCGACGCCGGAGAGCGTGCGCACCCGGTCCGGCGTGAGGTCGGCGAGCCGTTCGATCCAGGCATCCGCCTCCACGGCCTCGTGCGCGGGGAGTGCACCGACCGCCAACACGGGGATGCCCGCCGCGCGGGCACCGCGCACGCCGATCACGTGATCCTCGACGGCGAGCGGCTTGAGCGTCTGGCCCGGGAAGAGCTGCCCCACGCGCGCGAGCGCCGCGAGCCAGGGACCACGTTCGGGCTTCGCGGGTGCCACGTCCTCGACGGTGATCACCGGCCGCAGCAACCCGGTCACGCCGGCGAGGTCGAGGACGAACTCCACCTCACGCCGCGAGGCGCGAGTCACCACCGCGAGGCGCATCTGCGAGGCGAGTCGTTCGAGTGTCTCCCGCAACCCCGGCTGCAGGGCGAGTCCCTTGCCGGCCCGCGCCGCGAAGTGGCGTTCGGCACGCAGGCGGCCGAGCTCCACGGCGGTCTCGTCGTCGGGTGCACCGGCGGCGCGCCGCAGGATCCGCACCGCCTGCTCCGTCGTATGTCCGAGCGCTCGGTCCAGCGCGTCGTCGTCGGGCACCAGCGCCTCGACCGCCAACGCGTCGAGCAGGGCGCGCCGGCGCAGCGCACCCGTCTCGGCGATGACCCCTTCGAATTCGAGAAGAACGACCGGGACGTCCATACCCGAAGACTAATCGGGGCGGACCGCCCGAGCGTAGGCCGCGTCGAGCAGCTCCACCGGATGTCGCGCCCGGCACGCCGCCCCGCTGAGCTCGAGTCCACCGCCGATCTGCATCAGGCATCCCGGATTGCCGGTGGCCACGACCGCGGCACCCGTGGCTGCGATGTGCTGCAGCTTGGGGGCGAGCACGCGCTCGGCTACCTCCGGGCGCAGCAGGTTGAAGATGCCGGCGCTGCCGCAGCACTGGTCGCTGTCCTGCAGCGGTACGAGCTGCGCGTCCGGCAGTGCCGCGAGCACGCGCAACGGCGGTGCCGTGATGCGCTGCGCGTGCTGCAGGTGGCAGGGCGCGTCGTAGGTGATGGTCTCGCGCGCGTGCCCGGGACTCGCGGCCGGCGGGCGTGGGCCCGCCTCGGCGAGCAACTCCGACACGTCACGCACCTTCTCCGCGAACGCCGCCGCGCGCGCGGCCCACTGCGGATCGTCCGCCAGCAGGTGTCCGTACTCCCGGCACATCGCGCCGCAGCCCGCCGAGTTCATCACGATGACGTCGGCCCCACTCGCCGCGAATGCCGCGATGTTGCGCCGCGCGAGGCTGCGCGCGGTCTCGCGATCGCCGGCGTGCGCATGCAGCGCGCCGCAGCAGCCTTGCTCGTCCGCCGCGCACATCCGCCATCCGTTCACGCTGAGGGTGCGTTCCGTCGCGCGGTTGGTCTCGGTGAACAGCGACTCCATCACGCAACCCGTCAGCAGCGCGGCCCGCCCGCGGTCCGGCATCGCATGGCTGTCCGTGCCTGCGGCGGTCCGCACCTGCGTCGCGTCGTAGGGCCGCGGGGCCGGACGGGCGGTGCTGGCGAGCATCGCGAACGGCATCGCGAGGCGGCGCGGCAACAGGCGCGCCGCGAGCCGTGCGAGTCCGCTGCCGCGGACCAGCCGTGCAGCGCCGAGCAGGCCGCGCAGCAGCCAGAGTTCAGCGAACACCGAGAGGATCGCGCGCGCGACGACGGGCAACGGTCGGTGGACCGCGAGCGTGGTGCGGGTGGCCTCGATCAGCTCGCCGTACGGCACGCCGCTCGGGCAGGCACTCTCGCAGCCGCGGCAGCCCAGGCACTGGTCGAAGTGCCGGCCGGTCTCGGCATCGTCCACCCGAACCTGCCCTTCGAGCAGTGCACCCATGAGCAACAGGCGGCCGCGTGGGGAGTCGTTCTCGTCCTCGAGTGCGAGGTACGTGGGACAGGCGGGCAGGCAGAACCCGCAGTGCACACAACGGTCGAGTCCGGCGCGCGCCATCGCGAGTGGCGAGCGCGCGAGCGTCGGGTGGACGCCGGAGCCGGTGTGGCCGCTCATGGTGCCTCGCCGAGCAGTCCGGGGTTGAGCAGGCGCTGCGGATCGAAACGGTCGCGCAGGCGCAGCGAGAGCGGATCCCATCGCCACTGCCGTGCGGGCGAGGGCGGGGCGCTGTCCCGCCGCACCAGGTCCCACGCCGCGGCGTCGAGCTCCACCACCCGACCCGCGCCGTCGAGTGCGGCGCGCGCGGCGGCGACCGCGCTGGCGTTCGCCCCGACGCGCAGCAGCCAGGCTGCGTCGGCGACGCCGAGTGTCGCGGCGACCGCGGACGGGAGCGGGACCTGCGCGAGCGCGGCGATGGGCATCGGCGGCAACCCGGCCCCGCGTGGCGTGAACGCGAACGTCGCATCGACGGCGGGACGCGGACGGAGTCGGAGGTGCACCCGGGTGATGATCCCCAGCGTGCCCCAGGCGCCGACCAAGGCGCGGGTGAGGTCGAACCCGGCGACGTTCTTCACCACGCGGCCGCCGGCCACGATGTGCCGTCCCGTGCCGTCGATGGCCTCGAGGCCGAGGGTGAGGTCGCGCGGGCGACCGAGGGCATCGGCGAAGGGGCCGCTGGTGGCGGTCGCGAGCGTCGCGCCGACCGTGCCGTGGTCGTCGCCCCAGGCGAGCAGCGGGCACCACTGCCCGCGCGCGCGGGTGGTCGCGTCGAGTTCGGCGAGCGTCGTGCCCGCCTCGACCGTCATGGTGAGGTCATCCGGTCGATAACTCACCACGCCCGTCAGCTCGGCGAGCGACAGCGTCTCCGGTGCCCGCACGGGGTGGCCGGCGTCGTTCCAGCGCGCCGCACCGACGATCCGCAATGCACGTCCGTCCCGCACGGCCGCGCGTACGGCCTCGAGGACCTCGGTCGTCGTGCGCGGGCGGATCATCGGGCCGCCGCCGTCGCGTGCCATTCACGGCAGCTGCGCACCGGCACCACCTTGCCGGGATTGGCACGGCGCTCGGGGTCGAACACCGCGCGCAGCGCGCACATCGCGTCGAGCGTCTCGGCGGTGAACAGCGATTCCATGTATGCGAGCTTGTCGAGCCCGACCCCGTGCTCGCCGGTGATCGTGCCACCGGCGGCGATGCAGCGCGCCATGATCTCGCCCATGGCCCGATGCACCCGTGCGGACTCGTCCGGATCGTCGGCGTCGTACGGGATGTTGGGATGCAGGTTGCCGTCCCCCGCGTGGAACACGTTGCACACGCGGAGCCGATGCGCGGCGCCGATCGCCTGGATCTCCTCGAGCAGGTCGGCGAGCGCGGTGCGCGGGACCACGGCATCCTGCACCACGAGGTGCGGTGCGACGCGACCCATCGCCCCGAAGGCCTTCTTGCGTCCCTGCCAGAGGCGCGCGCGTTCGCCGGCGTCGGTGGCCACGCGCACGCCGCGGGCGCCGGCCTCGCGGCAGAGCTGCTCGATGGCGCGCGCGTCGTCCGCCAGGCCGATGGAGGGACCGTCGACCTCGGCGAGCAGGACGGCTGCGGCATCGCGCGGGTAGCCGGCGGCATACACACTCGACTCCACCGCCTCGATGGTCGCCTGATCCATGAGCTCCAGCGCGGCCGGCACGATCCCCGCCGCGATGATGCGCGAGGTCGCCGTCGCCGCGTCGCGCACGCGGAGGAAGTCGGCGAGCAGGGTGATGACCTGCTGTGGATCCGGGGTGAGTTGCACGGTCGCGTCCACCACCACTCCGAAGCAGCCCTCGCTGCCCACGAAGGCACCCAGCAGGTCGTAGCCGCCGTCGTCGCCCCGGTCGAGCTCCACCACCTCACCCGAGGGCAGCACCACTGTCGCGCGGCGCACGTGGTTGAGCGTGACGCCGTACTTGAGGCAGTGCGGGCCGCCGGCGTTCTCCGCGATGTTCCCGCCGATGGTGCAGGCGGTCTGCGACGATGGATCCGGCGCGTAGTGCAGGCCGTGCACCGCAGCGGCGCGCGTGAGCGTGGCGTTCACCACGCCGGGTTCGACGGTCGCCGTGCGGGCCGCCGGATCGATCGCCAGGATGCGGCGCAGGCGATGCAGCCCCAGGAGCACGATGCCGTCGGCGAGTGCGCCGCCACTGAGTCCCGTACCGGCCCCGCGTGCGACGAAGGGCGTGCCGTCCGCCGCCAGGGCGCGCACGACGGCGACGAGTTCCTCGCGGGTGCCCGGCATCACCGCGAGGGAGGGCATGAGGCGATGCCCGGGCAGCGCATCAGAGCGGTACGCCAGCAACGCGGCCGGCCGCGAGAGCACGTGCGTCGGGCCGACGATCCGCTCGAGTGTGGTCGCGAGGGCGGTCACGCGAGGGAAAGTACACGAAGGGGGCCCGGACGCGAATCCGGACCCCCTTCGTCGTCACCGCGCGATCACCGGGCGCGCGACGACGGTTACATCAGTCCCGGCGCCTCAGGTCACCGCCCAGAATCCGGCGAGCGATCGGCCTTCGGGCGAGGTGCGGAGCTTGTCGAACGCCCGCTCGCGGATCTGGCGGATGCGCTCGCGGGTCACGCCCATGAGTGCACCGATCTTCTCGAGCGTCATCGCCTCGGCGCCCTCGTCGAGGCCGTAGTACAGGTTGAGGATCTTGCGCTCGCGCGGCGTCAGGTACTGCCGGAACACCTTGTCGATGCACTCGCGCATGAGCTTGAAGTCGGTGCGCTCCTCGATCTCGATGCCGTCGCCGCCGGCGAAGCGCTCGCCGAGCGTGCAGGCTTCGCGGTCGGAACGATCCACCGGCGCGTCGAGCGAGAGCTCGGTGGACGACATCTGCTTGGAGGCGCGGACCTGCTCCGGCGTCTCATCCAGCAGGCGACCGATCTCGGAGTCGGTCGGGTCACGCTTGAGGACCTGGGCCAGCACCGTCTCGGCGCGCGAGAGGCGGATCAGCTGGGAGTTCTGATTGAGCGGGATGCGCACCGAGCGCGTCTGCTCGGCCAGCGCCTTGAGGACTGCCTGGCGCACCCACCACACGGCGTACGAGATGAACTTCACGCCTTGGTCGGGATCGAACTTGCGGACCGCCTTGAGCAGGCCTTCGTTGCCGATCGCGACGAGCTCGGAGAGGTCGAGCCCATGGCCCTGATACTTCTTCACGTAGCTGATCACGAAGCGGAGGTTCGCCGTGACGAGCCGCTCGGCGGCGGCTTCATCGCCCTTCTGGGCGAGGCGGGCAAGGCGCCGCTCTTCGGCGGCGTCGGTGATCAGCGGGAGCTTCTGGATGTCGAGGAGGTACTGGTCGAACGCGGAGGAAGGTGAAGAACGGAAGTAGCCCTTGGATCGTGTTTCGGTCGCGTGCTGCATACCCACCCCATACCCGCGTGTGAAGGAGAGGATGGTGTCCGGGGGGACACCACTCGAACGCCTATTGGGACGTGTTCGCGCGAGAGGCCACCTTCAGGCCGAATTCAACCGGACCGACCTGTCCGGCGTCGCAAGGCTACAAGGTGAGTGAACTACTGGTCAACAGCCAAGAAGCGTGCCAAGGCGACAGTACCCCGTGACCAATGCGCCATCTCGTTGATATGCAACGAGATGCGACGCTCACAAATGTTCGAGTGCGCGCAGGGCGTCGGCGTCGGTCACCCGGACGCCGTACTGGGTCTCGCTGCCGGCCATCTCGCCGAGCGCGCGCGGGAGCGCGTATTCCACGTGTCCGGCACGCGCCTTCTTGTCGGTGCGCGTTGCCGTCACCACCTCGGCCGGGCTCACATGCTCGGGGAGCCGCACCGGCAGCCCCGCGGCGTCGCAGACCGTCGCGATCGCATCGGCGAGACCGCGCTCGGCCAGACGCAGGCGCTCGGCCATGATCGCCTCGGCGACCATCCCGATCGCCACCGCCTCGCCGTGTGCGACCCCGTACCCCGTGACCTGCTCGACGGCGTGGCCGATGGTGTGCCCGAAGTTGAGCACCTTGCGCAGCCCGGCCTCGCGCTCGTCCTGCCGGACCACCTGCACCTTGATCTCGACCGAGCGCTGCACGAGGCGCAGCGCGGTCTCGTCATCGGGCCGGTCGCCGTGCAGGATCTGTCGCAAGCCGGTCGCGATCCAACCGAAGTACGCCGCATCCGCGATCACGCCGTGCTTGATCGCCTCCGCGAGGCCGAGGCGGAGTTCCTTGGGCGGCAACGTCGAGAGCAGGCGCGGGTCGGTGACGACGAGTGCGGGATGATGGAAGGCCCCGACGAGGTTCTTCCCCGCGCTGGTGTCCACACCGGTCTTCCCGCCGATCGAGGAGTCGATCATGGCGAGGAGCGTGCTTGGCACCTGCACATAGGGGATGCCGCGGAGGTAGGTCGCCGCGACGAAGCCTGCGAGGTCGCCGGTGACGCCACCCCCGAGGGCGACGACGACCGTGTCGCGTCCGCAGCCGGCGGCGATCATCTGGTCGGTGAGCGTGCCCCAGGTGCTGCGCGACTTGTGCTTCTCGCCGGCCGGGAACGTGAGCAGGAGCGGCGGGAACTCCGCCGGTGCGAACGCCGCGACGGCCTTGTCGCCATAGAGCGCCGCGACGGTCTGGTCGGCGATGATGACGATGCGGTGCGCCGGGCAGCGCGCGAGCACGCGCGCGCCGAGTGTGGCGAGGGCGCCGGGGGCGATGTCGATCGCCGCCCCATGCAGCGTCAGGGCCGTCGGCACTACCAGGTCACCTCTCCCGCGCCGGCGCGCTTGTTGGCGACGCGCGCGAGCACGAAGAGCAGGTCGGAGAGGCGGTTCAGGTAGATGATGACGATCTGCGGGACTTCGGTGCCGGTCTGCAGGTGGATCACCGCGCGTTCGGCGCGGCGGCAGACGGTGCGTGCCACGTGCAGTGCCGCGGCCTTGGGGGTCCCGCCCGGCAGGATGAAGGCCTTGAGCGGCTCGAGCTCGGCCTCGCCGTCGTCGATCGCCTGCTCCAGCTGTGCGATGCGGGCGTCGGAGATGCGTGCCTTGGCGAGCTGCTCCTTCATCTTCTCGAGGTCGGGCGTCGCGAGCAGGGCGCCGAGCGCGAACAGGTCGCGCTGCACGGGGGCGAGGACCTCGTCGATGCGCGGCATCATCTCCACCGAGCGCGCCATCCCGATCACCGCGTTGAGTTCATCGACCTCGCCGTAGGCGATGACGCGGGGGTGGTCCTTGGGGACACGACCGCCGCCGAAGAGCCCGGTGTCGCCATCGTCGCCGGTCTTGGTGTAGATCTTGAGGGTCATGCCCCCAATCTAGCGCGGCCGCGGCGTCCCCATGGCCGGGGTCGCGTGCTCGGAGCGCGTCTCCACGGATTTGCGGGTGGCCGGGCTGTAGCTCTCGGGGAAGAGCTCGGCCAAGTGGGCCTGGAGCCGTTCGGGCGAGCCGGGGGTGCCGCGGTTGGCGCACCAGGCGTCGAGGGCCAGTCCCAGGGTGGCCGCACTCGGCCGGTCCTGCGGGTCCTTGCTGATGGCGCGCGCGATCAGGGCCTGGATCTCCGGGTCGGCGGACGGCAGCCGCAGGTTCAGGTCGGGGCTCGGCCCCAGCACCACCTCGTCGATCGCGGCGAGTGTCTCGTCCTCGGTGAAGAGCGAGCGCAGCGCGAAGAGCTCGAACAACACCACACCCATCGCGAAGATGTCGGCGCGGGGGTCCACCTCGCGGCCCAGGAGCTGCTCGGGCGCCATGTAGTGCTTCTTGCCGAGCAGCAGCGGCTTGTTGGCCGAGGGGTCGGCCATGGTGCGGGCCTTGGCGATGCCGAAGTCGGCGAGCTTCACGTGGCCGTCCCAGGTCATCATGACATTGCCGGGGGACACGTCGCGGTGGACGATGTCGAGCCGGCTGCCATCCTCGCCGATGAAGTGGTGGGCGAAGTCGAGGGCGCGGCAGATGCGGCTCGCGCAGTACGCGGCGATGTCGCCCGGGAGCGGCATGCGGCGTGCGCGGTGCGTGTTGATCAGGGTGCGGAGCGTGAGGCCCTTGATGAGCTCCATCGCGATGAAGTACGCGCCTTCCGACTCCCCGAGCTGGTAGATCTGCACGATGTTGCCGTGCACCAGGTTGGCCGAGAGTTTGGCCTCGTCGATGAACAGCTGCAGCCACTCCGGGTGCTGGCCGAAGCGGTCGTGGATGATCTTGACGGCCATCCGCTTGGTGAAGCCCGCGGCGCCGACCTGCTCGGCCTCATACACGGTGGCCATGCCACCGCGGGCGAGTTCGCGCACGAGCCGGAAGCGTCCGACGCTCAGGAGGTCATTTGGCACAGTCATCGTCTTTGCAGTATCGGCCGCAGCCGCCCGTTGCTGAGAGTGGCAGGGCCTAGCGATTTTATATGGATGGCGACTCACGACATCCGAGACATCTCGATCATCGGCGGCGGTCCGGCGGGACTGTTCGCCCTCTTCTACGCTGGCATGCGGGGCGCGACCGCGCAAATCATCGACGCGCTGCCCCAGCCGGGCGGACAACTGGCGGCACTGTATCCTGAGAAGTTCATCTTCGACGTCGCGGGGTTCCCGAAGGTGCTGGCCAAGGACCTCGTGTCCTCCCTGGTCCAGCAGGCGGGCCAGTTCCAGCAGCCCATCCACCTCGGCCAGCGCATCATCGGCCTGGAGGAAGCGGACGGGATCTTCACGCTGGTGACGGCGACCGACCGCTTCCCGTCACGGGCGGTGATCATCGCGGCGGGCATCGGCGCGTTCTCGCCCCGGCGGCTGCCGCAGGCCTGTGCGGAGCCGTGGTACGGGAAGGGCATCCATGACGTCGTTCTGGAGCCCAAGCAGTTCGCCGGCCAGCACGTGGTGATCATCGGCGGCGGCGATTCGGCCTTCGACTGGGCCCACCAGCTCGAGGGTGTCGCGAAGGGCATCACACTCGTCCATCGGAGTGACCGCTTCCGTGCGCACCAGGCCACGGTGGACGCGGTCATGGCCTCGGCGGCCGCCGGGCGCACCGCCGTGCACACGTTCCACGAGCTCGCGGACGTGATCGCCGAGGACGGCCGGATCCGGGCGTTGGAGCTGCGGGACATCAAAGCGAAGACGACGCGGCGCGTCGACTGCGACGTGGTGCTGCCGATGCTCGGCTTCGTGAGCGACATGGGGGTGTTGCTGGAGTGGGGACTGCAACTCGAGAAGGACGAGATCGTGGTGACGCAGACCATGGAGACCGGGCGTCCGGGCATCTGGGCGGCCGGCGACGTCAACACGTATCCGGGCAAGCTCAAGCTGATCGCGACGGGGTTCGCGGAGTCCGCGATCGCCGTGAACCAGGCCGTGCACTGGGTGTACCCAGACAAGAAGGTCAACCCCGGCCACTCCTCGAACCTCGCCGTCTTCGGACAGAAGGACGATTGAACGCATGACCCGGCGCCGTTCCGCCCTTGTGGGACTGGCGCTGCTCTCGGTGGCGGCGCTGCCGCTCGGCGCGCAGGAGACCCGCTGCGAGCGCGGGGACGTGCAGGTCGACAAGCTCGAGTTCCGCGGGAACACCGCGTTCAACGACGCCACGCTCCTGGCCGGCATCGTGACGACGCCGAGCAGCTGGCTGCGGCGCACGTTCCGCTTCGTGGGCGCGCGGCACTGCCTGGACGCCCGGGAGTTCCCGGACGACCTGCGCCGGCTCGAGGTGTGGTACCGCAACCACGGCTTCACCGATGCGACGGTGGACACGGTCGTCACGCCCACCGGCCCCAACCGCGTGAGCGTGCGGTTCAACATCGTCGAAGGCGAGCCGGTGGTGATCGACACGCTGCGGCTGATCGGCCTGGATGCGGTGCCGGAGCGCGCCGAGCTGATCCGCGACCTCCCGGTGCGGAGCGGTGGGCGCTTCGACCGCTACGCGAACAGCGCGATGCGCGACACGCTCACGCGCCGGTTCCGCGACAACGGCTACCCCGATGCGGAGACGTTCCTCGGCTACGACACGCGCACGCTGTCGCGCACGGCGACGGTGATCTTCACCGTCGTGCCGGGGCCGCGGCGGCGGATCGGCGAGGTGCGGCTCACGCGCGCCGGCCGCGATGGCCGCCCGCCCGAGGTCACGGCTGCGGCGGTGCGCCGCCTCGCCGGCCTCAACGAGGGTGACCTCTACCGCGAACGGAACCTCGAGCGTGCGAAGCGCACGCTCTACCAGAGCGAGGCCTTCTCGCAGGTGGAGGTGCAGCCCGGGCTCGCGCGTGCGGACTCCACCCTGGCGGTGGAAGTGGACGTCACCGAGGGCTACCTGCGCTCGGCGCGGCTCGGCGGGGGATGGGGTACCCTCGACTGCTTCCGCACGACGGGGGAACTCACCGAGTACAACCTCTTCAAGACCGCGACGCGGCTCGAGCTGCGCGGCCGTGTCTCGAAGATCGGCATGGGCGCACCGCTCGACGGTGCCGAGCAACTCTGCAGCAACACCGCGCGCAGCGACCCGTACAGCGTCGACCTGAACTACTACACCAGCGCGACGCTGAGCCAGCCGTCGCTGTTGCGGGCGAGCTTCGTGCCGACGCTGTCGTTGTATTCGGAGCGCCGGTCCGAGTACCAGGCCTTCCTGCGCACGACGCCGGTGGGTGCCAGCCTCCAGGCGAGCCGCGCCCTGCCGCGGCGTACGCATTCGGTGGGGTACAGCATCGAGTTCGGCCGGACGGAGGCGCAGCCGGCGCTGTTCTGCGCCGTGTTCGATGCCTGCGTCGAGGCGGACCGCAACGCCCTGCAGCGCCTGCAGCGCCTCGCCGTGGTGAGTGCCGGCTCGAGCTATGAGCGCACGGACAACGCGGCGGACCCCACGCGCGGGCTCACGGGGCGTGCGGAGCTGCGCTACGCCGCGCGGTCGCTGGGCTCGGAGCAGGGGCTGCAGTTCGCGCGCATGTCGGTGGACGGTGCGCTCTACCGGGCGTTGGGGAGCGACATGGTACTGGCCACCCGCGTCCGTGTGGGCGTGGTGCTCGACGCGAAGTTCTCGTTCGACGACACCGACAACTTCGTGCCGGCACAGGAGCGGCTCTTCGCCGGTGGCCCCACCACCGTCCGGGGCTTCCGGCAGAACGAACTCGGTCCGTCGGTCTACATCCCGGCGAGCTATGAGATCTTCGACGCCACGAGCGGGGCGCGGCTCGACTCGCTGGCGCCGGGGCAATCCGGCTACTTCCGCGCGGCGGACACCTTGAGCCAGCGGCCGGTGCCGACCGGCGGCAACGCCCTCGTGGTGGCGAACGTCGAACTGCGCATCGTGAGCCCCTTCCTGCCGGAGCTGCTCAAGTGGACGGTGTTCGCTGACGCGGGGCGTGTGTGGAACCGCGGCGCCGGCACCGAACGCCTGCAGTTCAAGGAGATCCGCGTGACACCCGGCGTCGGGGTGCGCATCCGCACCCCGGTGGGTTACCTGCGCGTGGACGTGGCGTACAACGGCTATCCGCGTGCGCCGGGTGCGGCCTACTTCAACGCCCCGGCACGGGAAGGGGGCTCGCTGTACTGCGTGAGCCCCGGCAACACGCTGCTCGCGACGCGCACGGGCAACATCATCACGCAGGCGGCCGGGGTCTGCCCGGGCGACTTCCAGCCGCCGCGCAGCGCGAACTTCTTCAGCCGTCTCACGCCGATGTTCGCCATCGGCCAGGCGTTCTAGTGAAGGGCCGTCGCCGCCTCGTCGTGCTCGTCAGCGCGCTGCTGATGCTGGCCATCGGTGGCGGGCTCGTGGGTGCGTTCGTGGCCGCGACGCAGGGTGAGGACGGTCGCGACTGGATCCGGCGCCTGGTGCAGGCGCAGCTGGCGCGCACGGTGCAGGGCTCGTTCCACATCGGGCGGCTGAGCGGGTCGTTCATCACCGACCTCACCATCGACTCGGTGGAGATCCGCGACCCCGATGACTCGCTGTTCGTCGCCTCGGGTCCGGTCTCGCTCACGTTCGACCCGCGCGACCTGATGGACGGGCGTCTCTTCATCCGCAGCGTGGACGTGACGCGGCCGCGATTCGCCATGCGGCGCGACCAGGCTTCGAAGTGGACCCACGACAAGATCTGGCCCAAGCGCGGTGGGCCCAAGCTCCCGCGCTCACGCACGGCGTTCGGATCGCTGCTGGTGCTCGAGCAGGTGCGGATCAGCGACGGCAGCTTCGCGCTCTCGATGCCCTGGTCGCCGGACGACTCGCTGCGCGGGGTGCGGCGCGATTCGGCGGTCGCCGTCGCGCTCGCGGATTCGAGCATGGAGGTGCGCCGACTGCCGAACGGCCGGTTCCATCGCACCTGGCGCTGGACCGGGCTGCAGGCCACGGTGCCGCGCCTGCGCCTGGCCTACCCGGACTCCACCGGACGGCGCTTCGACATCGCGCGCCTCGACGTGGACGAGAGCAATCCGCCGTTCCGCTTCCGCGAACTCACGGGCCAGGTGCGCTGGGTGGGGGACTCGATCTGGTTCGACCTGCCGCACTTCCGGCTGCCCGCGTCGCGCGGGCACGCGACCGGCAAGGTGTGGTGGGGCAACGACCAGCCGATGCGCTATCGCGTGCGGGTGGTGGGCGACTCGGTCTCGCTCTCCGACGTGGCCTGGATCACGCCGTCGCTGCCCACCGAGGGCGGTGGCACGATGACCCTCGACATCCGCGACGCCCGCGGGATCCGGGACGGCTTCGAGTACGCCCTCTCGGACGTGGACGTGCGCAGCCACCGCTCGCGCATCCGCGGCCGGATGACCTGGATCGTCGGCGGCCCGGTGCTGGAGCTCCGTGACGTGGACCTCGAGGCGGCCCCGGTGGACTTCGCACTGCTCGAGCGCTTCAACACGCAGCCGTTCCCGTATCCGTTCGCGGGCACCATCACCGGGCGCATGCGCGGGCGCGGCGGGCCGCTCAACAACTTCGTGGTGGACGAAGCGCGCGTGCTGTTCCGCGACGCGAACGTCCCGGGGGCAGTGGGCCAGGGAACGGCGCGTGGCACGCTCGACATCCTGCAGCCGGCGTTCACCCGCTTCCTCGGCTTCACGGTCGCGCTCGATTCGTTCGACCTCCGCACGCCGCAGTTCCTCAACCCGGACTTCCCGCGACTCGCCGGGCGCATCGCGGGCAGTGTGGTGCTCGACTCATCGTGGCTCGACGTGCGGTTCCGCGACGCCGACCTCACGCATCGCGACGGCGACCTGCCCGAGTCGCGGTTCCGTGGCACGGGCCGGCTCACCAGCGGCGAGACCGCGATGGCGTACGACGTCGACATGATCGCGCTGCCACTGTCGTTCACCACGCTGGCGCACTCGTTCCCCGCGGTGACGCTCCGTGGCGACTTCAGCGGGATGCTCCGCGCCCGCGGGACGCTCGACGACCTGATCGTCGAGTCGGACCTCTCGGGCGAGAGCGGTCGGCTCGAGGCGAACGTGCGCATGGACGCCGAGGCGCCGCGGTTCCGCCTCACCGGCCGAGGCGCGACGACGGCGCTCGATCCCCGCGCCGCCTTCGAGGACGCGCGCTACCCGACGGGGGAGCTGAGTGCGCGCGTCGTGGTCGATCTCGCCGGTGACTCGCTCGCCGACCTCACCGGGCGCGCGTCGGTGTCGCTGGACCGCTCCACGCTCGACGGCGTGCGCTTCTTCGCGGGCGAGGGACGCTTCCGCTTCGACGACGGCAAGGCCTTCCTCGATTCGCTGCGGGTGGAGTCGACGGCGCTCGAGTTCGGGGCCCGCGGCGCGATCGGCCTGCACGCGGCCCGCAGCGATTCCATCAGCTTCAGCGCGCGCATCGACTCACTGGGCGGCCTGCGGCGCTGGGTCACGAACTCGGCCACCGATTCGCTCGCCGGTGGGCTGCAGCTCGACGGCGTGACCCGCGGCTGGGTGCGTGACTTCGCCCTGGATGCTCGGCTCAACGGCAGCGGATTCCTCGTCGGGAGCTCGACGGCCCGACAGGTCACCGGCAGCGCGGCGCTCAGTCGGCTGCCGGAGACGCCGACCGGTGAACTGACGCTCGCCGCCGACACGGCTGTGGCTGCGGGCTTCGGCATCACGCGCGCCTTCGCCCGGGCCCGACTCGACGGCAGCGGCGAGTCGGACGTGGACCTGCAGTTCGCCGGACGGAGCGGAACCCTGGGCCGCGGCCGTGCCCACGTGGTGCGCCTCGACGACAGCACCCGCGTGCGGCTCGACTCGCTCGTGCTCGCGACCGCGCTGCAGCGCTGGGAGCTGCCGCAGTCGGCGACGTTCGCGTTCGGGACGTCGGGGTTCGCGGTGGACTCGTTCGCCCTGCGCGGGACCAGCGGCGCGAGTGTGCGCCTTGCCGGCTCCCTGCCGGAGACCGGACCGGTGGACCTGCGCTTCGGCGCCGCCGCGTTGCCCATCGCCGACCTCGCGGAGTTGCTGCAGATCTCGGGCGCCGAGGAAGGCCGCATCGAGCTGAGTGGCCGGTTGCAGGGCACGCGCAGCGTCCCGCAGCTGAACGCCGATGCCGCGCTCAACACCGCACTCGTCTGGGGCGTGCGGCTCGACTCCCTGCGCGCGAACGTCCGCGCCGACGCGGACCAGCTCGAGTTCACGGCCTCGCTCGGGGACCGCACGCGGCCCGCGATGCGCGCCGACGGGCGCCTGCCGTACAGCCTCGGCCTCGATGGCGGGCGCAGCGGACTGCGGGACGCCGAGCCGATCCGCGCCACGGTGCGCAGCGACACGGTGAGCCTGCGGCTGTTCGCCCAGCTGGCCGAGGGCTCGGCCAGCAACGCGGGTGACTTCGCCCTGAACCTCGACGTCGGCGGCACCTGGCGGCGTCCACGGTTCGACGGCGCGCTGCTCGTGCGCAACGGCAACCTGCGCATCTCGCCCTTGGGGGACGTCCGGTGGCGGGACATCGCGGCCGACGTGCAGCTCGCCGGGGACAGCATCGCGATCCGCCGGCTGAGTGCGACGTCCAGCACGGCCGGTCGCGGGGGGCGGGCGTCGGTGAGCGGGTGGATCCGCGTGGCCGACCGCGAGAATCCCACCTTCGACGTGACGGTGCGGGCGAACACGTTCCACGTCTACAACGTCCGCGACGTCGCCGACATCGACCTCTCCGACTCGCTGCGCTTCACCGGGGCGCTCACCAGCGCGGTGCTGCGCGGCGCACTCACGGCCGACCGCGCGATCGTCTCCATCCCCGAGATCGCGACGAAGAACGTGATCTCGCTGGAGGAGTTCGACCGCTTCGGGATCGCCGACTCGCTCGAGACCCGCGACCAGGGCCTGGTGCCCCGTCGCTCGTCCGTGTTCCTCGAGAACCTCACCGTACGCAACGTGCCGGTGCGCATGGGACGCGACGTGTGGCTGCGCTCGGCCGAGGCCAACATCAACCTCGGTGGGGCGGTCTCGATCACGCAGGGCCAGATCACCCGTGGGCGCAACGCCGGCCAGCGGCAGCTCGCACTGACCGGCGCGCTGCAGACGGTGCGCGGGTCGTACCGCCTGAACGTGGGTCCCGTGCAGCGCACCTTCGAGGTGGAGCAGGGTGAGATCCGCTGGTTCGGCGACCCGGACGAGGTGACCAACCCCTCGCTCGACATCGCGGCGCTGCACACCATCCGGCAGTACAGCAAGCAGGGCTCGCAGCCCGACGTGCGCGTGCGGGTCAACCTCGGCGGCACGCTGCTCGAACCCACGGCGGTGCTGTCCACGCCCGACTCGGCGCGCGTGAAGAACGCCGACCTCATCAGCTACCTCGTCACCGGCGGTCCCTCGTTCGAGATCGGCGCGCGGGGCAGCGAGTACTACGCCAACACCACGTATCGTGTGCTGCTCTCGACCTTCAGCAGCGTGCTCGGCGGCAAGCTCGCGGGCGGCGTCTGCGACGATGCGCAGCTCTCGACCTCGGGCGTGGACGGCATCCGCGGCGGCACGAGCGTGATCGAGGGCACACGCTTCAACTGCGCCAAGCAGGTGGGGAACAAGGCGTTCGTGCGGCTGGACGCCGGGCTCTGCCAGGTGGGCAACCTGGTGAACGGCACCTCCGGTGCCGCGAGCGCCTTCGCGCAGTCCATCGGCGTGAAGCTCGACTACCTGCTCGGGCGGGGCTTCACCGTCTCGGGCGGTGTGGAACCGCCGACCAACAGCCTGCTCTGCACGCAGTCGGTGAACGCGCAGGGGTTCGTGCCCACGCCGCAGCAGTTCGGCCTGGACCTCTTCCGGGCGTGGCGCTTCTGAGCGGCCGCCACCACACCCCCTCGGGCGCACTGCCGGCGCCGCAACTGCGCGACCTCGTCGCGCTGGCGTCGGATGCCATCTACACGATCGACCCGCAGGGTTTCTTCCTGAGCGCGAACCCGGCGACGGCCGAGTTGCTCGGGGTGCCGCGCAAGGCACTCATCGGCCGCCTGGCGATGGGCTTCATCGACCCCACCGACCACGCGACCATCGAACAACACGTCCGCGCCGTGCTCGGCGGCGAACCGCGCCGCTACGAATGCACGGTGCTGAGGCCCGACGGCAGCCGACGGCTGGTGTCGGTCGCGAACTCCCCGGTGGTGGAGGACGACGCGGTGCAGGCCGTGCTCGGCGTGGCCCGCGACGTGACCGACGAGCGCGCGCAGGCGGCCGCGCTCGAACGGGCCGAGGCGCGCTATGCGCGGCTGGTCGACGCGGCCAGCGATTCGATCGTCACCCTGGACGAGGAAGGCAACATCACCTCGGCCA
Source organism: uncultured Gemmatimonadota bacterium (assembly GCA_902825965.1). Classification (GTDB taxonomy): domain Bacteria; phylum Gemmatimonadota; class Gemmatimonadetes; order Gemmatimonadales; family Gemmatimonadaceae; genus Pseudogemmatithrix. The sequence goes on along the minus strand of CADEDA010000002.1, from coordinate 84,330 downwards.
ACCGCGCGCTCGAGGTCGCGGTGGGCATCCCGCGCGAGGCGCTGCTCGGCACACACTTCGTGGACTACCTCGACCCGATGGAACGCACGAAGATGTGGCACATGTTCGCCGCGACGCTGGCGGGGGAGCGGCTGCGTCGTGAGTTGCGCTACGCGTATCCGGACGGCAGCGTCGGCACCTCGACCGTGCTCTCGGCGCCGATCGTCGAGCGCGACCGTGTGACGGGTGTGCTGGCCATCATCCGCGACGTCACCGAGGAGCGCAACCTCGTGGAGCAGGTGGTGCGCCGCGAGAAGCTGGCGGCACTCGGCGAGCTGGTGGGGGGCGTGGCGCACGAGATCAACACTCCCTTGACCGGGATCCTCGCGTTCGCCCAGTTGCTCAAGGCGCAGGCCGCCTTGGACGAGAATGGGAAGCAGGCGGCGGACACGATCGTGACCGAGGCCAAGCGGGCCGCGCGCATCGTCGGGAAGCTCCTGACCTTCGCGCGGCAGACACCGCCGGAGCGGCTGCCGTCGGATCTCAATCAGGTCCTGCAGGACACCATCGAGCTCCGGCGGTTCGCCCTCCGCAGCGCGGGTGTGACGCTGGACGTCGAGTTGGACCCGAAGCTGCCGGTCACGTGGGCGGATCCGTCGCAGTTGCAGCAGGTCTTCCTGAACCTGTTGGCCAATGCCGAACAGGCGGTGATCGAGGGGGGTGCGGAGCGACGCATCACCGTGCGCACCCGGCGGGAGGGCGAGTACCTGGTGGTGGCGATCGGGGATTCCGGCCGTGGCATTGCGCCGGAGCATCTCCCATACATCTTCAATCCATTCTATACCACGAAGCCGCGGGGGATCGGCACGGGCCTCGGCCTTTCCATCTCCGACGGGATCATCCGGGAGCACGGCGGGAATCTCCGGGTGCGATCCGAGCCTGGGCAAGGCGCGCTCTTCGAGGTCCTTCTGCCGCGGCTGTCCCCACCAGCCACCGACTCCGCGTGAGAGCATGGCGAGTATCCTGATCATCGATGACGAAGTCGCGATCGCCACGGCGTTCGCGATGTTCTTCCGCCACGACGGCGCGCACCAGGTGACGGAAGCGCATACCGGCGCCGACGGCATCGCCGCGTACCGTCGCCTGCGCCCGGACCTGGTGCTGCTGGACGTGCGCCTGCCGGACATGACCGGGTTCGACGTGTTGAGCGCGATCCGCGACGACAATCCGGTGGTCATCATGGTCACCGCCTACGGCGACGTGCCGATGGCGGTGGATGCGCTGCACAAGGGCGCCGAGAATTTCCTCACCAAGCCGGTCGACCTGAGCCACCTCTCGGCCGCCGCCGAGCGCGCGTTGGAGAAGGCGCAGCTGCGGCGCCTGAGTCGCTGGCTCACCAGCAAGCGCGGGGCGGGCCCCGAGGTGGTGTTCGGATCGTCGCACGAGATGCGCGAGCTCTCGGCGCAGATCGGCCTGCTCGCCGGGAGCGAGCGCACGACCGCATTGGTACTCGGGGAGAGCGGCGTGGGCAAGGGGCGGCTCGCCGAGCTGCTGCACGCACAGAGCCCGCGCGCGGGCAAGCCGTTCGTCGAGGTGAACTGCGCGACCCTGCGACCGGAGTCGCTCGACTCGGAGCTGTTCGGCGTCGAGGCCAACGCGACCAACGGGGGCCAGACGGCACGCGGCGCGTTCGAGATCGCGGACGGCGGCACGCTCTTCCTCGACGAGATCAGCGACCTCGACCCGGTGCTGCAGCCCAAGCTGCTGCGCGTGCTCGAGGGCAAGGGGTTCCGGCGCGTGGGTGGCAGCGTCGAGATCACGCCGAACGTGCGCGTGATCGCGGCGTCGTCCAAGGACCTGGCCAGCGAGGTCGGGGCGGGCCGCTTCCGGGAGGACCTCTACTACCGGCTCGCGGTGATGCCCATCAAGCTGCCGCCGCTGCGCAGCCGCAACCGGGAGGACTTCGTCGAGCTCATCGCGAGCGTGCAGGACACGCTCGCCGGCGACCTGCCCGGCGGACCGAACCAACTCACGGATGCCGCGCTCGATGCGCTGCTGCGCTACAGCTGGCCGGGCAACGTGCGCGAGCTGCGCAACGTGCTCGAGCGCGCGATGCTCATGGCCCGCGGGCACCAGGCCGTCGACGTGGTGCACCTGCCGCGCGAGGTGCAGGGCGCGAGCGGGGCCGAGGTCTCGCACCACGAACCGCGCTCACTGGCCGAGGTGGAGCGCGCGCACATCGACCGCACCCTGCGGGCCCACCAGCACAACCGCACGCATGCGGCGCGTGAGCTCGGCATCTCGCGCGCGACGTTGATCAAGAAGATCCGCGAGTTCGACCTCGCGGAGCGCCCACGCTGAGCCAGGGGCCGCCGGCCCGCACGGAGGACCGATGAGCGAACGCGACGTGATGATCTGCCGGGCCTGCGGGAAGGAGGAGCGTGCGTCGGAGGGATATCCCTGCGAGCGCTGCGGCACCTTCGTGTGCCAGATCTGCAACCTCCGCGGCGTCACGCTCTGCGCCTCCTGCGCGGTCCTCGAGGAGAAGGGTGAGGATGCACCGTCGCCCTCCTGACCGCACACGGACCCGTCCATGACCACGGCACGTGACGCGGGAAGCGTCGACCTCACGCGATTCGACCTCGCCGTCGGGCACGCAGGTGATGCCGCCGGCGCGACCGGCTGCACGGTCATCCGTGGCGTGCGTGGCGCCCATCGGGCCGGCCACGCCGTGCTCGGACGTGCCACCGGATCGCGCGAGCTCGCGCTGCTCGAGCCGGGGCATCTGGTGGACCGCATCGACGCGATCGTGCTCGCGGGGGGCTCGGCCTACGGGCTCGACGCGGCGGGCGGCGTGATGCGCTGGATGGAAGCGCGTGGACGCGGCTTCCCGGTGGGCGGCGGGGTGGTGCCGATCGTGCCGGCGGCGGTGCTCTACGACCTCGCGCCGCTCGGGCGCTTCGATGCGCGCCCGGATGCCGCGATGGGCGCGGCGGCCTGCGAGGCCGCCGTGAGTCGGGACGTCGCCGAAGGCGCCGTCGGAGCGGGCACCGGCCTCACCGTCGGCAAGGTCCTCGGCAAGGCGGGTGCGATGAAGAGCGGGTTCGGCATCGCCCAGCGCGAGGCCGAGGGCTGCGCCGCCGTCGCCATGGTCGCCGTGAACGCGTTCGGCGACGTGCGCGATGCGCAGGGCGCGATCCTCGCGGGGGCCCGCCGGCCTGACGGTCGATTCGCCGATACGGAATCGGTGCTGGCGGCGGGCGGCCCGGAGCGCGCGTTCGGCGCGGGCAGCAGTGCAAACAGCAGTGCAAACAGCAGTGCAAGCAGCAGCGCGGCCGCGGCGCCTAACACCACGCTCGCCGTGGTCGCGGTGGACGTGGGACTCAACAAGGTCGAGTTGCAGCAGCTCGCGCGTGCGGCGACGGCGGCCTTCCATCGGCGGCTGGCGCCGGCGGGGTCGAGCTTCGACGGCGACATCGTCTTCGCCCTCGCCCCGGTGGATGCTGCGCCCGGCCAACTGATGCAGGCCGAGCGTCTGGTGGTCTCGGCACTCGAGGCGGCGATCGAGCGCGCGGTGCGACTGGCCCGCGGACGCGACGGCGTGCCCGGCCTCGCCGACGGGGCCTAGGAGACCATCCCGCCCATCGCGGGCAGTCCGACCGCTCCGGCCCGCACGTGCAGCAGCAGCTCCGCGCAGAGGTCGCCGTCGAGTGTCACCCGCATCACGTGCGTCCCCGCCTGCTGGATGGGCAGGTCGATCGCCGCGATCACCGGGACGTCGAGCTCCGTGGCACCGGGCGGCGGGGCCCCGACCTCCAGTTCGCCGGACGAGCCCCAGATCTCGTCGCCGCCGGGATCGACCCAGCTGAAGGCGAGGGTGTGCCGCCCGGTGTCGTCGGGCAGGGCCTTCAGCCGCACGATCATCGTCGCGCGCGGATGGACCGCCGGGACCGAGGCCACCTGCAGCGCGTCGAACACGCCGAGGATGTTGAGCTTGCCTTCCTGGGAGATGTTCGCCGCGTCGGCGAAGAGCGCGAAAGAGACATGCATGGCCGAAAGATGGCGGGGGCGGGGAGTGCGGGATAGGGAGCACCGTCCGCGCCGCAGCGTGGTGGACACCCCCACTATCTTTCGACCGTGACCACCGCCGACCATGCCCTGCCGCAGACCCGCACGACCTCCCACGGGATCGAGCTCAGTCTCATCCTCATGGCGACGATCTGGGGCATCAACTTCTCGGTGATGAAGTACGGCACCCAGGTGATGGAGCCGCTCGCGTACAACGCGCTGCGCATGACGCTGGCCTGCACGGTGCTCATGACGCTCGCACTCACGCGGCCCGGCGGCCACGCGAGTCCCGCCGACCGCTGGCGCCTGATGGCGCTCGGCGTGCTGGGGCACTGCATCTATCAGGTCTTCTTCATCAACGGCATCGCCCGCACGCGGGCCGGCACCGCCGCCCTCGTCATCGCCGCCTCGCCGGCCGTGGTCGCGATCGTGGCCCGGGCCTTCGGCCACGAGCAGTTCAGCTGGCGCGCCATCGCGGGCATCGCCCTCTCGATCGCCGGTGTCTTCCTCGTGCTCGGCGGCACCGTGCACGCCGACGGTGCCTCGCACCTGCTCGGCGACCTCATGATCCTCGCGGCGGTGGGCTGCTGGGCGTTCTACACGGCGGGCCTCGTGCCGCTCACCGGACGGGTGGACTCCATCCGGATCGCGGCGTGGACGCTCTTCGGCGGCACCTTGCCGCTGCTCGTGCTCGCTGCGCCCGCGCTGGGCCGGGTGCAGTGGTCCGCGGTCACCCCGCTCACCTGGGCCTCGGTCGGGTACTCGGGCATCCTCGCGATGGTGGTCGCCTACCTGCTGTGGTACCGCGGTGTGCACCGCATCGGCGCCACGCGCACGTCGTTGTTCGCCAACCTGCAACCGGTGGTCGCGGTGCTCGTGGCCTGGGTCGCGCTCGGCGAGGTGCCGACCGTGTACCAGGGCGCGGGGGCGGCAACGGTCATCGGTGGCCTCTACCTGTCGCGCACGTGAAGACGGTCGTGCTCTTCGACATCGACGGCACGCTGTTGCTCTCCAACAGCGCCGGCCGCGTCGCCATGGAAGCCGCGCTGCTCGAGACCTTCGGCGCGCGCGGCCCCAGCGCCTACCGCTACGACGGCAAGACCGACAAGCTCATCGTCCGCGAGACCATGCGGCTCGAGGGCTTCACGGACGCGGAGATCGACGCGCGCATGGATGTGGTGATCGCGCGCTACCTCGAGGGCCTGCGCGCCGAGCTCGAGGGCGGCCGTCGTGCGGCGTACGCGCTGCCGGGCGTGCACCGGCTCGTGGACGCCGTGGAGGCCGCGGACGACCTCGTGCTCGGCCTGCTCACCGGGAATGTGGTGGAGGGTGCCGGTGTGAAGCTCCGGGCCGTCGCCCTCGCGCCGGAGCGGTTCGTGCTCGGGGCGTTCGGTTCCGACCACGAGGACCGTCCGCAGTTGCCGCCCATCGCGCAGGCGCGGGCCCAGGCGCACCTCGGGCACGCCGTGCCGGGCGAGCGACTGGTCATCATCGGCGACACGCCGGCCGACGTGCACTGCGGGCGCGGCGTGGGTGCGCGGGCCATCGGCGTCGCCACCGGCGGCTACAGCGTCGCGGAGCTGGCGGCGCACGATCCCTTCGCGACCTTCGACGACCTGCAAGACACCACCCGCGTGCTCGAGGCCATCCGCGATGCGTGAGGTCGAGCTCAAGGGCATCGTGCCCGACCTCGAGGCGGCGCGTGCGGCCGTGCTCGCCGCCGGTGCGACGCGCACCTATACGGGCCGGCTCGAGGACAAGCGCTACGACACCCCCGAGCGTCATCTCGCGTTGCGTGACCACGTGCTGCGGCTGCGGGTGTACCGCGGCGCCGCCCCGCGGGCCATGCTCGACTGGAAGGGCCCCACCGCGTACGTGGATGGCTACAAGGTGCGCGAGGAACACTCCACCACGCTCGGCGACGGGGACCAGCTCGCCGTGATGCTCGACCGCCTGGGGTACGTGGTCACGCGCGAGATCGACCGCGAGATCGACCAGTACGTGCTGTTCGGCGCGACGGTGCGGTTCGAGCAGTACCCGCGCATGGACGTCCTCGTGGAGGTGGAGGGGGAGCCGCAGGCGATCGAGCGGGCGATCACCGCGCTCGGGATCCCGCGGGAGCAGTTCACCACGCAGCGGCTGCCGGACTACGTGCGGGCCTACGAGGCGCGCACCGGTACGCGTGCGGCGATCTGCGACCGTGAACTCACCGGCGACTACCGGTTCTCGGCCACCGATGCCTGAGTTCGAACTCCCGGAGTTCACGCGCTCCTTGCGCGCGCTCGCGGTGCCGTCCGCGCCGGGCTCCGACCACGACCGCGTGTTCAAGCCGTTGATCCAGGCGCGCACGGCCGCGCACAAGGTGCAGGCGCCGGAAGCCAAGATCGCCGCGTTCGATGCGGCGCGACTGGAGCGCGAGTGGCGCGAGGCGATCGCCGCACTCGCGGCGGCGCGGCACGGCGGCTCTGCCCCGGACCGGCGCGCCCTCGAGGCCGAGCTCGGTGACCTCGGGGCGCCGCTGTGGAGCGCACTGGCCCGCATGCAGCACGCGGCGCAGGCGGCCCGTGCCGCCGCCGGTCCGGCGCGCCGCGTGGCCTGGGATGCCTGGGTCGCCAGCGTCCAGCAGGTCTTCGATGCCGCCGACGACTGGTGGCGTGCCGCCCTCCCCGTGCTCGGCGACAGTCGCGGGCGACAGGGGTCGTTGTGGCGTCGCGTCCTGCGGAGGACCCCGTGATCGTCGGCATCGGGTTCGACTTGGTGGCGATCGCACGGGTGGAGGACATGCTCGCGCGCAAGGAACAGCGGGCGCTCGATCGCCTCTTCACGTCGCACGAACAGGAGTACGCGCTCGCCCGTGCGCGGCCGGCGATGCATCTCGCGGCGCGGCTCGCGGCGAAGGAGGCGGTGTTCAAGGCGCTCACCGGGTCCGATGAAGCGAAGAAGATCGGGTGGCGCGAGGCCGAGGTCCGTCGCGGACAGGATGGACCACCGGTGCTGCATTTCACCGGACGCGCCGCACGGCGCGCCGAGGAGCTCGGGGTGCGGACCGTGCACCTCACGCTGAGCCACACCGACGACGTCGCGGGTGCCGTGGTGATCCTGGAGCGCTAGGCGCTCCCCGCGTCGCGGCCCGCTCCCCCCGCCGTCGCGACCGCTGGCCCCGTGCACCGGGAAGTTCACCGGTTCCGCACCGGACGGCCCGAAACCCCGACGCAACGCTTCCGTTCTACCCACTGTCGAACCCGCGTGTCGTCGAGCGCGGTCGGTCCCGTCATCCGCGGGGTCCGTCCCGCCCCCTTCTCGGACGGTCGCTTCCATGTTGCGTGCCCACTTCGCCGCCGTCGCGATCGTCGCGGTCGGCCTCTCGCTCACCGCCGCTCCCACACTCGGGGCGCAGCAGGCGGGGCCGTCGGCCGTCGGCGCCGCCGCCACGGCCCCCGTGACTCCCGAGCGCCTGCGGGTGGCGCAGGCGGCGCGCACCAACGTGGCGCCGGAGATCGACGGGCGGCCGGGTGATGCCGCGTGGCGCGATGCCCCGGTCATCCACGAGTTCCTGGAGTACGAGCCCAACACCGGTGCGACCCCGCGGTTCCGCACCGAGATCCGCATCCTCTACGACGACCGCTACCTCTACATCCAGGGGCGGATGTTCGACCCCGCGCCCGACTCGATGATCTCGCTGCTCAGCCGGCGCGACGTCCGCACCGAGTCCGAGCAACTCAAGCTCGTCATCGACAGCTACCACGACCGGCGCACGGCCTATCAGTTCATCCTGAACCCCGCCGGCGTGAAGCGCGACTTCTACGTGTACAACGACAACGTCGAGGACCCCACCTGGGACGCGGTCTGGGACGGGCACGCGAGCACTGATTCGCTCGGCTGGACCGCGGAGTTCCGCATCCCGTTCAGCCAGATGCGGTTCGCCGACCTCGAGTCGCACACCTTCGGCATGCTGATCGTGCGCGACATCGCCCGCACGCGGCAGCGCCTCTCGTGGCCGCTGCTCCGCCGCGACCGGCAGGGCTACATCTCGCAGGGGGGCGACATCGAGGGCATCGGGCGGCTGCCGCAGCCGCGCCGCCTGGAGATCGTGCCGTACTCGGTGAGCAAGAACATCACGCGCCCCGAGGGCCCGGGATCGTGGTCGCATCCGTTCCAGCAGACCATCGGCGCCGACGTGAAGTACGGCATCTCGTCCAACCTGACGCTCGATGCCACGCTCAACCCCGACTTCGGACAGGTGGAAGCCGACCCCGCCGTGCTCAACCTCACGGCGTTCGAGCAGTTCTTCGAGGAACGCCGGCCGTTCTTCCTCGAAGGCGCAGGCATCTTCGACTTCCGGACCTCCTGCGGCGACATCGACGAGGAGTGCCGCGGGCTGTTCTACTCCCGCCGCATCGGGCGCGCCCCGCAGCTCGGTGGTCGCTACTTCGACCCGCGCAACCCGACCACCTCGCGCATCCTCGGCGCCGGCAAGCTCTCCGGCCGATTCGCCAACGGGCTGAGCGTCGGCGTGCTCAACGCCGTGTCGGCCGAGGAGACCGGGTCGCTGGGCCGCACGATCGAGCCGCAGACCAACTACACCGTGGCGCGCGCGCTGCAGGAGTTGAGCGGCGGGCAGGGCGGCATCGGCTTCATGCTCACCAACGTGAACCGGTCGCTCGACGCCGACACGCGCGAGTTCCTGCGCCGCGACGCCACCTCGGGCGGCATCGACTTCCGGCATCGCTTCTTCCAGAACAACTACGAGCTGCACAGCTACCTCGCGCAGAGCCTGGTGCGCGGCAGCGCCGCCGCCATCGCCGCGACGCAGCGGGACGGCGTGCATCGCTACCAGCGCCGGGATGACGCCATCGCGTTCGATCCCACACGCACCTCGCTCGGGGGCGACGCGCAGCGCGTGTCGTTCTCCAAGTTCGGCGGCGGCATCACCCGCTTCCAGACGCTGTACGAGCGGTTCTCACCCGGCTTCGAGACCAACGACCTCGGCTTCCAGTCGCGCGCTGACCAGCAGACCTTCCGCAACTGGTTCGCGCTGCAGTTCCAGCAGCCCACCCGGTACTACCGCCGGGCGTTCATCAACTTCAACTACCAGCAGCGCTGGAGCACCGAGGGCCTGCGCACGGACCTCGGCTTCAACACCAACTCGCACCTCGAACTGCCCAACACGCACTGGCTGCATTTCGGCGTCAGTGGCCAGCCGAGCGGGTCGTATGACGACCGCGGGGCCCGCGGCGGGCCGGCCTTCCGGCGTGCCGCGACGGTCGATGGCTTCGTGGGCTGGGAAGGGGACCGGCGCAAGGCCTACACGCCCACCTTCTTCATGGGCACCTGGCGCGGCGATGAGTGGCGCTCACGCGGCTACTGGCTCAACCCCAGCTTCCAGTTCCGCGTGTCCTCGCGCTTCAGCGCGAGCCTCTCGGGCAACGTCGAGTACGGGCTCAACGACACGCAGTGGCTCACGAACGTCGGCGACGTGGCCAGCGACACGGCGCACGTGACCTTCGCGGAGCTGGAGCAGTGGACCGTGGGCATCACCTCGCGGCTCAACTTCACCGCGACGCCCAACCTGTCCGTGCAGCTCTACGCGCAGCCCTTCGTCTCGGTCGGCGACTTCCGCGAGTGGAAGGAACTCGGCGATCCGCGGTCGCGCGACTACGACGCGCGCTTCATCCCGTACGGTGGCGGCGCCGATCCCGGCGGCTTCAACTTCAAGCAGCTCCGCACCAACACCGTGGTGCGCTGGGAGTACCGGCCCGGCTCGATCCTGTTCTTCGTCTGGCAGCAGGGGCGCGACCGCGAGCTCGATGGACCGACGGAGTTCGCCTTCCGCCGCGACATGGGCGACCTGTTCGACCTGCACCCCAACAACACCTTCCTGATCAAGGCCTCGTACTGGTTCAACCCGTAGCGAGGATCCCCGGTTGCGTCGCGGACGGGCGCGCGCGCATCTGCATCCACACCGCGCCCGCCACGATGAAGCCGAGGGCGATCACCTGCGCCATGGTGAGCGTGCCGAAGAAGCGGTCGTCCTTGGCCCGGAAGAACTCCACGATGAAGCGCTCGGTGCCCTGCAGCACGCAGTAGACGCCGAACAGCCAGCCCTGCGCGTGCTTGTGGTCGCGCAGGCGCCAGAGGATGAAGAACATCACCATCCCCATGGCCGTCTCGTACAGCTGCGTCGGGTGCACGGCCAGCACCTGGGTCGCGGGCATGTCGGCGAACTCCTTGAGACCGAACTGCTGCGTGAGGTTCGCGACCGTGCTGGGCGGTGCGCCCTCGGGGAAGGCCACCGCGAGCGGGCCGTTCCACGGCGTGCCGTAGTCATCACCCACCGCCCAGCATCCCGTGCGTCCCACCGCGTAGGCCGCGGCCAGGCCCGGTGCGGTGGCGTCCGAGATCTTGGCGAAGCTGTCCTTCTTGAGCAGCACCACGATGACGCTGCCCAGGATGCCGCCGATCAGGCCGCCCCAGTACACGAAGCCGGCGCGGCTGAAGATCGCCGTGGGGTCGCCCGTCAGGATGGCGTAGTAGACCTTGGCGCCGAGCAGGCCACCGACCACGGCGGCGACGGTGATGTCGCCCATGATCTCGCTCGCCCAGCCGCGGCGCTCGAGCTCCTCGCTCGCGGCCATCTGCCCGATCACGAACGCGAGCAGCATCGCGATGCCGAAGCCCGTGATCTGCAGGGGGCCGACGTCGTAGGCGAAGGGGATGTGTGTGGTCACGGCGCGGTCACAGGACGTGTTGGGGGGATGGCACTCGGACGGAAGCTATCGTGTGTCGGAGGATTCGACGAGCAGGCCGGGCATCGGGAGTCCCGAGTGCGCGTTCAACGCCGCGCCGTCGCGCTGTCCCTGCGCGAAACGGAACAGCGCGGCCGCCCCGATCATCGCGGCGTTGTCGGTCGCGAGCCGCGGGGTGGGGGCGAACACCGTCGCCCCGAGCGGGCGCGCCGCGTCGGCCATCGCGGCCGCCAGCGTCCGGTTGCAGGCGACACCGCCCCCGAGCACGATACGGTCGCGGCCGTACGCCCGGGCGGCACGGATGGTCTTCGCCACCAGCGTCTCGATCAGCGCGTCCTGGAAGGCCCGCGCCAGATGCGGCGTGTCCCCGGCCGGGTCGTCGCTCGCACGCACGGCCAGCAGCACCGCGGTCTTGAGCCCGCTGAACGAGACGTCGTAGTAGTCGGGGTCCCCCTCGCGTTGCCCGCCGTGCAGCATCGGTCGCGGGAAACGGAACCGCGTCGGGTCCCCCTCGGCCGCGAGGCGCTCGATGTGCCGCCCGCCCGGATACGGCAGGCCGAGGAGCTTCGCGGTCTTGTCGAAGGCCTCACCGGCGGCATCGTCGCGGGTCTCGCCGAGCAGGCGGTACGCACCCCAGGCGGCGACGTCCACGAGCATCGTGTGGCCACCGGAGACGAGCAACGCGGTGAAGGGCGGCGTCGCGGTCGGGTGCTCGAGCGACGTCGCGAACAGGTGCCCTTCCATGTGGTGGATGCCCAGCAGCGGCTTGCGCAGCATGAGGGCCAGCGACTTCGCATAACTCACGCCCACGAGCAGGGCGCCCACCAGCCCGGGTGCGTGGGTCACCGCGATCGCGTCGATGTCGTCCCACTGCCGCCCGGCGTCGGTGAGCGCCTGTTGCGTGACCGGCACCACCGCGGTGAGATGCTCGCGCGAGGCGATCTCCGGCACCACGCCGCCGAAGATCCGATGCACATCCTGCGAGAGGATCACCAGCGACTCGAGCCGCGGCGCATCGGCGCTGCCGCTCACCACCGACGCCGAGGTCTCGTCGCAGCTGCTCTCGAGGGCGAGGATGCGCGGGCTCATCGCGGCGCCTCCGCCGTCCGCACCTCGCGGGCGGCGGCCTGCACCCCCACCGGGAACTCGACGTCCTCGGGGCGCAGCGAGACGCGGACGCGGCGCGGCGCGGCGTCGTCGAAGCGCCGACGCACCACCGGCGACGACGTGCGCAGCTTGAGCAGCTCGCGCAACCGGCCCGTGACCACCACCTGCACGGAATCCGGCACCGGAAAGGCCATCTCCATCGACTCCTCGAGGCTCAGGACCATCGGGACGGTGAGGACCACGTCGGTGGTCTCCTCGCTGCGGACGACGACCCAGACGACGAGGGCCAGCACGAGGGCGACCAGCTTGGTGAGTGGACGCTCCGTGAATGCGCCCACGATCCACGGCCGGCGCGCGGGCACCGGCGGGATGCTCATCCGGCGGGCTCCGCGAGCAGGCGCTCCAGGAACGCGATGTTCGCCGCGCTCGACCAGTCCTCCGCCCCGATGATCCGGCGGCGGATGCGGCCCTGCTTGTCGATCAAGAACGTCTCCGGCACACCCGTGGTCTGGTACTGCTGCCGGATCGCGCCCGGTGCATCGTGGAGGATCTCGAACGTCAGCTTGTACTCCTCGGCGAACGCGCGGATCTTGGCCTCCATGCCCGGGTCGTCGATGCTCACCGCGACCACCCGGAGGCCCTTCGCACCGAGGCGCTCCTCGAGGCGCTGCATCGACGGCATCTCGACGCGGCAGGGTTCGCACCAGGTGGCCCAGACGTTCAGCAACACCACGCTGCCCTTGTAGTCCGCGATGCCCTTGGGGGTGGTCCCCACGACCCGGCCGCTGCTGGGGTCGCCCACCGGCAGCTCCACGGCGGCGAAGTCCGGCGCCGTGGCGCCGATGGCGAGCGGGAAGAGCTCGTCGCCCAACCGCACCGAGGCGAACCAGAGGCCGAGGCCCAACACCGCCACGACGCCGCCGATCACCGCCCACTGCGTGCGCGCGGTCACGCCCGCTCCGAGCAGAGTGCGCGCAGGGCCGCGATCTCGGCCGCGGGATCCTTGGCGGAGAACACCGCGTTGCCGGCGACGAACGTGTCGGCGCCGGCCTTCCAGCAGGCCTGGATCGTCTCACGCGCGATCCCGCCGTCCACCTCGAGCACCGCACGGCTGCCCGTGGCGGCGAGCAGCTGCCGCGCCGCCGCCACCTTCTCCACCGAGCGCGGGATGAACCGCTGCCCACCGAAGCCGGGGTTCACACTCATGATCAGCAGCAGGTCGAGGTCGGCCGCGACCTCGCGCACCGTCTCCAGCGACGTCGACGGGTTGAGCGTGGCACCGGCCATCGCGCCCAGCTCCTTGATGCGCATCACCTGCCGATGCAGGTGCGGCGCTGCCTCCACGTGGATGGTGAGCGTCGACGCACCGGCCTTCACGAAGCTGTCGAAGTACTTCTCCGGCTCGACCACCATGAGGTGCACGTCGAGCGGCAGCCGCGTGAGCTTCCGGCAGGTCTCGATCACCTTCGCACCGAACGTGAGGTTCGGCACGAACACGCCATCCATCACGTCCACGTGCAGCCAGTCCGCCCCGCCGGCCTCCAGCATGGCGAGGTCCTCGGCCAGGCGTCCGAAGTCGGCCGAGAGCAGCGAGGGAGCGATGCGCACCGAGGCCGCGGGCATCAGCGGACGCCCCGGCGCAGGCGCGCGGCGAACGACCCGTCGGTGCCATGGCGCTGCGGCAGCACGCGCAGGCGACCGGCATCGAGCACGGACGGCGACACCGCCGACTCCGGCGGTGGCTCGAGCGTCCACTCGGGGAAGTCGGCGAGGAAGGACTCCACCTGCACGTCGTTCTCCTCCGGCTCCAGCGAGCAGGTGGAATAGATGAGCAGGCCGCCCGGCGCAACGGCCTGCGCCGCGGCGCGCAGGATCGCGCGTTGCGTGGCCGCCATCACCGCGAGGTCCGACGTGCGCAGCCGCCAGCGGGCATCCGGGTGCCGACGGAACGTCCCAGTGCCGGTGCAGGGCGCATCGACCAGCACGGCGTCGAAGGTGCCGAGCGAACCCTCGCGGGCATCGGCCACCACGGCGGTGACGTGGTCGAGCTCCAGTCGGTCGATGGTCTCCTGCACCCGCGCGAGACGTGCCTCCGAGGCATCGGCCGCGGTCACGTACGACGCGGTGCGCGCGAGCTCGACCGTCTTGCCGCCGGGGGCGGCGCAGAGATCCGCCACGCGGGCGCCCGCGGGGATCGCGGCGTACTGCGTCACCAGCGTCGCTGCCGGATCCTGCACGAAGCAGCGGCCCTGCTGGAACGCCCCGAGCGAGGTGAGCACGGTGCCCGGTGCGAGCAGCAGCGAGTCGTGCACGAGCGGTGCGTCGCTCACCTCCACCCCGGAGCTCTCGAGCATGGCCTCGAGTTGCTCCCGCACCACACCCCAGGGCCGCACGATGAGCGGGGCCTCGCGGTTGTTGGCCTCGAGCAGCGCGCGGGTGTCGTCCGCGCCCCAGCGGGCCACCCAGCGTGCCACGAGCCAGCGCGGGTGCGAGTGCTCGACCGCCAGCGCCTCCACCGGATCGGAGGGCAGCGTCGCCCCCAGCGCGTCGCGCTCGCGGTCGAGGCGACGCAGTACGGCGTTCACCAACTTGCTCGCGCCCATCCCGTGGCGATGTTTGGCGAGTTCGACGGTCTGTGCGATCGCGGCGTACGGTGGCACGCTCCCCATGTGGAAGAGCTGGTAGGCGCCGAGCCGCAGCAGGTCCGCCAGGTCGCCGTCGAGCCGTGCGATGCCGCCGCGGACGCGCGGCGCCAGCAGGTGGTCGATCCAGCCGCGGCGGCGGAGCATGCCCCAGACCAACTCCTGCGTCCAACGCCGATCGCGCGCGTCGAGTCCGGCGGCGCGGCGGTCGAAGGCCGCGTCGAGCAGTTGCCCGCCGCGCAGATCGGCGAGGGTGTCGGCAGCGGCGACGCGGGTGTCGGTGACCATCGAGAGGGAGCTGGGCATACCCTCGAAAGATAGTCGGGGGCGCTACCCTAGCGGTCGCCGGGCAAGGTCCAACGGTCGCCCGGCGCCACTCCGCGGCCCTGAGACCAATCGAGCGCGGCCAGCCGCCGCTTGCCGGCCGGGTGTACGGCCTCGATCGCCACCGCCCCCGCGCCGCAGGCGACGATCATCCCCATCTCGCCGACGGCGAGCACCTCGCCCGGGTCGCCGCGGCGGTCGGGCAGCACGCGGGCCCCGAACAGACGGACCTCGACGCCGTTCAGGATGCCCCAGGCCCCCGGCTTGGGGTCGTACGCGTGGATCGCGCGCATGACGGCCGGCGCGTCGCGCGTGAAGTCGATGCGCGCGTGCGGCCGCTCGATCTTCTCGGCGAACGTCACGTGCGACGGGTCCTGCGGCGTCTCGCTGATCTCGCCCAGCTCGAGGCGGGTCACCGCCTCCACGATCGCCTCGGCCCCCAACAGCGAGAGTCGCTCCGTGAGTTCGCCGGCCGTCTCCCGCGAGTCGATGGGCGTCGGGAGGGCGAGCAGCACCGGCCCTGCGTCCAGTGCCAGCACCATGCGCATCACGCAGACACCGCTCTCCGCATCACCCGCGAGGATCGCGGCCTGGATCGGGGCGGCGCCACGCCAGCGCGGCAGCAGCGACGCGTGGATGTTGAGCGTGCCCAGGCGCGGCAGGTCGATCACCTCCTGCCGCAGGATGTGCCCGTACGCGACCACCACGCTGAGGTCCGGTTCCAAGGCGCGCAGCTGCGCGAGGAACCCCTCGCCGCGCGGCCGGTCGGGCTGGAACACGGGGATCCCCTCCGCCACCGCGATCTCCTTCACCGGCGACGGCACCAGCACGGACCGCGAGCGGCCCTGCGGCCGGTCCGGTTGTGTCACGACGCCGACGACCTCGTGTCCCTCACCGATGAGGGCGAGGAGGGGAGGCGCAGCGAACTCGGGAGTGCCCCAGAAGAGGATCTTCATGCTGCCTCACGTATAGGGCGGCGCGGGATGCGCGCGGCGCTTACTCCGCCTTCTCCCCCGGCACGAGGATGCGCAGGCCGGTCGGGTACTTGCCCTTCTCCTTCTCCCACGCCGCCATCGCCGCACGCTTCTTGAGGAAGCTCAGGTGGTCGATGAACAGCTTGCCGTCGAGGTGGTCGATCTCGTGCTGCATGCACACGGCCAGCAGGTCGCGGCCCTCCACCTCGATCTCCGTCCCGTCGAGGTCCATCGCGCGGACCTTCACGTACTGCGCGCGCTCCACCCAGCCGAACACCTCGGGGATGGAGAGGCACCCCTCCTCCCACTTGATCGTGCCCTCGCGCGCGATGATCTCGGGATTGAAGAGCGTGAACGCCTGCCCCTCGACCTCCACCACGCAGAGCCGTTCGGTGCGACCGACCTGTGGTGCGGCCAGGCCGATCCCCTCCGCCGCGCGCATGGTCTCGAACATGTCCGCCACCAGCGTACGCAGCTCGTCGGTCACGGCAGCCACCGGCCGGGTCTCCGCACGGAGCACCGGGTCGCCGAGGACGACGATGGGCAGGACCGCCATCAGGGCGTGCCCGGGTCGTCGGCGCCGACCGCGGCGATGCGACCGCGCGTCACGATGAGCCGCGAGTCGCCGCTCTTGATGGTGACGTGGTCATTGAGGCCGGAGACCGGTGCGCCGTCCTTGAGGCCGGCGGCGATGTGCACCACCTCGCCGACGATCCCGCCGACCGTGACGATCTGGTCGCCCTTCTTGAGCGCCATGACCTTGGTCTCGTGGTCCTTGCGCTGCTTCGATTGCGGGCGGATGACGAGGAAGTAGAAGATCGCGAAGATCGAACCGAACATGAACAGCGTGCCGAACGGCGAGGGGCCGGTCGTCGTGGCAGCTGATGTCTGGGCGAACACGGGCAGGATGGACATCGGGGGTCGGGCGAGGGGGAACGCAGGACGTGCACGGGGTGGGTCACGGGGTGGGTCACGGGGTGGCGCGCGGGATCGCGCGCGGGATCGCGTGCCACCCCGGAATCTACCACGCCCACCGCGCCGGACAGAGGGGTGCCTGGCCCGTGCGCCGCTAGCGGATGAGCATGGCGTCGCCGTACGAGTAGAAGCGGTAGCCGTCCCGTACCGCGACCTCGTAGGCGTGCATGGTGAGCTCGTATCCGGCCATCGCCGCGACGAGCATGAGCAGCGTGGAGCGCGGCAGGTGGAAGTTGGTCACCAAGGCGTCGGCGGCGCGGGGTCGCTGCGGCGGGCGGATGAAGATCGCCGTCTCCGCCGCGCCCGCGCGGAACCGCCCGTCCGCAACCCTTGCGCTCTCCAGCGTCCGCAGGCTCGTGGTTCCCACGGCGCAGATCCGCCGTCCGGCGGCCCGCGCCGCATCCAGCAGGGCAGCGGTCGCGTCCGGCACGTCGTACCACTCCTCGTGCATCCGGTGCTCCGCCGGATCCTCCACCTCCACCGGCTTGAACGTGCCGGCGCCGACGTGGAGCAGCACCTCGGCGCGCTGCACGCCGTTGCGTTGCAGCGCCGCCAGCAGGTCCTCCGTGAAGTGCAAGCCGGCGGTCGGCGCCGCCACCGACCCCTCCTCGCGCGCGAACACGGTCTGGTAGCGCTCGGCGTCGGCCGCGGCGTCGGCACGGCTGATGTAGGGCGGGAGCGGTACGTGCCCGTGTGCGGCGATCGCGGCACGCGGATCCGCCGCGTGCAGCTGCACGATGCGGGTGCCGCGCGCCGTCGGCTCGAGCACCTCGACGTCGAATCCCTCCGCGATGTGCACGCGACGGCCCGGCTTGAGCTTGTTGCCGGGCTGCACCATGGCTTCCCATCGCGCGCCGGGCAGGCTCGTGCCCGCAGGCCACTCGCGCAGCAGGAAGATCTCGGCCGGCGCGCCCGAGGCGCGCTGGCCGAGCAGCCGGGCGCGGAAGACCCGCGTGGTGTTGAGCACCAGCGCGTCCCCGGCCTCGAGATACTCCGGTAGGTCGCTGAACCGTCGGTGGGCGATGTCGCCGGTGTCGCGCGAGACCACCATCAGGCGACTCGCGTCGCGCCGCGCGGCCGGCGTCTGTGCGATGCGGTCGGCGGGGAGCGCGAAGTCGTAGTCGGACGTCCGCAGCCCGCGTGGCACCGCGGTCAGAAGAGGTCCGCCTGCGGCGCCGGCGGAACCGGTGGCGGGGCTGCCGGCGGCGGGTAGCCGAGGTGCCGGTACGCCTGCGGCGTCGCGAGCCGCCCGCGCGGCGTGCGCTGCAGGAAGCCGTTCTGCACCAGGAAGGGTTCGTACACCTCCTCGATGGTGTCCGCGTCCTCTCCGACCGCGGCCGCGATGGTGCCCACGCCCACCGGCCCGCCGTCGAACTTCTCGATGATCACGCGCAGCAGCCGCGAGTCCATCTCGTCGAGGCCGAACTCGTCCACGTCGAGCATCGCGAGCGCCTCGCGCGCGATCTCGCGCGAGATGTGCCCGTCGGCCTTCACCTGCGCGAAGTCGCGCACGCGCCGCAGCAGCCGATTGGCCACGCGCGGGGTGCCACGCGCCCGCCGCGCGAGCTCGGCCGCGCCGGAACGGTCGATCCCGGCCTGCATCACCGCCGCCGTGCGATGCACGATCTCCTCGATCTCGTCGGCGGGATAGTAGTTCATCCGCAACTCGATCCCGAAGCGCGCGCGCAGCGGCGCGGTGATCATGCCCAAGCGCGTCGTCGCCCCGATGAGCGTGAAGCGCTCGATCGGCATGGTGATGGTCTGCGCCTTGGGGCCCTCGCTCAACCGGATGTCGATCTTCCAGTCCTCCATCGCGGGATAGAGGAACTCGTCGATGAGCGGCTTGAGACGGTGGATCTCGTCGATGAACAGGATGTCGCCGGCCCGCAGGTTGGTGAGCGTGCCCACGAGGTCTCCCGGCTTCTCCAGCGCCGGTCCCGACGTCGTGTGGATGTTCACGCCCATCTCGCGCGCGATCAGTTCGGCCAGCGTGGTCTTGCCGAGACCCGGCGGGCCGAAGAGCAGCGTGTGGTCGAGCGGCTCGCGCCGCGCCATGGCGGCGTCGAGGTAGATCCGCAGCGCATCCTTCACCTTGCCCTGTCCGATGAACTCGGCCAAGCGCTGCGGGCGCAGCGACAGCTCCACCACCGACTCCTCGGCGAGTGACTCGGGCGTGGTGATCTCGGCGCGCGACATGCCGGAATCTACTTCGAGACGGCGGCCAGCGACCGGCGGATGAGGTCCGCGGTGGACTCACCCTTGGGGGCCGCGTCGAGGGCGACGCGGACGGCGCGCTCCGCGTCCGCACTGCCATAGCCCAGCGCGACGAGTGCGCGCACCGCATCCGCACCGGCGCCTGCGGCCGGCGCCGCCCGGCCACCGGCCGCGACCGCCTCCACGCCGCTGCCCTCGAGCTTGTCGCGCAGCTCCAGCACCAGGCGTTCGGCGAGCTTCTTCCCCACGCGCGGCACCTGCGTGAGCGTCGCGAGGTCGCCTTCGCGGATCGCACGCACCAACCGCTCGCCCGTGAGCGTCGAGAGCAGGTTCATCGCGAGTGACGGCCCCACCCCGGTGGTGCCCATCAGGCGCTGGAACAGGCGGCGCTCCTCCGCGGTCGTGAACCCGAAGAGGAGGAAGGCGTCCTCGCGCACCACCAGCGCCGTGTGCAACGCGAGCTCGCCGCCCACGCGCGGCAGCGACTCGAGCACCGACAGCGGCACCAGCACCTCATAGGCGAGCCCGCCGGCCGTCATCACCTCGATGCGGTCGATGCCACCGGCCACGAGTGTGCCTGCGATCCGCGCGATCATCGGGCGGCCCCGCGGCCTGCATGGCCCACGCGCATCGCGCAGGTCAGCGCCGCGGCCACGCCGTCGGCGGCGTCGGCGGGCTGCGGGGCGCTCTTCAGTCGCAACAGCTTGGTCACCATGAACTGCACCTGGGTCTTGGTGGCACTGCCGGTCCCCACGATCGCCTTCTTGATCTCGGCTGGAGGATACTCGTGGATGGGCAGTCCCGCATCCGCACCGGCGAGCAGGATCACGCCGCGGGCGTGGCCGAGCACGATGGTCGTGCGCACGTTGCGCGCGTAGAACACGTCCTCCACCGCCATCATCGCCGGCGCGTGGCGGTCGATGAGCTCCCGCACCCCTTCATTGATATCGCGCAGGCGCTCGGGCAGCGGGCGGTCCGCCTTGGTGCGGATCACGCCGCACTCGACGAGCGTCGGCTGCAGGCCGGCCCGGACGACGCCGTACCCGGTCACCGCGGTGCCGGGGTCGATGCCGAGGATGAGCATGGCCGCCGGTCGCCTAGGCCGCGCCGACGGGCCGTGTCACCCGGCCGCGAGCTCCGATTCGTCCATGTCGAAGTTCGCGTCGACCTTCTGCACGTCGTCGAGGTCTTCGATGGTCTCGAGGAGCTTGATGAGCTGCTGCGCGTTGGCGCCCTCGACCTTCACGGTGCTCTTGGGGATCCACGCCAGCGACGCCTCGCTCGCCACCAAGCCGGCGCGCTCCAAGGCGCTCTTGACGGCATGCAGGTCCGACGGCGCGGTGGTGACCGTGAACTGGCCGTCCTCGGCCACGAAGTCCTCGGCGCCGGCGTCGAGCACCTGCTCCATTACGGCGTCCTCGGTACGACCGGCCGCGTCGATGAAGATCTGGCCCTTGCGATCGAACATGAACGCCACCGAGTTGACGCTGCCCAGGTTGCCGCCGCCCCGTGACAGCTTCGCCCGTACCTCGGCCACCGTGCGCGTGGGATTGTCGGTGAGCGCCTGGATCATGAGGGCGACACCGCCGGGTCCGTACGCCTCGTACAGGACCTCGGAATAGTCCACGCCCTCGAGCTCGCCGGTGCCCTTCTTGATCGCGCGCTCGATGTTCTCCTTGGGGCAGGACTGCGCCTTGGCGTTCTCGATCGCGGTGCGCAGGCGCGGATTGCCGTCGGGGTCGCCGCCCCCGGCCTTCGCCGCGACGGTGATCTCTCGGAGGAGCTTGGTGAAGATGGCGCCGCGCTTGGCGTCAGCGGCCGCCTTGTAGTGCTTGATCTGCTTCCACTTACTGTGGCCGGCCATGGGACGACGTGTGGGAGGTGGGAGATGGGAGCTGCGCTCGTGCGCGGTGCCGCTCGCATCTCACGTGCAAGATACCCTCGCTCCCGGACCGACGGAACGGCGCAGGGGGCACCCATCGGGTGCCCCCTGCGCTGCTGCCGAACCCGTGTGGACTCGCGGGCCTCAGTTCCAGCGGATCGTGAGGCTCGAACGCAGTCCGCTGATCTTGGTCGCCGCGCCGCTGCCCGTGTCGTAGATGTTGCCGGTCGCGAATCCCACCGAGGGGATGAAGGTGAAGTTGCCCGCGCCGAAGCGCGCGCGCAGCGCCGTGTTGAACAGGTTGCCGGCCTTCACGCCATCCGCCTGCCAGAGGCGGACCTCGACGTTCGGCTGCAGCAGCACCGGCCCGGCGTCGAAGCTGACGCCCGCGTTCACGTTCGCGACGTTCTCCGTGGGCGCGTCCCCGCCGAAGCGCTGGCCTTCCATGCGGTAGAGGTTCCACGCGGAGAGGAATACGTTGGTGCGCTTCACCGGGAAGGTCCACGAGCCGGTCGCGATCAGGCGGTCCCCAGTGCTGTACGAGGTCGTGTCCGCGATGTCCTCCCCGAAGGCCGAGTACGAGACGCCGAACTCCACCTGCCCGTCGCCCATCGGGCGGTCGAGGCCAAGCTGGAGGCGGATCTCATCGGCGGGCTGGAAGCGGAACTCCGAGCTGGCGACGCTGAACGCCGCGAACTCGGTGGATTTCCGGAAGCTCGTGCCCAGGCCGAGGTTCCAGCTGCCCAGCGTCCGTACGTAGGCGACGCCGCCCGTGCCGGCGAGACCGTTGCCCATCGACGAGACCGGGTAGTTGAGGAAGTCGTTGCCGATCTGACCGGCCGCTTCCTGCTGGTCCTCGGGGATGGTGTACTGCCCGGTCGGGATGTTGAGGCCGACGGTGAACACCAGCGTCCCGCCGGTCGGCGAGAAGTTGGCGCGCAGCTGCGTGTCGGTGAGTCCCGAGATGGTGCCGGTGTTGCCACCCGACTCGACCTTCGAGTTGGCGAAGGCGGTGGTGATGTCCATGGAGAAGCGCTCGCTGAACGGCAGCACCACCATCATCGGCACGGCCATCTGCGAGACCGTGGACTTGGTGGCCCCGGAGCCCAGCGTGTACGACGTGAGGTGCGGCGCGATGATCAGCGCCTTGGGCTGCGCGTCCTGCGCGACGGCGGTGGCCGGCAGGAGCGCGGCGAGGGCGAGCGTGGCGAGCGTAGCGAAGCGGAATCGCATCGGTGGTCGGTCCTCGCTTACGGGCGGCGGATGATGATGACGACCTGCCCGTTGCGGCTCGGCTGGTCGGTGCCGCCCGTGGAGCTGGGGGCGTCGCGTTCAGGAAGGTTCGGGATCGGCTCGTTGCGCTCGGTCGAGACCACCACGCCGGTCGGGTTGAGCCGCTGGGTCACGCGGTCCATGGTGGGCCCGAGTCCGCCGCCGAGCGGTGCCGGATTGCCGAGCGAAGCCGCCCGGACCACCTGGCCCTCGGCGCTGCCGCCGAGATTGGTCTCGATCTGCGCGGCCGGCACCGACGCCGACTGCACGGCCGCGCGGGCCGTCTGCAACCGCACGGCGGCGGCGTTGAAGCCCGGGTCGAGCTGTCGCGCGTTCTCGAAGAACCGCGCGGCGTCGTCGAACCGGCCGTCGTCCGAGGCCTGCAGGCCGCGGCTGAAGGCGAGGAAGGCGTTGAGGTTGTTGGTCGGGCGACGTTCAATCGCCTGACGCTGCGCCGGCGTGAGTCGCACTTGCAGGCGGTCGAGCAGCCCGAACACGACGGCCTTCTGCATGGCGAAGATCTGGTCGAGCGCGCCCGGTGCGGTCGCCGGGGTACCGACCTGCTGCCCGCTCGTCACGTTCACGAGGCTGGCGTCGAGCCGCAGCGTCGAGCCCTGCTGGATCAGCGTGCCGTTCACCAGCTGGCCGGCCTGGATCAGCTTGCCGGCGCGCACGGCCGTCGCCGACTCGACCCGACCCGACTCGGAGAGCCGGATCTCGTCGGCCAGCGCCTGCATGCGGTCGCGCTCGACGATCGTGAGGCCGGGCGCCTTGCTCAGGTCGGTGATGATCAGTTCGGCCAGACCGCGCTCGAGCGGCTTGAGCGACGAGTCCGGGCCGCTGAAGGAGATGGGCGGCACGGCGACCGTGTTGCGGTCCCCGGGGGTCGCGGAGAGGCGTGCTTCGTTGGCGACGGCGGCCTTGGCGTTGGCCTGGGCCTCGCGCCGGGCGAGCGCGGTGAGGCGCCCGGCGATGTCGTTGCGCACCTTCCGCGTCTTGCCCACCTGCAGGTACGAGTTGTAGGCGGCCCGCGCGTTGGTGAGGTCCCCGAGCTCCTCGGAGGCCAGACCGGCGTACAGCGCGCTCACCCCGTCCTTGGGGTCGAGCCGCCGCGCCTGGTCGAGCACGGTCCGTGCATCGGCGAACCGCTTGGCCTTGTAGTACGCCACGCCGAGCGCACGCAGCGCGGCGACGTTCTGCGGGTTCCGGGCGCGGGCAGCCTCGAGCTTCGCGATCGGGTCGTTGCCCTGGGCCGCCGCAGGCGTGGCGGCCGGCACGACGGTGAGCGCGATGAGCGAGCCAACGAGGAACGAACGGACGAGTCGCATCACATCTCCTAGCGATCGGGATCGAGCAGGTCTTCGAAGCGCAGCCACTGCTTGTAGAAATACAGGTCCACGTACCCGGTGGCACCGTTGCGATTCTTGCGCACCAGCACCTCGGTCGCACCCTCCACCCCGCTGGACGAGGTGTACATCTCCTCGCGGTACAACGCGAGCACCACATCCGCGGTCTGCTTCACCGCGCCCAGCGCCCCGAAGTCCTCGAGCACCGGGCGCGCGTCGCTGCGGGACGTCCATGCCGGAAGATGCGCAGCGACCACCACACAGACGTCACGTTCCACCGCCACGGACTTCAAGAAACGTACCGCCGCGGCCAGCTCCTCGTCCTGCGCCCGGGACCCACCAGCCACCGCCTGCAGGGGGTCCAGCAGCACGACCTGGACGTCCAAGTCGCGCAGCCGCGACGCCAGGGGGTCCAGGCCCAGCGGTAAGACCTCGAAATGGGGAGCCCGGTCACGGAGGCGCACCGCCGCCGCCCCCACGCTCGCCCGCGCCATCTCGTCCAGCTTGCCCTGCCGCAGGTCGTCGATCCGTGCCCGCCCTTCGATCGCCAGCGCCCGCTCCATCACCCGCTCCACGGACATCTCGGCGCTCAGGAACGCCACCCGGATCCCCGCGTCCGCCATGCGCAGCGCCATCGCCAGCGCCAGCGACGACTTGCCGCTTCCCACGTCGCCACCGAGCACCACCAGGTCGCCCGCGCGCAGCCCGCCCCCCAGCCAGCGGTCGATGCTCGGGAAGCCGGTCTGCGCGGTGTCGCCGGCGAGCGAGCCGTCCGCCACCAGGTCGATCCGGCGCATGACGCGGGAGATCGGGGAGATGTCGGTTGGACGCACGCCGCCTCTAAGGTAGGGACCGATTCGCCCTAAGCTACGGGACGCTCGCGAACTCCGGCAAGCAGTTGGGCTTCCGTGCGCAGCGCCTCGGTGAGGCGGACCAGCTCCAAACGTGCCCCTTTGTCGAGGTGCGGGGCCGTGACTTCGGTCACGGCGGCGAGGGCCTCGGCCGCCCCCTGCAGGTCGTTCGCGGCACTGGTGGCGAAGGCGCGCAGCAGCGCCGTCCGGGCCTTCGCCGGCAG
Source organism: uncultured Gemmatimonadota bacterium (assembly GCA_902825965.1). Taxonomy (GTDB): domain Bacteria; phylum Gemmatimonadota; class Gemmatimonadetes; order Gemmatimonadales; family Gemmatimonadaceae; genus Pseudogemmatithrix. The sequence continues at coordinate 59,726 of CADEDA010000002.1, read as the reverse complement.
GGTCAGGGCCGCGAGCCATTGCCGCGCCCCCTCAGCGCGCTGTTCCCGCGCACTCGACGGCAGCTGGGTCGGGGCTCGCAGGCCCTCGGTCAGCCGCACCGCCATCACCACGCCGAGCAGCGATTCGCGGGCGCCTCCGAGTGTGGCACGCGCCGCCAGCGCGAGCAGCGCCGGGCAGGGGAAGTGCGCCCGTTGTGGGGCGAAGGGCGGGGCGACGTCGGGCACGGCCAGAACTTGCCGCGCACACGGGGCTCCGCGAAAGGGGCGCCCTGTCACGGTCCGTGGAAGCGATCCGGCCACAGGACTATCTTCCGGTCCTATGAACGTCCCGGCGCCCGAGCGCCTGCCCGCCTCCGCGCGGTCCTGATGCGCGTCTACCGCCGCCTGCTGCAGTTCCTGCGCCCGCACAGCTGGCGCCTGGGCGGGAACGTGGGGTTCAACGTGGTCGCCGCGGTGCTCGACGGCGTCGCGTTCACGCTGCTCATCCCGTTCCTGAACTCGCTCTTCGGCCTCGAGACCAAGATCGCCGAGGGCATGGGCTGGCTCACGGTGCTGCAGGACTGGCTCATCGGGCCGTTCCTCGACCCCGCGCAGCCCATGCAGTCGCTGCGCGCGGTGATCCTGGTGATCCTCGCGATGGTCGCGATCAAGAACCTGTTCCTCTGGGCCGGCGGACAGTTCGGGGCCTCGCTGCAGGAGAACATCACGCGCGACCTGCGGGCGACGGTGTTCTCGCACATGCAGCGCCTCCCGCTGCCCTGGTTCGGCCGCACCAAGACGGGACAGATCCTCGCCCGGATCCTCACCGACACGGAACAGACGAAGATCATCCTGGCCGAGCTGGCCACGCGGACCGTGCAGAACCTCGCGACGATCATCGTGACGGTCGTGATCCTCTTCACGATGTCGCTGCGGCTCACGCTGGTGTCGCTGGTGATCGCCCCGGTCGTGATGGCGCTGTTGCAGCCACTGCTCCGCAAGCTGCGCAAGGGCCATCGCCGGCTCCGCAACGAGTACGGCGAGATGACGAGCGTGCTGCAGGAGGTGGTGTCGGGCATCCGCCTCGTGAAGTCCTTCCGCGGCGAGGCCTACGAGGACGAGCGCTTCATCAGCGCCTCGGCCCGCTACTCCGGCGGCATGACGCGCATGCAGCGCCTGTCGCTGCTCTCCGGCCCGCTCACCGAGGTGCTGGGCACGGTCATCGCCATGGGGGTGCTCTGGATCGGGGCGACGCTGGTGCTCACCGAGGGCAGCATGAAGGGCACGGACCTCGTGACGTTCATGATCCTCGTGATGCGGCTGCTGCAGCCGATCAAGCAGCTCTCGCAGGCACCGACCACGGCCCAGCAGTCGCTGGCGGCGGCCGAGCGCCTGCTCGAGGTGCTCGACCAGCCGACCGAACCGCAGCGCGACCAGGGGCAGCGCGAGGTGCAGGGCCTGCGCGAGGGCGTCGCGTTCGACGGCGTGCACTTCTCGTACGGTGAGGAGGCCGTGCTGCAGGACGTGAGCTTCACGGCGAAGCGGGGTGAGATCGTCGCGCTCGTCGGCGCCAGCGGGGCGGGCAAGAGCACGCTGGTGGACCTCATCCCGCGGTTCATCGAGCCCACTCGGGGGCGGGTGCTCATCGACGGCGTCGATGCCCGCGAGATCCGGCTCGCCTCGCTGCGCGCCCTCACCGGCATCGTGAGCCAGGACACCGTGCTGTTCAACGACACGGTGCGGGCCAACATCGCCTACGCCACCGGCGGGCGGTACACGCAGGCGCAGGTGGAGGCCGCCGCGCGGTCGGCGAACGCCCACGAGTTCATCACCGCGCTGCCCCAGGGCTACGACACCGTGCTCGGGGAGCGTGGCACGCGCCTCTCCGGCGGCCAGCGCCAGCGCCTCGCGATCGCACGGGCGCTGCTCACCGACCCGCCCATCCTCATCCTCGACGAGGCCACCTCCGCCCTCGACACCGAGAGCGAGCGGCTGGTGCAGGAGGCGATCGACCGGCTGCTCGCGGGCCGCACGGTGTTCGTCATCGCCCATCGTCTCTCCACGATCGTGCACGCCACGCAGATCCTCGTCCTCGAGAAGGGCCGCGTGATCGAGCGCGGGACGCACGGCGAGCTGCTCGGGCGCGGCGGCGCGTACGCGCGGCTCCACGCGATGCAGGACCGCGCGAATGTCTGAGGCGTCGGCCCGGCGGCCGACCCTCGTGCAGTGGCTCGAGTACGCGGCGCTGCGGACCATCGCGACCCTGCTGCGGCCCTTCGGCTGGCGCAGCGCCTCGGCGGTCGGGGCCCTCGTGGGCGGACTCGGCTGGCGCCCGTTCCGCCTGCGCGCCGACCGCGTGGAGCGCACCATCCAGGCCTGCTTCCCGGAGTTCAGTCCCGAGCGCGTCCGCGCGGTGGCCCGGGAGTCGTACCGCGGCCTCGGTCGCGTGGCCATCGAGAGTATCGTGCTCTCGCGGAGCACCAAGGAGGAGGTGCTGCGCGCCTTCGTCGAGCCGGACGGCTACGACGTGCTCGAACGCGCCTTCGCCCAGGGCCGCGGGGTGATCCTCGTGTCCGGCCACCTCGGCAACTGGGAGCTGAGCGCGGCCTACATGACCGCGCGCGGCCTGCCGGTGGATGCCATCGCCATGCACATGGTGAATCCGCTGAGCGACGCGTTCTTCCGCCGGACGCGTGAACGCTTCGGCATGCGCGTGATCTTCGACGACCAGGCGGTGCGCGCCATCCCCCGTGCGCTCAAGGAGGGGCGTGCCGTCGGCTTCCTCTCGGACCAGAGTGCCAAGGGGCTGGCCTCGACGTTCATCCCGTTCTTCGGGCGCCCGGCGCGCACGCCGCGCGGCGCCGCCGTCTTCGCGCTGCGCAGCGACCTGCCGATGGTGTTCGTCGTGGCGCTGCGGCAGCCGGACGGCCGGTACCGCGCGCACTTCGAGGCGGTGCCGTTGGTGAGGACCGGCGACAAGGAGCACGACATCGACGCCACGGTGCTCCGCTACACGCAGGTGCTGGAGCGCTTGGTGCGCGAGCACCCGGAGCAGTACTTCTGGCAGCATCGTCGGTGGAAGGGCCAGCCCAAGGACACCCCGCCACACCTCAGGATGCCATGACCGAATACGCCGCCGACCTCGACGCGCTGCGCGCGCGCGAGTTCCCGTGGGAGGTCCAGCGCGACGCCATCCACTTCGACCACGCCTCGGTGGGTCCGCTGCCGCAGTGTGCGCGCGACGCGATGGCCGCCTACGAGCTCAAGCGCGCGGAACCGCACCGGTTGGGCGCCGAGGACTTCTTCCCGGTCCTCGATCGGGCACGCGCGCTGGTGGCGGCGCTCATCGGGGCGACCGCAGGCGAGATCGCCCTCACCACCAACACGAGCTGGGGCGTGAACCTCGCGGCCTCCGCGCTGCCGCTCGGCCCCGGCGACATCGTGCTCGGGAGCCGCGGGGAGTTCCCGGCCAACGTCTACCCGTGGATGGCGGCCGCCAAGGCGCGCGGGTTCACCTTCGAGCTGCTCCCGCTCGCCGGCACCGCGACGGACGAGGAGCTGCTGCTGCGGCGCATCGCGGAGGACGACCGCGTGAAGTGCGTGGCGCTCAGCTGGGTGTCGTTCTGGAGCGGCGCACGCATCGACCTCGCACGCATCGGGGCCGCCTGCCGCGCGGCGGAGGTCTACTTCGCGGTGGATGCGATCCAGGGGCTGGGACCCCTGGCGCTCGACGTCCGCAGCATGCCCGTGGACATCCTCGCCTGCGGCGCGCAGAAGTGGCTGTGCTCGCCCTGGGGCAGCGGGTTCGTGTACGTGCGCGACGCGTTGGTCTCGCAACTGGAGCCACCGGCCGCCGGCTGGCTGGCGCAGGCCGGATCCGGCGACTTCGGGCGCTTCCTCGACTACGACCCCGCCTGGCACCACGATGCCCGGCGCTTCGAGGTCGGCACCATCCCCTACCAGGACGTGGTCGGGATGAACGAGAGCCTCGCGTTGTTCCTCGCGCTCGGCCCCAAGCGCATCGAGGCGCACGTGCGCGGCCTCACGCAGCGGCTGATCGAGTGGACGCACCACCGCCGCGGCGTGAAGCTGCTGACGCCGGACGCGGCGGCAGCGCGCGCAGGCATCGTCGCCATCGCGACCAACGACCTCGAGGGCGATTCGCGCAAGCTGCGCGCGGCGAAACTGACGCACTCGGTGCGGGAAGGCGCGATCCGGTTGTCGCCGCACTTCCATAACACCCTGGCGGAGGTGGAGGTGGCGTTGGCGGCACTCGCGTAAACGCCTGCCGTCCCCGACCAGTCGTGTAGCCGTGACCTCCATGGAGCTTCCCATCGGGACGGCGGACGACGACGATCAGCTGCGGCTCCTCGTCGAACGGACGCGCGCCGGCAGCGCCTCGGCCTTCGCCGAGCTCGCACAGCGGCTGCGCGGGCGGCTGACCCGCTGGGGCGTGACGATGACCGGCGACCGCGACGAGGCGGAGGACATCGCGCAGCTCGTGCTGCTGCGGCTGCATGACCGGCTCGACGCGTTCGAAGGCCGTGGCACGCTCACCGGATGGCTCTTCCGCATCACGCGCAACATCGCGATCGACCGGCGCATGCGCGAGCGCCGACGGGCGGACCTGCTGGCGCGCCATCAGGGTCGCGATGACCGCGACCGCAGCGCGCCGGACGCCTCGCAGGCGACGGCGGCGGCGGAACGGGCCGCACTCGCCGAGCTGGTCGCGACGCATGCACGCGTGCTGTCCCCGCGGCAGCGGGAGGTGTTCGACGCGGTGGACGTTCACGGCGAGAGCATCGGTGAGGTCGCGGCGCGCCTGGCGATCGAGCCCGTCACCGTGCGGGTGCTGCTGTCGCGGGCCCGGCGCACGATCCGGCTCCGCATGCTGGAGCAGCATCCGAACCTGCTGCGGGAGTTCGCCGAATGACCTGCCAGGACGCACTCGCGCTGCTGCTGGACGCGGATCTGGCGTCGGACATCCCGGGTGAGGAACCCGCGCTGCGCGACCACGTCGCCGGCTGCAGCCGCTGCGCACGCGTGGCGCGGCAGCTGCGCACGGACAGCACCCGGCTCGCGCAGGCGATCGTCGCGGACCGCGCGGCGGCGCGTGTCGCGGATGTACCGGCCCCCGCACGCCTCGGGCGACTGCGCTGGCAGTCGCGTTGGCGGCCGCGCTGGCGCGTGATGGCGCCGGCACTGGCGACTGCCACCGCGGCCCTGTTGCTCACGTGGCTGCCGGGGCCATCCGGCGGGGTGTCGGCACCGGATCGGAGGTCGGTGGCTTCGGTGGCTTCGGTGGCGTCGGTGGTGTCGGTCGCGCCGACGGCATCCGCGCCGCGGCGCGCCACCGCGCGGCGAGCCGCGGCGTCAGACCGACGATCGCCTCCGGTGGCGATGCAGGTCGAGCCGTTCGTCGCCACGCGGGTGTCGGTCGAACCGTTCCGCGACGTGACCCCCTCCACGATGGCCGCGCCTGAGGAGGGCGGCGTGGCGCTCGTGACGGTCGATCCCGCGCCGGGACTGCGCAGCATCGTCTCACATACGTCGAACCCCCGTATCACCGTCGTCTGGCTGTACTGATTCCCACTTCATCCGGGATCCGCGATGCCCTCGTTGCTCCGCCACCTGTTGCTCGTGTCCACCGCCTGCGGCTCGCTGGGCCTCCTGGCGCCGCCGGCCCGGGCACAGAAGCCCGCGCCCCCCGAAGCGCCACTGGAGGTGCGCACCTTCCTGCTGTCGACGCTGTCGTCGAGCGACGCGGCCCGCATGGTGGCGCCGTACGTGCAGTCGCCGATGGGCGGCGTCTTCGACGTCCCCGGCGCGCGCGCGATCACGGTGCGCGAGACACGCGCGCTGATGGCGACGATCGACTCCGTGCTGCGCATCTTCGATCGGCAGCACTCGGTGCGCCTCCACTTCCAGCTGGTCGAGACGTCCGACGCGACGCTGCGCGACCCCGCGATCGCCTCGGTCGAGACGGTGCTGCGGGAGCTCTTCAAGTTCCCGGGCTACCGCCTCGCGGGCCAGACGACCTCCATGGTCGGCAGCGGCGAGAGCTTCTCGACGGCGCTGTCGGTGGGACCGCGACGGTTCCGCATCTCGGGCAGCGTCTCCCGCGTCACTCCGGGAACCGCCGGGAGCCTGCGCCTCTCCGTCGAACTCGCCGAGGCCGACTCGGTCCCGGTGGTCTCCGGCGCCGAGGTCGCCCGATCGATGCTCGGTGAGGGGCGCGTGCTGTCGACCGGGCTGACCGTGCCGCTGGACCAGACGATCGTCCTCGGCAGCGGCACGCCGGTGTCGAACGGCCGGGTGCTCATCCTCGTGGTCCGCGCGGAGTCCGAACCGCCGAGGCGCTGACTGCGGGTGCCGCGTCGGGGCGGTGTATCTTTCCTCCGTGACCGCCCCGACCAGCGCCCCCGATTCCCTCGACGCCCTCATCGCGCGTCGACGCACGTTCGCGATCATCTCGCATCCCGATGCCGGCAAGACGACGCTGACGGAGAAGCTGCTGCTCTACGGCGGTGCCATCCACCAGGCCGGCGCGGTGAAGGCGCGCAAGGCGCAGCGCCACGCCACCTCCGACTGGATGGCCCTCGAGCAGGAGCGAGGCATCTCGGTCACCTCGTCGGTGCTGCAGTTCGAGTACCAGGGCTTCCAGGTCAACCTGCTCGACACGCCGGGCCACCAGGACTTCGGCGAGGACACGTACCGCGTGCTCATCGCCGCCGACAGCGCCGTGATGCTGCTCGACAACCGCAAGGGCGTCGAGGAACGCACGCGCCAGCTCTTCGACGTCTGCCGCCGCCGGCGTATGCCGATCTTCACGGTCGTCAACAAGTGCGACCGCGTCGGTGAGGACCCGCTCAAGCTGGTGAGCGACCTCGAAGCCGAGCTCGGCATCATCGCCGTGGCGGCGCACTGGCCGATCCACATGGACACGGCGGAGCAGGGCACGGTGTTCGTCGGCGTGTACGACCGCCGCCGTGCGCGGGCGTTCCTGTTCGAGCGCGGCACACATCACGGCGCTAAGCGTGTCGAGACCGAGACGCTCTCGCTCCGCGGGCCCGACGATGAGCGTCTCGTCGAGGCCCTCGGCGGCGACGAGGCCGCCATGCACGCGGTCGCGAAGCTCGCCCATGACATCGAGCTGCTCGACATGGCGGGGCACGAGTTCGACGCCGAGGCCATCCTCGCGGGCGAGCAGACACCGGTCTACTTCGCGTCCGCGATCACGAACTTCGGGGTCGAGCCCTTTCTCGAGGACTTCCTGCCACTGGCCCCGTCGCCGGTGGCGCGCGAGAGCAGCGCGGGACCGGTCGCGCCAGGGCTCACGGCGTTCACGGGCTTCGTCTTCAAGGTGCAGGCGAACATGGACCCGCGGCATCACGACCGCATCGCGTTCGTGCGGGTGTGTTCGGGCCGCTACGCCGCCGGGCTCGACGTCACGCACGTGCGGACGGGCAAGGGCTTCAAGCTGGCGCCCCCGCAGCAGTTCCTGGGGCGGGAGCGCGCGTTCGCCGAGGAAGCACTGCCCGGCGACGTGGTGGGGGTGCACGACCGCGGCCTGCTGCGCATCGGGGACACGCTGGCGACGCCCGACGCCCCGAAGGACCCGGAGGGCCGGTTGCTGGAGTACGTCGGGATCCCGCGCTTCGCACCCGAGCACTTCGCGCGCATCGTGTCCAAGGACCCGCTGCGCCGCAAGGCACTCGACAAGGGCCTGCGCGAGCTCACGGAGGAGGGCGCGGCCCAGGTGTTCTTCGCCGAGTCGCATATGGGACCGATCCCGATCGTCGGTGCGGTGGGCCTGCTGCAGTTCGACGTCATGGTCCATCGGCTGGAGCACGAGTACGGGGCGCCCTGCACGCTCGAGAAGTTGCCGTTCCGGTATCCGCGATGGGTGACGGGCCCCAAGGCCGCCATCGAGCGGCTGGGCGAATCGCAGGACCTGTCGCTGCTGTACGATGCGAAGAACCATCCCGTGATCCTGTTCCGGGATGAGTGGCGACTGCGCTGGGCGCTGGAGCGCGCGGAGTCGACCGGGCTGGTGTTCCATGAGGCGGCGCCGTAGCGAGCGGTCGCACGGGGCGCTCGGGACCATAAACCCTTTGTGGGGGCGGCACGTACTAACACCGGACCCGGACAACCGTATATGCGGTACCCGGGTCTCATCCGCTGCCGCATCGCCCTCGACCCGATCCCACCCGCGCCCGAGTCCGTCGTGACGTTCCGTCGCATCTGTTCGCTCCTCGCCGTCCTGCTCGGTGTCCTCATCCTCGCAGCGCGGCCGGAGACGGCCCGCGCGCAGGAGGGCGCCGACATCATCCGCGGCCGGGTCATCGGCCCCGACAGTCAACCGGTCAACGGCGTCATCGTCACCGCGACCTCGGTGAGCGGCAACGTCTCGCGGCGCGCCCGCACGGGTCGCGATGGTCGCTTCACCATCGCGTTCCCGGGCGGCGACGGTGACTACTTCGTGAGCTACCAGGCGATCGGTTACGCGCCGCGGCGCTTCCAGGTCAAGCGCACCGCCGACCAGGACATCCTGGTCGCCGACGCGCGCCTGAGCATCGCCGCCCAGACGCTCGACACCGTGCAGATCAGCGGGGGCGACCGGGCCCGCGTGAACCGGAACGACAACCCGCAGGACATCTCCGGCACCGAACGCGCGGTCAACACGAGCGCGCTCTCGGCGGAGCAGCAGGGCGACCTCGCGGCGATGGCCGCGTCGCTGCCCGGCGTCCAGTTCATCCCCGGGGCCGACGGCGATCCCTCCGGCTTCTCCGTGCTCGGCCTCACCTCCGACCAGAACTCGACGACCCTGAACGGACTGAACACCGGGGCCACCAACCTGCCCCGCGACGCCGCGGTCTCGAGCTCCCTCGTCACCACGCCCTACGACGTCTCGCGCGGCGGGTTCAGCGGTGGGCAGTTCAACGTCCGGAGCCGCTCGGGGTCGAACTTCGTGACGCGCAGCTCCAGCCTGAACCTCGACGCGCCGGCGCTGCAGTGGACCGACCAGGCCGGCCGTGCGTTGAACCAGGAGTACAGCAACCTCTCGCTCGGCGGCTCCATGTCGGGCCCGATGCAGTTCGACGAGTCGTTCTACAACCTCTCGTTCCAGCTCGGGCGCCGCGGCAACGACCTCCAGACGCTGCTGTCGACCAATGCGCTGGGCCTGCAGACCTCCGGCATTGCCCGTGACTCCGTCACGCGGCTCATCAGCATCCTCAACGCCGCGCAGGTGCCCATCTCGGTCGGCGGCATCCCCGCCAACCGCAACAACGACCAGCTGATCGTCTTCGGCGCGCTGGATTGGGCCCCACCGTCCTCGCTCACGGGCACGGCGGTCAACCTCACGTTCAACGCCAACCTCTCGCAGCAGGTGCCGGCGACGTCGCTCAGCAGTGCCATGCCCGCGTACTCTGGGGAGCGGACCAACGCCGGCGGTGGCATCCAGCTCCGGCATACGTCGTTCGTCGGGATCTTCCTCAGCGAGACCAACCTCGGCGTCAACGTCTCGCGCAACGACGCGGACCCGTACCTGATGCTGCCCAGCGGCTCCGTGCTGGTGAACTCCACGTTCGCGGACGGCTCCAACGGCGTCAGCAACATCGCGTTCGGCGGCAACCCGAATCTCAACACGCTCGCGACGACCAACACGGTCGCGTTCAACAACCTGCTCTCGTGGTTCAGCACCAACAACAAGCACCGCCTCAAGCTCACCACCGAGCTCCGGCGTGACGGCTACTCGCAGCTCCAGAACGCCAACGTGCTCGGCACGTTCCGCTTCAACTCCTTGAGCGAGCTGGAGAACGCGACCCCCGCCTCGTTCACGCGGTCGCTGGTGCCGCGCACGCGGCAGGCCGACCAGTGGATAGCCGGCGCCTCGCTCGGCGACTCGTGGCGCGTGAGCCCGGACCTGCAGCTCCAGTACGGCGTGCGCGTCGACGCCAACCGGTTCGAGGATCGGCCCGACTACAACGCGAATGTCTTCAGCACCTTCGGCGTGCGCAACGACGTGCTGCCGAACCGCGCGCTGGTGAGCCCGCGCCTCGGGTTCTCGTGGACGTATGGCCAGGCGCCGCAGATCCCCGGGTTCGACGGGGCCGTGCGCGGCCCGCGGGCCGTGGTACGCGGCGGCGTCGGCGTGTTCCAGAACGCGCCGCAGACGCGGCTCACCGGCGGGGCCCTCGACAACACGGGGCTCCCCACCGGCGTGCAGAACCTCGCCTGCGCCGGCGCCGCGGCGCCGATCCCCGACTGGGCGACCTACGGGCTGGACCTCTCCAGCATCCCCGTGCTCTGCGCCGACGGCACCACCGGCACCGTGTTCTCCAACGCGACGCCGAACGTCACGTTCTTCTCCGATGCCTACCAGCCGCAGCGTTCCCTGCGCTCGAACCTGCAGTGGAACGGTCCGGTCCTGAACAACCGCTTCGCGGCGACCGTCGAGGTCACGTACTCGCTCAACCAGAACCAGCAGAGCCAGCTCGACCTGAACTTCAATCCGACCGAGCGCTTCGCGCTGCCGCTCGAGGCGTCGCGCCCGGTGTACGTGACGCCGGCGCAGATCGTGCCGCTCAATGGCGCGGTCGCGCCGGGCGCCAACCGCGTCTCGCCGCTCTTCAACCGCGTGACGCAGGCCGTCTCGGACCTCGAGGGCATGAGCCGCCAGGTCTCGTTCCGCCTCGCCCCCACGCGCTTCAGCACCGGCTTCACCTGGAGTGCGGCCTACGTCTACTCCAACAACCGCGACCAGGTCCGCGGCTTCCAGAACACGGCCGGCAACCCGCTCCTGATCGAGTGGGCGCGCAGCAACTTCGACACCCGCCACCAGATCAGCTACAACCTCGGCTACAACTTCTTCGATGCCGTGCGCGTGAACTGGTCGGGGAGCTTCCGCTCCGGCAACCCGTACACGCCGGTGGTCTCGGGCGACGTGAACGCCGACGGCTACTCCAACGATCGCGCCTTCATCTTCGACCCCGACGTCACCGCGGATCCCGCACTCGCGGCGTCGATGCGCGCATTGATCGGCAGCACCAGCGGCGGGGCCCGCGATTGCCTGCGCGCGCAGTTCGGACGCATCGCCGGCCGCAACAGCTGCGAGGGGCCGTGGACGCAGAGCGCCGTCCTGACATTCTCGTTCAACCCGCTCAAGCTGCGGCTGCCGCAGCGCGCCACGCTCTCGGTGAACGTCGCCAACCCACTCGGCGCCGCCGACATGCTCCTCCACGGCGAGGACAACATCAAGGGCTGGGGCCAGGCACGCATCCCGGATCCCGCGCTGCTCTACGTGCGCGGCTTCGACCCGGGGACGCAGTCGTTCCGCTACGACGTCAACCAGCGCTTCGGCAACGTCGACCCGCAGCTGTCCGCCATCCGCGCGCCGGTCGCCGTGACGGTGCAGTTCCGGGTGGACCTTGGCCCCACGCGCGAGAAGCAGCTGTTGCTGCAGGCCCTCGACCGCGGCCGCACCACCACGGGCAGCAAGGCGCGCGAGCCGCAGCTGCGGGCGCAGTACGGCAACGCCGGACTGCCGAACCCGATGGCGACCATCCTGCGGCAGGCGGACTCGCTCGACCTCCAGGGTGCACAGGCCGACAGCCTCGCGACCATGAACCGCTGGTACCTCATCCGGCTCGACTCCATCTGGGCGCCACTCACCAAGGAACTCGCGGCGCTCCCGGATGCGTATGACCGGGAGAAGACCTTCGCGAAGTACACCAAGGCGCGGCAAGGCTCGGTGGACCTGCTCATCAAGCTCGCCCCGCGCATGAACGCGCTGCTCACCAAGGAACAGAAGCGGCTGCTGCCGCCCTTCATCGCCTCGTACCTGGACCTCCGCTACCTCGCTTCCATCCGCAACGGCACCTCGGGGACCGGATTCGGCCTGCCGGGTGGCTTCACGCCCGGCGCCGTGGGTGGTGGCGGTGGGGGCGTGCAGATCCGTCGCCAGTGATCCGCATCGTCGTCGCCCTCTCCCAGGATTCCCGGATGCCCCGTCCCGCCCGATCGCCCCTCGTCGTCGCCGCGCTGCTCGCCGGCGTCCTCGTCGCGCCGCTGTCCGCGCAGTCCAAGCTGCCGCCGGTGCGCCAACTGCCCAACCCCACGGCGCGGTCCAGCGAGCCGCTGTCCGCGGTCTCCGCGGCCGTCGCCCTGCCCAACGGCAAGGTGCTGGTGAACGACGTGCTCACACGTCGCGTCGTGCTGTTCGACTCGACGCTCAACAGGCTCGCGGTGGTGGCGGATTCGACCTCCGCGACCGCGAACGCCTACGGCGCCCGCGGGGGCGGCCTGCTCGGCTTCGGCGGTGACTCGGCGCTGTTCATCGACCCGGCGTCGCTGTCGATGATGACGGTGAACGCGGCCGGCGAGCTCACGACGGTGCGCGCGGTGCCGCGTGCGGCCGAGATCAACCTCGTGGTGGGTGGTGCCGGTGGCCGCTCGGGCTTCGGTCCGGATGGTCGGCTCTACTACCGCAGCCAGAACCGCCCGCGCCAGGCGGCGCGCAACGCGCGGCCCACGGTCGGCAACTTCGTCATGCCCGAGCTGCCGGATTCGGCGCCGGTGCTCCGCGTGGACCTCGCGACCCGTCAGGTCGACACGGTGGCCGCACTGAAGATCCAGAAGGTGGACGTGAAGGTCAGTCAGGGCGTCGATGGGCAGATGAGCGTGCAGACGCGCATCAACCCCATGCAGATGATCGACGATTGGGCGCTGCTCGCCGACGGCACCATCGCAGTGGTGCGCGGTCACGACTTCCATATCGACTGGATCGCGCCGGACGGCTCGCTCCGCTCGTCGCCGAAGCTGCCCTTCGAGTGGCAGCGCCTGAACGACGACGACAAGCAGGTGGTGATCGACAGCGTGCGCGAGGCGATGGAACGGCAGCGCGCGGAGGCGCAGCGCATGATGGTGGCTGCGGGTGGACCGGCCGCGTTCATTCAGGGTGGCGGCGCCGAGCGCATGATCGTCGGCGGGATCGGTGGCGGCGGCGGCGGTGGCGGCGGCGCGCCGCCGCAGCGCGCGGGGGCCGGCGAACGCGCACAGGCTGCCCAGGGCGCGCAGGGCGGGCGTGCAGCAGGGCAAGGTGGCGGCCAAGGCGGCGGGCAGGGCGGTGGCCCGGGCGGCGGTCCAGGAGGCCCCGGGGGCCCCGGTGGTTTCCGGATTCCCAGTGCGCAGCTGGTGCCCGCCAACGAACTGCCGGACTACCGTCCACCCATCAACCAGCAGTCAGCGATCGGTGACCTCGACGGCAATCTCTGGGTGCGGACCACAGCACCGGGCGAGAAGGGCGGCGTGCTCTACTATGTGATCACGCGCGAGAACGAGATCATCGACCGCATCGAGATGCCGCAGGGTCGGATCCTCGCGGGCTTCGGCAAGGGCGGCCTGCTGTACACCGGGTTCCGCGACGCCGAGGGCAAGGCGTATCTCGAGGTGACGCGCTGGAAGTGAGGCGGAGTCGGGGTGCGGGGGGCAGCGGATGGGCCGGGCGCCGGCCGGCGTGGCCCATCTCTGACTTTTTTTATCCCTTTCACTTGTGCCTCCGACGAGGGGCGGATTAATGTTCAATCAGAGCCAATGAGAACCATTCTCATCGGTTCTTGACCGCCAAATGTCTGCCCTCGGATGACCACCCCAAACACTCGCGAACTTCCGGTCTGCACCTGCCCCCTCGGCGAATCCGCCATGGGAAGCGAAGCGACTGTCGTTGCGATCGAGTGCGGTGAACTCGAGGCCTGTCGGTTGCGCGCACTCGGTCTGTACGAGGGCGCCCAGGTCTCCGTCGTCGGCAAGCGTCACTGCCTGTTGGTCGATGTGAATGGCACCCGCCTCGCGCTGGGCGCCGATCTCGCCGAGGGCATCACGGTCAGGCCGCAGGGACGCAGCGTCAGCTGAGATGACGGCGACGGCAGGAGCGGAGCGGCCGACCGCCACCGAGCCGCTGCGTGTTGCCATCATCGGCAACCCGAACACCGGCAAGACGACGCTGTTCAACGCGCTCACCGGACTCCGGCAGCGGGTCGGCAACTTCGCCGGGGTGACGGTCGAGCGCGTCGAGGGCGAGTTCCGCATGCCCGACGGCCGCCGGGTCGCCGTACTCGACCTGCCCGGCTCCTACTCGCTCTCGGCCGGGTCCCCGGACGAACGCATCGCCCTCGAGGTGCTGCTCGACCGCGACCGTCAGCATTGGCGCCCGCATGTGGTGCTGGTGGTCGTCGATGCCTGCCATCTGGAGCGCAACCTGTTCCTCGCGAGCCAGGTGTGCGAACTCGGCGTGCCGGTGGTGATCGCGCTCAACCAGTTCGACATGGCGCAGGAGCAGGGGATCGAGATCGACGTGCCGGCACTGATCTCCGCGATCGGGGTCCCGATCATCCCCACGGTGGCCTCGCGCGGCGAGGGACTGCAGCCGCTCAAGCGGGCACTGTTCACGGCCGCCGAGTTGCCGCCGCCGGCTCGGCGCTTCGTGCTGCCGCCGGAGATCGAGGCCTCGCTGGCCCCGCTGGTGCAGCATCTCGAGCACGGCGGCCTCCCGACCGGCATCGCGCGGATGGAAGCGCTGCGGCTCCTCGGTGTGCGGCGCGGGGAACAGCACCTCGCCGACATCCCCGACCTCGCGCGGCAGCTGGATTCCGCGCGCGACGCGATCCGCGCCGTGGGGCACACGCCCGAGCGCGAGGAATCGGAGGCGCGCTACGGCTGGATCGGTGAGTTGGTGAAGACGGCCGTGCGCCGCCGCAGCGCGAGCGCGGGCGCGAGCACGGAGACGGCGTCGGACCGGCTCGACGGCATCGCGCTGCACCGGGTGGGGGGGCCGGTGATCTTCCTCGTGATCATGGCCGTGGTCTTCCAGTCGGTCTTCAGCTGGGCGGCGCCGCTGCAGGACGGGATCGATGTCGTCATCCACGCCATCGGCAGCCGCGTCGCGGGATTCCTGCCCGACGGCGACCTCCGCTCGCTCGTCGCCGACGGCGTCTTCGCCGGCGTGGGCTCGGTGCTCGTGTTCCTCCCGCAGATCGCGATCCTGTTCGCGTTCATCGGCCTGCTCGAGCAGAGCGGCTACATGGCGCGCGCCGCCTTCCTCATGGACCGCGTGATGCGGCGCGTGGGCCTGCACGGCAAGAGCTTCATCCCGATGCTCTCCGGCTACGCCTGCGCAGTGCCGGGCATCATGGCCACGCGTACCATCGACGACCAGCAGGAACGCCTGGCGACCATCATGGTCGTGCCGCTCATGTCGTGCTCGGCCCGGCTGCCGGTGTACACGCTGCTGATCGCCGCCTTCGTGCCCGCGACGCCGTTGCTCCCCGGGCTCGACCTGCAGGGCGCGACGATGCTGGCGATGTACCTGCTCGGTACCGTGACGGCGTTGCTGGTGGCGGCGCTGTTCCGGAAGACGCTGCTCCGCGGGCCCGTGCGCCCCATGATCCTCGAACTGCCGCCGTACCGTTGGCCCGCCGTCCAGTCGCTGGCGATCTCGGTGTGGCAGCGCTGCCTGCTGTTCCTGCGCCGTGCGGGCACCATCATCCTCGCGCTCAGCATCGTCCTTTGGGCACTGGCCACCTATCCCCGGGCGGACGTCGATCCCGCGCTCGGGGAGGAGGCACGGCAGGAGCAGCAGCTCGCGCATTCCACGCTCGGACGGTTCGGGCGGGCGATCGAACCGGCGGTCGCACCGCTCGGCTACGACTGGAAGATCGGCGTGAGCATCGTGGCGAGTTTCGCGGCGCGCGAGGTGTTCGTGTCCACCATGGGCACCATCTACGGCGTCGGCGGCGTGGACGACGCAGCGTTGCAGGACCGCCTGCGGAGCGAGACGACGGCCGACGGGCGCGTGGCGTACACGCCGCTCATCGCGGTGGGGTTGATGGTCTTCTACGTGTTCGCGCTCATGTGCATGAGCACGATCGCGGTGACCATCCGCGAGGCCGGCGGCGGGCGGCTCGGCTGGAAGTGGGCCGGCATCCAGTTCGCCTACATGCTGGTGCTCGCGTACGGCGCGGCCTGGCTGACGGTCGTGGGCGGCCGCGCGCTCGGGTTCAGCTGATGCGCGCGGACACGGTCATCGTCGCGGGCATCGTCGTCGCCGCGATCGCGTACCTGCTGCGTCGTGCATGGCGGCAGGCGCGTGCGCGCAAGGCGGCGGGTCCGGACTGCGACCACTGCGCGCACTGACGATCAGCGCGCGCTGACCTCGCCGACGGCGATCTCGCGCGCGCCCTTCCGCACCAGGTACCAGCGGCCGCGCACCGCATCGGCCAGCGGCACCGCGTGCGCCTCCGCGGCGAGCTTGGCGCCGTTCACCGACACCGCGCCCTGCTGGATGAGCTTGCGGGCGGCGGTCTTCGACAGCGCGAAGGCCTGCTCGAGCAGTGCGACCACGTCGACCGTCCCCTCGCTGCTGCCGCCGAGCCGCACCGACGGCATCTCGGCCGCCAGGGTGCTGAAGACCGCGTCGTCGAGTGCGTGTGCGTCGGCCTTCTTGTCGAACACCGTCTCCGACACCCGCTTCGCGACGGCCGCGGCGTCGGCGCCATGGATCAGCGCGGTCACCTCCCACGCAAGGCGCTTCTGCGCCTCGCGCAGGTGCGGCTCCGCCGCGTGCGTGGCCTCGAGCGCGGCGATGGTCGCGCGGTCGAGCAGCGTGAACGTCCGCAGCAGGCGCCCCACATCGGCATCCTCGGCGTTCACCCAGAACTGGTAGAACCGGTACGGACTCGTGAGGCCCGCGTCGAGCCACACCGCACCCGACTCGGTCTTCCCGAACTTCTTGCCGGCCGCGTCGGTGAGCAGCGGGAACGTGAGCCCGTGTGCCTCGCCGCGCTCGGCGCGGCGCACGAGTTCGGTGCCCGCCGTGATGTTGCCGTACTGGTCGCTGCCGCCCAGCTGCAGCGTCACGCCGTCCGCACGGAAGAGATGCAGGAAGTCGTGCGCCTGCAGCAGCATGTACGAGAACTCGGTGAACGAGATCCCACCCTCCATGCGCGACCTCACCGAGTCCTTCTGCATCATCCAGTTGACGGTGAAGTGCTTCCCGGTGTCGCGCAGGAACTCGAGCAGCGGCATGGGGCCGAGCCAGTCGAGGTTGTTGCGGAAGAGCACCCGCGCCGCGGCGTCGGCACCGAGGGCGTTGCCGATCACGCGCCGGATCTGGGCCTCGATCAGGCTCGCGTTGTGCCGGATCTCCTCGACGGCCCGGATCGGCCGCTCCTCGGACTTGCCGCTGGGATCGCCGATGAGCGCGGTCGCACCGCCCACCAGCGCCACGGCCCCGTGCCCCGCGCGCGCCAGCCGCACCAGCCCCATGATGCTGACGAGGTTCCCCACGTGCAGGCTCTGCGCCGTCGGATCGAAGCCGCAGTAGCCGCGCAGCGGCCCCGCGGCCAGCGCCGCGGCGCAGCCCTCGGTCTGCTGGAAGAGGAGGCCGCGCCACTCGAGCTCCTCGAGCAACGGCAGGGAACCGGTGGACGGAACGATCGTCATACGGGAAAGGTAGGGGAGAGTGCCGCGTTGCCCCACCCCCCGACCGGGTCTAGCTTCCGCCCTACGCGATGAAACGCAAACTCCTGATCCTCAGCCTTGGTCTCGTCGGCCTCGGCCTGCTCGGCATGGCCGGGTTCGCGGCCTACTGGACCTGGTTCCTCTGCGCCGGCGACGCCTGCCCGTCGATCGAGCAGTTCGACGAATACAAGCCCGCACAGCCGGCCCGCCTCTACGCGGCCGATGGCCGCTTCATCGCCGAGGTGGGACTGGAGCGCCGCTCGGTGGTGCGCCTGGAGCAGATCCCGCAGCACGTCGTGGATGCCTTCGTGATCACGGAGGACAAGCGCTACTACCGTCACGACGGCATCGACTACATCCGCATCCTCGGCTCGGTCTGGGCGAACCTCAAGGCGATGAGCTTCGCGGAGGGCTTCTCCACCATCACGATGCAGCTCGCGCGGAACATCTTCCCCGAGCGGCTCACCCGTGAGAAGACGATCATCCGCAAACTGCGCGAGGCGAAGGTCGCGCGCCGCATCGAGGAGCGCTTCTCCAAGGAGCGCATCCTCGAGCTCTACCTGAACCAGATCTCCTTCGGCTCCGGCGCCTACGGCGTGGAGTCGGCGGCGCAACGGTACTTCGGCCGGCCGATCAATGAGCTCACGGTGGCCGAGGGGGCGATGCTCGCCGCGCTGCCCAAGGCCCCGAGCCGCTACAACCCGCGGCGCTTCCCGGACCGCGCCATCCAGCGTCGCAACACGGTGCTGGAGCTCATGCGCCGCGAGGGGGCACTCACGGATGCCGATGCGTCGATCGCCAAGGCCTACCCACTGCGCCTGTACCGGCCGGCGCGCGGCGCCGGCGAGATCGCCCCGTATTTCGTGGAGTGGGTCCGCGCCGAGCTCGCGAAGAAGTTCGGGCGCCAGGCCTACGAGCAGGGGCTGCGCGTCATGACCTCGCTCGACCTCGACATGCAGGGCGCGGCCGAACGCGCGATGGAGCGCCAGCTGCGCGCGATCGAGGCCGGCACCTTCGGCAAGTTCCCGCACCAGACGTACGAGGAGTATCTCGCGCGCTCGGCAGCCGGCACCGAGGAGGAAGGCAGCACGGTGTCGCCGTACCTGCAGGGATCGTTCGTTGCGATGGACCCGCGCACGGGTGCGGTGCGCGCCCTCGTGGGCGGCCGCGACTTCGATGACTCCAAGTTCGACCGCGCGGTACGCGCGCTGCGCCAGCCCGGCTCCACGTTCAAGCCGATCGTCTACGCCACGGCAGTGCAGACGGGGCGCCCGCCGAGCTACTTCCTCGACGACGAACCGATCGAGGTCCCGCAGCTGGACGGGTCGCTGTGGTCGCCGCAGAACTACGACCTCAAGTTCGAGGGGCGCGTCACGATGCGCCGCGCGCTGTACCTCTCGCGCAACCTGCCGGCCATCCGGCTCACGATGGAGCTCGGGGAGAGCGGCGTGGTGGACATGGCCAAGCGCTTCGGCCTCACCACGCGGGTGCCGCCGTTCCCGTCCATCGCGCTGGGCTCGGCCGACGTGTATCCCGTCGAGATGATCGCGGCGTATTCCACCTTCGCCAACCTCGGCTGGCGCGTGGACCCGACACCGATCCTGCGCGTCGAGACGCTCGACGGGCGTCGGCTGTTCGAGGCGAACCCCGAGCGCGTACAGGTGCTCGGTCGCGAGGAAGCCTGGATCATGGTGGATATGATGAAGGACGTGGTGACCCGCGGCTCCGGCACCGCGGTGCGCCGCGGGGGCTTCACGCTTCCCACGGCCGGGAAGACCGGCACCACCAACGACTACACGGACGTCTGGTACATCGGCTACACCACGGACCTGGTGGCCGGCGTCTGGATGGGCTTCGACCAGCCGAAGAAGATCAAGGACAACGCGCAGGGCGGGCAACTCGCCGCGCCGGCGTGGACGGCCTTCATGCGTGAGGTGTACGGCCGCAAGCCGGCGCCCCCCGACTGGCCGCGCCCCATCGGCATCATCGCCCTGCCGATCGACCCGGCCACCGGGCTGCGCGCCGGTCCGGCCTGCATGTCGGACTCGGTGCGGGTCGAGTACTTCCTGCCCGGCACCGAGCCCACGGCCGAGTGCCAGAGCGCCATCCCCTGAGCGCCCGCGTCCGGCTCCATGCGCGCTGGGTCGTTCCGGTCGCGTCGGCGCCGATCGCCGACGGCACCGTCATCGTCGAGGGCGATCGGATCGCCTGGGTGGGGCCGCGGCGCGAGGCACCGCCGGGCGGCCGCAACGACGAGCTCGGCGAGGCGATCCTCACGCCGGGCCTCGTCAACACGCACACGCACCTCGACCTCACCGCGCTCCGGGGTGCACTCGACGATCTCGCTTTTCCGGACTGGGTAGGCACGCTCATCGCGATCAAGCGCGAACTGCTCTCGGCGGACGACTTGCTTGACGCCGCGATGCACGGCGTGGCGGAGGGCCTCGCCGCAGGCGTGACCACCTTCGCCGACACGGCCGACAACGACGCGGCCTTCGCGGCCCTGCGTGCCCTCGGTGCGCGCGGCATCGCGTTCCGCGAGGTCTTCGGCCCGGACGCCGCCCAGTGCGAGACCGCGCTGGCGGGACTCGAGGCGGCCGTGCGCACGATGCGCGCGGAGGAGACGTCGTTGGTGCGGGTGGGCGTCTCGCCGCACGCGCCGTACTCCGTGTCGGACGCACTCTTCGCCGCCGTCGCGGCCTTCGCCGCGCGCGAGCGGCTCCCGGTGGCCGTGCACATCGCCGAGAGCGAGGCCGAGGACCAGCTCGTGAAGACCGGCAGCGGCGTGTTCGCCGAGCGCCTGCGCGCGCGAGGGATCGCGGTGGGCGCACGCGCGGCGAGCGCCCTCACGCTGCTCGACCGCGCAGGGCTCCTGCGCGAGCAGACGCTGCTCATCCACTGCGTGCGTGTCTCGGCCGCGCAGGCCGCACAGGTCGCCTCGGCCGGCTGTGGTGTGGCGCACTGTCCGGTGAGCAACGCCGTGCTCGGCCACGGCGTGGCCCCGTTGCTCGACTTCCTCCGGGCGGGCGCGCGGGTCGGGCTCGGCAGCGACTCCATGGCATCGAACAACGCGATGGACCTCCTGGCTGAGGCCCGCACGGCGCTGCTGCAGCAGCGGGCCCGCTCGCAGCGCGCGGACCTGTTGTCGGCGCGGGAGCTGTTCCGGCTCGCGACACTCGGCGGGGCGACCGCGCTGCGCATGGAGCAGGAGGTCGGGTCGCTCGAGGTGGGGAAGCAGGCCGACCTGGTCGCGTTCGGCATCGGGGCGTCGGCGGTGCCGGTGACCGATCCGGAGTCGGCGCTGGTGTTCGCGTCACGGGGGTTGCAGGTGCGTCGGGTGCTCGTGGCCGGCGAGACGCGTGTGCGCGACGGCGAGGTTCGTGGCGCCGAGGTGCGTGGCGCCGAGGTGCGTGGCACCGAGGTGCGTGGTGTCGACCCCGCGATCGCGGTGCGAGTACAGGCCACGGCCGCGCGCGTGGCGGAGTGGCGCCGCGCGCAACGCGCGGGTTAGACTTCGGAGACCAGTCTCCCCTCGGAGGTGTGCGTGACCGTCGGTTGTCTCGCCCTCAATGCCTCGTTCGAGCCCTTGACGATGGTCCCGCTCAAGCGGGCCCTGCGTCTGGTCATCGACGGCAAGGCCGAGATCGTGGAAGCGGATCGCGAACGGGCCGTGCGCTCGGAACATCTCGCGCTCCCGCGGCCGGCGGTGATTCGCCTCCGGAAGTTCGTGCACGTCCCGCGCCGCTTCCGCCGCCAGGTCACCAACACCTTCCTCTTCGCGCGCGACAGCTACCGCTGCCAGTACTGCGGGCGCTGGAGCTTCGAGCTGCGTCCGCGGGAGTCACTCACGCGCGACCACGTGGTCCCCATCTCGCGGGGCGGGTTGAACGTCTGGACCAACGTCGTCACCGCCTGCTCGAGCTGCAACACGCGCAAGGCGAACCACCTCGTGGACGAGTGCGGCATGCACCTGCTGCACACCCCGGTCGAGCCGCACTTCGTGCATCTCTCCTGGGCCGTGCGCCGGCTCACGCCGACCCAGTCGCACTACATCAAGCTGTTCTACGGGGCGGAGGTGGTGCAGCAGCTCGAGGCGGCCGAACGTCGCAACGGCGGACGCCTCCCGCTCGAAGCGCAGCAGCTCTGAGCGCGGCGCGCGTCAGCGCGCGGCGGGCCGGAACGACGGACTGCGCTCGCTGAACTCGCGACGCTCGCCGCCCAACAATCGTGTGGCCAGCGTGCGGAACCCGCGCGTGAGCGCCGTGCCGGGATTGCGGTTGCCGGTCACCGTGGGCTGCAGTTCGCCGCGCAGCCAGCGGTTCATCTCCTCCAGGTCCGACCCCGAGAGGGCGATGATCTCCAGCGACGCGAGATAGTAGAAGCGCCGGTTCTCGGCCGGCGCGTTGATCGGCACGCGCACGGGGCGCGCGGCCGCGGCCTCGGCATCCTGGATGCGCTCGAACGAGCCGAGCGAGAGCGGTCGGCCACCGACCACTTGCAGCACCTCGAAGCGTCCGTCCTTCGGGCTGAGCTGCACCACCACGTCCCAATCCACGCTGCGCTGCAGTTCGTCGAAGATCCGGCCGTCCGCCCAGAGCTCCACGCGAAAATGCAGTCGAGCCGGGAACCCGCTCTGCAGCAGCTCACGCAGGTACGAGTCGCTGAGCACCGCCCGCGACCGGACCAGCGGACCCTCGGCCGTGAGTCGGGTGGCCGTGGGCAGCTGGATCTCGACACCCGGGCGGACGTCCGGACGGACGTCCGTCGGGACGTCCGGACGCGCCTGAGCCGCGAGCGGTGCCAGCGGCACCGTCGCGGCCCACAGGAGCAGGGCGACGAGAACGCGTCGGGTCACGACTAGAAGCGGCGTCCCAAGCGCACGATCACGTTGACGGGTTCATCGGAGGTGGTGACGGCCTTCGCGAGATAGATCCCGATGCCGCCGAAATCGATCCCGGCACCGAGCGAGGTACGGAAGCTCTTGAGCGGCGGAAGCCCCTTGCCGTGCCCGATGCCGGGCTGGCCGGTGGGCGTGGTCCAGCCGCGACCCGCGTCCGCGTAGAGCACCCAGGCCGGCGACATGTCGAAGCCGGGCTGCCACCAGCGCGAACCGTCGAACCAATCGTCCCAGTCGAACCCGATCGCCTGGCGCAACTCGAGCTGTGCCAGCGCCACGCGATCGCAGAGGCCCGGACGTCCCGGCCAGTTCCCGATCGACCCGCAGGTGAAGACGTCCGCCTCGGTGCCGTTGATGCGGCGGAAGTCGTAGCCGTCGAGCGCCCCGGGACCGGACATCGTGAGGCGCCGCTGCAGCGGGAGCTGGTCGCCGCCGATCGAGCCGCCCGCGAGCAAGCGCACGTTGAGCTCCGTCCCCGGAGACAGCCGGTTGTAGCGCCGCGCGTCGACGAATCCGCGCGTGTAGGTCACATCCTCGGCGGGGCCGGGGAGGAGCACCGGCCCCGGGTTGCGCACGATCGAGCCACTGCCGCGTTCCACGTCCGCGGCGATGTACCAGCCACCCCACCACGGCGAGCGCACCCGCTCCCGCGTGTCAATCTTGAGCCGCACCGAGGCGAGGTCCACGCGCCCCTCGTCGAACGCCGAGTTCACGCGCCACACACCTTCGTCGCGGAAGAGGCTGAACGGGCGCCGCTCCTGGCGCGAGCCCCACTGCTCGCTGCCCGCCACCGCGCTCAGCGACACCTCCTCGCCGATCCGGCCGCCGATCGACGCCTCCCAGCCGTGGCGGCTGTAGTAGTCGCGCATGTCGCGCTTGAGGAGGAATGCCGCGAGTCCCGCTTCGGTGTCCGTCAGCTGCCACGATTCCACCGGCGCCACGATGTCGAACAGCCGACCGCTGACGACGAGCCCACGCTTGACACCGAGCCGCAGGTCCGCCTTGGCGTCATGGCCGATGGTCCCGCGGTCCCAGCGGATCGGTTCGGCCGTGCGCACCACACCGAATGCCTCGACCTCGATGCGTCCCCACGAGGTAGGACGACGGAAGCGCGGACCCACGAGCACCGGCAGGCCTTCGACGCGATTGTAGGTGCGTGCCGCGACGTAGAAGAGGTCCGTGTACGCCTCGCCGCGCGGGCGGCCCGGACGGTCGAACTGCGGCCGCCAGTCGCTGGAGCGTCCTTCCTCGGGCACGATCATCCCGTCCTGCATCGTGTAGCGCAGCAACTCGGCCTGCGTCCGTACCTCGCCGTCGACGAAGACCCCGTCCTCGCGCGTGAGGGTCCCGCCGACGATCACGAGGTCGCGGGTGATGCGGGCCCCCGTGCGCAACCGCACATCCGCATTGATGGCCACCAGTGTGCCCGTGATCCGGCCACTGATGTCGACCGGACCATTCAGCACGGCCACGTCGCCGCTGACCTCGCGATCCTTGGGCACGTCATAGGGCCCGTTCACGCGGATGGTGCCTTCCGCGTTGTGCACCTCGACGGCCTGCAACAGCGTGCTGCCGGGGCGGCCCCGCTGCTGGGCGTCGACGGTGCTGGGCGAGATGGCGAGCGAGCTGGCGAGCGAGCTGGCGAGCAGGACGAACGCGGACAGGGTACGGCGCATCGAAGCACTCCAAAGGTTCGGGCTGCGGTCGATCAAGGCAGGGGGCATGCCAGCGCTCGCCGGCGGTGCTGCGCGAGGGCAAACCCTTGGGACGGCGACATCTGCGTGAATCGTAGGCGACTCAGGGACGGTTCGCACAGCGTCCAGGCGTGTCGGATCGAACGTGTCAGAACCGGACGACTGTCCGCGACCGCCTCCGCCCGAGCTCCGGCTCCCGCTCACTCCCCGGCGCCGGCGATCCCCAATCGTTTCATACGCCGATACAGGTTGGGACGGTCCGTCTGCAGCCGTCGGGCCGCTTCGGCGACCACGCCATTGGCAGCCGACAGGGCGCGCTGGATGAGCAGTCGCTCGTACTCGTCGAGTGCGTCGCTCAGCCCCACATCCAACCGCTCGGCGTCGGGCAGCGCAGTGGGGCGCGTGGTGGAGGATTCGCCTGCCGGGATCACGCTCGCCACTTCCGCGGTGCCGATCGGCTGGCCGGCGAAGAGGATCGCGAGTCGTTCGACGATGTTGGCCAACTCGCGCACGTTCCCGGGCCAGCGGTAGCGCGTGAGTGCGTCCACGGCCTCGGGCAGCCACTGCGGTGCGGCCTGGCCGCTGCGCCGCCGGTGGATCGCGGCGAAGTGCGCGACCAGCGCCGGGATGTCGCCGGGCCGCTCGCGCAGCGGGGCGATCTGCATCGGGATCACGTTCAACCGGAAGAACAGGTCCTCGCGGAACCGTCCCTCGCGCACCTCCTTCGCGAGGTCGCGATTGGTGGCGGCGAGGATGCGTACGTCCACCTTGATGGGCTTCGCCGCGCCCACGCGTTCGATCTCCCGCGCCTCGATGGCCCGCAGCAGCTTGGCCTGCGCCTCCATCGAGAGCTCGCCCACCTCGTCGAGCAGCAGCGTACCCGTGTGCGCCAGTTCGAAGCGGCCGATGCGCCGGTCGGTCGCCCCGGTGAAGGCGCCGCGTTCGTGGCCGAACATCTCGCTCTCCACCAGGTCGCGCGGGATCGCGGCGCAGTTCACGCGCACGAACGGCTTGTCCTTGCGTGGACTCTGCGAGTGGATGGCCGAGGCCACGAGCTCCTTGCCCGTGCCGGACTCGCCGCCGATCAGCACGCGCGCGTCGCTGGGGGCCACGCGCGCGATCATCTCGCGGGTGGCGCGCATCGCCGGGCTGTCACCCACGAGGTCGCCGGCGAGGCCGAGGTCGGCGCGCAATGCCGTGCGTTCGCGCCGCGCCTGGCGCAGTTCCAGCGCGCCGGCGAGGGCCAGCAGCACGCCTTCGGGGGTGAGCGGCTTCTCGAGGAAGTTCACCGCCCCCAGGCGCGTGGCCTTCACCGCGTCGGCGAGCCCGGCGCGTCCGGACATCATCACCACCGGAAGGTCGGGGAACCGCGCCCGGAGCTGCTCCAGCAGCTCGAGCCCGTCCGTGGGACCGGGCATCATGAGGTCGAGCAGCACGAGGTCGGGTTCGTACTCGATCGCGCGGGCGAGGCCGGCGCTCGCGTCGCTCGCGTCCCGCACCTCGTAGCCCTCGGCGCCGAGCAGGGCGCCGACCATGCGTCGGATGTTCGGTTCGTCGTCGACGATCAGGATGGACGGCATCGCTCAGGACTCGCGCGGGGGGAGCACGTGCGCGCTGCGCTCGCGCTCGGCCAGCAGCTTCGTGACGAACCGTTGACCCTCGGAGATCCGCTCGATCTCCACCGCCATCGCCTCGACCGCGTGTTCGATGCGCTCGAGCCGCCGGGCCTGCTCGGGGTCGGCCGGTGCCCGCGCGGCCTCGAGCTCCTTGCGCCGGTTGATCGAGCGCACGATCGGCACACCCAGTGCGACGATGATCACCGTACTGAAGAATCCGACGATCGCGACGATGTCTTCCATGCGTGTCCGTCCTGAGAGGTTGCGACTATTGCTGGGCGGCGAGCGGGAAGCGCAACCGGATCTCGGTGCCCTGTCCCGGAGCGCTCTCCGCCTCCACCCGACCGCCATGCGCCAGCACCGTCTGCTTCACGATCGCCAGGCCGAGGCCCGTGCCGCCGGTCTTGGCCGTGACGTACGGTTCCCAGATCCGCGCGATCGCCTCCGCGGCGATCCCCACCCCGTCATCCCGCACCGCGACCACGGCCTCCCGCGCTGCCGCACCGGCCGCTCCATTCGCAGCGACGTACACCCGCACCGTGATGCGCCCGCGTCCCGCCGTGGCGTCCACCGCGTTGAGCAGCACGTTCGCCAGCGCGCGATGCAGCGCGTCGTGCTGCCCCACCACCACCGCGTCCTCCACCACCTCGATCGTCACGTCCACCGAGGCCGGCACCGCCGTGCGGGCGGTCTCACGGGCGAGTTCGGCGAGGTCGAGCCGTGCGGTGGGGCCCTCCGGCAGGCGTCCGAACTGCGCGAAGCTCTTCGCCATGGTCTCCAGGCGCGTGGACTCCGTGTCGAGTACCTCCAGCGCGTCCTGCTGTTCCGGGGCCGCATGCCGGCGCAGGCTCGCGATGGCGAAGCGGATCGGCGTGAGCGGGTTCTTGAGCTCGTGCGCCACCTGCCGCGCCGACTCACGGAACGCGCTCAGGCGCTCGGCTTCGATCGTCGCACGCCGCCCCGCCTCGAGGTCGGTCGCCATGCGGCGCATCGAATCGCGCAGCACGCCGAACTCCGGGGCGCCGCGACGTTCGTCGGCGGCCGGGAGGGGCAGGCGTTCGGCACGGGCGATGAGACCCGTCCACGTGACCAGCTCGTCGAGCGGGCGCGAGAGCAGGCGGCTCAAGTGGCCGGCGACCCGCGAGGCGATCACCGTGAGCAGCGCCACCGCGATCAGGGAGGCGATGACCGCGTTGCGCACCCCGCGCTTGACCACGAAGTCGAATCGCAGCGCCTGCAGCCGCGACTCGCCCAACTCCGTCTGGTGCTCGGCCAGTGCCTCCGCCGCCTCCGGGGAGCCGGGCCGCTCGCGGGCGAGACGGATCGCCCGCTCACCGCTCTCGGCCACACGCTGCCAGGCGCCCGTGCCGCTCAGTTCCGGCAGGATGCTGGTGGCGAACCCGCTCCAGGCCAGCGTCAGGATGAGCGCCGGGACGAACGCGAAGAGCGCCAGGATGAGAAACAGCCGGGTTCGGAAGCGAGAGTGCTTCACGCGACTCCTGAGCCTCGTACGCGGACGGGGAGAGGGGGTTTCGGTCCTCAACGATAGCCATTCGCCCCGGTGCCCGCACGACCGAAGTCCGCCCCCCACTGACATTTGCGACGCGTCCTGCTAGCTTTCCTGTCGAGGCGCGCTCAGCGCGTCGATGATCGAGTCGCCCCTGCGGCGCAGGACCATCGGCACGCCGAGCGCCCTCACTGCGGACTCCGCGTCCGCGCCAGTGGCGTCCTCCGGACTGAGTCTTCGTCCCGATGAGTGACTGAGCGCGTTCGCCACCGCGCACTCGATACTCCACAGGCGACTCACGCCAGGATCAGATGCATCCACGTTCCAACCTCTCCGCGTCCGCGCGTCCAGCGCGCGCCGCGGTCGCCCCGTTGCACCGGGGCCCGCAAGCCATGTCGGCCGGCGCCCATCCCCACGCGCCCAACGCCGCCCTCCTCATCGACTTCGACAACGTCACGATGGGGATCCGCTCCGACCTGCAGACGGAGCTCCGCAACCTCCTCAGCAGCGCCATCATCTCCGGCAAGGTCGCGGTCCAGCGCGCCTACGCCGACTGGCGCCGCTACCCGCAGTACATCGTGCCGCTCAGCGAGTCCTCGATCGACCTCATCTTCGCCCCGGCCTACGGCTCGTCGAAGAAGAACGCGACCGACATCCGCCTCGCGGTCGATGCGATGGAGCTGGTGTTCACGCGCCCCGAGATCGGCACCTACATCCTGCTCTCCGGCGACAGCGACTTCTCGTCGCTGGTGCTGAAGCTCAAGGAGTACGGCAAGTACGTCATCGGGGTCGGCATCCGGGAATCGTCCAGCGACCTGCTCGTGCAGAACTGCGACGAGTACTACAGCTACAACGCCCTCGCCGGCCTCGTGAAGACGGGTGAGGAGTCGGGCACGAAGAAGTGGGATCCCTGGGAGCTCGTCACCGAGGCGATCACGCGCATGCAGAAGAACGGCGACGTGATGCGCTCCGACCGGCTCAAGCAGGTCATGCAGGAGATCGACGCGACCTTCGACGAGAAGGACCTCGGCATGTCGAAGTTCTCGCGCTTCTGCATGGAGGCCTCGCAGAAGGGGCTGCTCCACGTGCACAAGCTCGAGAACGGCCAGCTCGAGGTCGGCCCGCCGCGCGGCAAGGGTGGCACAAGCGGCATCGCTGGCGAGTCGGCGCTCGCCGCTGCGGTCGCGGCGCCCGGCAGCGAGCGAAGCGAGGGTGAGCGCGAGGAGCGCGAAGGCCGCCGCCGCGGTCGGCGCGGTCGCGGCGGTCGTGGGCGCGACCGCGATGATCGTCCGCGCGACGCCGGCAGCACGCCTGCGGAGGGCACGGCGACCGTCGACGCAGCCAACGCAGGAGCACCGGTTTCGGCACCAGCTGCCGTATCTGCCGCTGCACCGCGTCCCGAACGCGGGGACCGTCCCCCACGGCACGAGCGCGGCCGTCCCGGCCACAGCCCGCGTCCCAGCGTCGATCAGTCCATCGGCGCTGCGGGCATCCGGCTCACGCGTGACGAGGCCTTTGCGCTCGTCCGCGACGCCGTCGCCGCCGTGGCCTCGGGTGATGATCCGGTGCCGAGCGAGACGGTGCGCGTGAAGGCGCACGGCCTCCTCGGGCGCGACAGCGAATCGCTCTCGGAGCGGAACTTCTCGCGCATCCTCAAGGATGCCCACGACGTGGGCATCGTGGACCTGCGCAAGCGCGGCGACGCCTTCGAGGTGTTGGCCGCATCCGGCGTCTCGTCCATCGCCGACCAGTTGGCGGTGGCCGAAGCCGCCGCCACGCCGGCCGCCGCGCCGAGCACCCCGGCACCGCGTGGCATGGGACAGCGCTCCGTGCCATCGCGCGGCCGCGCGGGTGGCAAGCCGGCGGTGCCGCCGTCGCTGCTGCTGCTCGGGGTCGTCGAAGAGCCGGCCGCACCGCTGAGCGCGTCCGCGGAGACACCCGAGGCCGCCGAGCCCAAGGCGAAGGGCAAGAAGGCCGCGAAGGGCGCCAAGCCCAAGGCGGAGGCCAAGGCGGAGGCCGCGGAGAAGGCGCCCAAGGCGAAGGCGGCGAAGAAGGCCGGGAAGAAGAAGTCGGAGTAGCGGTTCTCCAGGGAACCACTGCGAAGGGGCTCGGCGGACGATCGGTCCGCCGAGCCCCTTTCGCCTGTCCGAGCTGCGGCATCGACGGACAAACCGCTCCGTCACGTCCCGCGCCCCGCGCGCCCGCCGTGACGAAGGAGCGGCGTGACCCTACCGCAACACCCCGGCCTTCCGCCCCACCTTCTGGATCGCCCGCACCGCGTAGTCCAAGTCGGCGCGCGTGTGCGCAGCCGAGATCTGGCAACGCAGTCGCGCCGTCCCATGCGGCACCACCGGGAAGCCGAACCCGGTCACGAAGATCCCCTCGGCCAGCAGCATCTCGCTCATCCGGATCGCGTCCGCGGTCTCGCCGATGATGATCGGGACGATCGGCGTCTCGCCGTCGAGCGGATTGAATCCGGCTTCCTTGATCGCCGCACGGAAGTAGTTGGCATTCTCACGCAGCGTGGTCACACGCTCCGGGTGTGATTCGAGGAACTCCACCGCGGCGAGCGAACTCGCGGCCACCGTCGGCGGCAGGGCGTTGGAGAAGAGCTGTGGCCGCGACCGCTGGGTGAGCGTGTCGCAGAGCGCCGCCGGGCCCGCGACGAAGCCCCCCGCCGCCCCACCGAGCGCCTTGCCCAGGGTCGAGGTGATCACATCCACCTCGCCGAGCACGCCGAAGTGCTCCGCCGTCCCTCGGCCTGTCCTGCCCAGCACCCCCGTGGCGTGCGAGTCGTCCATCACGACGATCGCGTCGTGGTCCTTGGCGATCTGCAGGATCTGCGGCAGCTTCGCGATGCTGCCTTCCATGGAGAACACGCCGTCGGTCCAGATGATGCGACGGCGCGCGCTCTGGTTGGCCTTGAGCTTGGCCACCAGGTCGTCGAGGTCGCTGTGCTGGTAGACGCCGGTGGTGCACTTGGTGATCGCCTTCGCGAGCCGGATGGAGTCGATGATCGACGCGTGGTTGAGCGCGTCGGACACGACGAAGTCGCCTTCCTCGACGATCGTCGCGGTGAGACCCTCGTTGGCGTTCCAGGCCGAGACGTAGGACATCGCGGCCTGGGTCCCGACGAAACGCGCCAGTGCGGCCTCCAACTCCCGATGCACCGTGAACGTGCCGCAGATGAAGCGCACGCTCGCCGTGCCCGCGCCGTACTGCCGGAGGGCGCCGATCCCGGCCTCGACCACCTCGGGCTCATTGCAGAGGCCCAGGTAGTTGTTCGAGCTGAGGATCAGCACCTCCCCGCGCCCTTCCATCTGCACGCGGGCCGCCTGCGGCGAGGCCAGGTAGTTGAGCTTCTTGAGGGTGCCCTTGGCGGCGAGGTCGTCGAGGCCGCTCTGGAGGCTGGAGACGAAGTTCGTGTTCATGAGAACTGCAGGTGGGTGGTGGGAGGTGGGAGGTGTGAGGGGTGAGGAACGGCGATGCGGGAAGGCGGGAGAAGGCCGCCCGCACGGGCGGCCTCCTCCCACCTCCCACCTCACACCTCGAAAATGACCTTCCCTGCTTCCCCGGAGCGAATCACCGCGATCGCTTCCGCATGCTGCTCCAGCGGGAACCGGTGCGTGATCACCGGCGTCGGGTCGAACTGCCCGGCGCGCAGGAACTGCGTCATCTGGATCCAGGTGTCGTACATCCGGCGCCCGACCACGCCGTAGACCGTGATGCCCTTGAAGATGACCTCGGTCGCGAAGTCCACGTCCATCGGCTTGGCGGGGATGCCCAGCATCTGCACGCGCCCGCCGACGCGCACCAGGGCGAAGCCCTGATGGATCGCTGCCGGCACGCCGCTCATCTCCAGCACCACGTCCACACCGAGCCCGTGTGTGGCGGCCCGCACCGTCGCCTCGGCGTCCTTCGGGTGGACCGCCGAGTGCGCACCCATGCGGCGCGCCAGCGCGAGGCGCGTGGGGTTCACGTCGCTGGCCACGATGTGCGAGGCGCCCGCGGCCTTCGCGATGCCCACGGCGAAGATGCCGATCGGCCCGCAACCCGTCACCAGCACCGTGGCGCCGGGCAGGTCGGTGCCGTGCAGGGCCGTGTGGAACGCGTTGCCCATCGGGTCGTGGATGCCGCCGATCTCGAACGGGATCCCGGGATCGAGATGCCACACGTTCGTCGCCGGCATCGCGATGTAGTCCGCGAACGCGCCGTCGCGGTCCACGCCGATGATCTTGGTGTTGGGGCAGACGTGCGCATTGCCGGTGCGACAGAGGTGGCAGCGCCCGCACACGATGTGCCCTTCGGCCGTCACGCGGTCACCGACCTGCACGTCGGTCACCAGCGACCCCACCCGCTCCACGACACCCGCGAACTCGTGCCCCACGACGAACGGCGGCTTGCAACGCCCCTGCGCCCAGGCGTCCCACTCGTGGATGTGCACGTCCGTGCCGCACACACCGGCCGCCTTCACACGGATCAGGACCTCGTCATCGCGGATGTTGGGAGTGGGGACGTCCTTGAGGACGAAACCGGACGTAGCGGATTCCTTGACCAGTGCGCGCACCGGGGACTCACGAGTTGATGTACAGGGGGGGATATTTCGGTGGAGCGACCACGCGCGACGGGCCGTGCGCCGGACTAGAAACGTCGCCGGGCCCGGGAACGATGGAAAGGGGGAGGAGCGAGATGGCGCTGGCGGCCGCATGTGTCCTGTTGGGCGTGATCATTCGCTGGACGAGCCCCACGCTCGGACACTTCGACGGCGCCCTCATCCCGTGGCCGGCGCACGGCATCGCCGTCGCGATCCTCCTCGCGGCACCGACGAACGCACGGGTGCTGGTCGCCCTGGGCATCGGTCTCGCCTCGCTCGTGGGCACGGCGCTCAACGCGGTGGCGATGCAGGAGAGCTGGTTGCGCGGTGTCGCCGCGTCCTCGCTGCTCACCGGGCAGACGGCCTTGGTGGTGGGCCTCTACCTCAGGGTGGCCGGTCGCCGCTCGCCGCTCGAATCCACCACCGCGTACTCGCAACTGCTCATCGTCACGCTGGTGGGCACGCTGCCGCTGGCCGCCCTCGCCAGCGGCATCCTCACGGTGGCCGGCTCCGCCGCGGCACCGGGGTATACCGTGTCCACATGGTGGGTCGCGGCCGTGACGTCCATCGCCGCCATCGTCGGCGGGACACTCACCATCCTCCCGGGCGCACCGCGCCTGGTCGCCCGGCGACCGCTGTTCAGTCTGGAGTTCGCCGTGCTCTGCGTGACGTACGCCCTCACGCTGCGCTCCGCCTTCTGGGACATCGCGATCCTGGACGTCGCGTTGCCACCGGCCATCGCCACGCTGCCGTTCCTCGCCTGGGCCGGCGTGCGGTTCGGCGTGCGGGGCTTCGGCGTGATCGCCGCCGCCCTCATCGTCGCCGTCATCGCCTCCACCTGGGCGGACGTCGGACCGTTCTCGCGCTTCGACGACGGCAACGTCGAACGATTCCGCCGCGGCTGGGTCTACCTCGCCGCGCTCATCGGACCGTCGATGATCTTCCCGATCGCGGTCGCGGAGCGCACCGAGGCCGAGCGCCGGGCCAACACCGCCCTCGCACAGTTCCAGGCGATGATCGCCGGCGCCACCGACCTCATCGCCGCGGTGGATCGCGACCTCGTGCTCGTTGCGGCGAATCCCGCCTGGCTGCGCTCCTACGAGACCACCAACGGGGCGGCGGTGAAGCCCGGCGTCGCGCTCACGCAGGCCCACTCGGCCTCGCCACTCGAGCACGAGGTGTCGTTGGCGCTGTGGCGACGGGCGCTCTCCGGCGAGCGGTTCACGGTCGACCGCGTGATCGGCGCCGCGGCGCAGCGCGCGGCGGAGTTCGAGGCGACCTACTCCCCCGTGCTCGACGAACAGGGCGAGATCGTGGGCGCGTCGCAGGTGCTGCGCGACATCACCTCTCGGCGGCAGCGCGAGGCGGAGCTGGCCGAGGCGCGCCGCATGGAGAGCGTCGGCCGGCTCGCGGGCGGAATCGCCCATGACTTCAACAATCTCATGACCGCGGTGATGGGCTACGCCGCCCTGGTGCGCGGCTCGCTGCCGGCCGGCGATCCGCGCGTGGCCGACGTCGCGGAGGTGGAGAAGGCCGCGATGCGGGCCGGCGACCTCACGCAGCAACTGCTCGCCTTCGCCCGGCAGCGCGAGGTCCAGCCCAAGGTCGTCGACCTCGGTGCCGTCGTGCGCGGACTCACCGGGCTGCTCGCGCCGCTCATCGGGTCGCGCCTCACGCTCGACGTGCAGGTCGCCGATGGCCTGCACCCGGTGCGGCTGGACCCCACGCAGTTCGAGCAGGTGGTCATGAACCTCGCGATCAATGCACGCGACGCGATGCCCGACGGCGGACGGTTGCGCATCGCGGTGGCCAACGAGGCACGCGACGGTGTCCGCGGCGTGGCGCTGCGGGTCGCCGATACCGGCAGCGGGATGACCGAGGAGGTCCGCGCGCGGATCTTCGAGCCGTTCTTCACCACCAAGCCGCTGGGCGAGGGGACCGGACTCGGTCTCGCCACGGTCCATGGCATCGTGCACCAGGCCGGCGGCCAGATCAGTGTCGAGAGCCGGCTCGGGGTCGGCAGCACGTTCCACCTGTTCTTCCCCGCCGACGCGCCACGCTGACCTGCCACGCGGATCGGCCACGCTGACGCAACGCGGACACGGGGGCCATCGAACGGGCCTCCCGGCGGGACCGTATATTCGCTCGGACGCCGCATCTCGTCCGCAGGTCATCCGCCTGTCGTCCGCGCCGGGGCGCCCCGAGCCACCCCGCCACATCTGACCGAGGGAATCGCGTGACCGCTTCACGTCGGGAGTTCCTCCAGCAGTCTGCCGCCGCTGCCGCGGCGGTCGGACTCGCCTCCTCGTTGGCCCGCCCCGTCGCGGCCCAGCCGCACGTCTTCCAGGGCGATCCGTCCCACAAGGAGCTCGTGCTCCGCGCGATCGACGCGGCCAAGGCCGCCGGCGCCGAGTACGCCGACGCCCGCATCTCGAGCGCCCGGTCGCAGAACATCGGGACCCGCGAGCGCCGGGTCACCAACATCGGTGACAACGAGACCTTCGGCTTCGGCGTGCGCGTGCTGGTGCGCGGCGCTTGGGGCTTCGCCGCCTCCAGCAACCTCACGCCCGACGAGGTGACCCGCGTGGCGCGCCAGGCCGTCGCACAGGCCCGTGCCAACGCCGCGGCCATGGTGAAGCCCGTCGAGCTCGCGCCGGTGCATCATCCGCCGGTGCCCAACGGCGTCTGGCGCAGCCCGATCAAGGTCGACCCGTTCACCGTGGCCATCGAGGACAAGGTCGCGTATCTGCTCGAAGCCAACGCCGCCGCGCTCGCCGCCGGTGCGCGGTTCGTGAACTCGCAGATGTTCTTCCTGCGCGACGAGAAGACCTTCGCCAACACGCTCGGCACCGTCACGCAGCAGACCATCTTCCGCGCGCAGCCGGGCATGACCGTCACCATGGTCTCGCCCGACAACCGCGACTTCCAGACGCGGCAGTCCACCGACATCCAGCCCAAGGGACTCGGCTACGAGCACGTGCTCGACGCCGACCTCAAGCGCCACGCCGCGCGCTGGGCCGAGGAGGCCAAGCAGAAGCTGAGCGCCAAGCCGGTGGAGGTCGGACGCTACGACCTGATCCTGCACCCGACGCATCTCTGGCTCACCATCCACGAGGCCATCGCCCATCCCACCGAGCTCGACCGGGCCTACGGCTTCGAGGCCAACTACGCCGGGACGAGCTACCTCGCGCCGCCGGAGGACAAGCTCGGGAAGTTCCGCATGGGCCCGCGCTTCATGAACGTGCTCGCCGACCGCTCGGCGCCGGGCTCGCTCTCCGCCTGCGGCTGGGACGACGAGGGGGTGCAGCCCGAGGACTTCTACATCGTCAAGGACGGCATGTTCGTGGACTACCAGACCACGCGCGAGCAGGCGATGTGGCTCGACTGGTGGTACAAGCAGCAGGGCAAGCCCACGCGGTCGCACGGCTGCTCCTACGCGCAGACCTGGGCCGACGTCCAGTTCCAGCGCATGCCCAACGTCAACCTCCTGCCGGGGGAGCAGGACCTCGTGTGGGAGGACCTCATCGCCGCCACC
Organism: uncultured Gemmatimonadota bacterium; assembly: GCA_902825965.1. Classification (GTDB taxonomy): domain Bacteria; phylum Gemmatimonadota; class Gemmatimonadetes; order Gemmatimonadales; family Gemmatimonadaceae; genus Pseudogemmatithrix. The sequence goes on along the minus strand of CADEDA010000002.1, from coordinate 24,384 downwards.
GAGAACGGCATCGCCATCATCGGCGACGGCTCGTTCTCCATCGACCAACAGCGCTACAACGCGCAGTTCGGCGGCCAGCTGTTCTACGAGGTGAAGAACGGCAAGATCACCGGCATGCTCAAGGATGTCGCCTACCAGATCCGGACCCCCGAGTTCTGGAACGCACTCGACATGATCGGCGGCAAGCGCAGCTACGAACTCGGCGGTGCCTTCGGCGACGGCAAGGGGCAACCCTCGCAGTCCAATGCGGTGTCCCATGGATGTCCTCCCACGCGGCACCGGCAGGTGAACGTGATCAACACCGGGAGGACCGCCTGATGACGCCCAAGTCGCTCTACGCCATCGCCCCGCACCTCTCCCGCGCCGAGTGTGACGCCATCGCGAAGAAGGTGCTGTCCTTCTCCACCGCTGACGAATGCCGCGTCTCGATCAACAGCGGCATGCGCCAGAACACGCGGTTCGCGGTGAACCAGATCTCCACCGCCGGTGACAACTACAACGCCGCCGTCACCGTGCGCTCCGTCATCGGCAAGCGCTCGGCGAACGTGACCGTCAATCGCCTGGACGACGCCTCGCTGCGGGCGGCCGTGCAGAATGCGGAGCGCATCGCCCGGCTGGCGCCGGAGGATCCGGAGCTGCTGCCGGAACTGGGTCCGCAGGACGTACCGCCCTCGGTGCAGTGGAGCGATGCCACGGCGTCGCTCGAGCCCGAGGCCCGCGCCGAGGCGGTGCGGGCGATCACCGAGCCCGCCCGCCGCGCGGGACTGGTCTCGACCGGGTACCTGGAGGCCAACGCCGGCTCCTTCGCCGTGGCCAACAACAAGGGCCTGTTCGCCTACGACCGCAGCACGGCGGTCGCGTTCACGACCACCGTGCGGACACCGGACGGCACGGGCTCCGGGTGGGCCGGGGCCAGCGACAACGACTTCCGGCGCATCGACCCCCGGTTGCTCGCCGAGCGGGCGATCGAGAAGGCGCGCAAGTCGGTCAATCCGGTGGCGATCGAGCCCGGACGCTACACCGTGATCCTCGAGCCCACGGCGGTCGCGAACCTCGTCCAGCTCATCGGGGGTGCCCTCAATGCACGCAACGCCGACGAGGGGCGCTCCTTCTTCTCCAAGGCCGGCGGCGGAAACAAGATCGGCGAGAAGGTCGTAGACGAGCGCGTGACCTTGGTGTCGGATCCGTTCGATCCGCGGGTGCCGTCCGGCACGTTCGGCGGCGACGGCCTCCCGACGCAGAAGGTCACCTGGATCGAGAACGGCGTCGTGCGGAACCTCGCGTACGACCGCTTCTGGGCCCAGCGCACGGGCAAGGCGCCCGTCTCCGCCGGCGGCACGCTGGCGATGTCGGGTGGCAGCAGCTCCATGGAGGAGATGATCGCCTCCACCGAGCGCGGTATCCTGGTGACGCGCTTCTGGTACATCCGCAGCGTCGATCCCCGCACCATCCTGTTCACCGGCCTCACCCGGGATGGCACCTTCCTCATCGAGAACGGCAAGGTGACGCGCCCGGTCAAGAACCTGCGCTACAACGAGTCCCCCATCTTCATGCTCAACAACCTGCAGATGATGGGCCGCCCCGAGCGTGTGAGCGCCTCGGAGGCGGGTGGTCCTGGGCAGGCGATCATCGTGCCGCCGCTCAAGTGCCGCGATTTCAACTTCACCAGCACGAGCGACGCCATCTGATGACCGATCGCAGGGAATTCCTCCGGACCACCGGAGCCGCCGCGGCGGCCCTCGCTCTCGCGTCCGCCCCACGACGCGCCGAGGCCGCCCCGAGGTACGACGATCTCGATCGATTCCAGAGCGGAGCCTCCAAGGAGCTGCTGCTGGAGGCGATCAACGCCGCGAAGGTCGCCGGCGCCTCCTACGCCGACTGCCGCATCGCGCGGTTCCGGCAGAACTTCGTCGTCACCCGTGAGCAGCAGATCGTGAACGTGGTGGACACCGACACGCTGGGCTGCGGTGTGCGCGCCCTCGTGGACGGCTGCTGGGGATTCGCGGCGACGCGTACGCTCACGCGGGAGGGTGTCACCACCGCCGCCCGCGAGGCGGTGGCCATCGCCAAGGCCAACCGCGTCGCGCGCGACCGCGCGGTCACGCTGGCCCCCACGCCGGCGTATCCCAACGCCACGTGGAAGTCGCCCTACACCACCGATCCCTTCGAGGTGCCGCTCGAGCAGAAGGTGGACCTCCTGCTCAAGTCCAACGCCGAGGCGATGAAGGTCGCCAACGTGAAGTTCGTGAACTCGGTCCTGTTCTTCGTGAAGCAGGAGCGGCAGTTCGCCAGCACCGAGGGCTCGGTGATCGACCAGACGCTGATCCGCAGCTGGCCGCTCTTCACGGCCACGGCGGTCGCACCGGACTTCTCGGACTTCCAGAACCGCCAGGGCTCCGAGGCCGCCCCGATGGGCCGCGGCTACGAGTACGTCGTCCAGTGCGACCTCCCCGGCAACGCCCGCAAGTGGGCGGAGCAGGCCGCCGAGAAGCTCAAGGCCAAGCCGGTCGAGGTCGGCAAATACGACCTCGTGCTCGCCCCGTCCAACCTCTGGCTCACCATCCACGAGTCCATCGGCCATCCGACGGAGCTCGACCGCGCGCTGGGCTACGAGGCCAACTACGCCGGCACCAGCTTCATCGCGCCGCCCGAGGAGAAGCTCGGCAAGCTGCAGTACGGCAAGCCGCTCATGAACATCCAGGGTGACCGCTCGCAGGCCGGGGCGCTCGCCACCGTCGGCTACGACGATGACGGCGTGCAGCCGGACGAGTTCCTCATCGTGAAGGACGGCATGTTCAACGACTACCAGACCACGCGCGAGCAGGCCCCCTGGCTCGCCGACTGGTACGCCAAGCAGGGCAAGCCCGTGCGCTCGCACGGCTGCTCCTACGCCGACAGCTGGGGCAGCGTCGCCTTCCAGCGCATGCCCAACGTCTCCCTGCTGCCCGGCAACGACAACACGAGCTGGGACGACCTCATCGCCGGCGTGGACCGCGGCATCGCCATCGTGGGCGACGGCTCCTTCTCCATCGACCAACAGCGCTACAACGCGCAGTTCGGCGGGCAGGTGACCTACGAGATCCGCGGCGGGAAGGTCGTCGGCATGCTCAAGGACGTCGCCTACCAGATCCGCACGCCGGACTTCTGGAACTCCATGGACGCGATCGGCGGCAAGGCGACCTACGAACTCGGTGGCTCGTTCTTCGACGGCAAGGGGCAGCCCAGCCAGAGCAACGCCGTGAGCCACGGCTCCCCGCCGGCGCGCTTCCGCCAGGTCAACGTGATCAACACCGGACGGACCCAATGACCGCACCCAAGAGCCTGATGCAGGGGCCGAACGCGCTCCCGACCGGGCTGCCGAGCGCACTTCCGGCAGGCGCGATCCTCTCGCGCGCCGAGGCCCAGGCGATCATCGAACGCGTGGTGAGGATGTCCAAGGCCGACTCGATCAACGTCTCGATCGGCACCAACCACACCACCAACGTCCGCTTCGCCGACAACCAGATGAGCACCGCGGGCGCGGTGACGGACGCGGGGGTCGCGGTCCAGTCGTCGTACGGGCCCAAGCATGCGGTGGTGACCACCAACGACCTCTCGGAGGAGTCCCTCCGCCGCTGCGTCCAGCAGTCGGAGGTGCTGGCCAAGCTGGCGCCCGACGACCCGGAGGCGATGCCGGAACTCGAGCCGCAGCGCTACGTGGACGTCGCCGCCTATCTCGACTCCACGGCGAACATCGGGGCGGCCGAGCGCGCGCAGGCCGCGCTCACGGCACTCGCGCCGGCGCGGAAGGCCGGGGACATCAAGGCGGCCGGCTATCTCGTCGCCACCGCCGGCTGCAGCGCGCTCGGCAACAACAAGGGCATGTTCGCGTACCATCGCGCGACCAACGTGAACTACACGCTCACCGTGCGTACCACGGACGGCACGGGGTCGGGCTGGGCGGGTGCGGACCATCCCGACTGGCGCCAGATCGACTTCGAGCGCGTGAGCGCCCGCGCGATCGAGAAGGCGCGGGCGTCGCGCAATCCGCAGGCGATCGAACCCGGGCGCTACACCGTCATCCTCGAGCCGCAGGCGGTGGGCGACCTCGCCGGACTCGTCGCGTTCTACGCCGACGCGCGCCAAGCGGACGAAGGCCGCTCGCCGTTCTCCAAGCAGGGCGGTGGTAACAAAGTCGGTGAGAAGATCGTCGATACCCGGGTGACGATCTACTCGGATCCCGCCGATCCGCAGTTGCTCGCGCAGCCGTTCGACGGCGAAGGGCTCCCGATCGCGCGGCAGGTGTGGGTCGAGAACGGCAACTTGAAGCAGCTGCAGTACTCGCGGTTCTGGGCGAAGAAGCAGGGCAAGACGCCGACCGGCGGCGCGACCTCGCTCAAGATGGCCGGCGGCACGAGCTCGCTGGACGCGATGATCAAGAGCACGGCGCGGGGTATCCTGGTCACCCGGTTGTGGTATTTGCGCGAAGTCGATCCACGCACCATTCTTTACACGGGATTGACACGCGACGGGACTTTCCTTATTGAAGAGGGAAGAATTTCGCGCTCGATTCGCAATTTGCGGTTCAATGAGTCACCGTTGTTCATGCTCAACAACCTCGAGATGCTCGGTCCTTCAGAGCGGATCGCAGGGACGGAAGCCGGTGGAGCGGTCTCGATGCCGGCGCTGAAGGTCCGCGATTTCAACTTCACCAGCCTCTCCGAGGCTGTCTGATCCACCGCCCGCGATGATCGGGGCGGCACAAGATGCGGCGGTCTTCCGATCGTCGCATGACCCACCGATCCACCGGGGGATCGGCCGGGATGACCCCCTCCTTTCAAGGAGATAGTACCATGGCTGCCAAGAAGAAGAAGGCCGCGAAGAAGGCGACCAAGAAGAAGGCCGCGAAGAAGAAGTAAGCTGGCCAGCTTCACACACAGGGGGATCGGCGCTTGCGTCGGTCCCTTTGTGCTTTTTGGGAGGGTGGATGGTGGAGGGTGGAGGGTGGATGGTGGAAAGCCGAGCGAAAAGAAAAGGCCGCCCGAACGGGCGGCCTCCTCACTCCTCACTCCTCACCTCTGCCTTAAGCCGCTTTCGTACCCGCGACCTCGGCCTCGGGCTCATCCGGCACCGGGCCCCACACGTACGCGCTGAACCGCGGCGTCGCTTCCGCCCGGCTCCCACCTGAGATGATGATCCCCACCGGCTCGTCCTCGAGCGTCGCCTGCGACATGATCCGATCCATTCTTGCCTTCCTTATTGAAGCGGTCGTGCGGCTGAAGAAAAACCACCAGCCGCTGCATGACCTATTGACGTCGCAGGGGGGATGCCAGTTTTCTTGCTTCGTAACCACCATATACCACAATGACTTAGGGTCCATCGAACTCTCGTCGATGAACCCCGTCGTCGCAGTCTGACACGAGCCCGAACCGCTCATTCGTGTCGATTCGTTACATCAGCGTCTTCTTCGCGCAGAACGTCCGGCTCGCGCCGGGTTCGGGCATCAACGAGATCTCCCATCCCGAGTAGCTCGAGCGCAGCTCTTCCTCGGTGAGCACCGCCTGGCCGGCCACGAGTGTCTCGATGAGATGGACGCCACCATCACTCGTCGCCTGCTGCAGCAAGCGCAGCACCTGCTCGCGCTCGAACACCGAGAGACCCGCGAACGCTGCCGGCGTGCAGATCACCGCCGCCAACGGTCCGTCGGGCGTGAAGCTCACCAGGTCCGCGGCGAAGCCACGCACCTTCTCGGTGAGTCCGGCATCACGCGCCGCCCGCAGCACGCGGTTCACCACCGCCACCTCCGGCTCGATCGCGGTCACCTCGCAGCCGTTCGCGGCGAGGTAGAGCGCCGAGCCCTCCACCCGCGCACCGGCCACGAGCACCTGCGCCGACGTCGTCGGCGCCGGGATCGCCTGGCTCAGCGGCGTGTCGGGACGCAGGCCCCAGTGCTCCGGGCGCCGCAGCTCGTTCGCGTTCTTCTCACGCCGCCGGCGCCAGGTCTCGTAGCTCGGCAGGCGCAGGCGTCGCGCGATGATCCGGTCGACCTCGTCGGCGAGCAGCACCTCGCGCATGCCCAGCTGCGCACTCTCGTCGAGCGTGCGCGCCGCCTCCGCTGCGATGCTGTGCAGGAAGACGGTCGAGACGGAGTTCTTGTAGTCCTCGACCTCGCGCTCCACGTACTGCTGGTACTCGTGCCGGAGCGAGCGAGGGGAGTTGCGCGGGGGCATCCGGGGCGGGTGAGGGGACCGGGCGACTCAAGGCTAAACTAGGAGATCCGGCGCCTGCGACAACCCCTCACGCGGGTTCGACGTGCACCGTCACGTCCGCGGCGCCCACACCGTCGGCCAGCGCCTGCTCCACCTGGTCCGCGATCCCGTGTGCCTGCGCGACGTCGAGCAGCCCGTTGACCACGATGGTGACCTCGACGAACAACGTGCCGGAACTCGTCACGCGCGACCGCACGCCTCGTGTGCCACTCACCCCCGGGATCACCCCGACGATCTGCCGCACCCGCTCGGCCGAGACGCCGCGTTCGTCCACCAGCACCGGCACCGTCACGCGCAGGATCTGCCAGCCGCTGTGCGCGATGATCAGCGCCACCAGCATCGCCAGCACCGGATCCGCCCAGCGCACGCCGGCACTGGTCGCCAGCAGCGAGCCCACGGCCAACGCGGTCACGAAGAGGTCGCCGGCCGTGTGGGCCGCGTCCGCCAGCAGCAACGGGCTCGAGAGCTCGCGCCCGCGCCGCCGCTCGTACCAGACCACCACCACGTTCACCAGTGCCGTGCCCGCGAGCAGCCCGAGCTCCAGCGGGCTCGGCGTCACCAGCTCGGGTGGCGCGATGAGCCGCGAGACGGCCCCGCGGATCAGCTCGAAGCACGAGATCGAGAGGAACCCGACGATCGCCAGCGCCCCCATCGTCTCGAACTTGTCGTGGCCGTACGGGTGGTCCTCGTCGGGCCCGCGCGCCGCCAACGCCACGATGATCACCGCGATGACATTATTCAGCGCATCGAGGAAGCTCTCGAGCGTCGCGCCGATCACGGTGAGGCTGCCCGAGCGCAGGCCCACCACGAACTTCACCGCCACCACGATGAGATTCAGCGCGAGGATGAGCAGCAGGGTGCGCTGCACCGCGGCCGTGCGGACCGGACTGACGACAGGGATGCTCATCGACACAGGGGAAACCTCGCGACGTCCGGGCATGGGCCGCAATACGCCGCGCGAGGATCGTACGTCGCGACATCAGGTTGAGTATGCCCGAACTTCCTGAGGTCGAAACCGCCGTGCGCCAGCTGCGGCGCTGGGTGCGCCGCCGCCGCATCCTTGCCATCGAGCCCCTGCATCGGTCGCAGGCGCGCACGTTGAGCCCCGCGCGCTGCCGCCGCATCGAGGGCCGGCGGATCGTCGACGTCACGCGGCGTGGCAAGCACCAGCTGCTCCACCTCGACGACGGCGCAACGCTCCTCGTGCATTTCCGACTCGACGGCGAATGGGTGCGCCCGGCCGGCGCCGAGCCCCGACACGCACGGGTGGCCTTCGCGCTCGACGATGGTCGCGTGCTGTACCTCACCGACCCACGCGCACTCTGCACCATCACCTGGCATGCGCCCGGTGCGCCACCGGAGCTCGCCCTGGGACCCGAGCCCGAGGATCCCGCGCTGACTGCCGCGGGGCTGCGCGAGCGGCTCCAGCGCAAGCGCGGACCGATCAAGCCCGTGCTGCTCGACCAGCGCCTGCTCGCTGGTGTGGGGAACATCTACGCGCAGGAAGCCTGCTGGATCGCGGGCATCAGCCCCAAGGCCCCGGCGGACGGCCTCTCACTCGCGCGGGTGGCGCGCCTGCTCGCGGGCCTGCGCCGCACGCTCGCCGACGGCCACGTGAACGCCGGGCGCTATCATCGCGGCCAGCGTCGCATCCCGTTCAAGGTCTACGACCGCGCCGGCGAACCTTGTGCGCGCTGCCTCACCCCCATCCGCCGCATCACGCAAGCGGGGCGGGGGACGTGGTACTGCACGCGCTGCCAACGGTGAACGGCGAGGAGCGAAGAACGAAGAGCGAGAGCGAAGATCGAAGGGCGTGCGCGAGGCGCGACTGCCGTGGAACGCGGGCGAGGGCTCCCTCCCCCGCTCCCCTCGCTCCTCGAGGTTCAATCCTGGATCTCGAGGACGGCCCCCTTCAGGTACCCCGTCTCCGGCACCGTCAACACCTCGGGATGGTCCAGCGGCTGACCCGTGATGCCGCGCAGGATCACACGGCGTCCGCTGTCGGCCGCGGCCTCCTCGAGCATGGCGAGGAACTCCGGCTTCCGCACGTGATAGGAGCAGCTGGCCGTGTAGAGCATGCCGCCCGGTGCGAGCAGGCGCATCGCGCGGAGATTGATCTCCTTGTAGCCGCGCAGCGCGCCGGCGATCGCCCCGCGGTTCTTCGCGAACGCCGGCGGGTCGAGCACGATCGTGTCATAACGCGCGCCGGCTGCCTCCTCCGCGCGCAGGAACTCGAACGCGTCGGCCTCCACGCCGCGGATGTTCGTGAGGCCGTTGAGCGCCGCGTTCTCCGCCGCGCGTGCGATCGCCGCCGCCGATACATCCACCGCCGTCACCGACTCGGCCCGGCGCGCCAGATGCAGCGCGAACGAGCCGTGGTAGCTGAAGACGTCCAGGGCGCGGCCGCGCGCCAGCGTCCCGACCAGCACGCGCGCCTCGCGTTGGTCGAGGAACGCCCCCGTCTTCTGACCGCCGTGCGGCGCGGCGAGGTAACGCACGCCGTGCTCACGCACCTCGATGCCCTCCGGCACCGTGCCGACGAGCGGTTCGATCACCCGCGGCAGACCCTCGCGCGCCCGGACACTGGCGTCGTTGCGCGCCAGGATGCCGTCGGTGGGCACGACCGCCTGCAAGGCCTCGAGGATCACTGCGCGATGCGCCTCGAGCCCCGCCGACAGCAACTGTACCACCAGCCAGCGGTCGAAACGGTCCACCACCAGCGACGGCAGCCCATCGCCCTCGCCGTGCACCAGGCGGCAGGCGTTGGTGTCGGAGTTGGTGTTGGAGTCGGGCTTGCCGTGGTTCGCGGCGTCGAGGATCGGCGAGCGACGGTCGACGGCCGAGCGCAACCGCGCCTCCCACCATGCCCGGTCCAGCACGAGCCCCGGGTCGCGCGAGACGAAACGCACCGAGATCTCGGAGGCGGCGCTCCAGAGGGCGGTGCCCAGCGGTCGTTCGCGCTGATCGACGACGTCCACCGCGCCGGCGTCGATCGGCGCCGGGACCACGACGTCCGAGCGGAAGACCCACGGGTGGCCCAGCGCCCAGCGTCGGGCGCCGCGGGCGGAGATCATGACGCGTGCAGGCATGTCGCAATCTACTGGCGCCGGTTCCGGAGGCGCACGCCACGAGCGCGCCACGAGCACGCTACGAGCACGCCAGACGCACGCCAGGCGAACGCCGCGCGTGTGTCGAGGTGGACACCCCACGCGACGGAGGCCAGCTTATCCCGCGTGACCGCCCCGCCCCCTCGCCCCCGCAGTGTCCGCGCCGTGCGCGGCGCCACGACCGTCGCCGCCGACGATCCCCTCCTCATCCGCGAGGCGGTGACCGAGTTGCTCGAGGCGGTCCTCAACGACAATGACATCGTCCCCGCCGACGTCATCTCGGCCGTGTTCACGGCCACCCCGGACTTGGTGACCGAGTTCCCGGCGCACGCCGCGCGGCTCTTCGGCTGGACCGACATCCCGCTGCTCTGTGCCCAGGAGCTCCCGGTGCACGGGGCCCTCACGCGCTGCATCCGGGTGTTGCTGCATGTCGAGTCGCGGCGGCAGCGGCACGAGATCCGGCACGTCTACCTGCGCGACGCCATCCTGCTGCGCGCGGACCTGCTCGCCGATTGACTCAGCCCGGCGGGCGGCGCGTCAGCGAGTCGAAGGTCGCACGGGGCACCCCCACCGCCTGGAGCGCGGAGTCGAGCGCGGCGCGGGAGTTCGCATTGGAGCTGGAGTCGGTGCGCGGGCGCGAACGCACCATGCGGATGGCCGCGAGGTGCTCCTCGTACGTCCGACGGAACTCGTGGTACCCGTCTGGCCGCGCGACGAAGTAGATGTAGGGCACGTTCGCCGGGTAGAGCGCGGCCTCGAGGCTGGCCGCCCCCGGTGAGGCGATGGGGCCCGGCGGCAGGCCGATGCGGCGGTACGTGTTGTACGGCGATTCCACCCGCAGGTCCTTGTAGAGCACGCGCCCCGGGCGCCGGCGCTGTGCGAACTGCACCGTGGGGTCCGCCTGCAGCGGCATCCGGATCCTCAAACGGTTCGAGTACACCGCCGCGACCACCGGCCGCTCCTCGCCACGGCGCACCTCCTTCTCCACGATCGACGCCAGCGTCACCACCTGGTGCCGCGTCATGTTGATCTCGCCGAGGCGCGTGGTCCATTCGGGCTTCCAGACCGCCTCGAACCGCGCGACCAACCGCTCCACCGCCTCGCGCGCCGAGGACCCGAACGGCACGTCGTAGGTGTCCGGGAACAGGTAGCCCTCGAGCGTGGTCGTCCCCAAGGGCGCACCCACGCGCTGGATCAGCAAGGTGTCGCGTACCGCCACCTCGAGCGATTCGGTGGGGATCTCGAGCGTCTTCGCCATCGCGGGCACGATGTCCCAGAGCGGCCAGCCTTCGGGGATCGTGAGGCGGTTCACGATCCCCTGGCCCTTCTGCAGTGCGTCCAGCACCTCGTTCCAGCCCGCGCCGCGCCGGATGAGGTAGGTCCCGTAGCGTGTATTGCGGTCGAGGCCGCGCCGTGCGGCGTAGAATCCGAACAGGCGCGGGTTGCCGATGATGTCATGCGCCGCCAACGACTCCGCCGCCTCGCGGAACGAGGAGCCCTGGCGGATGGTGAGCCGCACGGTCGTCTGGTCGTCGTTGCCGCAGGCCGCGATCGTGGCCACGGCGGCAGCGGCCGCGAGCGCCAGCCCGAGACGCACGAGCCCCGACGGCGCAGGCGCCCAAGGCGCGGGCGCCCTACGCATCGCCCGCATGAGGCAGGTCCTGAGCACGTTGCTCGAACAGCCGCAGGGCGTGCTGCAGCAGCACCGTCGCGGCGATCGCGTCCACATCGCCCTTGCGGCCGCGCGTCGAGCCTTCCATCGCCTGCACGGCCCGCAGCGCCGCGGCCGTGGTGAAGCGCTCGTCCACCAGCTCCGCCGGATGGCCGGTGCGCGTGGCGAGTTCCTGCGCGAGGCGTCGCGCCTCCTCGGCCCGCGGCGTGGACTCGCCTTGCTGGTCGAGGGCCAGGCCCACCACGAACCCCTCCGCGCCCAGCTCCGCGGCGCGTGCGAGCATCGCGGTGAGCGGCGGGCGCTTCCCCGCGCGACGCTCGAGGTGGCCCGCCGGCGACGCGATCATGCCCTCGGGATCGCTCGTCGCCAACCCGATGCGACGCTCCCCGAGGTCGATCGCCAGCCAGCGCCGCCGCCACGACGTGCCGCCGCGTGCACCGTTCACGCGCCCTCCGCCATCCGCTGGAAGAACTCCTCGTTCGTCTTCGTCTGCGAGAGCCGGCGCAGGAGGAAGCTCGTGGCCTCGTCCGGTGCCATGTCGCCCACGAAGTGCCGCAGCAGGAAGATGCGGTTCCGTTCCTTCTCCGTCAGCAGGAGCTCCTCCTTGCGGGTCCCCGACTTGCCGATCTCCATCGCCGGGTAGATGCGCCGGTTGGCGATGTCCCGGTCGAGGACGATCTCCATGTTCCCCGTCCCCTTGAACTCCTCGAAGATCACCTCGTCCATGCGGGAGCCCGTGTTCACGAGTGCCGTGGCGACGATCGTGAGCGAGCCGCCCCCGTCGATCCGACGCGCAGCCCCGAAGAAGCGTTTCGGCTTCTCCAGCGCCTTGGCGTCCACGCCACCCGAGAGGATCTTGCCCGACATGGGGGTGACGGTGTTGAACGCCCTGGCGAGACGGGTGATCGAGTCGAGCAGGATCACCACGTCGCGCTTGGACTCCACCAGGCGCTTGGCCTTCTCGATCACCATGTCCGCCACCTGCACGTGCCGCTTGGGCGCCTCGTCGAACGTCGACGCGACCACCTCGGCCGAGGGCACCGTCGCGATGAAGTCCGTGACCTCCTCCGGCCGCTCGTCGATCAGCAGCACGATCAGCACGCACTCCGGGTGGTTCTCGGCGATCGCGTTCGCCATGCGCTGGAGCAGTATCGTCTTGCCCGCCCGTGGCGGTGCGACGATGAGCCCGCGCTGGCCCTTGCCCAGTGGGGCGATGAGGTCGGCGAGCCGCATGGAGATCCCCCCGGACGTGGATTCCAGGCGGATGCGCTGGTCGGGATACCGCGGCCGCAGCGCGTCGAATCCCACGCGCCCCTGCAACGCCTCCGGCGGCAGTCCGTTCACCGACTCCACCTGCAGCAAGGCGAGGAACTTCTCCCAGTGCTTCGGCGGGCGCACGCGGCCACGGATCGTGTCGCCCGTCTTCACGCCGAAGCGGCGCACCTGCGTCTGCGACACGTAGATGTCGTCCGGGCTCGCGAGGTAGCTGTACTCGGCGGAGCGGAGGAATCCGTGGCCTTCCGGGACCAGCTCCAGGGTGCCCTCGGCGGTCAGTTCGTCGCCGCGCTCGAGCAGGCTGCGCTCGATGCGGACGATCAGGTCCTGTTTGCGGAGCCCGAGGGTGTCGGCGAGCCCGAGGTCCTCAGCGGTACGCTGGAGCTCGGCCACCGACTGGCGGCGGAGGGACGCGATATCCAAATGGGGAGGGGAGGGTGGTGCTCGGGGCCGCCGTCCGCGCGGAGTTCGGCGCGAAGAGGGGAGGGGGCGGGCCCGTTGGGGGGAGGGGAATGCGCAAGGCGGGATTCGAACCCACGACCTCTGCCTCCGGAGGGCAGCGCTCTATCCAGCTGAGCTACTCGCGCGACCCCTCAAAGCTACTGACCCCCACCCCCCCGGGGTAGGGTTCCCTGACACACAATCGGGGGCCGGCTGATGCGCAATCCGGGTGTCGGCCCTATCGTGGCGGTGTCGGTACCCCGCGTACCGGCTCCCTCCAACGCGACCGAGGTGCCCCGATGCCCGCGCCCTTCGCCCCCCTGGATGCCGCCACCGTCACCGCCCTCACCAAAGGGGACGAGGGCGCTCTCGAACACTTCTTCCGATCCCACTACGCCGCCCTCCACGAACGCGCCGTCGAGCGCTTGGGCGAGGACAAGCACGCCGCCCCGCGATTGGTCGTCGCCGCCGTGCGGGCGCTCTGGGATGAACGCGAGGGGTTCCACAGCAGCGCCGAGATCGAGGGCTTCCTGAACGAGGAGCTCCGTCATCGCTCCCGTGCCATCCGCTCGCGCATGGCGGCCGTGCATCGCTTCGAGAAGAGCGAGGGGGTCACCGACCTCGCGCACCACGCACCCCCCACGCCGGACCTCCTGTGGAAGGAGTTGCACACCGCGATCCACACCGCCCCGGTGGACCCCGCCACCGCCGCCAAGCATCGGCGCGAGGCCGCGGCCCATGGCGCCGCCGAGCACATCGCACACGTCTCCGCGCCGCGTTCCTGGCGCACCGCGATCATCGTCGGTGCCGTGGGCGCCGTGGCCTTGCTCGGCGGCTACGTCTGGGCCTCGCGCGCCAGCCGTGACTCCGTCATCACGCAGATGCTCGCGGCGAGCGACGCCGCGTCCGTGGTGACGCGGGCCGGTCAACTCGGATCCGTGACGCTCGCCGACGGCTCGGTGGCGCGCCTCGCGGCCGACTCCAGGCTCACGGCCGTGCCCCAGTTCGGCCATGAGTACCGCACTGCGACCGTCGCGGGCGCCGCCGCCATCACCGTCGCGTCGGGGAACGAGCGGCCGCTGGAGATGCGGGTCGGGGCGTTCACGGCGCGCGCCGCGGGCGGGAGCTTCGCCGTGCGCGACTTCGCCGACGAATCCGCGCGCTACGTACGCGCCATCGAGGGTGACCTCGAGGTGGCCGGCCCCGGCGGGTCGAGCACGCTCAAGCCCGGCGAGGCGCTCGTGCTCGGCCGCGACAGCACCTCGCGCCCCGCGACACCCGCCGAGGCGGCCGCCGCCTTCGGCTGGCTCGACGGGAAGTTCGTGCTCAGCGACATGGCCCTGCGTGACGTGCGGGCGCAGCTCTTCCGCTGGTATGCCGTGAACGTCGCGATCGACGACTCCACGCTGCTCGACCGTCGCATGTCCATCGAGGCACCGCTGGAGTCGTCGCGCAAGGCGATCGAGGAGATCGAGCGGGCCGCGTCGCTCAAGTTCGACTGGGTCGAGCGGCAGATGGTGTTCCGCGACGCGGCAACGCCGCCGGCCGCTACTCGATCGGCGGCAAGAGCACGGTGATGGTGGTGCCCGCCCCGGGCGCGCTGGCGACGCGGAAGCGGCCGCCGGCGCGCGCCACCACCTGATGGGCGATCGCCAGCCCGAGGCCGTTCCCCTGCTGCTTGTTGGTGAAGAAGGGTTCGAACATCCGTGCGCGCGTGGCCTCGTCCATGCCCACGCCGGTGTCCGTCACCGCGATCGCCACGCTGCGCGCGGGGGGACGGTCCCCGTCGTCCGCCATCTCCTCACCCAGCGTCAGGGTGATGAGGCCGTCCCCCGACATCGCGTCGCGCGCGTTGACGATCAGGTTCATGAGCGCGCGGCCGATCTCCGCGCGGTCCACCATGACGCGGCTCAGCGGTCCCCGCCGCTCCACCACCACGCGCACCCGGGCGCCGAGCGACGGCGCGAGCATCCGCACCAGGTCCTCCACGATCCCCCCCATGTCGACCACCGCGGGGCGGTCGTGCGCCTCGCGACCGAAGTGCAGCAGGTCGTGCACCATCGTGCGCCCGCGCTCCACCGCGCCCTGCGCCTGCGCCACCGCATCGCGCTCCAAGGCCGACAGCCGGTCGCGGTCGAGCACGTCGAGCCCGTAGCGGATGACCGTGAGGATGTTGTTCATGTCGTGCGCGACGCCTGCGGCCAACCGACCCATGCCCTCGAGCCGCGTGAGTTCCTGCAACTGCCGCTCGTAGACCCCCAATGACTGCTCGGCCGCGTGGCGCCCGTCCTCCTCGAGCAGTCGCGTGACGGTGTCCGCCACCGCGGAGCCGAAGTCCCGTTCGGCGCGGCTCCAGAGCCGTCCACCGCCCACGTGTTCGTGGCAGACCACGCCGACGTTCCGCCCGCCGCGGACGATCGCCGAGTCGAGGAGCGCGCCGATGCCGAGCGGTCGCAGGTAGGTCTCGGTGAGTTCGGCGACGCCGGGCTCGACGTCGGACTCGAAGCCCACCGTGCGTTCCGCATCGAGTGCGCGGAAGTAGGTGGGAAAGTCGTCGAAGCTGAGGACCGTGCCCGCGACGTCCGCCACGCCGCCCACGCAGTGCAGGAACCGCAGGCGCATGGCGCGCCCGCTCTCACTGGCGATCCAGACTCCGAACCGCGCGACCTGGAGCACATCGGTCGCGATCTCGGCCACCGCGCGGAAGGCGACGTCGAGGCGTTCACCCTTGCGCGTCTCCACCCGCGCCAGGCGTGCCCGGCCGGAGTCATAGATGCGATGGGCGCCGTCTGAGGCGCGCGCGCGGGACACGGTCATGGGACTCCCCTTAGGGCTGACCAGCGTACGCAAGAGCTTACGAGTCGGCGACTTACCGCACAAGCCGGAAGGCCGCGGCGACGCCTGAGTCGAGCTGCCGAAACGGCTGATTGTAACAGCCATCGAGGCATTCATCTGAATCGCCCCCTTCGCAAGTTGTAGTAGTAGAGGGATGAGTCAGCCGATTCGGTGTGAGGCACCGCCGATCGAGCTCAGGCCGCGGGCAGCGAGCGGGTTTGGACGCGCTGCCAGTCGCGTGGTAGGGAGCGCCAGACGGAAACACCGGAGCGCCAACCGGAAGCACCGGAGCGACAACCGGAAGCACCCGAGCGCCAGCCCAGCGCGAGCAGCTGGCAGACGGGTGCAACCGAGAAGCACGCCGCTTCACCCGACGTGAATGCGCCTTCACCGGGCATCCACGCGACTTCAACCGACTTCAGGCCGACTTCACCCGAGGGAGAACTGCCTTCACCCGACGAGAACGCGCCATCATCGCACAGACAGGGGGCATCACGCGAGATGAGGGGCAGTGTGCCTCGCCGTCACGGACCATCACCCGGCTGAGCGGCCGTTTCGCGCGGCAACTCACGCCCATGGCAACGCCACCCGCGGTGGACGCCCGCGTGTGGATGAGCAGTCCACTGCGTCCATACACCCATGCTGGAGGAAGAACCATGATCGCGAAGCAGAAGCAATCGTTGGAGTCGTTCGTGCGGGTGCTGGCCTTCGTGGAGGCCCACCCACTCCCCGGTCCGCTGACGTATGCCGGTGCCGCCGCGACCCTGGCTGACGTGATCCGTCGCCTCCGAGAGCACGCGGGCACCCAGCTCGCCGGTCGCGACCTGAGCCGCACGGAGGTGGGGCGCCAGCGGCAGCTGGTGCAGCAGTTGCTCGACCGTCACATGCGACCGATCGTGGCGATCGCGCGTTCGCATGGCATGGAAGGCGCCGGCACCGCTGCCGCCGCGGGGGACCACGCCACCGCCCCGCTGCCTTCGGGCCTCCGGATGCCGCGCAGCAGCATGGGTGTGACCAAGGTCCTCCAGGCCTGCGACGGCGTGATCGAGGCGGTGCGTCCGTCTGAGGCGGCGTTCGTGTCGGCGGGCCTGCCGGCCGACTTCCTCGCGCGTTTCACCGCGGCTCGCGATGAACTCGAGCGACTCCTCGGCGGCCGAGCCGCATTCGTGGGCTCACACGTGTCGGCGCGCGCCGGACTGCAGGTGCAGATCCGCCGCGGCCGCGCCGTCGTGAACCGGGTGGACGCCGCGGTGCGCGCGACGTTCGACGGGGATGAGGTGACCCTGGCGGCGTGGGCGGCGGCCAAGCGGGTGCATCTGGTGCCGGGCGGGGCGGGGGCGCGTGGGGGTGGTGAGGCGTTGCGGGCGGCGTAGGCGGTTCGCGGGGCGGGTCGATGCCGGCCACCGGATGTTGCGGTGGCCGGTGTCGGGCGCTCGGCGGGAGTCTGGAGTGGGTGCAGATCCCATCACGCTTTGTGGCCGACCATTGCGCGTATGCGGAGCAGGCACGAGACTGCGGTGGAGCACAGGTGTGCTCAGTGCTTCCACCGCCTCGGATCGGAGTCCAAGTTTGATGCATGCCGTACCGGGAGAGAGTCGCAATCGGCTTCGAGGGCGCCCCATGAGGCCTGAGTCGTTTCTCGGCCGAGGAGCGTACACGCCCGCGCGTGCCGCACGGCTGCTCAGGCTCGAGTCTGCGGAGGTGGGGAGCGGCGACGTGCGCAGGTGGGCCTTTGGCTACAAGCGACGCGGTCAGAGCTATTCCGGGGCCATCGCGCTCGATTCGTTCTCGAAGCGGACCGGTGCGCTTTCGTTCCTGGAACTCATAGAGCTCGCTTACATCTCGGGGATGCTGCGGAGCGGCGCGACTTGGCCGAAGGTGCGCGAGGCCATGCGCGTCGCGGGGGCCATGTTTCCCAACGAAGAACATCCGTTCGCCCACCGGGACTGGTTCGCGGATCCGGGGGGCATCTACACGCGTCTTGGCCGAGAGCGCGGGGACAACGACTTAGTCGAGATGGTCGGTGCCGCCCAGTACGCGATGGAGGGATTGCTTCGCGTCTACCTCCGCCAGATCCGCTTCAATCCGGAGACTGGCCTCGCCGATGTCTGGTACCCCCTCGGCGATCAGCGTCCGGTGCTGATCGATCCCAAGCGATCGTTCGGGCAGCCCATCGTCGCCGGCGGTGTGCGCACCGACCTGCTCGCGAGCCACGTGCGTGCCGGTGACTCGCACCGTGACGTCGCGGCTTGGTTCCGGATCTCCGAGTCAGAGGTCGAAGCGGCGGTCGAGTTGGAGGCCAGGCTCACCGAGGGCAAGGGGTGAAGTTCCTCTTCGACGCCAACATGCCGGTGGCACTGGCCAATGCCCTTCGCGAGTTGGGGAAGCCGGTGACGCACACGGATACCATTCGTTCGCTCGGTATCGGCGCGCTCGATGAGCAGATCGTCCAGTATGCGGCCGACAACGGCTACCAGGTCATCACGCGGGACACTGCAATGCGAGGTGACCCGTGGTTCCAACCTGCCGTCAAGCGGCTCGGTGCGGGAATATTCTTCATCCGAACCGCCAAGTCCAACGGAAAGGAAGCGCGGATGTGGGACATCGCGAAACAGGTGGTGAAGGCGTGGGATTCGGTGGAGCGCTACGCTTCCACGAATGCGGTCCCGTTCATCGCGCTGATCAAGCCGAATGGCACGGTCTCCAACTTTCGGTAGGCCGAGTTGAAGAGAGGTCCGGTTAGTCCGACAGCGCGCTCTGTAGCGACGCGGGCTCACCGAGCGATCCTTCGCTCAGTACTGCAGAGCTCCGCACGTCCCGCCTTCCGCATCGGACTCATTCCCCGGTCCTCAAGGCAAGGGCCTCTCTCCCGGCGCTGAACGTGTGGCCACCATGGCCGCGCTCGCCAGCGGCTTCGAGTCGTATGCCCATGTGATCATGTCGCGGTGCGAGCGACGCTCGCCGGTGCCCTCAAGGGTTCGAGGCCGGTGGCAAGCCCGCCGAGCCGCGGGTCGAGGTCACCTCGCTCCGGCCGAGGCGGACGTGGTACCCATGAGACATCTCGGAGCGCTCCAACTGGAGGAAGCCACGGCGCGCCGCCTGCGGGTCCGGTGGCTTCAGCCTCGAGGCGGTCGACGACGCAATCACCAGGTACCGCACGCCGGAGATCTTCAACTCGGATCAAGGCGGTCGGTTGTGCGGGCTTGACTCTTCTTCTGACCACGCAGGCTTCTGCACCAGCAGCGGCCGGTACCTCGCGCTCGAGAAGACCCGGCGTCGGAACTCGCGCCTTTCGGTTCGCCACCCCCCGAAGACGAGTACTTCCTCACCCTGCTGTCACCACTTCAGGTGGCTGCGCAACTGCCCGCCGATCGACGCTGCGACGGTACTCTCGCTGTCCGAAGAGGCGAAGCCACTTCAGACGATCTGCGCGGCCGTGCGCTCGGCTGCGCGCGACCGGGCAGCCCGGCGATCACGGCGCTAGGACGGAATGACCGACCGCCGACACCGAGACCGCGGGCCCCTGCCTGACCTCAGGCCCGGGAAGTCCGGATGGGACAGGGTTCGGGTGGGGGCCAAGCGGCAGTGGGGCCGCCGGAGCGCAGTCCGTCAAGAGGTCGAAACGGGACGTCCTTCATCGGGCGAGGAGAATAGGGGAAGGTCGCCCGGATGGAGCGTACGCCCGACCCGGGCGCACCAAGAGTGTTCGCCAAGGGTTCCTGATCGGCCGGTGTGCTACCCGCGAGTTGCAGCGGTACGGCCCGACGCCAAGGTATCCAGCGCCGTGATCGGCGGAATTGTTACGTCCGGCGAGAAGAAGATGGCCTCGGCGCCGTCGTACCTGTCTGCGGCGCTGTAGTAGAGGTCATACACTACGCATCCGTGCGGCCGGTAGAGCGTGAGAATCTCGGGCGCGAAGTCGTACGACACCACCCACCGATGGGGAAACGACCCAAGCGTGCCAGCCACTTCCTCATGATCGGCTGCGCGATACCAGTTCGCGTAGAGCCGACGCTGTCCTTTCACGAAGTACGGCGGGTCGCAATAGGTTAGCGACCGCTCTGGAAGTTCCGCTGCCAGCTTCGCGAGGAAGTCGAGCGCGTCAAGATGCGTCAGCGTTATGCGGCGACGATAGCTGGCCACCCGCCGTATTCGGGCCATGAGCTCGACTCGGTTGAATCGCGCGTCGAGGTTCCATTTGCCGGACTGATCGTTGCCCCCGATCATACCGCCGGATGCGATGATCCCTGACCGAGATGTTCGATTCAGGTAGAAGGCGGCGAAGCCCAACTCGAAGAGGTCCGCCGAAGCCTTGTTGGCGATAATGCGTCGTTGCCGCTGCCACTCCTTCGGGGTGATGGGACGAGTCTCGATGAGGCGGCAGAAGTCGTCCGTCCTTTGGAGGACCGAATGCCAGAAGGCGTAGACAGCCCGATCGAAGTCGTTGACGTGGATATGCCGTGCGTACTCATCGAACAGGAGAGAGAGCGCGAGCCCCCCACCGCCAGCATAGGGCTCCGCGTAGTGTCCATCGCAAAGATGGTTGAGCTCGAAGAGTCGTTTGAAGAAAGGCGTGAGCTTTGCCTTCCCGCCGGGATACCGGAGAGGACTAGGGTGCGGCATTCGGAGTTCGCTGGAGGTGAGACGACTACGCCCAGATACTGACGAAGAACTCCTGCAGATTGTCCCATCCTACCCGCACGTCGGTCGGCGACGGCGACAGCTTCTCGTTGTGTACGTACTGGTTGAAGGCGGTAATCGAGGTCGCCAGCATCCCGGCGTCGCTGATCGCCTTCCTGACGGGGGCGAGGGCAGGCTTGGTCATGGTGCCCTTCGCCAGCATGTCGTCATGCACGGCCTGGAGCTTGTCCTTTAGTTTCGGATCGGCCTTCTTGATTGTGATCTTGTGCTTAGTGAGGTAGTTGTCGACGGTGAGTTCTAAGAAGACTCGAAGGAGCACGCCGCCCGCGTTCGTGTGCTTCTCAAGCTTGAGGTGCTGCAGTTCGATGTAGATGTCCTTGAGGCGGGCCTGACCGATCTTGAGTCGGGGTGTACTTGGCGCGACGTTGGCCCGGTGCTTCGCGCGGCTCCCGACCCCAGACGATGAGGGCTTAGTCGCCGGGGTGACGGAGCCGACCGCTTCGGCGAGGTTCACCGGACTGCCCAGCTTCGACTTCGGACTCGGCAGCTCGTTCACTGTGAAGGACTTCATAAACTCAGCGCGGTTGTCCTCATCGTAGATGTCACGGACCTTGAAGTTCGGATTCGCGAGGCGATGCGCCACCGCACGGAGGCCCTTGAGCACTTCCTTGCCCGGGAAGTGTGAGGTGACGGACTTCTCCTTTCGGTCGATCTCAATGCCGAGAGTCTTTCGCACGGCAGCATCCCGCAGTAGGCGACGGAGGCTGGTAATCGGAACATCGTTCGCCTCGTCGAGCGTCAAGTGCCCCTGACTGACTAGCAGATGGAGGACCTGCAGCTCCGGTGACTCCTTATCGGCGCGGGCTTCGAAGCGCTCACGTTCTGTTGCACCCCATTGCACAACGCCGGCCCCGCCCAATTCTCCACCATGACGAAGGCGTAGCCAATGGATAGCCTCGTCGCGACTCGGCATCACGACGCAAGTGACTTCTGTGTCCGGAGTGAACCTGGCCTCAGCTGCGGCAGCCTGCAGTTTGGTCACCTGCGCCTTGGACAGCACCCCGTCGCCCAGAGACGGATTCGCGAGCAACTTGAGTGTCGTGATCCGTCGGTTCCCTTCGAGGACTACGAACTCATCCGCGTTGTCGTCGGCCGCAACCACCATGAAGTTGTCGAGGGGATTTAGTCCGTTCTTCGCGATGTCCCTCCCGAGCACGACGAGCTTCTCGCCCTGAGCCTTCATCATCGCCTGCAGCGCATGTACCTGCGTCTGCTTGCCGTCATCAAGGCGCGGATTGTCCGTGTCCAAGCGCAGGAGGCTCAGTGGGATTTCACGCAGCTCAGTCATAGGCGGGAGTCTGAAGGGGGCGTGCGGCGACCATCGCTTTCACGTCTGTTCGCGCCAACTAACTTGTAGTGTGGGCGCATAAGCTGCCAGTCGGTGGCTGAGTCGCTCGGAACCCTTGCTGCCGAGAGAACGAGCTGGACGATGCCTTACTTCAGTGATCGCGAAGGCGGCCCGAGGCCGAGAACGGAGACCGCGATTTCGGGCGATGCGTGGGGAGGGATCGTCGCGCTCGTCAGCACAGCCGTGACAAGCGGTGGTCTAGCGCAGGCATTCCCCGAAGTGTGTCCGGATGGAAGCGCCATCTATGGCACGGATCGGCAGGCGTTGGAGTTGGCGATTCGCTCGGAGATTCCCGGACTTCAGTGGCCTCTACGAGCGGAGGTCGTGCCATCCCTGCCGGTCGCCATGGACATCATTGAGTTTGTCCACGCGAGCATCGCTCAGGCGGAACCGTTCCAACATCACCAGTACTATGGCCATAGCCATCTCTCCTTCAGTCGAGAGAGTGGGCAGGGGGAGATGCGAATCCGTGTGAATCGCATCTTCCAACGCAACGGGTTGCGCTACCAGATGTCGGAGGAGGGCGAGGTGCAGCAGTTGGTTCCTGCTGCGCTCGCCGGACTGGTCACATCGGACTATCCGCCGTCTGGCGATGAGAAGCTCGATTCGCTGTTGCGGGAAGCGGTGGAGCGATTCACTAATCGCTCTCCTTCAGCCCGTCGTGAGGCACTCGGGCTCCTGTGGAAGGCGTGGGAGCGCCTGAAGTCTTTGAGCGAACCTGCGGACAAGAGGCGATCTACTCAGCTGATGCTCAGTGCCGCTGCGCGCGAACCTGAGTTCCGGAAGCTCTTGGAGGAAGAGGCCCTCGAACTTACCCGAATCGGAAACACGTTCCATATCCGCCATAGCGAAGTCGCGCAAACCGAGATCGAGGAGGACGCACAGCTCGAGTACTTGTTCTATCGACTGGCGGCTCTGATCATGCTGGTGCTGATGGCGCGTCGGTAGGCCACGGTGTAGTTGCACTAGTCCACGATGTACAGGGTGGCGCGGCGCGTCTCGATAGGTGTGGCGTGCTGGTACCACCGCATTAGTGTGGTCTCGTCGGTCCAGCCGCCCGCCTTCCTGACATCTTGGAGGGACGGATGCTTGCGGGAAGTCGCACAGCCGCGTCGGAAGGCGTGCCAGCCCGCGTGCTGCTGGTGCTCGATGACGACGGCCTTTTCCGTCGGCATGAGCCGCTTCTTCGGCCCGGTGCGGCCCATGAGCTGCGAGGGATCGCGTCGAGCCGGGAAGAGTGGACCCGATCCGCTGGCACACCGACGACGCCAAGCAAGCAGGGCGGCGTGCGCCCCGCGATTCAAGCACCTCCGTTGCTCGAACTACTCCTTGTCGGGTGTCACCCCCGCGTACCAGACCACGATCGCGTCCTCGGATTCAGCTGTCTGGCGCAGCTGCACGCGCACCTAGCGCAGGGCTAGGATGGCACCAATGCGTCTGCCGGTATGCCATGCCAAGGACAGCATGATGGGGAACGCGGGCGCCTTCACCTGTGGAGCGACGGTGCCGAGGGCTCCGCAATCCGAAAGCGAGTAGTACGGGCGATTGATCCTCGTCCGCACACGCATCGCTTCGCGGGCATTCGCCTTCCGAAGTGGGTTGGAGTCGATGAGCTCTTCGCCCTCGGCCCAGCGACACGACTTCCCGAGCGCCACCAGGTCACGGCGGCCAGCTGGTGCATGGTCCTCGCGGATGCGTTTGACGAGGTATCGCTCCAAGAGGCTGGGGCGCAGTTCTGTGATCAGCGGGTCTGCACCAAGTTCATCCACAACTCGACGCACCGAGGATAGGGTGTCCCTCCGATAGCCCACGCTGACTCGGAGCAAACCATCGACCTTGTTGCGATCGAGGAGCCGGCCCAAGGACAGCGGCGTCGAGCGTTCGGCGACAATTGCGTCCCCGCTCTTCGGCAACACCTCGATGAACTCACATCCGAGGCGTCGGGCTTCGCGCTCCTGCACCGTCTTGCCCGTCCCGAGATCGACGCGGCGACACCCGAGGGATCTGCTGCGCTGTTTGCCTCCCTGCCACCAGAGTACCTGCAACGTGCCGTCCCGTCTGAGCTCGCCGACGCGGACAGTGAGGCGGGGGTGACTCCTCTTTTCTTGATCCTCACGACGCTCCATGCCTTCCATTTCACGGCTTGTCCTCCTTGTGACGGCGCGACAGGGCGCGTGCTCGTGCACTGAGCACGGGGCGCGGACGTGGCGGGCGACCTGGGCCGCCGGGACGTCTCGGGGACGGCAGGTCAGACGCACGAATGCGCGGCGCGCCTTTGCGACCGGCGTTTTGGGAGCACGCCGCGCTTGATCAGCGCACGGAGGTGATCCGCTGTAGAGCCGGTTCTGACCGCGGCATCGGACGCGCTGAGCGTCGGGGCCCGGGAGGCCGCGAGTGCGTGTGGGAGTTCTTCGGCGGCAAGCCCGCAGGTGCGGGCGCAGGTCGGATCACCGAAGCGTTCGAGGGTGTGCGCCCGCTCGCGCCAGTCCGCGATCGAGGTCTCTGGATTCGATGCGCTCATATCGCACGCAGTGGGGCATGCAACGCTTAGCGACTTTGCGGATCGACGGCCGAAACTCTTGAACGGACTCTTGATACGTCCGGTTCGGGGCATAGAACAGCAAAACGGCCCGCAACCAACCACCTGGCTGCGAGCCGTCGTTCTAACTGTATTGCATGTTGTAGTCGGGGCGAGAGGATTCGAACCTCCGACCTCCTGCTCCCGAAGCAGGCGCTCTACCGGGCTAAGCTACGCCC
>CADEDA010000001.1:426549-481501 GCA_902825965.1 uncultured Gemmatimonadota bacterium | reverse complement strand
GCCGCGTCCGCCGCGGAGATCTGCGTGGTGGTGTCGCCCGCCGTGCCGCCGAAGACCACCTCGGCGCCGGCCACCGGCCGCGGCGCCCGCTGCCCCGGGATCGCGACGATGTCGACGTTCCAGGCGAGCGGGTTGCCGTTCACCGAGACGCGCGAGCTCGTCGTGAACTTGCGCAGGTGGTAGGGCAGCGTCTGGAAGTAGGTCCCGTTGTCTCCCGCGGGGATGAGCCCGAGGCGCTTGATCTCCGCCGCGATGTAGTCCGTGCCCTTCTTGTTGCCGAAGCGGCCGACCTGGCGCCCTTGCATGGAGTCATCGGCGAACTGATACAGCCGGATCTGCAGGTCCCGGACATCGATGCCCGCCTTGGTGGGTGCGGGCTTCACGACCGGCGGGTTGCCGTAGCGATTGACCTTCGGCGCGCCCTGCGCGGCGGCGAGGCTCGCCAGCGCGGGCAGGATGAGCAGCGCGCCGAGCGTGCGGCGGGTGGACGGGCGGACCGAGGGACCGGACGACATGCAGGGCTCCACGAGGAGGGGTGCGGATGGGACGACGCCCCGAAAGTTAGCTCAGCCCTGCGCGACGGGCAGATGCCGCCGGAACGGTACGTCCCCGCGCGCGGGCTCGCCGAACTCCTGGGCGTAGCGGTGGCCCGCGTACACCGCGTGGGCGATGAGCCCCGGGGCGTGGGCGTCGCCGATGCAGCGCACCGAGCGCAGGCCGGCCGCCGCCCACTCCGCCTCCCGCGCGAGCAGCGCGCCGTGCAGCGCGTCGTCCGGGAGCCGCGCGGTGATGCTCACCACCGCATCGCAGCCGAGCTCCCGCTCAGCGCCCGACCAGACGTGCACGAGGCGCAGATGCCCGGGTGCGGCGGCGCGCACGTTGTGGGCGACGACCTGTGTGACGCCGAGGGAGTGGAGCCGGGCCTGGATGTGCCGGTAGTCGAGCGTGTTCGTGCTCCACGAGGCGACCGTCTCCTCGGGCGTGATGATGCTCACCCGTCCGCCCGCGCGGACCACCAGTTCGGCCAACACGCTCGAGAGGTAGAAGGACTCGTCGTCGAAGATCGCCACGTGTCCGGTGGGGACCCGGCCGTCGAGCAGGTCGTCGGGGGTGTGTGTGTCCGTGCCGAAGCCGGGGATGCCGTCGCCGTTCGTCCGCCCGTATCCGTCGCGGCGCCAGTGGCAGCCGGTGGCGACGGCGACGTGCGCGGCACCGAACTCCAGCACCTCGTCGGCGCTGATCGGCGACTCGCGGTACACGGTGACGTTCGGCATCGCCTCGATGCGGCCCACGCGCCAGTCGCGCACGCGCCCCCACTCGGCCAGTCCCGGCAGGCGCGCTTCGCGGCTCACGCGCCCACCGAGTTCGCGCGTCGCCTCGGAGAGGTGGACCTCCACGCCGCGCTGGCCGAGCGCCCGAGCGGCCTCGAGCCCGGCCGGGCCTGCGCCGACGACGAGCACACGTTCCCGCGTCCGTGCGGGCGCGATGCGCTCGGGGTGCCAGCCCTTCCGCCACTCCTCGCCCATCGACGGGTTCTGCGTGCAACGGATCGGCGTCATCGTCATGTCGCCCGTGACGCAGATGTTGCACCCGATGCACTCGCGGATCTCGTCGAGACGGCCGGTCTCGATCTTGTGCGGCAGGAAGGGGTCCGCGATGCTCGGTCGGGCCGCACCGATCATGTCGAGCACGCCGCGGCGGACCTGGTCGACCATCGTGTCGGGCGAGGTGAAGCGGCCGACGCCGACGACCGGCTTGGACGTGTACCGCTTCACCCAGTGCGTGAAGGGCTCCTGCGCGCCCTCGCGGGCGAAGCGCGAAGGGATGGAATCGTTGTACCAGGCGGCGATGTTCACGTCCCAGAGGTCGGGGAGCTCGCCGAGCATGTGCACGACCTCCTGCGCCTCGGCGACGGTCACGCCTGCATCGCCGAGCAGCTCCTCGACCGCGAAACGGACGACCACGCCGCAGTGGTCGCCCACGGCCTCCTTGGTATCCTCGATGATCTCGCGGAAGAGGCGCACGCGGTTCTCGAGGCTGCCGCCGTACTCATCGCTGCGGTGGTTGCGCCGCCGCTGCAGGAAGTGCATCGCGAGCGACAGGTCGTGCCCGGCGTAGACGTAGATGAGGTCGAACCCCGCCCGGCGGCCGCGCAGGGCCGCGTCACGATGCCACCGCCGGTAGTCGCGGATGTCCGCCTTGGTCATCGCACGCGCCTGGTGCGGATAGCCGTACTTGAGCGGCTGGTGCGACGGCGCCAGCGCGACCTCGCGCGAGTAGAGGTTGCTGGCGGTGGGCCCGTTGTGCGTGAGCTCCACGGCAGCGAGCGCGCCATGGCGATGGACCGCGTCGCACATCAGCGCGAGGGCCGGGATGTCGGCGTCGTCCCAGAGGCGCGCCTCGACATACGGCGTCACGTCGCCGCTGGGATGGATCTCGCACTCCTCGGTGGACACGACGGCCCAGCCGCCCTCCGCCTTCACCTCGCGCATCGCGGCGTGTGCGGCCGGCATCTGGTGTCCCATGCCGTTGCAGTGCGGCACCTGGAAGAAGCGGTTGCGCGCCGTGACCGGCCCGATGCGCACCTGCTCGAAGAGCACGTCGTAGCGCGGGTCGCGCACCGTCAGGCCCCGTGGGTGACCAGGCGGGCACGGGCGGCGGCCCGTCGCGCGACGTGGCGCAGCGGCCAGCCGAGGGCGAGGAGCGCCAGGCCCCAGAGCAACGGCTCCCGGCCGCTGCCGTAGAACGCGTAGAGGGCGAACACCAGCGCGCCGAGGCTGCAGAGTACCAATCCCGGCGTGCGCGCGAGGCGCCCGTCGCGCATGAAGCGGATGGCCGCGAGCGTGCAGAGGAGGTAGAGCACGAGGTTGGTCGCGGTCGCGATGAGGGCCGCGAAGTTGAACGCGGCCACGCCCACGCGCGAACTCGCGGCCAGCACCAGCACGCTGGTGATGAGTGCGCCGAGCACCAGGGCACGGGCCGGCACCCCGAAACGGTTGCGCACGCCGAACCAGGACGGGAGCGCCCCGCGCGAGCACATCGCCGACGGCAGCTCGCCGCCGATGAGGATCCAGCCGTTGAGGCAACCGAAGCAGCTGACCACGCCGCAGAACGCGACGAAGAGGCTGGCACCGTTGCCCCAGAAGCCCCCGATGAAGTCGGCGACGGGCGCCTTGGACTGCGAGACGACCTCCATCGGCATCATGAGTGCGACGGCGCAGGTGGAGAAGATCGTCACGACCCCGCTCAGGGTGGTGCCGACCATCGTCGCGCGCGGGACCGTGCGCTCGGGATCCTCCACCGCGTCGGCCGGCATCGCGGCGCTCTCGAGGCCGAGCATCGCGTAGAAGGTGATGCCGATGGCCGAGAGCGTGGTGGCGGCGCTCAGCGGCACGGCGTCGATGGGCGCGAGCGCGGCGGTGCCGTCGCGCAGCAGCACCCAGGCCGCGAGGGCGATGACGGCGGTGAACGGCAGCAGCTTGATCACCGAGGAGACGAGCTGGACCTGGCCGCCCATCGCGCGGAGGTTGCCCCACGTGATGAGCGCGATGACGAGCAGCGCCGCAGCGGGCTCGGCGCCGGGCACGGTGCGCAAGGCCGGGAGGAGCCGCGTGAGGTAGTTGACGCCGGTGATGGTGATGGCGGCGTTCGCCGCCCAGACCGAGACGAGGTATCCCCAGGAGCCGAGGAAGGCCGCGCCTTCCCCCACCCCGAGTTCCATGAAGCCGTGGGCGCCGCCGGCATCGGGGAAGGTCGCGGCGAGCCGCGCGAAGACCCACGCGAGGCAGAGGGCCCCGGCGAGGCTGATGAGCCACGCGGTGATGGCGTTCCACCCGTACGGCGCCAGCGACGCGGGCTGCATGAAGATCGCCGCACCGATGATGTTGCCCACCACGAGGGCGGTCGCGGTCCAGAAGCCGAACCGTCGGCGGCGTCCGGTCATCGCAGGGCCTCGGTGAGGCTCTGGTCGAGGATCGCCATCGCCTCGTCCACGTCGGCACGTGTGATGAGCAGCGGGGGCATGAAGCGCACGGTGCTCACGCCGCAGGAGAGCAGCAGGAGCCCGTTGTGGTACGCACGCGTGATGAGGGCATCGCAGAGCTCGCGTGCCGGGGTGCGGTCGCCCGCGCCCTGCACGAGTTCGAGTCCGATCATCAGGCCCAGCCCACGGACCTCGCCGATCTGCGGCCGGCGCTGCTGCCATTCGCGCAAGCGCTCCATGAAGTACTGCCCGACGCTCGCCGCGTTCGCCATGTACTCGCGCTCCACGAGGTCGAGCGTGGCGATGGCCGCGGCGCAGCACACCGGGTTGCCGCCGTAGGTGTTGCCGTGGGCACCGCGCTTCCACAGCTCCATGTGCCGCTTCTGCGCGACGACCAGGCCGATCGGCATGCCGCTGCCGAGGCCCTTGGCGAGGGTCATGATGTCGGGCACCACGCCCGTGTGGTGGGCCGCGAACATCCGGCCGGTGCGTCCCACGCCGGATTGCACCTCGTCGAAGATCAGCAGGATGCCATGCCGGTCGCAGAGGGCCCGCAGGCCCTCGAGGAAGCCGGCGGGCGGCACGAGGTATCCGCCTTCGCCCTGCACGGGTTCCACGAGGATCCCCGCGACCTCCCGGGCCGGGACGTTGTGCTGGAAGAGCACGTGCTCGATGTAGTCGAGCACCGCCTGGCCCTGGTCCGCGCCCGCGAAGATCGGTCGGTAGTTGTTGGGATACGGCACGTGCGTGACGCCGGGCATGGTCGGGAAGAACCCTGCCTGCTGCGTGTACTTGCTCGAGGTGAAGGCCAGCGCGCCCATGGTGCGTCCATGGAACCCGCCGAGGAATCCGATGAAGCGCTGCCGCCCGGTGACGTAGCGCGCGAGCTTGAGCGCACCCTCCACGCTCTCGGTGCCGCTCTGGCACATGAAGCTGAGCACCGGGACATCGCCCATCGGCTTGAGGTCGCGGATGCGCTCGCCCAGCCGCACCTGGCGCTCGTGCCAGTAGTCGCTGGAGATATGCAGGAACCCCTGCGCGGCCTCGGTGATCGCACGGACCACCTCGGGGTGTGCGTGGCCGGTGGCGCAGACCGCGATCCCCGCCGCGAAATCCAGGAAGCGGTTCCCGTCCACGTCCCACACCTCGGCGCCGCGCCCGTGCGACATCACGAACGGGTAGTCGCGCGGATACGAGGGCGAGATGACCGCGGCGTCGCGGGCGATCATCGCCAGCGCGTTGGGGCCGGGCAGCGCGGTCTTGCGGTGCGGCGTGGGCATGGGTGGATCAGGTGGGGAGGGAGATGCGGACGGGGCGACCGTGCGCGGCGGCGGTGCGCGCCCCGAGGGCCCGCAGGACCTCGAGTTCATGGTCCGTCGGCGGGGTGATGCGCTGCACCGTGGCTGCGGCCTGCAACGGCCAACCGCATTCGGCGCGCATCTGGTCCACCGTCACGCCCGCGAAGGTGGCGCAGACGCGGAGTTCCCGCGAGTGCGGATCGGGCTCGAGCACGCCGAGGTCGGTGATGACGGCGGCCGGGCGCGCCCGCGTCGTCACGAAGTCGAGGCGCTCGACGAAGGTCCGGGCGCTCTGCTTCATCACCACGAACACCTCGCGCGCGGCGGCACCGATCTCGGGCGCACCGCCCGACCCCGGCAGCCGCACGCTGGGCTTGGCATAGGGGCCGATGGCAGTGCTGTTCAGCCGGCCGAGGCGGTCGAGTTGGGCCGCACCGAGGAAGCCGACATCGACGCGGCCGCGTTGGAGGTAGTGTGCGAAGATCTCCGGCAGCGGGATCACGCTGGTCGCCGTGCTCGCGAGCTCGCCGTCACCGATGGAGAGCGGCAGCACCGTGGGTCGCGTGCCGACGGTGCCGGACTCGTAGATGAGCACGAGGTCCGGCGCGTGGGTGAGGCGGGCCAGGTTGCAGGCCGCGCTGGGGAGTCCGATGCCGACGAAGCACACCGCCCCGTCGCGCAGGCGCCGCGCCGCGGCGACCGTCATCATCTCGTCGGCGCTGTAGGCCGGTGCGGTCACGCGGCCACCCCGAGGCTGCGCAGGAACGCGGCGTGGTCGGCGCTGCCGAGCACGTGCTGCGTCATCCAGGCGAGGAAGGAGTCGCGTGTGCGTGCGATGCCGTCCCAGTCCTGGTAGAAGCGGTTGTCGCGTTCGTAGTGCCCGAGCGCGTACGAGGGGTAGGCGCCGCCGGGGACGTGGGCGATCGCGGCGATCTGCCATCCCGGGATCACGTACGCGTTGGGACCAGCGCCGAGTGCGGGCACGATCTCCTCCACGGTGACGAGCAGCGTACGCGCGGCGAGTGCGGCCTCGCGGCTCGCGCCCACGATGCCCTCCATGAGGACGTTGCCGTCGTGGTCCGCCCGTTGCGCGTGGAGGATGGTCACGTCGGGCGTGAGCGCGCGCACGGCGGTGAGGATCTCGCCGGTGAAGGGGCAGGCGACCGCGGCGCTGTGAGCGGTGTTCGCGCGGCGCAGGTCGGTGTCGGTCGCGGCGCGCAGCACCGCGAACGGCAGGCCGCTGGCGCCGGCGCAGTAGCGCGCGGCCATGGCGGCGTGCGTCTGCTCGTCGAGCTCGAGCGTGTGCGGCCAGCCGTGCTCCACCGCGTCGCGCAGGCGGTGCAGCGAGCCGACGCCGGGATTGCCGCCCCAGGAGAACACCAGCGCGCGGGCGCAACCCATGCCGATCATCTGGTCGTAGATGAGGTCCGGGGTCATCCGCAGCAGCGTGAGGTCACGACGGCGCTGCCGGATGATCTCGTGCCCGGCGGCGAACGGGATGAGGTGCGTGAATCCCTCGAGCGCGACCTGCGCCCCGTCCCGGACATGGGTCGCGATGGCCTCACGGAGGGAGAGGAGCGGCGGCCTCACTCGACCGAGGTCTGCGACTGCTCGCGGAGGTACTGCGCCAGGTAGTTGAACGGGCCCATCGTCTTGCCCGACGCGTCGGAATCCTTCCAGCCGCTGATCGGGTGGTAGCCCGGCCAGGTCCCGGACGCGGAGCCCAGCTGGCGGTTGGCGTACACGAGGCCCGCATCCACGTGCTCGAAGAACCAGGCGACCTCCTCCTTGTCGCCGTAGATGCCGGCCGTGAGGCCTGACGGCTGCGCGTTCATGAGCTGGGTCGCGTCCTCGAGCGAGGGCACGCGGTGCACGAGCAGGATCGGCAGGAACATCTCCGTCTTCCAGAGCGGGTGCCCGAGTGGCGCCTCCGCCAGCGTGGGCGCCACGAACTGGCCGTGGCCCAGTCCCCGCTCGGTCAACACCTCGCCGCCCACGAGCACGTGCGACCCGTGTTCGCGCAGCTCATGGATGAAGGTGCGGTAGTCCGAATAGGAGCTCGACTTGGTCACCGGCCCGAGGTAGTTGCCGCGCTTGGTGGGATCGCCGATCGGCATGAGCTTGATGCGGCTCACCAGGAGGTCGACCACCCGCTGCGCGACGGTGCCGTGCACATAGAGGTGCGAGAGCGAGGAATGCTTCTGGCCCGACATCCCGAACGCGGAGTGCAGGATGCCCATCACGGCGCGCTCGACGTCCGCGTTGGCGGTGACCACACAGGCGTTCAGGCCGCCCAGTTCCGCGACGCAGGGCCGCAGGTGCGCCGCACCGCCGACCTTGCGCATGATCTCCAGGCCGGTGCCCTGCGACGCGGTGATGGTGAGGCCGCCGAGCGATGGATGCTGCAGCAGCGCGTCGCCCATGTCGCCGGAGGCCCCACTCAGGTAGTTGAACACGCCCGGCGGTGCGCCCGCGTCGCGGAACACGTCCGCGAGCAATCGTCCGCTCCACGGCGTGTCGACCGCACCCTTCGCCACCACCGTGTTGCCGGCGAGCAGGGCCGCCGCACTCGGGCCGGCCAGCAACGCGAGCGGGAAGTTGAAGGAGGCGAGCACCACCCACGGGCCGTAGGGCTTGAGCACGCGCCGGCTGTGCGTGTGCGCGCCGAGCGACGGTCCGCTGGGGAGGTCGTACAGCACACCGTCGTTGCGCTCCCACTCGTCGCAGTACGTCGAGAAGAACTCCGCCGCCTCGTGCGCCTCGCCGAGGGCCTCGGCGCGGTTCTTCCCGACTTCCATGGAGAGCACCGCCGCGAAGTCCGCACGCCGCTCCTCGATGAGCGCCGCGACGCGACGCAGCAGGGCGATGCGTTCCGTCGCCGGCGTGCGGCGCCACCAGGGATACGCTCCGGCGGCCGCGGCCATCGCGAGGTGCACCTCATGCTCCGTGGCGGCACCGAAGTGCCCGAGCACCAGGCCACGGTCGATCGGCGAGTGCTTGGCGCGTGCGTGGCGCGAGAGGATGTCGCCGCCGCCGATGTGCAGCGCATGCGTCTCGCCCATCCGCTCCTTCATCCGGGCCAGCGCCGCGTCGAACTCCACGTGCCGCGCCTCGGGCAGGTCGATCAACGACGAGTAGAGCCGGGAGACGCTCATGGGAGCCTCAGGACCGGGAGGGGAAGTGGCGCGCGAGCAGGCGGTCGAGCAGGCCGAGCGTGTCCGCGAGCGCCCGCTCCTCGATGATGAGCGGCGGCGCGAGCAGGAGCAAGTTCCCGCGCGCGGCGAGCGAGACGCCGGCGTCCAGCGCATCGCGGAGCAGGGCGGCGAGGGCCGGCGCCAGCTGCGGCCAGGGTGCCAGCGGTTCGCGCGTCGCGCGGTCGCGCACGAGCTCCACCACCGCGAACAGGCCATGCCCGCCGCGCACCTCCCCGATCACGCGATGCCGCTCCTGCAGCAGTTGCAGCGTCGTGAACATCTCGCGCCCCAGCGTCCGCGAGCGGGTGATGAGATCCTCAGCCGCGTACGCCTCCACCGCGGCAAGGCCGGCGGCGCAGGACAAGGGATGTCCGCAGTACGTGAGCCCTGTCTGGAGCATCTCGTGCTCGAGCGCCGCCGCGACCTCGGCCGAGAGCACCACCGCCCCGAGCGGCAGGTGCGCGCCGGTGAGTCCCTTGGCCAGCGTCATCACGTCCGGACGACCGGCGTCGCCGTACCGCTGCCAGGCGAACCATTCGCCGCAGCGCCCGAATCCGCTCATCACCTCGTCCGCGATGAGCAGCACACCGTGCGCCCGGGTGCCCGCGCGCAAGGCGGGCCAGTACGAGTCCGGCGCGACGATGCCGTTGGTGCCGGCATTCGGCTCCATGAGCACTGCGGCAACCTGCGCCGCGCCGTGCGCCTTGATGCGCTGCGTGACGTACTCCGCCGCGCGGCGCCCGCAGTCCTCGGCGTCGCGGCTGTCCCAGGGGCAGCGGTACGCGTAGGGCGGCGGGACATGCTCGACGCCGTACGCGGCGGGGCGTGCGGCGTCGCCGCTGCGGGCGTCGCCGGAGAGCGCCATGGTGGCATAGGTCGCGCCATGGTAGGAGCGATCGCGCGTGAACACGCGGCCGAGGGGCAGGCCGCGGGCGAGGCGCGCGAACTTCACGGCATGTTCGTTCGCGTCGGCACCGCCGAGCGTGAAGAAGACGCGTCCGCCTTGGAATCCGCTGCGCTCGAGCAGGCGGTCCGCGAGTGCGGCGCGCGGCTCGGCGCCCCAGGCGTTGGCGATGTAGCAGAGCCGGTCAGCCTGGGCCTTGATGGCGGCGACGACCGCCGGATGCTGGTGGCCGAGGTTGGAGCACTCGGACTGACTCGAGAAGTCGAGGATCCGGCGTCCATCGGCGAGGACGAAGTAGGCACCGCTGGCGCCGACGACGGTCGGTGCGTCCCATCGGGCCTGGACGGTCCAGGAGTGGAGCACCGTGTCGCGTTCGGGGCGCGTCGCCATTGATATAGAATATCGGTCGTCCCGTTCGTCCCGCGCACGAGCGTTCGCATTGCGAACCCCGGAGGCCGGGGCTAGGATTGCCGCCATGCCCACGCGCTCCGCCCTGCCGGGACAGGCCCGGTTCGAGGACAGCCCCGACTTCGTCCAGACCCTCTCGCGCGGACTCGACGTCATCCGCGCCTTCGACCGCGACCGCCCCGAGATGACCCTCTCGGAGCTGGCCGACCACGTCGGACTCGCCCGCGCCGTCGTGCGACGCCTGCTGCACACACTCGAGCACCTGGGCTACGTGGCGCGTCGTGACCGCCGCTTCCATCTCACGCCGCGCGTGCTCGACCTCGGCTACCGCTACCTCGCCTCGCTCACGCTGCCCGAACTCGCCCACCCGTTCATGCGCGCGCTGGCAGACCACGTCGGCGAGAGCTGCTCGCTCGCCGTACTCGACGGGCGCGACATCGTCTACGTGCAGCGCATCACCGTGCGCAAGGTGATGACCGTGGCGCTCGGCGTCGGGGCGCGGCTGCCGGCGTTCTGTGCGTCCATGGGTCGCGTGCTGCTGGGCGGACTCGATGATGCCGCGCTGCACGCCTGGCTCGCCGGGCGCAGGTTCGCGGCCATCACGCCGTACACGGTGACCGACCGCGACGCGCTGGAGCGCATCATCCGGCAGGTGCGGGCCGAGGGGTACGCCTATGTCGAGCAGGAGCTCGAGATCGGACTCTGTTCGATCTCGGTCCCCATCCGCGATGGCGCCGGCGTCACCGTGGCGGCGCTCAACGTGGGCATGCCGTTCCGCGCCGATGCGCGCGAGCGCGTGCAGCGCACCATCCTGCCCGCCCTCCGCGCGACCGCCTCACAGGTCATGACGGCCTGGCTCGCGGCCAACCCCGCCTCGCGGCCCGCCGTGCGGGTCGAGGCGCGCCCCACGTCCCGCACGCCACGCTAGCACCGGCCCATGACCACGCCGACCCTGCTCGCCCTCACCCGGGCCGTCTCGCCGCGCATCGTCGAGTGCGAGCTCACGCACCTCGCGCGCACGCCAATCGATGTCGCGCGCGCCGAGCAGCAGCACGCCGCGTATGAGGCGCTGCTGCGCACGATCGGCGTCCGCGTCGAGCGGGTCGCCCCCGCGCCCGCGCATCCCGACAGCGTGTTCATCGAGGACACGGCCGTGGTGTTCGATGAACTCGCGGTGCTCACGCGACCCGGCGCCGCTTCGCGCCGTGGTGAGCTGCCGGCCGTGCGCGCGGCACTCGTGGCACATCGGCCGCTCGCGGAGATCCGCGCCCCGGGCACGCTGGACGGCGGCGACGTGTGTGTGGTCGGGCGGCGGGTCTTCGTGGGCCGCACGCCGCGCAGCAACGAGGCGGGCATCGCGCAACTCGCGGGGTTGCTCGCGATGCACGGCTACGAGGTCGTCCCGGTCGCGGTCACCGGCTGCCTGCACCTCAAGAGTGCGGCCACCGCCCTCAACGACGACACGGTGCTGCTGAACCCGGAGTGGGTGGACCCGGCGGACTTCGCGCCGCTCCGCACGGTCCGCATCGCCCCGGACGAACCGGCGGCCGCCAACGTGCTGCGCATCGGGACCGCACTGGTCATGTCCGCCGAGCACGTGCAGACGTGTACTTTGTTGGGAGCCCGTGGGTATCAGGTGCATCCGGTACCGGCGGACGAACTCGCCAAGGCCGAGGGGGCGGTGACCTGCTGCTCCTTGCTCCTCACGCTCACCGCGCCGTCCCGTGTCTGAAGAATCCGTCTCGCCCGATCCGATCCGCCAGATCCTCGACCTCGCCGAGGACGGCGATATCGAGGGGGCGATCCAAGAACTCGACGCGCTGCGCGAGGACTATCCCGACTCGGGGTTCCTGCTCGCGCTGCGCGCGTGGATGCTCATCGACCTGCAGCACCTCGCCGACGCCGACGCGGACGTACGTGCGGCACTCGCGCAGCCGGACAACGAGGACCCGCGCTTCGCACTGATCGTCGCGGCCACCGTGGCATTGGCGCTGCGCGAACCGGACCGGGTGCTCGCGTACACGGCGCAGATCCTCGACGCGGACCCGTCCGACGAAGCAGCCATCCTGCTCGACGCACGCGGGCGCGCGTTGCTCGGGCGCTGGGACGAGGTGAAGGCGCGCGCCGAGTACATCCTGGCCGGCGATCCCGACAACGAGGAGGCAGCGCAGCTCAAGCTGCTCGCGTCGCAGATCGCGCTGGGCGAGCGGGCGCGGCTGTCGGAGAAGGAATGGGACGCGTTCGCCGAGCGTTTCCCGCACAACGCGTTCGGGCGCGCCGGTCGCGGCTGGTCGTTCCTGCGGGGCGGGCGCCGCGGCGACGCCGAGGCGGAGTTCCGCGATGCCTTGGCGCTGGACCCCGGGGCCGATTGGGCGCGCGAGGGCCTGCTGCTCACCCTCAAGGCGCGGTACCCCGGCTACGGGCTGCTGCTGCGGTTCTTCTTCTGGATGCAGTCGTTCACGCCGGGCACGCAGATGCTCATCGTGTTCGGCGGCCTCTTCGGGTATCGGGTCCTGCGCGGCGTGGCGCGCGACAACCCGTCCATGCGCTATCTGATCTATCCGGTGCTCGCCGCGTACGTGGCGTTCGTGGTGCTCAGCTGGCTGGCCGATCCGCTGCTGAACCTGCTGCTGCTCACCACGCCCGAAGGCCGTCGCCTGGTGACCGGGGACAAGCGGGTCGCGGCCCAGCGGGTGGGCGCCGTGCTCGCCGCGGGTGTGCTGCTCTTCCTCGCCGGGTGGGGGCTCGACCGCTCGAACATGGGGTTCTCCGGCTTGGTGATGGGGCTCGCGGCGTTCGCGATCACGGCCGCGTATCAGTGCGAGCCGGGCAAGTACCGCACGCGGATGCTCTGGTGGGCGGCGATCGTGGTCGGGCTCGCGCTCGTCGGTGCGGCAACGGAGACGCAGCCGTCGGCCGTGGCGTCGACGGTCGGCCTGCTGCTCGCGGTGCTCGCCACGTGGGTGGGCCGCTGGTGGGCGTCGAAGAGCCACGAGTCGGCGTGATGCCCGGCCGGGCGCGCTGGGAGCTGCTGTGGCAGGCACTCGGCCTCCGCGCGTCCGAGCAGGAGCGCAGTCAGCACTACGCGGACCTGCTCGCGCGCTACGCGGAGCCGACCCGCCACTACCACACGGCGCAGCACCTCGACGAGTGTCTCGCCCACCTCGACGACGTGCGCGGTGCGGCGGCGCGCGTCGCGGAGTGCGAGTTCGCCCTGTGGTACCATGACGCCGTGTACGCCGCGCTCGCATCCGACAACGAACGCCGCAGCGCCGACCTCGCCGCCCAGGTGCTGGCGTCGGCGGGGGCGGCGCCGGACCGGATCGCGCGCGTGGAGGCGATGATCCTCGCCACCACACACGCGGCCGCACCAGCCGCCGGCGACATCGCACTGGTGGTCGACATCGACCTCGCGATCCTCGGGGCGAGCGAGGCGCGGTTCGACGCGTACGAGCACCAGGTGCGGGCCGAGTACGCCTGGGTGCCGGGGCCGATCTTCCGCGCCAAGCGACGCGCGGTCCTCGAAGCGTTCCTCGCGCGACCGGCCCTGTATGCCACGCCGGTGATGCGGGAGCGGTTCGAGTCGGCGGCGCGCGCCAACCTGCGTCGGTCGATCGTGGCGCTGGGCGGCTGAGGCCCGGACGTGCTACCCTACGCCATGCCCCGAATCCCCCGTCTCGTCCTGCTCGGCGCGATGTGCACCCTCGCGGCCGCGCCGTTCCTCCAAGGCAGCGGCACCACGGCGCTGCTCATCGGCATCCACGTGGTCTCGGACGACGTGCTCTGGGCCGCCGGTGCACGCGGCACCGTGCTGCGGTCCGTGGATGGCGGCCGCACGTGGAGCCGGCATCCCGTGGCGGGCGCGGAGTCGCTGCAGTTCCGTGATGTGCACGCACTCGACGCCCGCTCGGCGTGGGTGCTGAGCATCGGGAACGGCGCGCAGAGCCGCATCTACCACACCGGGGACGGTGGCGCGACCTGGGAGCGACAGTTCGTGAACGCCGATTCGGCGGGCTTCTACGACTGCATGGACTTCTGGGATGCGCAGCGCGGCCTCGTGATCGGGGATGCGATCGGCGACCGGATGGCCCTGCTGCGCACGGAGGACGGCGGCCGTCGATGGCAGCGCGTGGACCCGGCGCAGCTGCCGGCCGCGCAGCCGGGCGAAGGCAGCTTCGCGGCGAGCGGGACCTGCGTGGAGACCGGTCCTGGCGGCCGTGCGTGGATCGTGATGAGCACGCCGACGCGCGCGCGATTGCTGCGAACCAGCGACTACGGGCGGAGTTGGGCCCTCGAGACCTTGCCGATCACCACGCACGAAGGCAGTGGTCCGCAGTCGGTCATCTTCCGCGATGCGATGCACGGCATGGTCCTGGGCGGCGGCTACGCGAGCCAGCCGGGCGACACCCTGATCGCCGTGACGACCGACGGCGGCGATACGTGGGAGCCGCGGACGGCGCCGGCATTCAAGGTCGGCAGCTGGGGCGGCACCTGGGTGCCGGGCGCACAACGGCCCACGGTGGTCGCCGTGGGCCCGAGTGGTGCGGCGGTCTCGAGCGACGAGGGACGGTCCTGGACCGTACTCGACACGCTCAACTACTGGACCGTGGGTGCCTCGTCTCCGCGCGCCGTGTGGGGTGCGGGGACACAGGGTCGCGTGCGGCGCTTCCCGCTTCCCTGAGCCCCGCGCCCTGCGGCGCTCAGTGCTTCATGAAGCCCGTGACCGTGAGCTCCACGTTGTGGCTCACGCGCAGGCCGTAGTTGCCGTCGAGCGACTTGAGCTTGTCGGCGCCCGCGTACTCCGCGGCATCGAGCGTCTTCACCACGGTGCCGTTGAGCACGCAGGAGGCCTTGCCGCCCTTCACGCGCCAAGCGACCGAGTTCGTGGACTCACCGTTCGCGTCGGCCTTCTTGAGCGCCGGCGTCGCCTCGGCGTTCACGAGCGTCGTCACCTTCGCGCCATGGAAGGTCTTGATGGAGTAGGTGCCGTTCCCGTAGACGATGCAGTACATGAGCGTCTCGGTGTCGGACTCGAGGTCGTTGCCGCCGATGAAGATGCCGTACGAGTGCGGGTGCGAGGCGGCCATCTTGTGTTCCTTGAAGGTGCCCATCACCTCGTAGTCCCCCGTGGCCGTATGCGCGGGGTTCCAGAAGTTGCCCGCCGGGCCCACCGAGAGCCGGAGCGCGCTGCCTTCGCTGGTGAACTTGGAATCGTTCACCGTCTTGCCCTGCGTCATGGCGCGGCGGTCGATGCGGCCCTTCCAGCCGGCGACCTTGATGCCGCCGTCCTTCACGGACCGGTCGGCGTCCTGCGCCGTGGCGACGGGGGCGGTGGCCATGAGGGCCGCGAGCACAGCGAACAGCGGAAGGGTACGGGAACGCATCGGAGACTCCAGCGGGAGGTTGAGCCTTCACGCTCGCGGGTGCGGGCGTGATGTGCAAGTGGGACGCCGCACGCGACAGGTCAGCGCCGCGTCAAGACGTGGAATCCCCGCGCGCTGCCCGATGTTCCCGCACCCAGGCCTCGAACGCGTCCGGTGCCATGGGCTTGCCGTACCGATAACCCTGCACCTCGTCGCAGCCCACGCCGCGGAGGAACTCCTCCTGGTCCGCCGTCTCCACGCCCTCGGCGATCACGCTCAGGTGCAGCGCATGGGCCAGCTCCACGGTGGCGCGGACGATCGTCTGGGAGTTGGCGTCGGTGGCGACACCCATCACGAACGAGCGGTCGATCTTGAGGCGCGCCAACGGATAGCGCTGCAGGGCGAACATCGACGAGTACCCGGTGCCGAAGTCGTCGATCGCCAGGTCGAATCCCGCATCGGCGAGGGCGCGCACGGTGGTCTCCGCGCGCTCCTTGTCCGCCGCGAGCATCGATTCGGTGATCTCGAGCTCCACCTGCGCCGCTCGCCGTCCGCTCGCGGCGACGATCGCGGCGAGTTCGTCGGCGAGGGTGGTCGACCGGAACTGCGCCATCGAGAGGTTGACGGCCATGCGCAGGTCCACCAGGCCGTGCTCCGCCCAGCGGAACGCCTGCGCGCAGGCGCGCTCGAGCACCTGCGCGCCCACCGGCCGGATGAGGCCCATCTCCTCGGCCACCGGGATGAAGTCGCCGGGGGAGACGTCGCCCAGCTCGCGGGAACGCCAGCGCAGCAGCGTCTCGCAGCCCACCAGCGCGCCGTCCGAGAGGCGCAGCTGCGGCTGATACACGAGCCGGAACTCGTCATGCGCGAGCGCGGAGTGCAGCGCCCGCTCGATCGCGCCGCGCCGCAGCGCACGCTCATCCATGGAGGCGGAGTAGTACTGCACCGCGTGCCGTCCGCCGGCCTTGGCGCGGTACATCGCGAGGTCCGCGCGCTGGATCAGGTCGTCGAGCTCGACGCCGTCCTCGGGATGCAGCGCGATGCCGATGCTGACGCCCACGTGGTGCAGGATGCCGCTCGCGCTGATCGGCTCCTGGTGCAGCGTGAGCAGACGGTGCGCGAGTGCGCTGGCCTCCTGCGGGTCCCGCAGGGCGTCGAGCAGGATCACGAACTCGTCGCCGCCGAACCGGGCGAGCAGGTCGGTGGGTCGCAGTGCCGCGCCCAGCCGCTGCGCCGCCGCACGCAGCACGGCGTCCCCCACGGCGTGCCCCAGCGCATCGTTCACGTGCTTGAAGTGGTCGAGGTCGAGGAACAGCACGGCGATCGGTTGCCCGCTGCGGGCCGCGCGTGCGAGCAGGGGGCGCGCCTGGTCGAAGAACAGCTGGCGGTTGGGCAGCTCCGTGAGGGCGTCGTAGCGCGCCATCCGCGCGATGCGGGCCTCCTGCTCCCGGCGCTCGGTGAGGTCCTCCACCACGGCGATCGTGTGGGGCGTGCGCTCCCGGCGATCGTGGACCGGGGAACGCGTGATGTGCACGTGCAGCGGCGGATCGGTGCCGCGGACGATGCGTTCCACGCGTTGCACCGGGCCGCCGGGCTCCGCGCTCGGCCCTTCGATGTACTCGAACAGCGCGGAGAACGACTGCCCCGGCAACTCCGCGCGCTCGCGACCGGTGAGCGTCGCGAACGCGAGGTTCGCCTGCTCGATCCGGCCCTGGGCGTCGAGGATCGCGATGCCGTTGGCCGCACCCTCGAACGCCGCATCCTGCAGCAGCAACCGCTCGCGCGCGGTGGTGAGCTGCTCGATGGCGCCGAGTGCGGCCGCGAGGTGCTCGAGCGCGCCCACCAGCCGCACGTCCGGCGTGCCGGCCCAGGCCGGCTCCACCACCAGTGCCCCCGCCGCGAGATTGCCCACCAGGATGGTGGCCGAGATCGCCGGGGAGACCTCGGGCGGCACGGCGTCGCCGCGCGGTGCGCGGCCATCCGGCGCCGTGTCAGCCGTCGCCACGGCCACCACGCTGCCCGTGGTCCCGCTGCCGAGGTGCACGGAC
Organism: uncultured Gemmatimonadota bacterium; assembly: GCA_902825965.1. GTDB lineage: Bacteria > Gemmatimonadota > Gemmatimonadetes > Gemmatimonadales > Gemmatimonadaceae > Pseudogemmatithrix. The sequence continues at coordinate 464,304 of CADEDA010000001.1, read as the reverse complement.
GCGCGCAGGAGGCCGAACGGGCGCAGCACCCCCTCGCAGAGCCGGCGGGCGAGCACCGTGAACATCTCGCCCGACAACACGCCCTGGTGCATCGCCGAGGCGAGGGCACGCGTCGTCTCGGTGAAGACCTCGCCGGTTTCCTCGCGCACCGAGGCGACCACACGCACCGGACGACCGCCGCTGTCATGGGTCGCGATGGACGTGAGGCGCAGCCAGCGCAACCCCGAACGCGGCGTGCGGATGCGGAACCGTACCTGGTCGGCGCGACCGGTCTGCGTCGTCAGGTCCGCGGACCGTCGCAGCGATTCGGCGTCCGCCGGCCACACGAAGCGCCAGAGTGCATCGCTGGGCACCGTGGCGTCGAGCGTCGGGTCCTCCAGCAACTCGAGGAACCGGGGCGACAGGACCATCGTGTCCGAGCGCAGGTCCCAGTCGAGCACACCCTCGCCGATCGCCTCCACGCCAAGCCGCCAGCGCTCGGCTGCGATCGCGAGGTCCGCACGCAGGGTGTCGAGCTCAGTCACGTCGGTCATCGCGACGATGACGGCGGGTGCGGCCCCGTCGCGCTGGGGCAGGGCCGCGAACTCGAGCACCACCGACAAGGCGCTGCCGTCGCGCCGACGCTGCCAGGTGGTCATGCGGCCCGGCGACTGCGTCGCGATCACCCGGCGGATCATCGCGTGGCGATGCTGCCGCTCGTCATCGTCCGCCGGCAGCGGCGCGTGCAGCACCTCTTCCGCGGTCCAGCCCAGCAGCCGCTCGGCCGACCGCGACCAGTACTGGACCTGCCCGTCCGCATCGAGCACGAGGACCCCGCTGGGGACCGCCTCGGAGATGGTGTCCACCAGCGTGGCGCCGGCGGCGACCTCGCGCGCGCTCCGGCGCAGCAGCAGCGCGATGAGCAGGGCCGAGGCGACGACGAAGAGCAGACCCTTCGCGATCTCGATGAACGTGGCGGGCCAGCGCCAACCGATCAGCACGAGGTCCGAGGCCACGATCCACGTCGCACCGAAGGCCAGGTAGACGAGCGGAATCGTCCGAGGCCCCACCGCGCGTGGGCGCGCTGCCTCTGGCTCCCGTCGTGCACTCACCTGACCTGCCCTCCTCCGGGGACGATGGTCCTACACTGAGTGTCGGTACAACGCCTCGCAAGGTGAGCCGCGCCGCGCGACATTTCCGCGATGCGAATCCGTTCCAGGTCCGTGGTCCACCAGTGCGCGCTTGCGGCACTCTGCGCCTGCGCCGTCGGCGCGCAGGGTGCGGCACCAGTGATGCCAGTGGCACCCGCGGCGGTGTCGCAGCCGCCGTACCGTGATGCCGCGCTGCCGATCGATCGCCGGGTGGACGACCTCCTGGCGCGCATGACGCGGGCCGAGAAGTTCTGGCAGTTGTTCATGAGCCCCGGCGACCTCGATACTCCATCGTTCGACTATTCACAGGGGAGTTTCGGTCTGCAGATCGCGGCCCGGCCCGGCCTCCCGGTCCATGCCGCGGCCCGCGCGCATGCGGCCCGCGTGGACTCCATCCAGCGGTGGTTCACCACGGGCACGCGGCTCGGCATCCCGATCATCCCGTTCGACGAAGCGCTGCACGGCCTCATGCGCGAGGGCGCGCTGGTCTTCCCGCAGGCCATCGGCCTGGCGGCGAGTTTCGACTCGGTCCTCGTGGAACGGGTGCATGCGGCCGCGGCGCGCGAGACCCGCTCGCGCGGCATCCGCATGGTGCTCTCGCCGGCGGTGAACCTCGCCACCGACGCGCGCTGGGGGCGCGTCGAGGAGACGTTCGGCGAGGACGTGCACCTCAGCAGCGTGATGGGGCGCGCGCACGTGCGGGCGTTCGAGCGCGCGGGGATCATCACCACACCGAAGCACTTCGCGGTGAACGTCGGTGAAGGCGGACGGGACAGCTATCCCATCGACCTGAGCCCGCGCGCGCTGACGGAGAAGCACTTCCTGCCCTTCCAGTCGCTCCTGCAGGAGACCGGCGCCCGCGCGGTGATGACCGCGTACAACTCGGTCGATGGCTCGCCGGCCACGCAGAGCCGATACCTGCTCCGCGAGGTGCTCAAGCGGACCTGGGGGTTCCCGGGGTTCATCATCTCCGATGCCGCCGCGACCGGTGGCGCGACGGTGCTGCATCGCACCGAGGCATCGACGCAGACCGCGACCCGGCATGCGTTCGCGTCGGGGCTCGACGTGGTGTTCCAATCGTCGTGGCCGGAGCATCGTCCGTACTGGCGCGCGTTCGAGGCCGGCGCCGTGCCGGACTCGGTGATCGACGCGTCGGTCGCCCGGGTCCTGCGGGCGAAGTTCCACCTCGGGCTCTTCGATGATGCGCGCATCTTCCCGGACAGCGCCGCCCACTGGAACGGGCACGCCGACCACCGTGCCCTCGCACGGGACGCGGCACTCGCGTCGCTGGTGCTGCTCGAGAACAAGGCGGCCACGCTCCCGCTGCGCCGCGACCTCACGCGCCTGGCCGTGATCGGCGCGGAGGCCGACACGCTGCGCTACGGCGGCTACTCGGGCAGCGGCATCGCGGGCACGACGATCCTCGCCGGGATCCGCGCCCGCGCGGGCCAACGGGTCACCGTGCGCCACGCGCCGGGCCCGGGGCGCACGTCGGAGCCGCATCGCGTGGTGCCGGACTCGTTCCTCTCGCACGACGCGGCGGACGGGCGCCGTCCCGGGCTGCGCGCCGAGTACTGGGACAACAACACGCTGCAGGGGGACCCGCGGCTCGCGCGCATCGATCCGCGGATCGACTTCGGGTGGACACTGAACTCGCCCGGTCCCGGGATCCCGTACGATTGGTACTCCGGGCGCTGGAGCGGCACGCTCACCGTGCCCGAGGGCGGGTGGCGCATCGGTGTGGAGGGCAACGACGGCTATCGCCTCTGGGTCGATGGCCGGCTCGTGCTCGACCGCTGGTACAAGCGCTCGTATGGCGCCGCGTTCGCCGAGGCGACCCTCGCGCCGGGCCCGCACCTGATCCGGCTCGAGTACTTCGAGAGCACGGGCAATGCGCGGCTCAAGCTGATCTGGGATCGCGGCACGCGGCGCGACCAGGCTGCGCAGATCGCCGCGGCGGTCGAGGCAGCGCGGGCGAGCGAGGCCGCGATCGTGGTCGTGGGCATCGAGGAGGGCGAGTTCCGCGATCGCGCGCGCTTGTCCCTGCCGGGGCACCAGGAGGCGCTGATCCGCGCGGTCGCCGCCACGGGCACACCCACCACAGTGGTGATCGTCGGCGGCAGCGCCGTGACCATGTCGCGTTGGCTCGGGGAGGTCGGGGCGGTGCTGTTCGCGTGGTACCCGGGCGAGGAGGGAGGGCACGCCGTCGCCGCGACGTTGTTCGGCGACACGTCGCCGTCCGGTCGCCTGCCGATCACGTTCCCGCTGGAGGAGGGGCAGTTGCCGCTGACCTACGATCACAAGCCCACGGGTCGCGGCGATGACTACCTGGACCTCAGCGGCCAACCCCTGTTCCCGTTCGGGCACGGACTCTCGTACACCGACTTCCGCTACAGTGACCTGCGCATCGAGGTGCTCGACAGCGTGGCGGCGTCGACCCCGCGGGCGCCTGGCACGGCGGCGCCCGCCCGTCCGCGCGTCCGCGTGCGGCTGCGCGTCACCAACACCGGCGGCCGCGCCGGCAGTGAGGTGGTGCAGCTGTACCTCCGCGACGTGCTCACGAGCGTGTCGCAACCGTTGATCGCGCTCAAGGGGTTCACCCGCGTTGCGCTGCAGCCGGGCGAGGGCCGCGACGTGGAGTTCACGTTGGGCGACGGCGCGCTGCAGCTGCTCGATGCGGACCTGCGCTGGGTGGTCGAGCCCGGCGTCTTCCGCGTCCTGGTGGGCGCGTCCTCCAAGGACATCCGACTGCGAGGGGAGTTCACACTGCGATGAGCATGTCGAGACGCGGGTTCATCGGCGCGATCGGCGGCGCGATCGGCGGCGCGGCCGCTGGAGGGCGCGCCTGGCTGTCCTCGGGCGCGGGTCCTGTCACACCGGACGGCGCCATGCGGCGCGCCGCCCGCGCGCCGCGTCCACGACCGTCGGCGTCGCAACTGCTTTGGCAGCGCGACGAGCTCGCCTGCTTCCTCCACTTCGGCGTGAACACCTTCTCCGACCGCGAGTGGGGCGACGGCAAGGAGGACCCCCGCTCGTTCGACCCGCGGGCGCTCGATGCACGGCAGTGGGCGCGCAGCGCGAAGGCGGCCGGCTTCAAGGCGATGATCCTCACCGCGAAGCATCACGACGGATTCTGCCTCTGGCCCACGGCGACGACGCGGCACAGTGTCGCCGCGAGTCCGTTCCGCGGTGGCCACGGCGACGTCGTGCGCGAGTTCGTGGACGCCTGCCGCCTCGAAGGCCTGCGCGCGGGGCTCTATCTGTCGCCATGGGACCGCAATCACCCGACCTACGGCGACTCCCCGACGTACAACGACGTGTACGCGGCGCAGCTCACGGAACTGCTCACGCGGTACGGTCCCATCCACGAGGTGTGGTTCGACGGGGCCAACGGCGAGGGCCCCAACGGCAAGCGGCAGGTCTACGACTGGCCTCGCGTCTGGGGCCTGGTCCGCCGGCTCATGCCCGACGCGGTGATGTTCTCGGATGCCGGGCCCGACGTGCGCTGGATCGGCAACGAAGCCGGCTATGCCGGGGCGACCAACTGGTCCGTCGTGCGCCCGGAGATCGTGACCGTCCCGGGCATGGGCGGCGACGAGGTCATGCGCTCGCTCACGCACGGCGACCGCGACGGCACGGTGTGGCGACCGGGCGAGACCGACGTCTCCATCCGGCCGGGTTGGTTCTACCATCCTGCGGAGGACGCGAAGGTGCGCAGTGCCGAGAACCTCGTGGGGCTGTACTTCTCCTCGGTCGGCCGCAACTCCAAGCTGCTGCTGAACGTGCCGCCCACGCGGGACGGGCTCATCCACGCCACCGACGCGGCCAACCTGGCCGGCATGCGCGCGCGGCTCGATCGGATCTTCGCGACCGACGCCGCCGCCGGCGCGCGCGTCCAGTGGCGCATGCTCGGCGCCACCGGCGCGGTCGGTGAGGTCACGTTGCGGGAGCCGGCCACCGTCGCGGTGCTCGACCTGCGCGAGGACATCACGCAGGGGCAGCGCGTGGCGCGATACTACGTCGAGGGATCCGATGGTCGCAGCTGGCGTGTCCTCCAGCACGGCAGCACCATCGGCTATCGACGGCTGGGGTGGATCGATGCGACGCGGCTGACCGCGTTGCGCGTGGTGATCGAGGACGCGGTGGAGCTGCCGCTGCCGGTCGCGCTGCACGCGTACGCGGGGGAGCGATGACACCGGTCGAGCCGCGCGTGGCGGACCAGATCGTGGCGGCGCTCCGGCGCGCGCACGACGGCGATCCCTGGCACGGCCCGTCGCGGGCGATGCTGCTCGACGACGTCGGTCCCGAGATCGCCGCCTGGCATCCGGGTGCCGGTGCACACAGCATCTGGGAGACGGTGCTCCACATGCGCAGCTGGACCCGTGAGGTGGAGCGTCGACTGCGCGGCGGTGCGCCGGCCGAACCGGTGGACGGGGACTGGCCCGCCACGGGGGCCGCGACCGCCGCGGCCTGGCGCGAGGCGCTCGCCTCGCTCGATGCCGCGCACGCGAGTCTCGTGGACGCGGTCCTGGCGACGCCCGAGGCGACCTTTGCGCGCCGCGTCGCGGCCACACCCGGCAACCCGGCGGGAAGCGGGGTGAGCTACCGCACCATGCTGCTCTCGCTCGCCGAGCACGACATCTATCACTCGGGACAGGTGTCGCTGCTCAAGCGCCTGGCACGCGCCGCACTCGACCGCTGAGGGGTGCGGCGCGCGCCGGGACGGTCAGGCCAACGAGGCCTTCAACGTCATCGGCACCGCGATCGCCTTGGAGATGATGCAGTTGGCCTTCGCATCCTCCGCGATCTCCTGGAACTGCGCCGCGGCGATGCCGGGCACGTCCGCCACCGTGGTGATGGTGACGCCGGTGATCGCCATGCCGGCGCCCACCTTGTCCATGTGCACCTCGACCTTCGTGTCCACGCTCTTGGGCGTGAAGCCGGCGGTCGTCAGCTTGAGGTTGAACGCCATGGAGAAGCATCCCGCGTGTGCCGCGGCGAGCAGCTCCTCGGGGTTGGTGCCGGGGGCGCCTTCGAAGCGCGTGGTGAAGGAGTACTTGCCTTCGAACGCGCCGCTGCCGAGGCGGATGTGGCCGCTGCCTTCCTTGAGTGGACCGGTCCAGCGGGCGGCGGAATGACGGGTGATCATGGGGCGGGGATGTCGGAGGGTGGACGGCGGATGACGATGGACTCAGGATACGTCTCCGTCCCGCCGTCCGCCATCCGCGGTCCTACGGCTGTACGCGTGGCTGCCCGATGCGGTACTCCTTGGGCGGCACGTCCTTGCGCAGGTGCTGCACGAAGTAGTCCCAGCGCCGGCGCATGATGTACGGCGAGTCCGCGCCGAAGCCATGGCGGGCCTGCGGCAGCATGAGCATGTCGAAGTCCTTGCCCGCCTTCATCAGGGCGTCCGCCACCAGCGTGGTGTTGTAGGGTGGCACGTTGTCGTCCATCATGCCGTGGATCAGGAACAGCTTGCCCTTGAGGTTGGCGGCGTGCGTCTGGTTGGCCTCGGCGGCGTAGTTGTCGCTGTTGCCGTTCTTGACCAGCAGGCCCTGGTACCGCTCGCCCCAGTCGTCCTCGTAGTTGCGGTTGTCGTGGTTGCCGCTCTCCGAGATGCCAACGTCGAAGAAGTCCGGCGCGCGGAACATCGCGGCGGCCGTGGCGAACCCACCGCCCGAGTGGCCCCAGATGCCCACGTTGTCGATGTCGATGAACCGGTGCCGCTGGGCGAGCTCCTTCATCCCGGCGACCTGGTCGGGGATGGTGTTGTCGTTCATCCGGCCGTAGTAGAAATCGCGGAAGGTCTTCGAGCGGCCCGGGGTGCCCATGCCGTCGAGTTCGACCACGACGAAGCCCAGCTCCGCCAGTGCCTGGTTGTCGCCGCGGGCCGGCACGAAGCTGCGCGTGCCGACGCTGCCCGCCTGCGGGCCCGGGTAGATGTGGTTGATGATCGGGTACTTCTTCGTCGAGTCGAGGTGCGTGGGCACGTACATCAGCCCGTGCAGGTCGGTCTGGCCGTCCCGCGCCTTGACCGTCACCGGGATCGGCGCACGCCAGCCGCTTGCGAGTAGCGCGGTCACATCGGCCCGCTCGAGCGCCTGCACCAGCTTCCCGTTCCGGTCGCGCAGCACGGTCACCGGCGGCGTGCTGGGCGTCGAATACGTGTCGGTGAAGTAGCGCCCGTCGGGCGAGAGCGAGACCGTGTGGTTGCCCACGTCGGGCGTCAGCAGCGTGAGGCCCTTGCCGTCGAACCCGATGCGATAGAAGTGCTGGAAGTACGGGTCGCGGTCCGGCTCGCGTCCCTGGGCCATGAACCAGATCTGCCGCGCCTTCTCGTCGATCCTCACGATGGCCGAGACGTTCCCCGTGCCGGTCGTGATGCGGTTCTTCAACCGGCCCGTCGCGAGGTCATGCAGGTAGAGGTGGGTCCAATCGTCCCGGTCCGACCACCAGATGAACTCCTTGGTGGCGGGCAACACGCGCCAGAGGTCCTCGGGGTGTGAGGCATCGCCGATCTGCGTGCTGCTGGTCTCGTGCAGGACGGTGCGCACCGTGCCGGTCGCCGCGTCGGCGAGGCGCAGCCAGGCCTGCTTGTGGTCGCGCGAGCTCGAGATGAACGCCACCTGCGTGCCGTCCTCCGTCCACTGCACGTCGCAGATCGTGCCGCCGCAGGCGATGTGGTCGCTCACCGTGGAGCGGTGCTGGTCCACCGGCATGTCGAAGCGCACCACCCGCGGGGCGGCGCCGTCCACCGGCAGGTCGATCACCACACGCGAGATGCGGAAGATCACCGAGTCGCCGGGGATCGGGTACTTCCACGATTCCAGGCGCGGCACGCCGACGTTGGTGCTCACCAGGTGCATGTCCCGCACGCCACGGCCGTCGTGCTGGTACGTCGCGAGGCGCTTGCCGTCCGGCGACCAACTCACGATGGGGTTGTTGCTGTGTGTCCACCCGGCGTTGTCGGTCGCGTAGCCGAAGTCGGCGATCCCGTCGGTGGTGAGCTGCACCTCACGCGCCGACGCGTCCAGCGCCTTCGCCCAGAGGTTGTGATTGCGGATGAAGACCGCCCACGCGCCGTCGGGCGAGACACTGGAGTTGGGTGGCGGGCTGACGCTGCGCGCCGCGCCGGTGCCGGTGCCGGTGCACTGGTAGGCCGTGAGGTCGCAGCGCCAGCCCGCGCCACGCACCGTGACCGTCATCGACTTGCCGTCCTCGGTGAGCGCGAACGTCTGGAACGGGAGTCGGTCGGCCTCGACGCGGGTGTTCGTCGCCGCCGCGAGGGCGGTCGCGAGCCGTGCATGATCGAACGCCGGCACCCGCGTCCGCTTGGCCGGATCCACCACAAGGAACTGCGCCGTGCCGCCCACGCCGCCCACCCGATACGCGAAGCGTCCGCTGTTGCCGATCCACATCGGCCGGCCGGCGACACCGCTCACCAGCGGTCCGGCGTTCGCGGTGAGGAAGCGCTCGGCGCGCGCATAGTCCTCGATGGTGAACTGATACGGCTTGCCCGGGGGTGCCGCCGCGACCTGCGCCTGGAGCGACGCGGCGGTGCCGGCGAGCGTGACGAGGGCGCAGCGGACGAGCGAGCGGAAGTGCGGCATGGCGGTCGAAGGGGAGGAAGTGGGCCGATCGGTGGGGCCGATGCCCATACAATACACACCTGACCTCCGGCCGGCATCGAAGGGACGACCTGCGCCTCGGCCACTCACCGGAGCCCCGCCATGCCATTCGCCGCCCCTCTGCGCCTGCTGATCCTGTCGTCGGTGCCGTTGCTGCTTCGCGGCAACGGCACGCTCGAGTCCACCGCGTCGATGGGCGCCGCGCGCTCGTCGCACACGGCCACCGCGCTCCCCGACGGCCGCATCCTCATCGCCGGCGGCTTCGTCACGCCGGGTGCGGCCACGGGGGCGGAACTGTACGACCCGCGCACCGACCGCTTCACAGCGCTGCCACCCATGCAGGCGACGCGGCACAGTCACACGGCGACCCTGCTGCCCGACGGGCGCGTGCTCTTGGCGGGGGGATACGTCGCCGGCGGCACCACGGATCGTGTGGAGATCTTCGACCCGCGACACGGGACCTTCACCCCCGCCGGCTCGCTGCTTGGGGCACGCGCGGACCACGTCGCCGTGTTGCTCGACGATGGCACGGTGCTGTTCGCCGGCGGCCTCGGTCCCGACTGGGATTTCCTCGAGACCGCGGAACGCTACGATCCCGCCACCGGACGCTCGACCCGGACGGCGTCGATGTCGGTGGAACGCGAGAGCCACGTGGCCGTGAAGCTCCAGGACGGGCGCGTGCTGGTCGTGGGCGGGCATCGCGACCGGCGGGAGGCGATCACGTTGTACGCGTCGGCGGAGCTCTACGACCCACGACGCGGGACGTTCACGCCGACCGGTGCGATGCGTGTGCGCCGACACAAACACGCCGCCGTGCTGCTCGCCGATGGGCGCGTGCTCGTCACCGGCGGGTCGGACGAGCGCGACAACCGTGGAGTCTACGATACGAGCGAACTCTACGATCCCCGCAGCGGCCGGTTCAGCGACGGGCCGCGGCTGGCCCTCGGCCGCTACAAACACAGCGGGTCGATGCTGCGGCTCCCCGACGGGCGTGTGCTGTTGGGTGGCGGTGCCCCACAGGCCGAAGTCTACGACCCCCTGCGGCAGCACTTCTCGCTCGTGGACGGCGCACCGCGCATGGCCGGGCAGTTCTCGGCCGTCGCCGGCACGCCCGACGGTGGTGCGTTGATCAGCGGCGGATACGGCAACGGAACCGGACCGCGCGCCGAGGCATGGCGGTACCGCGGCCCGCCGGGACGCTGACGCGACTGGCTCAGGCCGCCCACGGTGGCGTGAACGACTCCGCGCCGACGATCGCCTGACCACCCACGGGCAGGACCGCGATCCCCCGGAACCCGGCCGCGGCCCCGGTGGCGAGCGCGAAGTCCGTGTGCGCCGGCACCGTGAGCGCGTCACCGGCCGCGAGCGTGAAGCGGCGCCCATCCACCGTCGCCACTGCCTCGCCCGCGAGCGCCACGATGACCTCCTCGCGCGTCAGGCGGTGCACGCTGCCGGCGGTCCCGGGCGCCAGCTCGACGAACCACACGGCGGATTCGGTCGCGCCGCGGCTGGGTGCGGCGAGTCCGGTGAAGGTGATGCCCGGCAGCGTGAAGACGGGGGCGTGGGCGGCGGCGAGATGCGGCGAAGGCATGGGAGGCTCAGCGGTGGTGGACGGGCGCCGGTGGCGCTATCTTTCATTCACCACAGATTATAAACCAAGGTGAATGAAAATGTCAACCGCGGCGCCTGAGGACCTGGGGCTCCTGCTCGTCCGTGCCTTGGACGGGTTCAAGCACGGACTGCATCGCCACCTCGCCGAGGCGGGGTACCCGGACATCGGGACGCACTACGGTGTGATCTTCCGGGCGCTCGCGGCGCGTCCGCACAGCCTGGCCGAGATCGCCGAGCGGTTGGGGATCACGCCGCAGGGGGCGCTCAAGACCGTCGCGGAGATGGTCGAGCGCGGCTACGTGGTGCGGCGGGACGATGCGGAGGACCAGCGCGTGAAACGCCTGCACCTGACGGCCCGGGGCACGGCCGCGCTGCGCGCGGCGCGGCGCCATCACGCGCGGGTGGAGCGTGACCTCACGCAGCGGTTGGGCGCGAGCAGCACCGCGGCGGCCCGGGCGGTGCTCGCCGCCTTGGCCGAGCGCGCTACACCAACCCTTTGATCCAGCCGCCGTCCACCGCGATGTTCTGCGCGGTGATGTAGCCGGCGCGTTCGCTGGCGAGGAACGCCGCCAGCGCCGCGAACTCCTCGGGCTCGCCGACCCGGCCCATCGGGATCTGGCGCTCCCACGCGGCGTACGCCTCCTCGACGCGGATGCCCTTGGTCGTGGACGCGTTCTCCGCCAGCTGCACCAGGCGTTCGGTGCGGGTGTAGCCCGGCAGCAGGTTGTTCACCGTGATGTTGAACGGCGCGACCTCGTTCGCGAGGGTGCGTGCGAAACCCGTGACGGCGGCCCGGACGCTGTTGGAGAGGATCAGCCCGTCCACCGGCTGCTTCACGGCGATGGACGTGACGTTGAGGATCCGCCCCCAGCGCCGCTCCTTCATGCCCGGCACCACGGCACGACAGAGGTTCACCACGCTCATGAGGTTGAGGTCCACCGCGTGCTGCCAGGCCTCGGTGGTGTGCGACTCGAAGGGGCCCGGTGGCGGTCCGCCGGCGTTGGTGACCAGGATGTCGATCGCATCGAAGGCCTCGGCCGCCATCTCCACCGCCCGCGACACATCCGCGAGCACGGAGACATCGGCCACGACCCCCATGGTCTCCACTTGGTAGGTCGCCGCGATCTCGTTCGCCACACGCTCGATGCGGTCGCTGCGCGCGCAGAGCGCCAGCCGCACACCCTCCGCGGCCAACGCCTCGGCGATCGCGCGGCCGAGCCCCTGGCTCGACGCCGCCACGAACGCCGTGCGGCCCTGCAGTCCGAGGTCCACGGCTACTTCTTGTGGAAGTAGCTGTCGGTGTGGTTCAGCCAGTCCTCGCGCGGCGGGCTGAAGATGTCCATGTCGAGCGTGTCCTCGAGCGCCTCGGCCTTGTGCCAGACGTTGGACGGGATGTGCAGTACCTCGCCGGCCCGCACATCCACCACCTGCTGCTGGTCATCACCGATCCAGAAGCGCAGCGCGCCCTCGAGGATGTAGGTGAACTGCTCGTTGTGATGCTGGTGCTTGGGCACCACCGCGCCCTTGGCGAGGAAGACGTGCGCGAGCATCATGGCCTGCCCGGTGATCAGCCGGCGCGAGATCTGGTCGGTGACCTTCTCGCGCGGGATCTCCTCCCAGCGCGAGAAGGTGACGGCGGATGGAGTGGTCATCCGCCGAATGTAGCGCCATCAGCGCGTGAGTGAGAACACGAAGCGCTGCTCGATCAGCTGACGGACCTTCTTCCCCCCGACCTCGGCCGGCCGGAAGCGCGTCGCGAGCAGCGCCTGCTTCACCGCGATGTCGAACAGCGGGTGCGTGGCATCGATCCCGCGGTACGAGTCGGGTTCGACGCGACCGTCCACGCCGACGACGTAGCTCGCGAGCACCGCGCCTTCGAGCTTCTGCTGCCGCAACAGTTCGGGATACCGCGGCTGCCGTTGGGCGCCCACCACGCGCGCGACCTTCTCCACCTCGTCGCTGCCGAAGGCGGTCGTGGGGATGAGGCCGGTGGTGGTGGAGTCGCCCAGTCCTTCGGGGATTCCGGTCGTGACGCGCGATCCGATCACCGCTTCGCCCAGCAACGGCGATGGCGCCGACGGCAGCGGCGGCAGTCCGACGGGGACGTCCGTGGGCGGCAGGACCACCGGGGTTTCCGGCGGGACCGGCACGGCCGGCGTCTCCGGCGCGCGCGGACGACTGGGCGCACGGGGTTGGGGCGGCGTCGGCTCCGTGGTCGGGATGTAGATCGGTGCCTTCGGCGTCGTCGGCGGTGACACCGGCTCGGGGGGCGCAGCAACGGTCGCCGCGATCGCGGTGCCGATGATCGCGAGATGCATGATGCTGCTCAGGACGGCGGCACCGGTGGTGCGGCTGCGCTCGGGGCGCGACTCCAGGAGACGACCCAGCATGGGACACCTCGGCGTGCTATGGGAGGCCTGCTATCGACTGACCTGCCAAGAGCATACCGCGGCAACCGAACGTCCCCATGGCGGCTGGATGAGGGATCGGGATCACTCGCATTAACACTTGGTGACGGACTGACTGGAAACACGTCACTGTCGCGTTTTCATTCCCTCCACCGGTTGATCGAGTGTCATGCTCAGTGGAGGGAGGATGCGGCGAGAGGTGGTGTGGGTGGTCGATGACGAACTGATGGCGTACCACGCGGTGGAACGCGTGGCGAACTCCCTTGGAATGCGCGCCGAACACGTCGCGGACGGGCTCGACCTCTTCGATCGACTCGAACACCACCTGCCCGATGTCATCCTCGTCGATGCGGCGCTGCGCGGCATCGACGGGTTCGCGCTCGTCGAGCGCCTCGCGACACATCCGGCGTGGAAGCACATCCCGGTGATGCTGATGCTCACAGCGAGCGACGTCGAGACGCGTCGTCGCGCGCTGCGGGCCGGCGTCCGCGACCTGGTGCGCCTGCCGCTGGACCTCGGTGTGCTCGAGGCCAAGTTGCTCGCCGTCCGTTCCGGTGTCGCGCCCATCATCGAGGCGGCGTCGGCCACGCCCATCCCGCTCTCGGCCACCGAACTGCCGCGGCGGGCGTCCGCGCTGGCGCCCGACGAGGCGATCGTCGCACTCGAGCGTGCGCTGCGCGCGCGGCAGGACATGGCCGCCATCACCGTACACGACCTTGGCAATCCGCTCGCGACCATCATGCTCGCGGCCGACCTGCTGTCGGGTGACACGCTCAGCCCCGAGGCGAAGCGGCGCGTGCAGTTGCTGCAGGGCGCGGCGCAGCGCATCGAGAGCATCCTCGACACCTTGGGCCGCTTCTCCCGGCTCGACACCGGCGCGCTGCTGCCCGAGCACGAGGACGGCGATCCGCTCGACGTCGTGCGGGATTGTATCGAGGCGCAGCAGTTCACGGCCGACACCAAGCAGGTGCAACTGGTGCTGCACGCACCCGAATCCCCGCTGCGCGTGCGCTTCGACCCCGGCATGCTGCGGCGCGTCATCGACAACCTCCTCGCCCTCGCGCTCAAGCGTGCGCCGCGGAACTCCTCGGTGATCCTCCGCGTGACGGCGCACACGCCGCCCTTCGTGCGCATCACGCTGCTGGACTTCGGCGGGGAGCTCGCAGCGGAGCTGCGGGATCAGCTTGCGGCGGGCACGGCACCCGCGGCCGGCGAGCAGCTCGCGAGCGAGGTCGGGCTGGCGCTGGCCTTCGCGTCGATGGCGGCCGACACCTTGGGCGGGACGTTCACGCTCGACGACGAGGCCCCCAACGGCGCGACGTTCCGACTCGACCTGCCGATGCCGCAATCGGCCGTGCGGCCCGCGCGCGGGGCGTTGGCGCGCGCGAGTTGATCGTCCCGCCCTGAGCAGCGCGCACCGGCGCGCCCGACCCGGCACCCACGGAGTCGCGCCTCACGACGGCACGCCTCGTGGCGCGCCGCATGGCGCGCCGCATGGCGCGCCGCAGGTCAGCCGAAGATCGACTTCGCGACGAACCAGACGTTCGCCGGCCGCTCCGCGAGCCGACGCATGTACCAGCGGTACCAGGCGTCGCCGTAGCTGATGAGCACGGTGATCGCGTGTCCCTCGGCGCGCAGCCGCTGCTGTTCCTTGCTCCGGATGCCGTAGAGCATGTGGACCTCGTAGCGCCCCTTGGCGAGTGCGAGCTGCTCCGCCCGCGCGATGATGCGACCGACGAGGGGCACGTCGTGCGTGCCGAAGATCGGGGTGCACTCACCCGTCTTGGCCATCTCGAGCATGGTGCCCGCGATCCGATAGTAGGCCTCGTCGGTGTCCGCCTTCTTGGGGAAGGCGACACTCGCCGGCTCCGCGTAGGCACCCTTGACCAGACGGATCACCGGCTTGAGCGGCCGCAGGCGCTCGAGGTCCTTGGGCGTACGGAACAGATACGACTGCAGCGCGAGTCCGGTGCTCGGGTGTTTCGCCTTCACCGCCTCGTACAACACCAGCGTGCGGTCCACGTACGTGGAGTCCTCCATGTCGAGCCAGAGGGCCGACCCCACGGACTCCGCCTTGGCCGCGAGCGTCAGGCAATGCGCGAGGCAGGCCGACTCGGACTGGTCCAGGCCGAGCTGCGTGGGCTTGATGCTCACCTGTGCCGGGAGGCCGCGCGCCTTGATCTGATCGAACAACCACAGGTAGTGGTCGCGGACCGCGTCGGCGTCCTTCAGCTGCGTGAGGGCCTCGCCGAGCTTGGTGTAGATGATGCGGCGCCCGTCCTTGACCAGCTGCGCGCCGGCGTCGAGCGCATCCTCGGGCTTCTCGCCCGGCATGAAGGCCTTGGTGGCGCGCTTCACCACGCGGCTCTTGAGCGCGAACTGGTTGAGTGCCTCGCTCTTGGCGGCAGCGAGCAGGAGGGAACGACCGATCGGCATCGGAGGATTCGAGTCGGGGGGAGGGCGCCACCGCCGCGGGTGCAGCGTGTCGCCACCGCGAAAGATGACGGGGTCCCGGGGGTGGGTCAAACGCGGGATGCTCGCGCCGCCGATGGGGCGTAACTTCACTCCCATCGCCCTCCCGGAGACTTCGATGCGGTCAGGACTCGTCCGACTCTCGTGCGCGCTTGCGCTGTTCGGCACCCCGATGACGGCTGCGGCCCAGGCGCCGATCCAGGGCGCCGTCCGGGTCGCGCCGCGCGGCACCGTGCTCGCCGACCTCACCTGGATCGAAGCCGAGCGTCGGCTGACCGCGGACGCAGTGATCGTGATCCCGCTGGGTGCGGAGGCCAAGGAGCACGGGCCGCATCTCCGGCTCGACAACGACCTCAAGCTGGCCCAGTACTACCGGCAGCGGGTGCTCGAGGCGGCGGACGTGATCATCGCCCCCACGATCAACTACCACTTCTACCCGAGCTTCGTGGAATACCCGGGTTCCACGCACCTCCGGTTCGAGACGGCGCGCGACCTCGTGCTGGACATCGTGCGCAGCCTGGCGGCCTACGGTCCGCGCAAGTTCTACGTCCTGAACACAGGCGTCTCGACGGCGCGTCCACTCGCGGCGGCGGCCGAGATCCTCGCCGCCGAAGGTCTCCACTTCGCGTACACCAACATCATCGAGGTCGCGGGCGAGGCGGAGAAGCAGGTCTCGCAGCAGCTGCGCGGCACGCACGCGGACGAGAGCGAGACCTCGGCCATGCTCTACATGTATCCCGACCGCGTGGACATGTCGAAGGCGGTGAAGGATGATGCGCCACAGGGGGTCGGGGGGCTTTCGCGAACGCCGGGGAACGGCAAGACCTACTCGCCGTCCGGCGTCTGGGGTGACGCCACCCTGGCCACGCGCGAGAAGGGCCGCGTGATCGTCGAAGCGACCGTGCAAGGGATGCTCCGCGAGATCGAGGCCCTGCGCGCGCGCAGATAGTGACGCCGGCGGTATGGACGGGTCGCGGGGCGCAGCACATCCTATAGAATGACGCTCCCCCGCCTCCTGCCCCTGCTCGCGGCCGGTGCCGCGACGGTCCTCGCGACCTCCTCATCCCCGCTGCGTGTGATCCGCTCGACCCCGACCGGCGAGGCCGAGGGCGACACCGAGATCAGCGTCAGCTTCGATCGGCCGGTGGCCGGTTCGCTCGAGCGCTCGGTGGATCCCACCAAGGTCATGCGTCTCGTGCCCGCGATCGCCGGGAAGTTCGAGTGGCGCGATCCCGTGACGCTGCGATTCCGTCCGGCCCAACCGCTGGCGCCGGACACGCGGGTGTCAGTCACGGTGACCACCGACTTCGCGGCGATGGACGGCGAGTCGCTGGCCGAGCCGTATGTGTTCACGTTCCGGGTGCGCGGCCCGCGGCTGTTGGGCGGCACGCCGCTGCGTGCCGGCGGCGGGTTCACGGTGGCCACGCCGTCGCAGCGATTCGACGTGGTCTACTCCTCGCCCGTCGACGCGGCGCTGCTCGGCACGTCCGCGTACGTGGACATCGTGGCGCCCTGCGCGCCGCGACGCATCGCAGTGCGCGTGGGCGAGCAGCGCGCCATCACCGCGACCGACGGGTGGGAGCTGCGCAGCGCGGGCGGCTGGCAGCGGAACGCCGCGCGCGATTCGTTGCGGCGCGTGCTGTCGCTGTTCCCGCGTTCGCCGCTGCCGCTGGATTGCGCCGCCACGCTCGCGCTGCCGGCGGAGGTCACCGCGAGCGGTGAGGGTGGCATGCAGTTCTGGGGGTTCCGCACGTACGGCCCGCTGCGCCTCGTGCAGACGGAGTGCGCGGGTGACGCGGGGTGTCCGCGCGGACCACTCCGGATCGAGTTCAACAACCCGGTGTCGGGTGGGGAGATCCTGCGCCGCGTGCGCGTGACGCCGGTCGTGCCGTTCACCGTCCGCGACAGCGGCGCGGTGTCCACGGCATGGAGCCTCGAGGGCAAGTTCGCACCGCGCACCGGGTATGCCGTCAGCATCGACAGTGCGCTGCGTGACGTGTTCGGCCAGCGCCTCGGCCGCGTCCCCGCACGCGTGGTGTCGACCACCGGCTTCGAGCCCTACGTCAACTTCCCGTTCGGCAAGCAGACGGTGGAGCGCGTGGGATTCCGCACGTTGCCCATCGAGCACAGCAACGCCGACACGCTGATCGCCCTCATCGCGCCGATCCCCACGCGACTCGAGGCGCAGTTCCTCTCGCGCTACGAATGGGGCTATGAAGGCCTGTGGGACTCGGTCGCCGCCGGCGCGATGCAGCGCCGCATCCCCGTGCGCGCGGCGCGCGACCGCGGGGCGCTGACCGGGCTGGCGATGCCGCTGCCCGATGCGACACAGACGGGCACGCCGACGCTCTTCGCCGTGAAGGTGAGCGGTGTGGGGCTCAAGCCCGACTCCGCGCTCTCGCGGTCGCCTCTCGCGCTGGTGCAGGTCACCGACCTCGGTGTGACCACGCGCATGGGTGCGCAGGAGGGCTACGTCTGGGTCACCGGGCTGAGTGACGGCCGGCCGCGCGCCGGTGCCGAGGTGGTGCTGTTCAACGCGCAGGGGCGCCCATTGGCCTCGGCCCGCAGCGATGCACAGGGGCTGGCGACGCTGCGGGAGTTCGCGGCGCCGCTCGCCCGGACGCCGGATGCGGAGGACGAGGCACCGGACGAGAGCAGCGGCGGCTACCTCGTGGTACGCCAGGGCGCGGACCGGGCGGTGGTCGCCGTCAACGAGTACGACCCGGACCTGAGTTCGTGGGCGTTCGGGGTCGCGTCCGCCTGGGGCGCGGACCGGTTCCCCGTCGCCGGAGCGGTGTTCGCCGAGCGCGGCATCTATCGCCCGGGCGAGGAGGTGTTCCTCAAGGCGATCGTGCGCAGCGGCCCGCTCGGTGCGTTGCGTGCCCCGGCGGCCGGTGATTCGCTGCGCTGGATCGTGCGGGACCGCGAGGGGGAGCAGACGCTGACGCGTGTCATGCCGCTCAGTGCGTTCGGCAGTGCGCAGCTCACGCTGCCGCTCGCGGCCACTGCGCCGGTGGGCACGCAGTCGGTGAGCATCGAGGTGTGGCGCCGCGGGCAGTGGCGCGCGGTGGCCTACACCAACTTCCGCGTGGGCGAGTTCCGTCCGCCGGAGTTCCTGATCGATGTCGGCATGGCGCAGCCGCCGGCGGGTCCGGGTGCGGACGCGCAGGTGCGTGTCGCGGCGCGTTATCTCTTCGGGGCGCCGATGGGGCGGGCCGCGGTGAACTGGGAGGCGCGGCTCGAACACGTGTCGCCGTGGGACCTGCGGATTCCGAACACCGACGGCTGGACGATCGGGCGCAACGACTGGGGTTGGAACGCCGACAACGGCGAGGGACTGGGCAACTTCGCCAGCGGCGTCGATACACTCGACGCCGCCGGGGAGCGCCGCCTCACGGTGCGGGTCCCGCAACGCGAGGCCAGCGGCGCGGCGCGGCTGGTGGTGGCCGCGGCGGTGACGGACGTGAACCGACAGTCGGTGGGCGCGGTGACGAGTGCGCTGGTGCATCCGGCGCGCTTCTACATCGGTGCGCGCACCGAAGGCACGGACTGGTTCTGGCGCACGGGTGTGGCGCAGGCCGTGCGCGTGCGTGCGATCCGCACCGACGGTGGCGAGGAGATCGGGGCGCGGGTGACCGCGCGGCTCATCCGACGCTCCTGGCACCGGGTGCGTCGCGAGCGCGACGGTGTGGCCCAGATGATCGGCGAGTGGGTGACGGACACCGTGAGCAGCTGCACGGTGGTCACCGCGGCGACACCGGTGCGCTGCGACTTCACGCCCACCGGCGGCGGCACACACAAGGTCGAGTTCACGGCGACCGATGCCGACGGACGGGTGGCCACGACGAGCTTCAGCCGATGGGTGACGGGGCCCGGCTTCGTGCCCTGGAGCGACGAGTCGCAGTTCAAGATGGACCTGTTCGCGGACAAGGAGCGCTACGATGTCGGCGACACGGCGACGGTGCTGCTCGCCGCACCCTTCACCGACGCCGAGGCCTGGCTCACGGTGGAGCGCGAGCAGGTGATCGAGCAGCGGCGGATCCGCATCACGAGCGGGTCACAGACGATCAAGATCCCCATCACCGAGGCACACGCGCCCAACGTGTTCGTGTCGATCGTGATGGTGCGCGGACGCTCCGCCGCGCCGGGGTCGCTGGACGACCCGGGGCGCCCGACGATGCGCGTGGGCTACGTGGAGTTGAAGGTGACACCCGAGGTGAAGCGGCTGCGCGTCGCGCTGGCCCTCTCCAAGCCTGAGTATCGTCCCGGTGACAGCGCGCAGGTGTCGCTCGCCGTGCACGACCAGCGCGGCCGCGGGCAACGCGCCGAGGTGGCGCTCTGGGCGGTGGACGAGGGCGTGCTGGCCCTCACCGGCTACAAGACCCCGAACCCGATGGACCTGATCTACGAGCCGCGCGGGCTGGGGCTGCGTCTCGCTTCCAACCTCGTGTCGGTGACGCCGCAGGTGGCGGAAGGCGAGAAGGGACGGCGCGCACCGGGAGGCGGGGGCGGTGCGGACGGCTCCGAGGTGCTGCGTTCACGCTTCAAGACGACCGCATTCTACCTCGGGACGGTGGCGACGGATTCCTCCGGCGCGGCGACTGTGAAGGCCAAGCTGCCGGACAACCTCACGACGTTCCGCGTGATGGCGGTGGCGATCACCGCCGGCGACCGGTTCGGGCATGCGGAACTGCCGATGCTCGTGACACGTCCGGTGGTCGCGCGACCGGCGCTCCCACGCTTCGTGCGACCGGGTGACACGCTGTCGGCCGGCACGGTGATCAATCGGCGTGATGGACGCGCGGTGCCGGTGAACGTGAAGGCGCAGTCGCAGGGCATCCGCGCCCTCGGTCCCCAGGAGCGCACGCTCACCCTCGCCGCAGGCACGGGGAGCGAGTCGCGGTTCCGCTTCATCGCCCAACCGGGTGACAGCGCGACGTTCCGGTTCGACGTGCGGTCGGGCACGGACGTCGATGCCGTCCGCCTGAGCATCCCCGTGAAGCCGGACCATCAGGCGCGCGCCAAGACGATCGCCGGTGCGCTGCGCGACACGGCGACGATCGAGTTCCAGCTGCCGGCGAACATCGACCCGGCGCGCTCGCGCATCACGATCGCCGTCGGGCCCACGCCCGCGGTGGTGATGCGCGGCATCGAGCGGCGGTTCCGGCTCTATCCCTATGGGTGCACGGAGCAGATCTCCAGCCAACTGCACCCGGCGCTCGCCCTGTTGCAGACGGAGAGCGCGTTGTCGCCCACCGAGGTCGCGCAGACGCGCGCCGGCGTGGCGCGCGGCATCGGGATTCTGCTGAGCCGGCAGCGCGCCGACGGCGGGATCGGCTACTGGGGCAGCGGCGACTGGACGTCGCCGTGGCTGAGTGCCTACGCGGCTGGGGCCATGGTGGAGGCGCGGGCCCTCGGGATCGCCGTCGACAGTGCGGCGCTGTCACGGCTCGCGGAGTACCTGCGCACCGCGCTGCGACAGACGCCCGCGCAGCAGGCGGCGGCGTTGCGCGACTGGTACGACGCGCGCGGGACTCGGCTCGCCGACCAGGTCGCGGCGGCCGACGTGCTGAGCCGGCTCGGCGAGCCGGACGTCGCCGCCGAGAACGAACTGCTGCGCTCCGTCGCGCTGATGCGGCGCGCCGACCGCCTGCGCCTGGCGGAGACCTTCGCCCGTCGCGAGGCCGTGTCCGAATCGCGGCGCATCCTCGCACCCATCACGGAATCGGTGAAGGTCGAGGGCTACGTGGCCTCGCTGCCGGTGGACTCCACGGGCTGGTACTTCCGTTCGGAGTCGCGCGACTACGCGCAGTTGCTGCGCGTGCTGCTCACGGTGGATCCCGAGTCGCCCGTGCTCGGGCCGCTCGTGGAACGCCTCGTGCTGATCGAGCGCAATCCCTACTTCTCGACGCAGGACATGGCCTACACGGCGCGCGCGCTGGCGCAGTTCACGCAGGCGGCGCGCGCGCAGCCTCCGCGCTCGATCGTCATCCGCAGCGGCCGGCGCGTGGTCGCGGGCACCACCGGGCCGCTGCGCGACACCTCCTCCGCCATCGGGCCGATGCTCGGGCCCGTGAACGGCGACACGCGACCACTGCGGCTCTCGCTTGCCGCGACCGGTGCCTCGGCGCTGCCGTCGTTCTACCACGTGACAGTGACCGAGGTGCCCAATGCCCCGCCGCAGCGGCCGGCCGACGCTGGGATCCAGGTGGAACGCTGGTACGAGCGCTTCAGTGACGGCACACCGATCACGTCGATCGCCGAGGGCGAACTCGTGCGCGTGCGCCTCCGCGTGAGCACCAAGAACCTCCGGCGCTTCGTGGTGCTCGACGACCCGCTGCCGGCCGGACTCGAGGCCGTGGACCTCTCTCTCCGCACCGAGACGACCCTGGGTGGCGCACCGCGGCAACTCGAGCGTCCGTCGGAGGAGGAAGCGGACAGTGACCAGGGGACCCTCGATTCGAGCTACGGCCTGGGTCGCTGGGATTCCGGCTGGTGGACACCCTGGGACTTCCGCGAGATCCGTGACGACCGCGTGGTCTACTCGGCGGCCGTGCTCTGGGCGGGGACCTGGAACGTGAGTTACGTGGCGCGGGCGACCACGCCGGGCTCGTTCCTGCGGCTGCCGGCGCAGGCCGAGGAGATGTACAACCCGGGGGTGAACGGGCGAAGCGACGGCGGTCGCTTCGTGGTGACGGAACGGAAGTGATGCACGAGCGATGGCGGCCGCGCCTCCGGCGTGTGTGGCGCGCGCTGCGCGTGGCGGCGCTTGCCGTGCTCACGGGTGCGCTGGCCGCGACCGCGGTGCTGGCGGTGTGGGTCTGCCTGCCGTTGCCCGACGGCTTGGTGTCGGTGCCCACCGGCACGGGCGTGCGCATCACCGACCGGCACGGGGTGCTGTTGCGCGCGACGCGTGGTGCGGACGGCGAACGCGCGCGCTGGATTCCCTACCCGCAGATGGATCCGGACGTGATCGCCGCGTTCGTCGCGACCGAGGACCGTCGCTTCTGGGACCATCCCGGCGTCGATGCGGCCGCGGCGCTGCGCGCCGCCCGTGACAACCTGCAGTCGGGCCGGATCGTCTCGGGTGCGTCCACGATCACCATGCAGCTCGCACGCCTGCTCCGTCCGGGGACACGCGGTTGGCGCTCCAAGCTGTCCGAGACCGCCTGGGCCTTCCGGCTCGACTGGCACCTCGAGAAGACGGAGATCCTCGAGCAGTACCTCAACCGCGTGCACCTCGGGCAGAGCACCGTGGGCGTGGGCGCGGCGGCCGCGTTGTACATGGGCGCGTCGGCGGACGAGATGAGTGTCGGGGAGGCCGCGATGCTCGCCGGACTCGCCCACGCGCCGTCGCGCGACAATCCGATCACCGCGCCGCGGCGGGCGGCGCGGCGGCGTGGCGTGGCGCTGGACCGCATGCAGCGGCTGGGCGCCGTGTCGGAGGAGGTCGCCGCGCGGGCGCGTCGCGAGCCGCCGCTCACGCGCCGCTCACGCGATCCGTTCCTCGCGCCGCACTTCACGACGCGCTTGCTCGCCGAGGTCCGCACGCAGGCCAACACCGACGTGGTCCTCGCGACGACACTCGACGCCGGATTGCAGGCCGAACTGGAGTCGGAGGTACGGCAGACCGTCGAACAGCTCGCCGGCCGCGGGGTGCGTCAGGCGGCCGCGGTCGTGCTGGACAATGCCACGGGTGCGGTCCGCGCGTGGGTCGGTTCGCCGGACTTCTACGAGCCGCGCCATGGACAGACCGATGTCGTGACCGCCGCGCGACAGCCGGGCTCGGCGCTCAAGCCGTTCCTGTACGCGATGGCGTTCGACGCCGGCGTGACCGCCGCGACCATCCTCGCCGACGTGCCCACGTCCTTCGCGACCGTCTCGGGGCCGTACGAGCCGCGCAACTACGACCGTCGCTTCCATGGTCCCGTGCGCGCGCGCGAGGCACTGGCGAGCTCGTACAACGTGCCCGCGGTGCTGCTGGCCGAGCAGGTCGGCACCGGACCGTTCCTGCACACGTTGCATCTCGCGGGGTTCCGCTCGCTGCATCGCACGGCGGACCACTATGGGCTCGGACTCGCGCTCGGCAACGGGGACGTGACCTTGCTCGAGCTCGCCAACGGGTATCGCACCTTCGCGAACGGCGGGCGCTACAGTGCATGGCGCTGGGACCGCACGCGGAACGATCCCGCGCCGGGCGACGGGCGCCGCGTTGTCTCCGCGCAGGCGGCCGCGCTGGTGCTCGACGTGCTCGCGGATCCCGCAGCGCGCATCCCGGGGTTCGGCGTGCGCACGCCGTTCGACTTCCCGTTCCCGGTCGCGGTGAAGACGGGGACCTCGCGGCACTTCACGGACAACTGGGCGATCGGCGTGACCGGCAGCTTCACCGTCGCGGTGTGGGCCGGCGACGTGACCGGACGTCCGATGGAAGGCGTGAGCGGCGTGACGGGTGCGGGACCGTTGCTGCATCGCGCGGTCGCCATCACCGCCGCCCGGTACGCACCCGGCGTGTTGCCGGCGCCGGACGCGGTCGGGCTCGAGGCCGTGGACGTGTGTGCGGTGTCCGGCCTGCTGCCGACGCGGGATTGCCCGGGCACACGCGAGTGGTTCGTCCCGGGCACCGCGCCCACCGTGGCGGACACGTGGGTGCGTGGCGGTCGGGTGCGCTTGCCGGAACGCTTCGCGAGTTGGGTGACGCAGGGCGACCTGCGCTACGACGCCCGCGCGCACGCGGCAGCGGAATCGGAGCCGCTGTTCGACACGCGCGACGCGAGAGAAGGCGCGAGCGCGGGCGCGAGCGCGGGGTCCGTGGCACGGGACGACGTGCCGCGCGGGTTCCGCATCGTCTCGCCGGCGGATGGCGACGTGTACCGGATGCCGCCGGGGGTGCCCGGCGACTATGCGACCGTGGCCCTGCGCGCGGCCGGCGATGCGGGGGCGGTCCGCTGGTTCGTGGATGGGCAGCCGTGGATGCAGTCGCGCTGGGCACTGCGCGCCGGTGCCCACACCATCCGCGCCGTTGCGGGCAACGGCGCGGTGGCGGAGGTCAGGATCCGCGTGGAGTGATCAGCTCGCGCGGATGTAGCGCGCGCCCGCTTCCTGCGCCCGCAGCACGGCGAACACGCCCGAGGGCTGCAGGATCACGCCGGGCACCAGCCAGGCGCGCGTGCGCTCGGTGGCGGCCGCATCGCTCAATCCCTCGGCCCGCTTCACGACGGCGACGAGGTCCTGCAGCGCGAGGTCGCAGGCAAGCACGATCCCGCCGCGCTGCAGGAACGCCGGCAGCGCGAACGTCGCGTACGGGTCGGGCAGGCCGTCGCCGGCATCGAGCAGCGCCGGGTTGCGCTTGGTGGGCTCCATGGTGAGCGGATGCGTCACCTTGTGCCCCATGCCGATGTCGTAGCGGTCCCAGAAGCCCTGCTGCATCGCGAGGATGATGGCGTTGTGGCGCAGCACCAGCGCCGTGGAGGTCTCGCGCGGTTCGACCCCGAGCACGGCCTGGTACTGCCGCACCCACAGCGATGACCGCCACACGCCGTAGCCGCTCTCGACCTCGGGCACGTCGAAGATCGCGCGGTACCTGGTGTTGAGCCGCGTGTGCCAGTTGACGTCCCAGTCGGCCGTGTGCGCGCGCGACCGACCGGCCGTGAGGGTGGTGGGCTGTGCGGCCAAGCCGAGCGGGAAGGCGCCGAGGGCGAGCGAGCCCACGGCAAGGGTGTCCAGGAAGTCACGTCGGGTAGTCATGCTCACTCCGTTGAGATGTCATGGTGGACCTTCCACCATGTGCAGGAGGTGATGCGCGACGGCGCGACCCGTCACGACATCCCGAGTCGCGCCTCGGTGAACACGGGGGCCATGAGTCCGGCGAAGGAGCGCCCATGCGGGTCCTGGTTGGCCCGGATGCGGTTGACCATCGCGAGGGCCGATTCGGTCACGGGCGGGAGCGCGGCGCTGCTCGTCGCGCGCGGCGTGATGCGGTCACCCCACTTCACGAGCAGCGAGCAGTACGTGAGCCCGCCGCCGAAGGCAGGCATGAGGATCCAGCTGCCGGGCTGCACGCGCCCGGCGTCGAGCGCCTCGACCAAGGCGACCGGCACGGTCGCCGCGCTCATGTTCCCGTACTTCTGTACGGTGACGATCACCTTCTCCATCGGGATGCCTGCGTGCTTGGCCACGCTCTCGATGATGCGCAGGTTGGCCTGGTGCGGGATCACGAGGCTCACGTCGTCCGCGCGCACGCCATGGTCGGCGAGCACCTGCACGGAGGCCTGCGACATCGCCTGGACGGCTCGCTTGAAGATCACCTGGCCGTCGAAGTCCCACAGCGTGTCGCCGAACGTGATGCCGTACCCGGAGTATCCGCAGCCGAAGCCGCGCACCCGCAGTGTCTGCCGTGCCTCGGCGTCGCATCCGAGCACCGCGCCGAGCATGCCCTGCTCGACATCGCTGGCCTGCAGCACCACGGCGGCGGCGCCGTCCCCGAACAGCACCGCGACGTTGCGGTTGCTCCAGTCCATGTAGCGCGAGATCAGCTCCACGCCGATCACGACGGCATTGCGGATCAACCCGGTGCGGATCATCGCCGTCGCGGTCGCGAGGCCGTAGCAGAAGCTGGTGCAGGCGGTGTTGAGGTCCACCGCCGCGGCCTTCCGGGCACCGAGGGCGAGTTGCACGCCGGAGGCGCTGTTGGGGCAGAGCTCCTCGTTGCTCACCCCGCCGTAGATGATCAGGTCGAGGTCGGCGGCCTCAAGGCCGGCGCAGGCGAGTGCCCGCTGGGCGGCCACGGTGGACAGTTCCACGGCACTCACGTGCGAGATCCGCCGCTCCTTCATGCCCGTGCGCGACGTGATCCACTCGTCCGAGGTTTCCAGAAAGGTTGACAGGTCGTCATTCGTGAGCGTCGCAGGCGGCATACACGCGCCCCAGCCTGTGATCGCCGCATAGGTGTTCGGCATAGGCGGGGAAGATGCCACTCCCGGGCCGATGCGCAACCGTGAGTCGCCGTGAACCTCCTCCTCGCCCTCTCGTCGGTCACGTTCGCCCTGCAGGTCGCCGCGGCGATCGCGGCGTTCGCGATCGCGCGGGCGCCCGGCTGGGAGCGGGTGCGCATCGTCGCGTGGTTGGCGGTGACGGCCGGCCTCTACAGCCTGTTCGACGCCCTCGGCTACCTCTACCTGAGTTCCGACGTGGGCAGCGGCTGGGTGACGCGCTGCAACCTGACGGTCGCGGCGTTGCACTCCATCGTGTGGCTGTGGTACAGCCTGGCTGACAGCGAGGGGCGGCTGCGCTCAATCCCGCCGACCGTGCGCCTCGTGGCCGGCGCACACCTGCTGTTCACGCTCTGGTGCTCGCTCTCCGGCGCGGCGGTGGACATCACGCAGGTGGAGACCGTGCGCGTGAGCGCGCTCAAGCTCGAGTTCGTCATCCCCGCACTCAGCGCCGCCGGTACGTTCTCGGCGGCGGTCACGGTGCTCTTGCTCGCCTGGAGCCTCTCCGCGCAGTGGCAGCAGGCCCGGCGCGGCGTGCCGGGGGCGGCCGCGATCGTCGTCGGCTTCATGGTCTTCGTGGCCTGCGGCACCCTCGAGGTGCTCGTCGCCGCCGGACAGCTGGACTTCATCTACGTGGCCGAGATCGGCTACATCGGACTCGTGGTCCCGGTCACCGCGCAGCTGCTGCGGCGCTTCGGCGAGGATGCGCGCCGGTTGCAGTCCCTCTCGCTGCGCCTGGCCGATGAGGTGCGCACGGCCACCACCCAACGCGACGAGGCGCGCGATGCGCTGCTGGTGCAGGAACGATTCGCCGCGCTCGGCCGCATCGCCGCCGGGGTGGGACACGAGATCAACAACCCGCTGCAGTACCTGCAGCTGAGCCTCGAGGAGCTGCGCGACGCGGTGCGGGAGCGCGGGGTCGCGGGTGCCGACGAGGCGTTCACGAACGCCTTCGATGCCAGTGCGCGCATCCAGCGCGTGGTCGAGGGACTGCGCACCTACTCGCAGGGGCCGCCGGAGGAGCTCAAGGTGCTGGATCCCACGGCGTTGGTCATGCGCGCCGTCGCCGCCGCGGCGCCCAGCCTGCGCGACCTGCCTGCGCCGCGGCTGCGCATGCAGACGGTCCCGCACGTGGTCGGGGACGAATCCCGACTGGTGCAGGCGCTCGAGAACGCACTGGTGAATGCGGCCGCCGCCGTGCGGGGCGATCCCACGCGGCCGGCGTCGATCGACGTGGCGACGCGCACCTCGGCGAAGGGCGATGTCGTCATCGAGGTGCGGGACAACGGCCCCGGCTTCCCGCCCGAACTCATCCGTCGCCTCGGGGAGCCGTTCGTGACGACACGACCGCACGCCGGCAGCACGGGACTCGGGCTGTTCATCGCGCGCGGCATCGTGGACGCCCATCGCGGCGCACTGGAGCTGGAGAACGCGCGCGAGGGCGGTGCGGTGGTGCGCTTCGTCCTGCCGGCGGTGCGCCTGGCCTGAGCGTCAGGGCACGACGGCGGTCGCCTCGATCTCGACCACCGCGTCGGCCTCCATGAGGGCCGAGACCTCCACGGCGGACATGGCCGGGAAGTGCCGGCCCATCACGCGGCGATACGCGTCGCCCAGCGCGGCCGCGGACGCGAGGTACGCGGCACGGTCGGTGACGTACCACGTGAGGCGCACCACGTGCTCGGCCCGCGCCCCGTCGGTCGCGAGTACCGCGACGATGTTGCGCAGCGCCTGTTCCGCCTGCGGCACGAGGCCGCCGGCGACGAGTCGTTGCTCGGCGTCCCAGCCGATCTGGCCCGCGACCCAGACCGTGCGTCCCTGCGCGGAGACGCCGTTCGCGTAGCCGCGCGGTCGCGCCCACCCATCGGGCTGCAGGATCCTGTGCATCAGCTCGTCTCCTTGAGGCGGAAGCGCTGGAGCTTCCCGGTGTCGGTCTTGGGCAGTGCGCTCACGAACTCCACCACGCGCGGATACTTGTACGGTGCGATGGTCGCCTTGACGAAGTCCTGGATGGACTTCGCGAGCGCGTCGCTCGCGGCGACGCCGGTCTTGAGCACCACGAAGGCCTTCACCGCCTGCCCGCGGTCGGGATCCGGCACGCCCACCACCGCGCACTCGGCCACGTCGGCGTGCTGCAGCACCGCCGACTCGACCTCGGGGGCGCCGATGTTGTAGCCCGAGGAGAGGATCAGGTCGTCGGTGCGCGCCTTGAAGAACACGTAGCCGTCGGCATCCATCATCGCGGCATCGCCGGTGAGGTTCCAGCCGGCCTGCACGTAGTCGCGCTGACGCCGGTCGGCCAGGTAGCGGCAACCCGTGGGCCCGCGCACCGCCAGGCGGCCGATCGCCCCCGCCGGCAGCGGTTGCAGCGCGTCGTCGAGGATCGCGACCTCGTAGCCCGGTACCGCGCGACCGATCGCCCCCGGACGCACGGCCGCGCCGGCGGCCGCGATGAAGATGTGGATCATCTCCGTCGCACCGATGCCGTCGAGCATCTCGATCGCGGTGCGGTCGCGCCACAGCGTCCGCGTGGCGTCGGGCAATGCCTCGCCCGCGCTCACCGACTGGCGCAGCGACGTGGTGTCGAAGCGCGCCGGTGCCTGCTGCATCGCGAGTGCCATCGCGCGGTAGAACGTCGGCGCCGTGAAGCTCACCGTGGCGCGTGTCGCCGCGATGCTCTCCAGCAGCGACTCGGGCGTGGCCTTCTCGAGCAGCACCACGCTGCCCCGCGCCGCCAGCGGGAAGCAGAGCAGGCCGCCCAAGCCGAACGTGAAGGCCAGCGGCGGCGTGCCGATGCAGCGGTCGTCGGCGCCCAGGCGCAGCACCTGTGCGGAGAACCCGTCGCACATCGCCATCACGTCGCGATGGAAATGCATGCAGCCCTTCGGTTCCCCCGTGGTGCCCGAGGTGAACGCGATGAGACAGACGTCGTCGCTCGCCGTGGGGCAGGGCGCGAAGGCGCCGCGCTTGGCGGCCATGAGGGATTCCAGCGCGTCGGCGCCGCCGCTGCCCCAGCTGCGCACGGTCTCGATCGTCGTCGGTGCCGCCAGCGCGGTCTCGAGCTCGGCGAGCAGGCGCGCATCGCAGAGCGCCGCGACGCAGCGGGCCTTCTCGATGATCACCCGCAGCTCCTTGGTGCGGAGCAACGGCATGGTGGTCACCGCGACCAGACCGGCCTTCACCGTCGCGAGCCAGGCCACCGCCAGCCAGCGGCCGTTGAAGCCGCGCAGCAGCACGCGGTTCCCCGGCACCAACCCGAGATCCTGCACCAGCACCTGCGCCAACGCGTCCACCTGCGCCGCGAGTGCGGCGTACGTGGTCTCCGTCCAGCCGCCGGCGCCGTCGGAGGTCACCAGCGCGACCTGCCCACCGCGCCCCTCCGCGACGGCGTCGTCGAGCAGGCGCGAGACGCAGTTGAGCCGCGCGGGATAGTCGTACGGCGGCCGCTGGTGCAACTGCGGCCACTCGGCGGCCGGCGGGAGTTGCTCGCGCGGCCAAGGGTCGCGATTGGCGCTCTCGAACATGGTCGTCACGTCGCGCTCCTCACGCGGAGGGGGTGGAGGCGGCCTTGAGCACCTCGCGGCCGATCAGCAGGCGCTGCACCTCGGTCGCCCCTTCGTAGATGCGCAGCGCGCGGATGTCGCGGTACCACTGCTCGACGCGTTCTCCCACCCGCACACCGCGGCCACCGTGCAGCTGTACCGCGCGGTCGATCACCTGCTGGGCGAGCTCCGTCGCGGAGAGTTTAGCCATGGCCGCGACGGTCGTGCTGCGTCCCGGCTGCGTGTCGCGGTGCCAGGCGGCGCGGTAGGTGAGCAGCGCTGCCGCGTCCACGTCGGTGGCCATGTCGCCGATGATCGCCTGCGCGAGTGGCTGGTGGCCGAGGGTCGCGCCGAACATCGCGCGCGACTGCGCCTGGGTCACGGTCGCCGCGAGCGCCGCCCGCGCGAATCCCACCGCCGCCGCCGCGACCGACGTGCGGAAGATGTCGAGCGTCCGCATCGCGAGGCCGAACCCGCTGCCCTCGTCGCCGAGCCGCTGGGTGTCCGGCACCACGCAGCCGTCGAACTCGAGCGTCGCGAGCGGATGGGGCGCGATGACATCGAGGCGCTCCCGCACGCGTAGGCCGGCGCAATCGGCGGGCACCAGGAACGCGGTGACGCCCTTGCCGCCCGTGCTCGCCGCATCGCTGCGCGCGAACACGCAGTAGAAGTCGGCGATCCCGCCGTTGGAGATCCAGGTCTTGGTGCCGTCGAGCCGCCACGACCCGCCCTCGCGCGCGGCGCGCATGCGCAGCGCCCCCGCGTCCGACCCTGCCTCCGGCTCCGAGAGGGCGAAGGCGGCGATCGCCTCACCGCGGGCCACGCGCGGCAACCACGCCTGCCGGATCGCGTCGCTGCCGCCGAGCGTGATGGCGCCGGAGCCCAACCCCTGCATGGCGAACGCGAAGTCGGCGAGTCCGTCGTGGCCCGCGAGCCGCTCGCGGAGGAGGCAGAGGGAGCGCGAGTCGAGCTGCGCCCGCGCGCCGCCCTGCGCCTGCGGCACGCAATGGCGCAGGAAGCCCGCCGCCCCGAGTGCGCGCACCCAGGCCCGACAGGCCGCGTCGTTGGCCTCGCGCCCACTGCCGTGCGCGGCATCGGTGCCGGCCGGCCGCGCGGCCGCAGTGCCGCACCAGGCGTCGACCGCCTGCGCCAGCGTGCGGTGAGTGTCGTCGAAGAACGGCCAGGCCAGATGCGCCGTCATCACTCAGTCCCCCTCGAACTGCGGCGCCGCCTTCCTGGCGAAGGCCTCGAACGCACGCCGGAAGTCCTTGGTGCCCATGCACAGGGCCTGGGCCTGGGCCTCCATCTCGATCGCCTGGTCGACCGAGACGCTCCACTCCTGTTGCAACATGGTCTTGGTCATCGCGTGGGCGAACGACGGGCCCTGCGCGAGCGTCGAGGCGAGCTTCGTCGCCTCGTCGAGCAGGATCTCGGGTGCGACCACGCTGTTGTAGAAGCCCCAGCGCTCCCCTTCGGCGGCGTCCATCATCCGCCCGGTGTAGAGCAGCTCGGCCGCACGCCCCTGGCCGATGAGCCGCGGCAGCATCGCGCAGGCGCCCATGTCGCAGCCGGCGAGCCCGACCTTGGTGAACAGGAAGGCCGTCCGTGCGCGCGGCGTCGCGTAGCGCAGGTCCGACGCCATCGCGAGGATCGCACCCGCACCCGCCGCGATGCCGTCCACCGCGGCGATGATCGGCTGTGGACAGGCGCGCATCGCCTTCACCAGATCCCCGGTCATGCGGGTGAAGGCCATGAGCTCCGGCACCGCCATGCGTGTGAGCGGTTCGATGATCTCGAACACGTCGCCGCCGGAGCAGAAGTTGCCGCCGGCACCGGTGAGCACCACCGCCCGCACGTCACTGGCGTAGACGAGGTCGCGGAAATGGTCGCGCAGCTCGGCGTAGGACTCGAACGTCAGCGGGTTCTTGCGCTCGGGCCGCGCAAGCGTGACGATGCCCACGCGGCCGTGGTCCACCACGCGCCACTCGAAGTGCCGGGGCGTGCGCTGGGCCATCGGTCGGCGCATCGCGGACATCGCGTCGGGGGTGCCGGGCTTCTCGGTCGACTTCACGGGTCGGTCCTCACATGGCGGAGTCCCTGCTTCACGCTGCCGAGCAGGGTGTACATGGTCTGGCGCTCGCTGGGCGCCAGGGGTCGGAGCAGGCGTTCGATGAGTGATTCGTGCGCGCGGGCCATCGCGGTGAAGTGCCGGCGCCCGCTCGCGGTGAGGCGCACCACGGCCGCGCGCCGGTCCTCGCTGGCCACGCGACGCGAGACGCGGCCCTCCCGCTGCAGCGCCGCCACCAGCCAGGTGACGTTGCCGTTGGTGGTGAGCGTGCGTTCGGACAGCGTCGTCATGCGCAGTCCGTCCGGCGCACGATGCAGCTGCGCCAGCAGGTCGAACCGTGCGAGCGACGAGCCGAACGCACGCTTGAGCATGCCGTCCACCTCGCGCTCCACCATCGTGGTGCAGGTGAAGAGGCGCAACCACAGGCGGAGCGACTCGTGCTCCTCGCCGCGGAGGCTCGTCTCGGGGTCCTCGGCGCGCAGGATCACCGCGGTGTCCCGAGCAGCGGCAGTGCCGCGCCGTTCTGCGTCGCCTCCGGCAGCACGAAGGCCAACGTCGCCGCCGCCACCTCGTCCACGGTGACCAGGCGGGCCTGCCCCGCATCGCGCAGGATCATCTCCATGGCCTCCGCCCGGGAGCGACCCGTCTTCGCGATGATGCGTCCGACGGAATCGCCCACCAGGTCGGTGTCCGTGTAGCCCGGGCAAACGGCGTTCACGCGGATGCCCTTGGGCCCGAACTCGGCTGCCAGCGCGCGCGTCAGCCCGACCATCGCATGCTTGGCCGCGACGTACGCCGCGACGTAGGCGGTGCCCGCGAGTCCGGCGATGCTGGCGATGTTCACCACGTCCCCGCGGCCGCGTTCGAGCATCGCGGGCAGGACCGCCTGTGTCGCGACCACCGGCGCGTGGAGGTGGATCGCCAGCATGCGGTCGAAGACGCCGGCGTCGCTCCTGAGGAACGGCACGGTCTCCACCACACCCGCGTTGTTGACCAGGAGGTCGATCGGCCCCTGCACCTGCGCGGCCTCGGTGCAGGCGGCGGTGAGCGCCGCGCGGTCGGTCACGTCCGCCTGCACGACGTGCACGCGCCGCCCGCGCGCGCGGAGCTCGCCCGCGACCGCGTCCGCACTGGCGCGCGTGCGCACGCAGAGCGTCACGTCGGCCCCGGCGGCCGCGAGTTGCCGCGCGATCGCCGCGCCGATGCCGCGGTTGGCGCCCGTGATGAACGCGTGCCGTCCGGCGAGAGGTGTCATGTCAGTTCTCCCTTCGGTGGGGCCGCCTGGCCCGCACCCGCCACGGCGCGTTCGCGTTCCATGAGGCGGTCGAGTTGCGACTTCGCCGCGCGGTACTGCGGCGGCCACCACGCAGCCGTGCCCGGGTACCCGAGGCGCGCGGCTTCGGTGAGTGTCCACGCCGGATTGATCAGGTGCGGGCGCCCCACGGCCACGAGGTCCGCACGCCCCGAGGCGATGATGCCATTGGCTTGATCCGCGTCGGTGATCGCGCCCACCGCGATGGTGGCGATGCCGGCCTCCTGGCGCACACGGTCGGCGAACGGTGTCTGCCACATGCGACCGAACACCGGGCGCTCCTCCTTGACCACCTGGCCGGCGGA
Organism: uncultured Gemmatimonadota bacterium; assembly: GCA_902825965.1. Lineage (GTDB taxonomy): Bacteria > Gemmatimonadota > Gemmatimonadetes > Gemmatimonadales > Gemmatimonadaceae > Pseudogemmatithrix. The sequence goes on along the minus strand of CADEDA010000001.1, from coordinate 430,843 downwards.
CACGTCGATGAGGTCGGCCCCGGTGTCCTTGAACAGGCGCGCGATCGCCACGGCGTCGTCACCGGTGTTGCCGCCGGCGGCCCAGTCGTGGGCCGAGATGCGCACCGACATCGGGCGGTCGGACGGCCAGGCGGCGCGCATCGCGCGGAACACCTCGAGCGGGAATCGGGCCCGTCCCGCGAGCGTGCCGCCGTACTCGTCCGTGCGCCGGTTCGTCAGCGGCGAGAGGAACGCGGACAGCAGGTATCCGTGCGCGGCGTGCAGCTCGAGCCAGTCGAAGCCCGCCTCGGCGCCCAGGCGCGTCGCGCGGACGAAATCGTCGCGCACGCGCTCCATGTCGGCGCGTGTCATCGCACGGGCGCGCTGCGAGACGCCCGTGAGGTACTGCGCCTCCGACGGTGCGATCAATGGCCAGCCGCCCTCCGGCAACGGCTGGTCGATGCCCTCCCACATCCTCTTGGTCGCCCCCTTGGCGCCGGCGTGGCCGAGCTGCAGTCCCATCTTCGCCGTGCCGTGGGTGTGGGCGAAGTCCACGATGCGCGTCCAGGCGTCGCGTTGCGCGGTGTTCCACAGCCCCGGGCACCAGGGCGTGATCCGCGCGTCGGCCGACACGCAGGTCATCTCCGTCATCACCAGCCCGGCGCCGCCGGTGGCGCGTGCGCCGAGGTGCACGAAGTGCCAGTCGCTCGGGCGTCCGTCCTCGTGGGCGGAGTACTGCGCCATCGGGGAGACCACCACACGGTTCGGCAACGTGAGGTTGCGCACGCGGTACGGCGTGAGCAGCGGCGGCAGCGGGTCACCTCGCGGCGGCGTGCCGTCGGCCTGCTGGGCGAACCAGCGCTCGAACGCGGCCACGTAGCTGCGGTCGCGCTGCCGCAGGTTCTCATGCGAGATGCGCTGCGAGCGCGTGAGCAGCGAGTAGGCGAATTGCTCCGGCGCCAATGCGGCGTAGCGCTCCACGTGTTCGAACCACTCGGTGGAGTTGCGCGCGGCGTTCTGCAGCTTGAGCACCTCCACGGCGCGTTCCGCCTGATACCGCGCCAGGCTGGCTGCGAGCCGCTCCGGGTCGTCGCCGGTCGCGGCGCCCCACGACGCGAGTTCGCGGTCCAGCGCGATCGCATCCTCGAGGGCGAGCTTGGAGCCCGAGCCGATGGAGAAGTGCGCGGTGTGGGCCGCGTCGCCCAGCAGCACGACCGGCACGCGCCGCTCGGCCGTGTCGATCCAGTGCACCCACTGCGCGCAGGTGACGCGCGGGAAGCGGATCCATTGGGCGGAGCCCCGGAGGTGGGCCGCGTTGCTGAGCAGCGGGGCCCCCTGCAGCGTGTCGGCGAAGAGGGTCTCGCAGAAGGCGATCGACCCAGCCGCATCGAGTCCGTCGAGCCCCGCCTGCTGCCACACCGTGTCGGGCGTCTCGACGATGAACGTGCTCAGGTCCTCGGCGAACTGGTACGCGTGCGCCTGGAACCAGCCCTGCGCCGTCTCGGCGAACGCGAACGTGAAGGCGTCGAACGCGCGCGGGGTGCCGAGCCAGGTGTAGCGGCAGTGCCGGAGATCGATGTCCGGCTGGTAGGAGGCCGCGTAGCGCTCGCGGATGCGGCTGTTGATGCCGTCGGCCGCGAGCACCAGATCCCAGTGCTCGTCGGCGACGCGCGCCTCGAGCGGGCGGCTGTCCTCGGTCTCGAAGCGCAGTGTGACGCCGAGGGCGGCACAGCGCGCCTGCAGCAGGTGCAGCATCCGCTTGCGGCCGATGCCGGAGAAGCCGTGGCCGCCGGAGCGGACGCAGGTGCCGTGGACGTGGATGGCGATGTCGTCCCAGTGGTGCAGCGCATCGGCGATGGCGGCCGCACTCTCGGGATCGGCGGCGCGGAGGTTGGCCACCGTCTGGTCCGAGAGCACGACGCCCCAGCCGAAGGTGTCGTCGGGCCGGTTGCGTTCCTCGACGACGACCGTGGCCGCGGGATGCCGGCGCTTGAGCAGCAGCGCCGCGTACAATCCACCGGGGCCACCACCGACGACCAGCACGCGCACGCGCGACCTCCGGGAAGGGATGCCCTAGAGTACGACCGATTGCTTCAAATATCAAGCAACTCGCCGCCGGGCCGGGACCGGCGGCGCCCGTCGGTGTCGGCCCTGTGCGGCTCCGGGTGGCGGGGCTATCTTCACCGGACATGCACGCTCCGCACCCCACTATATAGATGGCCGCGCGATCGAAGCGCGGCGGTGCCTCCCGCGGGCGCGGCCGACGTGGCCGCGGGGGACCGGCCAAGGGCCAGGTCACCCTCACGTCCGTCCCCACGGGACGCGCCGCCTACGTCGAGACGCGGCGCTGGCTCCTCGAACGGCACGGCCCCGTCTGCGCGTACTGCGAACGCGAGGTGCCGGAACGCACGGTCACGCTCGACCACGTCACGCCGCGCCGCGGCCAGACGGCCTACGACCGGCGCGACAACCTCGTGCTCTGCTGCCGCGCCTGCAACGCCGCCAAGGCGGACAAGCCCATCCTCGCCTTCCTGCTCGGCAACCGCGCGCGGGTGGTCGCGCTGTTCAAGTACGGGCAGCACCTCAGCCACCAGCTGGTGGAGATGGTGAAGGACCTGCTGCCACCCGACGAGTGGCCGGTGCTCCCGCCGCCGCGCCAGCACAAGGGACCGCGCCGCAAGTCGAGTCGTGAACTCTTCGGGCCGGACGACCACGGACCCTCGCCGTACCTCGACGTCTGACCTCCACCGCGACCGCGCCATGACGATCCAGTTCATCCGCACGCCGGACGCGCCGACCCCGGCCGGGCACTACTCGCAGGCGACGGTCCATCAGGGCGTGGTGTACGTCGCGGGCCAGCTGCCGATCGATCCGGCGACGGGCACCCTCATCGACGGCGACATCCGCGCGCAGGCGCAGCGCGCCCTCGCCAACGTCCGCGCGATCCTCGAGGCCGCCGGGAGCGACTTCGCCCACGTGCTCAAGATGCAGGTCTACGTGCCCGACATCGCGCTCTGGGGCGAGTTCAACGCCACCTACCGCGAGGTGATGGGGGACGCGATGCCGGCGCGCGCGGTCATTCCGACGCGCAGCCTCAAGCCCGGGTGCCTGGTGGAGATCGACTGCATCGCGGCGGTGCGCTCCTGAGCGGGTTCGGCGCGGCGCCGACGCCCGCGCTCCTGCTCGACGCGGAGCGCCTCACGCGCAACGTCGCGCGCGTGGGCGACCGGGTCCGTGCGCTCGGGGCGCGGCTGCGCCCGCACATCAAGACGCACAAGTGCGTCGAGGTCGCGCGCCTGCAGGTCGCGGGGCAGTTCGGCGGCATCACGGTCTCCACGCTCGCGGAGGCGACGGCGTTCGCCGCACATGGCTTCACCGACATCACCTATGCGGTGCCGGTGGAGCCGGGCAAGTTCGCGGCGGCCCTCGCGCTCGCGCAGCGCGGCGTGCGGCTGCACCTCCTCACCGACGATCCCGCGGTGCCGGGACCGCTGGCCGAGGCGGCGCGCGCGGCCGGCGTGCGCGTCGACGTGTTCGTGAAGGTGGATTGCGGCTACCATCGCTGCGGCGTGGACCCCGAGGGACCGGCGCTGCGCGAGCTGGTGCAGCGGATCGGCGAGCGCACGCAGTTGCGCTTCGCCGGGCTGCTCACCCACGCGGGGCACAGCTACCACGCGCGCGGAGCCGACGCGGTGCGGGCGGTGGCGACGCAGGAGCGCGAGGTCATGCGCGCGGCCACGGCCTGGCTCGCGGCCAGCGGCGTCACCGTGCCGGTCGTGAGCGTGGGCTCCACCCCCACCATCACGCACGTGGACCATCTCGACGGCGTTCACGAGGTACGCGCCGGCAACTACGCGTTCTTCGACGCGACGCAGGTGCGCATCGGCTCCTGCACGCTCGACGACTGCGTGCTCACCGTGCTGGCGAGCGTCGTGCACCGGGACCGCACGCGGGGCCGGGTCATCCTCGACGCGGGGGCGATCGCACTGAGCAAGGACCCGGGTGCGCGGGAGCTCGACCCCGACGCCGGCTTCGGTCGCGTGCTCGACCTCGACGGACGCGACCTCGGGCTGCGCCTCCGCTCGCTCTCGCAGGAGCACGGCGAGGTGCCCGTCCCCGACGCCGCGCTGCTCGACCGCCTGCCGGTGGGCGCGCGGCTGCGCATCGCCGTCAACCACTCCTGTCTCACCGCCGCGCAGCACGAGGCCTACCTCGTGCACGAGGGCAGCCGCATCGTCGATCGCTGGGCGATCCATCGGGGCTGGTAGCAGTCGCAGCACCGGTCGCAGCACCGGTCGCAGCACCGGTCGCAGCA
>CADEDA010000001.1:242427-426449 GCA_902825965.1 uncultured Gemmatimonadota bacterium | reverse complement strand
CCGGTCGAAGCACCGGTCGAAGCACCGGTCGAAGCACCGGTCGAAGCACCGGTCGAAGCACCGGTCGCGGGCCCGCCGACGCGCCCTGACCCGCCGGCAAGCGTTCCGGCCCCGCCCTGCGTAACCCGCTGATGCCATTCCGACCCCTCCGTCTGCTTCCGCCCGCACTCCTCCTGGGTGCGGGCCTTTCCGTCAGTGGTGCACCCCTCGGCGCCCAGTCCCCCGAACCCACGCCCGCTGCGCGCGCCGTGCGGACCGCGGCGCCCATGCGTCTCGACGGTCGCGACGACGAGGCCGTGTGGCGGTCGGCACCGGTGACCGACGACTTCCGGCAGTTCACGCCGGGCGAGGCCGCGCCGGCGCGGTTCCGCACCGCCTTCCAGGTCGCCTTCGACGAGCGCACGCTCTACGTGTTCGTCCGCGCCTTCGACCCGCGTCCGGATTCGCTCGTCGCCCTGCTCAGCCGCCGCGACGAACGTACGCCGTCGGAGTGGATCAAGGTCGTCATCGACGGGTTCCACGACCGCCGCAACGCACTCCAGTTCATGGTGAATCCCGTGGGCGTCAAGCGCGACGCGACCGTGTTCTCCGACGTGCAGGAGGACAACGCCTGGGACGGCGTGTGGGACGTGGCCGTCGCGATCGACTCCACGGGGTGGACGGCCGAGTACGCGATCCCGTTCAGCCAGCTCCGGTTCCAGCCTCAGGAGTCGCTCACGTTCGGCTTCGGCATCTGGCGCGACATCGCCCGCTACGGCGAGCGCGACGCCTGGCCCACGTATCGCCCGTCGCGCCAGACCTTCGCGTCGCAACTCGGCGACCTAGTGGGCATCGAGGGGCTGGGCAGCAACCGCCGGCTCGAGGTGATGCCGTACGTGGTCACCAAGAACGTCACCGAGCCGCGACCCGGCGGCTGGCAGCACCCGCAGCAGCAGAGCGCCGGCCTCGACCTCAAGGCGGGATTGACGAGCAACATCACCATCGACGCCACCATCAACCCCGACTTCGGGCAGGTGGAGGCCGACCCTGCGATCCTCAACCTCTCGGCCTTCGAGGTGCGGTTCGACGAGCGCCGGCCGTTCTTCCAGGAGGGCGGCAGCCTGTTCCGCTGCAACGGGCCCTGCGAGGGCATCTTCTACACCCGACGCATCGGCCGCACCCCGCAGTTGCGGGGCGCCGCGAGCGACCCGCGTGTGAGCACGATCGACGCGGCGGCCAAGGTGACCGGCCGCTTCGGCACGGGGACCCAGTTCGGGCTGGTCGCGGTCTCCTCCGCGCGCGAGCAGGGGAGCACGGGCAACACCATCGAACCCGCGACCAAGACCTTCGTCGGCCGCCTGGTGCAGGACTTCCGCGGCGGGCGATCGCAGTTCGGCACCATGGTGACGGCCCTCATCCGTGACCTCGACCCGGCGACGGAGCCGCTGCTCCGCAGTGACGCGTACACCCTGCTCCTGCAGGGATTCCACCGCTTCGCGCAGCGCTGGGAGGTCTCGGGCTACTCCGGCCGCTCGCTCGCGCAGGGCAGCGCGGCGGCGATCGCCCGCACGCAGCTGACCAGCGTGCACTACCACCAGCGGCCGGACCACGAGGAATCGTACGATCCCACGCGCACGTCGCTGGTCGGCGGCGTCACCTCGCTCAGCCTCCGCCGCTATGCCGGGCGCGTGCGCTGGGAGACGATGATGCGCTACGCGGAGCCCAACACCGAACTCAACGACCTCGGTCTGGTCACGCTCATCAACGACGCGCAGCTGCGGAACCAGCTGTCCCTCGTGTCGGTGCGCCCGACGACCTGGTACCGGCGGGCCAACGCAGTGCTCTCGTCGGAGAACCACTGGACCACCGGCGGCCTCGCCACCGGCTTCACCATGCAGGCCCACGCCGCGGCCGAGCTCGCGAACTTCTGGGGCGCCTCCATCACGTACAACGCCTCGCAGCTCGGCGCGCAGCACTGCGTCTCCTGCGCGCGCGGCGGGCCGGCGCTGCGGGTGTCGCCCTATCATCGCGTGTCGGTCACCTTCGACGGCGACGTCCGCAAGCGGCTCATCCCCAGTCTCGACTTCCGGCTCGCGCGCGGCGACGAGGGGCGGTCCTGGGCCGCGCAGGTCTCCACCGGCGCGCTGGGGCGGATCGGCACACGCACCTCGGTGGAGGTGCAGGGCTCCTTCGAGCGCCGCGCGGACGACACGCAGTGGGTCACCAACTTCGGCTCCACGCTCAGCGACACGGCACACTTCACCTTCGCCGCACTCGACCAGTCGATCCTCGCGATCACCGCCCGTGCGAACGTGACCGTCACGCCGCGCCTCAGCCTGCAGATGTACGCGCAGCCGTTCATCGCGAGCGGCGCCTTCGAGGACTGGCGGGAGATGGTCGCGCCCCGCGCCGCGCGGTATGCCGACCGCTACGCCCCCTGGGGGACCGGGAATCCGGCGGGGTTCAACAGCAAGCAGTTCAACTCGAACTTCGTCGTGCGCTGGGAGTACCGCCCGGGTTCCGTGCTCTTCCTGGTCTGGCAGCAGGGCCGTTCCGACGGCGACAATCCGGGGAGCTTCGAGGCCGGACGCGACTTGCGGAGCCTGTTCAATGCACGCCCCGACAACACGCTCCTGCTGAAGGTGTCGTACTGGTTCAATCCGTAGGGTCGTCGCACCTTTCTGCATGGCCCTGTTCCCCGACACCACGCGTGATGCGCGCCGTGTGATCCTCGCGTCGTCCCTCGGGACGGTGTTCGAGTGGTACGACTTCTACCTGTACGGCTCGCTCGCGCCGATCATCAGCCGGCAGTTCTTCTCCGGCGTGAACCCGACGGCCGGGTTCATCTTCGCCCTGCTGGCCTTCGCGGCGGGATTCGCGGTGCGGCCGTTCGGGGCACTCGTGTTCGGACGGCTCGGCGACCTCGTCGGCCGCAAGCACACGTTCCTCGTGACGATCGTGATCATGGGGGTGTCCACGTTCATCGTCGGCATCCTGCCGTCGTATGCGCGCATCGGCATCGCGGCGCCGATCATCCTCGTGCTGCTGCGGCTGCTGCAGGGCCTCGCGCTCGGCGGCGAGTACGGCGGGGCGGCGACCTACGTGGCGGAACACGCGCCCATGGGGTCCCGCGGGCTCTACACCTCGTGGATCCAGACCACCGCGACGATGGGACTCTTCCTCTCGCTGCTGGTGATCCTCGGCTGCCGCATCGCGCTGGGCAACGAGACGTTCGACGCCTGGGGCTGGCGCATCCCGTTCCTCGTGTCGCTGCTGCTGCTCGCGATCTCCGTGTGGATCCGCCTCGCCCTCGACGAATCGCCCCTGTTCAAGGCGATGAAGGCCGAGGGCACGCGGTCCAAGGCGCCACTGCGCGAGTCGTTCGCCCAGTGGGGGAACCTGCGCATCGTGCTGATCGCCCTCTTCGGCCTCACCGCCGGGCAGGCCGTAGTGTGGTACACGGGGCAGTTCTACACGCTCTTCTTCCTCACGCAGACGCTCAAGGTCGACTACCAGACGGCGAACATCCTCGTCGCGGTCTCGCTGCTGCTCGGCACGCCGTTCTTCGTGGTCTTCGGTGCACTGTCGGACCGGATCGGTCGCAAGCCGATCATCCTCGCGGGCTGTGCCTTGGCGGCGCTCACGTACTTCCCGCTGTTCCGCGCGCTCACGCACTATGCGAACCCCGCGCTCGAGGCGGCGCAGGCGCGGGCACCGGTGACGGTGCTCGCGGATCCCGCGGACTGCTCCGTGCAGTTCAATCCCGTGGGCACGAGCAAGTTCACGTCGCCCTGCGACATCGCCAAGGCGGCGCTCGTCGCCCGCGGGGTGCCCTACACCAACACAGCCGACGCGTCCGGCGCGACGGCGCGGATCCAGGTCGGCAGCACGCAGATCCCCTCCTACGACGCCACCGGGTCCGGCGCTGCCGACGCGAAGGTCGCGTTCGAGGCCGCCCTCGGGGACGCCCTCCGCGAGGCCCAGTACCCGGCGGCCGCGGACCCGGCGCGCATCAACACGCCGATGGTGGTGCTGATCCTGTGGATCCTGGTGGTGTACGTGACACTCGTGTACGGGCCGATCGCCGCGATGCTGGTGGAGATGTTCCCCACACGGATCCGCTACACGTCGATGTCGCTGCCCTACCATCTCGGCAACGGCTGGTTCGGGGGCTTCCTCCCCACCACCGCGTTCGCGATCGTGGCGGCGCAGGGGAACATCTACGCCGGCCTGTGGTACCCGATCGTCGTGGCCAGCGTGACCGTCGTGATCGGAGCGATCCTCCTGCGCGAGACCAAGGATGTGGACATCACGGCGCGGCCTCGGACGAGCGGGGCGCGCGAGTGATCCATCGGTACGTCGGCCGCGGCCTTGCCGCGGTCATGCTCTGCTGCGCCCCCATCGCCGCGTCGACGGCGCAGGACGGCAGCCACGCGGCGAGTGTCGAGGCCTGGGGCGGCATCGGGCGCAACTCCCCGCAGCTCGGCATCCTCGGGGAGACGCCGAACATGGCGTTCGCGCAGGTGGCCCTGCGGTTCAATCGCCGCATCCGGTCGCAGGCGCCGGAGGCGCCGCACTGGGAGTGGGGCATGGAGATCGTCCCCTTCGCGCGGATGTCCAAACCACTGCTCAGCCTGCGCGGCACGGGCTTCCCCTGTCCGCCGCGGCAACTGTGCACGCAGACGCCCAACTCGCCCGAGTACGGCCGCCTCACCAACTCGAGCGCGCCCACCGGGATCGGGGGCTCGCCGCTCGTCATCACGCGGCGCTTCGCCACGGCGCGCGCCGTCTCCCCGTTCGTCTCGGTGACCGGCGGCGGCATCTGGTTCACCGAGCGCGTGCCCACCACCAAGGCATCGAACTTCAACTTCACGGCGTCCGCGGAACTGGGGCTGCGTCTCGGCACGGCGGGCGGACACGGCGTCACGCTCGCCTACCGCTTCCATCACATCTCCAACGCCGGCACGGCGGGCGAGAACCCCGGCCTCGCGTCACACCTGCTCACGGTGGGGATGCACGCGTGGAGCGGTACGTCTCGCGCCCGCCCATGACGGTGCGCTCGACGCGGGCGCGCAGGAAGACCTGCGCATCGCCCGCCAGCAGGTCCTCGCTGAGGACGACGAAGTCCGCGTAGCGACCCGGCACCAGCGTGCCGAGTTCGTCCTCGCGGAACGCCGCGTACGCGGCCCCGAACGTGTAGTGCCGGAGCGCGGAGCGCGCGGCGATCCGCTCGGCCGGATTCCAGCCACCGGCAGGCGTGCCGGTCGCGGTGGTGCGCGTTGTCGCGACATGCAGGCCGAGCAGCGGGTCCATCGGGAACACCGGATAGTCGCTGCCGAACGCCTGCATCGCGCCCGCAGCCTCGAGTGACCGGAAGGGCATCGCCCGCATGGCGCGTGTGGGTCCGAGCAGCGGCGCGTAGTTCTCCAGCGTGGTCGCGTCGGGCGTGGCGAAGATCGCCTGCGTGCTCGCGATCACGCCGAGCGCGCGGAACCGCGGCAGGTCATCGGGATGCGGGACCTCGAGGTGCTCGATCCGATGCCGCCGGTCGCGCGGTCCCGCCGCGGCCGCCACGGCGTCGAGCGCCATGCGGATCGCGCGGTCGCCGATGGCATGCAACTCCACCTGGAGGCCGGCCGAGTCGTAGCGCGCGAGCGTCGCGCGCAACTCCGCGTCGGTGAAGCGCGGCAACCCGGTCCCGCCGCCGATGGCGAAGGGCTCGAGCATCGCGGCGGTCCCGGCGTCCACCGTGCCGTCGAGCATGCCCTTGGCGATGCCATAGCGGAGCAGCGGCCCGCGGTGCTCGTCGCGCAGGGCGACGTAGCTGCGCAGGGCGGAGTCGCTCACCGCGGGTTCGAACGGCACCGCGATCCGCAAGCGCACCAGGAGGGAGTCCTCCTGCAGCGCGCGCAGCACGGCGTTGCGCGCGGCCGGTGCCTGGCCGTTGGCGATCTGCAGCGCCGTCAGGCCACGCTCGGCCGCTCGGTGCATCTCATGCCGCAGCGAGGCGTAGATCTCGTCGGACGACGGCGAGGGCAGGAATCGGGTGACGAGTCCCGCCGCGGTCTCCTGCAGCAGTCCGGTCGGCGCGCCACCGGCGTCGCGGATGATCGCCCCGCCGGCGGGTTCGCGCGTCTCGGCGCTGACCCCCGCGAGGGCGAGGGCGCGCGTGTTGGCCAGCGTCTGGTGTCCGTCGCGGTCGGTGAGCAGCACCGCACGGTCGGCGAAGGCGGCGTCGAGGTAGCGGCGGTGGGCGGTGTTCCGTGGGAACATGTCCGGCGTCCAACCGCGCCCGGTCACCCACGCGTCCGCCGGCAGCGTCGCCGCGAACGCCTGCAGGCGCGCGACGAGTTCGGCGGGATCCTTCGCGCCCACGAGGTCGGCCGAGCGGCGCGCGGGCAGGTGCCAGTGCGCGTCGTGGAACCCGGGCATGACGAAGCGGCCGCCGAGGTCGTCCACGCGGGTGTCCGCACCGACGTAGGCTTGTATGGCGTCGTCGCTGCCGATCGCAAGGATCCGCCCGTCGCGGATCGCCATCGCGGAGACGTACTCCTGCGTGGAGTCGCCGGTCCAGATGCGTGCATGCTGCAGCACCCAGTCCGCCGGTGCGGTCCGTTCGCAGGCGCTGAGCAGGACGACGCAGGTGATGGCGACGCCGGCGACGCATGCCGTCGCGGCTGCGGTGCTGCGGCGACCGCGTCGCGCGGTATCGAGGATGGCTCGCATGCGCAAGAGTTTGCCGGAGCCCCGCTGTGACGGCAAGCACTGGCGCGGTCGCGCGCATCGGATAGACTAGCTCGAACCCCTTATGCGAACCTCTGCGCAGACTGTCGTGCGTCTCGCCGCGCGTCGGGCGTGGCAACTGGGCGTGCTGGCCGCACTCGCGGCCTGTGCGCGCGGCGCGGACGGACCGGTCCCCGGGGGCGCCGATGCGTCGCCGCAACCGGAGCCGCGCGAGGACGTGGTGCGCGTCGAGGTTGTGGCCGAGGGCCTGGAGTTCCCGTGGGCACTCGAGTTCCTGCCGGATGGCCGCATGCTCGTGACGGAGAAGCCGGGACGCCTGCGGATCGTGACGCCGGACGGCGTCGTCTCGCCGCCGCTGGGCGGGCTCATGCCGATCCACGCGGAGGGGCAGGGGGGCCTGCTTGACGTGGCCCTCGCGCCGGACTTCGACCGGACGCGCGAGATCTTCCTGTCGTACGCCGAGCCGGAGGGCGAGCTCGCGGGCACCGCGGTGATGCGCGGCGTGCTCACGGACTCGATGCTCGAGCAGGTGCGCATCATCTACCGGCAGCAGCCCAAGGTGAAGGGCGGTGGACACTACGGGTCGCGGCTCGTATGGGCGACGGACGGCACCCTGTTCGTGACGCAGGGCGACCGGATGAACTACCGCGACCGCGCGCAGGACCTCACGCAGGGCATGGGCAAGCTGGCGCGGATCGATCGGGAGGGGCGCGCGCCGGCGGACAACCCGTTCGTCGGGCGCGGGAACGCGCAGCCCGAGATCTGGTCATACGGGCATCGCAATGTGCAGGCGGCGACGCGACATCCCGCGTCGGGCCAGCTGTGGACGGTAGAACACGGCGCACGCGGCGGCGATGAACTCAATCATCCCGAGGCCGGCAAGAACTACGGCTGGCCGGAGATCACGTACGGTCGCGACTATTCGGGGGCACGTATCGGCGACGGCGTGGCCAAGGACGGCATGGAGCAGCCGGTGTACTATTGGGACCCGGTGATCGCGCCGTCGGGCATGACGTTCTATTCGGGCGACTCGATCCCCGGATGGAAGGGGAGCCTGCTCGTCGGATCATTGGCGGGCGCCCTGGTGCGGTTGGAACTCCGGGACGGCCGCGTGGTGCTGGAGGAACGTTACCTGGGCGAGTTGCGCGAGCGCATCCGGGACGTCGTCAACGGTCCGGATGGCTTCGTCTACCTGATCACTGACAATCCGAGGGGCCGCATCCTGCGGGTGCGCGCCATCGCAAAATGAACGTTGGCTCCCGACGGACGACGACGTCGCTGCTGCTGGGATTCGCGGCGGTCCTGGCGCTTCCGACGCTCGCCCAGGCGCAGGCACGGGAGGAACCCGCGCGTCCTCGGCTCCCCGCGCGCAGCGATCCACGGTCCTGGGAACCCTACTTCGACCTCGGCGTCAAGCTCATCCTGCCCGCGCCCTCGGAGGCCGGTGACGCATTCTACTGGTCCTCGAAGATCGACCCCTCGCGCGCCGAGCCGCTCTTTGCGCAGTACGCCGCCTTCTTCATGCAGAGCACCGACGATGTCATCACCGGGTACTTCCGGGGGGAGGAATCGGTGCTCAGACGAGCCGACGTCATGGCGGCGGATTCGATGCGCTCGCTGGCCCTCATCCGCAATCCGTTCGTGCATCGCGGGCTCGAGATCCTGATCTTCGACCGCCTGCCGGGTCGGTTCAGCGACAGTCGCGACACTCGCGCCTGGATCGCGTACTCCAGTGGCGACTTGAAGCGCGCAATCGATATGCACAGCGCAACCATCGCGCGTGAGGGCCCAAAGGCGCTCTGGCGTCGGTTCGACCGGGCGCTGGCGTACGTGGCGGCCGATCAGCTGCCGCTCGCGCTGAGCGACCTGCGCATGATCCTCGGCGCCCTCCGCGCGCAGGATGCGCGCGAGACCGTCGTGCTGTACCGCTCCAAGCACTTCCTGCTCTACATGATCGGTCTGATCCTGGCGCAGCAGGGCGATCTCCAGGGCGCGCGGACCGCGTTCGAGGAGGCGCAGCTGGAGAACGCCGCATTCGCGTACGGCAATGCCGCGCTCGGTGCCTTGTCGCGGGCCGAGCGCAACCTGCCGCAGGCGGCCACGGAATACGGGCTCGCGGTAGAGCTCGCCCCCAACGACGGAGTGCTGCGATTCCAGTACGGGCAGCTGCTCGAAGACCTCCAGCGCTACGAGGGGGCGGTGGAGCAGTTGCTGCGCGCGACGGAGCTGGAGCCGCATTGGGCGCAGCCGCACCTCGCGCTGGGGCGTGCGCGCGAGCGGCAGGGGAACGCGGACGAAGCCACGCGTCACTACGAGCGGTTCGTTGCCCTCTCGTCAGCGAACGATCCGCTGGCGAAGGCGCTGAAGATGCGGCTCGAACTGCGTGCCGCCAAGCCGCCCGTGCCGCCGTCCACCCGCTGATCGCGGCGGCCTCGCGGTTCAGGTCAGCAGCAGTGTCGCGAGTCCGAGGAACAACCCCATGCTCGCCACGTCCGTGGCGGTGGTGAGGAAGATGCTCGACGCGGTGGCGGGGTCCGCCCCGACGCGCCGCAACGTGAGCGGGATCAGCGCCCCCGAAATGCCGCTCACCACGCAGCTTCCCGTCATCGCCAGCGCAACGATGCCCGAGAGCGCCAGCGGGTTCGCGTTCCCCTGTGCACGCGCCACCACGTACATCCCGGCGCCGGCGGTGAGCCCCACGAACATGCCGTTCATCAGGCCGAGCAGGGCCTCCTTGGCGACCAGCGCGCGCTCCATGCCCGGCCGGAGCTCACCGAGGGTGAGTCCCCGCAGCGTGACTGCGAGCGCCTGGCAGCCCGTGTTGCCCGACTGACCCGCGAGCACCGGGAGGAAGAGGGCGAGGATCACCATCTGGTCGAGCGTTGCCTGGAAGACCCCCACCACCGCGGCGGCGATGAACGCCGTCAGCAGGTTGAGCTGGAGCCAGGGGTGCCGGAAACGCAGCGAGCGTCCCCAGGGCGTGAGCAGCCGCTCCTCCTCCGCGACACCGACCATGCGTCCCGGCTGTGCACTGATCTCGAACGCCTGTTCCTCGAACATCGCACTGCCGCGGACCTGCCCGATGAGGCGCCCGTCCTGCGTGCACACCGGGTACACGGGATAGTGCCGGTGGACCACCAGCTTCATGGCCTCGTCGAGCGCCAGCGTCGGCGCCAACGAGAACACGTCGCGGAGCATCAGCGAGTCGAGCCGCGCATCCTCGTCCTCGGCGATGACCAGGTCCCGCATCGTCGCGACGCCGATCAGCCGGCCCGCGTCGTCCACGACATAGAGGTAGGTCAGCAGTGCGCGCTTGGTGAACTCGCGCACCCGCTGGGTCGCCTGGCGCACCGTCTCGTGCGGACGGAACGTCGCCGGGGTGGCCTCCATCAGCCGCCCGATCGTCTCGTCGTCGAACGTGAGGTTGAGCGACCACTGCTGCGTGACGGCGTGCGGCGCCGACGCGAACAGCGAGGACCGGCGCTCCGGCTCGATCTCGGGGATGATGTCGCTGGCGACGGCGGGGTTGATGCGCTGCAGCGCCTCGACCACCACGGAGTCGTCGTGGTCCTCGAGTGCGTCGGCGGCCTCGGCGGGTCCGAGCTTCACGATCTGCGAGGCGAGCTGCTCGGCCTCGGTGGCGGTGCTCGCCCGGACGGGCGGCTTCCCATCTTGCACGGCGGGACTCCGAAGGGGGTTCGACCACGGGAATGGCGTCAGAAAGTTGCCGCTGCCGACACGCCCTCGCCATTGTCCCGCGGCGGGGAGAGATTCCCGGGATGCCGACGCCCCACACCGAGCGCTACGACGCGGGATTCTACGCCGACCAAGTCGAAGGGTCCGCGCGGTCGGCGGCGGCGGTGCTGCCGCGGGTGTTCGGCTGGCTGCGTCCCGCGCAGGTGGTGGACGTCGGCTGCGGGCACGGGGCCTGGCTCGCGGCCGCCGGCGCACTGGGCGCGACCACGCTCACCGGGCTGGACGGCGCGTGGGTGGACCGCGCGGCCCTGCGTGATCCGCGCATCGCCTTCCATCCGACCGACCTGGCCGCGGACTTCCACGTGGCGTCGCGGCATGACCTCTGCCTGTCGGTCGAGGTCGCCGAGCACCTGCCGGTGGCGCGTGCGGAGCCGTTCGTGGCGGCCCTGTGTGCGGCGGCGGACGCCGTGCTGTTCAGCGCGGCGGTGCCGTTCCAGGGCGGCACCGAGCACGTCAACGAGGAGCGCGCGTCGCGTTGGTCGGCGCGCTTCGATGCGCAGGGTTTCGATGCGTTCGACCTCCTGCGGCCCGCGATCTGGGACGACACGCGCGTGGCCTGGTGGTACCGTCAGAATCTCCTGCTCTTCGCCAAGCGCGGCACCGCGGCGCACGCCGCGCTGGCGGCGGTTCCGCCGGCCCCACAACCACGGGACCTCGTGCATCCCGATGCCTTCGAGGAGAAGATGCGATACCTGCTCGCCGAACGCGTGCGGCTCACCACGCGGCTCGAGACGCCGACGCTCCGTCAGGCACTGGGCGCCGTCTGGCGTTCGGTGACACGCTGATGCGCGCCTTCTTCGCGGTGATGTCGGGGATGCTGTTCGCGGTCACCCTGGTGAGCGTCACCGGGCTGCTGGCCGGCGCGTTCCATCCGGCTCCGCCCGGCATGGATCCGATGGACCTCGCGCAGGTCGCGGCGCACATCGAACGGATGCCGCCGAACGCCTGGCTCGTGACGCTCGCGGGCTGGTTCGCGGCGACGTTGATCGGTGGCGTGATCGCCAGTCGCGTCGCCCCCGCGCGCCCCGACTACTACGCGTGGATCATCGCCGGCATCTTCTTCGCCTGGACGATGAACAACATCATCCGATTCCCGCATCCGCCCTGGGTGGTCGGCTTCGCCGTCCTCGGCATTCCCATGATGGGGTGGCTCGCTGCCCGCATCGCCCCGAAGTCCCCCTCTCCCTGAGTCCCCACATGCCTCCCATGCGAAACCCCCTGGCCGCGTCCCTGGCCACTTCCCTCGCCGCGCTCGCGCTCTGCGCCGTCAGCGGTGCCGCGCAGGGCGTCGATGTCCTGCAGCAGCCCCGCGATACCACGCGCCGCGTGCTCACGATCCCGGGCACGCGCGACGGGAACTCGATGTTCCCGCTCACGCACTACAAGGAGATGCAGCCGCGGCAGTGGGGCGTGATGGACTTCCAGCACTATCACACCACCGCCGAGCTGAACTACTGGATGCAGCGCTGGGCGAAGGAGCGGCCGGAGATCGTGGAGCTCTATCAGGTCGGCACGTCCTTCGGCGGACAGCCGATCTGGCAGCTGACGCTCACCAACAAGAAGACCGGCAAGGACACCGACAAGCCGGCGGCGTTCTTCGAGGGCGGGCGTCACTCGGGTGAGATCACGTCGAGCGAGAGCGTGCTGTGGCTCGCCTGGCATCTCGTCGAGAACTACGGCAAGGACGCGGCCATCACGCGGCTGCTCGACGAGAAGGCGATCTACCTGCGCCCGAACAACAATCCGGACGGCGCGGACATGTACAAGCTCACCGCGCAGGCCAACCGTTCCTCGGTGCGCCCGGTGGACAACGATGGCGACGGGCTGCTCGACGAGGACGCCGGCGAGGACCTCGACGGTGACGGCCACGTGCGGCAGATGCGCAAGTTCGTCGGCGCCGGGAAGGGCAATGCGGTCATCGACTCGCTCGACCCCAAGGGACGCCTGATGCGCCAGGTGGGGGCCGGCCGCGGGGACTACCTGATGTATCCCGAGGGCATCGACAACGACAAGGACGGACGCTACAACGAGGATGGCGTCGGCGGCCTCGACCTGCACCGCAACTATCCGTACAACTGGCGGCCGATGACCGAGCCCACCGGACGCGGCTACACGCAGTTCGGTGCCGGCGAGTACCCGCTCTCGGAGCCCGAGACGCGTGCGGTGTTCCTCTGGCAGATGAGCCACCCGAACATCAGCGTCAGCAACTCGATGGACACGCAGGTGCCGATGCACCTGCGCGGGCCGAGCACCTGCGAGGAGAGGGAGTGCGTGTTCCCGTCGGACCTGAAGTTGCTGCAGTACTACGACTCGGTGGGACTCTCCAAGACGCGGTATCCCTGGGCCGGCGACGTCTACCGCACCTATGCCACGCGCTTCTCCCCGCCGGGGCAGGGCGAACCCGAGCCGCTGTTCGGGCACGGCCCCGACTTCGGCTACTTCCAGATGGGGCAGATCTGGTACGGCGACGAACTCTGGAACGGCGGGCGCGAGCGCGACTACAACGGCGACGGGCGCTGGGACCAGTACGAGGTGCTGCGCTACAACGACGAGAACTTCGGCGGCAGCGGCTATCAGGCGTGGACGAAGGTGCAGCACCCGGACCTCGGTGAGGTCGAGGTGGGCGGCGCCGACCCGAAGTTCTGGTCGCAGAACGGCCCGCCGCAGGTGCTCGAGAAGTGGGCGAAGAACCAGGCGCTCTTCAACCTCGCGATGGCCATGGACCTGCCCCGTATCGAGATCGCCGAGGTCGCGGTCGCCAAGGTCAAGCCGTCGGCGGACTCCGCGACGCACGAGATCAAGGTCACCGTACGCAACGCCGGTCGCATCCCGACGGCGCTTGAGCAGGCCAAGCGCGTGAAGATCGTGCGTCCGGACGCGGTCACCATCCGCGCCGCCGCCGGCAGCACCGCACGCGTGCTCGGCCGCGCACCGGAGTTCTTCCTCGGCGGCTTCGAGACGAAGGTCGTCAGCACCCGCGTGCGCGTGACACCGGGCCAGGAGGCCACGTTCACCGTCAGGGCGCTGAGCACGCGGGGCGGTGAGGCCGCGCGCGAACTGCGGATCACACCGTAGGGAAACGCGCCAGCCAGGCATCGAGCGCGGCGAACACCGGCGTGGCGTCGCGCTCGTTGAGCAGTTCGTGGTAGAGCCCGTCGAAGCACTGCGCCGTGACCACGCTGCGCGGCGCCGCGGCCGCGAACGCCGCGCTCCCGCGGGCGGCCACCAGGTGGTCGTCGCCCGCCCAGAGCAGCAGGGTGGGCACCCGCCACTGGGCGGCGGCCGCCCGCACTTCGCGCCCGCCGGCGAGGATCGTCGCCGCCAGTCGCGCCGTGATGCGGTCGTGGACCAGCGGGTCGGTCCGGTACGCGTGCACCACGGCGGGGTCATGGGAGATCTTCGTCGCGTCGAGTTGATTGCCCATCGCGACATCCGGCACCAACGCGCGGCCGATGGCGAGCTGCCATCGCTGCAGCAGGCTGAGCTCGGCGTCGAGGGCCGGCGACGTCAGGATCAACGCGTCCACCGCCGCCGGCGCACGGGCCACGAACGTCGCGGCGACCTGGCCGCCCATGGAGTGGCCGAGCAGCAGCAGCGGACCGCTGCGGTCGCCGTGTGCGGCGCGCTGTTCGCGTACCACGCGCAGGACCTCCCGCAGGTCCTCGACCAAGGCATCCTCGCGCGGCACCGCGCCCCGCGCGCCGGCGCTGCGGCCATGCCCGCGCTGGTCGTACCCGAACAGATCCCAACCGGCCTGCGTGAGATGGCTGGCCACGTGGGCGTATCGCCCGACGTGCTCGCCGAGTCCGTGGACCAGGACGATGCTGCCGCGCCGCGGGGCCGCCGCGGGCCAGTGCTGGAGCGCCAGCGCCGTGCCGTCGGCCGCTGACACCGTGATAGGGGGTGTGGACGTAGGGGACACCGGAGGCCGAAGTTGGCAGCGAGGCAGGCGGAAGGAGAAGTTCCGGGGTACCACCCACCGGACCCGCTGGACGGAAAGATGGCACCACCACTCACTGGCGCGCGATGATCACCTACGAGGTCACGGCCAGCGTACGCGAGGACCTGCGGACGCGCTACGAGGTCTACATGCTCGAGCGGCACATCGACGATGTGCTCGCCACGGGCCTGTTCCTCGGCGCCCACTTCTTCCGCGGCGATGATGGGCGGTTCCGGACGCGGTACGAGTTCGCCGACCGGGCGTCGCTGGAGCGCTATCTCGCCACACACGCCACGCGGTTGCGCGCCGACTTCCTCGCGCACTTCCCCGAGGGCGTCACCCTGGAGCGGGACACATGGAACCTGCTGCTCTCATGGCCGCACTGAGCCGTCGCGGGCGCCGCTGGCTGGTGCTGGGCCTCGCCATCGCGGCGCTCGGACCCCGCGACGGCGTCGCGCAGGCAGCGGCGCAGGGGCCGCGGGACGACCGTGTCGCCGCGGCGCCCACGCGTGAGCTCGTCGTGGTCGCGCACGGCATGGGGCGGTCGATCTGGTCCATGCGGCCGCTGGCCAAGGCGCTGGAGCGCGAAGGCTACGATGTGATGCTCTTCGGCTACTCGAGCTATTGCTGCGAGATCGCGGAGATCGGCGCGAAGATGCAGCGCAAGCTCGCCGAGCGGATGACGCCGCAGCACACCAAGGTGCACTTCGTGGGACACAGCCTGGGCAACATCGTCGTGCGCTGGGTCCTCACGCGTGACACCGTGCCGGAGCGGGTGGGCCGCATCGTGATGCTGGCGCCGCCCAATCAGGGTGCCCAGGTGGCCACCGACCTCACGCCTTGGGTCGGTTGGCTCCTGCGACCCATCACGGAGTTGCGGGCGGACAGCGGAGCGACCGTGCGCGGGTTGCCGCGCCTCACGGTGGGCGAGGTCGGGGTCATCGCCGGGCGCGATGACCGCACGGTGAAGGTGCACGAGACGCACCTCCCCGAGGAGCGGGCGCATGCCGTGGTGCCCGGCGGCCACACCTTCATCATGCGCCGCCGCGAGACCCAGGCGCTCACCATCCGGTTCCTGCGCAGCGGCCAGTTCGCCGATTCCGTGGTCCGTGTCGCCGCCGATCCTCCTCTTTGACGGCGACTGCGCCTTCTGCGCACGGAGCGTCCGCTTCGTGCTGCAGCGGGACCGCGTGGGCACGCTGCGCTTCGCGCCGCGGAACGGACGGACGGCGGCAGCGCTCGGGCAACGACATCCGGAGCTGATCGGTGTCGACTCGATGGTCTGGGTGCAGCAGCAGGCCGGGCGCGAACTCGTGTTGCTGCGATCCGACGCGGCCTTCGCCGCCGCGAGGTACCTCGGCGGCCCCTGGCGGATACTGGCCATGATCGGTGGACTGGTGCCCCGCGCGGTCCGTGATCCGGTCTACGACCTCGTGGCGCGGAACCGGCACCGGTTCGGCGGCGCTGCGATATGCGCGATGGTCGCGACGGATGTGCGGGAACGCGCGCTCCCGTAGTTGCATGACCGGTGCAGGAGTTCTCGACGCGGTGGTGGGCTGTGGTGCGCGGTCGCGGGGCTGGCACCTGGATGCGCCGGGAGGGTAGTCTCCGTGTCGCCGCTTCGTCGCCGCCCGCAGCAGTCCGGACCCACCTGCCGCCTGCCTTGATGCGTTCGAATCGCTGGTTGCCGCTGTTCGTGTCGCTCGCCGCTCTCGCAACGGGCGCGCCGCGTCCTGCCGACGCGCAAGCGACGCGCCCACCCCTCCGCCCGGATTCCACGCTCGCGCCGGGCCCTACCGGCGCAGGCTTCGCCGCCTGGCGCACGATGATCGCGGAGCGCGGGCGGACCGGCGCGTCGTTCCTCATCGACGCGGACCGCTATCAGGTCCTCGTCATGACCCCGATGGCCATCGACGCACTCGCGGCGGATTCCCTGATCGCGAAGGCCACCAAGGGCTGTCAGCGCGCGCTGAGCCTCTCCGACGCGCAGGTCGAGTACACGCGCGCCATCGATCCCTGGGCGGCATTCGACTCCGCCGCGTTCGCCCGGCCGCTGATCGCGATCGCCGTGTTCCCCAAGGAACAGCGGCGGTTCGATTGCCACGCGGGTGACTTGGCGCGATTCGCGGCGATGTCACGCGGCGCGCTCTACGGACGCTTCGATGCCCCGGTGCCCAAGGACCAGGTCGCGATGGTGGAGTTCCGCCGCGACGGCCTGCTCGAGTTCGCCCCGTTGCAGGGGCGCGCGAAGGTCACCAAGGTCTCGCAGACGGAACTGCTCGACGACGGTACCGAGCACGTGCGCGTGTGGGTGGACCCCGAGGCCTTCGCCCCGGACGTCGAGGGTGCGGTGCCGCGACTCGAGCTGCACGTCTACAACCCGGTCGATCCCGAGCCCGACATCCTGCCGCTGCCCGAGCGCCTCATCCGCGCCGTGTGGCAGCAGATGCTGCCGTGGCAGGCGCGGCGGCTGGACGTCGCGGACGACGCACACACGGTGCCCGCACTGCACTTCCCGGCGCCGCGCGACTCGGTGCTCCGCGTCGCCTACGCGGCCTACGAGCGCGGGGCCCTCGGCACCGCCGCCTCCGAGGCGATGACGCGCCTCATGTTCCGCCCGCGCCCGCCGCAGGCCGACATCCGCCATGCGATGCTGCAGGCGGCGACCGCGTTCAGCATGCGCGACCGGCACGCCGAAGCCCGGTCGCTGATGACCGACATCATGGAGGTCTATCCCTGCCTCACACTCGCACCCGAGGCGCCGCAGGAGCTGCGGGACATGGCGGAGGACGCCCGCCGGCCCGCGCGCTGCAGTTCCATCCCGCTGCCGGTCGTCGCGCTGCGCTCGCTCGTGCCCGGCCTCGGGCAGGCGACGGGCCCGGTGCGACGGAAGCTGGCGCTGGGGGTCTTCGCCGGCACCGCCGCCTCCTACGGATTGGCGTCGGTGTTCGAGTCGCGCTCCCGCCGGTTCTACCGCGACTACCGCGCCTACCAGGGCGGTGACTCCGAAGGCTCGGATGCGCCCTCGCTCTACCAGCAGGCGCAGTCCGCGCGCGAGATCGGCAACGCCTTCATGATCGCGGCCGCCACGGTCTGGATCGCCGGCGGCGTGGAAGCCGTGTGGAACGAATACCAGCACAAGCGCCGACTCGCCGAGGTGCGCGCCGTGGGGAACACGCCGCCGCGCGCCGCGGGCGTCTCGTTCGCCCCGATGGTCCGGCTCGATCGCGTCGGCGTGACGCTGCAGCTGCCATGACCCACCACGCTCGCGCCGCCGCCGTGCTCGGTGTGCTCGCCCTCGCCGGGGGCTGCGCGCTGCAGGAGCCCTACGTGCGTGACAACCACTGGGACCCCAGGTCCTCGGCGACCAAGTCCCTCTCGGGACCCGACTCCGTCTTCGCCATGGGCGACACGTTCCGCGTCACCCTGCAGGCGGACCCGCCACTCCCGCCGGGTGCGTTCTACACCTGGCGCGGGAACGAGATGTACGAGGGACCGCCACCGCCGACGCTCGTGTATCCCGCGGGGGACGGCCTGTTCCGCGTGGTCAGCAGCACCGCGACCTTCGAGGTCATCGCGGTCTCGGCTCTCTTCGACGGCGTCGCCGTCTCGCGCCAGGTGCGCGTCGGCCAGCGCGTGCAGTCGTACACGTTCTCCTGTGGCGTGGCCTGCGATGCGCTGACGTGGCAGGCGGGTACCAGCAGGTCCGTGAGCGTGCTCGCCGCCGACGCGAACCAGGTGCCGATCCGCCGGATCGAGGTCGCGATGCAGCGCGGCAGCTGGCTCTCCCGTGATCCGGCGGTCGCCTCGGTCGCCGCCACCACCGCGAACCCCGCGGGCACGATCACCATCAGCGCCGTCGCTGCGGGGACCACGTGGATCGTCGTGCGCCTGGATCGTGCCGTCGACTCGCTGCGCGTGGTGGTGCCCTGAGGCTCAGGGCCGCAGCATCACCAGCTCGGGATAGTTCGCGACGCGGCCGATCTTGATCGCCTGCAGCATCGGCTCGACCCGCATGGTGATCTGCGACATGCGCGAGCGCGGGTTCCGCATCGGCAGCCAGCCCCGGTTGGACGCCGAGCGCACGAAGGTGCTGAGCGAGTCGGTGGGGAAGGTGCCGAGGTTCTCGTAGAACGCCGCGGCCGCCGTGGGCGACTGGAACAGGTACTGCTCCACGTTGGACGCGTAGAACACGCCCAGGGTGGTCTCGTGGGCGCGCAACCACTTCGCGACGCCGCGCAGCGCCTGCGGTCCGCCGAAGTCGCCGACGACGGGGATGATGAGGTTCCGCTCCTGCAGGTCCTTGAGCGTCCGGTATTGCGCCTCGCTCGCGAGGTAGCTGCGCGTCACGCCGGACTCGTCGGTCTCGACCATCATCTCCGACATCGTCGGCATCCAGCCGCCGAAGGCGCGGTTGCCGCCCATCTGGCCGAACGAGTACGTGATCGCCACGCCGGCCTCCCCGAACGCGGAGAGGATGTAGCGCATCGACTCGATGTCGTCGGGACTCAGGCCGAACCCGTTCACCTCGATGAGGTGGTGGCGCAGCTCCGCGAGCGTGCGCCGGTACATCGCCGTGTCGCCCGGCAGTCCGGCATACGCCTGCATGAGGTGTTCGACGCTGCTCGTGCTGTCGAGGCTCGCCGGCCGCGGCCGCGAGAGCAGGCGCGAGAGGAAGGTCGCACGGTCGGCGGAGGTCTCCATGAGCGCCTTGAAGACCAGGTGTTGCACGAGGTTCTGGCGCCGGATGTCGACGATGAAGGCGACGCCCGGCTTGAGGGCGGCGATGTACGTGAGGTTCTGCTCGGGTCCGACGCCCACGTAGGCACGCCCCGGACGGAACGCGGCCTCGAGGTCGCGGAGCACGTACTGCAGCTCGCCCTCGTTGGAGATGAAGTTGTCGGAGCGGAAGTACCCGCCCGGTTCCGAGATCTCGCTCAGGGTCCGCCAGAACGTGGAGTCGTCGAGCCGCGCCGGCAGGGGTGCGCTGCCGACGGCGCCGCTCAACTGCGCGGCCCCCACGCCGAGCGCGAGTGCCGAGACGACGAACAGGCTGCGCAGCTTCATCGCGGTCATCATCGCGTCAACTCCTCGTAGTCCGCCGGGGTATCGATGTCCTGCAGGCGCTCGACCGGCCAGTCGTGCATCCGCGCCTCCCGCTCGTGCGCCTTCACCACGGCCTTGCCGCAGCCCTCGCCGTGCCAGGCGAGCAGCTCGGGCCACAGGGCGCGCGGGAAGAGCAGGGGTGGCGCGAGCACGTCTCCGTAGCGCGATACCTCCAGCGCCGCGCCGCCGGTCACATGCGACCTTATCAGGGCCCGCAGCATGTCGTCGGTCACGTGCGGCATGTCGGCGAGCATCACGATCGCCGCATCCACCTTGGGCCCCAGCGCCCGGAGCCCCGCGTGCAGCGACGCGCTCGTCGGCCCCCGTGGGTCGGGGCTCGTCGCGAAACTCACCTCGAGCTCACGCAGCACGGCCCGCGCCCGATCCGGTTCATGGCCGAGCACCACGACCACCGGGAAGCACCCGGCGGCGATGGCGCGCCGGGCCGCACGCTCGAGCATCGGTTCGCCCTCGACCTCGAGCAACATCTTGTTGGTGCCCATCCGGCTCGACGCGCCGGCGGCGAGGAGGATGGCCGCCACCGTCGGCAGGGACACGTCAGTCCGCCGAGAGGTGGATGGGTGCGGTCCGCTCGCGCAGCGAGCGTGGTTGCCGGCCGCTGCGCACCGCGAGCAGCTCCGCGACGACTGCGAGGGCGACCTGCTCCGCGCCGTCGGTGCCGATGTCCAGTCCCACCGGCCCATAGAGACGCTCGGACTCGACCGGCCCCTCGACGGCGAGCGCGGCGACCAAGCGCTCCGTGCGCTGCCGCGGACCGAGCACGCCGACGTACCGCACCGGACTCTGCAGCAGCGCGCGGAGGTAGTCGCGGTCGTCGGCGAAGTGATGCGTCATGGTCACGGCGAAATCCGACGGCTCCAGCACCACCCGCTCGCCGAGTCGCGCGGCATCGGTCTCCACGAGGCGCACACCCTCCCGGAAGCGTTCCGGCGCCAGCAGCCCGGGGCGCCGATCAGCCACCACGACGCGGAACCCGACCTCGTGCGCGATGCGCGCCACGTGTCGTGCGTCGTCGCCGGCGCTCACGACCAACAGCCGCGGCGGTGGCCTGAGGCAGTCGACGAAGCACTCCACGCCGTCGACCGTCTCGAGGCGCGACTCCCCGCGCGCGAGGAACCCTGCCGCCTCGTGCCCGCGCAGCAGGCGCCGGCGTCCGCCGTCGAGGGGGGTCACGATCACGCAGGGGACCTCGTCGGCGATCGCTTCGCGTTCGGCGGTCCACGCATCGAGGACCGGCGCGACGACGATGTCCACCACACCTTCGCAGCCCACCCCGAGGTCCCAAGCCGCGATCTCGTCGGCCGAGCCGCAGTACGACCGACGCTCGGCGCGACCGCTGCGCAGCACGCGCAGCGCGACCTCGCGCACGTCCTCCTCGAGGCACCCGCCGCTCACGTTGCCGTGGTGGTGGCCGTCCTCGGTGACGAGCAGCTTGGCCCCTTCATGTCGATACGCCGACCCGCGCACGCGCACCACCGTGGCGAGTGCGGCGCGCCGTCCCGACCGGGACGACGCACCGATCGCCTCGAGCACCTGGCGCGTCTCGAGCCAGGACTTCATGCCGTCAACCCCAGCTGAGGTCGTGCCGCGCGAGCGGCAGCGAGCGGATGCGCTTGCCCGTCGCCTGGAAGATCGCGTTGGTCAGCGCCGGGATCACCGGCGGCAGCGCAGGCTCGCCCATGCCCGTGGGCGGGAACTCCGTCGTGCGGAAGTGCACCTCCACCGGCGGGACCTCGGTGATCCGCAGCAGCTCGAAGTCGTCGAAGTTCGACTGCACCGCCTTGCCCCCTTCGATGGTGATCTCCTGCTTCATCGCCTCGGCGATGCCATCGAGCACCGATCCCTGCACCTGCGCCATCGCGCCGCTGGGATTGATGATCTGGCTGCCGACGTCGCCGGCCACCCAGACCTTCACGATCTTCACCTCGCCGCGCGGGCTCACGTTCACCTCGACGACCTCGGCGAAGTAGCCGCGGTGGCTGAAGTGCATGCCGATGCCCATGCCCTGGCCCTTGGGCAGCGTGCGCTTGCCCCAGCCGGCCTTCTCGGCCACCAGCTCCAGCACCCCGCGCATGCGCGCCGCGTCGACCGGCGACGCGGGATTGCCCTGCGATGCCGGCACGGCGCCGACCTGCGACAACAGGTCGAGGCGGAACTGCAGGGGATCGCGGCCGGCGGCCAGCGCGAGCTCGTCGATGAACGACTGGTACACGAACGCGATCGCGTTGCTGGTGGGCGCGCGCAGGAAGCCCGTGGGGACGCCGAGCGGCATCTGCGAGACGCCGAAGAGCACGTTCGGGATGAACGAGATGGGGAACTCGTTGGGCGAGATCGAGGCGGCCTGTGCGAAGCGCTGGCCGTCGCCGAACGTCGCGAAGTGGTTCTCCCACGCCGTGATGCGCCCGTTCGCGTCCACCGCGCCCTTGAGCTTGTGATAGCCCGAGGGACGATAGAAGTCGTGCTGCATGTCGTCCTCGCGGGTCCACACCAGCTTGACCGGCACGCCGGCCTGCCGCGCGATCCACGCCGCTTCCACCATGTAGTCGTTCGCGAGGCGACGGCCGAACCCGCCGCCGCCGCGCACGATGTGGATGCTGATGTCCTCCGGCTTGAGGCCGAGCGTCTGCGCGACGAGCTGGCGACCGCCCTGCGGCGCCTGCGTCGGCGCCCAGATCTCCATCTTGCCGTCCGCGAATCGGGCCGTGCAGTTCTGCGGCTCCAGCGGCGCGTGGGCGAGGAACGGATACTCGTACTCCGCCGCGACCACCTTGGCGGCACCGGCATACGCGGCGGCCACGTCGCCGTCGCGACGGGCGACCGACTGCGGGGCGCCGGCGAAGAACTCCTTGGCCTTGGCCTGGAAGCCCGCCGAACTCTGTTGCGCGGTGGCGTGCTGTTCCCAGGTCACGCGGAGGCGGCGGCGCGCCGAGCGCGCGGCCCACCAGCTGTCGGCGACGATCGCCACCCCAGGCACCAGGCCCGAGAGGTTGCTGCTGCCCTCGACGACGAAGGCCTGCTGCACGCCCGGCAGCCCCTTCACCTCGTCCACGTTCGCACTGGCCACCTTGGCGCCGAACACCGGGGACTTCTCGAACACGGCGTACCGCATGCCGGGCACCGTCACGTCGATGCCGAAGAGCGGCTTGCCGGTGACGATCTTCAGGTTGTCCACGCCGGGGATGGACTTGCCGATGATCTTGAAGTCCTTGGGGTCCTTGAGCGGCACCGTGTTGAGCGCGGGCGCCGGCATGGTCGCGGCCTTGGCGGCCAGCTCACCGTACGTCGCGCGCCGCCGCGACGTACGGTGGTGCACCACGCCGGCCTCGGTGCTGCACTCGCCGGCCGGCACATTCCAGGTCGCGGCCGCGGCGGCGATGAGCATCTGGCGACCGGCCGCACCGGCACGGCGCAGCGGCTCCCAGTTGGTCGGCGTCGAGGTGCTGCCGCCCGCCACCTGGCGTCCGTACTTGGTCTCGTCACTCATCGCCTGCTCGACCGTCACCTGCTGCCAGGCGACGTCGAGTTCCTCGGCCACCAGCATCGGCAGCATGGTGCGCACGCCCTGGCCGACTTCGGGGTTCTTGGCGAGGATGGTGATGACGCCGGCGCTCGAGATCCGGATGAAGGCGTTGGGCTCGAACTCCCCGGCGGGTTCCGCCGCCCCGAGGACATCGACGCGCGAGAAGTCGACGAGTGTGCCCAGGAGCATGCCGCCGCCGGCGAGCGCGGACACGCGCAGGAAGTCACGGCGGTCGAACGGACGCATCGGCGTGCTCATGAGGCCCCCTGCGCGGCAGCGTCGTCGTCGCGCGTGCGGCTGGCGGCGCGCGGGTTGGCCGCGATCTGCGCCGCGCGGTGGATGCCTTCGCGGATCCGATGGTAGGTCGCGCAGCGGCAGAGGTTGCCGTACATCGCCGCGTCGATGTCCTCGTCGGTGGGCTTGGGATTGTTGGCGAGGAGTTCGGCGGCCTGCATGATCTGGCCGGCCTGGCAGTAGCCGCACTGCGGCACGTCGAGCTCCTGCCAGGCGCGCTGCAGCGGGTGCGAGGCGTCGGCCGAGAGCCCTTCGATGGTGACGACCTTGCGGCCATTGAGCGCGCTGGCCGGGACCTGGCAGGCGCGGGTCGCCGCGCCGTTGATGTGCACCGTGCAGGCACCGCACAGCGACTCACCGCAGCCGTACTTGGTGCCCTTGAGGTCGAGGGTATCCCGCAGGATCCACAGCAGGGGCATGTCGGCCGGGACGTCGACCGTGCGATTCGTCCCGTTGACCGAGAAGGTGACCTTCATGGGCGGTGCGTCTCCAGAGAGAGGACCGGACCAACTTCGCGTCCGGGTCCCGATCCCGCAACGCGGTCGGAACCTCCCTTTGTACGCCTCGCGTCAAGAAAGGGTTGCCGCGGCCACGGCGTCCGTCACGGGACGCGTCCGCACCCCCCGGCGCGTGCGGCCCCTACGGACGCGTGCGGCGGTACCCGCCTTCCGTGAGCGGCGCGTTCGCGTAGAACACGAACGGCTCGCGCGACGTGATCCGATTGTCGGCCTGCACGCGGATCTCGAACGTGCGGCTGCGGATCTGCGACACGAAGGTGTAGCCGAACGCACTTTGCACCCACTCGCCCGCGTCGATCACGACGTCCGACCGATCCAGGGCGCCGGTGATGAAGTACCGGATCCAGTACCGCTGCTCGTACGAGCCTGCGGCGTTGACGGTCAGGCGGCCCGAGTCGATCACGGCCGTCTCCTCGGCCGCGCCCACGAACCGCGAGGCCACGACCGAACCCAGGGCGGAGTCGTCGACGGTGTTCAGGTACCAGACTCCCTCACCGAGTGGCCGGGGCTGGGGTCCGGTCGGCACGACGGAACTCCGGTCATCGCAGGCGGCGACCAGGAGAACGGCCAACAACGCGTGGGCGAGGCGGCGGGCGTGGAGAGGCATAGGCGTGGGTCCGTAGCGGGGACGTGATGTGGGTCCGCCCAATCAAGATAACGACGACTGACGTCCCGCTCCGGTCTCGCGCGGCGCTCCGCGGGCGGTGCCCGGCGGCGCCGAGCGGTGTCGGGCGGTGTCGGGCGGTGTCGGGCGGTGTCGGGCGGTTCCGCCCGCGCCCCGGGGGTAGATTCCCACGACCTCTCCCCGGTCCGCGATGCGCGCCTTCGCCCTCGACGCCCTCCCCTTCTGGTGGCCCTACGCCTTCGGCGCCTTCGTGGTCGCCTTGAGCGTGGCGGCCACGGCGCACGTCGTCACGCGCAAGCGCGACGTGCGCGCCGCGATCGGCTGGGTGGGCCTCATCTGGCTGGTCCCGGGCGTCGGTACGCTGCTCTACGCCGTGTTCGGGCTCAACCGCATCCAGCGGCGCGCGAATCAGCTGCACCGGGCGCGGCGGCGACTGCTCCTCTCCACGCCGCAGGCACTCAGCATCGCGCGGGAAGGCACCGTCTCGGCCGTCCACGCCGACCTCCAACCCATGGCGCGGCTCGGCGAGCAGTTGTCTGGGCGACCGCTGCTGACGGGGAACCGGATCGATCCGCTGCACAACGGCGACGAGGCGTACCCTGCCATGCTCGCCGCGATCGCTGCCGCCCGGAAGTCGATCGCCCTCTCGAGCTACATCTTCGGCGACGACGCGGCCGGGCGCCCGTTCGTCGCGGCGCTGGCTGCTGCGGTGCAGCGCGGCGTCGAGGTGCGCGTGCTCGTGGACGGCTTCGGTGCGCGCTACACCTATCCACCGGTGCACAAGGCGCTGCGTCGCGCCGGAGTGCCCGTCGCGCTCTTCCTCCCGCGTGTGCACCAGGCCGGGCTCGCGTTCTTCAACCTGCGCAACCACCGCAAGATCCTCACGGTCGATGGGCGCGTGGCGTTCACCGGCGGCATGAACATCCAGGCGCGCAACATCCACGCGGACCATCCTCCTCGGCGCGTGCGCGACATCCACTTCCGCATCGAGGGCCCGCTCGTCGGGCAGGTCCAGGAGAGCTTCGCCGAGGACTGGCAGTTCACCACGCGGGAGGTGCTGGACGGCCCCCAGTGGTTCCCGACGCTGCCGGAGGTGGGCAGCACCACGGCGCGGGTGATCTCCGACGGCCCCGACGGCGACCTCGAGATCCTGCGCACGGTCATCCTGGGCGCCCTGGCGCAGGCCCGGCAGTCGGTGCGCATCGTGACGCCGTACTTCCTGCCGGACCAGGGGATGGTCGCTGCGCTCGGTGTCGCGGCGTTGCGCGGTGTGCGCGTCGAGATCGTCCTGCCGTCACGCGTCAACATCCCCGTGGTGCAGTGGGCGGCCAGCGCCCAGCTCTGGCAGGTGCTGCGCCCCGGCTGCCGCGTGTACCTGTCGCCCGCGCCGTTCGACCATTCCAAGCTCATGGTCATCGACCGGCGGTGGGCGCTGTTCGGCTCCACCAACTGGGATCCGCGCAGCCTGCGGCTCAACTTCGAACTGGACGTGGAGACGTACTGCACGAGCTGCGCGGCCACGCTCGACGACCACATCATGGCGCGCATCGCGGAGAGCCGTCGGTACACGCTCGAGGACGCGGACGCGCGCGCCTTCCCCGTGAAGGTGCGCGACGGGCTCGCGCGCCTGCTCTCGCCCTACCTCTGAACGCCGCGCCGCCGCTAGCGCGACGTGAAGAGCGTGGACGCGACCACCAAGACGGCGACGACGAACCCGAGGCCCACCTTCATCGCCGCGGCGACGACGCGTCCCACCAGTGCGCCCCAGGCCACGCGGCCCGCATGCGACTCGTCGGGGCGCACGGAGTACTCCGCTACCAGCGCCCCGACGAACGCGCCCACGAACGACCCCACCAGCGAGCCGAGGATGGGCACCGGCACGCCGACCACGGCCCCCACGATGCCGCCGAGCAACGCGCCCCAGCCTGCCCGGGACGAGCCGCCGTACTTCGTGGTGAACCGGGACGAGAGCGTCCACTCGAGCAGTTCCGCCACCAGCGCGAGCGCGAAGCCGATGCCGAGCGCCCACCAGGCGATCGGGCAGTCGGCATCGAGCGTCTTCCACAGCGACGCGCCGGCGAGGAACACCCAGGTGCCCGGCAGGCCGAGGGCATTGAGCGGCAGCGTGACGAGTGCCGCGAGGGCGAGCAGGAGTGGTGCCACGGGTGCGGTGCTGAGGTGAGCGAGTGGACAGGATCGGGCCCGCGCATCTCCCGTCGCCCATCCCGCATCGGTAGTCTTAAGCCATGTCGCTCCGCGTCCGCCAGACCCTCGTCCGCGTGCTGACCATCCAGGTCATTACGCTGGGACTCCTCTGGTTGCTTCAGCTGCGCTACGCGCGCTGACCGCGGATGCACTGGCTCAACTGGGTGATCGTCGGCCTGTATCTCGTCTTCGTGGTCTGGGACGGGCTGCGGCGCACCAAGGGCACCACCAACATCGAAGGCTACTTCCTCGCCAACCGCTCTCTGCCCTGGTGGGCGGTGGGTCTCTCGGTGATGGCGACGCAGCTCTCGGCGGTGACACTGATCGGCACCACGGGGCAGGGCGCCACCGACGGCCTCCGGTTCGTGCAGTTCTACTTCGGGCTGCCGATCGCGATGGTGATCCTCGGCGTGACGCTGGTGCCGTTCCTGCACGGTGCCAAGGTGTACACCGCCTACGAGTTCCTCGAGCGCCGCTTCGACGCACGGACCCGCACGCTCACGAGCCTGCTCTTCCTGCTGTCGCGGGGCATGTCCTGCGGCGCCATCATCTCGGCCCCGGCCGTGGTGCTGTCGGCCATCTTCGGCTGGTCCCTCAGCGCCTGCGTGGCGCTGATCGGCGTGCCCACGGTGATCTACACCGTGCTGGGTGGCGTGCAGGCCGTCACCTGGGCGGATGTGAAGCAGATGGTCGTGATCGTCGGCACGATGGCCGCGATCATCGTGGTCCTGATCCTGCGCATGCCCGTGCCGCTCGACGACGCCCTTGCGCTGGCCGGGGCCACGGGCCGGCTGCAGGTCTTCGACTTCTCGTTCAGCCTCTCCAACCAGTACACGTTCTGGTCGGGCATCATCGGCGGCACGTTCCTCATGCTGAGCTACTTCGGCACCGACCAGAGCCAGGTGCAGCGGTACCTCACGGCGAAGTCGGTCGACGAGGCCCGCAGTTCGCTGTTGATGAGTGCATACTGGAAGATCCCGCTGCAGGCCGCGATCCTGCTCGTCGGCGTGCTGGTGTTCCTGTTCTACCTGTTCGAACCGGCGCCGATGCTCTACAACCCGACGCACGACCGGGCGGTGCAGGTGGCGGAGCCTGCGGTGCACGCCGAGCTCACGCAGCGCTACGACGTGGCGGTGGCCGCCCGCGAGGAGGCCGCCCGCACGGCGGCCCTCACCCGCGCCGGTGGCGACGCGCAGGCGACGTCGGCCGCGCTCGAGGCGTACCGGGCCCGCGACGCCGCGGTCGGGGTGGTCCGTGCCGAGGCGCTCAAGGCGGCGGGCCGCGTCACCGGGCAATCCTCGCGCGACGTCAACTACATCATCCCGCGCTTCGTGCTCGACCACCTGCCGCTGGGATTCGCCGGACTCTTCCTCGCCGCCGTGCTCGCCGCGGCGATGTCGAGCATCGCCGCGGAGCTGAACTCGCTCTCCACCGCGACCGTGGTGGACTTCTACCAGCGGCGCGTGAAGGCCGACGGCAGTGACGCCCACTACCTCAGCGTCTCCAAGTGGGCGACCGCGCTCTGGGGACTGTTCGCCTGCGGCGTCGCCACCTACGCGGCCACGCTGGGCTCGTTGATCGAGGTCGTCAACCGGTTCGGCTCGTTCTTCTATGGGTCGATCCTCGGCGTCTTCCTGCTGGCGATGATCCCGCGCGCCCGCGCGCCCGGTGCCTTCATCGGCCTGCTCGCCGGCATGACCACCGTCGGCCTCATCAGCTGGCGCGTCCCCAGCATCGCGTTCCTCTGGCACAACGTCATCGGCGCCGTCGTGGTGGTCGCCGTGGGCCTCATCGTCAGCGTCGGGCGTGCCCGGACGCTGGAAGGATATGCCGGCCCGCGCGCATAGCGCGTGCATCCCGTGCATGACGATGCGCGGCCCTTCCCGTTGGCGGCGCGCCTGATAGGCTCCCCCACATGACTTCCGTCCGCATCATCGGCGTCCCCATGGACCTCGGCGCCTCGCGCCGTGGCGTCGACATGGGTCCTTCCGCGGTCCGCTACACCGACCTGCGTGACCGCATCGAGAAGCTCGGCCACAGCGTCGAGGATGTGGGCAACGTGGCCGTGCCGTTCCGCGAGGACGCGGCCAAGGGGGCGCAGCGCGGCGCCCGCTACCTCGGCGCGATCACCGAGGTCTGCGTCGATGTGGCCACGCGCACGCGTGCCGCCCTCGCGGCGGGCCAGATCCCCGTGGTGCTCGGCGGCGACCATGCCCTCGCCGCGGGTTCGATCGCCGGTGCAGCCGCGCATCTCGCGTCCAAGGGCGAGCGCCTCGGCGTCATCTGGGTCGATGCCCACGGCGACCTCAACACCCCCGCGAGTTCCCGCTCGGGCAACGTCCACGGCATGCCGCTGGCCGCCCTGCTCGGGAACGGTGACAAGGCCATGGCGTCCATCGCGGGCGACCAGCCGGCGCTCAAGCCGAGTGACGTGGCGCTGGTGGGGCTCCGGGACCTCGACCAGCCCGAGCGCACGCACATCCGGAAGTGGGGACTCTCCGCCTTCACCATGCGCGCCCTCGACGAGCGCGGTGTCCGCATGGTGATGGAAGAGGCCATCGCCGTCGCGACCCGCGGCACCGGCGGCATCTGGGTGTCGTTCGACATGGACGTGATCGATCCCGACGAGGCACCGGGCGTCGGCACGGCCGTGCCCGGCGGCATGACGTACCGCGAGGCGCACCTCGCCATGGAGATGCTCGCCGATACCGGCAAGCTGGTCGGCCTGGATCTCGTCGAAGTGAACCCCGTGCTCGACGAGCGCAATCGCACGGCGGAGATCGCCTGCGAGCTCATCCTCAGCGCGCTCGGCAAGCGCATCCTCTGAGCCGCCCATGACGCCGACGCTGCGCTACGTCGCCCCCGACTTCACGATCCCGCGGCTCGCCGGCGCGCCACCGGCGCGCACGGTGCCGGCCGAACGCGACGGCGTGCTGCCGGACGGGTTCTTCGCCACGACCAACCTCCCCACCTATGTGAAGGGAGCCGACGGGCGGTGGACGATGCCACGGGAGCCGCGGATGGATGGCGTGCTCGTGCGCGACGCGCAGGGGGTCTGGTGGGTGCGCGAAGGCCGACGCGTGCGGCAGGGCGACGCCGTGGTGGTCGGCATCGCCGAGGACGGGAGCGAGGGCGTGCTGGTGCACGCCGACGGCTTCCATGCCGACGGCGGGGCGCACGGCGACTTCCATTTCATGTCGAGCCAGGTCTCGCGCGAGAAACCGATCGACTACAAGGCCATCGCGCGCATGCTGGTGGACGAGAAGCGGCGCGGTGGGTACGTGCTCTGGGTCGCCGGGCCCGCGCTGGTGCATTCACGCGCCCGCGACAACCTCGTCTGGTTCATCCGCAACGGCTTCGTGCAGGCGTTGCTGGCCGGCAACGCGGTGGCGGTGCACGACATCGAGGCGGCGGTGGTCGGCACCACGCTCGGCATGACCAGCGAAGGCGAACCCACGGCCAACGGCCACGCGGCGCACATGCGGGCGATCAACGCCGTGCGCCGCGCGGGCTCCATCGCGGCGGCGGTGCAGCAGGGCACCATCACCGGCGGCATCATGCACGCCTGCGTGGTGGAGGAGGTGCCGTTCGTGCTCGGGGGCTCGATCCGCGACGATGGGCCGCTGCCCGACGTCCACACCGACGCCGTCGCGGCCCAGGAGGCGATGCGCAGCCACGCGACGCGCGCCACCATGGCTGTCATGATCGCCACGGCCCTGCACTCGATCGCGGTCGGCAACATGCTGCCGGCGTACTACGAGGACCCGCAGCGCGGGATCGTCGAGCTGCCGACCATCTGCGTGGACGCGAGCGAGTTCCT
This sequence comes from uncultured Gemmatimonadota bacterium, assembly GCA_902825965.1. Taxonomy (GTDB): domain Bacteria; phylum Gemmatimonadota; class Gemmatimonadetes; order Gemmatimonadales; family Gemmatimonadaceae; genus Pseudogemmatithrix. Next base: position 395,921 of record CADEDA010000001.1, on the reverse strand, counting down.
GGTGAGCAAGCTGAAGGACCGCGGCACGCATCAGGCGGTCGGCGTCGTCACCAACGCGCAGGACTTCATGAGCATCCTGCGGGCGGCGGTGGAACGCGAGGTGACGGGCGAGGCCTGAGCCCCGCGATCAGGCGACCTTCGCGCCCGCCGACGCCCAGCCGCCGGCGTCCTTCTCCTGATCGATCAGCTTGCCCGTGTCCACCACCACCTTGCCGCCCTCGATCCGCACGGCGTAGCGGTCGAGGCCGCGCGGCGCCTTGCCCTGGATGCGCGAGCCCTCGGGCTGGAACGTGCTCTTGTGCTTCGGGCAATAGAAGCGGGCCTTGTCCCCCTGCCACTCCACCATCGTGCCCTTGTGCGGGCACTCGAGCGAGAAGGCGTGCACCGTGCCTTGGTACCGCACGAGGATCACGCGATTGGGCTTGTCGATGGTCGCGCCGTCGGCTGCGGGGATGTCGTAGGAGATCGCCGGCCCGGCGACCAGGCCGGTGGCGTAGCGGCGCGTGAGCGCATGCAGCGGTGCGGCGTCGCCGGCGATCGCCGTCAACGCCGCGACGGCCATGAGTCCGTCCCGCAGGAACCCGCGACGATCGGTGTCGCGGGAGAGGCACTCCGACATACGGTCTCCGGAAAGGTGGTGCATATTGGACGCTCAGGTCCCGCGTTCATTACCCCATCACCGCGATTTCGTGTCAACCCGACGGGCCGCCCTGGCCTTCATCTTCGTCTCGATCGTGCTCGACATCGTGGCGTTCGGGATCGTCATCCCGGTGCTGCCGCAGCTGATCAAGGGATTCGTCCAGGGTGACGCGGCGCGCGCCGCCGAGTGGTACGGGATCTTCGGGACCGTATGGGCGCTGATGCAGTTCATCTGCTCGCCCTTCCTGGGCGCGCTGTCGGACCGTTTCGGCCGACGTCCCGTGCTGCTGCTCTCGATCCTCGGGCTCGGGCTGGACTACTTCCTCATGGCGCTGGCGCCGTCGCTGCTGTGGCTCTTCGTCGGACGGGTACTCTCGGGCATGACGGCGGCCGGCTTCGCGACCGCGACGGCCTACATCGCGGATGTGACGCCACCGGAGAAGCGGGCCGGGGCGTTCGGACTGGTCGGCGCGGCCTGGGGATTCGGCTTCGTCGTCGGGCCGGCGCTCGGCGGCGTACTCGGCGCGAGTGACCCGCGCCTGCCGTTCTTCCTAGCCGGCACACTCGCCTGCGTGAACGCCCTGTACGGTGTGTTCGTGCTCCCGGAATCGCTGCCCGCGGCGCAACGGGCGCCGTTCCGGCTCTCGCGCGCCAATCCGGTGGGCGCCCTGCGCCTACTGCGCGCGCATCGCGACCTCCTCGGCCTCGCCGCGGTGAGCTTCCTCTACAACCTCGGCCACACGGTCTTCCCCTCGGTCTTCGTGCTCTGGGCCGGCTACCGCCTCGGGTGGGACGCCCGCGCAGTGGGGCTCGCCCTCGCGGTCGTCGGCGTCGCGAACATCATCGTGCAGGGCGGGATCGTGCGGCCCGTGGTGCGTCGCCTCGGGGAGCGCCGCGCCCTCGCCATCGGCGCCACCTGTGGTACGCTCGGGTTCTTCCTCTACGGCATCACGCCCGGGGTCGCACTCTTTTGGCTGGGGGTGGCCGTGTACGCACCGGCCGGGATGTTCAATCCCTCGCTGCTGGGACTCATGTCGCAGCGCGTCGGGCCCTCGGAGCAGGGGCAGGTGCAGGGAGCGAACGCGAGTCTCATGGGCATCGCCGGGATGCTGGGCCCCGGCCTGTTCACGGCGGCATTCGCCTGGGCCGTGCGGAGCGGTGCCGACTGGCAGCTGCCCGGGCTGCCGTTCCTCATCGCGAGCGCGCTGTTCGCCCTCGCCGGGATCCTCGCCTGGCGGACCACGCGGCCGGTGGGGCATCCGTCGGGTGTCGCGGTCCCCTAGCCGACGGTTCCGGAGCACCGCATCGTTGGGGTGTGCGCGGGACCGTACGCGCACGCACGGGGAGGTCCCCGATGACGTTCACCGCAGAAGCGCAGGCCGTGTGGGACAAGGTGCCCGAGGCCACGCGCGCGAAGCTGCTCGACAGCGGGTTCTGTGCGCACTGTCTGGCCAAGAAGCACTTCGACCTCGTCGAAGCCGAGATCCGGGACCGCTCGCTCGCCTTGATCGGCAAGTGCGGGAGTTGCGGCCACCGAGTGGTGCGGCTGATCGAACTCGACTGAACCGTCCACCAGCAGGAGATGTCGTCGTGCCCTCGGGATCCCCCATCACGCATGCGCGCCGCGTCGCGCGCACCGGCGTCGCGGCGCTCGCGGTGTCCGGCTTCGTCGTGCTCGCCGCACTCACACTGAGCTCGGCGGCGCCGAGCCAGGCCCTGGCCCAACCGTCGAAGCGCTGGCAGGAGATCGGCGAGACGTCCACGGGGAACAAGGTCTACGTGGATCCCCGCTCGGTGGTGACGCAGGACTCGATCATCACCGCCACCGTGCGCGTGGTCTTCACCAAGCCCAGCGACACGCCCAAGGGGCCGATCACCGGATCGCGCGCGGTCGCGATGTTCAACTGCGCGCGCAAGACGGTCGCGGTGAAGGAGACGATCATCTGGCACGACGAGGCCAAGGGTACCATCTACGAGAAGCGCACGCCCAAGACACCGGGGTTCGGTCCGGTGTTCACGAGCAACTTCTCCGGTGTGGCCCTCAAGCATCTCTGCGAGCAGCGGGCGCCGGGCAAGGACAAGAAGTGACGCGGGGCGGCTGAGCGCGCGAGCCGGACACACGAGGGGCGCCGCGGCGAAGCCGCGGCGCCCCTCGTGCTGCGGGACCGGCCCGACTCAGGGCAGGATGACGAACCCCTGCAGGCGGCCGACTTCCTTGGCGTTCACGTACTTGCCGATCTCCTTCTTGAACTGCTCGGCCGACGTGTACGGACGGTACTCCTTGAACTCGCGCAGCATGCGCGGGCCGAGGTTGGGGATGGTGAGCAGGTCCTCGTCGCTGGCGGTGTTGATGTCCATCGGCACGAAGGTGTACTGCTCCAGGCGCGCCACCTCCTCGGCGTTCACGTACTTGCCCATCTCCTTCCGGAAGACCGCCATGCTCTTGTAGGGGCGGTACTCGAGGAACTCGCGGACCATGCGCGGGCCCATGCCGGGCACGAGCAGGATCTCGTCGCGCGTCGCCGCGTTGAGGTTGAGGTGCACCCAGAGCTTCGGGTACAACTCGGCCCGCTGTTCCTTGCTGAGCTTCGTGCCGAGGAAGGCGTCGTAGGCAGCCGTGGTCGCGAAGGGGCGCGCCGCCACGAGCTCCTTGGCCAGCGCCGCCGTCATGTGCGGCATCGTGGCGATCTCGGCTTCGGGAGCCGTGTTGGCGTCCTTCACGGTGACTGGCTTGCCCACCTGCGCGTGCACGGCGCCGGCGGCCAGGGTGAGTGCGGCGAACGCCAGGAAGGCGCGGAACGGTCTCGTCGTCATGTCAGGGGTCCTTGGAAGAGAGTGCCGGATGCTTGTACGCGTAGAGCAGGCCCAACAACCCGAACTGCACCAGCGTGCCCGGGGCCAGCGCCGGGGCCTCGCCGCGGATCACGGAGATCCAGAGGTCCAGCCCGAGCAGCGTGGGGTCGAACTCGCGGTCCATCTCGTAGTTCCCCTTGAGATGCAGGAACATCCCGAGCGGACCGGCGATCACGAGGAGCAGCATCACCGCCTGGAACAGCCGCAGGCTGCGGCGCTCACCGTCCCACCAATGGTAGGCCGTCACGATCACCGTGAACGTGAGCAGCCCGAACGGGATCATCTGCGGCGTGTCCTCGTAGTGCTCCAGCAGGACCAGCTCGCCGATCAGGCCCACCGCACCGATGGTCAGCAGCACGAGCAGCCCGCGTCGCAGCAAGGAGATGGAGTCGGAGTTCTGCACCGGAGCCGTGTGGAGAGGGGGATCGGCCTGCAGGAGTTGGACGTCCGTACCGGTTGAACGTAAGGCAAAGCGCCCGCACATTCACCTTTCGCCGTCTGTGCCGGGGAAACCCCGGCATCTCCCCCGCAGCACCGGAGGGACCCATGCCACGCCAGCCCCGACTCGCGGACGCACTCATCGCGGCGCGACTGCCCGAACTCCCGGGCTGGTCGCGCGAAGGCGAGACGCTCCGCCGCGTGTTCACCTTCCCGGGGTTCCCCGACGCGGTCGCGTTCATCGCGCGCCTCGTCGCCCCGGCCGAGGCGTTGGACCACCATCCGGATGTGGACCTGCGCTACAATCGCGTCACCGTGACGCTGACGACACACGACTCGGGCGGGATCACCGAGAACGACCTCACGCTCGCCGCGCGCATCTCGGCGCTCACGTTGGGACAGTCCGCGTAAGGTCATGCGGACGGCGGTCGATACTCAGGGGGCCACTCCCCTGGACCGCCCATGGCCCGCCTCGCCTTCCTGCTCGTCGCCTGCCTGTTGCTGCACCCGTCGCGCGTCAGCGCGCAGTCGGTGAGCGCGTCGCTCGTGGCGGGGGTGCGGGTGGTGGAGGGACAGCGGCTCGCCATGCAGCAACTCGGGGCGCCGCGACTGGTCGCGCGCAACAGCTCGCATGAGGAATACGCACTCACGCTCCGCGTGACGGCGAACGTGGGCTGGGCACTCAGCGTCGCGGCGCCGTCGCGGGCCGCACTGGAGGTGGCGACGACGGACGACGGCGTGTGGATCCCGCTCGCAGCCGGCGGACGTCGTGTCGTGCTGGCCGCCGGCGATACGTCGGGGGAGGTCGAACTGCGGTGGCGCGTCCTGCGTGGCGGAGACGCCGCGCCGCTCGCCGCGCCGCTCGCCGCGCCGCTCGCCGCGCCACTCGCCGTGCTCACGCCGACCGACGCTCAGTCGCGCCGCTGAGGGATGACGAGGATGGTGATGTCGCGGACCCGATCGCCCTCGGGCACCGGCCGTACGCTGAATCGCACCCGCGCCCGCATCACCCACTCGGGACTGAGGCTGCGCAGCGTGTAGTCCCCCGGCGCGAGCCCCAGTGCGGTGAATCCGCCGTCGCTGAAGCTCGTCGCCGTCGCCACCGTCGTGCCCGCCGCGTTGAGGATCGCGAGCGCCATGCCGCTCACCGCGGTGGCCGAGTCGGCGGTCGGTCCCGCGAGCACGCGTCCCTCGACGATCCCGCCCGAGAGCACCGGGATGTCCACGCGCCGCACGCTGTTGGGCGTCGGTTCGATCTCGATGCGCTCGAACGCCGGGACCCAGAGCGGGGACTCGAGCGTGAAGCGCTCCACTTCGAGCCGCACCGGCTCGAACGGCAGCACGTCCCACACGCGATACCACCCGTCGGCATCGGTCGCGGCGCTGGCGGCCCCCACGCGCACGGCGACACCCGCCAACGGCTGCTCGTCGGGGTCCAGGGTGCCATTGCCGTTCAGGTCGAGGAACACGCGGCCGCCCACCCCGCCGCGCAGCAACAGCGGGCCGCGCGAGACGTCCATCACCTTGCGACGTGGGTCGACGAATACCGCACCTTGCACCTGGTGTGTACCCGTGTAGCCGCCGGCGTCGTGTTGGGCCGTGCTGATCACCCGCGCGCGCGGCAGGTCGGTGTACATCCGCAACCCGAACCGCGGCGCGAGCCCGGACTGCGCCGATACCGATGCCTCCGCGCGGAAGCTGTTCCCGAACGACTGCGCGAGCGTCACGTCGAGCAGACGTGCCCCGTCATTGCGCCACTCGGCGGTCGCGAAACCCCAGAGTCGCGCGTACCAGGCGCCGGGGCGGGAGGACGGCGTCGTGAACAGCGAGAGGCCGGCGGCCTGGCGATGGAGCGAGGCCACGCCGGGACGGGCGATGCGGTCGTACTGCACGAACGGGAAGAGCTGCCCCAGTCGCGTCCGCGCCCCGACGGCGAGCCGCCCCCGTTCGCTGGCGCCGAGGTCGGCCTGCTCGTCGCGCCAGCTGGCGTTGACGAACAGCGCTTCGTTCCAGCGTGCCGGACGCCAGAACGCCGCGGCGGCGACGCGCTCGGCCGCACCGCCGCCGCGGTCGAACGGGTCCGCACGCGCGACGGAGGTGCGCTCCACTTGCACGGCGCGATTGAGCGTCGGCTGCCAGCGCAGCACGCCGCTCAGTTCGCTCCCGGGCTGCACGAGCGCGACGGTGGTGAACGACGGATGTGCGAGCCATGAGAGGCCGAGGTACCCGCGTGCGAGATCCATGGACGACGAGTCGCGCTGGAGGTCGACCCCGGCGCGCGCAGTGACGCGGCGCGAGATGCCGACGCGCAGGTCGCTGTTGGCGGCCGACGCGCAGCGACTGAACCGGCAGGCGCCGGCGCTCACGGCGTACTCGGTGCGACCTGCCGTGAGGAACTCCGTGGCCGCGAGCGAGACGAAGTGCGACTCGCGGCGCACGCGCCCGCCGGGCCCGCGCGCCACCAGGTCGATCACGTTGGCCCCGTACCGCGCCGCGACCGGGATCGCGTCTCCACCGCGCCCCAGGGTGTCCACGCGCAGCAGTCGGCCGTTCACGAAGCTCTCCACCTCCCACGCGCTGTCGCCGGCGGCGCGGATGGGGATCGCCTCGTAGTCGAGCGCGCGCAGGAACGGGGCGTTGGTCATGCTGAAGCCGCGCAGGCTGCGTCCGAGCGGGCCGGTGCCGAGCCCGTCGCCGATGCGCAGCTGCGAGACCCAGGTCCGGTCGCGCCAGACCCCGAGCCAGGAGCCCGTGCCGTCGGTGCGTCGCCCGGCGAAGTCGCCGCCCACGACGCCCTCGAGCGCCCCGCCGAACACCGAGGCGCCCAGCGACGTGAGGTACCGGCTCTCGCCGAGCGGACGGGAATCGTTGAGGGTGAGCAGGTAGTCCAGGGTGCCGCCGTCGAGTGCGCTGCGGGCCAGCGGTCGGCGGGCGTCCACGGGCGGTGCGTTGGGTTCGGGCGCCAGGAGGCGCGCGTGCAGTTGTCGCCGCCGTGCGGCCGCCACCGGCGGCAACGAGTCGGCGTCAAGCACGAGTACCTCGAGGGCATCCGGCACGAACTGCAATCGCGCGCCGAGGGCGGACTCGAGGAGCGCGACCTCCACGAGCAGGTCGTCCTCCGACACGAGCAGTGCGCTCGAATCGAGCATGCGCTGGCGGCGGCCCTCGGTGTAGCGGCGCGAGGCCGCGTCGAGCACGATGCGGCGACCGTCGCGCGGTCGCGTGAACGTCACCGACGCGGCGCTGCCCTGCCATGCGATGTCCACGAGGTCGAGCACGCCCCGCAGCGGCAGCAGCAGGCGGTCGTCGCGGCGTGCGCCGATGAGCGGCGCGGAGCGCAGCGGCGGCAGCACGACCTCGAGCAGCACCGTCTCACGATCCTGCGCGCGCAGCCCGGGCGCGGTGAGCGTCGCGAGACCGAGCAGTACGACCGCGAGCCGTCCCGCGCGGCGCACCTGGTGTCCGGTCAGCGCGGCGCGATGCGCAGCGGCGTGATGGACTCCGACGCGGTGACCGGCAGGATCACGGCCGCGGGCAGGTCGCCGCGTTCGGCGGTCGCGCGCACGCGCAGGCGATAGGAACCCGGCGCGACGCCGGCCAGCGGCAGGCGCACACGCGGTGTCACCGGGACGTAGATGCTCACGGGTTGTGCGTGACTGGCGACGACCGCACCGGCCTCGTTGAGCAGCGCGTAGGTGAGCGTGCCGAGGAAGGCAGCCGTGCCGCCCGGCGTGGCGGTGACACGCACGTCGAGCGAGTCGCGGCCTTGGGTCACGGTCGCCTCCGAGACGCGGATCGTCGCCGCGGGACTACCCTTGCGGTAGAGCAGGGTCGTCACGGCACGCACCTCCACGGAGAGTTCCGTGCGGATGGCATCCGCGCCGCCCGCCGCCGTGGGCGTGGCGAACTTGGAGGTCACCACCACGCGACTGAAGTACTCCCCGTCGGCGAGTGTGGCGGGAGGCCGCGCGAGGAAGCGCACGGTCTGCCGGCCCGAGCCAGGAATGGTCAGTCGGGCGGGGAATGCCTCCACCCAGGTGGTGGCGGCCCGCATGCCGGGTGGCGGGGAGGCCGGCGTCTCGAGCCCGAACTGCCCGCTGCTGTCCGTGACCGGGTAGCCGAACAGCATCTCGATCCGCACCTCGATGGGGCGATCGCTGGGGTTGAACAGTTCCAGCGCGCCGGAGCGCACGCGATGATCGATCACCAGCGTCGGTGGCGAGACCACGACGCCCTGCGCCACGAGCAGGCTCGGCGCGCACGAGGCGAGCAGCACCGCATGACGGACGCGCGGGGCGTACCGATGGAGGAACCGACCGAGGAGCGCGGTGATGGCGGTCATGGAGGCGGGTGCGCGACGAACGGGAGACGAGGGGACGACTAGGTGATCTGATTGGCGAACAGCACGATCGATGCGCGGTACTGCCCGGGGGCTTGATCGGAGCCGACCAGCACACGCCCCGCGAGGAAGATCAGCATGCGGCCACTGGGCGGGATCCTGAACTGGTGGCGCAGGCGCGGGTCGAAGGGGATGCGATCGGCGGTGGACTGCGCTGCCGAGAATGACGCCGAACTGGGGTCGAAAGTCAGCGGCAGCGTGGCGCCGGCCGGGCCGTCGAAGGCGGCAGGCAAGGTGAACCAGACTTCAATGGGGGTGCCAGGCGGGCCGAGGACCTCGAAGACCCCCGTGTCCGTGGGAACGGTGCCGCGGCTCATCGTCGGCATGCCGGGCGCGAGTCGATCGAACGCGAGCGAGCGCACCACGTTGATCCGGAGCGAGGTCTGCGCCGCGAGCGTCGTCGCGCCAGCCGCCACGGCGACGAGTGCGAGCCAGACTGCGACCGCGGTGCCGCGGAGCGACGGACGCCGGAGGAGGTGCACGGGGGGAAAGTAACGACGATGCCCGCGCGGTCGCGCGGGCATCGTCCGTTGCCGGCGGCGGTCGAGCCGCCGGAGCTGCGCCTGACTCAGAGCGCGACGATCTGGATCGTCACCGTGCCGGTGTACGTGCCGACCACCTGGCCGCCACCGATCGCCCCGAGCGTCGCACCGATCCACACGTAGCCGAGGCCGGTGCCGGAGAGCGCCGGGCCGCCCGTCATCGCGGGGCCGACGGTGATCGCCTGCGCGGCGCAGCCAGCATTGACCGTCGTGGCCGTGAAGCAGGCCTGGTACGCCGTCATCGGGATGGTGGCGCCGGCAGGGCCGTTCAGCGTGGCCGGCAGCGACGTGAAGGTGATCGCGAGCGCCGTCCCGGCGATGCCGGTCACATCGAAGCGGCCAGCCGAGGCAGCCGAGGGCAGCACCGTCGTGGCACCCGCACCCTGCGCGAGCGTACCGAAGCGGATCTGACCGGCGACACCGGGCGCCGCCGACACCGCGAGCGCGGCGCCGACCGTGGCGGTGGCGGTCATGTTGCCGCTGACCTGAGCGGAAGCCGAGTTGGCGGCGAGCATGAGGGCGAAACCGGCGATCGTGGCGAGCTTGCGCATGTCGTGAAACCCCTGTGTGAGTTGCTGCGGTGGGAAGCCGTGAAGACCGTTGCGATTCGGCGAGGAGACGCAGGGTCCGAATGTTCTGTCACAGCCGGATGAGGCAGAAACCGGGCCAACCGCGCCGAAAATCGGCAGCGGATCGAAACGCGACAGCTCATGGCCGGTCTGGGTCATGCCCGCATAACTCACTATTCAGCAACGACTTGCAGAAAACCACGGTGCAGCTGTCACGTCGTGTTGAACGACCGTCCGACGCTTCAAAGACTTGAAGGCTCGGCTCACAGTGTGATAGTTGGGCCGTTCCTGACCCCCGCGCCGCCCGTGCGTGCGAGGCCGGGAGCGTGCACCTTTGCGCGTTGCCGGGCATTTCGCGAGGGCGGTTCCGCGAGGTCGTCCGGCAGCGTCCGCGGTCAGCGCACGCGGATATCCCCCTTCCATGTAAGGAGCACGAGATGCGGAAAGAGTTCATGGAGTTCCTCAAGCAGTACGGCGTCATCGGCTTGGCGATCGCCGTGATCATCGGCGGCAAGGCCAACGCCATGGTCTCCTCGCTCGTCGATGGGATCCTCATGCCACTCGTCACCGCAGCGCTGCCGTCCGGGGATTGGCGCGCCGCCGCCTTCGACATCGGCGGCATCAAGCTCGTGTGGGGGCCCTTCCTGGGCGCGGTGATCGACTTCGTGATCGTCGCGTGGATCGTCTTCGTCTTCGCCAAGAAGGTGATGAAGGAGGACGTCGTCTCGAAGAAGTGAGCGTCGTGGCTGGCGGCGCGCCTCCAGGGGCGCGCCGCCGGCCCGGCGTGGCTCAGAACGCGAAGTACCGGATGAACAGCTGGCAGAACACCGCGCCCACCACGGTCATCGCGAGGCTCCACAGCATCAACTGGCGGAACAGGCGCTCGGCCGTCTCGCCCTTGGGCAGTGCCGCGATGCAGAGGGCGCCGAGCGTGGAGATGGGCGAGACATCCACCAGGGCCGCCCCGACGTTGATGCTGAGTGCGATCTCCAGCGGGTCGCCGCCGCCGAGTCGCGCGACCACGCTCGGGACCGTGGGCAGGAAGGTCGGATACACCACGCCCGACGTGGAGCTGTAGGTGCTGATGGCTCCCGTGATGAATGCGATGGTGCCATTGATGGTCGCGGGCGTCGAGACCGACGCCAATCCGCGGCTGAAGAGGTCGAGCCCACCGCTGCCCTCGACCACGGCGACCAGCACGCTCACGCCGCAGACCATCACGATCACGGCCCACGGCACTTCCTTGAGCGCGGCGGCGTCGTCGGCTGCGTGCGCGAGGATCAACAGCCCCGCTGCGGCGAACGCGGCCAGCCCGATGGGCACCTTGAGCAGGACCACGGCCGCCATCCAGAGCAGGCCGACCGCCATCGTGAGCCGATGGGCGCGCGTGAACGCGGCGGCGCCCTCGACGACCACCACCGGTGCCGCCCGCCGCAGGGCGAGGCCGCCGAAGAGCAGCCAGGCCCCGGCCGCCGCCAACACGTGTGCAGTGAAGTTGGCCAGGAAGACGGCCCAGGCATGGCCCTCGAGTCCGATCTTCGCCATGCCCGCCGCGACGACCACGCCCACCGCGCTGAACGGCGAGAGGTTCCCGGCGTTCGCGCCGTTGCCGATCATGAGCGCGGCGAGCAGCACGGGCACCTTGGCCCGCGTGGCGGCGGTCATCGCCAGCGGTGCCATCAATGCGAGCGTGGCGATCGCGCCGGGACCGAGCGAGCTGATCACGCCGGCCAGCAGGAAGAACAGCGGCGGCAGCCAGGACGCCCGCCCCCCGCAGAGCGCGAGTGCACGCTGCGTGAGGGCGGCCATGGTGCCGTTGGCCTGGGCGACGCCGAAGAGCAGGGTGACGCCGACCAGCGTGAGGAACAGCGACGAGGGGAACGCCGCCATCACCGCGTCGAGGCGCCAGTCGGCGGCGTACACCGCCACCACCCACGCCAACGACAGCGCGAGCACACCGATGTTGAGCCGCGTGCCGAAGCTCGCGAGGATCACCACGCCCAGTGCGACGACCGAGAGCGTCGCGGCGTTCATGGACGCCAGGGCGGCAGCAGGTGCTTCTGCACCTTGCCGAGTGCGGTGCGCGGGAGCTGCGGCACCCGCACGAACGCGCGCGGCACCTTGAACGAAGCGATGCGGGCGCGCAGGGCAGTGTCGAGTGCGGCCGCGAAGGTCCCCTCGTCGCGCCGGTCGTCGCTGACGACGTACGCCACCGGTACTTCCCCTCGGGTCGCGTCCGGCACGCCCATCACGGCGGCTTCGCGGACCCCCGGCAGCGCGGCGAGCAGTTCCTCGATCTCGCGCGGATAGATGTTGAAGCCACCCGAGATGATCAGGTCGCTGCGCCGGCCCTGCAGGGTGATGTAGCCGTCGGGCGCACGTACGCCGAGGTCGCCGGTGCGGAACCATCCATCGCGGAACGCCGCCGCCGTCGCGTCCGGGCGTTGCCAGTAGCCGGCGCACACGTTGGCGCCGCGCACGTAGAGCTCGCCGGCGACACCATCCGCCACGGCGGTCGCGTCCCCGTCCGACGCGCTGCGGATCTCGACCTCGACGCCGGGCAACGGCAGCCCCACCGTCCCGGGCCGACGTTCGCCGTGGAGTGGATTGCTCACGTTCATGAGGGTCTCGGTCATGCCGTAGCGCTCGAGGATCACGTGGCCGAATCGCGCGTGGAAGGCCTCGAGCACGGCGGGCGGCAAGGGCGCCGACCCCGAGACGAACAATCGCGCGGCCGCACCGATCGCCCGCGCCGATGCGGCGTCCGTCTCGAGCAGGCGCACGTACATCGTGGGCACGCCGAAGAACAGCGTGGGCCGATAGGCGGTGAACCAGCCCTGGGCCTGGGTATGGTCGAATCGGTCCACCAGGCGCATGTGGCAGCCGCTCGCGAGCCAGCACTGGAGGCCGTTGCCGAGGCCGTGGACGTGGAAGAGCGGGAGCGCAGCGAGGTAGCGGTCCGCCGCGGTGATCTCCCACGCCGCCAGCAGGGCGCGGGCATTGGCGACGAAGTTGCCGTGGGTGAGGACGGCACCCTTGGCCGCGCCCGTGGTGCCGGACGTGTACATCAGCGCCGCGGGTGACTCGGCGCCGAGCGCCGGCCGCACGCCGGCTGCGGTCGGTCGAGCGGCGGCGTGTGCCAGTTCCTCGACGTCCCAGACATCCGTCGACCCGAAGTCGGACGCCCGGTCGGCCGTGGTCACGACCGCGCGCGGGCCCGCATCGCCCACGATGTGTCCGATCTCGTGCCCACGGTAGAGCACGTTGATGGGCACGACGATGAGCCCGAGCTTCATCGCCGCGAGCCAGAGGTCGATGACTTCCAGGCGGTTCGGCAGGCAGACCGCGAGGCGATCGCCGCGGTCCAGTCCGCGGTGTCGGAGCCCGGCCGCGAGCGCGTCACTGCGTGCGTCGAGGTCCCCGAAGGTGAGCCGCTGCAGCGCGCCGTGGGCGTCGGCGACCTCGAGCGCCGCGTGGTCGCGGCGCCCGTGCAGCGACGGGGCGTACAGGTCGAGGAGGTGCATCGGGCGCCGGGAAGATACCGCCAACGGGCTTCCGCGGGGCCCGTGGCGTCAGGGTGCGCGGCCGCTCGCGTCGAGCCGTCGGATGAAGGCGTCGCCCGTGACCGAGCGCAGGTGGATCACGCGCGAGCCCGCGCCCACCGTGGAGCGCAGCGTCTTGTCCCGCACCTCGCCCGCGACCGTGAGCGGGAAATCCGACCCGACCCGGCCGATCTTCGCTTCGAGGTCCACCACGGCATCCGTGAGTTCGGTGAGATACACGTAGACGTTGCCGTTGAGCGTCTTCGCCACCACGCTGTCGGTGCCCGTGAGCGAGCTCATGCGGAGATCGATGTTGCCGTTGAGCGTCTCGGCGCGCACCGGTCCGACCGCCGTCGCGACCATGACGTCACCGTTCAGGGAGCGGACCGCGACCGGGGCCGCGGCGGCGACGGTCATGTCGCCGTTGAGGCCGACCACGTCCACACGCACGCCGGTCGGCACGGCGACGGTGAGATGCACACGCGCATCCGTGTCCGTGCTCAAGTCCTTCTTGCCCTCGAGCTCACCCACGGCGCAGGTGCCATTGCGGGTGAGCGCACAGAGCAGCGCGCCTTCGGGCACGATCGCGCCGGAGATCTGCAGTTCGCGGTCGGGATCGCCCTTCCGCCACACGATCCGGGCGCTCACGCGCACGCTGTCGTCCGGACTCGGCGCGACATCCACGTTGCCGTTGAGGTCGCGGATGAAGACCGATTGGCCCGCCGGCACGCGTCCGGTCCAACGGAAGGCGTTCTCGCGGGTCTGCAGCGGCAGATCCGACGCGCCGTCGCAGGCGGCGACGGCGGCGAGCACGAGCGGGGCGAGCAGGCGACGCGGCGACACGAGGACCCCTGTGGTGGAGACAGGGGAATCTACGGCGAAGGCGCGGTCACGGTTTCCCGTGCCGCGCCTTCGTGCGAGCCCTCTCGAGGGGCGAGTCGTGTCGGCGCCGGATCCCGGCGCCGCCACCTCAGAGTTTGCGCAGGCGGATGCTGCCGTTGACGGTGCTTGCCCGCAGCGTCGGCCCGCCCCGACCGAGTTGGGCGCGGATGCGTCGCGGATTGATGCTGCCTTCGAGCGTCAGCGGGAAGTCGGAGGAGATGCGCCCGTTGACCGTCGAGAGGTTAACCTGGGCATCGACGCCCTCATCCATCTCGATGGTGATGGAGCCGTTGACGGTGGAGTACTCGAGGCCGCTCGCGTTCATCGCCGAGGTGCGCACGGTGATGCTGCCGTTGACCGTCGTGGCCTCCACGCGGCCCTTCGACGAACGCGCCTCGACGTCGCCGTTCACCGTGCGCGCGTCCACGTCGCCGCTGGTGCCCGTCACGACCATCTCCCCGTTCACGGTGCTCGCATCGACGCGCGCGTTCACCGGCACGGTCACGACGAAGTGCACCGAGACGTCATTGCGGTTGTTCCAGTTGCGGTCCCGGTCGTTGTTGGAGTGATAGCCGTTCTCGTCGCAGGTCGCGCGCTCGTTCCAGAACGCGCAGATGATCACGTCGCCGCCGTTCGCGCCCTGGCGGGCCTCGATGCGCACGTCGTCCGGGTCGCCGCGGCGCCAGCGCTTCTCGGCGCGGACCTCCACCGTGTTGCCGGTCCCGGCTTCGATGCGCACGTCGCCGTTGACGTTGCGGAGGTACACGGTGCGCCCGTCGCCGAGTGTGCCCTTCCAGTCCCAGGTGCGGGAGTCCTGCGCGTCGATCGTGCCGGCGCTCGCCAGCACGAGCAGGGTACCGAGGAGGAGATTGCGGGTCATGACGGTCACTCCGGGTTGCGCGCGCTGACGCGCCGAATGGTGATGTCGCCGCTGAACGTCTCGGCGATGATGTGGGCCCCGCCGCTGCCGACGGTGAACTGCATGCGGCGGTTGCGCCGTCCGACGTTCTCCCCGGGCTGCAGCGTGAGCGGGAAGTCGCTCGAGATGTCGCCGCTCCAGGTCTCGAGCTCGAGGCTGGCGCCGCCGTTGGCCGGCACCGTGATGAACACGTCGCCGGAGTGGGAGTTCATGCGGTAGTCGCCGCGTGCGGCGATCGCGCCGCGGTACGAGATGGTGCCCGAGACCGATTCGGCGCGCAGCGAGGTGAGCCGCCCCTCGCTGATGGTCACCTCACCGCTCACGGTCTCGACGCTGAGGGCCCCGGCCACGTCGTGCAGGTCGATGTCGCCGCTCACCGACTCGATGTCCACGCGGCCATCGGCGCGGGTCACCTGCACGTCGCCGGACACCGAGCCCACGTCGACGATCCCGCGGGCATCCTCGATCGTGACGTCACCGCTCACCGAACTGGCCTCCACCTCGCCGCCGGTGCCGCGCACCACCACCTCGCCCGACACCGCGGACGCGCGCACCCGCACGCCGGCGGGTACGACGACCTCGTAGCGCGTGGAGCCCATGCGGCCGTTCACCGAGCGGGCTTCGATGGAGACGCGGGTCCGCGTGAGCGTGGTCTCGAGGCGGCCACGCTCGATGCTCGCGATGATGCGGATCTCGCTGGTGGTGCCGGTGGTCACGCGGATCTCGCCGCTGACGAGCGCGAGATGCACGCTGCCGGTGCGGTCGAAGGTGAACGCGGTGTCGATCCGCTGCCGCGCGGAGGTCTGGGCCGCCGCCGGCGCGGCCGAGAGCAGCGCCGCGAGGACGAGTGCGCGCGAGGCGGCGCGCAGGATGGGAATGGCTGTGTGCATGGGCATGTCCGGATCAGGTCCCCGCCGGCATCATCGCCGTCGAGCGGAGGAGCGTGAGCTTGGTGGTGTAGGACCGCGAGAGCTGCGCGGCCAGGAACCGGCTGGCGGGGTCCTTCTGGAAGGCATCGCGGCTCTCGCGGATGGCTTGGTCGATCACCGCGAGGTTGCGCTCGAGCACGGCCACGGTCGCGGAATCGAGCTGGCCGCGGCGCTGCTCGAGCAGGGTCTGCATGGTGCGGATCTCCGCATCCATCGTCTGGAACTCCTCCTCGTAGCCGGCCGCGCGGATGCGCACGGCGCGGTCCAGCGCCGACCCGACGCTGTCGAGTGGCACATCACTCACGACGGCGACGGAGCCGCCGACCACCGGTTCGCCGCCCTGCACCAGCAGCGTGGTGGTCGTCTGCGGCGCCTTGGCGAGCCGCCAGGTCACGCCGGCCGTCACGGCCACGAGGGCCGACGCGGCGATCGCGAGCCGCAGCGTTGCCGGCGAGAACCAGCGCGCCGCCGCGCGGGCGGTCGCGCGGCCCGTGGCCGCCGGCGACGGCATCGGGGACACCGGGGCCGCCGGCGACACCCCGTCGAGCCGCGCCTCGATCCCGGACCAGAGGTCGCGGCTGGGTGTGAGCACGGGCAGGGCGGCTGCCTCGGCACTGATCCGCTCGAGGTCGGCCCACACGCTCGCGCACTCCGCGCAATCGGCGCGGTGCGCGACGTCCGTCACGTCGTGGTGGTGGCGATATTCGGTCATCGGGTCAACATCCTCCGCAAAAGCATTCGGGCGCGATGCAACTGGGCCTTGCACCCTCCGGCGGTCACGCCGAGCATCTCGCCGATCTCTTCATGGGTATAGCCTTCCACATCGTGCAGGACGAAGACCTTCTTCGCGCCCGGCGGCAGCGTGGCGATGGCCTGCTCGAGATCGAGTGAGAGGCCGGGGACGGGGAGCGGACGCACATCCTGGAACGCGATGCTGTCCATGTCCTCGATCCCTTCGTCATGCCGGTCCCGCCGCCGGCCCTCCGCCTCGCGGTCGTTGAGCACCACGTTGACGGTGAGTCGATGGAGCCATGTGCTGAACTTCGCGTCCTGCCGGAACGTGCCGAGCTTCTCCCACGCCCGCACAAAGGCGTCCTGCGTGAGCTCCTCGGCCCGACTCCGGTCCCCCACCATGCGGACGCAGACCGAGAAGACGCGGTCCACGTTCGCCCGATAGAGCCGTTCGAACGCGCGCCGGTCGCCTTGCATGGCGAGCGCGACGTCGTCGAGCGGGAGATCGGGTGTGGGGGTGAGTGGGATCAGGGGAAGGGTCACGCGGCGCCGTGTGGGTCTTCGCAGGATGGGACGGGGTGGCGCCCGGAAAGGTTTGAACGGCCCGCACCCCGGGAGGACTCTCGGGGACGGCCCGGACGGGATAACGTTCGGTGCGTCAGGGCCGGATGGGAACTCCGGTCCGCCGGGAATCCGCCGGAACCCCGGACCGTCGCGTGCCGTAGGGCACTGGAGCCATACCACCGCCGGAGAGACCGATGCTGACCATGCCGCTCCCGCAGGACGCCAAGGCGCCGCCGCCGATCCCGACCTTGCCCGCCCGTGCGGGGCAGTCCACAGGCGGCGATGCGGTCGCCCCGGCTCCGACCGTGACCGGAGGGCAGTCCGGCGGCGGGCAGCCCGCCGATGCGCCGGTCGCCATCGGGGACGGCACCAGCGCCGGCCGCGGCGACCTGCCGTTCGACCCGCAGACGATCATCCCGCCGCAGGTGGTGCCGCTCACCGCGATGTCGCTGGCGATGCTCGTGGTGATCTTCATCGGTTGGCCGCTCGCACGCGCGTTCGGACGGCGCATGGACCGCAAGGCCGAGCTCGGCACCGTCCGTGCCGCCGACCTGCAGCCGCAGATCACCCAACTCCAGCAGAGTCTCGACGCGATGGCGATCGAGATCGAGCGGCTCGGGGAGGCGCAGCGCTTCCAGGCGAAGCTGCTGGCGGAACGCGCGGAGTCGAAGCGCGGCTGAGCAGCACCAGACGCCGCAGGCGCGGCGTCGCGGTGTCGGCACCGGGGCGCGTGGGAGGCAGCGAAGCCACCAAGGCCTCGAGCCGTCCGAGGAGGTCGGGCGGATCCGACGCGAGGATCCGCCGCAGCGATCGTTCGCTCGCGCTGCCCAGCGGCCGCTCCAGTGCCGCGCGCAGGCGCGCGATGCGCGCGGCGACCGGTCCACGTGCGAGCGCGGCGCTCTGCGCGAGGCGGTGGTCCAACGCCCGCTGCACGCTGCGCCGCAGGCGATGGTCCACCGCGTCCGCCGGTGCATCCCCGTCCCCACCGTGCAGCGAGCGCTGCAGTGCGAGGCGGCGGAAGTGGCGGGCGAGCAGGCGCCGCGCCGTGTGCACCATCGGTGCTGCGTCGACGGCGCCTGCGCCGCGCAGGGACACCGACGCGCGGAGCATCGCGAGCACCCGACGCGGACGCGTGAGCAGTCTCCAGGCGTCGGGCCGGTGCTCGGTGGCGGGCTCGCGTCGCGTGCCGCCCACGAAGACCGTCCGGTCGCCGACGCGGACTGCCGCCACGAACCCGTCAGGCACCGCCGGCGTGCCACGCGTGGGCCGCGTCGCGCGCCACCAGCGTTCGAGCTGCGTGTGTGCATCGGCCTCGGCGATCGCGCGGGCGGCCGCATCCGCCTTGCGGCGCAGGCGTGCGCCCAATCGTATGAGTGCCGCGGCGCCGCGGGCTGCGACGAAACGACCGACGAGGACCTCCGGCGCCGTCTGACCCGCACGCGCCACACGTCCGCGGCGCTGCGCCAGTCGCGCCGGCGTCCAGGGGAGGTCGGCGTGGATCAGCACGCTCGCGGCCTGCAGCTCGATGCCCTCGGCCACGACGTCCGTGGCGAGCAGCAGCCGGAAGCCGCGCGGGTCCGCGGGATCGAATCGCGCGGCCCGAGGACCGAGGGCGCGGAGCACCTCCACGCGGGTCCAGCGTCCCGAGGCGGCGACCACGCGATCCCCCGTGATCGACACCACACCCGCGACGTCGCGCAGCGCGCGCGCCAGTGCGCGGATCGTCTCCGCGTGCCGCGCAAAGACCACCACGCGCTCCCGTGGATGCGTGTCGAGCAGCGCCCGCAGCGCCGCCGCCCGCGCGGCGGTATCGGCCGCGATCGCCGGTGCGATGCACCGACGCAGGGCGCCCACGGCAGCGAGATGTGCCTCCAGGACCTGCCGTGCGTCGGCCGCGGGAGCGACCGCGGCCGGTTCGAGCGCCGGGAACGCGAGCTGCACCGTGTCGTCGCAGCGCACCCAACGCGAGAGCGCCGCACGCGAGGGGACGCGGCCGGCCGAGAGTAACGCGTCGAACGCGACCCCACGCTGCTGGCGGCGGCGGAGCGCCGCATCGAGCGCCGCGAGACTGGACTGCCATGCCAATGCCAGCGACATGCGGATCAACGCCGCGGCCGTTGCGCCATCCGAGGCGGGCAGCGGGGGCGGCAGCGCGCGCAGCGCCGCGGCGAGTCCCGGGACGTCCGGCGCCGCGCGGAGCGGGGGCAGCCGGCGGACGCGCGCGGGGTGCACCGCCTGCGCCGTGCTGCGCAGGATCACCTGCTCGAGCAGTGCGGCGCTCGGCGCGCGCGCGCGTGCCCCGAGGAACAGCGACAGGAGCGCATCGCGGTCGGCGAGGCGATTGACCACGGGAGTGGCGGTGAGCAACAGCACCGGGCGCTGCGCGCACCACGCGGCGAGCCGACGATGCCGCGCCGTCGTCGGCGTGCGGACATGGTGGGCCTCGTCCACGATGAGCAGCGGCGGCAGCGGATCGTGGCGTTCGCGGCGGGTGTCGCGCGTCGCATCGACCGGTCGACTCAGTGCCTCGACACTGCTGAATGTGATGGGGATCCCGGCGCGGGTCGCGGCGTCCGCCCACTGCTCCCGCAGCGTCGCGGGTGCGACGACCAGCGCTCCCCCGAACCCCGACGCGACGCCGAGTGCGACGATGGTCTTGCCGCTTCCGGGTCGATCGGCGCAGAGCGCCCCGCCGAACCGATCGATCGCCCGGCGGAGCGCCGCGACGGCACGGACCTGGTCGGCGCGGAGCGCGTACTCGCCGAGGGTCACGGTACCCAATCGCGCAGGGCCTGCACGTCGGCGAGTGCGATGCCGAAGGCGGCGGCCACGGCGGCATCGAGGGCGTCAGGCTCCGGTGCTGCGCCCTGCGCCGCCGCCGCGGCGATGGGCGCGAGTACCGCGCATGCGCGCGGCCAGTCGCGTGGCAGGGGCAGCCGGGCGCAGGTCCACCCGAGGTAGCGGTGGTAGCCACCACGGGCGGGTTCGGCGATGCACGCCAACCAGGCGGCGGCGAGCCGCGAGTTGAGCAGTGCGGCGAGGGCCTGAGCGTCCTGTTCCGTTGCGGTGCGCACCACGTAGCAGGTGTTCAGCGGCACCACGCGGTCGCCCGCCGCGATGACACTCGCACGCGGCGCGCGCCCGATGTCGCCCCAGACCACCCGCGGCCGGTCGCTGCGCGCCGCCTCCGTGCGGAAGAGTGCCCACCACGCGGCACCGCGGGCATCGCTCCGGGACTCCAGGCGTGTGCGCCAGCGAGCGAGCCGCTCCCGGGCGCGCGCGGGCAGCTCGCGGCGCGGCATGCCGCGCGCGTCGTGTGTCCACAGCAAGCGGTCCTCGCTGCGCTGCGGTCGCCAGGCGGCGAGGTCCTCACCGCGCAGGATGGGGCGCAGCAGCGCCGGCTCCAGTTGGTCGCGCTCCGCGGGCGCGATCACGAACGCCGCATTGCAGCCCGTCTTCACCCCGAGCACTGGGCGGCCGAGCGGGCTCGTGGCGAGGCTGCAGCCGGCCGCGGCCAAGTGATCGAATGCGCGCCGGACGTCCGGCGGCAGCATCAACCAGGGCGCCCCGGGTGTGTCGTCGAGGGCGAGCCCTTCGTGACTGCAGCGCCACGTGGTCGCGCCGGTCGGCCGATGTCGCGTCAGGTCGATCTCCGCCGTGCAGGCCGCCGCGCTGCGTCGTGCGACGATCGTGGAGGGATAGACCACCGCGTCGAACCCGGTGGCGACGGCACTCCAGTCGTCGAGTGCGAGGATGGCACAGCGGTCTCGCAGCAGGCGTCGCAGCCCGCCGCCCGCGAGGGAGCCCCAGAGCTTGGACGGCAGCAACAGGGCGAGCACGCCATCGGCGCGCAGGAGTTGCACACTGCGTTCGGTGCACAGCGCCGCGAGATCCACCTGCGATCCGAATCCGCGCCCGGCTCCGGCCGCCTCCGCGCCGGCATCCCAGGCGGCGGCGCGTGCGGTCTCGAAGCGCGCGCGCAGGGTGTCGCGCTGCGCGTCCGGGATCGCGTGCGGGCGGACCCACGGCGGGTTTCCGAGGACGACATCGAACCCCCCTGCGGTCGCGACGTCGGGGAAATGGGTGCCGAAGCCGAACGGCAGTGCGCCGCCGTGGAGCAGGCGACGGCGCTCGCGGCGCAGCTGGCGCACCTGCTCGCGCCACGCCCGCAGCGCCCGCGCCGTGGCCGCGTCCGTGCCGCGTCGTGCGACGAACAGGTCCGGCCCGCGGGCGACCAGCAGCAGGTCGCGACGTTGGCGCTGTGCGTGCTCGATCCGTCGGTCGACCGCGGCGATGGCCCGTCCGCGTTCGTCGCGGTCGAGGACGCGCGCCAGCGTGAGCTTGCGACGTCCGCTGGCCTTGGTGTAGCGCAGCCGGAGCAGGCGCGTCGCATCGCCGTCCCGGGGTTGCAGCGGCAGCGGATCGCCCTCGAAGCCCTCGCCCGCGAGCGCGTCACCCTCGCGCACGTTGCGGTCGAGGTTCGGCAGCGGCGGCAGGCGCATCGGGTCGTCGTACTCCTCCTCCACGACGACGGCGAGCCAGAGACGCAGCTGGCACAGCCAGACCGCCGTGGGGTCGATGTCCACGCCGAAGATGCAGTTGGTGAGCACCTCGCGGCGGATCGCTCCGAGTGTCCGCGGGTCACCCTGTGCCTGTCGGCGCGCGGCGAGCGCCTCGAGCACGTACACCAGGAACGCCCCGGATCCGCAGGTGGGATCGAGCACCCGTGGCGCGGTTGCCGTGGTGGCCGCGAGCGCGCGGTCGGCCAGTCGTACGATCAAGGCATGCGGCGTGTAGAACGCGCCGTGTGCGCGACGGGTGGCTGCGGCCATCAGCGACTCGAAGGCCCGGCCGAGCATCTCCGGATCGACGGCGGCGTCGGAGACGATGGTGGACGTCTCGCGCGCGGTGAGGCGGTAGCCCGTGAGCAGGCCGCCGATCACCTCGGCGATCGCGTGGTCCGTGAACCGCAGCTGGCGGTGCCGACGCTCGAGCGGGCTGCGCGCGAAGAGACCGCCGTTGAGGAAGGGTACGCGACCGAAGGCCCGGGCGGCTGCGGCCCGCGCGCGCACCGGGGTGTTGAGCGTGCCGAAGAACAGCGGTTCGAGGAGCCGGCGGTGCAGGCCGCGTCCGCCGGCGCAACGCTCCATGTGATGCCGAAGGAAGGCGCGGTCGCGGTCCAGCCAGCCCTTGGCTTCGAGGAAGGCGAGGAACAGCAGCCGCGACGCGGCAAGCAGTGCCAGGGCCCGACGATCCACGGCATCGGCACGCCCCACCGCCGTCGTGGCGAGCTGTGCGACGCAGCGTTCGAGGTCGCGGTAGAAACGTCGCGAGAGCGCGTCGCGACCCAGCGTCTCGCGCCATCGGAGGTGCACCAGCGCCGCCTCCCCATCGGCCGCCGCGACGAGTGCCGCCACGGTCTCGGCGTCGCTGGCGCGGACCTGCGAGCGGTCCACGCGCAGGATGGGCAACGGGCCCGGGTCATCGACCGCCGGCGCCGCGATCGTGAGATGCGGGCCATCGGCGAGGAGCAGCAGCCAGCGGCAGTGGGCGAAGCGCCGCGCGAGGCTTCGCGCGAGATTGCGCGCGAGGCGCGGCAGCGCGTGCTCGTCCAACGCGGTGGGGCAGACGACGAGCAGCGCCCGCCGCGTGTCGGCACCGGCCGCGACGTGCAACGTCCCGGGATCGGTGAAGCCCGCCGCGTCGCGCAGGGCGCGTCGCTCACGGGCGGGCAGCGGCATGGCGGGGCCGAAGCCGAGCGCGGCGGCGACTGCCGGGAGCGGGGCATCGGCCGCGAGCAACTCTGCGGCATCACGAGGGGTGAGCACGGACGCAGCATCGCGTCCGACCCCTCGTCCGCCTGCATCAAGTCATCGCGAACCGCGTCGCCAACGTGCGCACCACGGCATCGACGTCGTCGAAGCTCCGCAACCAGTGGTCCGGCTGCGCCGCTTCCAGCTGGGCGCGGGAGAACGGTCCCCAGAGCGCCGCCGCCGTGACGACGCCGGCCGCGCGTCCGGCGCGCATGTCGTGGGTCGAATCGCCGATGAACACGGCGCGCTCGGGCGGCACGCCACCCAACCGGTCGAGTGCGTACCACACGGGTTCCGGTTCCGGCTTGTGCTTCGCCGTCGCGTCGATGCCCACGACGGCGGCGAAGCAGTCCTCCACGCCGATCCACTTGAGCGACTTGCGCGCGCCGAACTCGAGCTTGCTCGTGACCACGCCCAGTGGATGTCCGGCCGCATGCAAGGCCCGCACCGTCTCCACCGCGCCGGGGTACGCACGCGTCATCGCGTCGTGGTGCGCCATCTGGTGCTCCCGGTACCGACCGCGCAGCAGCCGCACGTCATCCTCGTCCGCCGCCCAGCTCCGCAGCATGGTGTCGAGTGGCGTGCCGATGCCCGCCACCCAGTCCGCGACGGGCGGTCGGCGGCTGCGGTCGGCGAAGGCGTACTCCATCGACTGCACGAGCAGGTCGATGGAGTCCACAAGGGTGCCGTCGAGGTCGAAGAGGATGGCGGGTGCCGTCATGCCTCAATCTACCATGTCGTAGGTGCGGTCCTTCCACGAGACCCTGAGCCCGCGTGCGGCCGCCTCGGCGCAGATCCAGGCGAACACCACGCAGCCCAACGGGTGCAGCAGCGCCCAGAGCGGGTGGAGCTGCGAGAACCGGTACACTCCCATATAGAAGAGGAGGTTCGCGGCGCTCACGATCGCGGCGAACCACCAGACGCCCGCGCCGCCGACGCCCGCGCCGAAGACGCCCGCGCTCGCGAGGCCGAGGAGGACGAGCGGCAGCAGCGGGAGCAGCGCCGGCACGGGGAAGAACCACGGCAGCAGTCGCCGACCCAGCGGGCCGAGCCGCATCGTGTCGCGGCCGGCGGCGTACACGTTCTTCCCCCAGCCCCGACGGATCTCCGCGAGCGAGGTGTACATGCGCGTGTGCAGGTGCTCCCGCGCGAGGACCATGTGCACGTGCAGGCCCGCCGCGGTGAAGCGCTGTGCGAGCCGCAGGTCCTCGGCGACGTGGCCGCGGACCGCCTCGTGCCCGCCCATCCGCTCGTAGTGGTCACGGCGGACGAGCAGGAACTGCCCGTTGGCGATCTTGTTTAACGGATCCATCGACGCACTCATCGTCTCGAGGCCGCCGTAGCGCGCGAGCAGCGCACTGAAGACCACCGGCTGCACGACCTTCTCCCAGAAGCTGCCCATCTCCTGGCGGCCGGCGACGGTGAACAACGAGGCCTGACGTTGCTCGAGTGCCGTGACGCTGCGCGTGAGGAGCTCCGGCCCGTGGGTGGTATCGGCATCGGTGAAGCAGAGCAGGGAACCGCGCGCGGCCCGGGCCCCCTGGTGGCAGGCCCATTGCTTCCCGAACCAGCCCTCGGGCAGCGGTGGTGCGTCGATCACCGTGGTGAGCCGGCGGGCGATCGCTGCCGTGCCGTCCTGCGAGTGGTCGTCCACGACGATCACCTCGACCGCGGGATACCGCGTGGCGAGGATGCTGCGCACGCAGCGCGCGATGTTGTGCGCCTCGTTGCGGGCCGGCACGATCACCGAGACGAGTGGGGCGTCGGCTTCGAGGCGCTCGGCGTAGGCATCGAGCGACATGCTGCGCCGGAACCGCCACACGACCACCACCAGCGGCAGGATCGCGAGTCCTGCGAGGACGAGCGCGGCCAGCGGCACCGGCGTCAGTGGCGGGCCTCCTCGCCCCGGGCGAGGATCACCGACGCGGCGAGGGTGCCGGTGACGTTGGTGGTGGTGCGGAACATGTCGGGGATGGTGTCGGCGCCGAGCAGCAGCGCGACGCCCTCCACCGGGATCCCCGCGCCGCTGAGGATCGGCACCATCACGATGATCGATCCGCCGGGCACGCCCGGGACCGAGAACGACGTGATGACGGAGGTCACGGCGATGCCGAGCAGCGCCGCGACGCCGAGGTCCACGCCGTAGAGTCGTGCGACGAAGAGCACACCCACCGTCTGTCCGATGCCCGCACCCGTGCGGAAGAGCGTGGCGGAGAGGGGGATCAGCACCGCGCCGATGGTCGGTGGGAGCCGCAGCGTGTCGCGCACGGTCTCAAGCAGTGCCGGAAGCGCCGCGAGCGACGAGCGGGAACTGAAGGCGATCGACTGCGCCGGCAGCGCGGCCCGAGCGAACCGTCCGAGCGGCACATGCCCGAGCATGGCCGCGGCGGGGTAGAGCACGGCCGCCGCGAACACCACGCAGAGCGACGACACGATCACGATGTAGCCGCCGATCGCGCGGAGCGCATCGAGTCCCATGGTGGCGGCCAGCGGCACCGCGAGGGCGAAGACACCCACCGGCGCCAGGTCGAGGATGGCGCGGACGAGCACCAGTGAGGCGTCGGCGATGCCTTCCACCACGCGGACGACCGCCGCACGGCGGTCCGCGTCGATGCGCAGCAGGGCGAGTCCGAAGACGATCGAGAAGACGATGAGCGGCAGCATCGCCCCGTCGACGGCGGCCTTCACCGGATTGGACGGCACCAGCGAGACCAGCCATTGTCCGGCGGTCGGGGCGGCGCGTGCCTGCTCGCCGACGGCCGCGCCGCCCGAGGCGGCGCTGGCCCGCAGGGCCTCGATCGACGCGGGATCGAACGACAGGAGCGAGAGCAGCGGTGCTCCGGCGAGGATCCCGACGGCGGCGGCCAAGCTCAGGACCAGCACGAACAGCAGCAGTGCGCGGGCGCCGAGTCGACCCACCGACTTCGCGTCCGGTGCGGCCGCCACGCCGACGACGAGGCTGGCCATCACCAGCGGGATGACGGTCATGCGGATCGCGTTCACGAACAACGTGCCCACCGGCTGCAGCACGGCGAGCGTGGTCGCCGCGCCGGGACTGGTGGCGCCGGCGAGCGCGAGGCCGAGCGCGCCGCCGAGGACCAGGGCGAGCAGGACCTTGGTGGTCAGCGACACGCGAGGTGGTCGGCGGCGGCGACGGCAGGCATCACGCCCGGAAAGATGACGCGGCAGGCCCCACGCGCACTACCTTTCACCGCCGTCCATCCTCCACCGACATGATCAGCGTCCAGTCCCTGACCAAACGTTACGGCGACCTGACCGCGGTCGACGGGATCTCGTTCGACGTCGCGCCAGGCGAGGTGCTCGGGCTCGTCGGCCCCAACGGCGCCGGCAAGACGACCACCCTCCGCTGCCTCGCCGGCATCATCAGGCCCAGTGCCGGTTCCGTGCTGCTCGGCGGCCACGACCTCGAGCACCAGGCCGTCGAGGCCAAGCGCACGCTGGCGTTCATCCCCGACGAGCCGCAGCTGTTCGACTACCTCACCGTCGAGGAGCACCTGCGCTTCATCGCGCGCGTGTACGGCGTGGCGGACGTGGACCAGCGCATCGGGCCGGTGCTGGAGGAGCTCGAGCTCGGGGACAAGCGCAAGAGCCTGCCCGACGAACTCTCGCGCGGCATGAAGCAGAAGCTCGCGATCGCCTGCGGCCTGTTGCACGACCCCAGGACGCTGGTGCTGGACGAGCCGCTCACCGGCCTGGATCCCGGCGGCATGCGGCGCATGCGGGCGACCATCGCGGCGCGCGCCCGCGCGGGCACGGCCGTCGTGCTGAGCTCGCACCTGCTCACCCTGGTCGAGGAGCTCTGCACCAAGCTCTTCGTCATCCGGCGCGGGCGCTGCGTGGCCTATGGCCCGCTCTCGCAGATCGTCGAGGCACACCCGGAGCTCGCCGGGCGGTCGCTCGAGGACATCTTCCTCGCCCTCACCGGTGAGGGCGAGGGCGGGAACGGCGTACCACGCCCCGCGTGACCGGCGCCCTCTGGTACCTCATCCGGACGCAGGCCTGGAACCGCCTGCACAAACAGGCGTCGCGCCTACGGCAGCCGCGCTACGCGGTCGCCTTCGCCCTCGGCATCGCCTACTTCTGGTTCATCTTCCTCCGGCCCGGCGCGCAGATCGGTGATCGGAACGCGTCGATGGACATCGCACTCATCGTGCTGCCGGTGATCTTCCTCGGTGCCGTCGGCTACACCTGGCTCGTCGGCAGCGATCGCAGCGCCCTCGCCTTCACCCGCGCCGAAGTGGCCATGCTGTTCCCGGCGCCGGTCTCGCGCCGCACGTTGGTGCTCTATCGCATCGCACAGTCGCAGTTCGGCGCCATCTTCTCGGCGTTCATCTGGATGCTGCTCATGAGTCGTGGTGCCTCGGAGCTGCCGCCACCGGCGCGGGCGGTCGCCATCTGGCTCGTGTTCACCACGCTGGGGCTGCATCGCCTGGGGGTGGCCCTCAAGCGCGCCAGCGCGCTCGAACACGGGGCCACCGGCGTCGCCCGGCTCACGCCGGCGCTGCTCACCTTCCTCGCCGTGTCGGGCACGGTGGCGTACGCGCTCTGGGCGCAGTGGGAGACCATCCGCAGCGCGGGGGCGCTCCCCGCCGCGCTGCGTGCAGCGCTCACCGCGCTCGAACTGCCGCCGGCGGGCATCGTGTTGCTGCCGCTCCGGATGCTGTTCGAGCCGCTTGCCGCTGCCGACCTCGCAGGCTGGGCGGTCGCGATGCTCCCGGCCCTGCTCATCCTGGCGCTGCACGTGTGGTGGGTGCTGGGTTCGGAGATCGCGTTCGAGGAGGCGGCCGCCGAGGCGTCGGAGAAGCAGGCGGTGGCCGTCGCCGAGATGCAGCAGACGATGCGGGGCATCAGCAAGCCGCGCGCGAAGGACGTGCGCCGGAGCATCCCCCTCGCGGCCACGGGCCTGCCGGCGTACGCGATCCTCTGGAAGAACGCCGTGTGGATGCGCCGCACCAACCAGCTGCGCAGCCTCTTCCTGGCGCCACTGCTGGTGATCGTCGCGGCGGTGGTGTTCAACGACGCCGAGCCGGTCACGCGGGCACTCATCGGTGGCGCGGCCTCGGCGTTCCTGGCGATGCTGCTCGTGTGGGGCCCGAGTGCGGTGCGCAACGACCTGCGCAGCGACCTGCAGCGCCTGCCGCTCATGCGCACGCTGCCGTTGCCCGGGCGCGAGGTGGTGGCGGCGGAGGTGCTCACCGGCACGTTGGCCCTCGCATTGCCCCAGGTGCTCATGCTTGCCGTCGCGCTGACGGTGTTGCGCGGCGGCGGGCTCGAGGCGTTCACCGGCGCGATGCGCGTCGGCGCGTTCCTCGGGGCGGTCCCCATCATCGTGGCGGTGAACGGCATCAACTTCACGCTGCACAACGGGCTCGCCGTGTACTTCCCCGGCTGGATCCGGCTGGGCGAGAAGAACCCGGGGGGATTCGAGGTGATGGGGCAGGCGATCCTCACGAGCGTGGCGACGCTGCTCGCGCTGGTGCTCGCGCTCCTGCTGCCGTCGATCATCGGCGGCGGTGTCGGCGCACTCGTCTACGCGGCCAGCGACTCGGTCGCCGCGGCGCTCGCCGTCACCGGCGTCGCGGCGTCGATCGGCCTCGCCACCGAGGCCTGGCTGCTCATCCTCGCCGTGGGGCGGGCCTTCGATCGCTTGGAGCCGATGCAGGTGGGATGAGTTAGCTTGCAGCAGTCCTCAACCCGACTCCCATGCCCATCAAGTCCGGCGCCGACCTCATCGCCGAAGCCAAGACGCGAATCCGCGAGATCTCCGCAGCCGAGTTGCTCAAGTCCCTCGGGGGACCGCAGGCGCCGGTGCTGCTCGACGTGCGCGAACCGAACGAGACGAACCTCGGACGCATCCCGGGCGCGATCGTGATCCCGCGCGGGACCATGGAGACCAAGGTCGAGGCGGTCATCCCGCGGAACGCGAACCTCGTCATCTACTGCGCCGGCGGCAATCGCTCGGCCCTCGCGGCGGACACGCTGCAGCAGATGGGCTACCAGACGGTCGCCTCCCTCGCTGGCGGCTGGGGCGCGTGGATGGGTGTCAACGGACCGGTCGAAGGGTGAGGTGAGCGGTACGTCCACCTCGACCCTCGTCCCGCGACTCGCGCGCGCCCTGGCGGCGCGACCGCCGGTCCCGGCCGAGCGCGACGAACCGTACCGCGAAGCGGCGGTGGCACTCGTGCTCCGTCCGCGCGAGGATGACGACGCCGAGTTGCTGCTGATCCGGCGCGCGACGCGCGCCGGCGATCCGTGGAGCGGGCAGATCGGCTTGCCCGGCGGACGCCACGATGCGGAGGACGCCTCGCTCGAGGCGACGGCGATCCGCGAGACCATGGAGGAGGTCGGGCTCGACCTGCGCACCCACGGCCGCCTGATCGGCGAACTCGACGAGCTGCGCCCGCGCACACCGGCGTTGCCGCCGATCATCGTGCGTCCGTACGTCTTCGCCGCCGCCCCTGACCTGCCGCCGCTCCGGACCAGCGACGAGGTGGCCGAGTACCGGTGGGTCGCGCTCGGGTCCTTGTTCGTCCCGGAGGCGCGCAGCGAGACGACGGTGACCGTGCGCGACCTCCGCCTGCGGGTCTCGGCGTACGTACACGGGGACTTCACCATCTGGGGCATGACGGAGCGCATCTTGAGCGGACTGCACGAGCTGTGGCGATGAACGGGGAGCGCGTGGGCCTCGCGGCGGACCCGTTCCGGCCCGCCGTCCTGTGGCGTGCGCTGGGCATCACGCTGCTGGGTACGCTGCTCGCGCTGCTGGTGGACAAGTGGGCGTACGACACGCTGCACGATCCCAAGGTCTACGAGCGCGACTGGGGTCGCTTGTTGCGCGTCATGGGCTTCCTCGGCACTTGGGTGGCGTTGGCCATCGCGATCGCGTTGCAGGAAGGCAGCGTCGTGCAGCGTCGGCCGCGGGCCACGCGCCGGGCCTGGCTGCTGGTCGGGGCTGCCGCGGCGGGGGGAGTGCTGGCCGAGCTCGGCAAGTTGTTGATCCGTCGCGAACGTCCGGCCGTACACGATGGGCTCTACGGATTCCGTGACGTCACCGATCGCATGTGGAGCACGTCCGGCCTGGCGATGCCGAGTTCCCACACGCTGGTCGCGTTCGCCGGTGCGGCGATGCTGGCGCGGCTGTATCCGCGCGCTCGCTGGGTAGGCTACGTGCTCGCAACGGGTTGCGCGGTGTCGCGGGTGCTGGCACGGGCACAT
This sequence comes from uncultured Gemmatimonadota bacterium, assembly GCA_902825965.1. GTDB lineage: Bacteria > Gemmatimonadota > Gemmatimonadetes > Gemmatimonadales > Gemmatimonadaceae > Pseudogemmatithrix. The sequence continues at coordinate 365,864 of CADEDA010000001.1, read as the reverse complement.
TTCGTGAGCGATGTCGTGCTCGCGGCCGGTCTGGGCTGGGTCGTCGCCTTCCTGCTCGCCAAACGCTGGTCGTCCCAGGCCGAGTGACGCGTCCGCGGGGTCCGGAGTAGTGGAGGGCATGAGACACCTACGCCATCTGGCGGCTGCGGCCGCCCTCTTCCTCTCGGCCTGCGGGGGCGACGACCCCTTCGGCATCAATCCCGCGGGTGTGCAGTTCGAGTCCGCGCGGCAGCGCTGGAGCGCGGGCCAGCCGGAGCAGTATCAGTTCAACTACACACGCGTCTGCTTCTGCGCCGTCGTCCACGAGGTGCGCGTCACCGTCACGAACGGGGTCGTCACCAGTGCGGTGGTGGTGGAGAGCGGACAGCCGCTCGCGGGGGCGGCGCTCGCGCAGATCCCGACCATCGACGACCTGTTCGAGACCGTACGCGATGCCCTCGCGCGCAACGCGCATGACCTGCGCGTGACCTACGACGCGACGCGTGGCTTCCCGACGCAGATCATCGTGGACTACCGCGAGATGGTGGCGGACGACGAGTTCCTGCACACCGTCCGCGAGTTCGGCGACACGCGGCTGTCGTCGAGTCGCTGACGGCAGGGGGCGGGAGGGCGCGCCGCGCCCTCCCGCCCCCTGCTCACATCGCGACCTTCTTGTCCGGCACCTTCGCCTTGGGGTCGAGCAGCGGTTTCCGCGACCGCAGGTGCTCCTCCATCTTGAGCCGCGGCACGCCCTCCTGCATCCATTCCGGCGCCGGCTTGCCCTGCAGGAAGTGGTCGAACCACTCCTGCATGCGCATCGCGTAGTCCTTCTGGTTGATCGGCCGCGCGAGGCCGTGGTTCTCGCCCACGTACTCGAGCAACACCACGTCCTTGCCGAGTTCGCGCAGCGTGTTGTAGTACGTGATGCCCTGGTTGAAGTCCACCGCACCGTCCCGGTCGTTGTGCAGGATCATGAACGGGATCTTGAGGTCGTTGGCGAAGCGGTTGGGTGAGTTGCGCAGGTACGCGTCGGGGTCCTTGGCGTAGCTCGAGCGGAAGCGGCCCTGGCTCGAGATGAAGATCGGCTGGTTGGCCGACCCCGTGTTCCAGTACACCGAGCTGAACATCGAGACCATGTCGGTGAGCGGTGCACCGGCGATGGCGGTCTTGAAGATGTCCGTCTGCGTCGCGATGAAGCTCGTCTGGTAACCACCCCAGCTGTGGCCCTGCAGTGCGACGTTCGCGGGGTCGACGATGCCGCTGGCGATCGCCGCCTTCACCGCCGGCACGACGCACCACACGGCCGAACGGCCCGGGTCATCGAGCTTGTACGTGATGTCCGGCATGAAGTACGCGTAGCCCTTGGACGTGTAGACGCTGGGGTTCGCGTAGCGTGTGGCGTTGGGCTGGGCGTAGGCGTGGAAGCCCTGCGAGAGCTTCTCATAGATGTAGGTCAGCGTCGGGTACTTGCGGCCTTCCTCGTAGCCGGCCGGCAGGAACAGCGCGCCCTGCAACCGGTCGCCGTTGTTGTCGCAGGTGTAGTCGATCAGCCGCGCACCGGCGCTCCACGCCACGTCCTTCTGCTGCGGATTGGCGTCGGTGAGGCGTCGCGGGTTCGCGAGGCCCGCGTCGGCCGCGTACCAGTCCGGGAACAGCACGAAGGTCTGGCGGGTGTACGCCCAGACGTCGCTGTCGCGCGCCTTGCGGTAGTCCACCTTCGCGTCCTCCCAGGCGAGCGTGCGCGTCCCGCCCTTCGTCGCGTCCACGGTCACGAGCCCTTCCTTCTTGCTCCGCTCGCCGTAGGTCTCGAGGTACAGCGGCTTGGTCAGGTCGATGCCGCGTTCCCGCGCCGGTGCCGCCACGCGGGCCTGGTACCGGATGCCCTCGGTCTTGCCGTTCACCGTCAGGTTCACCGCCGCGCCACCGGCGACCGGCACCCGCCAGAGGTCCCAGTTGTCGCGCAGGATGATGTGCCGCGAGTCGCGCGACCAGCCGAAGGGCGGCGCGGCCGGCGGCTTCACCACGTTGTGATCGTCCTCGTCGTCCCAGAAGACCGCCGGCACGCCGTCGGTCACGCGCCGGGAGCTCTTGCTGGCGAACTCGTGGATGTTCCAGTGGCCGTCATCGTACCACGCGGCGCGCTGGCCGTCCGGGGAGAGCAGGAGCGGGAACGGTCCGCCCGGATTCTGGATGCCCTTGGCGATCAGGTGCCGCGCGCCGCTCAGTGCATCGATCGCGTAGAGGTCGCGCAGCTGACGCCCGTCCACGCTGGCCTGGCGTTCGTACGGCGTGAGGTCGGCGCCCAGTCCCCAGCGGTCGCCATTGCCGATGCTGATCAGCCGCACGTCGTCGTCGGCGAGCTTGACCACCTTGGGTGCGGCGGTGTGCCACGCGGCGAGGTAGTTGAACGACTTGTCGGCGTTCTCCTGCACCTGCTGCTGGCTCTGCAGGCGCGGGTCCTTCCAGTGCCAGAGGATGAGTGACGGCGTCTCCTCGTCCTGCCGCGCGGGCGCGACCTGCCCGCCGGCGCCGGCGCCCGGCGCTGGCGCATTGCCACCGCCACCCACCGGAGCGGCGGTGGAGGCCGGCACCTCGGGCCGCGGCTCGCGCAGGCCGAAGTAGAGCACGGTCTGCGCATCGTTCCACTTGGGGGCGCGGTCGAGGCTCACCACCAGGCCGCCGGTCACGCCGGCGCTCTTCTCGTCGATGGTCGTCAGCACCGGCGTCTTCGAGGCCACGCGGGTCCAGCCCAGCACCGTGCTCAGGGTGTCCTTGGTCGCGGAGTCCACGCGGGTCCGCAGCACGGCGAGTGCATCGCCGCTGTCGGCCCAGGTGAGGCGGCGGTAGGCGGCCTTCTCCCCGTCGAGTGCGCGCACGACCCCGGTCGCGATCTCGCGCACCTGCACGCCGTTGCCGAGCTGGTCGCGCTGGTCGATGGTGTACGCGAAGTACTGGCCCGATTCGTCGAACGCGTACTCGCCCACTCCGGCGAGCGTGACCGGCGCACCGCCGGCGAGGTCCACGAGCATCACCACCGCACCGCTCGCCGCGCCCGCGGCGCCGGCACCACCGGCCGGTGCGTCAGGCGGCATGAGCTGGAGTGCGATCACGTCGGAGCGGTCACCGGCGAACCGGAAGCTGCGCACGCGGTCGAACTCGCGCTTCTTGCCGGTGGCGAGTTCCACCACACCCAGCTTGGTGGGCAGCGTGCGTCGGTCGCGGCGCGCCTTCTTGGCATCCTCGGCCTTGGGGTAGATCGTGTAGGCCGCCCACTTGTTGTTGCCCGAGATCGCCAGGCCGGCCGCACCGCCGAATCCCGCCGGTGGCTCGCCGATCGCGGCACGCGTCTCGGCCGCCCCAGCCGCCGTGCCGCGCAGCACCACCTCGGCGTCGCCTTCATTGGGCGCGAGCACGTAGGCCAGGTACCGCCCGTCGTTGGAGAGGGTGGGGAAACGGATGCCCTTCCAAGAGAGGAGGTCCTCCATCGTCAGGGCCCGCTTGCCGGCGGACGCCGCGGAGGTCGGCGCCTGCGCCGACACCGGTGCGGGCGAGACCAACGTGACCGCGAGTGCAGCGGCAGCGAGGGCGACGGCGATGGCGAGCGCCGAGACGACCGGGTGGGTCGCGCGGCGGCTGGGGATGTGGCTGGGCATGCGCGGGGCTCCGAAGGCGTGAGGCTCGAAGGTCGCGCTTGTGCGGCGTCGGCGCAATCGGCCGCGGCGCTGATTGCTCACGAAGACGTCATCGACCCGCAACGTGCCGCCAACCGTGGGTTCACGCCCGCCGTGCATCGTGCCGGCACCACCCCGCACCACCCCGCACCTGAGGCCGCCATGCGACACCCCGCCACCAGCAGCATCGCCCCGGTTCCGAACGTCACGCCGATGATCGACGTCATGCTGGTGCTTCTCTGCATCTTCATGGTCGTGACACCCATGCTCGCCGACGGCACGACCGCGATCCCGCCCGAGGGCGAGCACCTGCAGGAGCGGCCGGAGGAGCCCACCGACCACACGCTCGCGATCGACGCGGCGGGCCGCTTCACGCTCGACCGCGCGCCGATCGACGCCGCGCGGCTGCCGACCGCACTCCGTGTGCTGTATCCGTCCGGCGCCACCGACCGCGTGTTGTTCCTGCGCGCACATCGCGAGCTCCCGTACGGCCAGGTGCGCGCGGCGTTGGCGGTCGCCCGCGAGAACGGCGTCGCGGTGGTGGGCCTCGTCACCGAGCAGAAGCGGCGTTGACGCGCGGCCCGTCCCGCAATCGTCGTCCGCGGCTGCACCCGAAGTAGCGAGGCCGGGGGAGTGCTCCCATACTACTCCGACCATGCCCATCTCCTTCGATCGCGCCCGGGAACTCGCCCAACGCCTGCGTCGCGGCTTGTCCCTCGACGTGCTCAAGGGCCGCCTCACGCCCCGCGATCCGGAGTTGCACCCGCCGCCACCGCGGTTGCCGGCCCAGGGGCTGTGGAGCGACGAGGCGCGCACCGCGCGCCTCGCCGCGCTCGAGGCGCGGGTGGGGGAGCTGCCGCACCTCGGCGGACGCGCGGCGGCGGTCGACGCCGCGACGCTCAAGGGCAACATCGAGAACTTCGTCGGCATGACGCAGATCCCCACCGGGGTCGTCGGTCCGCTGCGGATCAACGGGCTGCACGCCCATGGCGACTACTTCGTGCCGCTCGCGACGTCCGAGGGTGCGCTGGTCGCGAGCTTTGACCGTGGCGCGCGACTCATCACGGCCGCCGGCGGCGTGGCGACCCTGGTCACGACCGAACAGGTGCAGCGCGCCCCCGGGTTCGTGTTCGCGTCGATCGCCGAAGCGGCGCTGTTCGCGGCGTGGGCGGTGGAGCAGTTCGAGCACTGGCGCGCCGTCGCGTCCACGGCCACGAGCCACGGGCAGTTGGTCGACCTGCAGACGCACATCGAGGCGAACCACGTCTACCTGATCTTCCACTTCTACACGGGTGACGCGGCGGGGCAGAACATGGTGACGTTCTGCACGGCCGCCATCTGCACCGACCTCCTCGCCCGCAGCCCCATCTCGCCGACGACCTGGTTCCTCGAGGCGAACATGTCGGGCGACAAGAAGGCCACGGCACTCAGCTTCATCTCCACGCGCGGCCGCAACGCGACGGCCGAGGTGCGCTTGCCGGCCGCTTTGGTCGAGAAGCGGCTGCACACCACACCGGAGCGCATGGCGCAGTACTGGCGGATGAGCTTCATCGGCGGCGTGCAGAGCGGGTCCATCGGGGTGAGCGGCCACATCTCCAACGGCATCGCCGCACTCTTCCTGGCGACAGGGCAGGATGTCGCCTGCGTGAGTGAGGCGAGCGTGGGCATCACGCGCATGGAAGTCGAGGCGGATGGGTCGCTCTACGCCGCCGTGAGCCTGCCCAACCTCATCGTGGGCACCGTCGGCGGCGGCACGCGCCTGCCCACGGCGAACGAATGCCTCCGCCTGCTCGACTGCGTGGGCGCGGACCGCGCGTCGCGGTTGGCGGAGATCGCTGCGGCGGTCGCGCTGGCCGGCGAGCTCTCGATCGTGGGCTCGCTCTGCGCGGGGGACTTCTCGCGCGCGCACGCAGCGTTCGGACGCAACAAAGCCGCCCGATGACGCCGGCGCCCGAGGCGCCGGTGTCGGTCGCCGCGGCATCCGAGGCGGGCGCGTCCGCGGGAGCGTTCGCGGGCGCGTCGCTGGTCGTGCGACTCGCCCAGTACCAACGCGAACGCTTCCCGCTCACGGCCTATGTGCCGATGATCGCGATCGCGGCGGCCGCGGGCGTCGGCTGGTCCCGCGCGGCACGCGGGGCGCAGGGATCCATGAGCGGCGCGGCGTGGAGCGTGGCGGCCCTGACGATGCTCGTCGGCTTCTTCCTGCTGCGTGTGGCCGACGAGCACAAGGATGCGGCGCTGGACCGCGTCGCGCGTCCCGAACTCCCGGTGCCGCGCGGACTCGTCACGCTCGCGGAGCTCCGCCGGGTCGGCGCGGGCCTCGCGCTCGTGGTCGCTGCGCTCAACCTCTCCCTCGCCCCGCGCCTGCTGTGGGTGCTCGCCGTGGTCGCCGCCTGGGCCGCACTCATGACGAAGGAGTTCTTCGTCGCCGAGTGGCTGCGCGTGCGGCACGGCCTGTACCTGCTCAGTCACATGGTCATCATGCCGCTTCTCCTCGGCTACGCGACCACGCTCGATTGGCTGGTGGCGCGCGCGACACCCCCGCGCGGACTCGGCGTCTTCCTCGCCGCGACCTACGTCAACGGCCTGGTGCTGGAGATCGGCCGCAAGCTCCGCGAGCCCGCCGCCGAGCGTGCACGGGTGGAGACGTACTCCGCGACGTGGGGCCTGCCGCGCGCACAGCGCCTCTGGCTCGCCACGCTGGTACTCGCGGCGGCGCTCACGGCGTGGGCGATGTCGGTCGCCGGGATGTCGTCCACGCTGGTGTTCCCGCTCACCGCTGCCGTGGCACTCATCGTGGCGTGGCCGATGCCCGCCCTCGCGCGGGGCCGTGCCGGCAGCGGCAAGGCGACGGAGCGCATGAGCGCGGTGTGGAACCTGCTCGCCTACCTGTTCCTCGCGCTGCCGTGGACGCTCACGGCCCTCCGCGCATGACGGCGCTCGCAGGGACCCGACTCGGCGGCAAGGCGACGAACCTGCTGCGCGTGGCCGGCACCGGACTGCCGGTGCCGCGGTGGTTCGCGATCCCCGCCGAGGTCCACGAGCGCCTCGCGCTCACCGCTCCGCCGCCGACCGATGCGGCGGCGGCCGCCATCCGTGCGGCGGCCGTGCAGCGCCTGGACATCCCGGCCGAGCTGCGCGTGGCGGTGCAGGGCGAACTCGCGCGTCTCCGACTGCATGGCGTGGCACTCGCAGTGCGCTCGTCGGCGACCATGGAGGACGGCGCCGCTGCCTCGTTCGCGGGGCAGTTCGAGACCGTGCTCGGTGTCGTGGCGACCGGCGCCGACGATGCCGCGCTCTGGGATGCGATCCGGCGCGTCTGGGCCTCGGCGTTCGGCCTGCGGGCGCTCAGCTACGCCGGTGGTGCGACACTCGCCGCACCGGCGGCGATGGCCGTGATCGTCCAGGAGCTCGTGGATGCCCGCGCCGCCGGCGTCGCCTTCTCCGTCGATCCCGTCAGCGGCGACACCGCGACGGCGCTCGTGACTGCCGTGCCCGGACTCGGGGAGGCGCTGGTCTCCGGCGAAGTGGATGCCGACACCTGGCACGTCCGTGGCGAAGGGGCGGCGGCGGACCTGCGCGCCCGCATCGCGGAGAAGACGCATGCCGTCGTGCGCACGTCCGCGGGGAGCACCGCGACGGTCACCCTCGCGGACGCCGAACGTCGGCAGCCGTCGCTGCGTGACGAGGAGGTGCGTGCCGTCGCGGACGCGGTCCGCCGACTGGCCGCGGCATTGGGCGGCCCGCAGGACGTCGAGTGGGCCATCGCGCGCGATGACGGACGACTGCTGATCCTGCAGGCACGGCCGGTCACCGCGACCGCCGCGGCGACCGGCGAGCTCCGGGTCTGGGACAACAGCAACATCATCGAGAGTTATGGCGGACTGACGTCGCCGCTCACGTTCAGCTTCGCGCGGAGCGTGTACGAGGACGTCTACATCCAGTTCTGCCGGCTCTCGGGCGTGGGGGAGTCGCTCATCGCCGACCACCGGCACGTGTTCGCGCACATGCTGGGTCTCATCCGCGGTCGCGTGTACTACAACCTGCTCAACTGGTACCGCGTCCTCGCGATGTTGCCGGGATACGCCTTCAACCGCGACTTCATGGAGCGGATGATGGGCGTACGCGAGAAGCTGGCGGAGCCGCCCGACCCGCCGCCGGCCGCCAACCGATGGGTGGACCTCGCGCGTCTGCTGCGTACGGTGCTGCGACTCACGCTCGCGAATCGGGCGCTCGGCACGGAGGTCCCCGCGTTCCATGCCCGCGTGGCGGCCGCGCTCGATCCGCTGGCCGGCGAGGATCTCGCGGCGCGTTCCAGCGAGGACCTGCTGCGTCTCTACCGCCGGCTCGAGGACCATCTGCTGCGCCACTGGCAGCCGCCGCTGGTCAACGACTTCTTCGCGATGATCTGGTTCGGGGTGCTGGGGCGGCTGCTGCAGCGCTGGTTGCCGCAGGAACCGCCGACCCTCGTCAACGACCTGCTCTGCGGCGAAGGGGGCATCGTCTCCACCGAACCGGCCCGGCGGGTGATGGCGCTCGCGCGTGTGGTGAGCGAGCGCCCCGCGCTGCAGGCGATGTTCGCGCAGGACCTCGATGACACCGCGCTCGCGACGCGGATCGCCGCCGACCCGCAGGCGGTTGAGCTCCGCGCGGGGCTCGACGACTACCTGCGGCGATTCGGCGACCGCTGCATGAGCGAGCTCAAGCTCGAGACGGTCACGCCGAGCGAGGATCCCGCCTGGGTGGTGATGATGATCCGCGCGTACGTGGTGGGCGGGGCGACGGCACCGGAGGCGGGACAGGAGCGCGAGCGGGCCATCCGTGCGGCCGCCGAGCGTCGGGTGCACGCCGGGCTCGGCGGCTTCAAGGAGTGGGCGTTCCTGCGTGTGCTCGCCAGTGCGCGCGCGCGCATCCGCGACCGCGAGAACCTGCGGTTCGAGCGCACGCGGGTCTTCGGGGTCGTCCGGCGGATCTTCGTCGCCTTCGGCAAGCACCTCGCGGCGGCGGATCGGCTCGATGACGCGCGCGACGTGTTCTGGCTCACGCGCGACGAGGTGTTCGCCGAGGTCGAGGGCACGGCCGTGACGCACGATCTGCGCGCGCTAGTCGCGCTGCGCCGCGCCGAGTACGCGCGCTACGCGGCGGAGCCCGCGCCGCCTGACCGCTTCACCACGCGCGGCATGCCGGCGGACGCCGTGCCGTCGGTCCCCCGGCACGCGGCCGTGGAGGGGGCGGACCTGCACGGCATCGGCTGCTGCCCGGGCGTGGTGCGTGCGCGGGTGCGCGTGGTGCTCGATCCCGCACAGGCGGGGGATCTCCGCGGCCGCATCCTGGTGGCGGAGCGCACGGATCCGGGGTGGACGCTGCTGTTCCCGACGTCGTCCGGGTTGCTGGTGCAGCGCGGCAGCCTGCTGAGCCACTCCGCCATCGTCGCGCGCGAGATGGGGATCCCCTGCGTGGTCGCGATCCCCGGACTGCTCGAGACGCTCGTCGACGGCGAGGAGGTGGAGATGGACGGCACCACCGGGGTCGTGCGGCGACTCGGCGGGGAGGCCGCCGCATGAGTGCATCGGAGATCGACGCCCGCGCCCGATTCGACTTCATCCGCTATGCGAGCGTCTGGGAGGACAGCGGGATCCTCTGCGAGGCGCTCAGGCCCGCCGTCGCGGGCGGGCGCATCCTGTCGATCGCATCCGCCGGCGACAACGTGCTGGCGATGCTCACGCTCGACCCCGCGGAGATCGTCGCCGTGGACCTGAGCGCGCCGCAACTCGCGGCGGTCGAACTGCGGCTCGCCGCCTTCCGCACGCTGGACCACGCCGGGCTGCTGGCGTTCCTCGGCGTCACGCCGTCGTCGGAGCGCGCGGCCGTCTATGCCCGCATGCGGCCCACGCTGAGCGCGCGAGCGCGCGACTTCTGGGACCGCCACCCCGACGCGATCGCCGCGGGCGTCGTGCACGCGGGGAAGTTCGAGCGGTTCTTCGGCCTCTTCCGGCGCCGCGTGCTGCCGTTGGTCCACCGTCGACGCCGCGTGCTCGACCTGCTCACGCCGCGGGACGCGGCCGGGCGCGAGCGCTTCTACCGCACACACTGGGACTCCTGGCGGTGGCGGCTGATCTTCCGCGTCTTCTTCAGCCGCGCCGTCATGGGACGGCTCGGGCGCGACCCCGAGTTCTTCGCGCACGTCGAAGGCAGCGTGGGCGAACGCATCCTGCAACGCACGCGGCACGCGCTGACCGCGCTCGAGACGCACACCAACCCCTACCTCACGTACATCCTCACCGGCAACTACGCGGCGACGGCCCTGCCGACATACCTGCAGGCCGCGCACTTCGAGACGATCCGCGCGCGGCTCGACCGCGTGACCCTGCACCAGGGCGCCGCGGAAGGGGCACCCGGACGGTTCGACGGTTTCAATCTCTCGGATATCTTCGAGTACATGAGTCCGGCCGGGCACGCGACGGCCTACGCTGCGATCGCCGCCCTCGCGCGACCCGGGGCCCGGATGGTGTACTGGAACCTGCTCGCCCCACGCGCGGTGCCCGACGGCTGGCGTGACCGCGTCACCGCGCACCGGACGCTCGCAGAGGCCCTGCACGCGCGCGACCGTGCATGGTTCTACGGTGCGTTCCATGTGGACGAGGTCCGGCAGCCGTGACAGCTGCCTGGAGTACGGAGCTCACGAATGCCGCTCTCATCGGGGGCGCGTTCGTGGCGATCTTCATCACCGCCGAGCTGTGGCGCCGCGTGTCCGCACCGCCGGTGGAATGGACACGCAAGTTCGTGCACTTCGCCGGCGGCGTGGTCGCCGCCTGCTTCCCCTGGCTGCTGCAGCACCACTGGACGGTGCTCCTGCTCGGCGCCGCCTTCCTGCTCATCCTCTGGGGGACGCGTCGGCTCGGCCTGCTGCAGAGCGTGCACGGGGTCGCCCGCTCGTCCGAGGGTGGCATCTATTTCCCGATCGCGATCTATCTCGTGTACCGCATCGGGGCCGATCGGCCGGTCGCGTACTTCATCTCGATCCTCGTGCTCGTCGTCGCCGATGCCGCCGCCGCGGTGCTGGGGTCGGCGTACGGACGCCACACCTTCGACGTGGAGCGCGACAAGCGCAGCCTCGAAGGGTCCACGGTGTTCTTCGTCGCGACGTTCCTCATCGTGCACCTCTCGTTGCTGCTGCTCACGGACATCGACCGCCGGCTGAGTGTGCTCGTGGGCGCGCAGATCGCGCTCGTGGTCACGTTGTTCGAAGCGATCAGCATCGAGGGCAACGACAACCTGCTCGTGCCGCTCGTGACGTACTTCCTGCTGTACAAGCTCACGGGGCAGACGCCCGCGATGCTGGAGGGGCAGTTGGTCGCGCAGCTGGTCATCATCGCGTTGATCGGACTGGCGGCGTGGCGGGTACCGTTCGTGACGTTCAGCGGCGCGGCGGCGCTCACGCTCTTCGTGTACGGCGCCTACGCCCTCGGTGGACCGGAGTGGATCATCGGCCCCGCACTCGGGATCGTCGTGTTCGGCGCGACCTTCGCGCGGCGCGCCGCGTTCGCCGATACGGCGCACCCCACCTACCAGGTCGTCGCCACGTTCTACGTCTGCGCGGTGCCCACGGCACTCTTCCTCGCCAACAACGTGTTCGAGAAGGTGCTCGTGCAGCCCGCCTGGCTGGCCGTGGATGATCCGTTCTATCCGCTGTATCTCGGCGCCTGTGCCGCGCAGGTCGCCATCGCGGCATGGAACCTGGTGCCCGGCGCCGGCGGCAGCGCACTGGGGATGCCGGGCTGGCGTGCGGAGTCGGGCAGCGGTGCTGCGCATGCATGGCGCTGGGCTGTCGGCTTCACGCTGGGGGCTGTGCTCGTGGTGGTCTGGCCCGGCGCGTACGTCGGGGCACTCGAGATCCCCGGGATCGCGGCGGCGGCGGCGCTGGCCCTGCTCGGCCCGGCGACCTATCACGGCCTGCGGCATCTGCCTCAGTGGCCGCAGCATCCGCCGTGGAACGTGCGACTCGCGATGTGCAGCGTGGCGTTTGCCGCGCTGGTGGTGGGTGCCGTGTGGATCCGGAGTCTCGCGCCCGCGTGACCGGCGGCGGGCGCGCCGTCAGCCCAGCAGCCGGCGCAGTGCTTCGCTGTCGGTCTTGGAGGCGTGGCGCGGGTCGCGCGGGATCCGCGCCACGCGACGCAGGTCGTCGACGGGGTGCGGCGCGACCGATGCGATGATGCTGGCGCGCGCGGAGGCATCGAGATCCTCAGGCGATTCCACCACGAGCACGGCGCGCTGCGCCCCGGGAGCGCCGACGCCGAGGTAGGCGGCGTGCCGCACCGCAGCGTGGCCCAGCGCGCGCAGCTCGGCCGGCAAGCCCCACCACTCCTCGCCCGCGCGCCGCACCCGCTCGCGCACGCGCCCCATGAGCCAGAGCCGACCGTCGGTGTCGAGCCGACCACCGTCGCCCGTGCGATGCCACACGCGGTCCCCGTCGCGCAGCTTCGCGGCGCGTTCGGCGTCGGGGTCGTTGAGGTAGCCGCGGAGCACGTGCGCGCCCGAGACCACGATCTCGCCCGTCTCCCCGTTCGGCAGTTCCAGGGCACGCACCCCGTCGGGTGGCACGTCGATCACGCCGTCGACCGCGCGGATGATGCGGAGTTCTACCTGCGGCACCGGACGTCCCACGCAGAGGCCGCCGCCTGTGGACGCTGGCGCGCCGCCGTCGTCGCACGCGGCAAGCAAGGCCTGCATCTCGATGCCGGCGATGGGCTCCGCTTCCGTGCTGCCGTAGACCACGTGGGCCGTGCCCCGGACCTGCGTGGCCAGGCGCGCGGCGAGTGGTGGCAGCACCGGCGCACCGCCGGTGAAGAGTGCGCGCACCGGGATGCGCTGACCCGTGACCGCGGCGTGTGCAGCGAGCCGGTCGTAGAAGGCCGGCGAACCGCTCGTCGTCGTCACACCCTCGGCGACGAGTTGTGCCCACACCCGCGCCGGATCGATCTCCGCCGGTCGTCGCGGATCGAAGTCCGGGATCACGCTCGGCACCCCGAGCGCGAGGTTGTTGAGCACGAAGATCGGCAGCGTCGGCATGTCGACGTCGTCGTCGCGGAGTTGCAGGTGCGCCGCGAGTGCCTCGTGTTGCGCCCAGAGGAAGGCGTGGGTGCGGACCGCGGCCTTGGGTGCGCCGGTGCTGCCCGTGGTGAAGGTGATGAGTGCGGGGTCGTCGGCACGGGCGGGCTGATGCGTCGCACCCTCTCGCGCCCCGGAGGCCGCGCGCAGTCCCCGTCCGCCCGCCACGAAGTGCCGCGGGATCCGCCGCACCGCCGGCGACACGAGCCGCAGCAGCTGCGCCTTCCACGACCCGATGAACGCCTGCGGTGCCGCCACCCGCACCGCCGCGTCCATGCGGCGCCGGTCGGCCCAGGCATCGACGAAGACCGCCGTCGCGCCGGCATGGAGCACGCCCAGCAGCACGGCATAGAGCTCGATCGACATCGGCACCAGGAGGAGCACGCGGTCACCGGCGCCGACGCCCTGTGCCCGCAGGGACGCCCCCACGGTGGCGACGCGCGACGCGAGTTCCGCGAATCCGATGCGCGTCGCGTGCCCGCGCCGGTACTCCACGATCGCCGGGCGCGTCGGATGCAGCGCGGCGCGCGCGAGCAGGCGGGCCGCGATGTTCGCGTCGGCCGGCGGCAGCGTCACGGGGCGAGCTGGTAGAGCGCGTACTGCCGGAACTCGGTGGTGCTGCGCTCCGACATCCGCTTGGACACGTTGCGCACGTGCATGAGGGCGTGGATCACGGCGCGGTGGCCCTTCTCCAGCGCCAGACTGCGGGTGCGGTCCACGAGCAGTCCGCCCAGCCCCACCCCCCGAAAGGCCGGCCTCGTGACCAGCGTCTTCAGCACCACGCGGCCGGGTGCGCCCGCCGCCGCACCGAGCGGGTCGACATAGGCGAACGAGAACCCGACCAACGCACCCGCCGCATCGCGGGCGAGCAGCACGAGATCAGGGTCGAGGATGGGGCGCAGCGGCGTGTACATCGCAACGAACACCTCACGCGCGATGGGTCGGTAGTAGGCGTTGTCGCCGAACGACTCGAGGCTCAGCGCGTGGATCTCGCCGAGCACGGGCTCCAGTCGGTCGAGTGCGAGTGTCTCGAGGTGCAACCCGGCCGCCGCGACCTGTGCAGCGACCTGTCCCGCGCGTGGGTCCGCGGTGGTCAGGTCACGCTGGATCCGGCTCTCGTAGGCCACCACCGGCGCGAAGCCGGCGCGTGCGAACCAGGCGGGGTAGTCGGGTGGGTTGGTCGGCTCCCCGAGGAACGGCGGTTCCAGCGCACCGACCGGTGTGTCCGGCGCCAGCGCGAACCGATACCGCGCCCAGGTGCTGCCGTTCATCGGGCCCAGCACGCGTGCGGCGCCTGCGACGCGCAGGGATGCGCTCGCCTCGCGCAGCAATCGCTCGGCGGCGTCCGCATCGTCCGCGACGAAATGCCCGAGCACGCCGCTCAGGCCCGGCGCGCCATGCAGATCGTCCAGCAGGTACGTGGCGAGCCCGGCCACCGGGGTGCTGCCGCGCCAGGCGAGCCACGGCTCCGCACCCGAGGCGAGCGGTTCCGCCTGTTGCCGTGTGCGCAGCAGGGCATCGAGCGCGGCGGGCGCGGCGCCACGCTCGAGGACGAGCGCCATCAGCGAGTGTCCGGCACCATCGTCTCGAGCCGCCGGCGCATGCTCTCGATGTCGCCGGAGAGCATCACCCGCCACTGGCCGTTGTCCATCCGCAGCGAGAGCACTTCCATCTTGCTGATCTCGATCTCCTCCACCGTCATCTTCATCCGGTGGAGGACGTGCAACGTCTCGCCCTCCGGCACCACTCCCAGGATGGTGGACGTCGCGGACCGCAGGGCCTCCTGCACACCCGGCTGGCCGTACGCGAGGCCGACGAACGCCGCGTAGTACTGTTGGTCGGTGAGCTTGGCGATGTCCACCTCCGGTCCGACCTTGAGCACCTGCGACCGGAACGTGCCTCCTTCATCGATCTTGGCGAGCACTTCGACCAGCTTGCGGATCGACGTCAGCGCCTCGCGGTGGGCGAGCGCCGCCGTCTCATGCAGCCGCCCGTTCTGCAGCGCCGAGATGTATTGCGCCGCGACCCTCGTGGCCGCGCTGTCGGCCGCGGACTGCGCCTCGGCCCGCAGCGGACCCACGGCGAGCAGGGCCGCCACGACGGTGGCGAGCACGGGTCGCGGCAGTCCGCGACGGATGGGCTTGGGCATTCCGTCCCCGGTGGGTGTGATCGCGCCGGACCGCACGGCGCCTCAGCGCGCGAAGCAGTAAAACAGGCCGTTGCCGCCGGTAGCAACGAGGTTCGCCTGGCTGCAGCCACGCGAGCCGTGGGCCGAGTTCCACGAGGTCGGTCGCGCACCGCCGCCCTGCTTGTCGTGATGCCCCACCAGCGCGGATCCCGCGCCGGCGGTGCTGCTCGTCCAGTTGCCGCAGGTCGTGTCGAGCGTGTCCGTTGCGGCGCGACCGTCCGGCATCGAGCCCGTGAGGATGTCGTGCTGATTGGGGGTGTCGCCGCGTCCGTTCACGGGCAGCCCCTTCTCGCTCAGGCTGTTCTCCTTCCCGAGCAGGTTCGCGTCGGAATGGAGCACGTCCACGTTCTGTGCCACAAGCACACCCTTCGCGTTGTACCACGGCCCGTTGCCGATGCGGTCACGCGCATGCACCACGGACTGCCCGTTGCCGGCGACGGTGCTGAGGTAGGCGCGCCATTCACGCCCGGTCACGCCGGCCGCCTCCGCCAGTGTGTGGCAGTGCCGGTCGGCGCCGGCCAGTCCGCCGAGGTCCGCGCCGTTGCCGGGCCCGACGCTGGTGATGAAGAAACTCATCGTCGCGCGCCCCTGCAGCGGCGCGGAGGGGCCCGCCACCACGAGGACCGTGGCAGCAAGTGTGAGCAAACGTGCGACGCGCATTCGACGCTCCGGTGAGGGGGACCCACAGCGAGCATCGCCGCAGGGAATGCGCTACAATAGCCCAGCACCACGCGCCACGCGAGCACCGACGCAGGAGCCCCCTTGCCCCGACCCAAACGAAAATCCGCCGGACGTGTGCCCACGGTCCCATTGGCGGATCCCGATGCCCCGCTCACCGGCCAGGCCGAGGACTATCTCAAGGCCATCTATGAATTGGAGCGCGGCGACCGCGCCGCCGGCACCAACGACATCGCCGCACGACTCGGCATCGCCGCCGCGAGCGTGAGCGGCATGGTGCAGCGTCTCGCCCGACTGGGTCTCGTGAAGGCCGAGCGCTATCGCGGCGCCCGACTCTCCCCGGCGGGCCGGACCGCGGCGCTGCGCCTCATCCGCCGGCATCGCATCATCGAGGCGTACCTGGTGCAGCGGCTGGGCTTCGGCTGGGACGACGTACACGACGAGGCCGAGCGACTCGAGCATGCGGCCAGCGACGACCTCATCGCCAAGATGGCGGAGGCGATCGGCAATCCCACGGTCGATCCGCACGGCGCCCCCATCCCCTCGGCCTCCGGCGAGGTGGACGAGACCACCCTGGGTTCGATCGCCGACCTCCCGGAGGGCCAAGCGGCGCGGGTGGTGCGGATGTCGGACCGGGACCCTGAGTTCTTACGATATCTTGACGGAATGGGAATCCGGCCCGGGGTACGGGTGCAACTCCTTACCAGGGAACCATTTGAGGGACCTCTCACCCTGCTGGTGGACGGGAGCGCGCGGACGGTGGGCACTTCCACTGCGACCCGCGTGTTCATTAGGTTAGAACCGTAAGGTTTACCCGTCACCTACTTTGGAGTGAGACAAATGAACAAGTGGATCGTTGCTCTCGCCGTCGCGCCCGCGCTCGCGGCGGCCTCGGCCGCCATCGCGCCCAAGACCTTCGTCCGCGACGTCGCGCACTCGCAGATCAACTTCGTCGCCGAGTCCCAGCTCGTCGATGCGCACGGCACCTTCGATTCGTGGGATGCCACGATCATGTTCGACGCCGAGAAGGTCGAGGCCTCGTCGGTCGTGATCTCCATCGACGCCAAGAGCATCAACACCCGCATCGCCCAGCGCGACGGCCACCTCAAGAGCAACGACTTCTTCGCCGCCGACTCGTTCCCGACCATCACGTTCAAGTCCACGATCATCAACAAGCTCGCCGAGGACCGCGTGAACATCACCGGGGACCTCACCATCCGCGGCAAGACCAAGACGATCACCATCCCGAGCCGCCTCACCCAGGTGAACGCCGAGCGCAACATCTGGCGCGTGAAGGGCAACACGGTGATCAACCGCAACGACTTCGGCGTCTCGTACCAGCCGGCGGTGAACAAGATCAACCCCGAGATCCAGATCCAGTTCGACATCGCGTTCAGCGAGAAGAAGTAGGCCTGCCGCCGGGTCGCGGCCCCCGCCGCGACCGGGCCGGATCGGGACGCGGGGCGCAGCCGGAACGGCTGCGCCCCGCGTGTAGTTTGTATCCCTAGTGTCCCTGCTCCCGCTCCTCGCCTTCGCCGCGCTGCTCCAGCAGCCTGCGCCGCGCAGCATCACCATCGACGAACGCCTCGCGGACGCGGCCGGGCTCGCGGTGGGCGATCGCGTCGTCCTGGGGACCACGCCCGGCGGCGCCGGCGACACGGTGCGCATCGCCGCGATCACGCGGCGCAGCGCGGACCCCAGCGAGGTCGCGCGCAGCGAGTTCCGCGTACGCCTGCATCTCGATCACCTGCAGACCCTCTCCGGGTCCGGCGACCGCGTCGGGCGCTTCGCCGTGCAGTCGCGCGATGGGGCGGAGCCGTCGGCGGTCGCCGCGCGCATCAATGCGTCGGCCTTCGGCTTCCGCGCGTACCCGGCGGCCGAGGTGGCCATCGAGACCTCCGCGACGTTCCGCGTGGTGAACCGGTTCCACCGCGCCATCGGTGTCATCACGATCGTCGCGAGTGCGATCTTCCTGCTCTGCATCACGCTGCTCAAGGTGGACGAGCGGCGGCGCGACGTGGGCGCGCTGCGGCTCATCGGCATGAGCCGCTCGTCGGTGCTGCGCGCAGTGGTGCTCGAAGCGTCGTTGGTCTCGCTGATCGGCAGCCTCATGGGCGCGGGACTCGGCTGGTTCGCGTCGGCGGTGGTGAACTGGTACTACCAGGGCGTGTACACCACGCCGCTCCGATTCGCGATCGTCACGCCGGGCATCGTGCTCTTCGCGGTGCTGCTGTCGCTCGCGCTCGGCGTGCTCGCCGGCCTGTTCGCCGCGCAGCGCCTGGTGCGACGGGCCCCGCTGGAGCTGATCGGCCGATGATGCTGCGCCTGGCGATGGCGACGCTCGCGCGACGGCGCGCCCGCACGGCCCTCACCACGGCCGGGGTCGCCGTCGCCGCGGCGATGCTGCTCGACATGGTGATGCTCGGCTCCGGCATGCGCGAGAGCTTCCGGGGGTTCATCGAGCAACAGGGATTCCAGATCCGACTCACACCGCGTGGCACCATGCCCTTCGACTCGGAGGCGACGGTCGGCGGCGGCGCGGCGTTGGTCCGTGCGGTCGCGACCGACCCTGACGTCGTCACGGTCGCGCCGCTGCTCGGCGCCAAGCTCTTCTCGCGCACCCCCGGGGATTCGGTGGTGTCGGCCTTCGTGCTCGGGCTCGATCCCGCCGTGCAGGGCGACTACGTGCTCGTCGAGGGCCGCGACCTCGCCGCCGATGACGAGCTGGTGGTGAACGCCTCCTATCTCGCCGCCACGGGACGCGCCGTCGGCGACACGGTGCAGGTCGCCGCCGGCTACGATGCGCAGATGCGCCGCGTGACCGGTGCGCGCACGGTGCGGATCGTGGGGCGCGCCCGCTTCGTGATGCTCGGCGGCAGCGAGCGTGCGGCCGCGATGCGACTGGCCGCGGTGCAGGCGATGGGTGGCCGCGACCGGGCGGATCGCCTCTCGGTCGTGCTGGTGGCGACGCGGCCGGGTGCCGACATCGAGAGCGTCCGCCGCCGCCTCGAGGCATCGGACGCGCGGGTCAGTGCCCTCTCGACCGCCGCCGCACTGCAACTCGTGGACGAGCGCCTCGGCTACTTCCGCCAGCTGGCGTTCATCCTGGCGTCGGTCTCCCTCGCCGTCGGATTCCTGCTCGTCACCACGCTGGTGACGGTGTCGGTGAACGAGCGCATCGGCGAGATCGCGGTGATGCGCGCGATCGGTGTGGCACGCTGGCGGATCGTGGCGCAGGTGATGGCCGAAGGGGTTGCACTGTCGCTGGTCGGCGCGACCATCGGGATGGGGCTGGGCCTGGTGACGGCGACCTGGCTCAACGGCATCCTTGCGGCCTTCCCCGGACTCCCGGCGGCGTTCGATTTCTTCTTCTTCGAACCCGCGGCCGCGTTCCGTTCGCTGGGCCTGCTGGTGCTCTGCGGCATCGCGGCCGGCATCTGGCCCGCATGGCGCGCGGCGACGCTGCCGATCGCCCGCACCCTCCGGGAGGAGGCGGTGGCATGAGGGAGATCGTCCTCGCGGCGCGCGACGTGCGTCGGGACTATCCCGTGGCCGGGGAACCGGTGCATGCGGTGCGCGGCATCTCGCTCGATGTCGCGGCCGGCGACTGGGTCGCGATCGTCGGGCCGTCCGGCTGCGGCAAGTCCACGCTGCTGAACCTGCTCGGGGCGATCGATCGTCCCACCACCGGGTCCATCGCGATCCGTGGCAGGGATGTGGCGCGCATGAACGACGCCGACGCCACCCGTTTCCGGCTCACCGGGATCGGCTTCGTGTTCCAGCGCTTCTACCTGATGCCGACGCTCACGGCGGCCGAGAACGTCGAGTTGCCGATGGCGGAGGCGAAGCTGCCGCGGGCGGCGCGGGTGGCGCGCGCCCGGGAACTGCTGGCGTACGTGGGACTCGGGGCGCGGGCCGACCATCGGCCGTACCAACTCTCGGGGGGCGAGCAGCAGCGCGTGGCAATCGCGCGGGCGCTGGCGAACCGGCCTGCGCTGCTGCTCGCGGACGAACCGACCGGCGAGCTCGATGCGCGCACCGGCACCGAGATGATCGCCCTGTTCGACCGCCTGAACCGCGACGGCACGACGATCGTGACGGTGACCCACGACGAGGAACTCGCGCAGGCCGCGCGACGCGTGGTGCACATGCGCGATGGGGCGATCGTCGATCAGGTGCTGCGCCGTCCGCTCGCGGACGCCGTGCCGGCCCCGCCACACGCGCCGGGCACGGCTCAGGCGTGATCACCACGCTCGCGCTGCGCGGATTGCTCGACCGTCCCTGGCGGTCGCTCTTCCTGCTGGGTGGATTCGGGCTCGGCGTGGGTGTCATGATCACGCTGCTCGCCATCGGCGAGGCGATGGTGCTGCAGTCCAGGGACGAGAAACTCGTCGGTGGCGGCGACGTGACCGTGCTGCCGGACGGACTCGACCTCGAGGTGATGAAGACCGGTGGCGTCGGCGGGATGTTCGTGTCCATCGCGAACGCCCGGTTCGTGCATCGGCAGCTGCTCGCGTCCCCACGGCTGTCCGACGCGGTCTCGGCGGTGGCGCCGCAGACCGACGGCGTGCTGCTGTACCTGCGTGCGGGCGACCGCGAGTTCCCGGTCCGTGCTCTCGGGGAGCTGCCGTCGGCGACGCGGGCCGTGGGGGCCGCGCCGACCATCGTCGCCGGAGCCTGGGACGATGACGCGTCCGATCGGCAGTGGAAGGCCCCGTCGCCGGCGGCGCTGCTCCACGAGATCGACCGCTTCCATCACACACCCGCCACCCTGACGCCCGAGGAGCGTGCGACCTGGGGCGAGTGGCACTACTTCAACGTGCTGAGTGCCGACAGCCAACGCTGGGCCTTCCTCACGTTGGCCGTCGGTGGCGATGTGCCGCAGGGTGCATGGGGCGGGCAGGTGCTGCTCACCGTGCACGAGCAGGGACGCCCCGCGCGGCGCTTCGAGCGTGTGGTGCGACCGGGCGAGATCCACCTCGATACCGCGCGCGCCGACCTGGCCTTGGGTCGCGACAGTGTGCAGGTGCTCCCGGACGGACGCTATCGTGTGTCCGCACAGGCGCGGGAACAGGGCAGTGGCGCGCTCGCGACCATCACGCTCACGCTGACGCCGGCGCCGGGGGCGTACTTCCCGGGCACGAGTATCGGCGGCGATGCGCTGGTGAGCGGGTACGCGGTGCCGGGACTGCGCGCGAGTGCGGTCGGGGAGCTGTGCGTGGCCGGGCGCTGCGAACGCTTCGACGGTGCGCAGGCCTATCACGACCACAACTGGGGCGTGTGGCGCGATGTGGAGTGGGAGTGGGGGGCGGCGCGAGCCGGGGCGTACACGTTGCTCTACGGTCGCGTGCTCCGGAGCGGCGCGGACGATGTGCGCGAGCCGTTGTTCGTGTATCTCGTGGACTCACTCGGCTTCCGCGCGCTGTTCCGCCCGCAGGACATCGTGTACGAGGACGCGCGCCGCATCACGGTGGACGGCAAACGCGTGCCGGTGCCGGCACGGGCCACCCTGACCGATGCGCGCGGCGCCGACACCCTTCGGATCGTGCTGGAGATCGAGGACGCGGTGGGCAGTGACGTGCGGCGCGATCGGCGCGGACCCGGCGCGCGGACGGAACGTGCCAAGCCGTACTTCATCCAGATGAAGGGCACTGCGACCATCACCGGGCGGTTGCAGGGCGCGGTGCTGCGCGGGGTCGGGTCGGGGTTCTTCGAGACGTATCGCTGAGGCGCGGCTACGGTTGCCGCGCCAGCGCGCGGAGTCCGATGTGCAGGTACTCCACGCGGCCGTCGGTGCCACGCACCAGCAGGATCGTCTGCTTCGTCGCACCGATGCCGACCACCACGCGCTCGTCGCCCACGAGCATCGCCGGTGCGACCTCCGTGCGCTGCCGGAACTTGAGCGCGCCGTTCTCCTCGACGAACGACATCTCCGTGTTCCCCTGCCGGTACGTCCCGACGATCCGCGCGCGCTCCTCGGCGGTGGCGGCACGCTCCGCCGGCAGCGGCGTCGGTGTCGGCGGCGCGATGCCCGCCGCCTCCTTCGCGACCAGGTCGACGATCCCCTGCAGCGGGGCACCCGTGCGGTTGTCGAAGACGATCACCGCGAGCTTCCGGTCGGGGAACATCGTCACCTGCGCGTCGAACCCGTTGATGGCGCCACCGTGCTGCCACACGCGCTCCGTTCCGCGGGTGGCGATGTTGAGTCCGTAGCCGTAACGCGCCTGTGTCGTGCCGGGGATCGCCTGGTGTCCGGTGGTGAGCTGTGCCACGGCTTCCGCCGCGAGCACCCGCTGGCCGTCGAGTTCACCGCCGTTCATGAGCAGGATCGTGAAGCGCGCGAACTCCGACGTGTTGCTGAAGAGGAATCCGGCCGCCCACTGGGCGGTGTTCTCCGTGAAGGGGCGGACGATGCTGCCCTCAGCCGCCGGCGCGCCGATGTGCCCGTGCGAGAAGTCCCGGGTCATGACCTCGAGCGGCCGGAACGTGGACAACGCCATCCCCGCCTTCCGGAGGACGAGGCGTTCGGTCAGGGCGGCGAAACGCGCGCCGCCGGCCTGTTCGGCGACGTACCCGGCCATGGAGTAGCCCGGGTTCGAGTACGAGATCACGCGGCTCGGCGCCGTGAAGAACAGTGTGTCGCCGACCTCGCGCATCACCTCGCCGAGTGCGCCTTCCCCCATGCGGCCGTAGGCGACCGCGTTGTCGAGCCAGCCGGCGCTGTGGGTGAGCAACTGGTGCGTCGAGACCGTGCCCACGCGCTTGCCGGCCAGCTCCTTCACGTACGTGCTGATGGGGGCCTTGAGGTCGAGCTTCCCCTCAGCCGCGAGCTGGGTCAGGGTCGCGGCCGTGACCATCTTCGTCACGGACCCGACGCGGAACAGGGTCTGCTCGGTGACCTTCCGCCCCGTCTCGATGTCGGCGACGCCGTAGCCCTTGGCGTACGCGAGGCGCCCATCCACGACGACGGCGACCTGTGCGCCCGGCGTCCTGGTCCGGGCCAACTCCGCGAGCACCAGCGAATCGAGTCGCGGCACGAACGCAGGCGCGCTGTCCTGCGACCGCAGTGGCAGCGGCAGGGTGAGCGCAGAGACGGCGGCGAGCCCGATCGCGCGAACGACCGTGAGGCGGCTGGCGGAACGCATGGGAAGTCCTGGCTTCGGAGTGTGGGGGCGATGCGACCAACGACCCAAGCTACTACGCGCGCCTGCCCAGTGCCTCGAGGAGCCTCTCGAGGTCGGCGGCAGGGTCCTCGACCTCGACGATGATCTCGTCGTACGCGGCCTCCAGCGCACACTGGATGACCAAGGCCTTGTCGGGATCGCGCACCGACCAGAAGTCCGGCCGCAGGTCGCTCTCGTAGAACGTACCCGCGGAGTAGACGCCGGGCGCGTGGGTCGCCGGGAGGCCGAAGCCCTTCCAGAAGCGGCGCGCGCGCTCGGGATCCCGCCGCACCTCCCGGATGTCCGACAGCGGCACGGACAACGTCGACTTGAGTGCCCACAGCTTGTGATGTCCGCGCATCTCGATGCGCAGCAGCTCGCCGTCGATGTGGAGGTCCACCATGGTCAGCGCGCTCCGAGCGCCTGCGCCAGCCAGTCGGCGAGCACGCCGAGCACTTCGCCGTCCACCCGCGGGTCCTTCAGCGCCGCGTACCCGGCCGGATGGCCGTTCGCGTCGCGCAGGAACAGGTGGTTGCGCTCCGGCAGGATGCGGAGGGTGACGCGGGTGTTGCCGGCCCCGCGGATCGCGGCGTCGAGCAGACGGGCCTCCTCCGGCCGCACCTGCTGGTCGGTGGCGCCCTGCAGGATGAGCGTCGGCTGTCGCACGCGCCGCGCCGTGGGGATGGGGTCGTAGGAGACGAAGAACCGCATCCACGCGTTCTTCTCGATCTCGCGCTCGAGCTCGCGCGTCCCGTCCGCGATGATCGAGTCCTGCTGCGCACGCGTGAGGCCCGGCATGCCGCGTGCGCCGTTCTCGATCTGGTAGTCGATGATCTTGCGCCCCGTGTAGCCCGTGCCGGCCATCAGGACGATCGCGGCGAGCGAGGGATCCGTCGCGGCGATCATCGGGGCGATCATGCCGCCCTCGCTGTGGCCGACGAGCGCGATGCGCGCCGGGTCGATGTCCGGGCGGCTGCGCAGGTACGCCACCGAGGCGCGGATGTCGTCGGCGAAATCGGCGCTGGTCCCGGTCGGGTCGCCGCCCGAGCCCCCGATCGCACGATCGTCGAGCCTGAGCACGGCGATGCCGCGTCGCGAGAGCGTGTCCGCCACCTGGCGGAAGATCCGCACGCCACCCGCGATGGGGAGATACGCGTCGCGGTCCTGCTGTCCGGAGCCGGTGATGGTCACCACGGCCGGCAGTCGGCCCGTCGCATCCCTCGGCTTGGTGAGCGTGCCCGCGAGGCGGTGCCCGGCCGGGGTCGGCACGACGACGTGCTCGGCGAGGTACGTGGCGCCGGCCGGCGCGTCGTAGTTGGGACGACCGATGGAGATCCCCGCCATCGCCGGACCCGTGACGACGGCGATGCGCAGGCCTGCCGCCGCGATCACGCCGCCCAGCACGTAGCCGTCGGCGTCGACGCGGTAGTCGGTGACGTTGGAGAGGATGGTGAAACGCGCCGAGTCCGCGCCGCGGAGCTCCAGCGAGGCGTCGATGGTCCGGGCACCCGAGAGCAGGAACAGCGGTACCCGCAGGGTCGTGACGCGTCGCGCGCGGGCGATGCGCACCGCCTGCTCCACGACCAGCAGCTCATTGTTCGCCAGCGGCAGCGCCCCGGCGGTGGTGGCCACCCGGAGGGCGCGCTCCTGTCCGGCGGCCTTCATGGTGAGCAGCGCGCTGTCCCCGACGAAACGCACGGTGCCGTCCTGCGCCGGCGTCGCGTCGCTCGGGGCGCCGGCCAGCCGCACCTGGAAGCGCGTCTCGCTGACCGTGTGCTCGGGCGTGAAGCGGAAGTCCAGCGTGATCCACGGCTGGTCCGCCAGGTGGATCGTCGCCGACGCACGATCCGGCCAGCGCTCCACGCGCTCCACCGCGAGTGTGTCGTCGCCGCGGAGGATCACATAGGCCACTCGGCGCGGACCGGTCGCGGCCGACTGCGCCGCCGCAGGGCCCGCGCCCAGCAGCGAGGCGAAGAGCAGGCCGACGGCCAGCGCCAGCAGCGAGGCGAGGATGCCCACGAGCCGGGCGATCGGGTGCGCGGCCAGGCGCGCACGGAACAACGGGAACATCGGACCTCCAAGGACCACGGGAATGCCTACGGGGTGCGGTCGCGAGGCGCGTCGCCGGATGCCTTCGGCGTGCGCCCCGCGCGCTTGAGCGCGTCCCGCAGCAGGAACTCGATCTGCCCGTTCACGCTGCGCAGCTCGTCGTCCGCCCACTTCTGGATGGACTCCAGCAGTTCGCGGTCGACGCGCAACAGGAAGGGCTTCTTCTCCGCCACGGGAGGCGCCGATTCAGGTGTAGAGCGAGCCGGTGTTCACGACAGGCTGGGTCGAGCGTTCGGAGCAGAGGACCACCAGCAGGTTGCTCACCATCGCCGCCTTGCGCTCCTCGTCGAGCGTCACGATCGAACGCTCGCTCAGCAGCGCCAGGGCCATGTCCACCATCCCCACGGCGCCCTCCACGATCTTCTGGCGCGCCGCGATGATCGCACTCGCCTGCTGGCGCTGCAGCATCGCCGCGGCGATCTCGGGCGAGTAGGCGAGGTGCGAGATCCGCGCCTCCACCACCTCCACGCCGGCCTTCAGCAGGCGCTCGGCCAGCGCCTTCTCCAGCGCCTGCGAGACCTCGGTGGTGTGCGTCGAGAGCGAGAGCTCCCCGGCCGCGTGCGAGTCGTAGGCGTACTGCGTGGCCACCGCGCGCAGCGCCGACTCCGACTGCACGGCCACGTACCGCGTGTAGTCGTCGACCTCGAACAGCGCCTCGGCCGAGTCGATCACCTTCCAGACCACGATCGCACCGATCTCGATCGGGTTGGAGTGGTTGTCATTCACCTTGAGCTTCGCGGTCTCGAAGTTCCGCACACGGAGCGAGATCGCCTTCTTCACCATGAACGGGTTCGCGAACCAGAACCCGTCCTTCTTCACCGTGCCCTTGTAGGTACCGAAGAGCACCAGGGCCTTGGCCTCGTTGGGATTCACGATGAAGAGCCCCGCCAGGCAGAAGCCGGCGATGCTCATCCCGAGGATCGACGCGATGATGAGGGGGACGTTCTTGTCCGGATTGGAATCCGGCAGCTGGCCGATGAGCAGGACGAACGACCCCACAATCACCACAAGCAACACGAGCAGGGCGACGAGGCCGTTGGCGGCGGGGTAGGGGGATTCGCGGTACACAGTTGATCTCCAGAGGGTGGTATTGAAATGATATCACCCTGAAATCGCCCGTCAAGCCCCCCTTCAGCCGCCCGGGGCCGGGGCGCCCGCCGACCGGATGGCCGCGAGCACCATCGCCCGGCGGCGTCGGGAGATCGGCACACGCGCGCCGGAGCTCAGCGTCGCGAGGGTCGCGCCGTCGTCGGCGCGCGTGAGCTTCCGGATGGCCGAGACCCGGACGAGTGCCTGCCGATGGGTACGCACGAACCCATGCGCCCCCACCCGCACCTCGAGGGCATCGAGCGACTCGCGCAGCAGGTATCCGCGACCGCCGGCCCACACCCGTGCATAGTTGTCGGCCGACTCGATCCACTCGATCTCCGGCAGCTCCAGCAGCAGCACCCCGCGCGCGGTCGGCACGCTGAGGCGCGGCGCGGCGACCGCCGCGCCGTGGAGCAGGCGGGTGAGGCGCGCCATGGCGATCGCGAAGCGGGCCGCGGTCACCGGCTTCACGAGGTAGTCCAGGGCCTGCGCATCGAAGGCCTTGAGGGCGAACTCATCGTATGCGGTGAGGAACACCACGAGCGGCATCCGCGCGCTGCCGCGCCGGCGGATCACCTCGAACCCATCGATGCCCGGCATCTGCACGTCGAGGAACAAGACCTGCGGCGCGACGGCATCGAGTTGGGCGAGCACCTCGGCCCCGTTGCGGCACTCCGAGACCACGCGGAACGCGGTGAACGGGGCGAGCAGTTGTCGCACGCCACGGCGCGCGACGGGTTCATCGTCGGCGATCATGACGCGCCATTCAGGCGACGCCATCGGGGTCCTCCGGTCGCAGCGCACGGAACGGTACCCGCAGCACCGCGAGTGTGCCGCCCTCGGGCAGCGAGGCCACGTGCAGCGTGGCGCCCGCGCCGTGCAGGGCGCGCAGGCGGTCGCGCGTGTTCTCCAGGCCGTGCCCGGGGGCCGTGATGTCGCCGTCGATCCCCGGACCGTCGTCCTGCACCTCGACCACCAGGTCGTCCGCCTGCCGCCGCACGCGGACGCTGAG
Source organism: uncultured Gemmatimonadota bacterium (assembly GCA_902825965.1). Lineage (GTDB taxonomy): Bacteria > Gemmatimonadota > Gemmatimonadetes > Gemmatimonadales > Gemmatimonadaceae > Pseudogemmatithrix. The sequence goes on along the minus strand of CADEDA010000001.1, from coordinate 338,867 downwards.
CGCGCCGGCCTCGGCGCGGCGCGCGATGCCGTGGCGGATGGCGTTCTCCACCAGGTGCTGGATCGCGAACCCCGGCACGGCGGCATCGCGGCAATCCGGCGCGACATCCAGCTGCACCCGGAGCCGGTCCTGGAACCGCGCCTGTTCGATCGCGGTGTACTGCGCCACGAGGGCGAGTTCCTCCGCGACGCGCACCTCGGGGGCCCGGTGGCGACTGAGAGTGCGCCGCAGGAGCTCGCTGAGCTGCTCGATGATCTGCACCGCCTCCTCGCGGTCGCCGCCGCGCACGAGCACGGTGATGGTGTTGAGCGTGTTGAACAGGAAATGCGGGTTCAGTTGCGCCTGCAGGGCGGCGTACCGCGCCCCGGTGAGCTGCTCCGAGAGCCGTGCGACCTGGAGCTCGCGCTCGCGCGCCTGCGTGAAGTAGCGGATCGCGTGGGCGATGCCCGCGACGGTCCCGTACACCACCACGCCGAACGGCAGCGTGGTGAGGATCCAGCCCAGCACGTTGACGCTGACCACGCGCACCAACTGCGGACCGGCGTCGCTGATGCTGCGCAGCACCTCGTCGGGTGAGAGCAGCGTCATGAGGCCGAGGTCGAGCAGCTTGCCGCTCACTGCCCACAGCACGCAGAACAGCAGGGCCCAGGCACCGTGAATCGCGAGCCGCTGCGCGAGCCGGCGGCGCTGCACCGGCCAGCGCGCGACGATCGCGAAGATGAACGGCGTGACCAGCGCATAGATGAGCCAGTCGAAGGCGACGAAGAACAGCTCGCGTGCGCCGGGCGGGTCCCACCCGGAGAGCGGCACCTGCAGCACGCGGCTCACGGTGTTCATCACCGCCGGCCAGAGCCAGATGGCCGAGACCAGCATCCACGGCTTGAGGAACGGGCGCGTCGGCGCAGGGCGGGGAGCGGTCACGCGGGGGACGCTACGGAGTCCGCGGAGCGCGCGCAATCATCGGCACCGGCGACAGCGCCGCGACGACCGTTGGCGACATGCCGACGGCCGTTGGCGTCGCGTTCGGTCGCGTTCGCTTGCGGGTCCGACGCCGCACGCGGAGAATGGGGCGACCTCCACGAGGACGCCGGATGCGCCAGACATCGGACATGCGGGTGCAATCGATCGACGTGCTGCGCGGCCTGGCCTGTGTGCTCATGGCCGTCGACCACGTCCGCGTCTACGCGGACGTCCCCGCGTGGGGGACGGACCCCGGGGTGTTCCTCACGCGCTGGATCACGCACTTCGTCGCGCCGGTCTTCTGCTTCTTCGCCGGCAGCAGTGCGTTCCTCATGGGGCGCAGCCACGGCGACATGCCGCGACTCGCGCGCTTCCTCATGGTGCGGGGACTGCTCCTGGTGGTGCTGGAGCTGACCGTGATCCGCTTCCTGTGGACCTTCAACATGGACTACGGCACCTACCTGCTCGGCGGCGTCATCTGGATGCTCGGCTGGTGCATGGTGGTGCTCGGCATCGCGGTGCGATGGCCGTCGCGCACCGTGGGGCTGGTCGGCGTCGCGATCGTGGTCGCGCAGCCGGTGTTCGCCCTCCCGCCGCAATGGTGGCCGGCGATCGCGCCCTGGTGGGCGTTCCTGTACCCGTCGGGTGCCGACGCCGCACTCGGCATCACGGTGCTGTACGTCCTGGTGCCCTGGGTGGGTGTGATGGCGGCGGGCTACGGATTCGGCGCGATCCTGCTGTTGGACGACGAGACCCGGCGACAGCGCTGCCGTCGGATCGGCGGGGCGGCGACGGTCATCTTCCTCGTGGCGGCGGCCACTGTCGCGTGGGTCAAGTCGTCGCCCGACGACTCGATGCCGTTCTGGATGCGCATGCTGGCGCAGCAGAAGTACCCGGCATCGTTGCTCTTCCTGCTGATGACCCTCGGCCCGGCGATCCTCGTGTTGCCCTGGGCCGAGTCGGCACGGGGTCCCCTGGCGCGGGTCTCGGCGACGTTCGGACGCGTGCCGATGTTCTACTACCTGCTGCACATCCCGGCCATCCATCTCGCGGCGATGCTCGTGTCGTTACTGCGCAGCGGCACGGTGATCCCGGAGCTCATCGGCAACTTCCCGATGTTCCCTCCGACGATGCCGGACGGCTACCGCTGGAGTCTCGGCCTGCTCTACCTGGTGTGGGCGCTGGTGGTGTTCGTCGTGCTGTATCCGGCCTGTCGCTGGTACGGTGCGTTGAAGGCACGGGCTCCGCGCCCGTGGATGCGATTCATCTGACTCCCAAGGAGGTCGCCGTGCGCGCTGCACTGTGTTCACTGTTGGTCGCGCTGGGAGCGAGTCCGCTCGCGGCGCAGTCGTCGCCGACGCCGGAGCTCGCGGCGGCGCTGCGGGACGGGTTCGCTGAGCTGAGCGGTTGGGTCACGAAGGGCGCCGCGGTGATCCCGGCCGACAAGTACGGCTACCGGCCCGTCGGGACGGTGCGCACGGTGGGGGAGCTGCTCGGCCATATCGCCGATGGCTACAACTACTATTGTGCGCAGGCTGCGGGGAAGGCGCCGGCGTGGTCGGATGCGGTAGCGACGGGCAAGACCGACAAGGCGACGATCACCGCGAAGCTGGCGCAGGCCACGGCGACCTGCCAGGCCGTGTATGGGCCGGGCAAGACCCAGCCGCCGCTCGTCGCGAACATCGCACACGGCAACCTGCACTACGGCAACCTCGTCACCTACATCCGCATGCTCGGGCTGGTGCCGCCGTCGTCGTGAGCGGGCTCAGCCGGTCAGCAGGTCGCGCTCGGCGTCGCGGGCGGTCTTCTCGCCCGCGGCGACGTCCACGAACATGAGCAGCACCGCCCCGACGACGAAGAAGGCGATCACGCTGAGGATCGCGACGCGGCTCGACTGCCAGCGGTTGAGGGCGACGGCGAAGGCGAGCGGTCCCAGGATCCCGCCGAACTTCTCGAAGACGGAGAAGAACCCGAAGAACTCGCCGCTCTTGTGCTTCGGGATGAGCGTGGCGAACAGCGAACGGCTGAGCGCCTGGGTGCCGCCCTGCACCAGGCCCAGCAGCATCGCGAGGATGTAGAACTCACGCGTCGTCTGCATGCGATACGCGAAGATGCAGATGCCGGTGTAGACGAGCAGCCCGATGAAGATCGAGCGCTTCGCCCCCAGGCGTCCGGCGACCATGCCGAACGCGAAGGCGAACGGCACGCCGATGAACTGCACGATGAGGATGGCCGTGATGAGGTCCGCGCGGCCGATGCCGATGGCCGAGCCGTAGACGCTGGCCATCTTGATGATGGTCTGGATGCCGTCGTTGTAGATGGTGAAGGCCACCATCATCAGGAACGCCTGCTTGTAGCTGCGCAGCTCGCGCACGGTCTCGCCGAGCCGCACGATGGCGGCCTTGAACGGATTGACGCCCTGCTGCTCATCGCGCTCGATCGCGCGTGGCGGCTCGGGGACACGGCGGAAGATCGGGATGGAGAAGAGCAGCCACCACACGGCGACCGTGAGGAAGGCGACCCGCACCGGCAATGACGCCTGCTCGGGTGTGAGTCCCTCGCCGGTGGGGAAGCCGAACAGGCCCGGCTGCTGGATCATGAGGAGGTCGAGTGCCAGCAGGACGCCGCCGCCGATGTAGCCCAGTGCATAGCCCGCAGTGGAGACGCGGTCGATCTCCTCCTCGGTGGCGATGTGCGGCAGCAGCGACTCGTAGAACGTGGTGCTGCCCGTCGCGCCGGCCAGCGACAGGATGAACAGCAGCGACGCGAGGTTCGCGTCGCCCTGGCCGATGAAGAACATCGCCCCGGTCGCCCCGACACCGAGGATCATGAAGCCCGCCATGAACGCCTTCTTGGCGGCCTTGAAGTCCGCGACCGCGCCGAGGAACGGCGCGATCACCGCGATGAGGACGGCGTAGATGGTGTTGGCGACCGCGTAGCGTTCCTCGCCCTGCGTGCCCGGGAGGCCGTGGGCCGCGTACGAGAGGAAGAAGAGCGGGAAGACCGCGGTCATGATCACGGTCTGCAGGCCCGAGAGCCCCCAGTCGTACATCGCCCACGCGCGGAGTTCCGGACGGTGCAACCCGAGCGCGTTGAGCCAGCTCCGCTTCGAAGTCATGCGAGGGGGACGAGGGGGGCCTGCGTCGGTCGGCGCGGCCGTCGCGCGGACCGGGGAGAATGCGGCCCGCGCCGGTCCGACGCAAATTGCGCAGGACCGTCCGCCACCGCGACGGCGAACGCCGGAGAGACGACGCGAGTGACCAACCCGTGACCGAACGCATCCGCCTGGGCGCGCAGGGCTGGAACTATCCGGCCTGGGTGGGGCCGTTCTATCCGCCGCGCACGCGCGCCGCGGACTTCCTCACCACGTATGCGCGGGCCTTCGACACCGTGGAGGTGGACTCCACCTTCTACGCCGTGCCGGCGGCCAAGACGGTGCGCGGCTGGGCCGAGCGCACGCCGGACGACTTCGTGTTCTCGCTCAAGCTGCCACAGGAGATCACACACGAGTTGCGGTTCGTCGAGGCCCGCGCGGTGGCCGAGCGGTTCTACGACGCCGCGCGCGAGCTCGGGCCCAAGCTCGGGCCGGTGCTGATCCAGTGCGGCCCGGACTTCGCGCCCACGGAACGCGACGCCCTCGAGGAGTTCCTGTTCACGCTCCCGGCCGACATCCGCTTCGCCATCGAGTTCCGGCAGAAGGGGTGGATCAACGAGGAGACCCACGCGCTGCTCGCGGCGCGCGGGGTGGCGCTGGCGTTGGTGGACGCGCGCTGGATCCCGCGGAAGTGGATGCTCAAGCTGGCGGAGCGTCCGACGGCCTCCCACGCCTACCTGCGTTGGATGGGACCCGACCGGAGCATCACGGACTACTCGCACGTGCAAGTGGATCGCACGGCGGAGCTGGAGGCCTGGGCGGCGATCATCCCGTCGCTGGCCAAGTCGGTGAAGGTGTACGGGTACGTGAACAACCATTTCTCGGGGCACAGTCCGGCGAACCTGCGCACGCTGCAAGCGATGCTGGGCCAGACCCCGAAGGATCCGGCCCAGCTCTTGGAGCAGCTCGGGTTGTTCTGACGGCGGGCGGCGCTGCTCAGGGCAGGTTGAACAGGCACCCGGTGCCCAGCACCGTCGCGAGCCCCAGGCGCTGGAGCACGCCGAGTCCGGAGCAGCTGCCGGCGGAGAACGAGGCATTGACGCCGAGTACCGAGAGCGTCAGCAGCGACGTCTGGTAGGTGCCCGTCACCGTGAAGGCGCCGGTGTTCGCGGCCACGGTGAAGTTCCCGCCCACCAGGTTGGCGTTGGCGGCGTGCGCCGCCGTGGTCAGGGTCAAGGTCTGCCCGGCGGGGCGGTCGAAGTCGACGGTCGCGAATCGCGAGAGCGCGGGACCCGCATTCGCGAAGGACATGCTGGCATCCGCGCTGCCCGCGAAGCGGGTGACGTGTGCGCCGGTGGCCACGAACGCCTGGCTGTTCACGCCCTGCACGAAGTTGCCGCCGATCGAGAGTACGCCGTCGATCAGGTGTCCGGTGGTGTTGGCCCCCTGGAAGGTCGCGTTGCCGGCGACGCTCACCTCCGCGAGACCGTCGACCATGCGGAGCAGGCCGCTCCCGCTCACCAGCAGCGAACCGGACACGAGCACGCCGACCGCGCCGACGCCGTCCCCCACGCGCAGCGAGCCGCCGACGACCTCGAGGTTCCCGCCGATCGTGAACGTCGCGTCGTCGCCGAACATGCGCGCGCCGCTGCCGCTGACGCGCACGGTCTGGTAGGCGATCGACGGGGAGATGACCTGATTGGTCCCGGTGAAGACCGTGGTGTCCACGTTCCACGTGCCGGCGAAGTTGAGGGCGCCACCGACCCGGACCGCGGGCAACGTCATGACGGCCAGCGGATTGGCGGCGGTCACGGCGCTCGCGACCACGAACGACCCCGGCCCGCCGACCGACGGGTTGCCGAGCAGCGTGAGGGTCTCCGAGACCAGCACCTCGGTCGTCACCGCGCGGTTCCAGGTGTCGATCTCCAGCGCGCCGAACTGCGCGTTGATGCCGTTCATGCCGAGCTGCTTGGTGCCGGCGTCGCCGCCGTCGGCGTCGAAGAGGCGCGTCACGTGCCCGGGTGCGGCGAAGTAGGTGAAGTTGCCGGACTGCGAGAAGTTGCCGCCGACCTCCACGCGACCGGCCGCGAGGTCGCTCGCCGAGCCGCCGCCGGCGAAGTTGGCGCCGCGTACCACCAGCAGCCGCGACGCGGCCGCCTGCATGCGCAGCCGCCCGCCGCCCAGCGTCGAGAAGTTGTTGCCCACGCGCACGACACTCGTGCCGGGCTGCAGCACCGCGCTGCCCTCGACCTGCAGGTCGTTGGCGTCGACGTTGAGTGTGTCGGTGATGTCGATCGTGCCGGAGAGCATGCGCATGAAGCACTGCACGCGGCCGGACATCCGCACCGGCGTTGCCGCACCCGCGACGTTCACGGTGCCGGCACCGCAGGAGAGCCCCGTGGTGCTGGGGACATGCAGGCGCTCGGTGATCGTCATGCCGCCGGCCATCGTGATCGCCGTCTCGGTGCGTGCGCTCACGAGCGCGCGCAGCGTGGTGCCGTCGGGGATCACCGGCGCGAACAACGTCGCCGCCGGGACGAACACGCTGTCGCCCGGCGACGGCACCACGCCGTCCGACCAGTTGGCCGCGTTGGTCCAGAGGGAGGAACCACCGCCGCCCGTCCAGCGGAACTCGGCCGGGTTCCAGCCGTTCACCACGGCCGGCGGGATGACCTGCAGGAAGCCGCCCGGCACACTCGGCGTGGGCTGCGTGATGTTCACCACGAAGGCGCCGCCCGCGAGGCCGTCAGGGTCCTCCACGCGCAGGTACTGGCCCGTCGTCGGCGTCACCGCGAAACCGAGGCGGGCGATGTTCACCGTGCCGGTCCCGCGCACGATCTCGAGCTGCACGACCGTCGGGTCCATCGCGTCGAACTGCAACGTGTCGAGTGCGACGAGCGCCGCACCGTCCTCCACGCGCAGACGGATGTTGTTGAACGTCAGGCGATCGATGTCCGCACCGCGCGCCCGCACGCGGAAGCCCGCCCCGCTGATCACATGGCTGGGTCCGGCCACGACACCCGTCTCGAGCTGGCCGCCCACGAACACGTCCGAGAGCAGCACCGTGGACTGCGCGCCGCCCTGCCCCAGGTAGAAGGTGCCGAAGTGGGAGGAGCCCGCCCCGAAACCCGGGTTCGCGAACTCGATGCTCTGCGGGGTGGTGCCCACGAACCAGGTCTCATGCGGCGCGTCCGCGGAGAACGTCGTGGGCGCCCCGACTTGGCGGAAGTTGCCGCCGATCGCGAGATGCCCGGTGATGATCTGGCCGACGCTGCTCGCCCCACCGAACTCGGCGTTGCCCGAGACGTACAGCGTGTCCGCGGCGTTCTGCATGCGCAGCCCGCCGGCCAACGCGGTGCTGAACGAGCCGTTCACGTCGAGGCGGTGCCCGTTGAGGTCGAGTGCGCCCCCGTGGACCGCGACGTCGCCCGTCACGGTGAGGTTCGCGTCGAGCTGCACGCCGAAGATGAACGTGAGGTTGCTCTGCAGGCTCGACGGCAGCACCGGGTCGCCGCCGGTGAAGATGGTGCTGTTCACCTGCCACCGACCGCCGACCGGGTCGACCACGGTGCCGGCGAGCGTGACCACCGCCGGCCCGCCCACCACGCTGACGGAGGGACCGAGCGTGACCTGCCCGTCGATGCTGATCGGCGTGTTGATCGTCACCGCCGAGACGCCCTGCAGGAAGAGATGGTTGAACCGGTTGTCCACCGGATCGGCGACACTGATGCTCACCGTGTTCCCCGTGAGCCGCACGCGATGCGTCAGCTCGGAGACGAACGCGCGCCCGGTGCCGAGCTGCGTGAAGTTCCCGCCGATCACGAGCGCGCCGCCGGTCAGGCTGCCCACCGGCGGATCGCCGTCGAACGTCGCGGCACCGCCCACTGTGAGCGAGTCGCTGTCCTCCTGCATCAACACCCGTCCGTTGTTGCGCACCGCGAGTGTGCCACTCACGGCCGCCACGCCGGCGACGTCGAGGATGCCACCCGCGTCCACCACCAGGTCGGCGAGGTGGGAGGCGGCCGCCGTGTACGCGCCGCGCACCACGGTGCGGATGTTCTCGCTCAGGATGAGCGCGCCGGTGCCCCAGGCGATCAGCGAGTCCGCGGCGAACCCGGCCCCGCGCGTGAAGTCCCGGCGCCAGCCGAGGGCGCCCAGCGTGACGGCCGCCGAGGTGACACTCGCGGAGTCGCTGAGCAGCGTGCGCCCGGCGGCCACGAGGGTGTCGGCCGCGATCTGCATCCGGCCGCGCACCTTGGCGTTGGAGTTGAAGGCCAGCGCACTGCTGCCGGTGCCCGGCGCCGTGGTGAGGTTCGCGAAGCAGGAGCCCGCGCAGCCGGCGCTCAGCGCGGCATCCGCGTTGAGCAACAGCACCGTCTGCCGCGTGGGGCCGGCGAAATGCACCACGTGGCTGCCCGATGCGTCGAACGCCGAGGCGCTGCCGCCACCCTGCGTGAAGTCGCCCGCGACCGTCAGTACGCCGCCGGTGAGCAGGCCGCTCGTGCTGCCCCCCGCGAGGACCACGTCACCCGAGACGCTGAGGGCACTGCCGGGGTTCATCTGGAAGCTGCCGGTCCCGGTCGTCGCGAAGTCGCCGACCACCGTGACGCTCTGGCCGTTCAGCGCGAGCATGCCGTTGCCCACGGCCAGCAGGCCGTTCACGGTCGTCGGGCCGGTGACGGTCACCGTCGCGCCGGAGAGCTGCAGGTTCGGGACGTTGCCGCGGAGGTTGCCCGAGGCCACCATGGCCAGGGCACCGGTGGGCTGGGCCACGATGCTGCCGCCCGTGTTCACGAGGATCGATCCGCCCACCGCCAGGCCCAGCGTGTCGAGATCGAGGCTGGCGCCGCTCTCCACCTCGAGCGCACCGATGACGGTGTTGCTGCCGAGCCGCGCGATGTTCGGTGCGCCGGCGGCGATCAGCACCGTGTCGACGAGCCCCGGCACCACACCCGCCTGCCAGTTGGCGGCGGTGTTCCAGTCGCTGTTGACGGTGCCGAGCCAGCGCGCACCGCTGACGGCCGCCACCCCGGTCGCCGCGAACGTCGCCGCCGGCAGCGCGAGTGCGGTCGCCTGCGCCGTCTGTGCACCCACCACGTTGCCCAGGGTCCAGGCCGTGCGCGCCACGCCATCGGCGCCGGTGACGCGCGTGGTGGGCGACACCGTGCCACCGCCGAGCGTGACCGCCCAGGTCACGGTGATGCCGGCCACCGGGTTGCCGAACGCATCGGCCACCCGCACGGCGAGCGAGTCGGCGAGCGGTGTTGACACCAGGCCGGACTGTCCGAGCCCCGCGTACGGCGCGAGAGCCGCCGGCGCCGCGGCACCGATGGTGAACGGGGCCGACACCACGCTGTCGAGTCCGGCCGCGCGGAAGCGGAAGCGGTACTGCGATGCAACGTCGAGCGAGAGCGTGGTGAATGCCGCGACACCGCCGACCGCCGCCACGGTGTCCGTGCCACCCAGGCTCCAGCCTTCGATCGGACCGCTGTCGACCACGACATCCACGGCGCCGGTGAACGCCGCGGCCAGGTTGCCGAGCGCGTCGACCGCGCGGACCGACGTGGTGATCGGCGCACCGGCGACGGTGCTGTTGGGTTGCGTCACCATCTGGAGCCGGGCGGCCGGGCCGGCGGTGGCGGTGGCGTTGAGCACGCGCGTCGCGCCCGCGATGCCGGTCGCCGTCGCCGTGACCGCCTGCGCCCCGAGCGCCCCGAGCGTCCACGTGGTGCTCACGAGCCCGTTGGCGTCCGAGGTGTCGCTGAGCGCGCCCAGCGTGCCTCCGCCCGCCGTGACGGCGAACGTCACCGGCACGCCGGCGACGCCGATGCTGTCGCTCGCGGCGACCCGCAGCACCAGCGGCTGCGCGAGGGCGCTGCCGGCGACCGCGGTCTGGGCATTGCCGGAGACCACGAGCAGTTGGCTGGCCGGCAGCGAGATGGTGAACGTGGCGGTGTCCGCCGGGCCGTTGAGCAGCGTGGCGATCACCGTGGCGGGCCCGCGGCGTGCGCGCCAGGTGGCGGAGAGCAGTGCCGGGTTCGCGACCGTCGCACGCGACGTGTCCCCGCTTGAGAAGAACACCGGCGTGTTCGCGATCACGTTGCCCTGGCCGTCACGGGCCACGGCGGTGAACGCCGTGCTGCTGCCCGCGACCGCGAGGCCCGTGGGCGGCGTGAGTTCGACCGACGCGGCGTTCGCGCCCACGCCGGAGTAGAAGATCGGAGCGGTGGTCGGCGAGTTGGCCCCCGGCGCACCGACCGGCCGGGCGCGGGTGATGATCGGTCCGCCGCGGAAGACGGTGTCGCCCGCCGCGTTGATGTAGGCCAGGCGGAGCGACACGCTGATGCCCGTGTCCGGCGCACTCAGCGGCAGCGGGAACGTCGCCGGGAGCTCGAGCGAATCCGCCGTGGACGGGAAGGGGATGGTCCGGTCGAACAGCGTGCGGCCGTCGAGCGCGGTGACCGTCACGCGGACGTCCACGAACGGTGCGACATCACTCGCCGCATCCGCGTGGCCGGGCAGCGTCGGGAACTGCGCCTCGATGCGCAACGCCGCCTGGCGCGCGCGTCCGATGACGACGCCATCGTCAGGGCCGGTGACCTCGCGCCCGCAGGAGAGCAGGCTGAGGGCGACGAGGCCGATCGGGGCGAGGAGGCGGCGCGAAGGACGTGTCACGGTGGCGGGCGGCGGAGTGGAGGATCTGGCTCCCGGAGAGTCTAGCAAAGTGCTCGCCAGAAGGACGAGAAAGCCCCGCCCCCGGTGACCTGCGTCACCGGGGGCGGGGCGGGCACGTCAGGGAGTGACGCGCTCAGCGCGGCGCGCGCCGCGGCGGCACGGGGAAGCGGACGAGCACCCCACCGCGTCCGCTGCAGCGGGTGCTGCTGGTATCACTCACCACGAAGCTGCCGTCGGCGCACTGCAGGCGCGCGTCGGCCGGTGGCCGCGGCGCGGGCACGAACACGTTCGCTCGTGATCCCGACGGCTGCTCGGCTTGCACCGCGCGCAGCGTCGCCTGGGTCGCGCTGTCCACCGGGAGCGCGGGCGGCGCCGGCGCGGGCTTCACGGCCGCCCGCGGGGCCTGCACCGGATAGCGCCGCAGCGGATACCGGAGCATGAGCCCACCCTTGGTCTCGCAGGCGGAATCCGGTGCCCCGGGCGCGGGATGCGAGCCATCCATGCAACGGATGGTCGCCCCATTCGGGCCGGAACCCTCCACGCGTTCCCGCGCGGGGTTCGCGGATGTGCCGGCCCGGGCCGCCGCCGCGCCCTTGGCGGGTGTGACCGCGGTCGCGCCGGACTGTTGTGCCGCCAGGGGGCTGCCGGACAGCGCGACCATCAGGCTGCCACACAGGCCCGTGACCGTCAGGGCGAGGAATCGAGAGGTCGGAGTGTGCATCGGCATCAGTTCGGATTGGGGACGACTTGGACGCGCACGACCAGCGGACTCATGTTCGGTGCCGAGATCGTCACGAGGCCGTTCCCGGCGGTGAGGGAGCGGAGCTGGAAGTTGAACGAGTTCGAGCCCGCGGGCACGTTCACGGTGCCGAGCGGCGTGCCGTCCACGGCCGAGCGGGCCGAGAGCTGGCCCTGGGACGTGAAGGTCACCGGCAGGGCGTTCGGACCGACACGCGCGAAGGAGTTGCTCGCATCCCAGAAGTTGAGCTGCAGGGTGACGGTCGTGTTCTCGTCGAACCGCACCGGCGCCGGCACGTTGGTGCGCAGTGAGCCGTTGGCCAACACCACCTCGATGGTGTCGGACAGGAAGCCCGGCGCGGTGAACACCACCGTGTCGAGCCCGGCGCTGATGCCCGTGAGGTCGAAGTACGTCTGCGACGACAGGCGCCCGTTGTACTCGAGTGTCCCCGGGGTGACCGCCACGCGCCCGCCGAGCACGGTCGGCGTGATCGTGGTCGAGTCCCCCGTGCTGCCGGTGAACACGTAGCCGGCGAAATCGCTGCGCAGCCCCGGCGTCACCGCAACCACCGCCTGGTCCGTCAGGATCCGGGGCGGCGTGACATCGACGCGTGGCCTGGTGCCGAGCAGACGCCGGAAGTTGCCGACGCGGGTGTCCTCGACGTCGAGGATCGCCCAGCCGTTGCCGGTGCCGATCAGCGGACCGAAGGACTCGGTGTTGACGTTGGAAGCCGTCAGGAGGACCAGTGAGTCGGCCCCGATGGTCATCACCCCCGGGTTCGACGAGCGCAGGCGCACCGGGATCGTGTCGAGCGGCGCGTGCGAGTCGAAGGTGTCGGCCGCACGCGTGTACACGCCGATCCGCTCGCTGCCGCCGATCCGCAGCTGGCCGCCGTTGGAGTACGGCACGAGCTCGCCGCGGGCCACATTGACGTACCAGCGGTACGGGAGGAACCCGGGTGCCGATGCCGTGATCATCGCGCCGCCCACGGTGTCCCCGGTCGCGATCTGGAAGTACTCGTACGACGAGCCCGGGGGGATCAGCACCGAATCCGGCACCGAGACCAGCGCCGGAGCGGAGCTGACGAGCCGCACCCAGAGCGAGTCGTCCGAGTAGAACTCGCGGTACACGTACATCTCGAACGGATCGGTCTCCTCGCGCATCGCCAGGCTGATGTCGTCGAAGCTGCCCGTCAGCTGCTGCGCCCGAGCCAGGATCAGCACGGAGTCGGCGTTGAAGCGGCCCAACGGATCGCTGGCGACCAGCCAGGATTGCCCCGGACGGCGCGCACGCACGCGGCCGAAATGGATCGGGTTCGCGTTCCCCGGTGCCACCTTCACGCTGTCGCTCACGAGCGCGAACACCGAGGTGTCGCGCAGCGTGAGGGTGAAGCGGGTCGTGTCGGACGTGGTGTTGGCGCTGAAGGCGGCGACGGGCCGCATCTGCACGCCCACCTCCGATTCCTCGCCGACCAGGGTGACGGTCGTCGTCAACGGCTGCACGCGCGACGCCCCGACATTGAGGACGACGGTGTCGCTGCCGACGCCCACGCCGCCGACGATCACCGTGTCGGTGCCGACGATGGTCCCGCTATTCACGAAGATCGTGCGGGACGTCGCGTTGGGCAGCAGCGTGTCCGCGCCGACGGCGGTGACGCCCGCCGGGCCCTGCACGGTCACGGTGAGCGGGATCAGCAGGCCCGGGAGCGCGCGCCGCGCCACCGTGATCGGCGTGCGCAGCCCGATGCCGGTCGAGATGCTGGTCGCGGAGATCTCCACGCGCGGCGCGCGGACGGTCACCACGGCGGATGTGTCCCCGATGTGTCCCGGCGCCGAGACGATCAGCTGGGCGGTGCCCGGCCCGATCGGCCGCACGCTGCCGGTGAACGTGCTCGAGGCATTGAAGAAGCGGATGACGGAATCCGTCACCTGCAGGACGGATGGGTCCGTCGACCGCACGGAGGCGATCACGGTATCCGCCGTCGCGCGGTTGAAGTTGGTCGTGGCGTCGCGGAGCAGTGTATTGAGTCCGAAGTTCGCACTGTCCGCATTGAGCGTCGTGGCCAGCGCGAACGTCGCCAGCAACAGGCGCGGCTGTGTCACCGTGAAGGTGGCCGTCACGGTCGTGTAGCCCGGCACGGTGATCGAGACCACCGACGTGCCCACCGCGCGACCCACCAGACGGATCTGGCCGATGTTCTCGGCGAGGTGCAGCGGGACCTGCGGCGTGGCCACCATGAGCACGCTGGTGTCGCTCGAGGTGATCGTCACCGGTGCGGTCGGCAGGTAGGCGCCGAAGTTGGCCGATGTGCTCACCCACATGCTCTGGTGCACCTGACCCACGCCGAGCGACGGGCCATTGGTCACCAGCGTGAGCGCCGAGGGCGCCACGGTCACCAGCGCCGAGTCCGCACCGGCGCCCGGCGCCTGCACGACGATCCAACTCGTGCCGGCACCGACCGCGCGGACGCTGAGCTGCGTCTGCGCGTTGCCCTGCGTGAGGACGGCCGAGCCCACGTCGATGCGCGCGACCGACGGCGTCCGCGAGATCACCGTGAGCGGCATGTCCGCCGCCCGCGGAGCGGTCTGGCCGAAGTAGGCGCCGACCAGCGTGTCCGCGACCACGCCGGCGATGAACTGCACGCGCGAGTCGGGGATGAGGGTCGAGTTCTCGAGGCTGATCCGCGTGAAGGCCGGGACGCCGCGCACGAGGAAGGAGTCCGCCGGCATGCCGGGGATCTCCACGAGCACGTAGGAGCTGTCCGGCGCGAGGATCGTGTAGCCGATCTCGGAATCGAACTCGCCACGGCCGATCAGGCCGATGCTGTCGACGAGCACTGACGACGGATTGCGCGCGGTGAAGCGGGCCACCCGATTGAAGTTCACGGTCGGGTTCACGCTCACGAACAATTCCTCGCGGCTGCCCACCGGGCTCGGTGTGCCGACCGCGAGCGTCCAGCTCGGGAAGTAGTTGATCACCGGACGCCGGATCTCGAGCTGCACCGCCGAGCCCGCGTAGCCGGGTGCGTTCACGAGCAGGTCGACCGCGATGGTGGAGTCGATCGGGAAGACCGCGACGTGACCGTAGACCTGGCCTTCAGGGATCACGATGAGGGCCGAGTCCGCCGGCGGCGCGAGGATCGACGGACCGTCGGCGGCCCTGAAGCCGCCGCAGTAGTAACCGCAGGCTTCGTCCGGGATGCCGAGGCCCGACCACGGCGCGATCAGCACCTTCGTCGGGTCGGCCGACCGCACCACGGCCGTCAGGCCGCCCGGCGGTGCCGGTTCACTCAGTCGGACGTTGGTCCGCAGCGTGTCGCCGATGGACGTGGTGCGGAACTGGAAGGAACGCAGCGTCACCGACGCCGAGTCCACGGTCACGAGCAGCGAGTCCGTGCCGATGGCGGACGTCACCACAGCGTAGGTGCTGCCGCGGCCGCGGCCGATGACCGACGGCGAGCGCAGCGTCGCACCGACGCTGAACACGACGGAATCGACCAGCCAGTCGGCGATCAGCGTATCGCGCACGACGAGCTGTGCGACCACGGGGCTCGTGGCCGCGGGATTCACGAAGATCGGGATGCTGCGCGAGCCTCCCACGGTGGTCGACACGGACCCGGTGCCGACGAACAGCGTCGGGTTGCCGTTCGGCACGAAGATCGACGCCGTGATCGGCAGCGGGTTGAGCCCGGCGACGGCCGCCGAGATCTGCTGGGCGCCGCTCGCGCCGAGCGTCCAGCTCGTCGCGGCCGTACCCGAGGCATCCGTCACGCGCGCGGTCGGCGCGAGGCTGCCACCACCGCTCGTGACGGTGAAGGTCACGTTCACACCCGGGACCGGCAATCCGAACGCGTCGGTCACGCGCACGCGCACCGAGTCCGGGAGCACCGTGCTCGCCGGTGCGGTCTGGCCTCCGCCCGCGATCACCGTCACGAACCGCGGCGGGGCCGCAGCGACGTTGAAGGTCGCCGACTGTGCGCTCGGCACCCCGGTCACTGCCGCCACGAGGCGGAAGCCCGTGCCGGCGCGGTCGATGGTGAGGCCGCTGAAGCTCGCCACGCCGTTCACGGCGGCGCGCGCGACGGTGCCCACCAGGTTCGCCGTGCCGGTGCCGCCGGTGAGTCCCAGCGTCACGGTGCCGCCGAAGCCCGCGACCGTGTCGCCGGTCGCGTCGAGCACGAGCACGTTGAACGGCGGGATCGTGTCGCCGGCGGTGAAGTTGGCCGGCGAGGCCGTGAACTGCAGCGACGTCGCGGCCGCCGAGAGTTGGTTGCCGTTGACGTTCACGCCGATCGTGTTGCCGGCGATCGATGCGCGCAGCACGGCCGCACCCGCGGTCGCGCCGGCGGTCCAGGTCGCCACGGCTTCACCGTTGGCATCCGTCACCGCACTCAGCGGCGTCACGCTGCCACCACCCTGCGTCACGGCGAAGTCCACCGGCACACCACTCACGCCGAGTCCGTCGACGGCGTTCACGCGGATGCGGATGGGCGCCGGGAACACCTCGCCCGCGCGCACCTGCTGGTTCCCGCCGGAGACCAGCACCACGGCGCTGGCCGTCGGGGTGATGTTCACCACGGCGGAGTCCGCCTGGCCGGTGAGCGTCTGGGCGATGATGATGGCCGAGCCACGCGCCCCGACCAGGTTGGTGACGCCGCTGCGCAGGTTGACGCGCACGCGCGCGGAGTCGGTCGAGGTGAACGCCACGGGCGCACTGAGCAGGATCGAGTTCGCGGAATCCCGCACCACGGCCGTGAACGTGTTGCCCTGTCCGATGGTCCCGGTGAACGAGTCGGGCGCGATCACGATGCTCGCGGCGTTGGCGCCCGGGCCCGTGTAGTCCAGCGGCACGTCCGGCGCCGGGCCCGGGTTCGACGAGGGCCGCGCGACGATCTGGATCGGTCCGCCGGAGAAGACGGTGTCGCCGATCGCATTGAGGTATTTCAGCGTCGCCGCCAGCGGCTCGCCTTGCGAGGTTGCCTCCTCGCTGAGCGGCACGGAGACCGACAGCCGCACGGTGGTGGACTCCGGCGGGAACGGCACCATGCGGTCCACGGCGGTGTCGCCGTTGGCCCGGAGCAGCACCACGCGCACGCGGTCGAAGTCGACCACCGACCCGATGCTGAGCACTTCGCCCGTGCCTTCCAGCCGGACGGAGCCGAAGACCGGATTGAAGGAAATCGTGGCTACCACGCCACGGCCGCCGGGACCGGTGACTTCACGGCCACAGCTGACGATCCCGATGATGAGGAGCAGCGCGGCCACGAGGGCCGGACGCAAGCGGCGGAGGCGCAAGGACATTCGCGTAGGACGAAGGTGGGTCGCCGACTGGACGGGCCCCGCCGACGGGGGACCCGAAACGCGTATAACGTGGTCCGTCGCTACAATTGATGCAATCTCGGGGCCGTAGCCCCCAGCCAGCGCCGCGTGATCTGGCGCACACCCGACCCCCTCCCTTCCGTGCGCCTCAAGCCCCTGCTGGGCCTCCTCATCCCGCTCGCCTTCGCCGCACTGTTCGTGCGTTTCGGGATCTGGCAGCTGAGCCGCCATCGCGAGGTGGCCGCACGGAACGCCGTCCTGAGCGCCCGCCTCGCGGCGCCGCCCATCGCCCTGGAGTCGCTGCCGGCCGACACCACCGCCGTCGCGTGGGCCCGGGTGCGGGTCGCCGGCCGGTTCCGCTACGACCTCGAGCTCGTGCTCGGTCCCCGCGTCTCCGAGGGGTCGCCGGGTGTGCACCTGCTCACGCCGCTCGAGCGTCCCGGCAACGACACCCTGGTGCTCGTGTCGCGCGGCTGGGTCTACTCGCCCGACGGCGCCGGCGTCGCACGGGCGCGCTGGCGCGAGGCCGACACCGTCGAAATCGGTGGCTACGCGCTGCCGATCCCGGCGGATGGACCCGCGCCGCCGGCCGACACGCTGCGCCCGCTCCGGGTCCTGACCCTGTCCGGCGTGGCGAGCCGCCTCGGCCGACCGGTCGCGCCGGTCCATGTGGTCATGACCTCGGACTCGATGGCGCGCGCCGACTCCGTGCCGCGGCGGCTGCCGCCACCGCGCATCGACCCGGGTCCCCATTGGTCCTACATGCTGCAGTGGTTCGGCTTCGCGCTCATCGCACTGGTCGGTGGCGTGCTGCTGTACCGCCGTGGGATTGTCGAGCGGCCCTCGGAGGGGTAGCTATAGGGACCCGCGGGAAGCCCTGCGACCCGCATCGCTGGACCCACATCCGAGGAGCCCACCGTGGCCGATCATCCGAGCACCGCTCACGCCTCCGAACAGGAGGCCCGCGACGTCGCCGAAGACGCGCGCGAGACCGAGTGGGAGCACCCGAGTTTCGTGAAGGAACTCTTCCTGGGGCGCTTCCGATTCGACCTGGTCCATCCGCATCCCGTCGAGGACGCCGCCGCCGAGGCGGCCGCCAAGCCGTTCCTCGCCACGCTCAAGGCCTTCCTCGAGCGCTACGACGCCGATCTCGTCGACCGCACGGGCGACATCCCTGAGGCCTACGTGCAGGAGCTCCGCGAGATGGGAGCCTTCGGCATCAAGATCCCCAAGGAATACGGCGGACTCGGCCTCTCGCAGATGGCGTACGTGAAGGCGATGGAGATGGTCACCTCCAAGTGCGGCTCGCTCTGCGCGCTGCTCTCCGCCTCGCAGTCCATCGGCGTGCCGCAGCCGCTCAAGCTCTTCGGCACCGAGGCGCAGAAGCAGCGCTTCTTCCCGCAGATCGCCAAGGGCGGCATCACGGCCTTCGCCCTCACCGAGGTGAACGCCGGGTCCGACCCGGCCAACATGACCACCTCGGCGACGCCGTCCGAGGACGGCACGCACTGGGTGCTCAACGGCGAGAAGCTCTGGTGCACCAACGGGACCCGCGCCGACCTCTTCGTGGTCATGGCGCGCACCCCGGATCGCATGGTGAACGGCAAGCTGCGCAAGAAGCAGATCACCGCCTT
The DNA here is from genome assembly GCA_902825965.1 of uncultured Gemmatimonadota bacterium. Taxonomy (GTDB): domain Bacteria; phylum Gemmatimonadota; class Gemmatimonadetes; order Gemmatimonadales; family Gemmatimonadaceae; genus Pseudogemmatithrix. The sequence continues at coordinate 320,447 of CADEDA010000001.1, read as the reverse complement.
CATCGTGGACGCGAAGACGCCGGGCATCTCCGTGAAGCACCGCTGCCGATTCATGGGTCTCAAGGCGATCGAGAACGGCTGGATGTCGTTCAAGGACGTGAAGGTCCCTGCGGAGAACATCCTCTGGGGCGAGGGGAAGGGCCTCAAGCTCGCCCTCATCACACTCAACACGGGACGGCTCACCATCCCGGCGTCGGTGGCCGGTGCGAGCAAGGCGTTGCTGCGCGGCATCCGTGCCTGGGCGGCGGAGCGCGTGCAGTGGGGCCAGCCGATCGCGCGGCACGAGGCGATCGCGCAGAAGATCGCGCGGCTCGCCGCCAACACCTTCGCCATGGAGTCGGTGGCGCTGCTCTCGACGGCACTCTACGAGCGGGGCGGCACCGACATCCGCCTCGAGGCCGCCATCGCCAAGATGTTCAACACCGAGCTCGCGTGGCGCTCGGTGGACGACGCGCTGCAGATCCGCGGCGGTCGCGGGTACGAGACGGCCGACTCGCTGCGGGCGCGCGGCGAGACCCCGCTGCCGATCGAACGTGCGATGCGCGACAGCCGGATCAACCTGATCTTCGAAGGCTCGAGCGAGATCATGCGTCTGTTCATCGCCCGCGAGGCGGTGGACCAGCACTTCTCCATCGCCTTCCCGATCGTCGCGCCCACGTCGTCACTCGCGACCCGAGTCTCGGCCGCGCTCAAGGCGGCGCCGTTCTACCTGAGCTGGTATCCGGGCACCTGGGTCTCGTCGATGCGCTCGTACGACGGCTTCGGCGCCTTGGAGACGCACCTGCACTACCTCGAGCGCACCACACGGCGGCTCGGGCGCTCGATCTTCCACGCGATGGTGCGGTTCGGGCCGGGCCTGGAGCGGCGGCAGATGGTGCTCTTCCGCGCAGTGGACATCGGCGCCGAGTGTTACGCGATGTCGGCGACGATCGCCCGCGCGAAGATGCTCGCGGCACAGGGGAACACGGAGGCGATGGAGTTGGCCGACGTGTTCTGCCGCGAGGCGCGCGACCGCATCGCGGCGAGCTTCAAGGCGCTGTACGGGACGCACGACGCGGCGCTCTACCGGCTCGCGCAGCGCGTGGTGAAGGGTGAGCACGCGTGGCTCGAGCAGGGGATCGTCGACCAGCTGGCACTCGCCGGGCGTGTGGAGCCGGTGCGGGAGCGCGCGCTGGCGTCGGTGTGAGTCGCCGCGTCGTGACGGCCCGCACGCCGCCGACGCGGTTCAGGCGACGCGGTCGCGGCGGAACTGCAGCAACACCACCGCCCCGATGATCAGCACGCCCCCGAGCAGCGTCGGCAGCGTGAGGGCCTGTCCGAGCACGAGCACGCCGAGCACCGCGGTGAGGAAGGGCTCCACGGTGGAGATGATCGCCGTGCGCACCGGTCCCAGGCGCATGAGGCCCATGAGGAAGAACACGCTCGGCAGCACGGTGGAGAACACGGCGAGTGCGACGATCGCCGTCCACGCCGGGGCGCTCAACTGCCAAGTGAAGCTCTGGTCGCCCACGCTCAGCAGGAGGAACGCCAGGGCCGCGCCGATCTTGGAGTAGGCCGAGGTGGGCGCGACCGGGTGGTCCTTCTGCAGCGTGCGCATCATCGGGATGTACGCACCGTAGATGAGCGCGGCCGAGAGTGCGAGCACCACCCCGCGGTAGTCGATGGCCGTGCTGCCGGGCATGCCGACCATCACGCCGATGCCCGCGAACGAGAGGGCCAGCGCCATCGCGCGGCGCGCGTCGAGTCGTTCCGCGCCGCGCACCGCCTGCGCGAGGGCGACCCAGGCGGGATACGTGTAGAACAGGAACGCGAGCGTCGCCGCGGGGATGAACTTCAGCGATGACAGCGCGAGGTACACCAGCAGGGCCTGGCCGAAGCCGCCGAGCGTGATGAACAGCATCATCTCGCGCGGCGGGATCCGCTTGTACCGGCGGCTGCCGACATACCCGGTGAGGAGCACGGCCGCGAGCACGTAGCGCCACGCCAGGACCGTCGCGAGCGTGATGCCCGTGGCGGTGGCCTGCGAGGTGAGGATGCTGACGGCGGCGAACCCCGCCGCGGCGAGCAAGGTGTAGAGTGTGCCTGGCGCGACTTGTCCGGCGTCGGTCTGCGGTACGGCAGGTGCGGTCATCAGTCGGGGAGCGGGGCGTCGGGGATCGGGGGAGACGCCGAACGTTGCAGGAGCAGGATGGCGATGATGATGCAGACGCCACCGGCGAGGGTCGTGGAGCCGATGGTCTGGCCGAGCACCAGCGCGGCGAGGATCGCCGTGTAGAACGGTTCCACGGTGGAAAGTATCGCAGTGCGCACCGGACCGAGCACCTCGAGTCCGCGCAGGAATACGATGAATGCCACGGCGGTGCTGAACACCGCGATGAGAGCGGCCAACGCCCAGAACGCAGGTGTCATGCCCGCTACTAGTACACCGGTCAACCACGCCCAGCTGACGAACACCGTCGCGGCGCCGGCGATCACGAAGCTCGAGGCCGCCGCCGGGGACAGCGGGCCGCGCATCCGGTGCAGCAGCGGGATGTACGCGGCGTAGATGATCGCGGAGCCCAGCGCGCGCAGCAGCCCCGGCAGCGGGAGCGCACTGTCCCAGGGCATGCCCACCATGAGCACGATCCCGCCCAAGGCGATCACCAGCGCCACGACACGTGTCGCCGTGAGGCGCTCGCTGCCGGTGGCTGCCCCGAGCAAGGCGACCCAGGCCGGATAGGTATAGAAGAGGAAGCCGAGTTGTGCGGCGTTGAGCCACTCGAGCGACGAGAGCGAGAGCCAGGTCACGAGCGTCTGGCCGCCGCCGCCCACGGCGAGGAGGGCGAGGGCGCGCCCGAGCGGCACACGCAACGCCCCGACACCACCGGCGGCGACCACGAGGATCGGCGCCGCGAGCAGGTACCGCCACGCCATCAGGGCGATCAGCGCCACGCCCGCGCGGTGTCCGAGTGTGGTGGCGATGGACAGCGTGCCGTAGCCGCAGGCGGCCAGCACGATCAGTCCCGACGCGCGCCGCTCCGAGATCACAGCAGCGTGCCGCGGAGCAGCAGCAACGCCACCGTGAAGTAGAGGACCACGCCGGTCACGTCCACCAGCGTCGCCACGAGCGGGGCCGAGGCGCTCGCCGGGTCGAAGCCCAGGCGCTTGAGTGCGAACGGCAGCATGGCGCCGGTGAGGGTGCCGAACAGCACCACGCCCAGCACCGTCGTGCCGACGGTGGAGGCCAGCAGCACGTAGTGCTCGCCGAACGGATACAGGCCCATCCACTGCCAGGCGAGGACCCGCAGGAGCCCGACCACGCCGAGCATGCCGCCGAGCACGAGGCCGAGGACCAGCTCGCGTCCCATCACGCGGAACCAGTCGCGTGCCCCCAGTTCCTGCAGCGCCAGCGCCCGGATGATCAGCGACGTCGCCTGGGAGCCCGAGTTGCCGCCCGAGCTGATCACGAGCGGCACGAACAGTGCCAGCACCGTGGCGGCGTCGATCTCGCTCTGGAAGTAGCCCATCGCGGCGGCGGTGAACATCTGCCCCACGAAGAGCACGAGCAGCCACGGGGAGCGCTTCTTGATCAGGTCCCACAGGCTCGAGTCGAGGTAGGGCTCCTCGAGCGCCTCGAGGCCGCCGAACTTCTGCACGTCCTCGGTCTGCTCCTCCTGGATCACGTCGATCACGTCGTCGACCGTCACCACGCCCAGCAGCCGGCGGTCGGCGTCGACCACGGGCACGGCGACGAGGTCGTAGTTGGAGGTGAGCTGCGCGACCTGCTCGCGGTCGGCGGTGGCGAGCACGGTCACCACCTCGGTCCACGCCACGTCGGCGATCCGCGCACCCTCCGGCGCCGCCAGCAGTTCACGCAGCGAGAGCACACCGCGCAGCTGGCCGCGCGCGTCCACCGCGTAGATGGTGCCCATCGCCTCGCGGCGCCCACCCCGGGCGATCGCGCGCACGGCGGCGAGCGCCTCCTCCACTGTCTGGTTCTCCGGCACCGAGACGAACTCGGTGGTCATGAGCCCGCCCGCCGTGTCGGGCTCGTACTGCAGCAGCCGCTCCGTCTCGGCGCGCTCCTTGGCCGGGATCGCCTCGAGGATCTCGTCGGCGACCTCCTCGTCCATCTCGTCGAGCGCGTCGGCGCGCTCGTCCGGCGTCATGCGCGCGACGAGCGGCCCGGCCTGCTCGGGGTCCATCGCCTCGAGCAGTGCGGTGCGGACCTCCTCCTGGAGGTACTCGAGTACGTTCGCGGCGCGGGCGGGCGGGAGGGCGGTCAGGAACCGCGGCAGGAGCTCGCGCGGCAGCAGCTCCGCCACGTCGGCGAGGTCTGCGGGGTGCATCTCCTCCGTCTCCGCCGCGATCGACGACGGCTCACTCTCGAGCAGGTCGAGGATGTCCGGCGCGACCAGCGCCGCGACCGACTGCTCCTTCTCTCGCGACTCTGGGCTCACGGGGTGCCTCCCCGGGTGACGAAGGGGTCGCGCGCGTGCGCGCGCGCGTACCATAGCGAAGTGCACCGAAGCTAACCGGGGTCGGTGATCGGCTACAAGGCACGCTCACCGCGTGCTGACATGGGATACGCAACGAATCCCGGTCGGTCGCTGTCGAAGAACGTGTCCGGCCGTGGAGCTCCGTCCACGAACCGCACGCCCTCCGTGCCCGACCCCCACCGGGACCCCAACCCGGATCGTATATGCTCCTCCCGCTCATGCTCGCCCTCCAGGTCGCCGCGGACCAGGGTCCGCGGACCTCGACCGAGTCGGCCGAGCCGTTGGCCGGGTCGCCGATCGCCACGCGTCCCGTCCGAGTGCCCACCGCGAATGCGGCCTCGGCCGCGCGCGCGTCCACGCCGCCCGTGCTCGACGGCAAGGACAGCGACGACCTGTGGCGCGACGCGCCCGCGATCACGCAGTTCCGGCAGCACGACCCCGTGGAGGACGGCGACCCGCGTTACCGCACCGAGGCCCGCGTCGGCTACGATGCCAAGTACCTGTACGTGTTCGTGCGGGCCTTCGATCCGGCCCCGGATTCGGTCATGGCGTTCCTCTCGCGCCGGGACGCGCGCACGCAGAGCGACTACATCCACCTGATGGTGGACTCGTATCGCGACCGTCGCACCGGGTTCCGGTTCTCGGCCAACCCGCTCGGGGTCAAGCGCGACTTCTACATCTCCGGCGACGGCAACGAGGACGCGTCCTGGGACGGGGTGTGGGACGTCGTCGCCACCATCGACTCCTTGGGCTGGACCGCGGAGTACCGCATCCCGTTCAACCAGCTGCGTTTCCCGGCCGGTGACACGCACACCTTCGGCTTCGCGATCTGGCGGGACGTCGCGCGCCACAACGAGCGCATCTCGTGGCCGCTCTTCCGGCGCAGCCGCACCGGCTTCGTCTCCCAGTGGGGCGACGTCGACGGCTTCGACGGCATCGCCTCGCCGCGCCGCCTCGAGGTGCTGCCGTACACCGTCGCCACCAACGCCGCCAAGCCGGTCGGCACGGCGTTCGAGCGGCAGCAGAAGTTCACGTTCGGTGCGGACGTGAAGTACGGGGTCACGTCCAACCTCACGCTCGACGGGACCGTGAATCCCGACTTCGGCCAGGTCGAGGCCGACCCGGCGGTGCTCAACCTCTCGGCCTTCGAGCAGTTCTTCGAGGAGCGCCGACCGTTCTTCCTCGAGGGGGCGGGCATCTTCTCGTTCGCCAACAACCTCTTCTACTCGCGGCGCATCGGCCGCGGCCCGCAACTCGGCGGGCTGTACTACCAGCAGGGCAACGCGCAGAACTCCACCATCCTCGGTGCCGCCAAGCTCACCGGGCGCACGGCGCGCGGGCTCAACGTCGGGTTCGTCAATGCGATGACCGAACGCGAGACCGGCGCGGGGGGACGCACCATCGAGCCGCGCACCAACTACCTCGCGACGCGCCTGCAGCAGGACCTGCGCCAGGGCAACTCCGGCGTCGGCATGATGTTCACCGCCACCAACCGCGCCCTCGACGACGACTCCCGCGACTACCTGCGCGAGAGTGCGTACGCCCTCGGCGTCGATGCGCGCCATCGGTTCTACAAGAACAACTACCAGGTCTCGGGCTCGGTCGTGGGCAGCTACGTGTCCGGCTCGGAGGCGGCGATGATCGCCACGCAGCGCAGCGCGGTGCACCAGTTCCAACGCACCGACTCGCGCCGCGACGTCGACAGCAGCATGACCCAGCTCACCGGCACCCGCATCGCCCTCGGCCTCGGGAAGACGGGCGGGGGTGTCACGCGCTTCAACTCGAGTGTCACGTCCACGAGCGCCGGCTACGAGGTCAACGACGCCGGCTTCCTCACCCGCGCGGACATCCGGAACCTCTCGAACTGGTTCGGGCTCCAGTACCAGACGCCGACCAAGATGTACCGCCGACTGTTCGTGAACCTCAACCAGTTCATGGACTGGAACACCGAAGGTCTCGCGCTCGGCTCCGGGGCCAACGTGAACATCAATGGCGAGCTGCCCAACCAGTGGTGGTTCTGGACCGGGTTCAACGTGGGCGGGCTCGGGCGTGTGTACGACGACCGTGCGGCGCGCGGTGGTCCGGCGGTGCGCCGGCCGCTGCGCAAGAACACCTGGTTCGGATTCGAGACCGACGGTCGCAAGTCCGTGAGCGGCGTGTTGCAGGGGTACTACGTGTTCAAGGACGAGTCGGGCACCACCGAATGGGGCATGGATCCCTCGGTCAACTTCCGCGTCGCCAGCCAGTTGCAGGCGGAGATCGGACTCAACCTCAGCGCGTCCACGCTCGGGCAGCAGTGGTACGGCAACGTGACCGACGCGCAGGGCACGCACTACACCTTCGCGCGGCTGCAGCAGCGCACCAGCTCCATCACGGCGCGCTTCGACTACACGATGACGCCCACGCTCTCGCTGCAGGTGTACGCGCAACCGTTCATCACGGCGGGTGACTACTCGGACCTGCGTGAGCTCGTCGCGCCCCGCGCGGACCGCTTCGCGGACCGCTATCAGTCGTTCAGCGGGCTCGCCGTGCAGGACTTCAACGTGAAGCAGTTCCGCTCCAACACGGTGCTGCGCTGGGAGTACCGGCCCGGCTCGGTGCTGTTCTTCGTCTGGCAACAGGGCCGCGGCCAGTTCGACCGCAACCTGGGCTCGTTCGACGTTGGACGCGACTACGGCGACCTGTTCAAGTCGCGTGCGGACAACACGTTCCTGATCAAGGGGTCGTATTGGTTCAGCTTGTAGATGGTGGATGGTGGCGGGTGGATGGTGGAGGGTGGAGGAACGGTGTCGGACGATTGGCCCGGTCCGCGCAACTCCCAACGGCACCGTACACAATGCTCACAACTCCACGCGTGAAACCGGGTAAACCATTCCCGCGTAGGCGGTGTCAGATAGGGTGTAAGTCGATCATGAGTTGACAGCGGGGTGCGGGTCGGTGCTGGTGGGGGGCCGGCCGGCCCCCTGTCCACTCAGGTCGAGGTACCAACCACAACAGAAGGACAGAACGACCGAAGGCGGCGAGTCGGTGGATGAGGTGAAGGGCATCCATCGGCTCGTCGTGCGTTCGTCCCTCTCGAGGCGCGCTACAGCGTGGGGAGCCGGCGCGGCAGCACGCGCACCGCGGTCACGGTGAATCCCGCGTCGGCGATCGCTGCGCGCACGGCCTGTTCCACGGCCGCCGCCGACGCCGCTCCCGCGTGCTCGAGTTCCGCGCGACCGAGCTCGACCTCGGCCCGCAACACGCCGTCCACGGACGCCAGCGCCGTGTAGACCGCGTTCCGCGCATGGATGGCCAGCATCCCGTCGATCGACACCTCGAGCCGCATGCGGCGGAATCTAGCCCGACGACCACTGGCGAGAGCGAACCGGGAGCGGCCACCTTCCACGAATGCCAACCGTCGCCTTCCTCGGGCTCGGCGCCATCGGCGCCCCGATGGCCCGTCATCTCGCAGCGCAGCCGCTCGGCCTGCGTGTCTGGAACCGCACCAGCAGCCGTGCGGCCGCCTTCGCGGCCGCCCACGGTGCCGTCCACGCCATGACGCCCGCCGATGCGGCGCGCGGCGCCGACGTCGTCATCACCTGCTTCCCGGTCTCGGGTGATGTCGAGTCGCTGCTCGACGGACCCGACGGGCTGCTCACCGGGCTGGGCGCCGGCAGCGTGCTCGTGGACTGCACGTCGGGCGACCCGGCGACCTCCACGCGTATCGCGGCACGCCTCGCGGCGCAGCAGGTCGGGTTCCTCGACTGCCCGGTATCGGGCGGGGTGGTGGGCGCCGAGGCCGGCACGCTCACCATCATGGTGGGCGGGGATGCGGCGCTGCTCGAGCGGGTGCGCCCGGTCCTTGAAGTGTTCGGCAAGAAGATCGTGCACTGCGGGGCCATCGGCGCCGGGGACGCGGTGAAGGCGGTGAACAACGCGTTGCTCGCGCTGCACCTCTGGAGCACCGCCGAGGGCCTGATGACGCTGCAGCGCGCCGGGGTCGCGCCGGCGGTCGCGCTCGACGTCATCAACACCTCGAGCGGCCGTTCCAACGCATCGATGAACCTCTTCCCCGAGCGTGTGCTCACGCGGGCCTTCCCGCGGACGTTCCGCCTCGCGCTGCTCGACAAGGACGTCGGCATCGCGGCGCAGGTGGCGCGCGAACAGCGGGTGCCGGCGCCGCTGCTGCAGCTCACGGCCGAGTTCTTCACGGCGGCGCGGAGCGCCCTCGGCGAGGAGGCGGATCACGTCGAGGTCGTGCGCTTCATCGAACAGCTGGCCGGCACGGAGATCTCCGCGTGACCGCCTCGCTCGCACAGATCCGCGCCCAGTTCCCCGCGCTGCAGCGGCAGCATCGCGGCCACGCGGTCGCCTACTTCGACGGACCCGGCGGCACGCAGGTGCCGCTCGCCGTGGTGGACGCGATGCGGGACTACCTGCTGCACCACAACGCCAACACGCACTGGGCATACCCGACCAGCGCCGAGACCGACGCGATGCTGCTGGCGGCACGCGAGGCGCTCGCGGATTTCCTCAACGCCTCGCCGCGCGAGATCGTCTTCGCCAACAACATGACGACCGGCACCTTCCACCTCGCACGCGCGCTGGGGCGCGGCTGGGGGGCGGGGGACGAGATCGTCATCACGGACCTCGACCATCACGCCAACGTCGCCCCGTGGCGCGCGCTCGAGCGCGAGCGCGGCGTGACGATCCGCCGCGTGGACGTGGATCCGCAGCGCGGTCAGCTCGACATGGGGTCGCTGCGCGCCGTCCTCTCCCCGCGCACCCGCCTGCTCGCGATCGGGGCCGGCTCCAACGCGCTGGGCACCATCAACGACGTGGCCGAGGCAGCGCGGCTCGCCCACGCCGTGGGCGCGCTGGTGTTCGTGGACGCGGTGCACTACGCGCCGCACGCCCTGGTGGACGTCCGCGCCTTCGACTGCGACTTCCTCGGCTGTTCGGCCTACAAGTTCTACGGGCCGCACGTCGGCGTGCTGTATGGACGCGAAGCGCTCCTGGCGGCGCTCGATGTGCCCAAGCTCGAGCCGGCGCCCGACGACGTGCCGGACCGGCTCGAGACCGGGACCCAGAACCACGAGGGCATCGTCGGGGCGGGCGCCGCCGTGGACTTCCTCGCCTCGCTGGGCTCGGGCGCCACGCGGCGCCAGCGACTCCAGTCGGCGTTCCATGCGCTGCACGAGGCCGGCATGTCGCACCTGCTGAGCCTCTGGGATGGCCTCGCGGCGATCCCCGGGGTCACGCGCTACGGCCCGCCGCCCGACCAGCCACGCACGCCGACCATCGCCTTCACCGTGGCCGGGCTCGGCAGCGAGGCCGTGACGCGGGCGCTCGTGGAGCGCGGGGTGTTCACCAGCCACGGCGACTTCTACGCGGCGACCATCGTCGAGCGCCTGGGACTGGCCGACGCCGGCCTCGTCCGCGCCGGGGCGGCCTGCTACACGTCCGCCGACGAGGTCGATCGGCTGGTCGCAGGCGTCAGGGAGATCGCTCGGCGAGGGTGATATATTCGGGCATGCGCGTGCGGCCCACCCTCGTCGTGTCCATGCTCCTGTTCGCGGCATGCCGTGAGCCGGAGCCGACGGTGCCCGCGCCGGAAGCGGAGTTCGTCATCGCGGCGGGGGATTCGGTCTTCTGGGTGCGGTCGGAGGCCGAGGGGATCCGCGTGCGTGGCGCACCGATGTTGCTCGCGCAGGTGCAGGGGCGCTTCTCCGAGCTCTACACCGCCGACGCCGACTTCTCGTTCTACGACGCCGTCTATGTCGGGCAGCGTCTCTACAAGCGCGACCTCATCACCGGCGACTCCGTGGTGCTGTTCGCCGACACGCTGATGCCGGCACTCGCGCGCGCGTACGCCGCCGCCAATCCGGACGAGCGTCCGCTCGAGCTCGACGAGCAGGGCAGCGAGAATCCGCGCACGGTCGGCACCTCGGACATCGAAGTGCTCGACGTACACGGCAACTGGCTCTCGTACGAGTACCGCACCGACGTCGACGTGGTCGGCGGGAACTCCTCGCACGGCGCCCGCCGCGGCGTGATCGACCTCCGCACCGCGACCACCGTCCCGGTGGATGCACTCGTCGGGGCGCTGGCGGCCCGACGCGTGGTGCAGACGGGCCGCGAACGCTGGGCCGCGCTGCGCGACTCGCTGCTCAGTGTCGCCGCGGACTCGTTCGCCGCGCCCATCGTCGATGTCGATCGCCTGCAGTTCGAGCCGAAGAGCTTCATCCTCGCGACCATCGACGGCGCACCCCACGTGCGCTTCGGCGTCGCCCAGTCCGCGGCGATGGATCCCATCGGCGTGGTCGACCTCGACCCGATCACGGTTGAGGCCCCCGCCTGGTGGAGCGAGGTGCGGGCGGAGTATCCGGAGTCCGTCGGCGGCGAGGAAGACGTGTGGCGGCGCCCGGGTTTCGAACTCGTGGGGCGCCCGGCGGACGCCCCGTCGGCGCGCACCACCTTCGTGCTGCGCAATCGCGAAGGCCGCGAATGGCGGCTCGGCTCCGTACCCTCGCCCGTGCTGCGCGTGATGTGGATGAACGACTCCACCAACGCTCCCGGCACGCGCGACGCGCTCACCAAGGCGTTCAACGAGGCGGCGTTCTATTCCGGCGAGACGCGGATGGTGCAGCACTCGCAGCGCGGCCTGCGGTCGCGGACGCTGGTCCCGGCGTCGGCGCTGGTCCGCCCTGCCGCGTTCGTCGCGCCGCGCCGGCCCGTCGTGCGGCCGGGGGTCGCCGCTCGCTCCCTGGCTCGTCGAGGAAACGGTCCGTGACGGAACTCGCCCTGATGCCGTGGACGGTCGAACGGGCCAACCGCGCGCTGCCCCTGGTGCGGCGCATCGCCGACGACCTCGTGCGTGCCTACGCGGAGTGGCGCGACCTGGTGGAGCGATTCGAGGTCGCCTCCACGTCCAACTCCACCGCCTCGGGCGAGGAGGCCCTGCGCCTGCAACGCGAGGTGCAGCGGCTCGCCGGCGAGATCGAGGATTTCGTGCAGGAACTGCACGACCTCGGCGTGGAGTGCAAGTCGTTCGAGACCGGTCTGCTCGATTTCCCGTCCGAGCGCGAGGGACGGCCGGTGTACCTCTGCTGGCAGCGTGGCGAGCCGCGTGTCGCGCACTGGCACGAGCTCGAGGCCGGCTTCGCGGGACGTCAGCCGCTCGACTGATCCGCGTCGCGGAACGGGATGTCGATCTCCATCCCGTCCTTCGCCATCACCAGGGTGCCGGCGAACACCTCGCGGGCCTCCGCCGCGAGTGCGCTGGTGTCGCGCGAGTACCGGGCCGAGAAATGCGTGAGCACCAGTGTGCGCACCCCGGCCATCTTGGCGACCGTGGCCGCCTCGCGGGCGGTGGAGTGCATGGTCTCCGCGGCCCGCGCCTGATCCTCGTCGCCAAACGTCGCCTCGTGGATGAGCAGGTCCGCGCCGACCGCCGCTTCGATGGTCGCGGCGCAGGGGCGCGTGTCGCCGGTGACGACCAGCGTGCGCCCCGCCCGGGTGGGCCCGACGAGCACCGAGGGTGCGATGACGCGCCCGTCCTCGAGCGTGATCGACTCGCCCTTGTGGATGCGCCCCCAGAGCGGGCCCTCGGGGATGCCGAGCGCGCGTGCCAGGTCGGGGTCGAAGCGTCCGCGACGCTCGTACTCGACGAGGGCGTAACCCACGGCGGCGCCGTTGCGGTGCTCCACCTGGAAGGGACGGATCTCGTAGTCCTTGCGCTTGATCGGCGTGCCGGGCTCCACCTCGGTGACGACGAGCGGGAACGTCAGCTTCTCGTTGCCCAGCCCCTCCGCACGCTTGAAGAGCGCCGCCGCACCGCGGGGCCCCCAGACGTGCAGCGGCTCCGTGCGAGCCTGCAGTGCCAGCGTCTTGAGCAGGCCGAGTGCACCGAGGAAGTGGTCGGTATGGAAGTGCGTGAAGAAGATGTCCCCGAGCGTGAAGCCCACGCCCCAGCGCATCATCTGCCGTTGCGTGCCCTCGCCGCAGTCGAAGAGCATGGTCTCGCCGTCGCGCGTGACCGCGACGGAGGAGAGCCCGCGCTCGACGGTGGGGCGCGAGGCGGAGCTGCCGAGGATGCGGACGGACAGGGACATGGAGGGAAAATACAGATGGCGGGCGGCGGATGTCGGTGCGGTCCGGGACGCAGCGAGGCGGCGCGCCGGACAGCGGGGGTCCCGGCTACGCGCCGGCGAGGATCTCGGCGTGTGTGCCCGGGTCGATGTTCGCGCCACTCACGGTGATCGCGAGCGGGAAGCCGCGCGGGTTGAGCCGACGGGAGCGCAGCGCGGCGATGCCCACGGCGCCTGCCCCCTCCACCGTCAGCCCGAGGCTGCGATGTGCCCAGCGGATCGCATCGGCGATGGCGGTCTCCTCGACCGTCACGATCGCATCGAGGGCCGCGCGTCCCTGCGCGAACATCGTGTCGTCCACCAGGCCGGCGAGCCCGTCCGCCAGGGTCGGCTGATCCGGGATGTCGGTGGCCTCGCCGTTGGCGAGGGCCAGGGCCATCGCGTTGGTGCGCACGCTCTGGGCGCCGAGGATGCGCACGCCGGCCGCGGCGCCCTTGAGGAAGCCGCCCATCCCGCCCACCAAGCCACCGCCGCCCACGCAGACCACCACGCTGCGCAGGGTCGGCAGGTCCTCGAGGATCTCCAGCGCCACGGTGCCGGCGCCGGCGAGCAGCGCACGACCGGTACACGGGCTGACGAACGTGGCGCCCGTCGCGGCCGCGTGGGCACGCGCCGCGCGCTCGGCGTCATCGTAGGTCGGCTGCGACGCATCCACCGTGGCGCCCATCGCCGCAATGCCGTCGCGTTTCACCGCCGGTGCGCTGCGGGGGACGAAGACGGTGGCGCGCACGCCGAGGTGTTTGGCCGCGATCGCGATGCCGCGGCCGTGGTTGCCGGCCGACGAGGCCACCACGCCGCGCGTGCGTTCGTCCTTGGAGAGCGAGAGCATCGCGTTGAGCGCACCGCGGAGCTTGAACGAGCCGCCGACCTGCAGGCACTCGAGCTTGAGGAACACCTCGCCGCCCACCAGCGCGGCGAGCTCGGCGGCGGGCACCAGTGGGGTGCGCGTCACCACGCCGGCGATGCGCGCGGCGGCGTCGCGGACGTCGCGCGGTGTGGGCAGGATCGGGTCGGTCACACCGGAATGTACCTACGTCGGGCGATACATCGCGATGTAGGCCTCCGCGTCGAACTTCTCCCGCGCCCGCGCCAAGGACATCGGCCGGATGACACCCCACACGGGCTTGTCGAACCAGGGACGGTCGAACTTCCCGAAGCACCATTGGATGCCGCCGAAGCTCGAGGGGTCGCGGCCGTCGAGTCCGTACTTGTTGTTGAGCAGGATCAGATGGTCGAGTGCGTGCTTGTAGCGCCTGGTCCAGGTGAGCACCGACTTGCCCCACAGCATGCGGGTGACGTTGTGCATGTATCCCGTGCGCACCAGTTCACGCTGCGCGGCGTTCCACAGGTCGTCGTGCGTCTCGGCGCGCTCGAGCTGCTCCAGCGAGTAGGTCGCCTCGCGCGGGTCGTCCTTGTGGGCGTCCATGGTGCGGTGCACCCAGTCCGGCAGGCCGCGCAGCTTGCCGTAGTGCGGGTTCCGCAGGCAGAAGTTGAAGGCGAGCTCGCGCCAGGTGACGAGCTCGTCCTCGAACTTCCGCGCCGACTCCGCATGTCCCGCGGCGCGCACCGTGCGCAGTACCTCGGCGGCGGAGATCTGCCCGAAATGCAGGTACGGCGAGAGCCGCGAGGATCCGTCGGTGTCGCTCGGTTCGTTGCGCCGCTCGGCGTAATCGGCGAGCGCACCCGCACAGAAGGCCCCGAGCCGCGCGCGCGCGCCCTCGAGGCCGCTCGCGAACGGCACCGGCGCAACGGCATGGTCGATCTCGCAGCGCGCCACCTCGGCCGCGACATCCATGCGGTCGAGCGCGAGGCGGTCCACCTCCAGTGAGCGCCACAGCGTGTCGGGGAAGCCGCGGGCAGGTGCGCGGTCCTCACAGGGCTCCAATGCCAGGTCGAGCACCTTGGCGATCTTGGGTCGGATGGTGCGCGCGGCGTACTCCTCCTTCACGAAATGGCCCGACGGGATGATCCCGTGCGAGTCCACCTGGATCACGCGGCAGGGTGCGCGCTCCGCGAACCGCCGGGTCCGCTCCGCGATGCCGGCGGTGGGAAAGAGATCGGTGATGACCTGGGCCGCCCGCGCCGCGAGGCGGTCGACCACGCGCCGGTCGTCATCGCGGCGACGGCGCAGCACGAACTGGTACCGGAAGCCCAGCCGTTCGGCGCGCGCGGCGAGCGCGCGCGCGTTCTCGAGGATGACCGTGTGGATCCGGTCGTTGGCATGTTCGTAGGTGGGGTCGAGCCCCTGGTGGACCAGCAGGGGCTTGCCGAGCCGGTCGGCGGCGAGCACCGCCTGGCGCAGCGCCCAGTTGTCCTCGAACCGGTGCGTGGACTGCATCCAATAGAGGATGTAGTCACCCTCAGGCTGCGTACGCACCTCGTTGGCGAGGACGGTCCGGAGGGCGAGCTGGTCCCGAACGTGGTCGGACTCAAGGCGGTGGACTTTGGGGCGCATGTGCCGATAATGCTAAGGTCAGGGGGTGGCGCCCGGTTCCCGGCCCCACTATTGTTCAGCCATCGGCGGCCCCGCCAAGACCCACTAGGCGGGGCCGTATGCGTGACCGGAACTTTTTTCGATCGTCCCGTGTATGTGTAGGCAGTAGCGGGAGATGCGGGGACTGACCGGGACGCGATGCGGGGCTGTAGCTCAGCTGGGAGAGCGCTGCAATCGCACTGCAGAGGTCAGGGGTTCGATCCCCCTCAGCTCCATAGCACGTGTTTCGCTGGTTCGCGACCGGGAGATCAGCCCGCCGCCGTTCGGTAGGACGTAGAGTTCCAATGACGGCGCGCGAGGCGACCCCTTTGAGCGCGACACCAGCAACTGCATCGCCCCGGGCCTTGGTCCGGGGCGATTTCGTTTCTGGGTGGCGGCTGGACGGCTGACCGAAGCGGTCCGGCACTCCGGAATCGCGCTCAGGCCCTCGCTGAAAACGATGCCGGTGGATCGCGGGGACTGAATCTCCGCACGGGGCTGCGACGCGTCGGCGGTCGATGGCGTCGGGACCCCTCGGCCCGAGACCCCCATGATCCGCCATCTTCGCAGGACACACCTCGGCGCGGCCCTGGTCGCGCTCCCGCTCCTCGCCTCGGACTCGCTCGCGCAGGACGCTCCGCCGCGCGCATTGCCGGCGCCTACCGTGGAGCTCGAGGAGTCGATGAGTTCCATCGTCGGGCTCATCGAACTCGCGGACGGTCGTCTGCTGGTGTCCGACCGCAAGGAAGGCCTCATCCGCCTCGTCGATCTCGCCAACGGGCGCGTGAGTACCGTCTCGCGACAGGGGCGCGGACCGACGGAGTTCCTCTCGCCCGGCGGTTTCTATCGACAGCGCAACGGCGACATCTGGATGATCGACCAGACCCAGCGGCGCTATCTCGTGTTCACGTCGTCCGGACGGCCGACCAAGACCGCCCCCTACGCGCAGAACAGCGGTGCGTTGGTGATGAGTGGCTCCAACGACGATCCGCACGCCTTGGACGAGCGCGGCGCGGAATACGTCCGGCCGATGCCGGCACGTCGGCCGAGCGAGGCGAGCGATTCGGGCTGGGCGATCCGGCGCGTGGGGGAACGCACCGATTCGTTGGTGCGGCTGCGCCTGCCGGAGACCAGCGTGAACACGACCCAGGGCGCCAGCATCACCGCCGTCAAGCGATTCGCACCGACGGATGGCTTCGTGGCGGCGCTCGACGGCCGGTACGCCGTGGTGCGCGCCGCACCGTACCGGGTCGAGTGGTGGAAGGACGGCAAGCGCCTCGCGCAGGGTCCGGAGGTCGCGTACACACCCGTGCGGACCACCGAGGCCGATCGCGCCGAGGCCGAGAAGGCGCGCGCGCAGATCAGCATGCCGGGGAACCTGCGGATCACGCAGAACGACGCGCAGGGGAACACGCGCACGGTCGACCCGCGCGGACTGATCCCGCCGGTCGCGATCGCGGACGTGAAGCCGGCGTTCGACCCCAGCCAGCTACGGGTCGACACGCAGGGGCGCCTCTGGGTGCGTCGCCACACGCCGCAGAGCGAAGAGCACGTCTATGATGTGTTCGACGCCGAGGGCCGGCGGATCGATCGGGTGCTGCTGCCGCGCGCCAGCCGGCTCGTCGGGTTCGGTCGTGGCGCGGTGTACGTGGCGCGTGCGGACGAGGATGACCTGCTGTACCTGGGCAAACTCACGTACTGATCCGCCTGTCGTATCGGCGACCCCCATTCCGGTAGACCGATGCGATCCGTCAGCGTGCCCTGCCTCATGCTGCGCGCCGTGCTGGTTGCGGTGATGGTTGCGGTGCTCGTGGCGGCGCCGGCCGCCGGCGCGGCGCAGCAGCCTGCCTTCCTCGGCGACGTCGTGCGTTATCGGCTGCCGAACGGCCTCACGGTCGTCCTGGCACCGGATTCGACCGCAGCGCACACGAGCGTCGAACTCTGGCTGCCGTCCGGCACCCGTCACGACCCACCGGGACAGCGCGGGACGGCGCATCTCCTCGAGCACATCTCCGCGGCGCTCGCGCCCGGCATCGATACCGCCGGACGGCGGCGCGCGGCTGCGCGCATGCCGGACTCCAACGCGCAGGTCCGGCGCGACCATGCGCGGTACTTCCTCCTCGTGGACCCCTCCGCGGTCGACGCGGCCCTCGCCACGCATGCGGCGCGGCTCGCCGTCGACCCGGCGGCCATCACCGATTCCCTCGTCCGGATCCACGCCGACATCGTCGTGAACGAAGGGCGCACCGGTGCGGCGGCGCCGGTCACGCGCGGCGCGCAACCCTACTGGCGCCTGCAGCAGGGAGCCTATGGCGCCGATCATCCCTACGGCCTGCTCGGCGAGACCGAAGGCTCGGTCCGCAGCATCACGGCGGCGGACCTCCAGCGCTTCGTGCGGGCACACGCGAGTGTCCGCGACGCGGTGCTGCTCGTGGTCGGGCAGTTCGACCCGACGACGCTGCGTTCGCGCGTCGCGGCGCGGTTCGGTGGCCTGCAGCCCGGGGACGGACAGGCCGTCACCGCCACACGGCAGTTGCCGACGGCGCGCGCCTGGCGACGCGACCGCCTGGTGGCGCTCAGCGGTCCGTCGCGGATCACGCGGCGATTCGTCGGACCGCCGCTGGGGGACCCCGCACTCGAGTCCACCGAGCTCGCACTGCGCACGGTGCTGCGCGAGTGGCAGCGGATCGCCGGCGACGCGTTGCGGACGCCCCCGCGCGTCGCGCTGGAGCCCGGGATGCTCGCGAGCGACCTCACGATCGATGCGGAGGTCCGCGAGGCGTCGCAGCTCACACGGGCGAGCGCGGCGCTGGACCAGGCCATCGTCAACGTCGCGGCCGGCGCGGGTCTGGAGCCACCGGGGACGGCGCTCGCGGACTGGCTGCCCGAGGCACGCGCCGATGCCACCGCCGCACTGCTCGGCCTTCTCGATGCCTTGGGGTTCCAGCGCTCGCGCAGCGAGCAGCTCGGCGAGGCCGTGTTCTTCGCGGACGACCACACCCTGATCGGCCGGCGACTCGCGCGATTCGCCGAGGCGCGCCCGCGGGCCGTCGCAGCGGCCGCGCAGGAGTGGCTGCGCGGTCGTGGCTACGAACTCGCCCTCAGCGCGGACTCCGTCGCGGAGCCGCGGCAGGTCGCGCGCATGGACGCGCCGATCGTGCTCGACACCCTGCGCCCGCGGCGGCTCGCGACCGCGCTCGACACCGTCGTCGCCGGTGTGCGCGTGGTGTGGACGCCCATGTCCGCGCTGCCGCTCGTGCGCGCGACCGTGGTGACGGCGCCCGACGACAGTCTGCGCGTGAGCGACGAGACGCTCTCGCGGGGCACGCGGGACCTCGCGTCGCTCTGGAGCTGGCTCGGCAGCCGCCAGCGACCGCGAGTGCGGACCACGGTGTTCCTCACCGGCGCCGTGGATCCCGTGTCGATGCTCGGGGCACTCCGCGCCGCCATCGCGCGCTGGCCCGAGGGCCGCGCAGCCACCGCCACGGCCGGCTCCGCGCCGCCCATCGTGCCGGGCGTGCGGATCACACGCGACTCGACCAGCGCCGCTGCGCGCGCGCAGGCGCGACTGCGCATCGAATGGCGCGTGCCGACCCGCAGCGCCGCCGAGGAGATCCGCGCGCGGCTCGCGCGCCGGCAACTGGCTGCAGCGCTCAACACGCGGCTCCGCACCGAACTGCGCTGGAGCTATGGCGTGAACGCGAGCGCCGTCGTCGATGCCGACGCGACTCGCCTCGTGCTCACGGCCGAGATCCAGCCGGACAAGGCGCGCGAGGCGGTGGCCGAGGTGGAGCGCGCCGTCCGGGACTACGCCGCCGGGACGACATCGGCGCCCGCGCGCGAGACGCTGCGGGAATCGATGCGCCAGGAGTTGTTGTACGAGTCCGCGACGTTGAGCGGCGCGGAGGCGGCACGGCGTGCCGATCTCACCGCGGGGCGTCCCGTCAGCTGGCGCGCCGGCCTGCTCGCGGCCGTGGAGTCCCTGAGCCCCGCGGACTTCGCCGCGGCACGCGCCCTGGCCGACTGGTCGCGTGCCGCGGTGACGCTCAGCGAGCCGCTACCACCCTGAGCGGCTGCGCAGCGACGTGATGTGCGCGGTGTGATGCCGCGAGTGCCACGCGTAGAGTGCGGCCCACACGTCGATGGTCTGCGGACCGCTGGCCGGATGCAGGAACGGCCGCGCGAACTGCTCCGCCGTGAGCGAGCGCAGGATCACGTCGAGCCGCGCGTGCACGTGGTCAAGGATGGCCAGGGAAGGCTCGATCGGCAGCTTCGAGTCGGCGAGCTCGGCCCATTTCTCCTCGGCGTACGGCTTGATGACCGGGTTGTCCTCGGTGAGTGCGAGCTTCACGCGGCAGTAGCCGTTCATGTGCGAGTCGGCCACGTGGTGGACGAGCTGCCGCACGGTCCAGCCGCCCGGCCGGTAAGGCGTGTCGAGCTGAGTGTCGCTCAGGCCGCGGACGGCATCCCGCATGGCGCGGGGCAACGCGGCGAGGGTGGCGAGGCGGGCCTCGCGGTCGGCCGGGGAGAACGCCGTGGGGCGCTCGAACCGTCCGATGGGGTAGGAGAGGTCGGAGGTCATGCGAGGAAGCTAACGCCTCTCAGGGTTGCCCCGAGCCTGAGGGCCGCCTAATTTCACGGACTCGCGGCCAAGACCGTCGAGTGATGCCCCTTAGCTCAACTGGCAGAGCGTCTGACTCTGGATCAGAAGGTTCCTGGTTCGATCCCAGGAGGGGCAATCGGTCCGTAACAGCATGGAACCAAACAGCTTACCCTGAGCAGGCGAGTCCCCGCGACTCGCCTGCTCGGCGTTTGTGGGATGGCCGCGGTGCTCGAGGCCGGGGCTCAAGGCCCGATGTTAACTTGCAGCCGTCCTTCACCTCTCGTCCGACCCCCTGTGACCGACGCCACTCCCCTCGACGCGTCCGCGCCGCGCCGCGACTTCATCCGCGAGATGGTCGCGGACGATGTCGCGACCGGCCGATTCGGCCGCGCGCCCGCGACCCGCTTCCCGCCCGAGCCCAACGGCTTCCTGCACATGGGCCACGCGAAGTCGATCTGCCTCAACTTCGGCATCGCGAAGGAGTTCGGCGGCAGCTGCAACCTGCGCTTCGACGACACGAATCCGTTCACCGAGGACATGAAGTACGTCGAGTCGATCAAGCGCGACGTGCAGTGGCTCGGCTTCCGGTGGGACCACGAGTACTACGCCTCCGACTACTTCGAGCAGCTCTACGCGATCGCCGAAGCGTTGGTCCAGAAGGGGAAGGCCTACGTCGATTCGCAGACGGAGGAGGAGATCCGAGTGAATCGCGGCACGGTCACGTCGCCCGGGACGCCGAGCCCGTACCGCACGCGGTCGGTGGAGGAGAACCTCGACCTGCTGCGCCGCATGCGCGCCGGCGAGTTCCCGGACGGCGCGCACGTGCTGCGCGCCAAGATCGACCTCGCGCACCCGAACATGATCATGCGCGATCCGCTGTTGCTGCGCATCCGCCGCGAGGCGCACCACTACCGGCGCGGGAGCACCTGGAAGATCTACCCGCTGTACGACTTCGCGCACGGACTCTCGGACGCGATCGAGGGCATCACGCGCTCGCTGTGCACGCTCGAGTTCAAGGACAACCGCGACATCTACGACTGGCTGGTCGCCGAGGCCGGCTTCACGAACCCGCCCACGCAGATCGAGTTCGCGCGTCTGGAGCTCGACTACACCGTGCTCAGCAAGCGCAAGCTGCTGCGACTGGTGAACGAGGGGCACGTGAGCGGCTGGGACGATCCGCGCATGCCGACCATCGCGGGGCTCCGGCGCCGCGGGGTCCGCCCCGAGGCCATCCGGGCGTTCGCGGAGGTGATCGGCGTGGCGCGCAAGGACGCACGCGTGGAGATCGCGACGTTCGAGCATGCGGTGCGCGACGACCTCAACATGGAGGTGCCGCGGCGGCTCGCGGTGCTGAACCCGCTCAAGGTCATCCTCACCAACTTCCCCGAAGGCCGCGTCGAGCAGCTGGAGGCGCAGGACTATCCGCACGACGTGCCCAAGACCGGCACGCGGACCCTGCCGTTCGGCCGCGAGCTCTACATCGACCGCGACGACTTCATGGAGGATCCGCCCAAGAAGTTCTTCCGGCTCTCGCCGGGGAACGAGGTGCGGCTGCGCTTCGGCTACATCATCAAGTGCGACTCGGTGGTGAAGGACGCCACGGGCGCGATCGTGGAGCTGCACTGCAGCTACGATCCCGAGACCCGCAGCGGCGGGGCCAACAGCGACCGCAAGGTGAAGGGCACCATCCACTGGGTCTCGGCCGCGCACGCGCTGTCCTGCGAGATCCGCCTGTACGACCGACTCTTCTCGCAGCCCGATCCGGACGACGTGCCCGAGGGACAGGACTTCCTCGCGGCGCTCAATCCGCAGTCGCTCGTGGTGATCGCCGACGCCAAGGTGGAACCGACGGTGGGGAACGATCCGGTGGGCAGCCGGTACCAGTTCGAACGCACCGGGTACTTCATGAGCGATGTCGAAGACAGCCGGCCGGGCCACCTCGTGTTCAACCGCATCGTGGGGCTGCGCGACAGCTGGGCGAAGGAGCTCAAGAAGGGCTGACCCTCCCGGGTGCGCTGCCCTCCCACCCGCGGGGATCCCGTCCATGCGTCCGATGCGCGGTGTGGCAGCGCATCACGGCGCGGATCTCATCGCGGTTCGAGCAGCAACCACTCCTGCGGTCCCCCGCGCCACTCCTGTACCGCCTCCACGCAGCGAGTCGGCGCGAGTCGCATGAGCCAGGGTGCGAGGGCGCGCGGGAAGTCCTCGAGCGTGCGCGCCTGCGTGGGGATCGCGTGGACCACGTGCGTGGCCGAGAGGTGCGCAACGACCGCGTCCTTGCAGCCGGGCCGGAGCACGTCGTGCGTCTCCACGAGCAGCGTCGCGCGGCGCAGGCCGGGCACCCGCGCGGGATCCGTGAGTTCGATCTCCACGCCCTCCACGTCGATCACCACCAACGTGTCGCTGCCGTCCCCGAGCGCGGCGGCGAAGTTGGTGGCGTCCGCGGCACCGAGGATCGTCATGCGATCGGCGAGCCCGTTGCGGTGCATCGTCGCGGCGATCACCTCGCGGGCCTCCGCCGTGAGCTCGAACACGAGGAGCTCGGCGCGCGGGATGCGGCGGCCGAGGCCGGCGATGTAGTACCCGTTCCCGCCACCGACGTTGATGACGCGCTTCCAGTGCCGCGTGCACAGCGCGTCGATGGTCGCGTGGAGCTCACGTTCGTAGGTGCCGAGCAGGTGCGGCAGGAACGGGCGCGGTGCGAGCTTGAGTCCGGTGAACGGTCCGGCCGCCACGGCGCCGTGTGCCGCGCGCCACAGCACGGTGCGGAACGCGGTATCGGCCGGATACGCGAGTGGACGGAGACGGGCGCGCAGCGATTCGCTGACGAGCGCCCGGTACACCGGGCGCAACGCGTTGCGGATCCCGTGCTGCGGGGCGTCCGGCACTAGGGCTCGCGCTTGGTCTTGATCTCGATCACCCCGGCCTCGTGGCCGGGCCCGCGGTACTGCACCGCACGATTCTGGTCGAGGTAGCGCATCTCGATGATGTCCGCGGCCTTCACCTGCGTGAGCACCTCGAGGTCGGGTTGGCGTACATCGTCCACGTAGAGGATGATGCTGCGGGCCCCGCCGCCCGGCGCGACGAGATCCGAGGACGCCATGCGCCCCATCGGCGGGTTGAGCCACTGCGGGCGCAGCAGGCGTACCGCGTCGCGCGCCGTGACGATGGTCGCGCCCGCCTCGACGATCTCCTCCTGCAGCAGTCGATTGCGGTCGCCGCGCTTCTTCTTCGCGTCCTGCGCCTCGGCGTCGCCGGCGAACCCGACGAGCAGGGCCGCGAGGGCGACGACGGACATGACGGGGCGGATGAACCAACGACGCATGGGTCCTCCAGACGTGTGGCCACGACCGCACGTCGTGGCTCAGGGAGAAGATAGGGCGGTCGTACGGGAGCGCCACTGACGGAAGCGTCGCCACGTGAGTGCGAGACCGGTCCAGACCAGCACGGCACCGATCGCCGTCACCAGCGTGGCGATGAGCTGGCCGCCGATGCCGAACACCTCGCCGGTGTGCCCGAAGCGCACCCAGGCCCGGATGCGGCGACTCACCGAGAGCTCCGCGTATCCGGCGCTGCCGAGGAACGCAGCACTGCCGCGGTCGAACGTCAGCGTGTGCCGCAGGTCCGGGCGGTACGTGTTGCCCGCGGCGACCGCGATGCGCAGCACGGAGTCGCGGGGCGCCGGAAGCGTCACGGTGAGTTGCGTCCAGTCGGGGTGTCGGCGTTGGGCGTCGGCGATGGCGGCGGCGATCCCGGCGTCGGCGCGTCCGGCGTCGGTGCGTCCAGCGTCGGCACGTCCCGCGTCGGCACGTCCAGCGTCGGCACGCACGCGGGCCTCCGGCGACGATGCGTTCGCCGCAGGGGCGGCAACGCGGCCGCGTGGCGCCGCCACAGGCTGCCGCGCCGCGACCTGCTCGGCTGCGGAGCCGAGCCAGCGGTCGAGCAGGCGCCCCGGCCATTGGTACGAGATGAAGACGCCCGAGCCCACCACGAGGGCGAGCGGCAGGGCGGCGAGCAGGCCGAAGCTGTGGTGCCAGTTGAAGTCGCGCGCCTTGCCCTTGGCCGAGAGCTGCGGAAGCGCGGTGGCGGCGAGTCGGGCGCGCGTCCAGCGCCGTGGCCACCAGAGGAAGAGTCCCGAGACGATGAGGAAGAGGAACGCGAGGTTGGCGGCGCCCGTCGCGGCGCGGAACCGTGCGCGCCAACGCTCGCCGGTGGCGCCGACCCAGCGGTGCCAGCGTCGCAGGGCCGAGAAGAACGCTTGCCCCTTGCCGGCGGGCGGCGACGGGAGGCTGGCACCGCTCCACGGATCGAACTGCATCGCAGCGCGGTCGCGGTCGCGGAATCGGATGGTGACCGGTCGCTCCGGTTCACGTCGCAGGACCACGGTCGCGACCTCGTCGCGTGCGAGCGCGTGCCGCGCGAGGAGTGAATCCAGCGGGAGGCGCGTCGCTCCCGAGATGCGTGAGACGGTGACCGTGCCGTCGATCGCGGCGATGGACTGGCGCTCGAAGCCCAGGAGAACACCGGTGACGCACATGAGGAGAATGAGTGCGCTGGCGCTGACGCCGATGGCGAGGTGAACCCAGAAGAAGAGGCTGCGGAGGCGCGCAATCATGAGTCTCATCAGTATGCCGTGGAACGGTTTACAGGTTGTTGAGAATAAATCTCATATAGAAGTGAAGGAGAATAGATAAATCCGGAATGAATTGCTAGGGTATTTGACCCCCTCGCGTTGGTCAGGCGGGCGGCCGCCGGCCCTGGCTCGCGCGACACCGTCCCCACGCCCGCACGGCTCGGCCCGCTGCGCTGCGTCAGGAAGCGGTGGGGTTTGACGCACTCTGAGGAAAGACGGGTACTATGTGGATGCGCCGCCCCCCCTCTGCCGGCTGACTCGTGCACCCAGTGAACTCCCTCGCCGTCCGTTCCCGTACACAGGGGAGCCACGGCGTGCCGCGCCTCTCGGTCCGCCGCCTCCTGTTCGCGTTGGGCGCGCTCTGGCTGGTGATGCTCCCGTTGAGCGGCCTTGCGGCGCAGGCGGTGCGCGGCACCGTGCTGCGCGCTGTCGATCAGGCGCCGATCCTCGGTGCCGTGGTGCTGCTTCTCGACGAATCGGAAGCGGTCCGCGCGCGCGGGCTCTCGGACGTACAGGGGCGCTTCACGCTGCGCGCACCCGCGGCCGGTCGGTACCGCCTGCGGACGCTACGCATCGGCTTCACGCCCTGGACCAGTGGCCTGCTCAGCATCCGCGGGGACACCACGGTGCGGCTGGCCCTGGACCAGGTCCCGGTGCGCCTGCCGACGGTCACGGCGTCGGAGCAGGCGGACTGTCAGTCCAATCCCGAGGAGGGCCTTGCCTCGGCGATCCTCTGGGAGGAGGCGCGCACGGCGATCCTGGCGGCGGACATCACGATCCGCGAGTTGAGCTATCGCTTCGAGATGATGCTGCACAGCCGCAAGATCGACACGCGACCGCCGCCGCTGCTGCTGGAGTCGGTGTTCGGCCGTGTGCGCAGCGAGGGGGAGCAGCCCTGGACGAGCTTCGCCCCGGAGACACTTGAGGCGCGCGGCTACGTGACACCGACCGACTCCGGGCTCCGGTACGTGGCGCCCGACCTCACGGTGCTGCTCTCGCCCTACTTCACCCGCACGCACTGCTTCACCATGCGCGCGCCCACGGCGGCCCAGCCCAGCCGCATCGCCCTCGACTTCGCGCCGCTCACCACGGTGCGCCGCTCGGAGATCAAGGGCACGCTGTGGTTCGAGGCCGAGTCGCGTCGGCTCGCCAAGGTGGAGTTCACGTACGTGAACGTGCCGCAGACGGTGAAGGACATGATGGCGGGCGGGGACATCGAGTTCGCGCAGCTCAGCAACGGGGCGTGGATCCTGCCGCGCTGGTTGATCCGTGCGCCGATCCCCGTGCGCTCGGCACTCGCGGACACGGTGCTGCGTGCCGGCACGGCGGTGAACACCTGGCGCTCGGACTACTTCGAGGTGCCGCAGACCTCCCGCATGCGCGTGACCGGTGGCGACCTGCTCGCGGTGCGCTCCGCCTCGAGCAGCGACGTGCTCTGGTCGCGGCCGACCTCGGCGCTCGACATCGACGTCGTCACGCTCGAGGACGGGAAGCTCGTGCCGGCGCCGGGCGTGGCCGCGACGTTCGCGGGTTCGGACGAACAGGTGGTCTCCGACGAGCGGGGCCGCGTGCACTTCGCCGGCCTGGTGGGCGGCGAGTACGCGGTCGAGGTGACCACACCGTACTACGCGGTCTTCGACGTGGAGCCGGAGCGCCTGCGCGTGCAGTTCACCCAGACGCCGCGCACGGCGAAGGAACTCGTGCGCGTGAAGACGCTGCAGGAGCTGGCGCGCGAGGCCTGCGGCGAGAAGCCGGGGCACGCGGTGCTGGTGGGTTCGGTGGCACGCGGGGCCGGCGTGGTGGTGGGCGGCTCGGTGGTGGCGCGCATCCGTCGGGGTGCGGTCTCCAACCTCGACGACGCGCGCACATCGCGCGCGCGGACGACCATCGAGGGGCGTTACGCGATCTGCGACATCCCGACGGGCGTGGAGGTCTTCCTTACGGTCGCGGCGCCCGACGGGGCGCGGGTCTCGGTGTCGACGTTCATCGAACCCGGCGAGACGGTCGCGTTCTACGACCTCATCTACCCGGACGCCCGGCCCTGACGCGCGGGCGTGAGCCCGTGCGTGGGCCGGTGCGTCAGCCCGCGCGCCCCAGCTGGTACGAGTACTTCACCGTCAGTGACCGCGCGATCGGCAGCCGCCAGCGAGTGAAGCTGTCGGCCTGCTCCCCGTCGTTGAACACCACGAAGAGCCCGGTGCCGGCGGTGTTCAGCCAGGCGAAACGCACGTTGGCCGTGAAGACCTCACCCTGGTTGTTGTACTGCGTCAGCGACTGGATGAACACGCGCGGCGTGAAGAAGTACGCCAACTTCACGCCGATCAGCTTCCGCACGAAGTCGCCCTCGGGCAGGTCCACGTCCTGGTAATCGAAGAGCAGGGACCCCGAGGCCGAGCTGCCGCGCCGCGCGGTGACGGTGACGTTGCCGCCCGCGCGTGAGCCGGAGTAGAAGGGGCCGACGTCCACGCGGCTCAGGAACGAGAGCGGCGCACTCGGATTGGAGGACCAGTCGAGGCCGTACTGCGCCCATTCGTATTGGCCCGGCTGGAGGACCACGCCGGGTGCGATGGTGAACGGCGCCTGCAGGCCCTCGGAGTACAGGTTCAGCTCCGGCCCGAACCGTCCGGCGTCGTTGAACTCGACCTCCGTCAGGTCCACGTGGATGTGCGAGGACTGGAGGAACCCGTCGGTGCCGACGTAGCGGCGGAGCGAGAGATGTGGATTCCACTGCCGCACCTTGGACCAGCGGCTGCTGCGCACCAGGCGCATGAGCATGAGTTCGTCGAAGCGATACCCGGCGGGTCGGCTCATGAAGCCGAGCTCCGGGTTGAAACCGTCGCCCACCTTGAGCACGCGCGCCGAGTGGCTCCAGTCGCGGGTGACGTAGGCGAGGCGCCCGCTGAACGCGGTCTCGTCGTCGCTCCGACCCGGTGTCTCGGTCGTGGCGGCCCAGGCGTCCGCGGTCCAGGCCTGGCCGATGCCCACGCGCGCATCGGCGCCGAACACGCGGTTGCGGTCGTCAGCGTCGCCGAGGCGCTGGCGCTGGGCTGCGATGAGGCCCACGCGCGAGCGTGCGGAGACCTCGCGCAGGGCGCGCGCGACGGTGTACGAGTTGCCACGCACGCCGTTGACGTCGTCGGTGACCATCTGCAGCGCGCCGACGGTCAGGCCACCGATGCGGCCGGTGAGGCGGCCGCCGCCCAGGATGGGGACGGGTTGCCCGACGGAGTCGATGCCGATGCGTCGCGTGAAGAACAGGTCGACGGCCTGCGGCGTGCCGGCCGAGAAGACGCCGGCGTTCTCGAGGAAGAAAGGCCGCTTCTCGGGGAAGAAGATGGGGAAGCGCGTGAGGTTGGTGCGCTGCTCATCGACCTCGACCTGCGCGAAGTCGGTGTTGTACGTGAGGTCGAGGGTGAGGCTGGGCGTGATGCCGAGCTTGGCGTCGGCACCGGCCTCGCCGATGCCGCGGAACGCGGTCTGCGTGGCGAAGGTGCGCGAGGTGTTGCCGAGGGCATACGGCGTGATCGTCGCGATGCGTTGCGACGGGACGCGGAGGTCCTCGAGCGTGCCGGCCTGCGAGAGGCGGTTGATGCTGAACTGCCGCGAGACGCGCGACCAGAGCGCTTCCTCGTTCCGGCGCCGGATGCCGCGCATGATGTTGAGGCCCCAGGTCTGGACCGCCCCGGCGCCGTAGCGGATGGTCGAGAAGGGGATGCGGAACTCCGCGTACCAGCCGAGCGAGTCCTGTGTCGTCGCGACGGTCCAGCTCGCATCCCAGTTCACGTTCACGCCGCCGAGGGCCCCGGCCTGCGCGCGGTTCTGGCCGCCGGCGAACACGCCGCCGCCTTCGCCCTCGCGGATGATCTGCGCGTCATGCTCGATGCCCGACGGCGTGGTGGCGAACAGGAAGCCGTTCTGCCGGTCATGGTAGGTATCGAGGATGAAGGCGAAGTAGTCGCTGTTGGTCAGCGTGACGTCGCGGATCTTCTCGCTCGGCACGATGAGCTGCGGCTCGCGGTCGAGCAGCCAGGCCGCCACGTAGAGCGCCTCGCCGTCGGTGACGATGCGGACCTCGGTGCGCTCGGAGACGGGCGTGCCCTCCACCGGTTCGCGCTGCACGAAGTCGGCGTAGCGCGCCGCGTCGCGCCAGGCGGCGTCGTCGAGCCGGCCGTCGATGCGCGGCGGCGTGGACACGACCGTCGCGGTGCCGCGGCGGGCGGCGCCGGCGAGCGGGGCCATCTGTGCCTCGACCGCGGGGACGAGGACGAGGCTGGCTACGAGGCTGGCTACGAGGCTGGCCGCGACGCTGGCCGCCGAGAGGGAAGCGGCGAAGGCCGCGGCGAGGGGGAAGGCGGGCGATGGACGCGACACGTGGTGCACGGATGGGGGGCGCGCGCGGTGCCACGACGGCGCCGCGCCGGACGCAACAGGCGTCGGGCGCGGTGAAGATGCCCAGTCCGGTGCCTCAGGGGAAGCCGCGCAGCAGCAATCGTACGGCCTCGCCGATCGCCTTGTCGGGCGCCCGTGCGGCCTCGGGCGGCACCTCGCCGGCGATCACGCCACGCCAGGCCACGATGCGCCCGTCCGGTGTGAGGGCATCGATGATCAGCATGCCCTCCTCCCACGTGAAGGTGCGTGTGGCGATGTCCTCGGGATCACCATAGCCGCCCCAGCGTCCGGGCATGCGCACGCCGTCGGGCGCGTTGCGCGGCGGCACCGTGTCGGCGACCTGACGCTGCCCCACGTGGAAGTGCACGACGAACTGCGGGGCGGCGTCGACGCGGCGGAACCCCTTGGCCGTGAGCTCGCGCGCGATGGCGTCCGAGATCATGCGGCTGACGCTGTCGGCAGGGACCAGGGCCCCGTCGCGGAGCGAGAGGCCGTCGTGGTCGGGTGCGCCCCACGCCCAGGTCGCTCCGACGGGCAGCCGCACATCGGGCGCGCGGTGGTACTGGATGCTGGGACCGCAGGCCGCGGCCAGGAGGGCGAGGGCGGCGAGGGCGACGCGCGGGCGGGTCATGGGGTCCTCTCGGGAGGGAACTGCTTGAACCCTAGGGTGCCGGCGGCGCCTGCGCAGTCGGCGAGAGCTGCACGCGCGGTGAGGAGACTCCGCACCTGCGCCGGGGGTAATCCGCAGCGCGTGCGCGACTTCCCGCGCTGCACCGAAAACGGTACGTTCCCGCCGCTCCGACCCACCTCCCCCTGACGTTCCGAGGACGCGATGGACCCGCTGAGAATCGGCGCGCGGCTGACGGCCGCCGCCCTGTTGATCACCGCCGTCTCCGCCTGCGCCACGGCGCAAGTGTCGAAGCCCGAGACCGTCGCCGGGGCCAAGGCCGGGCCTTGGGTGAACCTGCTCGACGGATCCACCAAGGCGTGGCGCGGCTACGGGGTCGACTCGATGCCCTCGGCGTGGCAGTTCGATCCGACCACGGGGGTGCTGACGCGCACCCGGTTCGGCGGCGACATCATCACGCGGGCGCAGTACGCGGACTTCGAGCTCGAGCTGGAGTGGCAGATCCGCCGCGGCGGCAACAGCGGGATCTTCTACCGCGCCACCGAAGGGACGAAGGTGATCTACGAGAACGCACCCGAGATGCAGATCCTCGACAACGCGGTGCACAACGACGGCAAGAACACCCTCACGTCCGCCGGCGCCAACTACGCGCTCGATGCACCGGTCCGCGACGTCACCCGGCCCGTGGGGGAGTGGAACAAGGCGCGCATCGTCGCGGTGGGCCCGCATGTGGAGCACTGGCTCAACGACGTGAAGCTGCTCGAGTACCGGCTCTGGACGCCTGAATGGACCGCCAAGGTCGCCAAGACGAAGTTCAACCAGTGGCCGAGCTACGGCCTGGCCAAGCGCGGGCACATCGGGCTGCAGGAGCACGGCGACGTGATCGCGTTCCGCAACATCCGCATCCGCGAGCTGACCAAATGAAGGCACGCCTCGCGGTGATGATGTTCCTGCAGTTCTTCGTCTGGGGTGCCTGGTTCGTCACCATGGGCACCTACCTCGGGCAGACGCTGCAGTTCACGGGTGCGCAGATCGGTGCGGCGTACGGCGCGACCGCGATCGCGGCGATCGTGTCGCCGTTCTTCATCGGGATGGTCGCGGACCGGTTCTTCAACACCGAGAAGCTGCTGGCCCTGCTCCACCTGGTGGGCGGGGCGCTGTTGTACCTCGTCTCGCTGCAGACCGATTTCAGCCGCTTCTATCCGATGCTGATCGGCTACGCGCTCTGCTACATGCCGACGCTGTCGCTCACGACATCCATCTCGTTCCACCACATCCAGGACCCGGCGAAGGAGTTCCCGCTCATCCGGGTGCTCGGCACCATCGGCTGGATCGTGGCCGGCGTGATCGTGGGCAAGGTGCTGAAGGCGGAGGCGCTGGCCCTGCCGATGCAGCTGGCGGCCGGCGCGTCCCTGGTGCTCGGGCTCTTCTGCTTCATGCTGCCGCCGACCCCGCCCAAGGCGGCGGGCAAGCCGGTCTCGCTGCGCGACGTGCTCGGACTCGATGCGCTCTCGCTGCTCGGCAAGCCGGGGTTCGCCGTCTTCGTGCTCGGCTCGTTCCTGCTCTGCATCCCGCTGCAGTTCTACTACTCGTTCACCAACCTCTACCTCAACGAGATCGGCGTCGCGGAGCCGGCGTTCATCCAGACGTTCGGGCAGGTGAGTGAGGTGTTGTTCATGCTCGCGCTGCCGGTGCTGCTCGCGCGCTTCGGCATCAAGTGGATCATGCTGGGCGGCATGCTCGCCTGGGCACTGCGCTACCTCGCGTTCGCCAACGGCGACGCGGGTGCGGGCATGGCGCTGATCTGGGCCGGCATCCTGCTGCACGGGGTGTGCTACGACTTCTTCTTCGTCAGCGGCCAGATCTACACCGACCAGGTGGCCGGCGAGAAGGTGCGCGCCGCCGCCCAGGGGTTCGTCAATCTCGTCACCAACGGGCTCGGCTACTTCATCGGCGCCTTCGCGTCGGGCTGGGTGGTGGACCGCTATGCGACGAGCGGCGCGCAAGGCGCCGTCACGCATGACTGGGCCGCGATCTGGCCGATCCCGGCCTATGGCGCGCTCGCGGTGCTGTTCCTGTTCCTGCTCACGTTCAAGACCGACCCGAAGGCCCCCACCCCCGCTCGCTGAGGAGACCGCATGTCCCGCAAGGAATTCGATCGTCGCACCTTCGTCGGCGGGCTCGCGGCGGCCGGTGCGCTCGCGGCGATGCCGCGTCCGTTGCAGGCCTTCGACGGAGGGGCCGCGCAGCCGTCGCAGAAGCTCCGCATCGCCTGCATCGGCGTCGGCGGCATGGGCGCGACCGACGTCCGCGGCGTCGCGCACGAGGAGATCGTCGCGATGGCCGACGTGGACTGGAAGGCGGCGGAGGGCTCCTTCCGTGCGAATCCCAAGGCGCGGCGCTACAAGGACTACCGCGAGATGCTCGAGAAGGAGCGCAACAACATCGACGCGGTGACGGTCTCCACGCCGGACCACTCGCATGCGGCGGCGGCGATGCTCGCACTCAAGATGGGCAAACACGTGTACTGCCAGAAGCCGCTCGCCCGCACGATCGGCGAGGTGCGGGCGCTCAAGGCCGAGGCGGCGAAGCGGCCCCGGCAGGCCACGCAGATGGGCAACCAGGGCCACGCGCTCGAGGGCATCCGCCTCATCCGCGAGTGGGTGGAGGCGGGGCTCATCGGCACGGTGAGCCGGGTCGACTACTGGACCAACCGACCGATCTGGCCGCAGGCGCTCAACCGTCCCACGGACGCGCATAACGTCCCGCCGACGCTCGACTGGAACCTCTGGCTCGGCCCCGCCGAGGACCGTCCCTACCACCCGCGCTATGCGCCGTTCAACTGGCGCGGCTGGTGGGACTTCGGCACCGGCGCCATGGGCGACATGGCCTGTCACATCATGGACGCGGCGTACTGGACGCTCGGGCTCAAGTACCCGGCGCGCATCATCCCCGAGAGCACGGCGCTGTTCACCGAGACGGCACCGGCGTCCGAACGGATCACCTACGAGTTCCCGGCGATCGGCAATCGTCCGGCGGTGACCCTCACCTGGCGCGACGGCTCGCTCTTCCCGCCGCGCCCGGCGGAGTTCGGGGACGAGCAGAACTGGCCGCACGACCCCACGGGCGGACAGCTCTGGGTGGGTGACAAGGGCATGATCCTCGCCGGCACGTACGCCGAGAATCCGCGGCTGCTCGACAACACGCTCGCGGAGCAGGTGAAGGCCTCGCCGCTCCCCGTGAAGTACCCACGGACGGAGGGCGTCTACAAGGAGTGGATCGCCGCGTGCAAGAACGGCACGCAGCCCGGCAGCGACTTCGCGGGCTACGCCGGCCCGATGACGGAGATGATCCTCATCGGCTGCCTCGCGGTGCGCATGGGCAAGACGCTGGAGATGGATCCCAACACCGGCATGATCAAGAACGTCACGCCACCGGCGGAGTGGGTGACGCCGACCTACCGTGCGGGGTGGAGTCTGTGAGTGGTGCGGGCGGCGGGCGGCGCTCGGACGACGGCGCGCCGCCGCCGTCCCCCCGCCACCCGCCGTCCCTGCTGCTCGAGGCCTACGTGGATACACTCGAGACGGCCTGTGCCGCAGTGGATTGCGGTGCCGGTCGTCTCGAACTTTGCGGGCCGGGGGAGGGCGGGCTCACGCCCTCGCGGGCGCTGATCGGCGCGGTGCGTGCCGCGTTGACGGCCGAGGGCACGCGCGCGATCGCGGTGCCGATCCACGTGATGATCCGTCCGCGCGAGGGCGACTTCCGGTACAGCGACGCCGAGTTCGCGGAGATGCGCGACGGCGTGCTGATGGCGCGGGAGGCGGGCGCCGAGGGCGTGGTGTGCGGCATCCTGCGCGCGGACGGGTCCCTCGACGTGGAACGGATGCGCACGCTCGTCGACCTCGCGCGGCCGATGCGGGTGGCCTGCCACCGCGCGTTCGACCGCACCCCCGACGCGGACGCCGCACTCGACCAGCTCATCGCGCTGGGGGTCGACCTGGTGCTCACGTCGGGCCATGCCGCGACGGCGCTCGAGGGCACCGGCACACTCGCGCGCCACGTGCGGCGCGCCGCGGGGCGGATCGTGATCCTCGCGGGCGGGGGTGTGCGCGCCGGGAACGTGCGGCGCATCCTCGACGAAACGGGCGTGCAGGAGGTGCACGCCCGTGCGTCGGACCCTCAGGTGTTCGCGGCGCTGGTCAGGGCGTCCACGACCCCTTAGCGACGGCCGGCACGAAGCGGTCGAGTCCCTTGCCGGGGAAGGCCACGCTGCGGCCGCTCTCCGCGCTCTGGTACGCGGTCATGAGCATCTTCACCACCTCGACGCCGTCGTCGAAGGTCAGCAGGGGCTGCTCCTTGCCGAGGAAGACGCGCACGAAGTGCCGATCCTCGCCCGTGTAGCCGTACGCGAGGTACTCCTCGGGCACCACCGGCATCACGCCCTGCTCGGCGTTCTGCTTCTCGACCAGGTCCTCGCCGGCCCGTCCGGTCACCTCGCGCGAGAAGAACAGCTGGAGGCCCGAGTCCAGCGAGTTCCACTTCATCGAGTACTCCGGGCCCAGCAACTCGGCCGAGAGGCGGAGTCCGGCGCCGACGAAACTCCAGCTCGTGGTCGCCTCGCCGATCACCTTGTGCCCGTCGGCGGTCTCGAACTCGATCATGACGCTCGCGAAGTCCTCGCTGGGCTTCTTGGTGTAGTCGATCGACGGGCCCATCATCTTGGTCAGCTTCCTGGCGTAGGCGGGCCGCGACCACTTGAGCGAGGCGATGTGTCCGGTGATGCGCACCGGCTTCACCGAGCTGAGCGGTTGCCCGGGCTCGGTGAGCAGGTGGCGCACCACGAGGGCGGAGTGGCACATCATGTCGTTGAGCACGCCGCCGCCCTGGAGTGCCCCGTTCCAGAACCAGGGCATGTGCGGGCCCGAGTGCTCCTCGGCGGCGCGGGCGAGGTACGGCCGGCCGGTGGTGGCGGCGCCGCGGGCCCAGATGAGCTTCTTGCCCGCTTCGACGTGTGGTGCGAAGAGCTGGTTCTCGAGGTAGCCGGTCTTGAGCCCGACGCTGCGCACGAGCTTGGCGACCTCCTTCGCCTCGGCCACGTTGCGGGCCAACGGCTTCTCGCAGGCGATGCCCTTGAGTGTACCCTTGCCGCGCTTGATGGCGTCCACGATCTCCTCGACATTCTCGATGCGGGCCTGGTTGGGCCCGCAGAGCCAGAGGGCGTCGATCGCCGGGTCGGCGACCATCTCCGTGATGGACTTGTAGGCCTTGGCGGCGCCGACATCGAGGCTGCGGGCGAGGCCCGCGGCGCTGGCGGCGTTCTTGGCGTTCGGGCTCCAGACGCCGAGCACGTCGGCGTCGCGGACGCCCTGCCACGCCTGGATGTGGAAGCGGGTGTTGAAGCCGGATCCGATGAAGCCGACGCCGAGACGGGAGGAGGACATGGGGGGGCAGGTAGGTGTGATGCCGGGACCGACGGTTCGCGTGCGACAAGAATGCATCGACCGCTCCCCTACGTCGACCCCTTACACCGTCGCCCTACGCGCTCGCCCTACGGTGATGCCTGAGGCGCTCCCAGCACGCCGAATCCTCCCTCTCCCTACTGCGCGCGGGCCGCGGATCTC
This sequence comes from uncultured Gemmatimonadota bacterium, assembly GCA_902825965.1. Taxonomy (GTDB): domain Bacteria; phylum Gemmatimonadota; class Gemmatimonadetes; order Gemmatimonadales; family Gemmatimonadaceae; genus Pseudogemmatithrix. Next base: position 285,490 of record CADEDA010000001.1, on the reverse strand, counting down.
GCACTGTGGGGCTGCCACCAACAGGAGAGGCATATGTCCACCACCAAGCTCCCCGCCGCGCCGCTCACCCGTGAGGCCAACCGGCTGCGCAACCGGCTCCAACGCTTCTTCGAGGAGCCGTTCGGCATCGACCTGCACCTGCCGTCGCTCGACGAGACCCGCTTCCTGAACCGCGAGACCTGGTCGCCGGCGATCGAGGCGAGCGAGACCCCCGCGGAGTACGTGCTGACCGCGGAGCTGCCGGGCATCTCGCCCGAGAACGTCGAGGTCGCGATGGCCGACGGGCTGCTCACGTTGAAGGGCAGCAAGACTGAGGAGCGCCAGGACGTCGTGAAGGACCGCACCTGGCACCTGTGGGAGCGGAGCTTCGGCTCGTTCGAGCGCAGCTTCCGGTTCCCGCGGGCGGTGGCGGATGACAAGGTCGTCGCGGAGTTCGCCAACGGGCTCCTCACGATCCGCGTCCCGAAGGTCGAGGTGACGCCACCCGCCGTGCGGACGGTCCCGATCGCGAAGAAGTAGCGCGCGGTCGCGCGCTCAGTAGCCGAGGGTGCGGAGGTGCGCGCGCCCCGACTCCGCCGATGCCCAGGCGTCGGCGGGGTCGTCGCGTTCGATGAACACGTTCGTCACGCGGTTGGCCAGCGCCACGTCGAGCACCGCCTTCCAGTCGATGACGCCGCTGCCGATGTCGCGTTGCGCGTGCGTCGGGGCGCCCGAGGAATCCTTGAGGTGCAGCATGGTGATGCGCCGCGCGTGCTGCGCGAGCAGGGCCCGCGGGTCGTGCCCGGCCTTGAACGCCCAGTAGCAATCGAGTTCGATGTCGACGTACCGCGGATCGGTCGCGTCGATGAAGTGGTCGAACAGCGTGCGGTCCCCGAAGCGCTGGAACTCGAAGTCATGGTTGTGGTAGCCGACGCGGATGCCGTACCGCGCGGCCGCCTCACCCGCGACGCTGAAGCCGGCCGCGAAGCGCTTCCACTCGTCCGCCGTGCGGCGGACGTCGGGGGCGCTCCACGCGACGATCAGTGTCTCGTGGCCGATGGTCGCGGCGGCGTCGAGCAGCGCACCGATGCGCTCCGGCGCCAGGTCCTTGAGGTCCACGTGCGCCGCCGGGGCACGGAGCCGGTTGGCGTCGAGCATGGCGCGCACCTGCGCCGGGGTGCGCTGCCAGTTGCCCCACCACTCGATCTCGCGGTATCCCAGCGCCGCGAGGCGGGCGACCGTGCCATCGGGATCGGCGCGCATCACGCTGCGCATCATGTAGAGCTGCACCCCCACTCCCGCCAGCGGATTGCGGCGCGGCGCGGCGGGACGGGCGGGACGCAGCCCATCGACCAGGGGCAGGGTCGCGCTCGCGCCGAGCGCGAGCAGGAAGTCGCGGCGGGTCGTCATGCCGGAGAAGCTACTTCGCCGGGGACGTCGCGGCGAACTGCTCGGGGAAACGGCCCATCTCGGGCGTGTAGTGCGCGCGGATCGCGGCGATGTCCCGGTCCTGGTCGCCGGTGGGATGGAACAGCGGGAAGAGCCGGACTTCCTTGCGCGAGAAATCGAACGCCACCGGCAGGATGGGCACCCCGGCCTTCTGCGCGATCCAGTAGAACCCGGAGCGCCAGCGCACGGTGTGCTTGCGGGTGCCCTCCGGCGCGATCACCAGGATGACCTTCTCGCTGCGCTGCACCACCTCGACGGTCTGCGTCACCACATCGCTGCGTCCGCTGCGGTCCACCGGGATGCCCCCGAGCCAGCGCATGAGCGGGCCGAGCGGGAAGCGGAAGAGTGCGTCCTTGCCCAGGTAGGTGCCGCGGATCCCGAGGGCGTACATCGCCATGATGCCGACGATGAAGTCCCAGTTGGAGGTGTGCGGTGCCACGATCAGCACGAACTTCCGGCAATCGGGGAACGGCTCACCCGCGAACTTCCAGCCCGTGACCCGCATGAGCCCCGTGTGGAACCACCGGGTGAGTCGGTTGCCACGCGTGGCGACGTTGGGACTGATGATCGGGACCTGCACGACGCCGCCGCGACGTGTCTGTGGGGTGTGGGGCATCCGGGGAATCGTAGGCGTGCGATGGCAGCGGTCAAGAGTGTGGGGTAGACTGCTACGGCGCGTGTCGTGCGGCCCGCCGCACCTGCCGTCGTCCCCCTGACCATCCTGCGAGTACCACCTCCCGTGACCGACCGCCTGACCTTCCTCCGCGCCCTGCCGCGCGCCCTGCCGCGCGCGCTGCCGCGCCCGTCCCTGCGTGACAGCCTCGTACTGGCCACGTCGCTGGTCCTGCTGGCTGCGCCGGGCCTCGTCGACGCCCAGACCGCCACCACGCCAGACCGTGCGCGTCAGTTGCTCGGCCGCATCGCGCATGACTCGCTCGAAGGCCGCCTCACGGGTTCGCCGGGCGCGATGCGGGCCGCGCGGATCATCGCCGCCGAGATGGAGCGCCACGGCCTCGAACCGCTGGGTGATCGCGGGTTCTTCCAGACGGTGCCGATCCATGCCGGCCCGCCGCGGACGCCGGGCCTGCCGCCGCGTCCCTTGCTCGCGGCGTCCATGGCCGCGTACGACACGATCCCCGCGGCGCAGCGTCGCGACGCCGTGAACGTCGTCGGTCTGCTGCGCGGCACGGACCCGCAGCTGCGGGATGAGTACCTGATCGTGGGGGCGCACTACGACCACATCGGCATGAACGCGGCGCGGGCGGTGGACGGCGACAGCATCTTCAACGGCGCCGATGACGACGCGTCCGGTGTGGTGGCGATGCTCGAGACGGCGCGCCAGCTGCGCGAGGGCGGTGGGACCAAGCGCTCGATCCTGTTCGTGGCGTTCACCGGTGAGGAGAACGGCATGACGGGCACCACCTGGTTCATCCGCAACCCGGTGCGCCCGTTGGAACAGGTTGTCGCTGACGTGCAGATCGAGATGATCGCTCGTCCCGACTCGCTGGCTGGTGGCCCGGGGAAGGGCTGGCTCACCGGTTTCGAGCGCTCGACGATGGGTGAACTGCTCACCGCGGCCGGCGTGGCGGTGATCCCGGATCCGCGGCCCGCGCAGAACTTCTTCGCGCGCTCGGACAACTATCCGTTCGCCCTGCTCGGGATCCCGGCGCACACCATCTCGAGCTTCGGCGGGCACGGTGACTATCACGGCGTCAACGACGAGGTGGACGCGGTGGATTTCGCACACTTCTCGACGGTGATCAACGCGACGGCGCGTGCGGTGCGCGTCCTGGCCGACGGCCCGAAGCCGGAGTGGAAGCCCGGCGGCAAGCCCGAGCGGCGTTGATGGGGACGAGCGGACGGACGGCCGTCGGGGCGTCCGTCCGCCTCAGGCTTCGCGGCGCCACTCCCGGGCCAAGCCGCCAAGCACGCGCCAGCTGAACAACCCGAGGGCGATGAGCAGCGCCCCGACGGCGACGAAGATCGCGGCCCACGCGGGGGCGCCGTCGCGTCCACGCAGGACCTCCACGAGCGCGCCGCCCACCAGCGGACCGGTGAGGAAGCCGAACGAGCCCGCGATCTGGAACGACCCGAACAGTCCCTCCCCCACGCCGCGCCGAGCGAACTCGCTCACCAGCACCAGGCTCGGCGCGAACATCAGCGCGCTGAGGGCACCCGAGACGAGCATCGCGGCCGGCAGCGCGCGGAAGGGCAGTACGCCGTAGGTCGCGTAGACCAGCCCGAACAGGATGTTCGCCGCGACGATCGGTCCGAACCAGCCCACGCGATCGGTGAGCCGCCCGGCGGGCCAGCTCAAGAGCGCGAAGGGCAGCAGGAACAGCGACATCAGCATGCCGCGCGTGGCGGCGTTCACGCCGTGCACCTCGGTGAGGAAGAGCGTGAACGTCGAGACGAACACGCCGATGAGGAAGCGGTCGGCGAAGCCGTACGCGAGCGGCATGTAGCCTGCGACGCGGGTGCGGTCCCAGCGGTAGCGATGGCCGACGGGCGGCGCCGGCGTCGCGCTCGGTGCGATCGCGACGGCCGAGAGTGCCGCGATCCCGAGGAGCGCAGCCCCGACGGAATAGACGAGCAAGGGATCCCGGTCGATGAGCACGCCGCCCACCGGTGCACCGACGCCGACCCCGATCATGAGGGCCGCGGCGACGACACCCATCGACGCGCCGCGGCGCTGGCCGCCGGCACGGTTGGCCGCGATCATGAGGAACGTGACGGCCGGGAGGTGGGCGATGCCATCGACCGCGCGCCAGGCGAACAGCGCCGGCAGCGACTCCGCGGCACCCATGCCCAGGAATGCGAGGGCATCGACCGCGAGCAGGATCACGATCCAGCGCCGCGTGTCCGGATACCGCCGGTGCCAGCGCACGGCGAAGGGCACCGCGACGATGCCGGCGAGCTGGTTCAGCGAGACGAACAGGTGTGACTGGAAGCGTGTCCCCCCGTGCGTGTCCATCACGAGCTCGCTCAGTCCCGGCACGAGCAGGGTGATCGGGACCAGCGTGAGGAAGGTCGCGAGCGCGATGGCGCGCAGGGCCGGTCGGTGCAGATCGGTCACGAGCGCAATCTAGCGGCGCAACCGCAGGATGGACGCGATGCCGAACAGCGGGCCGAGCGCAAGCAGGAAGAACGCGCCGCGCCATCCGAGGATGGCGACCACCGGCGGCACCAATTGGATGGTGACCGTCGTGAGCAGGAATCCCAGGCACACCTGCAGCGTGAGCGCGGTACCCACGGCGTGTGCGGGCACCGACTCGGTGACGAGCACGGAGAACTGTGCCGAGTCGGCGATCACGAAGAAGCCCCACAGGAGCGCGACCGGTGCCAGTAGCCACGGGGAGCGCCCGAACGTGAGGCCGATGCCGAGTGCGCAGAGGCCGCTCACCGCCATCGCGAGGATCACGAGCCGCTCGCGCCCGATGCGGTCCGCCACGATTCCACCCCAGAGACAGCCGAGACCGCCGACGGCGATGGTGCCGAAGCTGAGCGCACCGACCCAGGGGGCGGTCGCGAGGCGTTCGTCGCCGCCGTGGGTCACGGCGCTCACCGCGATGAAGGCCGGGATCCAGGTCCAGTAGGAGTACAGCTCGGCCATGTGGCCCAGGTAGCCGCCCGTGGCGAGGCGCCAGCGCCGCGACCGCAGCACTTCTCCCGCACGCGACCAGGCGAAGGGCCGGGCCGGGAAGGCGAACGGCCCGTCCTGCCACAACAGCCAGATCAGCAGCGCGGCGAGCGCCGTGGCCGCCGACGCGGCCAGCACCACCGCGGGCACCGTCGCATCCGGCAGCAGTCTCCACAGGTACGGCGTCGCCTTGCCGATGGTGAGCGCGCCGACCACGGCCCCGACCGCCAGGCCGCGGCGGGCCCGGAACCAGGTCGCGGCCATCTTCATCGCCGGCGGGTACACGCCGGCCAGGCAGGCGCCCACGAGCACACGGCCCACGAGCACCTGCGTGTAGCGGTCGGCGAGCAGCAGCGTCGCGTTGGCGCCCGCCGCCGCGAGCGCCGCGACCGTGAACAGCCGTCGCGCCGGCACGACGTCCGCGATGTTCAGCAGCGCCACCACCGCCGTGCCCGCGACGAACCCCAGCTGCACGGCCGTGGAGAGTCCCCCCACCTGCTCTGCGCTCAACACCCAGCGCGCATGCAGCTGCGGCGCGACGGCCACGCCGGTGAACCAGGTGGACATCCCGAGCAGCTCGGCGACCGCGAGCAGCAGGAGGAAGCTCCACGCGCGGCCAGCATCCCCCTGCGCGGCGGGATGCGCGACCGTATCTTCGCTCGCACCTCTTGGAGGGGACCCCATCGCGTGAAAGATACCGACGCGGAACTCGAGCTGCTGATCCGCAGCAAGCACACGCTCATCTTCCTCGACACCGTCGAACCCGACCGGGCCGACGAGTTGCTGGCGGTCATCGCGGCGCGACTCTCCCTGCTGCACTTCTCGTGGACGCGCTCGCGCGGCCTGCGCCGAGGGTTCCACGCCGGCGACCCGTTCATCGAGAAGACCGAGGAGCCGGCGCGGGCGCTCGCGCAGGTGCGGGACGAGGGCGCGGGCATCTTCCACTTCCGCGGCCTCGGCCGCTGGCTCGAGGAGGCCCCGATCCTCGCGCACGTGCTCGATGCCGCGGCACACGTCGGCGCGCGCCGCGGCACCATCGTGATCTCGGGCTCCGACCCGCACATCCCCGACGCCCTGCGCAGCGTGGGCGTGACGCTCACGCTGCCGGTCCCGGGCTTCACGCAGCAGATGCAGCTGATCGAGCGCCTCATCCGCGAGCATTCCACGCGGCGCCCGCTCACGGTGGAACTCACGCAGCAGGACCGGGTGCGCCTGGCCAACAACCTCGTCGGCCTCACGCTGCACGAAGCGGAGCGGGTGGTGACGCGGCTCATCATCGAGGACGGCGCCCTGCGTCCCGACGACATCCCCCGGGCGGCGACGGCCAAGCGCCAGGTGGTTGAGCAGGGCGGGTTGCTCGAGTACCAGGCGGCGGAGGAAGGTCTGGGCGACGTGGCCGGCCTGCACGGGCTCAAGGCCTGGCTCGCGCGCCGACGCGCGGTGGTCACGGATCCGCAGCGCGCCCACGCCTTCGGCCTCGGCTTCCCGCGCGGCGTGCTGCTGCTGGGGGTGCCCGGCTGCGGCAAGTCGCTGGCCGCCAAGGCGGTCGCACGGGAATGGGGCCTGCCGCTGCTCAAGCTCGACCCGGCCAACCTGTACGACAAGTACATCGGCGACTCGGAGAAGAACTTCAAGCGCGCCATGCGTACGGCCGAGCGCCTCGCCCCCATCGTGCTGTGGATCGACGAGCTCGAGAAGGCCTTCGCGCGCTCGGGTGGTGATGAGGACGGCGGGGTCTCGCGCCGCGTGTTTGGCTCGTTCCTCTCGTGGCTGCAGGAGCGCAAGGGTGACGTGTTCGTCACCGCCACGTCGAACGACATCGCGAGCCTGCCGCCCGAGTTCATCCGCAAGGGACGGTTCGACGAGGTGTTCTTCGTGGACCTGCCGGGCGAGGCGGCCCGGGCCGAGGTGCTGCGCATCCACCTCCGCAAGCGTCGGCAGGACCCGGCGGCGATCGACGTGCCGGGGCTGGCGGCGATGAGCGCCGGATTCAGCGGGGCGGAACTGGAGCAGGTGGTGGTCGCCGCGCTGTACGCGTCGTTCGCCGACGGGCGTCCGCTCGACACGGCCATGCTGCGAGCGGAGATCGGGGCCACCAAACCCCTGAGCGGCACCATGCGCGAGCAGATCTCGGCCCTGCGGTCCTGGGCCGTGGACCGGACGGTCCCAGCCGATTAGCCCCATCGACCTGTCAAAACCCGGAGGCCGCCGCTAACGTATCCCCTCGGTGGCCCGGATCCACCCCCTTCCCTTCGGAGCATACCGTATGCGCGCATCCCTCCTCCCCCTCGTCGCACTCGCGCTGGTCGCGACGGCCTGCAAGTCCACCACGAGCACCGAGACGGTCGTGAGCGGCACGCCGCGCGTGGAGAGCCGGCCCACGCCGGCGCCCGCGCCTGTCGCCGAGACCAACCCGGCCGGCAAGTGGACGCTCGGCCTCGTCGCACAGGGCCAGTCGATGGAAGTCACGCTCGAACTCGTGAAGCTCCCCGACGGCAACTGGTCGGGCTCCATCGGCACGGCGGCCTTCGGGACCATCGGACTCTCCAAGGCCACGCTCTCGGGCAAGGTGCTCACGGCGACCTTCCCGGTGCCCACCGGCGACATGGGCACGATGGTGCTGACCATCAACGGCAACCTCGCCGAGGGCGAGTGGTCGATGCCGGGTGACGGCTCCAAGGTGTCGGGCAAGAAGAACTGACCTGCCGTCCATGACGGGAAACGGGGCGGACCGCGCAGCGGTCCGCCCCGTCGTCGTCAGAGGGGCTTCTCGGCCACCTCGGAGGGATCCTCGCCGGGATTGATGAAGAGGTCCTTCTCGATCTCGTGCTGCGTGTCGTGCAGCTCCTTGTAGCGGCGGCCGAGCGCCATCAACTCGCGGTGTGAGCCACGTTCGATGATCTCGCCCTGTTCCAGCACGAGGATCTGGTCGGCGCTGCGGATGGTGGAGAGGCGATGCGCGATCACGAAGGTGGTGCGCCCGCTGCGCAGCGAGCGCAGGGCGTCGCGGATCTGCTTCTCGCTCTCCGAGTCGAGGCTGGACGTCGCCTCGTCGAGGATCAGCACCTGGGGATCGGCGAGGATGGCCCGGGCGATCGCCACGCGCTGCCGCTGGCCGCCCGAGAGCTTCACGCCGCGCTCGCCGACGATGGTGTCGTAGCCATCGGGGAAGCCGGCGATGAACTCGTCGCAGTTGGCGATCCGCGCCGCCTCGCGCACCTCGGCCGCCGTCGCGCCCGGCTTGGAGAACGCGATGTTGTCGGCGATGGTCCCGTCGAACAGGAAGTTGTCCTGCAGCACCACGCCGAGGGTGGCGCGGTAGTCGCGGAGCTTGAGTGTGGCGAGGTCCTGCCCGGCGATGGTGACCCGGCCCTTGAGCGGACGGTTGAACGCGAGGATGAGCGAGATCAGCGTGCTCTTGCCCGATCCGCTCGACCCGACGAGGGCGGTGGTGGTGCCGGCCCGGGCGGTGAACGACACGTCGCGCAGCACCGGGATCCCTTCGCGGTACTCGAACCACACGTGCTCGAACACCACGTCACCGTCCGGCCGCGCGAGCAGGTGGCGCGAGGCGTCGTCCTCGTCCTCCGTGGGGGTCTCGAAGATCTCGCGGATGCGGTCCAGACCGGCGAACGCCTCCGTGAGCTGCGTCCCGATGCTCGCCATCTGCACGACGGGGAACGACACCAGCCCGACGAAGAAGATGTACGAGACGAGGTCGCCGAGGGTCATGGTGCCGGCGGTGACCGCGCGGCCACCGACGGTGAGGATCAGCACGCCCACCGCACCGATGATCACGGTGCTCACGGCCGCGATCGCACTCGTGCCGGTGATCGTGCTCGCGATGTTGCGGAACAGGCGATGCGCGCCGCGCGTAAACACGATCTCCTCGCGCTTCTCGGCCGTGTAGACCTTCACCACGCGCGCGCCGCCCATCGCCTGCCCCAGCCGGCCCGACACCTCGGCCTGGATCTTGGACCGCTCGCGGAAGATCGGGCGCAGGCGCTGGAACGCGATCGCCATCACCGCCGCGAAGATCGCGAGGAAGGCGAGCGTGAGCGTCGTGAGGAACCAGTTGAGGTAGAACAGGTAGCCGAGGGCGATCGTGGCCGTGAGGCTGCCGCCGATGAGCTGGATGATGCCCGTGCCGATGAGGTTGCGGATGCCCTCGGCGTCGTTCATCACGCGGTTGATGAGCACACCGCTCTGCGTGGAGTCGAAGAAGCTCACGGGCAGCCGGAGCACGCGGGCCTGCACGCGACGCCGCAGCTCGGTGATGGCGCGTTGCGCGGCCACCGAGATCACCTGCGAGAGCGCGAACGAACTCCCCGCCTGCAGGACCGTCGCGACGCCACCGGCGATCGCGATCGGCATGAGCAGCTCGAGCCGGCCCTTGGTGAGCACCTCGTCCACGATCCACTTCACCGAGCCCGGCAGGACCAGGCCGGCGAATCGGTTCACGAGCATGAGCGAGAGGCCGATCGCCAGCGACCCGCGGTGCTGCCACATCAGCTTCCGCGTCTCGGCCCAGGCGGCCTTGTAGTTGGTCTTCTTCTTGGCGGGTGCGTCGGCGCCGGCCTTGGGGGGAGTGGCGGCGGTCATCGCAGGCTCCGGCGCGCGGCCAGGATCGCCGCGGGGTTGTCGGACAGGATGCCGTTGACGCCCCGGCGCCAGAGGGCCTGCGCCTCGGCGGGGTCGTTGACCGTCCAGACGTGGGTCGGCCCGCCGCGCGCGGCCATCATGCGGGCGAAGCGGGTGACGGGGAGCGGGAGCACGCCGTGGCGTCGGGGGATGATCATCGCTTGGAATGGGAGGACGGCCGGGCGCGCGCCGAGGAGAGCTGGAAGATAGAGCGGCTTCATGGCATCCACCGAGGAACCCACCGCCAGTCCTGCCGCGCGGAACGGACGCAGCGCGGATTCCAGGAAGCTGCCGATGAGCACGCGGCCGCTGTCACCGCGGCGCTCGAGCAGCGCGAGCACCGGCGCTGACGCCTCGGCGACCTTGATCTCGATGATGAGTGGCAGGTCGCGGAACGCGTCGAGCACGTCCTCGAGGGCGGGCACACCGATGCCGCGTCCGCGGTAGGGGAAGCGCTTCCCACCGTCCGGGCTGAAGCGGGCGCCGGCATCCACGCCGGCGAGCTCGGCACGGGTCCATTGCCGCACCGCGCCGCTGGCGGCGGTGGTGCGATCGAGGCTGGGGTCGTGGATGACGACCGGGACGCCGTCGCGGGAGAGGTGTACGTCGCACTCGAGGGCATCGACGCCGAGCGCGACGGCCTGCGCGAAGGACTCGAGGGTGTCTTCCGGGGCATGGGCGCGGTTGCCACGGTGTCCGATGACGAGCTGGCGGGACGGGTCGAGAAGGGAGAGCACCCGTGGAACTTAAGCGACGCGGGGTGGGCCCTGTGGGCCCACCCCGCGTCGTCCGGCCGACTGCCCGGAGGAACGACTCAGAAGTTGTACTGCACGCGCGTGGTGACGAAGCGCCCGACGTTCGGGACGCCGATGAAGGTCGGCACCTTGTTGTCGAGGACGTTCTGCGCGTTGAGCGACCAGCGGACGTTCGCCGCCACCGGCAGGCGGTACGAGAAGCCCACGTCGAGGAGCGCGTTCACCGGCACCCGCTGGTACCGGATCGGCGTGCCCACGCCGTAGCTGTTGTAGACGCCCGAGTTGACCTGGAACGCGTCGCTGTAGCGGCCACGGACCTCGGCCGTCATGCCGCGCTCCTGGTTGTCCATGCGGAGTGTGACCGACGCGCGGTGCTTCGCGGCGTTGGCGGCCAGCGGGTTGGCCGGCGTCGCGCCCGGAGCCTTCTCGAACACGTTGCGGCTGAGGTTCGAGTAGGTGAAGCCGAGGCTCCAGATGTTGTCGATCAGGTAGTCGGCCGCGAGGTCGAGCCCGCGCACGTCGACCTGACCCGAGCCGTTCTGGTAGGTGAAGAGCAGGTAGTTCTTGTCCCAGAGCGGGTTGTCGAAGCTGAGCATGCCGCCCGGGAGCTGGGCGAGCTGCGTGACCCAGCCGGTGATCACCGCGCCGACGTTGGCGCAGGGCACACCGTTGGCGACGAGCACCGGGGCCATGGAGCCCGTGGTGACGTTCGCGCCGGTGCAGGAGCCGAGGTAGCCGGTCAGCGTCACCGGATCGAGGAACACCGCGTCGTCGAGGTTGACGACCTGGGTGGTCGGGTCGGCCGGGCGGACCTGATACCAGAAGTCGGCCGAGACCCGGAGGTTGTTGTTGAACACCCCCTTCCAGCCCAGCTCCCAAGTGTTGGAGAAGTTCGCGCCGAGCGGCGCGAGGTCCTGCGGGTTGGTCCACGGCACGATCGGGTTGCCGGCCGCGCCGAGGTTCCGCAGCACGCCGCGGACCTGGGCATTGGTCGGCGCGAGCGCCTGCAGGGCCGCGCGCACGTTGGCGACCTGCGCCGGCGGGAGGCCGAGACCGGCGAGTGCACCGGCCAGCGCCGCCCCGTTGACCGCCATGATGCCGGGGATCATCGCCGCGCCGGTCGCCGCGACCGGGTTCGGTCCGGTGAACGGCGAGCGCATGCAGAGGCCGTTGTTGATCGTGGCGTCGCACCCGCGGTCATAGCGCCAGCCTTCCTTCGCCGGGTTGCCGAAGATCTGCACGTCGGTGTTGCCGAGCGCCGGCCCGAGGTTCACGCGCTGGCCCGACCACTGGTCGAGGAACATCGAGAACGAGGCCGGCGAGTTGAACGCACGGTTGTACGTGAGGCGGAAGTTCTGCGTCGGCGTCGCCTTGTAGATGAGCGCGGCGCGCGGCGAGAACTGCACACCCTCGATGCGGGTGTTCATGTCCCCGCGGACGGCGCCGGTGAAGTCGAAGCGGCTGTTGAGCGGCTTCGTCATCTGCAGGTACGCGCCGGTCTCGGTGATGTTGTCGTCGGACTCGTTGCGGCCCATGATGGTGCCGGCGGTCTTGGGCGCGGTCCAGATGTAGTCGAGCCCGGCGGTGAACTTGGTCTCGCCGAGGTTGAAGCCCTGCTGCGCCTGGCCCACGAGCACCGTGGAGAGGTCCACCACCGGGATGCCGGAGCGCAGGTAGAACGTGCCCGCGTCGTCGCTCGGCGAGTCGTTGCCCGAGTTGGAGGCGTTGTAGAACACCTGGGCGAAGAACTTCTTGTGGCGGAAGCGCTGCTGGATGTTCTGGTAGCTCCAGTTCTTCACCTGCGCGGCACCGAAGGTCGTGGTGATCTCGAGCGCGCTGGCGGCCATCGAGTAGCCGTAGGTGGTGATGAACTCCGTGTCCTCGCTGGGGCGGTAGTCGAGGCGCGCCTCACCGCTGTACTTCTCGAGGTCGAAGTTGCGCGACTTCGGCACGCCACGCCGCGAGACCGGCACGCGGGTGTCGGTGGCCGACCACTGCCGGTAGAGCGACGCCGCGACCGGGTCGGCACCGGGGCCGAGCTCGGTCTCGTTGGGATCCTGGTATTCCCAGTCCTTCGCGGTGAAGTACTCGCCGGAGAGCTTGTAGCCCCACTTCGCGTTGAGCGTGCCGGCGTGCCGCGCCGCGAGGCGGGCCATCGAGCGCTCGCCGCCGTCGAGCGACAGCGTCGTCCCCTGCGACTGGAACGGCGACTTGGTGATCACGTGGAGCACGCCGGAGCCGGAGTTCGGGCCATAGAGCGCCGAGGCCGGACCCTGCAGCACCTCGATGCGGTCGATGTCCTCGCCGGTGCCGGTGAAGAGGAACGGCACGTTGACGCGCAGCGACGGGACCCCGGCGAAGCGGTAGTCCTGCAGCATCAGCATCGACGTCGAGAAGGCGTTGTTGAAGCCGCGCGAGACGATGTTCGCCTGCACGATGCCACCGGCCGAGATGGAGAGGCCGGGCGTGGACTTGAGGTGGTCCGTCACCGTGGAGGAGGGGCGCTCGGCGATGCGGTCGGCCGAGACCACGGAGATGGAGTTGGGCGAGTCGAGGATCTTCTCGGGCTCGGCACCGCGCGTCGCGGTGGTCACCACCTGGTTCAGTTGCGCCGCGATCTCGGCGAGGGCGACGTTCACGGTGGTGGTCCCGCCGGCCGTGACGACGACACCCTCGGTGCGCTTCGCGGTGAAGCCGATGCGCGTCACGAGGACACTGTAGGTCCCCGCGGGCACGTTGCCCACTCGGTAGTTGCCATCATCGCCGGACTGGCCCGCGGCGACCCGGGTTCCGCCCGAGTAGACCTGGACCTGCGCGCTGCCGACGGCGGCGCCGCCTTCAGCCTGCGTCACGCGGCCGGTGATGGTCCCGGATTGGGCGTCGGCGGTTCCCGCGACGGCAAAGAAGCCGAGTATCGCGAGCACCTTGCTGACGGAACGGATTCGCATACGAATCGCACCTCGAAGTGCTTGGGGTGTGAGGGCCGCTGCCCGCGAAGGCAGGCGGTCCTGGGGGTGAGCTGGGTCACAGTGCTTGGGACCGCCCCTAAGTTCCCCCACCCCTCGCCATCCGTCAATACTCCTTCCTTAGAGCGGGCGCGCCTCGGCCCTTGCGCCTTCGGCAGGTCGGATGCAGGGCCGATACGCCGGCGCCGCCGGCCGCCCGCGTCGCGCCTCGCGGGCGGGTCAGCGGACGCCGACGACCTTGTGCGTCTGCACAGAGAGCCGCCACGACGGGTGGGCGAGCACGTAGGCGATCGCGGCACGCGTGTGCTCCGCGAGCGCCGGGCCGTCCATGGGTTGCAGGTACCAGTGCCGGAACGCGAGTCCGGCGAAGCGCTCGGGCGGCGCCTTGGCCTGCGGATAGACCAGCTTGAGCTCGTCGCCGCCCTGCACGGCCAGCGGCGCGTGCGCCTTGGGGCTCACACAGACCCAGTCCAGTCCCGGTGGCAGCGGCTGCGTGCCGTTGGTCTCCACGGCCACCTCGAAGCCCCGCGCATGCAGCGCCGCGATCGCCGCCGCGTCGAGCTGCAACAGCGGCTCCCCGCCCGTGCACACCACATACGGGACACCACCCGCGCCCTGCGGCCAGTGCGCGGCCACCGCCGCGGCCAGCGCGTCCGCCGTCGCAAACCGCCCGCCGTCCGGCCCCACACCGACGAAGTCCGTGTCGCAGAACGTGCAGACGGCACTCGCACGGTCGGCCTCGCGCCCCGTCCAGAGATTGCAGCCCGCGAACCGGCAGAACACCGCCGCGCGACCGCTCTGGGCGCCCTCGCCTTGGAGGGTGAAGAAGATCTCTTTGACGGTGTACATGGGGACGGCGGACGGCAGGGGGCGGACGGCGGCGGCGACTGGAAGTTAGTCGCAGACCCGCCGGCCCAGCATCACGCGCCGCGGGCGGCGTCGCTCGCGGCGTCCCGGGCGGCGTCGCGGGCGGCGTCCCGGGCGACCTCCGCGAAGCCCTTCGCGCGGAGCAGGCAGGCGTCGCAATGCTCGCAGGGGCGTCCGTCCTCCGCCGGGTCGTAACACGAGATCGTCGTCGCGTAGTCCACGCCCAGCGCGAGCCCCGTCCGGATGATGTCGGCCTTGCTGAGGTCGATGAGCGGCGTGAGGATGCGCGTGCGGGCGTGGCCCTCCACGCCCGCGCGCGTCGCGAGGTTCGCCATGCGCTCGTACGCGGCGATGTACTCCGGCCGGCAGTCGGGATAGCCGCTGTAGTCCAAGGCGTTCACGCCGATCAGCAGGTCGTTGGCGCCGAGCACCTCGGCCCAGGCCAGCGCGAACGACAGGAAGATCGTGTTGCGCGCCGGGACGTAGGTGACGGGGATCCCGTCGTCCATCGCGGCCGGATCGCGGTCCTTGGGGACGTCGATCTCCGCCGTCAGCGCCGACCCGCCGAAGAGCCGGAGGTCGATGTCGCAGACGACGTGTCGCGCGACCGACCAGCTACGGGCGATGCGCTGCGCCCGCGCGATCTCGATGCCGTGGCGCTGGCCGTAGCGGAAGGTCAGCGCGTTCACGGCGTAGCCGGCCCGCGTCGCCAGGGCGAGCACGGTGGTGGAGTCGAGTCCGCCGCTGAGCAGCACCACCGCCGGGGTCCCGGCGGCCACCGGCGCGAGCGTCCCGAGCGGCACCGCGCTCACTCCGTGCGCAGGCCGGCGACGATGTCCTTGAGGCGCATCGAGCCCTGCAACAAGGCGGTGGCGGCCCCGGACATCTCCTCGCAGGCCGCACTCTGCTCCTGCGTCGACGCGCTCACCTGTTCGGCCGCGGCCGCGTGCCCTTCGGCGGTGCGCGCCGCGAGCGAGATGCCGGCCACCGCGTTGTTCACCGCCGCGACGTTCGCGTCGGCGGCTTCGCCGAGGCCCACCGCCGCCGCCTTGGTGAACTCGGCCGCCGTGCCGATGGATTCCAGTGCGCTGTCGATGCCGCTGGACACCTTCTCGATGTCGGCCACCCGCAAGGCGCCGCTCTCCATCGCCGAGGTCGTGCTCGCCACCCGGCGCGAGACGACGGCGGTGAGCTGCACCACGTCATCCGCCGCCTGCTGCGCCTGGTCGGCCAGCTTGCGCACCTCGTCGGCCACGATCGCGAAGCCGCGGCCGGCGGCGCCGGCGCGTGCGGCCTCGATGGCGGCGTTCAACGACAGCAGGTTGGTCTGCTCCGCGATCCGGCTCACGATGCCGACGAAGCGGTTGATGCTCTCGGCCGTGCTGTTCAGCTCGCGCACCTCGGCGGCCGCGCGGTCCACCGACTGGCGGATCTCGATCAGCAGGCTGCGCGCGCGTGCGATCTCGAGCCGCTTCTCCCGCGCCTGCCGCTCGATCTCCGCCGCGAGGTCCGAGACCTCCTCGGCACCTGCGTGCACGGTGTGTGCCCGCTCGCGCACGTCCTGCAGGGCCACGTCGGCGGTGCGGAGCGCCGAGACCTGCCCCTCCGCGCCTTCGGTCACCTCGGACATCGCGGTCGCGGTCTGCGAGGCCGCCATGGAGATCTGGTCCGCCGCCGAGGTGAGCTGGTGCGCCGAGGTCGCGACCTCCTCGGCCGTGCTGCGCGACACCGAGGCCACGCGCGAGAGCGAGGACGCGGTGGAGTTCATCGCCTCGGCGAGCTCCTGGAACTCGCCGGGCAGGTCGGTCTCGGTGCGGAAGTCGAGCCGTCCCTCGCTGAGGCCGCGCGCGTGGCGCACCAGCGAGCTCAGCGGGCCGTCGATCTTGCGATATGCGAGCACGAAGGTGACCACGCCGACGACGAACGCGGCTGCGACGGCCACGAGCAGCACCTGCCGACGATCGCTCGCGACCTCCTCGATGGCGGCCGTGGCCCGCGCGACCTGCGTCGCGCGCATGGACGCCAGGCGCGACACGTCGCGGTCCAGCGCGACCTCGAGCGGCAGGGCGAGCTCGGCGCGGGCCAGCGCCGAGTCCATGCGACCCAGGTCGCGCAGCCAGTGGGCCTGCGTGAGCACCACCTCGACGGCCGAGAGGGTCTCGTCGATCGACGCGATGAGGCCGATCTCGGTGGAGGTCAACCCGGGGCTCGACGTGAGCTCACGGACCGCGGCGTGCGAGGTCCACGAGGCCTCGCGGAACGCCGCGCGGGACTCCGCGTCGCCGCGGGCGAGGAACACGCCCGCCTTGCCGATCTCGCGCTCGAGGCTGGTGCGCAGCTTGGCGGTGAGCTCGCCCTCGCGCCGCACGGTCTCGAGCGTCCCACTGAGTTCGCCGCTGAAGCTGCCGATGGAGTAGTAGCCGAGCAGACCCGAGGCGACCACCAGCCCCACGAGCAGCGAGAAGCCGGCGATGAGGTACGACCGGATGGTTTGGAGCGAGAAGAGGTTCATCGGGCGCCCCGCTCGGCCACCGTGAGCCGCCCACGCGAGATACGCGTCATCATCACCGCCTGCCCGACCGGGTCGCCGGTGCTGTCGAACGCGAACGTGGCCGTGACGCCGCTGAACGTGTTGGTCCCTGTGCGCGAGGCCAGCCACTCCCGGATCCGGGCCCGATCGCGCCCGGCGGCGCGGACGGCGTCGGCGAGTACGCGCACCGCGTCGTACGCGAGTGCGGCCTTGGCCTCCGGCTCGACGCCGTAGGCCGTGCGGAACGCATTCACGAACGTCTGCACCTCGGGCCGCGGGTCGAGCGACGTGAACGGCACACCGACGAGTGCACCCTCGGCAGCCGGTTCGTTGGCGACGGCCGTCCAGGCGTCGCCACCGAGGAAGTCCGCCGCGATCTGCTTCTGCCGCGCAGCGCGCAGCAGGCGCACGCCCGACCGCTCGCTGCCGGCGACGAACACCAGGTCCGGCCGGCGGGCGGCCAGCCAATCCACGTAGATCTCGGCGCCCGCGCCGTCACTCGCGATGGGGTCCAGCCCGATGACCGAATCGGGGAAGGCGCGCCGGAAGTTGTCCGCGAGCCCGCGGCCGTAGGCGTCGTTCTCGTAGAGGATCGCGACGCGCTTCTTCCCGAGCCGCGAGGCGAAGCGCGCGAGGTCCTCGCCGTTCTTCGCGTCGCTGGAGATGACGCGGAACACCCAGGGCGAGACGCCGGTGAGGGCGGCCGAGGAGGCGGCGGTGGCCAGCGCCGTGAGCCGGCCGTCGTAGACCCCGGCGGCGGCCAACATGGCGCCCGAGGTCACGTGGCCGACGACGGCGAGGATGCTGTCGTTGTCCACGAACGACTGCGCGATGGCCGCCGCCCGCGATCCCTCGGCGCGGTCGTCGGCGAAGCGGATGAACAGGGAGTCGCCGTTGATGCCGCCGGCGGCGTTGATCTCGCGCATGGCGAGTTCGGCGCCGCGTCGGCTGGCCACGCCGCGGGATTCCTCCAGCGGGCCGGCCATGCCGAGCACGACCGGCCCGCGTTGTTCGGCGCAGGCCGTGAGGACGGAGACGAGCAGGGCGAACAGGGCGAGCGCGGGGGGACGCGTCATCGGTCAGCGGCGAGGGGCGGAGTCGCGGAGGCGTTGCAGGGCGGTGCGGGCTTCACGGCGGATCGGTTCGGTGATCGCGTCGCCCTTCTCCCAGCGACGGAGGAACTCCTCCCAGGACGCGATCGCCTTGTCGCGTTCGCCGACTTCCTCGTACAGGCGGGCACGCGCCGCGAAGGTGCGGACGTACACCGCATACCCGGGATCGACGAACGCATTGACGAACCGGCTCGGATGGAGCGCCTCATATTGTGCGATCGCGCCCCGCTTGTCACCGAGTACTTCCAGTACCTCGGCACGCACCACGGTGCGCATGCCGGCGAACCCGAGCGGCGACTTCTTCACCGAGTCGGCGGAGGTGAAGGTCGCGGCCACGGCGCGGGCCGCCGCCGTGTCGCCGCGGAGCAGCGCCTCACGGGCATCGAGCTCGGGCTGACGTGCCGTGCCGAACGACATGCGGCGGACGATGCCGCTGAACACGGTGTCCCCGCTCAGCATGAACGCGACGTAGGCCAGCGGCAACATACCCTGGCGCATCTGCTGCGGGCCGTCGGCCGCCGTCGCTTCGGCGCGCTGCAGGCCGCGCAGCAGCTCGGCCTTCTCGGTCGCGGTGAGTGACCCGCGCATGGCGGCGACCACGCCGGTGCGGTACCCCCGCAGCATGGGCGCCGTGGGTACCGCGCCGAACGGCATGATGCTGTCGGTGCGCTGGAAGAACTCCACCGCACGGTCCACCTCGGCCTGGCTGCCGGTCAGGCCGGCGGCGGTGACCGCCGAGGCCAGCACCGTGAATCGTTCGGTGATCGGGACCTCGCGGCGCATCAGCTCCGGCGTGAGTGTCCGCGACGCTTCGGAGAGCGTGGTCGCTGCGCGGGGATCGTCGGCGACCATCTGGTAGACGCCGGCGACGAACCGGAGCGGCGACCGGGCCAGTGCCGGCCGCTTGAGGGCGGTGTCGAGTACGGCCAGCGCCGAGTCGGCATGACCCGCCTGCACGTAGCCCTGGGCCAGCATCGTCACGGCCGGGACCGCATCGGGATCGGCACGCACCCAGCCGCGCGTCATCTCGAATCCGCGGGCGCGCGCCGCCTCGCGCAGGCGGGTCAGGCCGGCGGGCCCGCCGAGCCGCAACATCGCCGCCGAGTCGGCCACCACCTGGATGGAGTCGTCGACCAGCAGCAGCCCGCCGGGCGACGAGACGGTCTGGTAGAGCTGGATCAGGTGCGAGTACGCGAGATGGAAGGTCGAGTCGAGCGCGAGCGTGCGATGGAACGCACGCATCGACGCCGTCATCCGGCCGGTGCTCGCGTTGAAGTCCTTGTTGTCGAACGGGACGTGGAACAGGGCGTCCCCGTAGCCGTACCAGGCCTCCGCCACCCCCGAGTCTCGGGCGATCAGGTCGCGGTAGATCTGCTGCGCCTCGGCGAGCTTGGCGAGGCCGTCGCCGCCGGTGCTGGCCGCGCGCAGCCCGCGCGACAGCGCGTGGTGGCCGCGCACCAGCGACTGCTCGCGGGCGGGCAGGCGGTCGACCAGCTGCAGGGCGCGCTCCGCGCTCTCGAGGTACCCGGAGCCGGCCGCGTCGCCCCAACCCAGCGCCAGCGAGCGCTTGTGCCAGGCGAGTGCGAAGGTGGAGTCGCTCCGGATCGCCACCTGGAACAGCGAGTCGGCGCGCATGACCTGCCAGGAGAACAGGGCGCGCACGCCCTCGAGGTAGGCGCGGTAGGCGACGAGCGAGTTGGTCGTCGCCGCCGCGAGGTCCACGCTCTCCGTACCGGTCACGCCCGCCACGCCGATGAGGTACCGCGCCAGGCCGTCGAAGAGCGGTCGCGGGTCGGCCGACAGCGCGGCGGTCCGCGACTCGGTCTGCAGCGAGCGTCCGCTGGCCACGTCGTACAGCCGCGCGTCCACGCGCAGCGAATCCGCGGTCGTGGTGATGGTGCCCGTGACCACCGTCCACGCGTTCGCGCGGCGGGCGATCTCCAGCGCCTTGTCGAGGTCCACCCGCTTCTCCTCGAGCCCGGCGTCGCGCACCAGCACCATGGTGCGTTCGTAGTCGGCGACCTCGAGGTCCGTCCACTGGGCGAGCGCGAGCGTGAGCATGTTGACCGCGCCGTCGCGCAGCCAGCGGATGTCGGCGTTGCCGGACTGCACCTCGAACGGCATCACCGCGTAGGAGCGCCGCGGGTCCACGCCGGAGGGTACGCCGCTGCGGCCGAACAGCGCCCAGAGCGTGATGCCGAAGGTGACGACCGCGAGCGCCGCCACCACGAGGGCCCGGCGCTGTCCCGCCTTGGTCCGCGCCCCGAAGCGGGTGGCCGTCATGCCGGTGGCGGTGCGGATGCCGCTGCCGGAGCTGATGCCCGACGGCGTCCACGCCATGCCGATCACCTCGGCCATCTCGCGGCCCGAGGCCCAGCGCTGCTCCTTGTCCTTCGCGAGTGCGCGGTCGATCGCCGTCGCCACACCCTCCGGCACCTGCGTCGCGGCCTGGGCCAGCGGCTTGGGTGTCTCGGTGAGGTGCTTCACCAGCATCCCCGCGACGTTCGACGCATCCACCACCGGCTTGCCGGTGAACATCTCGTACCCGACGAGCGCGAGCGCGTACAGGTCGCTGCGCCCGTCGATCGTCGACTCGCCGGTCGCCTGCTCGGGGCTCATGTAGCGCGGGCTGCCGAGGATCATCCCGGTGCCGGTCATGCGACCATCGCCCTCGAGCGCGCGGGCCACGCCGAAGTCCGTGAGCATCGCGCGGCCGGTCTCCCGGTCGAGCAGGATGTTCTCCGGCTTCACGTCGCGGTGCACGATGCCGTTGGCGTGTGCGTAGTCGAGTGCGAGGGCGAGCTCGTGCAGGATCCGCTCGCCGCGCGCCGGCTCCACACTCGTCTCGCGCGTCAGCAGGTCGCGGAGCGACTCGCCCGGCACGAGCTCCATCACGAAGTAGAGCAGGCCGCCGGCGTCGCCGGCGCTGTACACCGCGACGATGTTCGGATGCCGGAGCTTGGCGACCGTGCGGGCCTCGAGGAGGAACCGGTCGCGCAACTGCGGGTTCGT
The DNA here is from genome assembly GCA_902825965.1 of uncultured Gemmatimonadota bacterium. Classification (GTDB taxonomy): domain Bacteria; phylum Gemmatimonadota; class Gemmatimonadetes; order Gemmatimonadales; family Gemmatimonadaceae; genus Pseudogemmatithrix. Next base: position 264,539 of record CADEDA010000001.1, on the reverse strand, counting down.
CGCCACGTCGCCGGCGATGACCTTGATGGCCACGGCACGGTCGAGCGTGATGTCCCGGGCGCGGTACACGCTGCCCATGCCACCCTGACCGAGGAGACCCTCGACGACGTACTGCCCACCGAGACGGGTCTGGAGCGCCTCGCGGATCGGATCCGTCCTGGTGGGTTCGTTCATGTCGTGCGCTTTCCTCGGCGGCCGCGGGCGGCCGGCTGTTGCTGGGTGAGGCAGTGGAGCGTGCCGAGTCCCCACACCAGGTCGACGGCGTGGATGCCCACCACCGCCCGGTCGGGGAAGAGCTCGGCGAGCGTGTTCAGCGCGATCCGGTCGTTGGCGTCGTTGAAGGTGGGCACCAGCACCACCCCGTTCGCAATGTAGAAGTTGGCGTAGCTCGCGGGCAGCCGGGCCCCGTCCATGACCACTGGACGAGGATACGGCAGTGTCACGGTTCGAATCGGTTCGCCGCGGGCGTCCGTCGCACCGCGGAGTCGCTCCAGGTTGTCCCGCGACCGCGCGTGGTTCTCGTCGTCCGGGTCCTCCTCGTGCGCGAGCACCACGACCCCGGGCGCGACGAAGCGGGCGATGTCGTCCACGTGCCCGTGGGTGTCGTCGCCCACGCAGCCCTCGCCCAGCCAGAGGGTCTTGCCGATCCCGAGTTCCTCCGCGAAGAGACGCTCATACGCCTCGCGCGTCATTCCCGGGTTCCGGACCTGCACGTCGCTCAGCAACCACTCCTCGGTGACGAGCATGGTCCCGAGCCCGTCGGTCTCGATCCCGCCCCCTTCGAGGATCGCGCGCCCACGCCCGTCCGGCCGCGTCGGCTCATGCCGCTCGAGCCCCGTGTGGTCGGCGATGAACGCACCGATGCGCGCGTCGTGCGCGAAGTTGTCGTACTTGGCCCAGGCGTTGAAGCCCCAGTTCACCCAGCGCACGCTGCCGTCGGCGAGGTGTACGCCCGTCGGCGCCGAGTCCCGCAACCAGACGCGGTCGCTCGGGCAGAGGTGCAGATGCACGCGGCTCTCGCGCACCTCGTGCATCTTGAGGCAGTGCCAGGCCTGTTCCTCCGTGGCCTCGTCGAGCACGAGGATGTGCACGCGTTCATGCTCGGCGAGCACCCGCGCGATCTCGGCGTACACCCACGGGATCGGGCCGAACTTCCCCGGCCAATCCGGCTCGTGGTGCGGCCAGCTGATCCACGTGGCGTCGTGCCGCTCCCATTCCGCGGGCCAGCGCACAGCGCTCACGAGCCGATCCAGCGATTGAGGAGCGGTGCGTACGAGTCCACTCGGCGGTCCCGCAGGAAGGGCCAGTTGCGCCGCGTGTACTCGATGAGCGAGGGGTCACAGGTGGCGATCAGCGTCGCCTCCCCGGTCTCCGCCTGCGCCAGGTAGCGCCCGTACGGATCGACGATCATCGAATGCCCGAAGAACTCGATGCCGTCGGTGCCGGCCTCCGGCTCGAAGCCCGCCCGGTTGGGCGACGCGACGAACACGCCGTTCGCGATCGCGTGCGCGCGCTGCGCCGTGCGCCAGGCGTCCACCTGCGCCGCCCCCCACTCGGCCTTCTCGGCCGGATGCCAGCCGATCGCCGTCGGATAGAAGAGGATGTCCGCACCGAGCAACGCCGTGATGCGCGCCCCCTCCGGATACCACTGGTCCCAACAGATCAGCACGCCGATGGTGGCGTAGCGTGTCTTCCAGACCATGTAGCCGCCGGCCTCGCCATCCGGACCGCGCACGCCCTTGGGCTGCACCGGTGCCGAGGACTCGCCGGGAGCGAAGTAGTACTTCTCCTCGAACAGGGGGTCGTGCGGGATGTGCATCTTGCGATACACGCCGAGCACGCTGCCGTCCGCATCGATCACGGCGGCGCTGTTGCGATACACCCCCGCCGCCTGCCGCTCGTAGAACGGCACCACCAGCACCACGGCGAGCTCCTTCGCCACCGCGCTCAGCCGTGCGAGCGTCGGGCCCGTGACCGGTTCCGCGAGGTCGAAGCGCGACGCATCGAGCTTCTTGCAGAAGTACGGCGCGTTGAAGAGTTCCTTGAGGCAGATCACCTGCGCGCCCTTCGCCGCGGCCGCGCGGATGCGGGTCTCGGTGGCCGTGAGCGTCTCGGCGGCAGTGGAGGCGACGCCATCCTGGATGATGGCGACGGTGAACGGGGCACGCGTGGTCATGCGTGCAATTTCGCGCGCTTAGACGCGCACCGCCACCACGAGATCCATCACGTTGGTGCCGGTGTGCCGCGCCGACAGCAGCGCGTCGTCGGCATCGAGCGCCGCGTAGGCGTCGCAGCGCGCGAGTGCGCGGTCCGGTGCGCCGCCGCGGTCGGCGCTGCGGCGCCAAGTGAACGCGTTCACTATCGCGCCGGCGGCGGGTGAGGGCCCGTCCTGGCCGTCGGTGCCGGCCGCGAGCAGCCAGCTGCCGTTGGCGCGGGCGTCGTCGAGCACCTGCGCGGCGGCGAGCGAGAGCTGCTGGCAGCGGCCACCGAGTCCGTGGTCCTCCGGCAGGCGCACGGTGGTCTCGCCGCCCCAGATGAGGCAGCAGCCCGGGATCGCGCGCGCCACGAGGTGGGCGATCACACGCCCGGCCGCGGTGGCGTCACCCCGGAGCACGGAACGCGAGAGCAGCACCGGCGCGTAACCGCGGCGCGTCGCCTCCGCCGCTGCGGCCTCGAGCGCCGCCGTGTTGCCCACGACGTACGGCGCCGCCACGAGGTCGAAGACCCCGTCGCCGGGTTTGGGCGTCTCCGGGTATGCGCCCGAGCGCATGGTCCCGATGACCGACCCTATGGAAAGGGGCAACCGGCGCGCCAGACCCGCGTCGCGGAGGATCGACTCGACCTCATGCGCCTCGAGCGGATCGGGTGCGACCGGGCCGGAGCCGATCATCGCCGGGTCCTCGTCCGGCACGTCCGCGAGGATGATGGGGACGACGAGCGCCGGCTGCAGCGCCGCTGCCAACCGTCCGGCGCCCCACCGCGCGAACCGCTTGCGCACGGCGTTGGTGCGTTCGATCGGCAGCCCGGCGGCGAGCAGCAGCGCGTTGAGGGCCGCGAGGTCCTCGGCGCGTACGCCCGGCACCGGGGCGCCCACGAGGCTCGAGGTCCCGCCCGAGAGGAGGAGCAGCACCACGTCCGCTCCCCGCACCCGCGCAGCCAGCGCGCCGAGCCGCTGCGCGGCGTCGGCGGACCGCGCCCCGGGCACCGGATGGTCGCCGACAAGCGCGTCGATCTTCTCGAGCTCCGCGGTCGGGACATCGGGGTTCTCGGCCAGCGCCGAGTCGTGGGCGGCGACCACGAGCCCGCCCGCGATCCGGCGCCCGTCCGCGTGCAGGAACGCGAGGGCCGCACCGGCCATGGCCGGTGCGGCCTTCCCGAGCGCGATCACCCAGTGCTCGCGCCCGCGTCGTGCGGCGAGGGCGCTCGCCGGTGCGTCCGCGTGCGCGCGGAGCCCGTCCCGCACGACCTGCGCCGGATCGGCCGCGGCGACGGCGGCGTCGTAACACGCGCGCAGGTCCGCCGCCGCGTCACGCGGCGCCCGGTCGGCGGGCACGTCGCTTACTTCGCGCCTGCCTTCGCGACGGCGTCCTTGAGTTCGACGTAGGAGTCCGCCGCGAGTTCGCGGAACGGGCGCATGACGTGCTTCACCCGGCCGTCCGGTCCGACGACGAAGAGCACGCGGCGCATGAACTTCTGCCCGTTCCGCTCCACCATCACGTCGTACGGTGCGCCGAGCGATCCCGCGAGGTCGGAGACGAAGGTCACCGGGAAGTCGCTGTCCTTGGCCCAGCTCGCCTGCTGCGTGGCGCTGTCGGTGGAGATCGCGAGCACCGTCACGCCCTTGCCGCCGTTGAAGAGCGTGGCGTACTGGTCGCGGTAGGAGTTCATCTGCGCCGTGCAGCCGCTGGTGCGCACGCGGGGGAAGAACGCGATGACGACCGTTTGGCCGCGCAGGCTCGAGAGCTTGATCGGCTGCGCGGTCACGCCGTCCTTGGTCGCGCCCGGCAGCGTGAAGTCGGGTGCCATGTCACCGACCTTGGGGCCGTTGTCCGGCGCCGGGGTCGCGGGCTGCTGGGCTGCGGCGGCGGGGCTGAGGAGCGCGAGGGCGGCGGCGCTCACGAGGGCGCGGCGGAGGAGCGGGAGGGGCGCGATCGACATGGGAGGTCCGGGAGCGGGAAGGGGGCTATCGCGCAGCGGCCTTCTTCACGGCCGTGGCGAGTTCGGTGTAGGCGTCCGCGGACAGCTCGCGGAACGGCCGCATCACGTGGGTGACCTTGCCATCAGGCCCCACCACGAAGAGGACGCGGCGATACAGGTTGATCGCAGGATACTTCACGGCGTACGGCTTCGCGAGCACCCCGCGCGCATCGCTGACGAACGTGACGGGGAACTTCTGCTCTGCCGCCCAGGCCTGCAACGTCTCGGGGCTGTCGGTGCTGATGGCCAGGACGGTCACGTCCTTCCCGTCGTTGAACAGCGTCGCGAACTGGTCGCGGTAGGCTTCCATCTGATGCGTGCACCCCGGCGTGCGCGCCTTGGGGAAGAACGCGAGCACCACCGTCCGCCCCCGCAGCGAGGACAGCGCGAGGTTCTGCGGCAGCAGGCCCGCCTGAGTGGCGGCCGGCAGCACGAAGTCGGGCGCGAGCTCGCCGACCGCGGGACCGCCGCCCTTGCCGCTGTCCTGCTGGGCGGGGAGTGCGGGCGCGAGGAGGAACGCCAGGGCAGTCAGATGTCGGAAGCGCATGGGAGCGGGGAGTCGGGTCGGTCGCGGCCGGGACCGGAGTCGGCCCGTTCAGTAGTCGAGGACGCGGAGGGCGCCGGGCAACGATGCTACCTCCACCAAAGACCCCGCAGCGCGGCAGAGTTCCCCGTCCACTTCATATAGTGGCGCGGCGGCGAACTCGAGCCGGACGCTGCTGGCGCGCCGCTGCGTCGCGTGCGGACTGCTGACGTGTGTGCCGCGAACGGCGCGCGCGAGCAGCAGCGGCCGGGCGAGCCGGGCGACATCCTCCACGAGGATCGCGTCAAGCTGCCCGTCGTCGATCCGCGCGTCCGGTGCGATCCGGAAGCTGCCGCCGAAGTACTCGCCGTTGGAGAAGACCGTGAGCAGGTGGTGGCGTGCGGCGGCACCATCGACCGACACGGAGAACCCGGGATACGACAGGATCCCGCGCAGCGCCGTGACCATGTAGAGCGCGGGTCCGCGGAGCCAGGAGTCGCGTTGCGTCTGTTCCAGCACGGCCGCGTCGAAGCCGAAGCCCGCGCAATTGAGGAACCAGCGATCGTCCACGCGGCCCATGTCGACGCGACGTTCCTGCACGTCCCCCTCGGCGATGCGCAGCGCGAGCCGCACCGGGTCGCGGGCATCCACGCCGAGGTTCTTGGCGAAGTCATTCCCTGTGCCGGCGGCCAGCAGGGCCATGCGCGCGGGTGAGCCGGCCTGGGCCAGGGCCACCGCACACTTGGACCAGGTGCCGTCGCCGCCGGCCACGACGATCGTGTCGATGCCGTCGCCGAGCGCCTCGCGCACGAGGCGTGCTTCGTCGCCCGGCGCGCGCGAGGCCCGCACGTCGCGGACGCCGTGTCGCGCGAAGGCCTCGCGGATGCCGCCGATGGCCCGGTCGCCGCGACCGCGGCCGGAGGCCGGATTGTACAGAACGCGGACGGGCATATCGGAGGAGCGAGGGGGAGGGTGAGGGGAACCGTCAGCAGGCTCGCCTGCCGTCCCTCACCCGCCTGCTCGCCCCACTCCGCTACCTCGCCAAGGCCCGCAGCACGTACTGCAGGATCCCGCCATGCCGGTAGTAGTTCATCTCCTCCGGCGTGTCGATGCGGCTGCGCACCTGGAAGGTCTTGCCGTCGGCCTTCACGGTGAGCGTGGCCCGCGGCGCCATGGTCTCGGACATGCCTTCGATCGTAATCGACTCGAAGCCCGTGAGGCCCAACGACTGCCGCGTCTCACCGTTCACGAACTCCAGCGGGATCACGCCCATGCCCACGAGGTTCGAGCGATGGATCCGCTCGAAGCTCTCGGCGATCACGGCGCGCACGCCGAGCAGCATGGTGCCTTTGGCCGCCCAGTCGCGGGAGGAGCCCGTGCCGTACTCCTTGCCCGCGATGATCACGAGTGGCGTGCCGGCCTTCTGGTACGCCATCGACGCCTCGAAGAACGATGTCGGCTCGGCGTCCTTCGCCGTGCGCGTCCACCAGCCTTCCATGCCCGGCGTGAGGTCGTTCTTGAGCCGGATGTTCGCGAACGTGCCGCGCATCATCACTTCGTGGTTGCCGCGGCGCGCGCCGTAGGAGTTGAAGTCCTTCTTCTCCACGCCGAGCGACTTGAGCCACACGCCGGCCGGGCTCTTCTCCGCGATCGAGCCGGCGGGCGAGATGTGGTCGGTGGTGATGGAATCGCCGAACATGCCGAGCACCCGCGCGTTGGCGATCGCCTGCACACCCGGCGGGGTCATCGTCATGCCTTCGAAGTACGGCGGGTGCTTCACGTAGGTGGACTTGTCGTCCCACGCGTAGCGGCTGCCGGTCGGCGCCTGGATCGCCTTCCACTCGGCGTCGCCGCCGAATACGTCGGCGTACTCCTTCTCGAACTGCTCGCGCTTCACCGAGCCGAGTACCGTGTCCTCGACCTCCTTGGGCGAGGGCCAGATCTCGCGCAGGAACACCGGGCCCTTGCTCCCGATGCCGATCGGCTCCTTGTCGAAGTCGATGTCCATGCGGCCGGCGAGCGCGTAGGCGACCACCAGCGGCGGCGAGGCCAGGTAGTTGAAGCGCGTCTGCGGGTTCACGCGGCCTTCGAAGTTGCGGTTGCCCGAGAGCACCGCGGCGACCGTGAGCTTGCCGTCGTCGATTGCCTTGGAGATGGTGTCCGGCAGCGGGCCCGAGTTGCCGATGCAGGTGGTGCAGCCGTAGCCGACGATCTGGAACCCGAGTGCGTTGAGCGCCGGTTGCACGCCCGCCTTGGCGAAGTAGTCGCGCACGACCTTGGAGCCCGGCGCCAGCGAGGTCTTCACCCACGGCTTGGTCTTGAGGCCCGCCGCGACCGCCTTCTGCGCGAGCAGGCCCGCGGCCAGCATCACGCTCGGGTTGGAGGTGTTGGTGCAGCTCGTGATCGCCGCGATCACCACGGCGCCGTCCTTGAGCTGGAACTTCTCCCCGCGGTGCTCGCAATCCACGCAGCCGACGGCGCTCTCCACCGGGCTTCCCTCGGCGACCATCGCCGCGGCCGGCGAACCGGGCGCCTTGCCGGCTGCCGCGGTCGCGCCGGACTTCGCGGCTGCGGCGGCGGCCAGGCGTTCCTTCTCCGCCTTGTAGGACTCCGCGTAGTTCGCCTTCACGTTGGTGAGGGCGATGCGGTCCTGCGGACGCTTCGGGCCGGCCAGTGAGGGCACCACCGTCGAGAGGTCCAGCTCGAGCGTGTCGGTGAACACCGGGTCGGCCGTCTCGTTGGTGCGGAACAGCCCCTGCGCCTTGCAGTACGCCTCGACCAGCTTCACCTGGTGTTCGCTGCGGCCCGAGAGGCGCAGGTACTTGAGGGTCTCGTCGTCGACCGGGAAGAAGCCCATGGTCGCACCGTACTCGGGTGCCATGTTGGCGATCGTCGCGCGGTCGGCGAGGGCGAGCGAGCTCAGGCCCGGACCGTAATACTCGACGAACTTGCCCACCACCTTCTTCTTGCGGAGCATCTCCGTGCAGGTGAGCACCAGGTCGGTCGCCGTCGCGCCCACCGGCAGCTTGCCCACCAACTTGAACCCGATCACCTCGGGGATGAGCATCGACACCGGCTGCCCGAGCATCGCCGCCTCGGCCTCGATGCCGCCGACACCCCAGCCGAGCACGCCCAGACCGTTGATCATCGTGGTGTGCGAGTCCGTGCCGACGAGCGAGTCACAGTAGACGGTCTTCTTGCCGTCCTCCTCGCCAACGAACGCGACCTGTCCGAGGTACTCGAGGTTCACCTGGTGGCAGATGCCCGTGCCCGGCGGGACCACGCGGAAGTTGCGCAGTGCGGTGCCGCCCCACCGCAGGAACTGGTATCGCTCGCCGTTGCGCTCGTACTCGAGCTTGGTGTTGAGCAGCTCCGCCGCCTCGACGCCGTACTCGTCCACCTGCACCGAGTGGTCGATGACGAGGTCCACCGGCTGCAGGGGGTTGATCTTGCCCGGATCGCCGCCGAGCGTGGCGATCGCATCGCGCATGGCGGCGAGGTCGACGACGCAGGGCACGCCGGTGAAGTCCTGGAGGAGCACCCGCGCCGTGCGGAACGCGATCTCCTTGTCGACCGGCTGCTTGACGTCCCAGCGGGCGAGGGTCTCGATGTCGGACGGCTTGACGAAGCCGCCGTCCTCGTTGCGGAGGAGGTTCTCGAGGAGGACGCGGAGCGAGAAGGGGAGGCGGGCAACGGTGTTGCCGGCCAGGCCGGACAGGGCGTCGAGACGGTAGTAGACGTACGACTGTCCGTCGACGCTCAGCGTGTCGCGGCTGCGGAAGGTGTTGTGGGAGGACATGGGCGAAATCTAGTCTCACTCTTCGAGGATGGGCATTTCCAGTGTCGGCCAGCGCCGCGGTCCCTCAAGCGCGTCCACGTGGATCGCGTTCGTCGGGCACTGGTGCACGAAGTCACCGTCGGCCCGCGACCACTCCACGGGGCTCACCAGCACCTCGGCCTTGCCGTCCTGGTTCATCGTCATGGTCCGCGGCGCGAGCGAGACGCAGAGCCCGCAACCCGTGCAGGCGGCGTGGTCGACGCGGACGTCCACCATCCGGCGCGGCCACACGCCCCCGAGCATGAGCGAGGCGCCGGCGCGGTCGAGGGCGTCGTTCGCCGCCTCGTATCCCAGGTCGATCATGCGGCGCACGTGCGCGAACGAGAACCAGCCGTACTTCCACACCGCCGGCCGCACCAGCAGCAGCGGCGGACCCTGCCAGCGCTCGAGCTGCAGGGACTGCAGCGACTTCATCATGATCTGGGCCGCCCTCATATAAATGGTGGCGAACCCCTTCTCCTTGATCCGGCGCGCCCGCGCGATGTTCGTGCTGCCGACGTCCACCGCGATCACGGCGTCCATGCCGTGCGAGGCGGCCAGTGCCGGCACGTTGTCCGAGATGCCGCCGTCGGCGCAGGTGCGCCCGCCGACGATCGCCGGCGGGAAGAAGCCCGGCAGCGCACAGGAGGCGTACACCGCGTCGGCGATGGAGACGTCCTGGAGACCCGGCATGCCCCAGAGCACCTGCGAGGCGGACTCGAGGTCCACGGTGTTCACCAGCAGCCGGCGCGGCAGGGCGCGGAACGTCCCCGCGGGCACAATCTCGCGCACCAGCTTCTCCAACGGCTTCGCCAGATACAGCGACGGCGACAACATCCGCTTGGTGACCATCGAGATGTGATCGATGCGGAAGAGGTCGCCCTTGTTGAGCGCCAGCGCCCGGCGTTCCATCTCCGCCACCGGCATGCCGCCCACGTACGCGGCCGCGATCAGCGAGCCGATGCTCGTCCCCGCCACCACGCTCGGCCGGATCCCACGCTCCTCGAAGGCGCGCAGCACCCCGATGTGCGCGAACCCCTTGAGGCCGCCACCCCCCAGCACCAAGGCGACCTTGGGCGGAAGGACGAGGTCCCCGTTCATCGGCGGTTCATCGTGGCGCACTAGATTCCCCACCGCATGCGTGTGCTCCTCGTGGAGGACGATCCCCGGATGGCGGCCACCGCCGCCCAGTTCCTGCGCAACGCCGGCTTCGCCGTCGACGTCGCCCCGGACGGGGCCACGGCGCTGCGCGAGTCCGCCATCAATCCCTACGACGCCGCCGTGCTCGACCTCGGCCTGCCCGACCTCGACGGCCTCGAGGTCTGCCGCCGGCTCCGCGCCCGCAGCACCCCGCTCCGCATCCTCATGGCCACCGCCCGTGACGCGGTCGAGGACCGCATCGCCGGGCTCGACACCGGTGCAGACGATTATATCGTCAAGCCGTACGCGCTGGGAGAACTCGTGGCGCGCCTCCGCGCCCTCCTCCGACGACCGGCGGAGTCGCTGCCGGCCGTCTTGCGCGTCGCCGACCTCGCCCTCGACACCGCCGCCCGCGTCGCCACCCGCGGGACCCGGGTGATCACGCTGACCACCAAGGAGTTCGCCGTGCTCGAGGTGCTGATGCGGCACCCCGGTGAGGTCGTCACGCGCGAACGCATCAGCGAACACGCCTGGGACCAGAACTACGATCCCTTCTCCAACGTGATCGACGTCTACATCGGGCGGCTGCGCCGGAAGATCGACTTCCCCGGTGAGGCGCCACTCGTCGAGACGGTGCGCGGCGCCGGCTATCGACTCGGCGCATCCGAGCCGGCGTCGGGCCCGAGCGCGGGCAAGCGGCGATGAACACGGCCGCGCCCGCGCGCCCCGCCCGCAGCATCCGCCTGCGGCTCACACTCTGGTACGCGGGCACGATCCTCGTGCTGCTGCTCGCCGCCACGCTGGTCGCCCGCACCCTCGTGCGCACCTCGCTCGAGCGCGAGTTCGCGCGGTCGATGTCCTCGTCGACCGCGATCGTGCAGGGCTTCTTCCGCGTCGAGATCGCGGAGTACCGGCAGATCGGACCGACGCTCGACCACATCGCCGGCGAGTTGGTCATTCCCGACCGGCACATTGAGTTCCTCACGCCCGACGGCGCCGTGCACAAGCCGAACGCGTTCGCGCGACTCGTGCCGCAGCAGCCGCTCGCACCGCCCCTGCGGGAGCGATTGGTGCCGCTCAACCCCGACCTCGCCCCGGGCTGGCGGATCCGCCTCGCGGCCTCGGCCGAGCCGCTCGTGCGCCAGCAACGGCAGATCGACCGCTGGGCGCTGCTCGCCATCCCGCTCGCGTTCGGCCTCGCCTTGCTCGCGGGCTGGGTGCTCACGGGCCGCACGCTGCAACCGGTGAGCGCGATGGCCGACGCCGCCGACCGCATCACCGCCGACGCGCAGGGCCGTCTCCCCATCGCAGTGCCCGACGACGAGCTCGGACGGCTGGGGCTGCGCTTCAACGCCCTGCTCGACCGCCTTGATGCGGCACTCGGACACCAGCGCCGCTTCCTCGCCGACGCCGCTCACGAGTTGCGCACGCCGATCGCGCGGGCCCGCGGCATCGGCGAGCTCGCCCTCGCGGCCCCCGCCGGCGCGGCCGATGACCGTGCGGCGCTGGAGCAGACCCGCGCCGAGCTGGAGACCATGTCGCGGCTCGCGGATGAGTTGCTGGAACTCGCGCGCGCGGATGCCACGGCCGCGCCACCGCGTCTGGAGCCGCTCTTCCTCGACGACGTCGTCGCCGACGCCACCTCCGCGTTCGAGGCGCTCGCGCGCACCCGCGGCATCCGGCTGCTGGTCGAAGTCCCGGACGAGGTCCCGATCCGCGGTGAGGCGATCACGCTCTCGCGGCTGATCGGCATCCTCGTGGACAACGCCATCCGTTACTCGCATGCGGGCGGCACGGTGACGGTGCGGGCCGGCAATGCGCCGGCGCGCCTCGAGGTCATCGACGACGGGATCGGCATCCCGCCCGACGAACGGGCCCGGCTGTTCGAGCGCTTCTTCCGCGGCGCCGAGGCGCGGCGACTGGTGCCTGGTGGCAGCGGACTCGGCCTGGCGATCGCGGCGTCGATCGCCAAGCGGCACGGGGCGCGGATCGCGTTCGACGAACCGCCACGCGTCGGCGGCGCGCCGGCGCCGTCCACGCCCCGCGGCACCCGCGTCGTGGTGGATTTCCCGACGGGCTGAGCCGCGGCGCTGGACAACGCGCGCCGTCGCCCGAGATTCTGCGCCACACCGTCAGCCCGGATCCTCCATGCTCCGTCCGTCCCTCCTCGCACTCGCGCTGCTCGCGGGCACGGCGCCGCTGGGCGCACAAGCCAGCCTTCCCGCCAACGCCACCGACGCCCTCACGTGGCGGCACATCGGTCCCTTCCGCGCTGGCCGCACCAAGAGTGCGGTCGGCGTGCCCACGCAGCCGAACACGTTCTACATGGCGGTCACCAACGGCGGTGTCTGGAAGACCACCGACGCCGGTCGCACCTGGAACCCGATCTTCGACGCGATGCCCACCGGCAGCATCGGCGCGGTCGAAGTCGCGCCGAGTGATCCGAACATCATCTATGTGGGCTCGGGCGAAGGTCTGCAGCGTCCCGATCTCTCCACGGGCGACGGTATGTACCGCTCCGACGACGCCGGGAAGACGTGGCGTCACCTCGGCCTGCGCGACGGCCAGCAGATCCCGCGCATCGCGGTCGATCCGCGCGACCCCAATCGGCTCTTCGTCGCGGTGCTCGGCCATCCGTACGGCCCCAACACCGAGCGCGGCATCTATCGGTCGGTGAACGGCGGCGCGTCGTTCGAACGTGTGCTCTACAAGGACGAGAACACGGGCGGCGCCGACGTCGTGCTCTCGCCGAGCGACCCCAACACGCTGTACGCGGTGCTGTGGGAGGCGCGGCAGGGGCCCTGGGAGAACGCGGCGTTCTCCGGCCCCGGCAGCGGACTGTTCAAGAGCACCGACGGCGGGAACTCCTGGACACAGCTGGGCGGCGGCCTCCCGACGGCGGCGGACGGCGTGGGACGCTTCGGCATCGGCATCGCACCGAGTGATGCGAACCGCATCTACGTGACCGTGACCGCCGGACAGAAGAGCGGGCTGTATCGCAGCAACGACGGCGGTGCCACGTGGACCCGTACGACCAACGACAACCGCGTGTACGGCCGCGGTGATGACTTCGCGGCGGTCACCGTCGATCCGCGCGACCCCAACATCGTGTACTCGATGAACGTCGTCGCGTGGAGGAGCACCGACGCGGGCACCACCTGGAGCGCGTTCCGCGGCGCGCCGGGCGGCGATGACTACCAGCGCCTGTGGATCAACCCGCTCAACCCAGCGCTCATGCTCATGGTCGCCGACCAAGGCGCGATCGTGACGGTGAACGGCGGCGAGACCTGGAGTTCCTGGTACAACCAGCCGACGGCGCAGTTCTACCACGTCACGACCGACAACGCGTGGCCCTACCGCGTGTGTGGCGGTCAGCAGGAATCGGGCTCGGCCTGCGTCGCCAGCCGCGGCAACGACGGTAGCATCACGTACCGCGATTGGCGGCCCGTGGGCGCGAGCGAGTACAGCTATGTCGCGCCGGATCCGCTCGATCCGGACATCGTGTACGGCGGCACGGTCACGCGCTTCGATCGCAGGACCGGGCAGGTGCAGAACGTGAGCCCCAACGCGGGGCGGGGACGAGGTGCCGCCGGCAGCGGCCCCGACTACTTCCGCGGCATCCGTACCATGCCGATCCTCTTCTCGCCCATCAACAAGCGTAAGCTCTACTACGGCACCAACGTCGTTTGGGAGACGGTGAACGGCGGCAAGACATGGAAGCGGCTCAGCGAGGACCTCTCGCGTGAGAGCTGGGAAGTGCCGACGAGCGTGGGCAAGTACATCGGCACACCAGCGGCCACGCCCACGCGGCGCGGCGTGGTCTACACCATCGCGCCCAGCTATGTGGACTCGAACACCGTGTGGGCGGGCACCGATGACGGGCTCATCCACGTCACGCGCGACAACGGCAAGACCTGGCGCAACGTCACCCCGCCGCAGATCGGGCCGTGGTGGAAGGTGTCACTCATGGATGCGTCGCACTTCGATGCCGGCACGGCCTACGCCGCCGTGAACACGCTCCGGCTCGACGACCTGCGGCCGCACATCTATCGCACCCGGGACGGCGGGAGGACCTGGACGGAGATCGTGAGCGGCATCGACAGTGGCTCCACCATCAACGTCGTGCGCGAGGATCCCAAGCGGCGCGGCCTGCTGTTCGCCGGCTCCGAGAACCAGGTGTGGTTCTCGCTCGACGACGGCGACCACTGGCATCCGCTGCGGCGCAACATGCCGTCCATCAGCATCCGCGACCTCGTCGTGAAGGACGACGACATCGCGGTGGGCACGCACGGACGCGGCTTCTGGATCCTCGACAACATCACGCCGCTGCGGCAGTGGTCCGCTGCCGCGGCCAGCGCGCCCGTGACGCTCTTCGCCCCGGCGATGGCCACGCGTGTGCGGTACTCGATGTACACCGACACGCCCGTGCCGCCCGACGAGCCGCGGGCCGAGAATCCGCCCGACGGCGCGATGATCGACTACTACCTCGCGCGCGATGCACGCGCGGTGCAGCTCGAGATCCTGGATGGCCGCGGTCGCGTGCTGCGGTCCTTCTCCAGCGCCGACCCCACTCCGGCGCCCACCGACCAGGGGAACTGGCCGCGGTACTGGTTCCGCCCGCCGCGCGCGCCAGCCACCAAGGCCGGGCTGCAGCGCTTCGTCTGGGACCTGCACTATGCACGCCCCACCGACGGTTGCTCGCTGCCGATCTCGGCCACCCCCTACAACACCAAGTGCGAGCCCGAGGGACCATGGGTCCTGCCGGGCACCTACACGGCGCGGCTCACGGTGGACGGTGCCGTGCACACGCAGCGCTTCGTGGTGCGGATGGATCCACGGGTGAAGACCGCGGCCGCCGCGCTCACGCAGCAGCACGATCTCTCGGTGGCGCTCTATGACGCGATGCGCGAGGCCGCGCAGCTGGCGGCCGAGGCACGGGCGAAGGGACTCACGGAGTTCGCTGGCGCCGAAGGATTCGGTGGCGTTGCGGCCAGCCATCAGGCCGCGATCTCGGCGCTGCAGGGCAGCGACGCGCCCGCCACCGACGTCATGGTGCGGACGGCCGGCGAGCGGCTGGCCGCGTACCGCGCGCTCCTGGCGCGCTGGAAGGTGGCCACCGCGCGTTGATGCGCGGCGGCCCGGGCCGCGTTCATCGTGCGTTCATCCGGGCCCGGTAGCTTCGGGCCCATGATCCCACGCATCTCCCTCTCCGCCGCCGCACTCGGCCTCCTGTTCCCGCTCCTCGCGGCGGCGCAGGGGGCCGATGCGCCACTCACCCTCGCCGAGGCCATCCGTCGCGCGACGACGGTCGGTCCCGCGGCCGCGCTCGCCGCGGGTCGTCGCGCCAGCATCGTCGGTCGCGCGCGCAGTGATGCGCAGTGGGCGAATCCCACGCTCGAGCTGCGCCGCGAGAACGAAGGGGCCCCGTTCCCCTACGACGACTTCGCGACGCTCACGCTGCCCCTCGACCTCACCGGGAGGCGGTTCGCCCTGCGCAGTGCGCTCGGGGCCGCGCGCACCCGCGCCGTCGCCGACTCCGTGGCCACGGCGCTCGGCACCGAGTACGCCACCGCCGTCGCGTGGTGGGAGAGCTGGGCGGCGGACCAGCTCGCACGCTTCGCGGCGACGCAGGCGCAGCGGTTCGCCGAGCTCGCGCGCTACGACTCGCTGCGCGCCGCCGAGGGCGAGGTCGCCGAGGCGACGGCCGTGCGGATGCGTCTCGAGGCCGACCGCGCGCGCTTCGCCGCCGCGCGGGCCACGGCCGATGCCCTGCACGCCCGCGCCCTGCTCGCGGCGCTGGTCGGGCGCGACGACCCTGCGGCCCTGGTCCTCGGAGAGGCCGAGGGCGGTGACTCACCCTTGCCCGACGAGACGACGGTGCTCGGGGCCGCCCGGCGCGACCACCCGCTGCTGGCTGCGGCGCGGGCAGCGGCCCGCGAGGCCGAACGCCGTCAGGCGGCCGAGTCCCGCGGCGCACTGCCCGACGTCGGACTCTCCGGTGGCTACAAGGGCACCGGTGGCTATGCGACGGCGACGTTCGGCGTGATCCTCACGCCACCGTTGCTGAACCTCAACGGTGGCAACCGCGAGCGCAGCACCGGCGAGCGGCTCATCGCCGATGCGGAACTGAAGGCCGCGGAACTGCGTGTCGTGGCGGAGGCGCGCGCCGCCCTCGCGTCGGCGCGGGCACTCGACGAGGGCACTGCCGGGTTCGACGGGGGATTCGCCGAGCGCGCGGACCTCGTCGCGTCCGCGGCGGATGCCGCCTACCGCGAAGGCGCCGCCACGCTCACCGAACTACTCGAAGCCCACCGCGCCCGCGCCGAGGCGCGCTCGGCAGGGGTGCGCGGTCAGACGGACCGCGCCCTCGCCCGACTCACCCTGCGCCGCGCCATGGGCGCGAGCGCGCTGGAGGCCAAGTGATCGCCCGCCCGACGTCGTTGTTCGCACTCGTCGCATTCGCCGCCGCCTGCGGAGGCACCGAGGAGGCGGCACCGGAGGCCGCCGTCGTCGCCGACACCGCGCTGCTCAGCGCACAGGCCGTGCAGATCGGCGCGTTCACGCTCGCCGGGGTCACGGAATCCGAGTGGCGCGACGCCTGGCACGCACCGGCGCGGCTCACGCTGGACCCCGCGTCGACGCAGCCGCTGGGGAGCGTCGTCGAAGGGCGCGTGCTCGAACTGCGGGTCTTTCCCGGCGACCGCGTGAGCGAGGGACAGCCGCTCGCGCTGATCCACTCGCACGAGGTCATGGACGCGCGCCAGCGCCTGATCGCCTCGCGTGGCGCCGCACGGGCTGCGGACTCCGCCGCTGCGGTGGCGGGCAACGCGGCGGCCCGTGCCGAACGCCTGCTGGCCGCCAAGGCCATGTCGGCCAGCGAGGTCGAACGCGCGCGGGCCAACGCGGTCGCGGCTGTCGCCGCGCGCGAGGCCGCCGACGCCGAGGCGCTCCGCGCGGAGGGCTTCCTCGAGCACCTCATCGGGCACGGGAGCATGGACGGCATCGATGCGCACGCGGCGGTGCTGCGCGCGCCCTTCGCCGGCGTCGTGACCGGGCGCCATGCGCAGCCGGGGCAGGTAGTGCTCATCGGGCAGCCGCTGGTGACGGTCGCGCGGGAGTCCGCCCTCGGCGTGCAACTGCATCTCCCCGAGGAGGCCATCGCGAGCATCGCACCCGACGTGCTGGTGCGCTTCCGGGTGCCGGCGTACCGCGACCGCACGTTCGAGGCCCGCGTCGCGCGGATCGCGCCGGTCGTGGACTCGGTCAGCCGCGCGGTCGAGGTCTGGGCCCGCGTGATCGGCGACGGGCAGCGCGTGCTCCGCGCCGAGATGACGGCGGACGCGGAGTTGATCGGGGCGCGTGGTGCGAAGGTGCTCACCGTCCCGGCGGCGGCGGTGCAGATGAACGACGGGGACACCGTGGTGGTGCTGGCGTCGCGCGTCGGGGAAGGGCTGCTCATCGAGGCGCGTCCCGTGCGCATCGGACGGCGCACCTCCGTGCTCGCCGAGGTGTTGGGCGGCGTCGCGCGCGGTGACTCGGTACTCGACCGCGGCGCCGCGATCGGCAAGGCGGAGATCGCCAAGCGGCGCTCGGGCGGGGAAGGAGCGGACCATTGAACCGGCTCATCCGCTTCGCGCTCAAGCAGCGCTTCTTCGTCATCGGTGGCGTGCTGACGCTCATCGCGGCAGGGCTCTACGCACTCACGCACCTGCCGTTCGATGCCTTCCCGGACCTCACCGGCACACGCGTGGAGGTGATCACGCAGGCGCCGGGCATGCCGCCGGAGGACGTCGAGCGCCTGGTCACGTACCAGATCGAGTCCTCGCTGATGGGCATCGAGGGTGCCGAGGGCGTACGGTCCGTCTCCAAGCAGGGGCTCTCGATCATCACGGTGTCGTTCCCGGACCGGGTCGACGTGTACTTCGCGCGGACGCTCGTGCAGCAGCGGATCGCCGACGCGAAGGGGGCGATGCCGGCGGGCATCGAACCCGGGCTCGGGCCGGTGACCACGCCGATGGGCGAGCTGTACCAGTACACGGTCACGAGTGACTCCCTGTCGCTGGCCGAGCTGAAGACGCTCCACGACTACACCATCCGGCCGCGGCTGCGCACGGTGCCCGGGGTGTCGGAGGTGAACTCCTGGGGTGGCTTCATCGAGCAGGTGCATGTGGTCGCGGACCCGGCGCGGCTCGCGGCGCGCGGACTCACGCTCACCGAGGTGCACGAGGCACTCGACGCCAACAACCGCACCTTCGGGGGCGCGTACGTGGAGACCGCCGGCGAGCGCTTCACGCTCCGCGGGATGGGCCGCGCGGAGTCGATGGCGGAGATCGAGCGCATGGTCGTCGCGACGCGTGCGGGGGTGCCGGTGCTCGTGCGCGACGTGGCGACGGTGGAGATGGGTGCCTTGCCGCGTCAGGGCGCGGTGACGCAGGACGGCAAGGGGGAGGTGGTGACGGGCATGGTGCTCAAGCTCAAGGGCGCCGACTCCCGCGCCGTGATCGACGGCGTGACCGCCCGCCTCGACGAGGTGCGTGCCGCGATCCCCGCCCACGTGCACATCACGCCGTTCTACGACCAGACGCAGCTGGTGGCCCGCACCACCTCCACGATCGTGAAGAACCTCGTCGAGGGCGGGCTGCTCGTCATCGCGGTGCTCTTCCTGTTCCTGCGCAACATCCGCGCGTCACTCATCGTCGCATCGGTGATCCCGCTCTCGATGCTGTTCGCCTTCGCAGGCATGAAGCTGTTCGGCTACTCCGCCAACCTCATGAGCCTCGGCGCACTGGACTTCGGGCTCATCGTGGACGCCTCGGTGGTGATGGTCGAGAACTTCGTGCGCCGCCTCGAGGACGGCGCGCACGGCGACCGCGACGCCGTGTTCCTCTCGGCCGCCGTCGAGGTCGGACGGCCCATCCTGTTCGGCATCGCCATCATCGTCTCGGTCTACATCCCGATCTTCACGCTCGACGGGATGGAGGGCCGCATGTTCAAGCCGATGGCCTTCACGGTCGTCACGGCGGTGCTGGGGTCGCTGCTGCTGGCGCTCACGTACGTGCCGACGGTCTCGCACTTGCTGCTGCGGCACGCCCGGGAGAAGCCCAACCCGATGTTCGACCGCCTCAAGGCGGCGTACGGTCGCGGCCTGGAGTGGGTCTTCCGCAACGGGCGCCCCGTCGTCGGCAGCTCGGTCGCGCTGGTGCTCGTGTCGCTCGCGTCGTTCGCCTGGATCGGTACCGAGTTCATGCCCAAGCTCGACGAGGGCAACATCCTCATCACCACGCGCCGTCTCCCGAGCATCTCGCTCGGCGAGGCCACGCGCCTCTCCACCGCCGCCGAACGCATCATCAAGCAGTTCCCCGAGGTCATCACCGTCGTCACCAAGGAGGGCCGCCCCGACCTCGCCACGGAGGCGATGGGTCTCTACGAGGGCGATACGTATGTGATCCTCAAGCCGCAGGACGAATGGGTCACCGCGAGCGACCGCGAGGGACTGGTGGCGGCGCTCGACAGCGCCCTCGCGCAGATCCCCGGACTCGAGATCGCATTCACGCAGCCGCTCGCGATGCGGCTCGACGAGGCGGAGAGCGGGATCCGCACGGACCTCGGCATCAAGGTCGTGGGGCCCGACCGCATGCAGAACGAGGCGCTGGGTGAGCGCATCCGCCAGATCGTCGAGGGGGTGCCCGGCGCCGAGGACGTGTCGGTGGAGATCGCCGACGGCAGCGGCCAGTATCGGGTGGACGTGGACCGTGACGCGCTGGCGCGCTACGGTGTGTCGGTCGCCGACGTGCAGCAGGCCCTCGACCTCGGCACCGGGGTCGAGGTCGCGACCGAGCTCGTGGACGGTGCGCGCCGCATCGGCGTCGCCGTGCGGCTGCGCGAATCCTCGCGGGCGGACCTCGAGGCGCTCAAGCGCCTCACGGTGCGGGCCGCGAACGGCGGCCTCGTGCCGCTGGGCTCGCTCGCCGAGCTCACGCCGGTCATGGGGCCGGAACTCATCGCGCACGAGGACGCCCAACGACGCACGCTCGTGATGGCCAATGTGCGTGGTCGCGACCTTGGGAGCTTCGTGCAGGAAGTGCGCGCCAGGGTGGCCGCACAGGTGCCGATCCCCAAGGGGGTGTTCCTCGAATGGGGCGGGCAGTACGAGAACCAGCAGCGCGCCCTGGGGCGCTTCACCTACGTCGTTCCCGCCGCACTGCTGCTCATCTACTTCCTCCTGTTCCTCTCGTTCGACTCGGTGTCGCAGGCCGGACTCGTGTTGCTCAACGTGCCGTTCGCGCTCGTCGGTGGTGTCGCGGCGCTCTGGCTGCGCGGGCTCAACCTCAACCTGTCGGCGAGCATCGGGTTCATCGCGCTGTTCGGCATCGCCGTGCTCAACGGGGTGGTGCTCGTGGAGCACCTCAACCACCTGCGGGCCCGCGGGCGCGACCTCGAGCGCGCCGTACGCGAGGGCGCGATGGACCGGCTCCGGCCGGTGCTCATGACGGCATTGGTCGCCAGCCTCGGCTTCGTGCCCATGGCGCTCTCGCACAGCGCCGGGGCCGAGGTGCAACGCCCGCTCGCCAGTGTCGTCATCGGCGGGCTCGTGACCTCGACCTTCCTCACGCTGTTCGTGCTGCCGCTCCTGTATCGCTCGCTCACCCGCTGGGAGGAGCGGCGCGAGGCGGCGGAGGCGGCGGAGACACGCGCCCTCGCCGACGCCTCTTGGGTCGCCGAGTAGCGCACGGCGCGCTGCGTCGTGTTGGATCGTGGTTCCCGCGCGGACGCACCCGCGCTGCAGGACGCGGGGTCGACCGATAGCTTTCGGGCGACCCCGCGTGCCGTCCGCCTCCATCCGCTGCGCCCGACGTGACCGATCCCCTGCTGCGCTTCCGCGACGAGTTCCCCATCCTCGCGCGCTGCACCTACCTGGTGAGCAACTCGCTCGGCGCCATGCCGCGTGCGGTGCCGGAGCGCCTCGCCGAGTACACGGACGCCTGGGCGCAGTGGGGCGTGCGCGCCTGGGCACGCGGCTGGTGGGAGATGCCGCTGACGGTGGGCGACGCCGTGGCGCCGCTCATCGGAGCCGCGGCACAGGAGGTCGCGATGGCGCCGACGGTGACGCTCGCCCAGTCGGCGATCCTCTCGGCGATCGACTTCAGCCGCGGGCGTGACACCGTGGTGATGACACAGCTGGACTTCCCAAGCGTGCGATACGCCGTCGAGGCCCTCGCCGCGCGGTTCGGCGCGCGGGTGGTCGTGGTCCCGAGCGAGGACGGCATCTCCATCGACCAGGCGCGCCTGCACGCGGCGATCGACGAGCGCACGGCCTTGGTCTGCGTCTCGCATGTGCTCTTCCGCTCGGCGTACATCCTCGACGCCGATGCGCTCTGCGCGCACGCGCATCGGTTGGGCGCCGTGGTCTCCCTGGACGCCTACCACTCGGTGGGCGTGATCCCCGTGGACGTGAAGCGCAGTGGCGTCGACTTCCTCACCGGCGGCGTGCTCAAGTGGCTCTGCGGCGGGCCGGGCGGCTGCTTCGTGTACGCCTCGCCCGAGGCGAGTGCCCGGTTCGCGCCAGCGCTCACCGGGTGGCAGGCCCACCAGCGACCGTTCGCCTTCGAGGAGCCGATGGCGTTCGCGAGCGGCATCGCGCGCTGGCTCGGCGGCACACCGGTCGTGCCGGCGCTGTACGCCGCCGTCGAAGGCCCTCGGCTGCTGGCCCAGGCGGGCATGGAGGCCATCCGCGCCAAGAGCCTCCGCCAGACGGCGCGACTGGTCACGCTGGCGGACGAACGTGGCTACAAGGTCAGCGCGCCGCGCGACCCGGCGCGGCGCGGCGGCACCATCGCGTTCGATGTGCCGCACGGTGCCGAGGTGGCGCAGGCCCTGCTCGCCCGCGACGTGGTGATCGACTACCGGCCGGGCGCCGGCATCCGCGTCGCACCGCATTTCTACACCACCGACGACGAGGTCGAGCGCGTCGTGCGCGAGATCGACTCGATCCTCGCCACCGACGCATGGCGCGGATACGAAGGAAACCGGCCGCGTGTGACCTGAGTACGCGGCAGGCGTCGTCCCTTACGGGGGCCGAAGGTTCGCCGTACTTTGGCCGCACCCCCACCGTCCACGATCAGAGGCCCGATGCCCCAGCCGCCGAAGAAGCTCCGCAAGCAGTACGTCAACAACGACTATCCCAACGCGGTCCTCAAGTTCGAGGACGGCCACGAGATCGTCATCAAGCGGGGGACCGGCAAGACCTTCGACTGCTACGCCGGGGAGAACATCAAGATCCTCGCGGTCTACGATCCCGACGCGCGCGAGCGCGATCTGGTGCAGACCCGCAAGGCGGACGACTTCCCCGACGCGTGAGCAGCCCGCGCCGGGCCGTCGCGGCGCTGCGGTGCCGGGCCGCGCTCGCTGCCGCGTCGGGCGCCGTCCTCGGTGCGG
>CADEDA010000001.1:205693-242327 GCA_902825965.1 uncultured Gemmatimonadota bacterium | reverse complement strand
CGCTCACAGCGGCGCTCACAGCGGCGCTCACAGCGGCGCTCACAGCGGCGCTCACAGCGGCGCTCACGGCCGCGCCCGCGGCGGCCCAATCGTCGCCACCGGCGGCTGCGCCTGCCGCCCCACCGACAGCCGCGCCCGCAGCGCTGCAACGCACGCTCGACTCGCTTGCCGCCGGCTTCCGCGGCGTGGTCGGGTACGCGGTCCACAACCTCGAGACCGGGCAGCGCCTCTCGCGGCGCGGGGATGAGCCGTTCCCCACGGCATCGCTGGTGAAGGTCCCCGTGCTCGTGACGCTCTTCGCACTCGTCGAGCGCGGCCAGATCCGCCTCGACGACCGCCTGACCGTCCTGCACATCGACAAGGTCGGCGGTGCCGGGCAGTTGCAGTTCCTGCACGATGGCGCCGAGATCACGGTGCACGATGCGGCCTGGCTGATGACGACGATCAGCGACAACACGGCGACGAACCTCCTGCTCGACCGCATCGCCATCCGCCGCGTGTGGGCGCGTATGGACACGCTCGGGTTCCCGCGCACCCGCGTGCATCACAAGAGCTTCCTGCGCGCCCTCTCCTCGCTCGCGCCCGACTCCTCGGCCAAGTACGGCCTCGGCGTCTCCACACCGCACGAGATGGCCGGGCTCTTCGCGCGCCTCGCCCGCGGCAGCGCCGTGAACCCGCGCGCCGACTCCACCATGCTCGAGATCCTCGCCCACAACGAGGACGGACAGATGCTCCAGCGCTTCGTCGCCGACCTGCGGGCCCCGCACAAGACCGGCGCGGACGACGGCGTCCGCACCGAGTGCAGCCTGTGGACGCTGCCCGACCGCGTGGTCGCCTGCGTCTTCACGCGCGACGCCGCGGACACACGCTGGGTGATCGACAACGAGGCCCAGCTGCTCATGGGGCGCATGGGGGAGGCGATCGTGCGGACCTGGCGCCGCGACGGCGCGCGGTGACTGCGGAAGGCATCCGCTGGGGCGAGGCGGCCGCGCAGGCGTGGCAGGCCGCGCGCCCCTTGGTCGCCCTCGAGAGTTCCGTCCTCGCCCAGGGGCTCCCCGTGCCGGCCAACCGCGAGGCCGACGCACGCATGCGCGCCGCGATCCTGGCCCACGGGGCGCATCCGGTCATCACCGCGGTGGTCGGCGGGCGACTCACTGCGGGACTCGACGGCGCCGACCTCGAGCGCTTCCTCGCACGCGACGGTGTCGGCAAGGTCAGTGCCCGCGACCTCCCGGTCGCGGCGCTGCGGCGGGCCGACGGCGCCACGACGGTCGCCGCCACGCTCGCGATCGCGTCGGCGGCGGGCATCGAGGTGTTCGCGACCGGCGGCATCGGCGGGGTGCATCGCGAACCCGCGTTCGACGAGTCCGCCGACCTCGCCGAGCTCTCGCGCTGCAGCATGGTCGTCGTCTGCGCGGGTGCCAAGTCCATCCTCGACCTGCCGGCCACGCTCGAGCGCATCGAGTCGCTGGGGATCACGCTCGTGGGCTACCGTTGCGACGAGTTCCCCGGGTTCTTCACCGCGTCCACCGGGCTCCGCGTGCCGGCGCGCATCGAGTCGCCGCAGGAGGCGGCTGGGTTGCTGCGTCACGCCCGCGCGATGCGTCGGCCGGGGGCCATCCTGGTGGTCCAACCGCCGCCCAGCGCGGAGGCCCTGCCGCGGGAGCTCGTGGAGCAGGCCGTCGAGGAGGCGCTACAGGCCGCCCGCGCGAGCGGCGTCCGTGGGGCGGCGCTGACGCCGTTCCTGCTCGGAGCGGTCGAACGTCACACGGCGGGGCGATCGCTGCGCACGAATCTCGCCCTGCTGGAGCAAAATGCGACACTCGCCGCACAGGTCGCGATCGCGTTGTCGGACACCCCCTGACGGCACGAAACTGGCGTTGTTGGAGCCGGGTACCAGATGGTAGCTTTCCGATCGTCCAACTGACCGGAGGTCGACCGTACCGATGGCCACTCCGTTCCTGAGTTCCGAAGAGTACGACGAACGCGCGCACCAGCTGTACAACGAGGGCAACTACGACGACGCCCTCGTCATGCTGCGCGAGGGCCTCGGCCTCTATCCCAATGCCGTCGAGCTGCATGTCGGCGTCGGCTATGCGCGCCTCGCCCGCGACGAGTTCGCTTGGGCCCGCCGCGCCTTCGAGGAGGCCTTGGTGCTCGATCCGGAGCATGAGGATGCGCTGGCCGGCCTCGGCGAGACGCTGCTGCGCTTCGGCCAGACGCCGCAGGCCATGAAGACCTTCCGGCGCATCCTCGAGCTCGGCTATTCCGACGACATCGAGCTCATGCTGCAGGTCGGTCGCGCGCTCTTCCGCGACGGCCTCATCGCGGAGGCCAAGGAGTACTTCGAGATCGCCGTGCAGCAGGCGCCCGAGCACGCGGAAGCCATCGCCATGGTGGGCTACGCGCAGCATCGCCTCGGCGAGGACGACGCCGCACAGGAGACGCTCAAGGCCGCCCTCGCCGCCGACGCCGACCACGCCGAGGCGCGCATCTACCTCGGCAACCTCCTCTACGACAAGGAACAGTTCGAGGCTGCGCTCTTCCACCTCGATCGCACCAAGCCCGAGGACCACTGGGACGAGCTCGGCATCTGGCGCCTGATGGAACTCAAGAAGTCGCACCTCCGGCTCCGCGACGACGACCCGTCGCTCAAGATCTGGGAGGAGCGCCTCGCCGAGCTCGCGCCGGTGGTCGACACGATCGACGAGATGCTCGAGGAGATCGAGCAGCGCGCCAACGAGCACGCGCAGCAGGAGGCGCGCCAGCAGCTCGAGCTGTTCGGGGCGCTGCTCGCCGACCTCACGGAGACGGTGCAGACGCCGCAGCAGCATCGCGTGGTCGGACGGGACGGTCGCCGCTACGACGGCACCTGGGAGGAGATCGTGGGCGGCATGCGTGATGCCGCCGGCGGGGCCAAGCCGCGCTCACTCGAGGAGTTCATGCAGGCGGAGGCGCGGCGCGGGTTCGCGCTCACCGGCATCCTCATCCCCACGCGCGACGCCGAGAGCTTCCTGCGCGCCAGCGCGGACGCCGGGCTTCTCCGGATCCTCCACTGATCGAGCTCGCGCAGGTCGGGAAGACGTACCGCTCGCTCCTCGGCACGCCCGTCCGGGCGGTCGACGGGATCTCGCTCGGCGTCGCGGCCGGCGAGGTCGTCGGCATCGCCGGACCCAACGGGGCGGGGAAGAGCACGCTCATCGCGATGCTCCTCGGCCTGCTGCCGCCGAGCGAGGGCACGCTGCGCATCGACGGGCTGGCCCCGCGCGCGTTCGTCGAGCGCGAGGGCGTCGCCTACCTGCCGGAGCTCATGCAGCTGCCGCTGCAGTGGCGCACGAGCGAGGCGCTGGACCGCCTCGCCACCCTGGCCGGCATCGCCCCCCGCGCCGTCGCGGCCGCGCGTGAGCGCGTCATCGAGGCCACGGGGATCGACGAACATCGCCGCAAGCGGCTGAAGCAGCTCTCCAAGGGCAACCTGCAGCGCGTGGGGCTCGCGGCGTCGTTGCTGGCGGAGCGGCGCATGGTGGTGTTCGACGAACCCACGCACGGCCTCGATCCCGTCTGGACCGTGCGCTTCCGCGACATCGTGAACGGGTTGCGGCGCCCGGAGCGCGCGATCGTCATCGCCTCGCACAACCTCGACGAACTCGAGCGGCTCTGCGATCGCGTCGCCATCCTCGACCGCGGGCGGGTGCAGCGGGTGGTCAGCGTCCGTGGGCGCGACGGTGAGGATGCGCGCTCCGTGCGCCGGTGGCGCATCCGTGTGGTTAGTGGCGCCGAGGTGCTTGCGCGCCTCCTGCATCGCGCGCGCGTCGACGGCGAGCATGTCGAGTGCGAGATCGACCTCCCGGGACTCAACCGCGCCCTGGCCGAGGCCATCACCGGGGGCGCCATGGTCGCCGCCGTCGCGCCCATCGAGTCCTCGCTCGAAGAAGCGTTCCGTACCTCGGTGAACCGATGAGCGGCACCTCGCCACTCGCCTACCTCCGCTGGCACGCGCGCGATGCCCTGCTGCGCTGCCTCGCGCCGCTGCTCATCTTCGGCGCCATCGCGGGCCTGCCGATCCGCTCGCTCGCCGATCGCTTCGGGCTCGCCGAGATCCGCGCGGACGGCGAACTGCAGCGCAGCGTGCTGCAGATCTACACGCAGACACTCACGCTCTCGATGACCCTCGGTGCGGTGCTGCTGCTCAGCGGCTTCGTCGCACAGGACCGCGATCGCGGTCACGTCCGCTTCCTGTTCGCCGCGCCGGTCTCGCCCTGGCAGCACTACGCCATGCGGGCCCTCGTCTCGGGGCTCATGTTCGTCGCGGCCTTCGGCACGATCCCGCTGCTCTTCTCCTGGCTCGTGATCCCGGTCCCGCTGGCCGGCGTGCTGCAGTCCGCAGCGCTGTACGCGGCACTCTACGGCGGACTCGCCATGCTCGCCGGCGCGCTCGTCAATCGCGACGGCGTGATCTTCATCCTCGTGGTCGGCACCAGCACCATCCTGCAGCAGCTCGACAAGGGCGAGATGCTCAGTCGGCCCCTCGCGGGCCTCGCCCGCGTGCTGCCACCGCTCGTGCTCGCCGACGGCGTGCGCAGCAAGCTCCTCGACGGCCAAGCCCCCGCCGCCGCCGACCTCCTGCACCTCCTGCTGTATACGCTGGCGATGTTCGCCCTCGCCTTCCTCGTGATCCGCCGCGCCCCGCTCGCCCGATGAGCCGCCGCCCGTGACCTCCCTGCATTCCCTGCTGCCGCCCGAGACGGTCCGTCGCACGCGTCTCGCGAACGGACTGACCGTGCTCGCGCGTCGCGACACCAGTGCCCCCGTTGTCGCCATCGTCACCTGGGTGCGCGCCGGCTACTTCGACGAGACCGACGACGTCGTCGGCATCGCGCACGTGCTCGAGCACATGTACTTCAAGGGCACGCCCACGCTCGGCGTCGGCGAGATCGCCCGCGCGACCAAGGCGGCCGGCGGCTATCTCAACGCCGGCACCATCTACGACCACACGCACTACTACGCCGTGCTCCCCTCCTCCGGCTTCGTGCGGGGGCTGGAGGTGCAGGCCGACGCCTACGCCAACTCGGTCATCGACGCCGACGAGCTCGCTCGGGAGCTCGAGGTCATCATCGAGGAGACCAAGCGCAAGGCGGACACGCCCACGGCGCTCGCCGTGGAGACCCTGTTCGAGGTGCTGCACGACCGGCACCGCATCCGCCGCTGGCGCATGGGGCGCGAGGACGAGCTCCGCGCACTCACGCGGGACCGGCTGATGGGCTTCTACCGCAACCACTACCGTCCCAGCAACACGGTCATCGCCATCGTCGGCGACGTGGACCCGGCCGAGGCGACGGCGCAGGTCGAGCGCCTCTACGGCCACCTTACCGACGCGCCGGTCGACCGGGCAGCGCGGCCGCAGGAGACGCAGGCCCCCGGCTTCCGCGTGCGCGAGTGGGAGGGCGACCTCACGCAGGCTGAGCTGCTGTTCGGGTGGCGCACGCCGGCGTTCGGACACGAGGATTGTGCCGCGCTCGACGTGCTCGGCACCGTCCTCACCGGCGGACGCTCCTCGCGCCTCGTGCGCGCCGCGCGCGACCGGCAACTCGTGTCCTCCGTGAGTGCCTACAACTACGTGCCCACCGAGCTCGGCGTGTTCGTGGTGCACGCGGCGGCCCGCGCGCCCAAGGTCAGCCAGGCCGCGCGGGCGCTGTGGGACCAGCTCCGGCGCGTGCGCGAGGGGGAGCTCAGCGAGACGGAGATCACGCGCGCCCGCTGCCTGATCGAGGCGAGCTGGCTGCGCCGCCTCGAGCAGGCCGACGGACAGGCGAACTTCCTCGGTGCCTGGCAGCTGCACGGTGACTGGGCGCTGGGCGTGGACTACCATCGGCGGCTCTTCGAGGTCGATGCCGAGCGCGTGCGCGATGTCGCCGCGCGCTGGCTCGACCCCGACCAGGCCTCGGTGGTGCTGTATCGGCCGCGCGGCACGCCGGCCCTGGGTGCGGACCCCGCGGCCGTCCGTAGCCTGCTCGACGGCCCGCGCCCCGCACCGCTCGATGCCACGGCGCCGCCGACGGCGGCACCCGCGGTCCACGGCAGTGGGGCGACGCTCGAGCGCGTGGTCGACGGGATCCATGTGTTCCGTTCCGCGCACGGGGTGCCGATCCTCGTGAAACGGCGGCCCGGTGCCTCGCTCGTGCACCTCGGCTACTTCACGCCCGGCGGTGTCACGCACGAATCGGCGTCGAACAGCGGCATCACCACACTCATGACGCGGACGGCACTGCGCGGCACGACGCGGCGCTCCGCGTCCCGGCTCGCCGAGGATGCCGAACTGCTCG
Source organism: uncultured Gemmatimonadota bacterium (assembly GCA_902825965.1). Classification (GTDB taxonomy): domain Bacteria; phylum Gemmatimonadota; class Gemmatimonadetes; order Gemmatimonadales; family Gemmatimonadaceae; genus Pseudogemmatithrix. Next base: position 236,004 of record CADEDA010000001.1, on the reverse strand, counting down.
GTGGCGTGCCGAGTGCCAGCGCCGGCACGGAGTCGTTCCAGTGGACGCTGGCCGTCCCGGCGCGCTCACTCGATCAAGCGGCGGAGCTCCTCGCCGATCTCGTGCTGCAGCCCGTGTTCCCCGACGACGGGCTCGAGGCCGAACGCGCCGTCGCCATCGCGGCCATCGATGCGCTGCGCGATGACATGTATCGCCAGCCGATGCGCCTCGCCGCGCAGGTCGCCTGGGGTGACCATCCCTACGGCCGCGTCACGCTCGGCAACGAGGCGTCGGTGCGCTCGCTCAGCCGCGACGACCTCGCGCGCTGGCACCAGGCCCGCGTGATGGCCTCGGCCAGCGTGCTCGGCGTCGTCGGCGACGTCGATCCACAGGCGGCGGCCGACCTGCTCGCCAGACGCTTCGCGGCGCTGCGCGCCGCGCCGGCCGTCGAGGTGCCCACCAGCGCCTGGCCGCTCACGTTCCAGGAGGTCGTCGAGGAACGCGATCGTGCGCAGACGGCACTGGCCATCCTGTTCCCCGGGCCCAGCCGGCGCGACGAGTCCCGCTTCGACGCCGAGATGATCAGCGGCGTGGCCAGCGGACTCGGCGGGCGCCTGTTCGACCAACTGCGCGACAAGCAATCGTTGGCCTACACCGTGCTCGCGCGGCCGTACACCCGGCTCCGCAGCGGCGCGTTCGCGGCCTACATCGCCACGTCCCCCGAGAAGGAACAGATCGCCCGCGAGGGGCTGCTGCGCGAGTTCGCCCGATTCTGCGAGGAGGACGTGAGTGCCGAGGAACTCGACCGGGCGCGCGAGTACGCGATCGGCGCCTGGCAGATCCGCCAGGGCTCCGGCGCCTCCGTGCTCGGTGAGATGATCGAGGCCTGGTGCTTCGGTGCACTCGAGGAACTCGCACACTATCCGCTGGACCTGCGACGGGTCTCCGCCGCCCGCATGCGCGCCGCCGCCCGCAGCTGGTTCGATCCCGCGCGTCGCATCGAAGGCATCGTGCGCGGCACGGCGCCCAAGCCCTAGCGGCCTCCCGGGCCGCCCGACCGTCACGCCGACGGGCGCCACTCCCGCCACCATGCGATCAACTGCAGGGCGGCCCAGAGCGCGTGGCCGTTACCGGCACGTCCCTCCTGCACCCGCCGCCATTCGTCGTGGAGCACCCGCGGCTCCAGGAACGGCAGCTCGCGCAGGCTGTCCGGCGCGAGCAGTGTCTCGGTCCATTCCCGCAGTCCGCCCGTCAGCCAGCCGCGGACCGGCATCGTGAACCAGCGCTTGGGGCGCTCGCTCAGCGACCGCGGCAGGTCGCGCGCGAGCAGTGCGCGCAGCGCCCACTTCGTCACGCCGTCGCGGTGCTTGAACCGCGCCGGCATGCCCCAGGCGTACTCCACCACGCGATGATCCAGCAGCGGGGCGCGCACCTCGAGCCCCACCGCCATGCTCGCGCGATCGATCTTGGCCAGCAGGTCGTCGCTCAAGTAGGTCGCTTGGTCCGAGAGCATCATGCGCTCAGGGACGGAGAGCTCCGGATGCCCGGCCAGGATCTGCAACACGCGATCCGCGGGCTCCGTGCCGGCGTTCGCACCCGCCATCGCGTCGGCGCGGAGCAGCATCCACGGATCGAGCCACGCTGCACGCAGCGAACGGTAGCCTTCCATCGGCTGCGTGGCCGTCGCGAGCCGGCCGATCTTGTGCAGGCGCTCGCCCACCAGGTGCGGCCGCCGGTCGGCCGGGATCGGCGCCAACAGCGCGCGGGCGATGCGGTCCCAGCCGTCGGCGTCGAGTGCGAGCACCGCGCGTCCGGCGCCGGCGCGCAGCCAGCGCGGCAGCGCGTCGAGCCGCGCCAGCATGCGGCGGCCGAGCTCGTACCGGTTGTAGCCCGCGAACACGTCGTCGCCGCCATCGCCGCAGAGGGCCACGGTGATGTCCCGGCGCGCACTCCGACAGACCACGGCGGTCGGGATGTTGGAGGGGTCGGCGTGGGGTTCGTCGAAGAGTCGCGGGAGGCCAGGCACCAGCGCCAAGGCATCGGCACTGTCGATCCGGATGCTCGTATGCGTCGTGCCGAGGTGCGCGGCCACCGCCTCGGCCTGCGCCGTCTCGTCGATCGATTCGGCGTCGAATCCCACCGTGTAGGTCCGCACCGGACCCGACGCGAGCCGCTGCATGCGCGCGACCACGAGGGCCGAGTCGATGCCGCCGGAGAGCAGCGCGCCCAGTGGGACGTCGGACTCCAGTCGTTCCCGCGTCGCCTGGTCGATCAGGGCGGCGAGGCCGTCGAGGTAGTCCGCATCGGAGCGAGCGGCGCTCCGCCGGGCCGCGACGCCGGCGTCGGCGACCTGCTCCACATCCCACCACGCGCGGCTCGCCGGCAGCGCAGCGTCGGCGTCGGAGACGCTGAGCAGGTGCCCGGGCGGCAGCTTCACGACGTCGCGATAGATGCTCTGCGGCGCGGGGACGTAGAGGTAGCGCAGGTAGGCCGGCAGCACGGCCAGGTCGGCCTGGCGCCCGAAGTCCGGGTCGGACGCGATGGCCTTGAGCTCCGAAGCGAACCACAGCAGTCCGGGCGCACGGGCGACGAACAGTGGCTTCTTCCCGAGGCGGTCGCGGATGAGCGTCAGCGTGCGGGTCTGCAGGTCCCACGCGGCGATCGCGAACATGCCGGCGAGACGCGGCAGCGTGGCCGTGATCCCCCAGGCGTCGAACGCCGTGGCGAGCACCTCGGTGTCCGAGTGGCCGGTGAAGCGGCACCCGGCGCGCTCGAGTTCGCCCCGCAGCGTCCGGTGATTGTAGATCTCGCCGTTGAACACGAGCACGTACCGCCCCGACGGCGAAGGCATCGGTTGATGCCCCTTCGGCGAGAGGTCGAGGATGGCCAGGCGGCGGAAGCCGAACGCGATGCCGGCGTTCGCGTCCAGCCAGGTCCCGGCGTCATCCGGCCCACGGTGCCGGAGCGCGCTGGCCATGCGCGCCACCGAGTCCCGGAGGTCGCGCCGTCGTGCGTCGCGTGTGGTGAGGATCCCGGCGAATCCGCACATCGGCGCGCGGCGCTACCGGTGCGTCGCCGCGGGGAACCCCAGCGCAGCGTTCAGCCAACGCACCAGCGGCAGCAACGCGGCGTAGTCCTTCATGATCGTGTCGACCAGCGTCGGGGACGTCACGTCGCGATCGCTGAGCGCCCGCGAGGCCGTGAAGGAGTTGAAGCGCAGCCAGTGTGCGGCGGGATGCTCCGGGGCGAAGCCGCGCGGCACGCGCGACAGGCGCACGCCGGGCTCATCATCGGTCAGGGCGCCGAAGCGCCGCGTGAACGTCGTGGCCTTCATGAGGCGCTCGAATGTCCGCTGATGTTCGATGAGCTGCTCGCGAAGCGTGGTGAGCAGCGGACGCGGCGGCATCCAGAAGCCGCCGGCGACGAGCGAGGCGCCCGGCTCGAGGTGGAAGTAGAACCCCGCACCCCCGTGCGCGTCGCGGCCCACGCCACGCCCGGCATCGCGATGGAAGACCCAGAGCGCCGCGTGGACCTTGTAGGGCGACTTGTCCTTGGAGAAGCGCACGTCCCGATGGATGCGGAACAGCGCACGCTTCGGCGGCGCGACGAACTCCGGTGCCAGCTTCGCGAACCGCACATCGAGTTCCTCGGCCAGCAACTTGAGCGGCCCGAGCACCTCGTGTTCGTACGTGGGGCGGTTCGCCTCGAACCACGGCTTGCTGTTGTGCCGCTTGAGTCCGCGCAGGAAGGTCAGCGCGGCCGGACGGAAGTGCGTGAACGCACTCATCGCCGCTGCGCAGGGAGTCGCGGCCCGCCAGGCGCCCCCACCACGGTCGTGAGCGACCGATGCCCATCGGCGCCCACCGCCCGCACACCCACCCACACGTCATCGAGCTGCTCGTCCAGCAGGAACTGCGTGACGTTGCCGACGGGGACGATCCGCGTGTAGGTCGGCGCCGTCGTCCGGCGCACCAGCAGCTCGTAGGAGGCCGCGTTCGGCACCGGCGACCAGCGGATGGTGAAGGACTGGCCACCGGACTCCCGGTCGCGTGCGTACGCCGTCTGCTCCGGCCGCGAGGGGGCGGCCGCGAGCGAGGCCACGGTCGCGAGGTTGAGGCGCGCGACCTTCGCGACGTAACTGAAGTTCACCGCGTTCAGCGTGTCGGTCGGCAGGTGCTGTCGCTTGTAGTTCTCCAGGCGTTCCGAGAAGCGGAGGCCGGGGATGCCACGCTCGACGAACGGCCGGTGGTCGCCACCGCGGCCGAGGCGGTCCAGGCGCAGCACCGGCAACACCTCGAACTGCGGCTGATAGAGCGCGCCGGTGGCCCAGACGTAGCGCGCCAGCTCCCCGCCGCCGACGGCCAGCGAGTCCACCGCGAAGACGCGCACCGAGACCGAGTCGACCCGTCCGTCATCCGCGATCGTGTTGCCGATGATGTCGTCGGTGAACGCCGCCGTGACGGTCTTGCCCTCGCGCTTGAGGCGCTCGGCGAACTGGTTGGAGCCGAGCAGGCCAAGCTCCTCGCCCGTGTAGAGGATGAACGCGATGGACGCGTCGAAGCCCCGCGGGAAGTGCTTGCCCATCACGCGGGCGAGTTCCATCACCGCCACCGTGCCCGAGCCGTCGTCGTCGGCCCCGGGGGCGTCGGCGGTCGCATCCATGCTGTTCACCGAGCAGATGCACGAGTCGTAGTGCCCGCCGATGACCACCACGCGGTTGGTGTCCCGCCCGGGCAGCCACGCGACGACGTTCACGAGACTCGCCGTGGGCCGATCCGCCGAGCGCCCGACGACCGCGCTGCCGGTGTCGTATTCGACGCGCAGGCAGCCGTTGCAGTCCTTGGCGAAGCTCGTGAGCTGGGCGTGGATCCAGCGCCGCGCCGCCCCGATCCCACGCGTGGCGGACAGCGTGTCGCTGAGCGTGTGTCGCGTCCCGAACGAGACCAGCATCGAATCCATCATGCGGAGGCGAGCGGGCGTCACGTCCGCCAGCGCAGCCGCGATCCGTGCGTCCCGGGCGAGGCCCATCGTGGACGCCTGCGCGCCCACGGACGAAGAAGCCGCCGCGACAACCGCGGCGGCGAGGAGCAAGCTACGCATGATTCGCATCCCGTGACTGTAGAAGTCCCACCCCGCCATCCACCATCCACCATCCACCATCCACCATCCTAGAACATCGACATCGCCAGAAAGCTCCGCAGCGAGTCGTTCGTCGCGCGCAACCGTCCCGACAGCAACCGGGTGCACGACCACAGCACCTTGTATGCGATGTCGCGATTGAAGTCGAGCAACAGCTCGAAGTCGCTGCGCGAGATGGTCAGCACCTTGGTGCCGCCGTTGGAGATCGCGTCGGTGGACCGCTCGCTGCGGTCGAACACCGACATCTCGCCGAACAGGGCCCCCGGCTTGAGTACGGCCAAGGCCTCCTCGCCGCTGCCCGGGACCACACGCGAGATGCGGACCTCACCGGACACGATCAGGTAGAGCCGGCTGCCCGCCTCCCCCTCCTTGAAGATGTACTCGCCGGAGACGAACTCCTGCGTGCGCACGACTTCTGCCACACGCGCGAGCTCGCCGTCGTCGAGGTCCTTGAAGATCGCGACGCTGCGCAGCAGCGCGACCGTATCTGACATTGCATTCCCCGGGAGAGCGGTACCTGACGCGAAGCTACCGGCCGCGTGCGGTGCGGGCAAGCGCACGCATCACGTCGGTCGACGGCGCCATCCCGCTAGATTCCACCGCGATGCGCATCCCGACGCTCCGCGCCCGCCTCTTGGCACCGCCCCCGGCACCGTACGCCGCACCGCACGGGGCGCCGCAGGGGGCACCGCAGGGGACACCGCTGGGGGCACCGCAGGGACCCGTTCGCACGGTCCGGCCCGAGGCCGTTTCGCTGGTCCGGTCGCTGGTCCGTTCGCTGGTCCGGTCGCGGCTCCGGAAGGGGATCCGCTCAGCACTGCTGGCGCCGGCGCTCCCCGCCGCAGTCCTCGCGGTGCTGGACGCGTCCGCGACCCACGCCCAGGCGCCGGTCAGCCGACTCCCGCAATGGGAACTCCGCGCGGACGCACCACTCTCCCCGGCCACGGGTGCGCTCCTGGGCGCGGGCCTGAACGTGCGCGCGGGCTGGTACGCGCGCGTCGGACTGCTCGCGAGTGCCGGCGCCGTTCGTGCGCGCGACACGTGGCAGCCCGAGCAGCGCGTCGACGCCGTGGTCCGCTTCCAGTTCGACCCCTTCGCTCAGCGGCGTCGCGCGCTCTACGGAGGCGCGGGCGTCGGCGTGCGGCGCGACGTCGACGGCGACGTCGTCGGGACGCTGCTCCTCGTGGTCGGCGTGGAAGGGGCCGTCCGCGGCCGCGTCGTGCCCGCCGCCGAGCTCACTCTGGGTCGCGGGCTCCGCCTGGGCGTGGCCCTTCGCGGGCGCCGCGCCGAGGGGCGCTGACGCCGAACAACGCTGGCGCCCCAGGGCGCCGGCTGCCGTGGATGCAGAAAGGCCCCGGGATCGCTCCCGAGGCCTCGCTGAAGATTACGCCGCGCTCACGGTATCGAGTTCGCCGGCGTCCACCGCACCGCTGTCGGTCGCCGCGCCGGATGGCGCGGGTGCCTCGGCCTTGCGCGTGGGCGCCGCGAAGCGCTCACCGAGCGTCCGGAGATCCGCGATCTCCTTCTTGTTCAACTCGTGGTACCGCTCCGCGAGGTACTGCATGGTCTCGTCGAACCACTCACGCATGTGCTCCTCTTCGGAGCCGATCACGCCGCAGCGCATCACATGCTGGAACAGCTCGTCGCGCGCCTGATCGAATGGCGACGGCTGGGTGGCCATCGGACGGCCACGGTTTCTCTGTCTGCTCATCTCGTCCGGATCGAGGGTAATGGGTGTATCGGTCCGTCCACTGAACCTAATCGCCCGCGCTCGATTCTCCTACCCCGCGTCCCGCGCCAGTGTAACTTTCTGCGTCCCTCCCAACCCCCGGTCCTCTCGGAGCCTCTCGTGAGCCGCTCGTCCGTCAAATCCGCCAAGTCCGGCAAGCCCTTCGGGCCGATCCTCGTCCTCGTCGCGGTCTTCGGCGTGGCCGTCCTCGGCTACGTCGTCACCCGCCCGGCGAAGGTGATCACCCTCCCGACCGCCCCGAACGTGGCGGCCGCCGGCGTGGTGGCGGGCAGCCCGGACGCCCTCGTCGAGGTCGTCGAGTTCGCCGACTTCGAGTGCCCCGGCTGCGGCTACTTCGCGACGCTCCACGAGCCGGACATCATGGCCCGCCTGGTCGCGACGGGCGAGGTGCGCTTCCGCTTCATGGACTACCCGCTCGACATCCACCCCAATGCCCTGGCCGCGCACAATGCCGCCTCCTGCGCCGACGAGCAGGGCAAGTTCTGGGAGATGCACGACCGGATCTTCCAGAACCAGGAGCGCTGGAACACGCAGGCCACGCGCGATCCCAAGAAGGTCCTGAAGCAGCTTGCCGGCGATGCCGGTCTCGACGTCGGCAAGTGGGACGACTGCTACGACTCCGGGCGCCGGCTCGACCAGATCGCCGCCAACCGCCGCGAGGGCGAGCGCCTGCGCGTCGGCTCCACGCCCTCCTTCATCATCGGCGGCCAGCTGATCCCGGGCAGCCTGACGTACGACGAGATGAAGAACTACGTGACGGCCGAGAAGATCCGGATCATGGCGGCCCAGAGCGAGGCCACGGGCAAGAAGGTCACCGCGCCGGTGAAGGCCCCGCCGCCGAAGGGCGACTAACCCTCGTCCGCCTCGTACTGCTCCTTGAGCGACGCCACCACGCCCGGATCCGCCAGCGTGGTGGTGTCGCCGAGGGCGCGGCCCTCGGCGATGTCGCGCAACAGGCGACGCATGATCTTGCCGGAGCGCGTCTTGGGCAGGTCGGCCGAGAACAGGACGTCGTCGGGCCGCGCCAATGCGCCGATCTTGGTCGCGACGAACTCGCGCAGTTCGTCCCGCAGCGCGGAGCTCTTGTTGAATCCGTCCCGCAGCGTCACGAACGCGCAGACGGCCTGGCCCTTGAGTTCGTGCGCCTTGCCCACCACGGCCGCCTCGGCGACCGCCGGATGCTCCACCAGCGCGGACTCCACTTCCATGGTGCCGATGCGGTGGCCGGCGACGTTCAGCACGTCGTCCACGCGCCCCAGGATCCAGAAGTAGCCGTCATCGTCGCGCTTGGCGCCGTCGCCGGCGAAGTACAGGTCCGGGCGCCCCGGCCACTTGGAGAAGTACGTCTGCACATAACGCGCGTCGTCGCCCCAGATGGTGCGGAGCATCGACGGCCAGGGCTTGGTGAGCACCAGGAGCCCGCCGCCCACGCCGATCGACTTGGCGCTCGCGTCCATGAGCTCGGCCGAGTAGCCAGGGAGCGGTTGCGTCGCGCTGCCGGGCTTGGTCTCCGTCACGCCCGGCACCGGCGAGATGACGATCGACCCCGTCTCGGTCTGCCACCAGGTGTCCACGATCGGGCAGCGTGAACCCCCGATGTGCTCGTGGTACCACATCCACGCCTCGGGGTTGATCGGCTCGCCCACTGAACCGAGCAGCCGCAACTGCGAGAGGTCGTGCTTCCGCGGGTGCTCGACCCCCCATTTCATGAACGCACGGATCGCCGTCGGGGCGGTGTAGAGGATCGTCACGCCGTGGCGGGCGCAGAGCGACCAGAAGCGGTCGCGCTCCGGCCAGTCCGGCGCCCCCTCGTACATCACGCAGGTCGCACCGTTCGCGAGCGGCCCGTACACCAGGTAGGTGTGCCCCGTGATCCAGCCCACGTCGGCCGTGCACCAGAACACGTCGGTTTCCTTGAGGTCGAACACGTACTTCATCGAGCTCGCGGCCCCCACGAGGTAGCCGCCGGTCGTGTGGACGATTCCCTTCGGCTTCCCGGTCGTCCCCGATGTGTAGAGGATGAAGAGCACGTCCGCGGCGTCCATCGGCTCCGGTTCGCACACGTCGGTCGCGTGCTGCATCAGGCGATGGTACCAGTGGTCGCGGCCCTCGATCATGTCCACATGGGCCTCGGTGATCGGCCCGGCGCTGCGGCGCTGTACCACGACCACATGCTGCACCGAGGGGCATTCCTCCAGCGCCTTGTCGGTGTTGCGCTTGAGGGGCACGATCTGTCCCCGGCGATATCCGCCGTCGGCAGTGATCACCACCTTGGCCTGCGCGTCGTTCATCCGGTCGCGCAGCGATTCCGGGCTGAAGCCGCCGAACACCACCGAATGGATCGCTCCGATGCGCGCACAGGCGAGCATCGCGATGGCGGCTTCCGGGATGAGCGGGAGGTAGATGCCGACGCGGTCCCCCTTCTGGACGCCGAGTCCCTTGAGCACGTTCGCGAACGTCCGCACCTCTCGCGCGAGCTCCCAGTAGGTGAGCGTCCGGCGGTCCCCGGGTTCCCCTTCCCAGATGATGGCGGCCTTGTTGCGCCGCGTTCCCGCGAGATGCCGGTCGAGGCAGTTCTCGGCGACGTTCAGCGATCCGCCGGTGAACCACTTGGCGTGCGGTGGGTTCCACTCGAGCACGCTGTCCCAGCCCCGGCGCCACTGCAGCTCGCGCGCGCGTTCCGACCAGTAGTGGATGGGGTCCTTGGCGGCGGCATCGTGCAGGGCGCGGTCGCGGAGGTGCGCGGCGGCCTTGAAGGACTCGCTGGGCGGGAAGCGGCGGGACTCGGTGAGCAGGACGTCGATGTCGGTCATGCGACAATGGTAGGAAATCGGGGGACGGTTCGGCAGGTCGTCGGGCGTTGCGGCCCGCACGGGTCGATCCCCTACAGTCTCGCGTGGCGCTGAGAGGATGTATAGAAACAATACGCTGCGGCGCTTTTTGCCAGTACCTGTGGCAATAGCAGTACTACCTTCCGCGGTCACGACGTGATAGTCTCATAAGCTATTGAAAAACAGTAACTTATGCGCTCATAAGTGTGGCACGTATCTCGCATATCCTCGTCCTCGAACACGCAGAACGCCACACCGACAAGAGCACACCCATCGCGAGGTGGGGTCGCAAAGCCAGGAGTCTCGGAAGGTCCGAGATGGTCCGGTTGCCGAAAGTGGTTCGACGCGAGTGGACGCCCGGTGGGCGTGCATTCCATCGGCAGCATACCTGGAAGATCGGTGAGCCATTCCCTGCGTGTCGGGAATCGCATGCTCAACACATTCTCTTCCAGTCTGGAGGCTCCGGTGGAACCCCTCGTTGCACCCGCACGGCTCACCTCCGACCATCGGTTGGAGTTCCGCCGCGCCGTGCTCGAGGCGCTTGAGGAGTCCATCACGTCGGGGCAACAGTCGGTCGACATCGATCTCTCCCGTGCCGTCGAAATGGACGCGTCCGGACTCGGCGTGCTGGTGCTCCTGCAGAAGCGCGCGCGCGAACGTGGGCTCAGAACCCGGCTCCTGCGCGTCCCTGCGAGTGTCATCGACATGCTCCACGTCACGCGGCTCGACACGCTGTTCCTGATCGGGTAGGCCACCGATCACACCCCGCGGACGGTGCCGCGCTGACGCGCGCGCACCGTTCCGCTGGGGGGGCGGCACCACTACCGTTCAGGCATGCCGGCCCGCCCCATCCCCACTGCATGACCGCGCTCGTGCACGCGACGGCGCTCGTGCGGACCTTCGGCACGCGACGCGCGGTCGACGACCTCTCGTTCTCGCTCGACGCCGGCGACTGTCTCGCGCTCTTCGGCCCCAACGGTGCGGGCAAGACCACGGCGCTGCGGCTCCTCGCCGGCCTCCTCAAGCCCAGCAGCGGCACCGCGACCATCGACGGGATCGCGCTGCCGGCCACCACCGCGCGGGTCCGCGTGGGGCTCATCTCGCACCGCGTCATGCTCTACGACGCGCTCACGGCCCGCGAGAACCTGCGATTCACGGCCGCCCTCTACGGCCTCGCCGCACCGGAGGACGCCGTGCAGCGCGCACTCGAGGCGCTGCGGGTCGCCGACCGCGCCGATGTCCCCGTGCGCGCCCTCTCGCGCGGCCTGCAGCAGCGGGTCGCGATCGCACGGGCCATCGTGCACACGCCCGACGTGCTGCTCTGCGACGAGCCGTACACCGGGCTCGACGAGCAGGGCGGCGTGGCCCTCACCGCGCTGCTCCGCGAGCGGCGTGAGGCGGGCGCCGCCCTCATCGTCGTCACGCACAACCTCCAGGAAGGCCTCGCCCTCGCCACGCAGGCGGCGATCATGCGGAACGGGCGGTTCGTGCGGCACGAGCCCAGCGCAGGGGTGGACCCGCTGCGCTACGCGGCCGAGTACCGGGACCTCGTCGCATGACCGATCCCACGCGCGGCATCCTCGTCTCGGCCTGGGTCATCGCCCGCAAGGACCTCGCGATCGAGTTCCGTACCCGCAGCGCCTTCCTCTCGGCGATCGTCTTCACGCTGCTGTCGATCGTGGTCTTCTTCTTCGCCTGGGACCCGACGGCGGTCGGCCCGCTGGACCTCGCTCCCGGCGTGCTCTGGGTGACGTTCACCTTCTCGGGAATGCTCGGCCTGCATCGGGCGTTCGCGGTCGAGGCACGCGACGGCGCCATGGACGCCCTGCTGCTCGCGCCCGTGCCGCGAGAGTCGATCTTCCTCGGCAAGCTGCTCGCGAACCTGGCGTTCGTGCTGGGCGTTCAAACGGTGGCACTACCCGCGGTCTCGCTCTTCTACAATCTTCCACTCGGTGCCGCCGCGCTCCCCATCGCCGGGGTCCTCGTGCTCGCGTCGATCGGCCTGGTGAGCGTGGGGACGCTGTTCGCCGGCATGACGGCCAACACGCGAATGACGGAGCTGCTGCTGCCGGTGCTCGCGCTGCCGTTCTTCATCCCGGTGGTGATCCCGGCGGCGCAGTCCACCGCCGACCTGCTGGCGGGCCGGCCGCTCGCGGACGTGTTCGTCTGGCTGCGCATCCTGCTCGCGTTCGACCTCGTCTTCCTGTTTGCCTGCACCGTCGCATTCCCGTTCACGCTGGAAGATTGACCGGATGACACCCGCCCCGACCGGAAGCGCCCCTGCACCCACCGCGCCGACCGCCCGCACCGGCATCGACTGGGTGGCCGTCGTCGCCGCGCTGGTCACCGTCGCCGCCTTCGTCCGCGCGATCTGGTTCACGCCGCCCGATCTCCTGCAGGGCTACGCGCAGAAGATCATGTACGTGCACGTGCCGACCATCTGGGTCGCCTTCCTCGCCCTTGGGCTCTCGGCGCTCGCCGGGGCCTTCTGGCTCTTCCTCAAGGACCCGCGGCTCGACCGCTTCGCCGAGTCCTCGGCTGAGGTGGGCGTGGTGTTCACCACCGGGGTGCTCATCACCGGCCCCATCTGGGCCAAGCCGATCTGGGGTGCCTGGTGGGTGTGGGACGCCCGGCTCACGCTCACGCTGGTGCTCTGGTTCCTGTTCCTCGGCTACCTCGTGCTGCGCGGCGCGATCGACGACCGCGAGCTCCGGGCCCGCTACTCCGCCGTGGTCGGCCTGCTCGGCGCGCTCCTCATCCCCTTCGTGCACCTCAGCGTCTACATCTTCCGGACACAGCATCCGATGCCGGTGGTGGCGAATCCCGAGGGCATCCAGATGCCCGCGGTGATGCAGGTGACGTTCTTCTTCTCGCTGTTCGCCTTCACGCTGATGTACGTCGCCTTCGTGCGCGCGCGCATGGCGCTCGCCACCGACCGCGATGCCCTCGAGGACGCCTCCACCGCGGAGCGCTGAGATGCCGGACAACGTCGCCTACTTCCACGCCGCCTACGCGGCGACCATCGCCCTCCTCATCGGCTACGCCGTGTCCATCGTCGTCCGCCGTCGCCGCGTGGCGCAGCGCCGCGCGCAGCGGGCCACCGCGGGAGGACGCGGCGCGTGATCCATCCCTGGAAGGACCTGCCGCCCGGCAAGGAACCGCCCGAGGTCGTGACGGCGGTCATCGAGATCCCGCAGGGAGCGCGCAACAAGTACGAGCTCGACAAGGACTCGGGGCTGTTCCGGCTCGACCGCGTGCTGTACTCCGCGGTGCACTACCCCGGCGACTACGGCCTCATCCCGCGTACGCTGCACGAGGACAACGACCCGCTGGACGTCCTCGTCATGATCAAGGAGCCGACGTTCACCGGCTGCCTCATCGACGTGCGCCCGGTGGGCGTGCTCAAGATGCTCGACAAGGGTGAACCCGACGACAAGATCCTCGCGGTGCCCTGCGACGACCCGGCGCACGGGGAGTACTTCGACATCGCGGACCTGCCCCAGCACTACCTCCGCGAGATCGAGCACTTCTTCGCGATCTACAAGGACCTCGAGGGGAAGCGTGTCGAGGTCCTCGGCTGGGAGAAGAGCGAGGTCGCCATGCGGGTGATCGACGAGAGCATCGCGCGGTACGCCGCGGCGTACCTCTCGCAGGGGCCGTAGCGCCTCAGCCCATCCCGGCGCTGCCGTCGTCGCCCATGCCGAGCAGCCCCTTGATCTGCGCGCGCCAGCCCTCGAGCTTCTGCGGCTTCGGCAGCTTGGTCTGGACGATGATGCTGCCCATGAAGCTGCTGCCGCGCACCCGGATGATCGGGGCGCCGGGCAGCGCCGGGCGCGCCTTGTCGGACACCTCGCCCATGAAGGCGCTGCAATCCACGTCCGCGCCGACGCCAGGGGGCAACAGGATCTTGGCCTCGCCCATGAACACGTCCACGTCGATGTCGATGCCCTGGGGCGGCAACTCGGCGTCGCGCAGGTCCAGCAACAGGCCGCCCATCACCACACGCCCAGCGATCTGCGGGGCCGGTCGCCAATGACCTTCCTTGTTGACCTGCGAGAAGACGCAGAGATAGCGCTTCTCGCCCGGTGAGAGCACGCCGCGAGTCGGTGTCGACAGCGCATACATCGGCGGTGGCGGTGCGATCGCCCGGCTGAGGGCCGGCAGGCCGTCGAGCACGGTCAGCAGTTCCTGCTTGTTCCGGCTCTTGTAGGCGCGGTCGAACCGCGCCTCGAGTTCGCCGGTGGAGAGGTGGTCCTGCGCGTAGTGCGCGCAGAGCGCCTGCACCACCTCCTCCTTCTCGACCTCGAGGTTCATCGCGCCAGCCTCGCGTACCGCCCGCGGAAGTAGAGCAGCGGCTCGCCGTCCGCGACGGCGGCGTCGAGCACCTCACAGACGATGATCACGTGGTCTCCTCCCGGATGGCGGTCCCGGATGCGGCACTGCAGGCGCACGAGCGCGCCGGCGATGAGGGGAAGATCCGCGACCCCGCGCGTGATGTCGAGGCCGGCGAAGCGGTCGCCGTCCTTGGCCGCGAACTGCCGGGACACGGCTTCCTGCGACTCGCCCAGCACGTGCACCGCGAGGTGCGTCGCACGCGCCAGCGGCTGGGCCATCGTCGCGTTGTGGTCGATGCAGACCAGCACCAGCGGCGGGTCGAGCGAGAGGGAACTGAAGGCGGTCGCGGTCATCCCGCGGTCCACGCCGTCGCTGCCGCGCATCGTGAGCACGGTGATGCCGGATGCGAAGCGACCGAGGGACGCGCGGAAGGCGGTGGGGTCGAGAGCCATGGCGGTCAGAGGGGGACGTCAGCCAGCAACAACGCGATCAAGGCACCACCGAGGGTCGCCAGCAGGTTCACCGTGTCGTTCGTCATCCACCGCAGTCCCCGGGCATGCTGCGTACGGTACTGACAGGTATGCACCCGGCGCTCGGTCCACGTACGACAGCGTTCACACCAGCGTTTCGACTGCAGTGTCGCCCCGACAAGGCTGTCGAGCAGGCTGCCCGCGACGCCCGCCAGCACGACGGCGCGGAAGAGCAGCGTGCGCTCCGTGCCCGCCGGGGCGACGACGAACACGGCAGCGCCCGCCACGAGCAGCGCCGCCAGCACACTCGCGCCCAGGCCGACGAGTGTCACCCCGCCGGAGGCACCGGCGGGGAGCGGCCGTCCCGTCAGGAGTGCACGAGGCGTGCCACCCCAGAGGACGCCGAGTTCGGTGGCCCAGGTGTCCGCCGCCGCCGCGGCGAGCGCGCCGGCACCGGCGACGGCCAGTGCCGGCTGGGGCAGCAGTGCGCCCGCCGCCACGCACACCGCGTACACGCCGCCGTTCGCCAGGACCTGCACGGCGTTGCGGCCGCGGGCGAGCGGCAGGGTCGATTCGGTCCGCCGTGCCTTCTCCGCCGCGCCGAGCCGCGTGAGCGCCGACGAGAGCACGAAATACGCGATGAGCAGCAGGGACCAGCCCCAGCCGGCCGCCGTGGCGAGCGTCCCAGTGGCGAAGGCGGCCCACTGGCCGCTCGCGGAGAGCGAGCCGACTCGGCGCGCCACCGCCGCGATCACGCCCGACAGCAGCGCACCGAGCAGTGCCCGGACGATCAGCGCGTCGGAGATCCGCGCACTCCGCGCAAGGTGCCCAGCACCGCGTCGCGCAGCGCGTCCGACGCGCCGAGTCGCTCGCCGAGCCGACGCATCGCCTGCTTGTAGCGTCCGGCGGCCGCGAGTCGCTGCCCGCACGGCCGGCAGGTCCGCGCGTGTGCCTCGGCGCGCGCCGTCGTCACCGCGTCGCTCTCGCCATCCAGGAGGGTGTCGAGGGTCGCGGTGAACACGTCGCAATCGAACTGCGGCGACGGAGGCGTGGGAGAGGCGTGCATGGGGAGAACGGGGGGAACGTACGGGTGCACTCGACCGGGATGCAAGCAGCCATCCCGCGCAGTCAACGCCGGGCGCGGGCGTTTGGTGCCGGTGCGCGCCGCCCCGTCGCTCGTTAGCTTGCTCCCCCATTCCCACCCGCCGCCACATCCGTGACCTCCGACACCGTCGATCCACTCCTCCCGCTGGTGCTCCTCGAGGCCGTCCGAGCCGTCGACATGCCGGACACGGATCTGGAGGCGGAGTTCGTCGAGGAACTCCGCACCAAGCGATTCGGGCTGAGCGACACGGTGTTGGCGCAGATCCGGCGCTACAACGACGCGGTCAAGCGCGGACAGCGCCTGCCGGTGGACGAGGCGGTGGGCATCGCCAAGCTGATCGGTCGCCGCCCCGACGCCGAGGCCGTGTTCCGCGAGGCGGGACGGGGGTTGGCGCGCCTCACGTACGCGCGCGTCCCGGCCACCACGCGCCGACTGGTGCGCGCGTTGCCGACCATGCTGGCGCGGCCGATGGCGCTGCGGCACGTGCGGCGCATCGGTGCGCGCTTCCTCGGCGGCACGGTCCGTCGCGTCGGGGCGACCATCCTGCTGGACGTGCCGGGGGCGGTCACCCGCGACGCGGCGCCGCGGCAGGCCGGCTGCTCGTTCTACGAGTCCGTGCTGCGCGAGCTCATGCAGCTGCTCGTCGGCGGCGTCGGGGCCGTGGAACACGTGCGCTGTGCGAGTCGCGGCGAGGGAACCTGCGAATGGCGCGCCGAGTGGCGCTCGATCCGGTGAGGCCGGCATGCTGACGTCCGCGACACTCTCCGCGCTGCAGTCCGCGCTTGCCGCCGCGAAACTCGACGGCTGGCTGCTCTACGACTTCCGCGGGCTCAATCCCGTGGCCGGCTCGCTGCTCGGCATGCGCGGGATGGTGACGCGGCGCATCTTCGCCTGGATCCCCGCGAGCGGCACGCCGGTCGCGATCACGCACGCGATCGAGCAGGGGCCGTGGGCCGACTGGCCGGCGCACTGGGAGAAGGTCGTCTACAGCTCCTGGCGTGTCCTCGAGGAGGCGCTGCCCCGCCTGGTGAAGGGCAAGCGGATCGCGATGGAGTACTCCCCGGGGGACGCGGTGCCGGTGGTGGATCGCGTACCCGCGGGGGTGCTCGAGCTGGTGCGGGCGAGCGGCGCCGAGGTGGTGACGAGCGCCGAACTCGTCTCGCGCTTCTTCGCCGTCTGGACCGAGGCCCAGGTCGCCTCGCACCGGGCCAACGCGGAGGCACTGAGGTCCATCGCACACGAGGCCTTCCGGATGATCGGGGCCGCGGCCCGCACGAGCACGCCGCTGCACGAACACGAGGTGGCGGACTGGGTGCTGGCCCAGTTCCCCAAGTACGGGATGGAGGCCGACCACGGCCCGATCATCGCCGCCACGGAGAACGCCGCGAATCCGCACTACGTCCCGTCGGCCCGCACGCCGCGGGCGTTCCGCGAGGGTGACGTGGCGCTGATCGATCTCTTCGCCACGAGTCCGGGCGCCACCGGCATGTGGGCCGACCAGACGTGGATGGCGAGCATCGGCGCGCCGACGGCACGCGCGACGCAGGTGTGGACGGCAATCCGCGACGCCCGTGACGCGGCCATCGCGCTGCTGCGTGAGCGGCTCGGGGCCGGACAGCCGGTGCGTGGCGGTGAGGCCGACAACGCCGCGCGTGCCGTCATCGAGGCGCGCGGGTTCGGTGAATGGTTCACGCATCGCACGGGGCACTCCATCGACGCGCGCGGCCTGCACGGCATGGGCCCGAACATCGACGACCTCGAGACCCGCGAGACGCGCTTGTTGATCCCCGGCGTGGGGTTCTCGATCGAGCCGGGCATCTACCTCACCGGCGAGATCGGGATGCGCACCGAGGTGAACGGCTACGTCGATGCCGGCGGGCGACTGGTGATCACGCCCGGGGAGATCCAGGCGGAGCTGATCGTCGTGTAGGCCGGCGGCGTCCGCTCAGCCGACCGGGAGGTGGCGGTCGATCACCATCGCGACGAAGAGCAGTGCGAGGTAGAGCAGCGAGTAGCCGTAGACCCACCACGCGGGCTTGGAGAACTCCGCCGCGACCCGCACGCGCCAGACGCCCCAGAGCAGGATCGCGCCGAGGACCGACGCGAGGACGAGGTAGGTCGCCCCGAAGGCTCCGAAGGCCACCGGCAGCACGGTGAGCGCCACCAGCAGCACCGAGTACCACCACATCTGCGCGATCGTCTCGCGTTCGCCCCAGACCAGCGGCGCCATCGGCACCTTGGCGTTGCCGTAGTCCCGCTGCTTGTTCAGGGCGAGGGCCCAGAAGTGCGGCGGCGTCCAGTAGAAGATGATGAGGAACAGGTACGCCGCGGTGAGGTCGAGGCCGTTGGTGACGGCCGCCCAGCCGACCAGGGGCGGGAAGGCACCCGCGGCGCCGCCGATGACGATGTTCTGCGGCGAGCTGCGCTTGAGCCAGCGCGTGTAGATGAAGACGTAGAAGTAGAAGCCCCCGAGCGCGAGCGCGGCGGTGAGCACGTTCACGAACGTCGCCAGCATCCACGTCGCGGCACTCGCGATGCCCACGCCGAACGCGATCACGGCCCGGGCGTGCATACGTCCCGATGGGATCGGGCGCAGCTTGGTGCGCGCCATCACGTCGTCGATGTCGCGGTCGAGGTACATGTTCACCGCGTTCGCACCGCCCGCCATGAGGTAGCCGCCGAGCGCCACCAGCAGCACGGTCGAGAACGCGGGGTCGCCGGCGACGTACATCGGCGCGATCGTCGTCACCAGCAGCAGCGAGATGATGCGCGGCTTGGTGAGCGTGATCAGGTCCTGCAGGAGCGTGCGTTCCGCCAAGGGAGCGGTGGCCGGACCGGCGGTGGGGGCGGGGGTCATGTGCCGACCTGGCCCGCGACCGGGGCGAGGTCCACCTGGATGGGCGCAGGGCGCATCGCGGCGCGCCAGGAGAACGCCAGCACCGCCGCCAGCGCCAGGGCCGGACCCACCGCGAACACCCACTCCACCGCCACGTTGCGGTGGGCCGCGGTGCGCAGCACCCGGGCCGAGGAACGCAGGATCATGACCTGCGAGACGACGACGGCGAGGACCGCCGACCAGAAGACGAAAGCGAGCAGCAAACCGGGCATGGGGAATAATCGCCCGCCCCCCTCCCCGGAGGGAGCCCTGCGGCGTACCTTCGGCGGATGACTGCCCCCTCAGGACAGGGCCTCGAGCGCAAGCTCGGCCTCTGGAGCGCCATCGCCGTCGTGATCGGGTCCACGATCGGGTCGGGGATCTTCCGGTCGCCCGCCGGCATCGCCGACAAGCTGCCCGGACCGCTCGCGATGCTCTCGTCGTGGGTCGCGGGCGGCATCTTCGCGATCTGCGGGGCGCTCACGCTCGCCGAGGTGGCCAGTGCGCTGCCCCGCACGGGCGGCATCTACGTGTTCCTGCGGCAGGGCTGGGGCAAGGTCCCGGCCTTCGTCTTCGGCTGGAGCCAGCTGGTGATGATCCGCGCGGCCTCGCTCGGCGCGATCGCGATCACCTTCTCCGAGTACTTCTGGCGCGTCCGCACCGGTGCGGCACCGACGCTCGACGAGCGGATGTCGGTGCGCTACATCGCCGCCGCCGCGATCCTGCTGACCGGCCTGTTCAACATCGTCGGCGTGAAGGTGGGCTCGGCCTTCACCAACCTGACGGTGGTCGCCAAGTACGGCGGGCTCCTGTTCATCATCCTGGTGGCGTTCGCCGTGGGGCTGCCGCAGACCGGCGGCCACTACACGCCGGCGATGCCGGAAGGGAGCTTCACCGTGGCCGCGTTCGGCCTCGCGCTCGTGAGCACCCTGTGGGCCTTCGACGGCTGGGCCGACCTTTCGTACAACGGCGGCGAGGTGAAGGACCCCCAGCGGAACCTGCCGCGCGCCCTGATCGGCGGGACGCTGCTCGTCATCGCCATCTACCTGCTCGCCAACCTGGCGTACCTGGCCGTGCTGCCGATTGAGCAGATCCGCGTGTCGACGCTGGTGGCGGCCGACGTGGCGCAGGCCGTGATCGGTCCGGCCGGCGTGGTGTTCGTCTCCGCGACCGTGATGATCTCGACGTTCGGCACCCTCAACACGGTGCTGCTCACCAGTCCGCGCGTCTTCTTCGCGATGGCCGAGGACGGGTTGTTCTTCAAGGGCGTGGCGGCGGTGCACCCCAAGTTCGGCACCCCGTGGGTGGCCGTGGCGCTCACCGCGGCCCTCGGGGCCACCTTCGTGCTGCTGCGGAGCTTCGAGCAGCTGGCGGACGCGTTCGTCACGGCCTTCCTGCCGTTCTACTTCCTCGCCGTGGCGTCGATCTTCCGACTGCGCGGCCGCGCCGACTACCAGCCGAGCTTCCGCTGCCCCGGGTACCCCGTGGTGCCGGCGCTCTTCATGCTGGCCGTACTGTACCTGCTCGGGAACGCGCTGGTGCAGTCCTCGAGCCGCATGCCCACGCTCGGCGTCTTCGCCGTCTGCCTGGTCGGGATCCCCGTCTACTACCTCACCGTGGGGCGTCGGTCCGGGACCGCGTCCTAGTCCGGCTGTCAAGGCCGCTGTCGGCCGATGGTTGCGCGTCCGTTACCGGCCCTCGTTGACCGAATGTAACGGTCGACCGTACCTTATCTCCGTTGTAAGCCACCGTTCCCACCTACCCAGGACTATTTCCAATGATGCAGACCCGTTTGAGCACGGTGCTCCGGGCGATCGTCGCGCTGCTGTTCAGCGCCGGCGTCGCTGGCGCGCAGGTGACGACCGGATCGATCGGCGGCCGCGTGACCGACGAGTCGGGCGCCGGCCTCGAGTCGGTGCAGATCCTGGTCCGTTCGTCACAGACCGGCGCGACGCGCACGGCCGTGACCAACGCGACCGGCAACTATCTCGTGCTCGGGCTCGAGGTCGGCTCCGGTTATGACGTGACCGCGCGGCGCATCGGCTTCGAGCCGGTCACCAAGCGCGGCCAGAACGTCACCATCGGCCAGACCACCCGCGTCGACCTCCAGCTCTCGGCCCGCGCGGCGGTCCTCGAGAGCCAGGTGATCGTCTCGGAGATCGACCCGGTGATCACCGCGACGCGCACCGGCGTGTCGACGACGATCTCGGACTCGTCGCTGCAGCGCCTGCCGTCCCTCGGGCGCAACTTCACGGACTTCGTGGCGCTCACGCCGCAGATCTCCAACTCGGGTCCCGGTCTCTCGGGCGGCGGCACCAACAACCGCTACAACAACATCCAGATCGACGGCGCGACGGAATCCGACCTGTTCGGCCTCGGCTCCACCGGCCAGCCCGGCGGCCAGGCGCGCGGCAAGTCGATCGGTCTCGACGCCGTGAAGCAGTACCAGGTGCTCCTGTCGCCGTTTGACGTGCGCTACGGCAACTTCGCGGGCGCCCTCATCAATGCCGTGACCAAGAACGGCACCAACGACCTCAGCGGCAGCGCCTACTTCTTCTACCGCGACCAGTCGACCACGCGCAGCCAGCCGTACCTGACCGACTTCGAGCAGCAGCAGTACGGCTTCACGCTCGGTGGCCCGATCATCAAGGACAAGGTCCACTTCTTCGTGAACGCGGAGTTGCAGGGACAGACGGCGCCGGCGGCGGGCCCGTACCTCGGCCTGGCGGGTGCGACCAACGTGCCGAGCCAGACCAGCGTCGACTCCTACAACAACATCCTCACCAGCTTCGGGCTGCCGAACGCCGGTGCGGGCGCACGAGTCAATGAGAACCCGCTGACGAACGTCTTCGTCCGCTTCGACATTCAGGACCTGCCGTTCAACTCCTCGCTCGTGGTGCGCCACAACTATGGCGAGGCGGAGGACGACGTCTTCAGCCGCTCGGCCACCGGCACCACGTACCAGCTGCTCAACAACGCCTACCGCTTCACCTCGCGGAAGGGCGGCTCGGTGGTCCAGCTGCGCTCGAACTTCACCAACGGCTGGTACAACGAGATCTACGCCGGCCTGACGACCATCCGCGACCGCCGCACGCCGTACTCCGGCCCGGTGCCGCAGATCTCGGCCCTCGTGGGCGGCTTCACGATCGTCTCCGGCGCCGAGCGCTTCTCGCACGGCAACGAACTCGACCAGGACATCGTCGAGATCACCGACAACCTCGTGATCCCGATGGGCGCCCACCGCATCACCGTGGGTGGCAGCTATTCGACGTACAAGGCGCGCAACCTGTTCGCGCAGTCGATCTTCGGTGTGTGGGCGTTCAACTCCGAGGCGAACTTCACGGCCGGCACCGCCAACCAGTACATCGTGGGTGTGCCGATCTGCCCGCCGGGCGTGACCAGCTGCGATGGCGCCGTCCGGTTCCGTTCGTCGCTCTTCGGCGCCTACATCCAGGATGAGTGGACCATCACGCCGTACCTGAACGTCCAGGTCGGTGTCCGCTACGACGCGCCGTCGTTCCAGGACAAGCCGCCCACGAATCCCTCGGTCCTCGCGGACTACGGGCGCAACACGGCGGACGTGCCGAGCGGCAACGGGACCATCTCGCCGCGCTTCGGCTTCAACTGGGACATGACCAAGAACCAGCGGAACCAGGTGCGTGGTGGTGTCGGCCTCTTCGCCGGCCGCCCGGCCTACGTGTGGCTCGGCAACGCGTTCCAGAACTCGGGCATGGGCGGTGTCGCGCTGCTCACCTGCAACAACGCGGCGGCGCCGGTGTTCAACTCCACCAACGCGACCACGCCGCCGCAGGCCTGCGCGAACGGGCAGACCGCCGCGCTCGGCGCCGAGATCAACCTGCTCGACAAGGACCTCAAGTTCCCGCAGAACCTGCGCGCGTCGCTCGGGTACGACCGCCAGCTCCCGTGGGGGCTCGTCGCCAGCGCGGAAGTCATGTACTCGCGCGGCATCAACACCCTGTTCTACCAGAACATCGCGCTGGTCTCGGCTCCGATCGGCTTCGATCGCCATGGCCGCGCGATGTACGGCACCGCGCCGACGACGCCGACGCTGGCGGTCCCGGGCGGCCGCAACACGGTGCTCGACGTCTCCAACCAGTCGAAGGACCGTGCCTGGCAGTACACCGCCCAGCTGCAGCGCCGCTGGCGCGACAACTGGGAGGCGTCGTTCGCCTACACGTTCTCGCGCGTGGAGGACGTGCAGTCGCTGTCCTCGTCGACCGCATTCTCGCAGTATCGCTTCGGTCGCCCGGCAGGCTACCTGCCGCAGACCGACATCGGCCTCGGTCGCTCGCTCTTCGAGCAGCCGCACCGCTTCGTGGCGAGCGGCACGTACAGCTTCCCGACCGGCACCGACGTCTCGCTCATCTACTTCGGCGAGAGCGGCCAGCGCTTCCACTACCTGTACGGTGGTGCGAACTCGGGTGACCTGAACGGCGACGGCATCGGCAATGACCTGATCTACATCCCGAACGACGTCACCAACCCGAACGAGATCATCTTCGGGACGCTGACCACCGGCGGCGTGACCTACACCCCGGCGCAGCAGCAGGCCTCGTTCGACGATTTCATCTCGGACAACGCCTGCCTCAACAACCAGCGCGGTCGCATCATGGCCCGTCACTCCTGCGGCGAGCCCTGGCGCAACACGGTCAACTTCACGGTCCGTCAGTCGATCGGCCGCCTCGGGTTGGGCAATGTGCTCAACACCAATGCGCTCGAGCGCCTCACGTTCCAGATGGACATCTTCAACTTCGCCAACTTCATCAACAGTGATTGGGGCAAGGTCCGCAACGTCGGCTTCGGCGGCGTGATCCCGGCGCTCAACTACGTGTCGAAGGAAGCGGGCTCGATGGTCGGTCCGAACGGTGCGCGTCCGACGTTCACCTGGAACCCGACCTACCGGTTCTCGAACACCCAGAACGTGGCGTCCAACTACCGCGTGCAGTTCTCGATGCGGTACTCGTTCTAGGCGCTCACAGAGTGCAGCACGGCCCGGAGAGCAAGGTGCTCTCCGGGCCGTGTTGCGTTGGGGGAGGTGGAGGGTGGAGGGCCGCGGCTACGGCTGCCGGGCATTGGCTCGTACGAGGCGGATGAAGCCTGTCAGACGCCGCCCGATGGATTCGCTTGCGGCGTGATGCTCGGCAAAGGCGTCAGCGTCGAGGACGCCGACATCGCGCGCGAAGTGGGCCTGCGTGTCGGATCCCGCGCCTTCGGCGATGTTCGCCGCGATGGACGTCGCACACCGACGGACCTGCCGCGACAGATCAACGTCCCGCCACGTGCCCGTGACGCGATACAACCGAACAGCCTGCTGGTGTGCTGCAGCCCAAGCCTCAAGGCGTTCGAACGGATACATGGGTCACGTTCGCAGCGCCAACCGCCCAGCGTCCAATCAAGTCCTCCATCGCCCTACCCTTTCCCCTCCACCATCCACCATCCACCATCCACCATCCTAGAAAATCGACAGATTGATGTACTTCCGCGGGTTCTTCTGGAAGTCCAGCGTCAACGAGTCCAGGCGCTGCAGCAGCGACCGCACATCCCGGTACATCCCGTCGTCGTTGAGCAGCATGCCCGCCGAGCCCTGCTTGCTGTCGAGCTTGGCGAGGATCCCGTTGAGCTGCGCCGTGGTGCCGCGCAGGTCGGTGGTCAGGGTGTTCACGTTCTTGGTGAGGTCCCCGACCGCGCGGAAGGTCGAGTCGACCCGCGCCGAGTCGATCGCGTTCGCCACGCGACGCATCGACTCCTGAGTCTTGGTCAGTTCGCGGGACTGTTCCTGCGCGATCGTCTGGAGCGTCGCGATCAGGCCGTTGGCCGAGGTGATGGTGCGCCGGATCTCGGCGAACCCTCCCTTGTCCACGAACTCGCTCCGCAGGGCGGTGGTGAGCGCCCGGACATCGCCGCTCAGCGAGTCGACCTTCGCCAGCACCTCGCCGATGCCGATCGACGGCGCACCGGCCGGGATCGTGTCGCCGACCGCGAACATGTCGTCGGTGGCCACGGTCGGGGTCATGGCCACCATCATGTCGCCGAAGACGCCGTTGGGCGCGACCTTGGAGCTGGTGCCCTTGGGCACCTGGTACTGCTTGTAGATCCGCATCGTGACGAGCAGCTTGCCGTCCCGGCGGATGTCCACGGCGTCCACGTAGCCGACGGTCACGCCGGAGAGCATCACCGGCTGGCCCTGGCGCAGTCCCGCGCCCCACGGGAAGACCGCGTGCAGCTTGTAGCCGGGCAGCAGGCCGCCGCGCGCCAGGAAGAGGGAGCCGACGATGGCCAGCCCCAGGGCCACGGTGGCCACGATGCCCACGAGAACTTCGTCGCGTCGCTTCATGCCTGAAGGTACGGTGCGAGGAGGACTGCGGTGGCGGCGTCGAGCACGAGGATCGCGATGGACGAGATCACGACCGCCTTGGCCGTGCTCTTGCCCACTCCCTCGGCGCCGCCGAACGTCATATAGCCTTCGAACGTGCACAGGAACGCGATCGCCGCGCCGAACAGCGTCGCCTTGATCAAGCTGTAGGTCACCTGGAACTGGTCGTAGCCCAGGCGCACCCCTTCCATGAACTGGGCGAACTGCACGTCCGCCACCGTCACGGACGCCATGAGGCCCGAGCAGACGCCGATCACGTCGGCGAACACGGTGAGGATCGGCAGCATCACGATGGCCGCGATGAGTCGCGGGACCACCAGGTACGCGACCGGGTCGAACGAGAGCGTCTCCAACGCGTCGATCTGCTCCGTCACACGCATGGTCGCGATCTCGGCCGTCATCTTCGCCCCCACCCGGCCGGCGAGCACCAGCCCGGTGAGCAGGGGTCCCGTCTCGAGGATGACGATCTGCCGCGTGGACAGTCCGACGATCGACAACTGGATGCCGGGGAAGAGCTGGTAGCGGATCTGGATCGCGATCACGCCGCCGATGAACGCCGCCACCATGAGCACGAGCGGCAGGGAGTCCACGCCGATCGCGCGCATCTGGTGGAACACCTCGGCGCGCCAGGTGGGCACCTCGGTGAGGGCACGACGGATGTCGCGCAGGAACAGCACGCGTGCCCCAATGCCGCCAAGCAGCGCCAGCGTCCTCCGCCCCATCTCGCGGAAGAACCGGATGCTGCCGCGTTGGACGACGGGGAAGGACTCGGTGGGGCGGTGCACGCTACGTTCGGACTCGATAGAGAAGGACGCTGCCGATCAGGAGGAAGATCGCCCCCGGGATCCAGGCGGCGATCTCGGGGAGGATGAGGCCGCCGGCCCCGATGGCCTGCGTCAGCTGGAGCAGCATCAGGAATATAACCGTGGTCGCGAGGCTGATCCCGATGCCGTAGGCCGTCCCGCCGCGCTGCGTGCTGGTCGCCAGCGGAGCCCCGATGAGCATGATGATGAAACAGGTGGCCGGGATGGCCAGTTTCAGCATGCGCTCGACGCGCAGCTTGTTCACGTCCGTACCCGAGCGTTCCATGGCGGCGATGAAGCGGCCCAGGTCACGGTAGCCCATCTCGGCCGGGGCCTTGGGATTGGCCATCAGGCTGGCCGGCGGCTCGGCGAAGCTCGCGTCCCGCAGCGAGTCGAACCGGAACGTGTGGTTCGACATCGAGTCCGGCAGGACATGCAGCACCCCCTCGCTGAGGGTCCAGCCCGTCGCCGGATCCCACTTCCCGCGCTTGGCGGCGATGAGGTAGGTGGGGTACTCGGGGCCCGTGCCGCGCCGCTCGATCTCCACTTGGTCGAGCGTGCCGGCCCGCGCACTCGCGTTGCCGATCTTGTAGACCCGCCCCGTCTCGGACGCGTAGGTGAAGTTCGCGCGCATGTCGGTGCTGCGCGCGACCTTCTCCTGCAGCAGCTCAAGCCGCCGGGCATTGAGTGGCGGCACCACCTCGGCCAAGGCGAGGCCGAACCCGGTCGCGACCATGGCGCCGATGGCGATCGGGGCGATGAAGCGGTGGAAGCTGATGCCCGACGCCTTGGCGGCCGTGATCTCGCTGTGCCGCGTGAAGCCCCCCACCGTGAACACCGTCGCGAAGAGCACCGCTGCCGGCAGCACGAGGAACATCGTGTCGGGCACTCCGTACAGGTACGCGAGTGCGATGTCCGTCATCGGCAGCTTGCGCTGCAGGTAGGTGTCGAGCTTCTCGCTGATGTCGATGATGATCACGAGTGCGGGGAAGCCCAGTGCCGTCGCGGCCAGGACCTTCCAGAACTCGCCCAGGACGTAGCGGTCCAGCGGCCGCAAGAGTCTCATGCGACGCCGCGCTTGCGTCGCACGCGCTCGAGCACCCGCCCCCACCACTCGGACGTCTCGCTGCCGCGCGACGTCGATCCCTCGTTGCCCAGCCGCGCGGTGAGGAACACGCCGACCAATCCCAGCAGGATGTTGGTGGACCACATCGCGAGCGCGGGATCGACCAGGTCGCGGTCGGCGAGGGCCTCGCCGCCGAGCAGGCCGACGTAGTAGAGCCCGAACACCCCGAGGCTCACGCCGATCGTGAGCCCGACGCCGCCGCGCGGGAACCGCAGGGCGATGGGCGCGCCCAGCAGCACGAACACGACGCAGGCCGTCGCGATCGCGAACTTCTTCTCGATCTCCACCCGATGCCGGTCGATGGTGCCTTGGGCGATCTTGAGCTCCATCGCGAGGCCCTCGAGCATCATGGCCTGCACGCTCGGGCTCTCCTGCACCACCTCCGACTCGGGGGCGAGCCGCGTGCCCTTGAGCTTGGGCGACTCCTGCGGGAGGGGCTCCGCGGCGCCCACGTCCGCGGCGCCCACGTCCGCGACGCGCGCTTCGGCTGCGATCGCCTCCGCCGGACCCAGGAGCGCGCCGACGCGACGGAGCGCGGCGCAGTAGAGGTCCCCGACGCCCCGGGGCGCCCCCGGTGGCACGAGGGACCGCGTCGACGTGGAGTCCACGCGGCGCTCCGTCGTCGCGAGGCGCACCCACGCGGAGTCGCGTTCGGCCGCCGAGGTGGCGACGCGCTCCTGCAACTCGCAGACGCTCATCTCGCGGTCGGAGCGGAACGTGCGGCTGTCCTCGCTGCGGTCGAGACGTGCTGCGACACCGCGCACCTTGAAGACGTCTTCGGCGAAGAAGCTGCGCTGCAGCCGCGACGGGCGCGTCGCCTCCACCGCGGTCATGCTGCCGTCGTAGAGCGTGAGCAGCAGGTCCTCCCCCGAACTGGAGAATGCGAGCGACCCGCTGTCGGCGATGATGGTACGGCGCTGCGAGGGCTCGGAGAGGTCGAAGATCGTGACGTCCTTCATCCGGTTGGTGCCGGCAGCGATGCGTCCGGCGCGGAGGAAGAGCTGCCCCCGCACGACCTCGTTGATCACCTGCTCGTTGAGTGCCAGCGTCGGCTTCACCCGTGCGATGTCCGACTGCAGGTTCGCGAGGCGGTGGTTCGCGCGAGGCAGCACCTGGTCGTTGAACCACACCATGAAGAGCGTCATCACGCCGCTCGCCAGGATCACCGGGCGCACGAGCCGCTGCATCGAGACCCCGCTGGCCTTGAAGGCCGTGATCTCGTTCTCGGACGCGAGCCGCGAGAAGGCGTGCAGCGTCGCGACCAGCACCGCCATGGGCAGCGTCATCGCGAGGGTGAACGGCACGGAGAGCAGCAGGAACTCGGCGATCACCGTCCACGGGAGCCCTTTCCCCACCAGGTCGCCGAACCGCTTGGCGACGAAGTTGAGCAACAGCAAGGAGGTCAGCGCCGAGAGGGCGAAGACCAGGGGGCCGAGATGCTCTCTGAGGACGTACCGGGAGACGATCTTCACGCGGTGGGGTGAGGGCGCGGGCGCAGCGCGGTTCCGTATATTCCACTGGGCATCGGTGGCGGGGCAAGGACCGCGACCGACGGATCCGACCCTCTCGTACCCCGCGCGCTCCTCGGAGTGCGCGTCACACCGGAGTTCCCGTGCCGCTCAGCCTCGCCGCCAGGCGTTCCGTCGCGCTGCTTCCCGTGCTGCTGGTCACCGCCTTCGCCTGCGGCGGCTCCGACGCGGCCTCCCAGGACGGCACGGTGGTCGATCGGGCACCCACCGGGTTCGACGGCGCCGCCGCCATGGGCTACGTGCGCAAGCAGGTCGAGTTCGGCGCCCGCGTGCCGGGCACGGCCGCACACAAGGCCGCCGGAGACTGGCTCCTGGCCGAGCTGCGGGGTCGGGCCGACACCGTATTCACGCAGGAGTGGACGCATACCACGGCAGACGGCAAGAAGCTGCCGATGCGCAACATCATCGCCCGCTTCAAGCCCGCCGACACGCGCCGCGTCCTGTACCTCGCGCACTGGGATACGCGGCCGCAGTCCGACAAGGAGACCGATCCGGCCCTCGCTGCCCAGCCCGTGATCGGCGCGAACGACGGCGGCTCCGGCGTCGCCATCCTGCTCGGCGTGGCGGACCAGCTCAAGAAGCGGCCTCCGGCTGTGGGCGTGGACATCGTGATGCTGGACGGTGAGGACTGGGGGAGCTTCGATACCAACACCGATGTGCTGATCGGCTCACGGTACTTCGCCGAGCATCTCCCTGCGGCCGGCTACACGCCGCTGTTCGGCGTGCTGTGGGACATGGTAGGCGACGCCGACCCCTCGTTCGGGCACGAGTCACACTCCGTGCGGGCAGCGCCGGACGTGGTGCAGCGCGTCTGGAGCGTGGCCCAGCGGCTCGGCCACGGCGCGGTCTTCCATTCCCGCGACCTCGGCCCGATCACCGACGACCACCTGCCGCTGATCGAGAAGGGGCTGCGGGTCATCGATGTGATCGACTTGGGATTCGCCTGGCATCACACCACGGGTGACACGATCGACAAGGTCTCGCAGGCGACGCTGCAGTTGGTCGGTGACGTCGCCCTGACAGTAATTCGCGACCTCGACCCCTAAAACTGGCTGCAGATTAAGGACAGTAAAAGGCCATAAACAGGACACTATCAGCGCAGCAAACCACGGCGAAGATTCGCGGTGGATTGCGGTAGACGGGTATCGCTACCCTGTGTTGGGCTCGACATCCTCTCCTGGTGCCAACTCCCGCCGAGCGTCAGGCGCTGTTGTTCGTCGCAGCTGTTGCGGCGCTGGGAATCGGCGTGCGGGGTTGCCGAGCGCTTGCCGAAGAGCGCCCTTCGCCGAGCCATCGCTCGGCGCTGGCGGAGCAGATTCGCCTGGTCGACTCAGCGGTCGCTGTGCGGGGTGCAGCACGTCGATCGGCGGACGCGGCCCGCGGCTCTGATCGTGTCGCCGCGACAGCGACCGCGACCGCGACGCAGCGGCAGCGGCAGCGGCGCCCGGCGGCGTCGCCCCACTCGGGGTCCACGGAGCGATCGCCGACGCCAAGGGCCGCCGAGGACGGCGGATCCGCTGCCGGCACACTCCCGCCCGGTCCAGTGGACGTCGACATCGCGGATGCGCCGGCTTTGGAGGCGCTGCCGGGGATCGGCCCGGCGTTGGCGACGCGGATCGTGCAGGATCGGGAGCGCAACGGACCGTTCGGTTCGCTCGACGGTCTGCAGCGGGTGAAGGGGGTCGGGCCGGCGCTCGCTGCCAAGCTGCAACCTCATGTCACGTTTTCCCTTCCGCCTCGTCTTGAACTGACGGAGATGCCCGCGCCGCGCCGGCGCAGATCGCCTTGACACCGTCGCATTCTGGCGGGCACCTTCACCACCATTCCGCCCCCGTCGGTCCCTCTGGACCGAGAGGGGGATCGTCGCGTCCCGACTAGAGCAGCGCATGGCCTCCGCAGCGACCGCTGGCAGCGAACGGATCGGTGATCTCCTCCTCCGGGAGGGGCTCATCTCGCGCGAGCAACTCCAGAAGGC
>CADEDA010000001.1:189223-205593 GCA_902825965.1 uncultured Gemmatimonadota bacterium | reverse complement strand
ACCGTCGCGATGGCGGACCCGACGAACCTCGGCGTCATCGAGGACCTCAAGTTCATCACCCGTTACGACATCTTCCCGGTGATCGCGGGCGAGTTCACGCTGCGCAACGTCATCGAGAAGCACTACGAGTCGAACGACGTGCAGATGTCGGCGCTCCTCTCGGAGATCGAGGGGATGGAGTCGGAGTCGGACGTCGAGGTGGTGGAGGAGCGCGAGGAGGAGATGTCGGCGACGGCGCTGGCCGCCGCGGTCGACGACGCGCCCGTCGTGAAGCTGATCAACGCGATCCTCACGGACGCGGTGAAGCGTGGTGCCTCGGACATCCACTTCGAGTGCTTCGAGCATGACCTGCGCGTGCGCTACCGCATCGACGGTGCGCTGCAGGAGGTCATGAAGCCCCCCAAGAAGATGCAGCCGGCGCTGATCTCGCGCTTCAAGATCATGAGCGCCCTCAACATCGCCGAGCGCCGCGTGCCGCAGGACGGCCGCATCAAGCTCAAGATGGGCAAGAAGGTCATCGACTATCGTGTGTCGACGCTGCCCACGCTCTTCGGCGAGAAGGTGGTGCTCCGCATCCTCGACAAGGGCAACCTGACGCTCGACCTCGAGAAGTTCGGCATCGAGCCGCGCGCCGAGAAGGAGCTCATGGAGGCGGTGCAGAACCCGTACGGCATGGTGCTCGTGACGGGTCCGACCGGGTCCGGCAAGACGACGACGCTGTACAGCTGCATCAGCAAGGTCAACGCGGTCGACACGAACATCATGACCGCCGAGGACCCCGTGGAGTACAACCTCTACGGCGTGAACCAGGTGCTGGTGCGCAACGAGATCGGCATGACGTTCGCGGCCGCGCTGAAGGCGTTCCTGCGGCAGGACCCGAACATCATCATGGTGGGCGAGATCCGCGACCTCGAGACGGGCGGCATCGCCATCAAGGCGGCGCTCACCGGCCACCTGGTGCTCTCGACGCTGCACACGAACTCGGCCGCCGAGACGGTGACGCGCCTCCTCGACATGGGGCTCGAGCCGTTCAACGTGAGCTCGGCGCTCAACCTGGTGCTGGCGCAGCGCCTGCTGCGGCGCATCTGCGGCAAGTGCAAGGAGAAGTACATGCCGTCCGCCGAGGAGATGGCGGCCGCGAAGTTCACGGACACGATGACGCTCCGCGACCTGCGCTACACCGAGGACGCGATCGCCGGCCTGAAGGCACGGGCGCCGGACGACGTGAAGCCCTTGCTGGCCAAGGCCACGCCGGAGACCCGCGTGGTGGACATGCCCTTCTTCAAGGGCCGCGGCTGCGATGCCTGCAACGGCTCCGGGCTCAAGGGCCGCCAGGGCGCGTACGAGGTCATGTTCATGACGCCGTCGCTGCGCAAGCTCATCCTGCAGAACGTCGGCGCCGCGGAGATCAAGGACGCCGCGATCGAGGGCGGCATGCTCACGCTGCGCATGGACGGCCTGATCAAGGTCTGGAAGGGCATCACCACGCTCGAGCAGGTCGTGCGCGAGACCAGCGCCTAAGGTTCCCTCCTCCCCCTCCGTCCGCCCCGCGATGACCGCACCCGCCGCCTCCACTCCCGCCGCTCCGCAGCAGATCAACCTCCGCGTCCTGCTGGAGGAGATGATCGAGCGCGGGGCGTCCGACCTGCACATCACGGCGGGCGAGCGGCCGAAGATCCGCATCGACGGCGACATCCAGACCTCGCGCCAGGACGTGGTGCTGCAGCCGAAGGACACGCTGCAGCTGGCCTACTCGGTGCTGACGGAGAACCAGAAGAAGCGCTTCGAGATGGAGGACGAGCTCGACTTCTCGTTCGGCATCCAGAACCTCGCGCGCTTCCGCGGCAACTGCTTCAAGCAGCGCGGCTGCGTCTCGATCGTGCTCCGGCAGATCCCGTTCAACATCAAGACCTTCGCGGACCTCAAGCTGCCGCCGGTGATCGCCAAGCTCGCGGAGAAGCCGCGCGGGCTGGTGCTGGTCACGGGACCGACGGGCTCGGGCAAGTCGACGACGCTGGCCGCGATGATCGACAAGATCAATCGGGAGCGCAAAGGCCACATCCTCACGGTCGAGGATCCGATCGAGTTCATCCACAAGCACCAGGGCTGCATCGTCAACCAGCGCGAGGTGGGCAGCGACACCAAGTCGTTCGCCAACGCGCTCAAGTACGCACTCCGTGAGGACCCCGACGTGGTGCTCGTGGGCGAAATGCGCGACCACGAGACGATCCACGCGGGCCTCACCATCGCCGAGACCGGTCACCTGGCCTTCGCGACGCTGCACACCAACTCGGCGGCCGAGGCGATCAATCGTATCATCGACGTGTTCCCGAGCCACCAGCAGGCGCAGGTGCGGGCGCAGCTGGCCTTCGTGCTCGAGGGCATCATCACGCAGACGCTGCTGCCGCGGCGTACCGGCAAGGGGCGCGTGATGGCGGCGGAGATCCTCGTGGTCACGCCGGCGATCCGCGCGCTGATCCGCGACGACAAGATCCACCAGGTCTACTCGATGATGCAGTCGGGCAAGAAGCACGGCATGCAGACGCTGAACGACGCGCTGTACCAGCTGTACGTCGCCAAGGAGGTCTCGGAGGAGGAATGCCTCCGGGTCTCGGGCGACCCCAACGAGTTCCTCCGGATGATCGGCAAGTCGGTGGTGGACGAAGGCCCGTCGGCGACCAGCCCGGGCAAGTCCGGGGCGCCGGCCGGGGCGCGGCGGTAGCGCCGGCGTCCGGCAGGGCAGCGGCCGGACACCTGGAGGGCAGCAGCAGGTCAGCAGCAGGTCAGCAGCAGGGCAGCGGCAGGTCGTCGTGGCACGGCGTGACAGCGCGATGTGACGTCGCGCGGCAGGCAACAGTTCTTTCGCGGGTTCCAGTCCTCAGGAGACCGAATGGCATCCTTCACGTACACGGCCCGGACCGCATCGGGCGATCTCAAGAGCGCGACCATCGAGGCCGCGAGCAAGGACGACGCCGTCGCGCAGCTGAAGAAGCTGCGCATGAACGTCGTCAAGGTCGAGGAGGCGTCGAAGACGCCGTCCAAGACCAAGGGCTCGATCTCGATGCGCGACATCGTGATCTTCACCCGGCAGTTCTCGACGATGATCAACTCGGGCCTGCCACTCGTGCAGGCACTCGACATCCTGTCGAAGCAGTCGGAGAACCCGGTGCTGCAGAACGTCACCCGGCAGGTGGTGTTCGACGTCGAGTCGGGTCACACGGTGGCCGACGCGCTGGCCAAGCACCCGAACGCGTTCACGGAGCTCTACGTGAACATGGTGGCGGCCGGCGAGGCGGGCGGCATCCTGGATACCATCCTGATGCGCTTGGCGACGTTCATGGAGAAGAACGACGCCCTCGTGCGCAAGGTGAAGGGCGCGATGATCTACCCCGGCGTCATCATGGGCGTGGCCGGCGCGGCCATCACGGTGCTCCTCATCTTCGTCATCCCGACGTTCGAGTCGATGTTCGCCTCGGTGGGCCTCGCGCTGCCGTTGCCGACCCGCATCGTGATCGGGCTGTCGAACTTCCTCCAGGGGTACTGGTGGGCGCTCCTGCTCGGCGGCTTCCTCGCCTTCCAGTCGCTCAAGCGCTACTACGCCACGTCGGACGGACAGCTCAAGATCGACGGCATGCTGCTCAAGGCGCCGGTGCTGGGGGACGTGCTGCGCAAGTCGGCGGTGTCGCGCTTCACCCGGACGCTCGGCACGCTCATCAGCTCGGGCGTCAGCATCCTCGATGGCCTGGAGATCACCGCGAAGACCGCGGGCAACCGCGTCGTCTCGGATGCGATCCTCGCGTCGCGGACGTCGATCGCCGGCGGTGACACCATCTCGGCGCCGCTCTCCAAGTCGGGCGTGTTCCCGCCCATGGTGATCTCGATGATCGCGGTCGGCGAGCAGACCGGCGGTCTCGACGAGATGCTCTCGAAGATCGCGGACTTCTACGACGAGGAAGTGGACGCGGCGGTGAGCGGCCTGCTCTCGCTGCTCGAGCCGATGATGATCGTGTTCCTCGGCGTCGTCGTCGGCGGCATGGTCGTCGCGATGTACCTGCCGATCTTCGACATGATCAACGCGGTGCAGTAACCGCAGATGGAAGGTGTGATGGGTGAGGGGGGCGGCCCCGGGTGGGCCGCCCCTCTTGCGTCGGGGCCGCTGCGTGCTGACGCGCGGTCCCCGAGGGGTCCGTAGGCGGCGGGATCGTGGCGGGTTCGGTGCACCACTGGGCCAGCGCCTGTGTTGCATACTCCTGCAGGCGGCGGTGCGCCTCGATCAGCTCGTCGAGGGCGACCTCGGCCGCTCCGTTCGCCGGGACCCGGAGCAGGGAATCCGCCCATGACAGCTCGGCGCCGCCCTCGCGGGCGGCGGGGCAGGCGCGGGTCTCCGCTGCCAGCGAGAGTCGCCGCGTCGCGGAGTGCAGCAGGCCGGCGACGAGCAGTGCACGGCTGTCCGGCGCGCTGCGCACGCTGTCCGCCAGGCCGACGAACGCGACCGCGAGCTGGATGGCGCGCGCGGGCGTCGCGGCCGACATCGTCCGCAGCAACGTCTGACCGCGGCCCAGTGCGGTGGCGCGGAGGAGGTCCGTGTGGTCGCCCGCTCGCGGGGCGCGACCGAGCACCTGCAGCGCACTGTCGGGTTGCCCTTCGCTCCACCAGAGTTCCGAGAGCCGGAGCGCGACGGGGACGTCCTGCGGCTGCAGCGTGAGCACCGCCGCCAAGGCCGCCTTCTCGTCGGCACTGTTCCCGCTCGCGCGCGCCACCCGCGCCTGCAGCAGACGCAGGATGTCGCTGGCCGGGAACAGTCCGAGTCCGCGCGGGATGGCACGGGCCCGCTCGATCTCGATGAGCTCGGCGTAGCGTCCGTAGAGCTGGTCGTCGCTCGGGTGGCGGCGGATGCCCGTGGCCGCCCGCGCGACGGCGGTGATGGTGTCGCCGGACTGCAGATGCGCATCGACCAATCGCCGCGTCATCGCCGGGTCGTCGCGGAAGAGATCGTCGCCGGCGTCGAGGCTGTCGCCGAGCGGCGCTGCGGCGGCCCACGCGCCCACGAGATAGAGTGCACGGAAGTGCTGACGGCGCGGTTCGGCGGCGTCGGGGTGCAGACCCCGCACGCGCGGCAGTGCCGCCGCTGCCGCGGCGTGATCGAGCCGCAGCAGCTCCTCGGCGGCGGTCGTTGCCAGCTCGAGGCTGTCGGCACGCAATGCGAGCACGCGCGCCCAGGCGGCGGACGCCTCGCGGTGCCCGAGCGCGGTGTGGGCCTGCGCCTTGATCGTCGCGGCGATGACACTCGCGGTGTCCTGCGCGAGGACCTCCGTGGCCAGGCGCAGGGCGGCCGGGATGTCGGTGCCGTTGGTGATCATGATCTCGGCGAGGCAGAGGCGGGCCAGCGCGGCAGGCGCGTAGCGCGCGATCGCCTGCTGGGCCTCGGCGACCGCGGCGGCGCGCCGACCGGTGCGCGCATTGTTCTCGCAGCGACGCAGGCCCGTGAGCTGCGTGCGGGCGCCCACGAGGCGACGCACCAGCGAATCAGCGGCGGCCTCCGCGGACGCCGCCGTGTAGCGCGCGAAGGGTTGCCGGCGTCGCCAGTCGCGTGGCAGCACGAGCGCAGCTTCCACCTCGAACTGCGCGTCGCGGCGACGGACCCGGCCGACGACGACTTCGTCCGCGCGGGTGTGCCGGGCGAGCAAGGCCAGTTCGCGCTCGCCCAGCGAGGCGCCGGGCAGGAACCCGGCGCGGAGCAGGGGTTCCTCGGTGGAGTCGGCGCGGACCATCATCGCCTCGCCCTTGGGCAGGCGCGACTCGAGGCGACGACGCACCAGTCCGGCGATGCGCGCCGCTGCGCGATCGCCCGAGTCGACGTGGAACGGCGCGACCATGACGATCTGCCGGGTGAACTCCTGGGCCGACAGGGTCGTCGGCCACCCGACGAGCGCCGCAACCGCCAGCGCGCAGCCGAACGTCGCGCCTCGGACGCCGGAATGCGTAGCTTGTGAAGTGTCGCGTTCGTCCAAGCGCCCGTCCGTCCCAGCCTGTGAAGCTTCGGTTCCCCGAACCGGAACAAAATATTCCTATGTACTCCAAACCCGCACAGTTCGTTGTCGCCGTTCTCGCTGCCGGCATCTTTGCCGAGGGGGCGGGCGCGCAGGCGCCCGCTGCGCCCTCGGCGGCCGCGGCTGATCCGTTGCAGACCGTGAAGTGGATGGCCGGATGCTGGGAGCAGCGCGCCGGTGAGCGTGTCGCCACGGAGATGTGGATGCCACCGGCCGGCGGCATGATGGTCGGCGGCAGCCGCACCGTCGCCCGCGGCGCCGCGCGCGCGTACGAGCACCTGCGCATCACCGCCGTCGAGGGCAAGCTGGTCTACACGGCGGTTCCCAGTGGGCAGAAGGAGACCGCGTTCACGAGCGCGGTGGTGGGGGCCGCCGCGGATTCGATCGTGTTCGAGAACCCGGCGCACGACTTCCCCACGCGCATCACGTATCGCCGCATGGGCGCGGACTCGCTGGTCGCACGCGTCGAGGGTCCGGGGCAGGGTGGGGCGATGCGCGGCTTCGTCGTCGCCATGCGTCGCGTGTCCTGTCAGGACTGAGCGACAGCGGGTCGCCGTCCGGTGTCAGGCAACACCGGACGTGTGATGGGGCGATGACCTGCTGGCAGTTCCGTGGTACCGGTGCCAGCGTATGCAGGCATGATGTCCCCCCGCGCTCGTCCGGTGCGACTGCGCCGGTGCCTCCGCGTCGCCGCCGCGATGCTCCTCTCCTGTGCCGCCCTCGCAACGCGTGCGGCGGCGCAGGAGTTCTCGTGGCCGTTCGCGATCGGTGAAGCGCTGACCTACCAGGTGCGCGTGTCGCGCGTCGGCGACGTGGGTGAGGGGCAGATGTGGATCGAGGGTCCCGTGGTGGAAGCGGGCATTCCCACGTGGCGGTTGCGGTTCGAGATCCGCGCCGGGAAGGGCCCCATCCGCGCGACGGACCGCACGTCGTCGTGGATCGACCCCGTGACGTTCGGCATCGTCCGGTTCGAGAAGGAAGAGCGGCATGTGCTCTCGCGCAGCAAGGAGTCGGTGCGCATCGATCGCGGCCAGCACCGCTGGACCGACGACATCGATGGTGGCGGCGGGGCGCTGGGGCATGTGAAGCCGTTGGATGAGCTCTCGTTCATCTACTTCCTGCGAACGATCGACATGTCGACGGATACCCTGTGGAGGTTCGAGCGCCACTTCGATGCGTCGCGCAACCCGACGATCGTGCGGCTTGTCGGCCGCGACACGCTGACGACGCCGGCCGGCATCTTCCGCACGCGCATCATCGAGATGGAAGTGCGTGATCCCAAGCGCTATAAGGGCACGGGCGTGATCCGCATCCACTTGAACGAGGGCGAGTGCCACATGCCCATCCGCATCGAGAGCCGGATGCCGGTGCTGGGCGTCACGACGCTGACGCTTTCGAAGTTCTCGCACCCGCCGCGCTACCCGGTCGCGGTCGTCTGCTAAGGTAGGGGTAGGGAATTCCCCTAGCGAAGGGGCCGAGACACCCGCACGAAACTTCCGGCCTCGCCTTACTGTCAGGCTTTTCCCCCATCCCGATCTTCAGGTCACGAAAGGCGCACAGTGCGCTGAACGTGTTGGCCTCTTCCTGGAGACTCCCCCTATGAGCAGACGACTTCGCGGCCTCGGCGCCGCCCTGCTCGCCGTGTCGTTGGTCGGCGCCATGCGCCCGATGGGTGCGCAGCTGAAGCTGGCGACGGACAGCCGGCTCTGGTTCGACGGCAAATCGACCGTCCGCGACTGGTCCTGCAAGGCGACCGCGATCGAAGCCGCGATCGATGCCGACGGTGCCGTGGCGATCGCCGATGTGCTGAAGGGTCAGAAGGCCGTCAAGACGGCGACGCTGACCTTCCCCACCGACAAGCTCGACTGCAACAACGGCACGATGAACGGGCACATGCTGAAGGCGCTGAACGCCAGCAAGCACCCGAACATCACGTTCGCCCTGAGCAGCTACGAGCTGACGGCCGCGACGCCGACGAAGGGCACGCTCCAGGGTGCCTTGACGATCAATGGCGTGACCAAGCCGATCACGCTCCCGGCCGAGTTCGTCGCCGGCAGCGGCACCGCCCTGCGAGTGACCGGCAGCTACGCGCTCAAGATGACCGATTGGCAGGTGGCACCGCCCAAGCTCATGCTCGGCACGCTGAAGGTGAACGAAATGATCACCGTGAACTTCGACTTGCAGCTCCAACCCTGATCGGCGCCGTCCGGCCGATCCTCTTTCCCCCGAGGTCCCCTCTATGCGTACCCTTCGTTACATCGTCATCGGCGCCCTGGCCCTCTCCGCCGCGCCCGTAGGAGCCCAAGCCGTGGATAGTTCGCAGGCGGGCTATCAGTCGAAGCAGCTCGTGCAGTACTGGCGTCCGTGGGACAAGCGCGGGCAGAACATCTTCGAGACGCCCAAGGTCGCCGGGGTCGCGTACGACGGCTTCAAGATCCAGTGGGGGGCAGCCTTCACGCAGCAGTTCCAGGGCCTGACCCACGAGAACACGGCGGACTCGGTGTTCGTCGCGGCCGTGGCGCCGGTGGCCGGCAACTCGGGTGGCACCGCCGCCATCAGCAACCGCAACCGCCTCATCGAGCTCGGCAAGGGCTTCAACAACGCGACGGCCAACCTCTACATGAGCGCGCAACTGGCCCCAGGCGTCCGCGTGCAGCTCACCAGCTACCTCTCGTCGCGTCACCACAACGAGACCTGGGTGAAGGACGGCTTCATCCAGATCGACGCCTCGCCGCTCGACGTGCCGCTGCTCAACAAGGTGATGGAGTTCACCACCGTGAAGATCGGCCACTTCGAGGTGAACTACGGCGACTTCCACTTCCGCCGCTCGGACAACGGTCAGGCGATCTACAACCCGTTCGTCGGCAACGCGATCCTCGACGCCTTCACGACCGAGGTCGGCGCGGAAGCGGTGGTGCAGAAGAACGGCTTCCTCGCGGTCGGTGCGATCACCAACGGTGAGATCCGCGGCAACCTGGCACGGCCGGCCGATCGCGATCCGGCGCACATGATCAAGCTCGGTTACGACAAGCAGCTCACCGATGACCTGCGCGTCCGCCTCACCGGGTCGTGGCGCAGCCAGAAGAGCGCGATCAGCAACACGATCTACTCGGGCGACCGCGCCGGCTCACGCTACTACTACGTGCTCGAGAACTTCCGCGCGACCGAGTCGGCCCAGTTCACCTCGGGTCGCGTCAACCCCGGGTTCAGCGACGAGATGACGGGCGTCATGTTCAACCCGTTCGTCAAGTTCCGTGGGCTCGAGGTGTTCGGCCTGATCGAGACGGCCAAGGGCCGCAGCGCCACCGAGACCGTGAAGCGTGAAGTGAAGCACAACATGGCCGAGCTGGTCTACCGCTTCCTGCCGGGTGAGAAGCTCTACGTGGGCGGCCGCCTGAACACGCTCACCGGCAACCTCGGCGCAGCCGCGCCGGACGCCGAAGTGACCCGCACGCAGTTCGGCGGCGGCTGGTTCATCACCCCGAGCCTGCTGCTCAAGGCCGAGTACGTGAACCAGGAGTACAAGAACTTCATCGCGACGGACATCCGGAACGGCGGCAAGTTCAAGGGCTTCATGCTCGAGGCCGTGACCAGCTTCTGATCGCGGGTGGTTTCGCGGGGCCCCCGGCTTGGTACGGGGGAAGAGTCGGGCGGGGGAGCAGGGCCAGCGCGGCCTGCTTCCCCGTCCGACGTTTTGCCTCCATCGCGGTTCCTGACGAGATTGCAGCCATGACCACACCACCCTCCGCATCCCTGCACCGGCTCCGGGGCCTGGTGCTGCCGCTCGTCGTCCTCGTCATCGGCGCCTGCGCGTCGGCCGGCCGGGCCGGCGGGCAGGCCGGTGCAGCGACGCTCCCCGCGCTCGACTCGGCGCGGCTCCTCGCCGACGTCTTCCGCCTCTCGCACGACTCCATGGGCGGGCGTCCGGCCGGCAGCGCGGGCAACGCGAAGGCGCGTGCCTGGCTGGTGAGCGAACTACGGCGCCTGGGGCTGGAGCCGGTGAGCGGGTCGCATGAACACCCGTTCGCGGTGGCGCGCCGCGGCAGCGCCGACTCGCTGCGCGGCGTGAACGTGCTCGGCATGATCCGCGGGCGCAGCGCCGAGGCCAAGGTGCTGGTGGTGAGCGCGCATTACGATCACGTGCCGCCGCGGAACGGCGTGGTCTACAACGGGGCCGACGACAACGCGTCCGGCACGTCCACGCTCCTGCAGATGGCGGCGCACTTCCGGGCCAACCGTCCCGAGCACAGCATCGTGTTCGCGTTCTGGGATGCCGAGGAGATGGGCCTGGTGGGGGCACGGGCCTTCGTGGCGAACCCCCCGATGGCTCTCGCCTCCATCGTCGCGAACGTGAACCTCGACATGGTCGCGCGCGGCGACAAGGGCGAGTTGTACGCGGCGGGCGCCACGCCGTATCCGCAGATGC
This sequence comes from uncultured Gemmatimonadota bacterium, assembly GCA_902825965.1. GTDB lineage: Bacteria > Gemmatimonadota > Gemmatimonadetes > Gemmatimonadales > Gemmatimonadaceae > Pseudogemmatithrix. The sequence continues at coordinate 195,117 of CADEDA010000001.1, read as the reverse complement.
GGCCGATCCTCGAATCGCTCGTGCCGCAGGCGGCGGTGACGCTGCGGCTCGGGCACGACAGCGGTGGCGGGCAGGACGACTGGACGAACCAATCCGACCAGGGCGCGTTCCATGCCGCGAAGATCCCGTTCGTCTACTTCGGCGTCGAGGACCACCCCGACTATCACCAGCCCACGGACGACCCGGAGAAGATCGACGGCAAGTTCTTCTACGGGGCCGCGCGGACCATCGCCGCGTTCGTCGTACGGCTCGACCGTGCGGCGCTCACGTGGCCGGCGCGTCCGTAGCCCACTCGACCCGCGCGCGTTCCACGGCGAGTTCCGCCGCGCGCGTGCGCGCGCTGCCCACGCCGCCGATCGGCGAGACGCGCGCGCGGAGCAGCGCGAGCCGCTCCGCGAACTGCGCGTAGAGGGCCTCCCGCGCTTCGGGGCGGTCGCGGATGCCGTCCGGCGTCCACGGCAGGTCGGGCGCGCAGAGCAGGTAGAGGTCCGCGACGCGCGCCCGTGCCTCGGCCTCGATCCACGGCTCGCAGTGGCCGTAGTAGTGATGCGAGTACACCACCGTGCTGACGAGGTCCGTGTCGCGCACGAGGAAGCGCGGCGGCGTCCCGTGCGGAGCGGTCCAGATCGCGTCCTCGAGCGACATCGACAGTCGCGCGATCGGCCCCACGGTCGCGAGCGACAGCGGCGATCGCGACTGTTCGGCGAAGCGTCGCGCCGCCTCCGGCGTCCATGGCACGCCGAAGTGGGCGGCCAGGTGGGCTGCGAGCGTGGTCTTGCCCGAGCACTCCGGCCCGATGAGCACCACGCGGCGACGGGTCACGCCGCCGCCGGCGCGTGCGCGCGCAGCGACTTCCGCCACTCGATGTAGCCCGAGACGGCCAGGCAGAGGAAGACCGCGTAGAGCCCGGCCGTGAGGTACAGCGACTTGTAGAGGAACATCGCGACGTACACCACGTCCACGGCGATCCACACCAGCCAGTTCTCGAGCAGCTTGCGGGTCATCATCCACTGCGCGCAGAGACTGGTGACGGCGGCCGCCGAGTCCACCCAGGGCAGTGCCGCATCGGTGCTGCGGTCGAGCAGCGCGCCCAGCAGCGCGGCGCCGAGCAGGCCGAGCGGCAGCAGCACTCGCACCTGGCGCGTCGTGGTGCGGGAGACCGGAAGCTCGGTGCGCCCCGCGCCGCCGAACTTCCACTCGTACCAGCCGTAGATGCTCAGGCCGAGGTAGATCAGCTGCAGCCCCATGTCCGCATAGAGCTTGGCGTTGCGGAACACGATGAAGTACAGCGAGACGTTCACGATGGCGGTCGGCCAGCTCGCGATGTGCTCGCGCGTACTGAGGAACACGCTGACGATGCCGAACGCGACGGCGGCGAGCTCGAGGGGATCCATGGTGCGGAGGCTACCGGGGGACGGCACCGTGGACAAGGCGGACCTCGGCTGGCCATCTTGCAGGCACTCGATCCCAGGACCGCCCCGTGCTGCTGCCGCTCGTCTTCTCGTCGCTGCTCGCCGTTCCCGCACCGCTGCGCTGCACCGACGAGGTCGGCGCCGCGCGCGCCCTCACGTCCCCGGCCGCAGCGCCGGCGTTCGCCCCCGGCGCACGCGGGGCCACCAACGATTCGCTGCTCACGTCGCTGTACGCGAGCGGCGTGGACTTCGCGACCTTCCTCGCGGCCGCCGAAGCGCGCAAGGAGGCCTGGCAGAAGTACTGGACCGAGGGGCAGGTACCCGCTGATGCCTTGGCCCTGGCGCAGGGGCTCGGCGGTCGCTGGCGATTGCTGGTGGTGGCGATCGACGGGTGCAGCGACTCGGTGAACACGATTCCCTACCTCGCGCGGCTCGTCGCCCTGGTGCCCTCGCTGGAGATGCGGGTGGTCACGCCGACCGCAGGGCGTGCGGTGCAGGAGGCGCACCGGACACCGGACGGCCGGGCCGCGACGCCGACCGTGATCGTGCTCAACGAGGCCGGGGAGGAGATGGGGTGCTGGGTGGAGCGTCCGGCGGAGCTGCAGCGGCAGGCCGTGGCCGCCCGGGCCGCCGGGACGTTGGACGCGTTCCAGCGGGGCAAGCAGGCCTGGTACGACGCGGATGCCGGCGCCTCGACCATCCGGGAGGTCGTCGAGGTGCTGCGATCGGCCGCCGCGGGCTCACCGCGCTGCGACGCCACGCGCGCACCCCTGCCGTAGCCTCCGGGCCGGGACTAGCTTTCGAGGTTCCCTTTTCCGGACTCTATGGCCAAAGAAGAAGCGATCGAACTCGAAGGTACCGTCTCCGAAGTGCTGCCGAGCGCCACGTTCCGCGTGCTCCTCTCCAACGGACACGATGTCCTGGCGACGATGGCGGGGAAGATGCGGCGATTCCGCATCCGGGTGCTGCAGGGAGACCGAGTGACCGTCGAGGTCTCGCCGTACGACCTGAGTCGCGGTCGTATCACGTTCCGCCACAAGAACTGACCGGAACGACGACGCGCCGCGCTGAGGTCAGCGCGGCGCGTTCTGCATGCGGCAGGACTCCGGTGGGTTCGTGCCGCGCGCTCAGTGCGCGGCGGCCGCACTCGCCGGCTTGTCCGGCTTGAGGTAGGTCGCCTTGTGGATCGAGTACGCGGTGAGGTTCGCGACGACCGCGAGCACGATGATCGCGGTGGCGAAGCCCCAGCCGAGCTTGTTCGGATCGTACGCTTCGCGCTGCTCCGTCATCGAACGCTCCAGCAGGGTTGAGGTCGTGGGAGAATCCTAACCGGAGAGGGGAGTGTCCCGCCACTGGTCCAGCCGCACGCAGCACCTCAGCACCACTCGGACCGGCCGCATCCAGTTCCGCGGTCCCAGCGATCCGGGGCAGGTGCGCTCGCTCTGGCTGGTGCTGCACGGCTACGGGCAGCTGGCGATCGACTTCCTCGACCGCTTGGGCGCCGTGGACGACGGGACGCGGCTCCTGGTCGCGCCCGAGGCGCTGTCACGCTTCTACGACGCGAACGCCCCGCTGCAGTCGCACGCGGAGGCCGCCGTCGGCGCCAGCTGGATGACGCGGGAGGACCGGCTCGAGGAGATCGAGGACAGCATGGCTTGGCTGGATCGGGTCCATGCGGAGGTGCGGCGCAGCGTCATGGACGCGCCCCTGACCGTGCTCGGATTCTCGCAGGGTGCCACGGCCGCGTCGCGTTGGGTGGCCCGGAGCACCGTACCCGTGGCGCGCCTCATCTGCTGGGGTGCGGGGGTGGCCCCGGAACTCCCGGTGGGCGCCGGCACACCGTTGGCGCGTACGCCGTGCACCATCGTGATCGGGACGCGGGACCGGTTCGTGTCGGGCGAACGCGTGGAGGCCGAGCGGCAGCGGCTCACCGCGGCCGGACATCCGGCGCGCTTCGTGGCGTTCGAGGGCGGGCACCGGCTCGACGACGCGACGCTGCGCGCGTTGGCCGCGGAGACCTGAGCGCGTTCAGCGCTGGCGGAAGCGGTCGAGGTCGCGCCGATCGCGCTTGGTGGGACGACCGCGGTCCGGGTCGAGCGCCGGGGCGGCGCTGGTGAGCTGCCAATGCAACTTCTCGCGCGCGGCGCGCGAGGCGTCGGTCTCCGCATACAGCCGCGCAGCCTCCGGCGCGGAGCCACGCCGCTCGGCCGTGCCGAGGACCGTGAGGATGTGTTCGTAGGGGCCGAGGCGGACACGCACCTCGTCGCCGGGCTTCACCGTCTTCGCCGGCTTGGCGCGGTCCCCGTTGACCTGTACCTTGCCGCCGTCCACGGCTTCAGTCGCCCGCGACCGCGTCTTGAAGAAACGCGCGGCCCACAACCACTTGTCGATCCGCACGGGAGTGGCGTCGATGGGAGCATCACGGGGATCGCGACTCATCGGAGGGAAGCTAATGCTCGGGCGATTCGAATGGCGGCACTCGGCGCGATCCGCGGCGCGGCAGATGGCGCAACACGTGGCGCGGCGCGTGGCGCGGCGCGGGCTGCGCCACTGCGCATCGGCGGTCACGCCGCTGCTGGTACTCTGTGTGGCGGGGGCCTGCGCGTCGGAGCCTGCGGGCGAGCGGGAGGCGACGGCCGCACGCGAGGCGCTTGCGCAGAGCGAGACCACCGCGACGCGGGCACGCGCGCTGCCGGCGACCGGCCTGTGGAGCGAGGCGCATCTGGTGGATCGCCTGCTGCGCGCGGGGGTCTCCCCCCGGGTGGTGGAACCTGCACCCCGCGGCCCGGCGTGGATGCGCCGGGCGCCGGTGGTGTACCGCGCCGGCGGGGGCGAAGTCTATGCATGGATCTACACGGATTCGCTCGAGCGTCGCGCGGTGACATCCGCGCTCGACCCGGCGACGGCCACGCCCGCAGGCGCGGTGCCGCCGTTCGCCGCGCCGATGCGGTTCGTGGCGCAATCGAACCTTGCGGCGGTGATCGTCGGCGGCTCCGAGACCAACCAAGAACGCATCGCGCTGGCCCTGCAGGCCGGGTTGCCCGTCCAGAAGCCGTAGTGGAACCGCGTCGGTGCGGCCGGCGTAGTGAGCGGGCTCCCTCCCGGCCCTGCGCCGGCTCCCACTTCCTTCCGAGGTCGTCGTGTCCGTCGTCCGTGTGATCCGCGCCGCCGTTGCGCCGCTGGCAGTCGTCGTGTGCGCTGCGCTCCCGCTTGCGGCGCAGTCCCTGCCCACGCCGGAGCAGCTCGCCGCGCGTCATGACTCGCTCATCGGTGGCCGCGCGGCGCTCGAGGCGCACAAGTCCGTCCGCATGGTCGGTACCTTCGCCATCCCGGCGATGGGTGTCGAGGCGCCGCTCGAGATCAACAAGCTGCGGCCCAACAAGTACCTGTTCCGCACCACGCTCGGCCCCATGGGCGAGATCCTCTCCGGTTACGACGGGGCCAACGCGTGGCAGATCCAGCCGGGCCAGGCGCCGGCACTGGTCACTGGACCGGCGGGCGAGCAGATCCGCGAACAGGGCGACTTCTTCGGTGACCTGCACGACTTCACGCGCTTCAAGACCGTGGAGACCGTGGACGCCACCGAGGTCGACGGGAAGAAGGTCTACCGGGTGAAGATGACGCGCGCGAACGGCGACGTCGTCATGGAACACTATGATGCGGAGTCGGGGTACAGCATGGGTGGTGTCATGCTGGTCGAGACTCCGATGGGGAAGATGGAGACCCACTTCTCCTACGGTGACTACAAGACCTTCGGGCGCCTGCGCATGGCCACGCGCGTGGTGCAGCGGAATCCGCAGTTCGAGGTCGTCATCCAGGTCGTCAGTGTCGAGTTCGATACCCTGGATGACGCGGCCGTGGCGGCTCCCGAGGCGATCCGCGCATTGATCAAGCCGTAGTCCGCGGGACGGTCACCCCCGGTTCCCTTGGCCCGGTCGTTCCGCCAGACTTCAGGCTCCACACTTCGACAGGACACACAATGATCCGCACCCTCCTCAAGTCCATGATGGTCCTCGCGCTCGCCGCGCCGGTCGCCGGCGCACAGGCCATGGACCACAGCAAGATGGGCAAGCCCAAGCTCGACGCCGAGCTGACGGAGCACTTCAAGGGCATCACGCTCACCGACGCGCAGATCAAGCAGGTGCTGGAGATCAAGCACAAGGCGCACGAGAAGATGGACGCCATCAAGAAGGGCGCGAAGGACCCGAACGAGCCGACGGTGAAGGCGGCGCTGCAGAAGGAGATGGACGGCGAGCATGCCGCGTTCAAGGCGCTGCTCACGGCCGATCAGGCGAAGGTGTTCGACGAGAACATGAAGGCCCATCACAAGGCCGAAGCGAAGGACGGCAAGCACGACATGAAGCACGACATGAAGCACGAGGCCGAGAAGCCCGCGACCAAGAAGCCGTAAGTCGACGTCGCAGGCTGGTGTTGGGGCGGGGCGCCGAGGCGCCCCGCCCCTGCCGTTTGTTGGACAGCAGG
>CADEDA010000001.1:0-189213 GCA_902825965.1 uncultured Gemmatimonadota bacterium | reverse complement strand
ATGACTTGGAACCTGTTCGGACTGCCGGGAACCTCAGGAACAGGCCGCGCGTTGAAAGGCGACAACATCACTCCGGAAACGTCGCCTCAACCGAAATGGACCCGACACCGATCCCACGGCACGTCACTCAGTGGCTCGCCGCGCGCCTCGGCACCGAGACCACCGACCACGCCTGGCGCAGCGACCTTGCGCGGCTCGAACCGATTCCGGCACTCGCGGCCCCTGTCGCCGACCGCATCGTCGAGGCGGGCCGCCGCGCCAACATCGCATACCTGAGACGCGACGTCTCCGCCGCCGAATGGGCGACGGAGCTCGCGGCGCTCGTCCCGCCGGTCGTGATGGTCGCCGACCATCCGACACACGGCCTCCGCGTCGCCGTCCTCGACACCCATCAGCACGCGCGGTTCGTGGTGCGCGAGGTCGGCAGCCACGACCTGCACGAGTCGCAGGTGCTGGACGCCGCGCGCCTGCACGACTGGCTGTCCGCCGGCGGCGCCGTGACCGTGCTCTTCCCGGCGCTGGTCACCGCGGAGCACAAGGAGCGCACGCCGCTCGAGCGCTTCGCCGAGTTGCTGTACCAGGAGCGCGCCAACATCGGCCTGGTGTACGTCTACGCGACGCTCGTGGGCCTCTTCAGCCTCACGCTGCCGCTCGGTGTCCAGGCGATCATCGGCCTGGTGTCGGGCGGCCTGCTGCTGCAGCCCGTGGTCCTGCTGATCGGATTCGTCCTGCTGGGCACGTTGGCGACGGGTGTGCTGCAGGTGCTGCAGCTCGCGGCGGTGGAGTCGATCCAGCAGCGCATCTTCGCGCGCTTCGCGCTGGAGTTCTCGCTGCGGGTGCCGCGGGTGGGGCTGGAGCAGACCTGGCACGAGGACCTGCCGGAGACGATGAACCGCTTCTTCGAGGTGGTCACCATCCAGAAGAGCCTCGGCAAGCTGCTCACCGGCGCGACGACGGCGCTCCTGCAGGTGATCTTCGGCTTGCTCCTGCTGACGTTCTACCATCCGTACTTCACGCTGTTTGGCGTGGGCCTGGTCGCGATCCTCGCGCTCATCGTGCGCATCACCGGTCCCAAGGGCCTGGAGACCAGCCTGAAGGAGAGCACGTACAAGTACCGCGCGGTGCACTGGCTCGAGGAGGTCGCCCGTGCGGTCACGACGTTCAAGGCCGCGGGGCGGGCCACGCTGGCGCTCGCGCAGATGGACGCCCACGTGAGCGGCTACCTGCGGTACCGGCAGCGGCACTTCCGGGTGCTCGTGACGCAGGCGATGGCGGCGATCGGCTTCAAGGTGGTCGTGACCGGTGCGTTGCTCATCCTCGGCAGCGCGCTGGTGATCGACCGACAGATCACGCTGGGGCAGTTCGTCGCTGCGGAGCTGGTGATCGTCACGGTGCTGGCGGGCATCGAGAAGCTGGTGAACTCGATCGCCGAGGTGTACGACGTCATCACCTCGGTGGTGAAGCTCGGCCACGTGACCGATCTGCCGCTCGAGCGCGCGGTGGGGCAGGCGTTGCGCGCGGGCCCGGGCATGGCCGTCGCGCTGCAGGACGTGGGCTACCGCTACGCCGACGCGCCGCGCGATGCCTTGCACGGGGTGACCCTGGAGGTGGCGTCCGGGGAGCGGCTCGGCATCGTCGGCTCCGATGGTTCGGGTGAGTCGACGCTGCTCGCGGTCCTCGCCGGCTTGCTGCCCAGCTGTCACGGCGTGGTCACGTACGACGGCATCACGCAGCGGGACATCGATGCGGCCTCGCTGCGCGATCGCACGGGACTGATCCTCGCCACGGCGCCGTTCTTCGACGGCACGGTCGAGGAGAACATCGCGCTCGGGCGCGCCGGCATCGGACCGGTGGAGGTGCGCGCCGCGCTCGAGCGCGTGGGGGCGGCCGCCGAGGTGCAGGCGATGGCACAGGGCGCGCAGACGCTGCTCGGCAGCGACGGGCGCGGCCTCCCGTCGTCGCTGCGGGTGCGGCTGCTGGTGGCGCGCGCGATCGTCACGCGGCCGCGGCTGCTGCTCGTCGACGAGTGGCTGATGAACGTGGAGCCCGACACGCGGCGCGAACTGGCGGCGGTGCTCACCGACCGCGCGGCGCCGTGGACCTTGATCATGGTCTCGCACGCTCGCGAGCTCCTGGAGCGCTGCGACCGGGTGCTGGTGCTCGACGCGGGAACCGTGCGCGCGATCGGTCCGTGGCGCGACGTGGCGCGCGATCCGTTCGTCGCGGCGATGGTGCCGGGCAACGGCGGGAGGCCGTGATGGCGGACCTCCTGGATCCCCTGGCGCGCGGTCCGCGCCTCGAGGCGGTGCGGCTGCTCGCGCGCCCGGCCTCGTTCCGCACGCTGCGCCGCTGGCTGCTCGCCGTCGCCGCGACCGTGCTGGTGGTACTGTTCCTGCCCTGGCAGCAGAACGTGCAGGCCATGGGCGACGTGACGGCGCTGCGCCCGGACGAACGGCCGCAGCAGGCGGTGGCGACGGTGGGCGGGCGGGTGATCGAGTGGTTCGTCGAGGAGGGCGCGCAGGTGTCCGCCGGCGACCCGCTCGTCGCGCTCGGCGAAGTGAAGGAGACCTACCTCGATCCGCGCGCGCTCGACCGCACCGGCCAGCAACTGCGGCAGAAGCGCATGGCGGTGTCGAGCAAGGCGGAGAAGGCGGCGGCGCTGGCGCGCCAGCGCAGTGCGCTGGACTCGGCCTGGGTGTTCGCGGTGCAGAAGGCGGACAATCGGATCGCGCAGCTCACGGCGACCCTCGCGGCGGCCCAGCTGGAGGACTCGCTGGCGACGCTGCAGCTGGCGCGGGCGCAGGCGCTGTTCGCGGACGGGCTGCGGTCGCGGGCGGAACTCGAGGCCGCGCGGCAGCGCGCGCAGCGTGCGTCCGCGCTCGCCACCGAGCAGGCTGCAGCGCTCGGCACCGCGCGGGCGGAGCGCAACGGCGTCGACGCGGACTATCGCGAGAAGATCGCCAAGGTCGAGGGTGACCGCAGTGCGACGCTGGCGGAGGTGGCGGAGGGCGAGGCGGAGGTCGCCAAACTCGCGATGGGACTCGACAACCTCTCCGAGCGGCAGGGCCTGCTGATCGTGCGGGCGCCACGCGATGGCATCGTCGTCCGTGCGCTGCGTGGCGGCACCGGCGAGATCGTGAAGGACGGCGAGGCGGTGGCGAGTGTGCAGCCCCTGACGCCGCAACTCGCCGTGGCCCTCCGCGTGAGCGCCCGCGACGTCCCGCTCGTGCGGATCGGCGACCCCGTGCGCCTGGAGTTCGAAGGATGGCCCGCCGTGCAGTTCAGCGGCTGGCCCAGCGTGGCGGTGGGTACCTTCGGCGGCCGGGTGGCGGTGATCGACCAGTTCGCCGCGCCGGACGGGACGTATCGCGTGCTGGTGAGCGCCGACCCGGCCGACCAGCCCTGGCCGGCGGAACTTCGCCTCGGCTCCGGTGCGCGCGGCTGGGCGTTGCTGCGCGAGGTGCGCGTGTGGTTCGAGCTCTGGCGCATGATGAACGGGTTCCCGCCGGCGCTGCCGCAGGATGCGGCGGCGAAGAAGCCGTGAGCGTACGTCAGCGCCTCGGCGCGCTGGGTGTCGCGATGTGCACCGTGTCGCTGTTCGCCGCGGCGCCGCTGCACGCCCAGCCGGTCGCACCGCCCGATGCCACGCTGTCCCTCGGCGCCTTCCTCGAACGGGTGCGGCTGCACCATCCGCTCGCGCGGCAGGCGCTGCTTGCGGAGCGTCAGGTGCGCGCCGAGGCGCAGGCGGCGCGCGGGGCGTTCGATCCGTACCTCAGTGCGACCTGGGACATCAAGCGCTTCAAGGGCATCGGCTACTACGACGAACTCGACGCGCGGGTCGTGGTGCCGACGCCGTGGGGCGTGGACTTCAAGGTCGGCTGGGAGCGCGCGGCCGGGCAGATCATCAACCCCGAGCGCGCGACGCCCGGCGAGGGCCTGCTGTCGGCCGGATTCAGCCTGCCGATCGGTCCGCGCGTGCTCACGGACGAACGGCGCACGCAGCGGCGTCAGGCGGAGCTCGCGGAGGCGGCGGCCGAGGCGGAGCGCGAGGGCACCCTGGTGCGGCTGCTCCAGGCGGCGGCGCGGGACTGGGGTGCGTGGTACGAAGCCGAGCTGCGCTCGACGATCGCGCGTGACGGTGTCGCGCTCGCGCGGTTCCGCTACGATGCCATGCGCCGTCGGGTGGAGACGGGGGACGCTGCGCCCATCGACAGCACCGAGGCGCTGGCGGAGCTGGAGCGCCGCGCGGTCGCGGAAAGTGAGGCGCGCGCGAGCGCGACGGCGGCTCGCTTGACCGTGGCCGGGTATCTCTGGCGCCCGGACGGCACACCGCTCGCTGCGACCGAGGTGCCACGCCCGGCGGATCCGTCGGACGCGGATGAGGCGTTCCACGTGGGCGAGGCAGCGATCGCGCGCGCGATCGCGACGCATCCCAACGTGCAGAGCGCGCGCGCACGCTGGCTGCAGGCCGACGCGCAGCGGCGCCTGGTGGCGCTGCAGGTGCTGCCCAGCGCGAGTGTGGACGTGAGCGCGCTCGCGGCGGGCCGCCGGTTCAGCGACCTGCCGGGGTTCGACTCGGTGTTGGACGAACACAAGGCTGGCGCATCGATCCGCGTGCCGCTGCTCGCGCGGCGCGAGCTCGGGCGCTGGCGCGCGGCCACGCAGCGGGCCGAGGCCCTGGGTTGGGAGCGTGATCGTGTGCAGAACGAGGTGCGCCTGTCGGTGGAACGCGCACTCGTGGACCTGCGGGCGGTGGAGGAGCAATCGGCGCGGCAGGCGCGCGTGGTGACCGCTTCGCAGACCCTGCTCGACGCCGAGTTGCGGCGGTTCGAGGCGGGGGAGAGCTCCTTGCTGCTCGTGAACCTCCGAGAGCGGGCGGTGCTCGACGAGCGGTTGCGGCAGGCGAGCATCGCCGCGCGGCGTACGGCCGCGTGGGGCGCTCTCGCGGCGGCGATGGGAACGGTTCGGGTGCTTACGGGTGAAACAGGCGAGTCGTCCTCACGGTAGTACCGCCACCAGTTCCCCACGACACCACCACACCCGCCCATGTCCCCGCACGCCGCACGCCACGTCGCCCTGTTGCTTGCCACCTCTCTCGTTGCGACGCATCCGCTGGCGGCGCAGGAGACCGCCCCGGCGATGGTCCCCGGTCCCATCTCCATCCCGGTGGGTCTGCAGATCGGCATCCCGCAGGGCGAGTTCGCGCAGGGCGTGAAGGTCGCCGGCGGGTTCGGCGGCGGACTCATCTACGCGATGAACGGCGTGGTGGGGCTGCGCACTGACCTCGGCGTGATGATCTACGGCTCCGAGCGGCGGCGCGTGCCGCTCGGCGGCGGTGCACTCGGCCTCATCAACGTGGACGTCACCACCACGAACTCGATCTTCGGCGGCAATATCGGCGCACAGGTCGGGCTCCCCGGCCCGACCGCCAAGCCGTATCTCGGCGGCATGATCGGCTTCTCGGCCTTCACCACCACGTCGTCGGTGGAAGGGTCCAACTCGAGCAACGTGCCGTTCGCGTCGTCCACCAACTCCAACGACGGCACCTTCGCCAAGACCGTGCTGGGCGGGTTCTACATCCCCATCGCGAGCGGCCGCGCCATGCTCGACCTCGGTGCGCGCTACACCTGGAACGGCGAGAAGGTGCGGTACCTCACCGAAGGTGACATCGTCGAGGACAGCAACGGCGACCTGATCGTCACGCCGCGCGAGACACGCGCGGACCTGCTCACGATCTTCATCGGGGTCACGTTCCGGCCGTCGCTGTCGCGTCGGAAGTAGCCCCGACGGCGCGGCCGCGCCGCCCTCAGTCGTCGCCGAACGAGCGGCGGTCGCGCTTCTGCTGCGACCGCCGCTTCTTCGTGTCGAGGCGCGCCTGCTTGGAGGCGCGGGTGGGCTTGGTGGCGCGCCGCACCTTGGGGATCACGAGCGCCTGACGCAGCAGCGCCGCGAGCCGCTCGAAGGCCAGCTCGCGATTGCGCGCCTGCGACCGCGTGTCGGCGGCGACCATGCGCAGTGCACCGCGGGAATCGAGTCGGGTGGCGAGGCGCTCGCGCAGACGCTCGCGCGTGGGCTCGTCGAGTGCGCTCGAGGTCATGGGATTCCAGACCACCTCGATCCGCGTGGAGGAGGTGTTCACGTGCTGTCCGCCGGGTCCCCCGGCGCGCGTGGCGCGGACCTCGAGTTCGTCGGCGGGGATCGAGAGGCGCGCGTTGACGCGCAGCCGACCGGCGTCGGTCCAGAGCGAGGAGTCGTTCACGGTCCCATCCACTCGTTGCAAAATGCCACGGCGGTCGTCCTTGTGGGGTCCTTGCGCAATGCAACACCGCGCGGGCAGCGCCTCCATATAGGAGCAGGTCGGTGAGTCCACTCCCCAGCGCGGCAGACGAAGAGGCCTACGTGGTGCTCGCACCGCGCCGGCTGCTGCGTTGGATCTACCTGGTCCGCATCGCCGTCGCGACGGCGAGCTTCGGCGCGGCGCTGCTGCTCACGCTGTTCAGCGATCCGCTCAGCACCTTCATCGCGACGGTGTTCTTCGTGACGGCGATGGCGCTCACCGCCCTCTCGTTCGTGCGGACGGAAGTTAACCGGATCGAGCCGTCGCCGGCGTTCCTCTACCTGCAGCTGGTGCACGACCTGCTGCTGATCACGTCGGTGGTGCACCTCACCGGCGGCGCCGAGTCGCAGTTCTCGGCCCTCTACATCCTGGTGTTCGCGGCGGCGGCGATCCTGCTGCCGATCGGCAGCTCGCTGCTGCTCGCCATGCTGGGCAGCGTGCTGTTCGTGGGTGACGCGTTCTTCGTGAGCGAGGGCGACCTCTCGGGCTCGCTGGTGCTGCAGCTGGTGGTCTTCACGCTGGTGGCCGTCGGCACGGGCTACATCGCCGCGCGCCTGCAGGAGGCCGGGCTCGGCCGCGCGCAGTTGCAGGCCGAGCTGGCGCGCATGCAGCTGCGGGCGGCGGACATCCTCGCGAACATCCGCGCGGGCATCATCACCGTCGACGAGCGCGGTCGCCTGCTCTACGCGAACCCCGGCGCCTCGGCGCTGCTCTCCATCCCCCTCGACCGCCTGATCGGGCAGCCGGTGCTGGAGACGCTGCGCGAGAACTCGCCCGGCGTGGCCGACGCGCTCACGGAGCACATGGCCGAGGGCAAGGTCACCAACCGCAAGGAAGGCATCCTGCGGCGCAGCGGGCGCACGGTGCCGCTCGGGATCACGACGACCTCCGTGAGCGGGGACCTGCGCGCGGAAGCGCGGGCCACGACGGCGATCTTCCAGGACATCTCGGACCAGAAGCGGATCGACGCGCTCAACCTGCGCGCACAGCGCCTCGAGGCCGTGGCGGAGCTCAGTGCCTCGCTCGCGCACGAGATCAAGAACCCGTTGGCGAGCATCCAGAGCGCGGTGGAGCAGATCGGCCAGCGGCCGCAGGCGTCGCCGGACGAGCGCACACTCGCCGCGCTGATCGTGCGGGAGTCGGGGCGGCTCTCCCGCCTCCTGTCGGAGTTCCTCGACTTCGCGCGTGTGCAGGTGGCCCGCCGCGACCGTGTGGACCTGCGCACGGTGGTGCAGGGCGCGGCGGCCCTCGCCGGCACGCATCCGGACCGCGGCGAGCACGTGCGGCTCTCGCTGGCGCTGCCGGACGACCCCGCGCCCATCACGGGCGACGAGGACCTGCTGCACCGCGCGATGTTCAACCTGATCCTGAACGCGTTCCAGGCGAGTCCCCCCGACGGCGAGGTCTTCGTGTCGTTGCGCGCGGTGCCCGCCGACGCGCGCCCGGCGGGCCTGACCACGCCGGGGGCCTCGTACGCCCTCGAGGTGCGGGACACCGGCAGCGGCATCCCGGCGGAGATCGCCGATCGCATGTTCGAGCCCTTCGCCACGACCAAACCCGGCGGCAGCGGACTCGGCCTCGCCATCGTCCACCGCGCGATCGAGGCGCATCGCGGCGTGATCCTCGTCGATACTGACACCGGGGGCACGCGATTCACCGTGCTCCTTCCCCAAGACCCCATCACGCTCGGAGAACTCGCGTGACGCCTCGTGCGACCCCACCCTCGGTGCTCGTCGTCGACGACGAGTCCGGGATCCTGCAGACCCTGGAGATCCTGCTGCGCGCCGAGGGTTTCACGCCGCACATGGCGCAGGGCGGCAAGGCGGCGCTGGAGAAGATCCCGGCGCTGTCGCCCGACATCGTGCTCTCGGACGTGCGGATGCCGCAGGTCACCGGCGTCGAGGTGCTGGCGGCCGCGCGGGCGCACGACCCGGACGTGCCGGTGATCCTCATGACGGCGCAGGCCACGCTGCAGACGGCGATGCAAGCCGTGAACGAAGGCGCCTTCTACTACATCCAAAAGCCGTTCCGCAACGACGAACTCGTCGCGATCCTCAAGCGGGCGGCGGAGCACCGGCAGCTGCGGGTGGAGAACACCTCGCTCAAGAAGGAGATCAAGAAGCGCGAGCGGCGGGCGGCCGGGGCCCCGATCGGCAACAACCGCGCCTGGCTCGAGGTGCTGCGCCTGGCCGAGGCCGTCGCCCCCACCGAGTCCACGGTGCTCGTCACCGGCGAGTCGGGCACGGGCAAGGAGGTGGTCGCACGCTACATCCACGACCTCTCCGCGCGCGCCGACTCCACGTTCCAGTCGATCAACTGCGGCGCGCTGCCCGAAGGCCTGCTCGAGAGCGAGCTCTTCGGCCACGTGAAGGGGTCGTTCACCGGCGCCGTGAAGGACAAGGAGGGCCTGTTCGCGGCGGCGTCGGGCGGCACGTTCTTCCTCGACGAGATCGGCGAGACCACGCCGGCGACGCAGGTGAAGCTCCTGCGCGTGCTGCAGCATCGCGAGGTCATCCCGGTGGGTGCCACCGACCCGGTGCCGATCGACACGCGCATCATCGCCGCGACCAACCGTGACCTCGAGGAGGAGATCCGGCGCGGGACGTTCCGCCGCGACCTGTTCTACCGCCTCAACGTCATCGCGGTGCACCTGCCGCCGCTGCGCGACCGCGCGGACGACGTGCTGCTGCTGGCGGAGTCCTTCCTGCAGCGCACGGCGGAGCAGCGCGGCGAGGCGCCGCGCAAGCTCTCCGGCGAGGCCGCCGAACTGCTGCAGGCGTACCAGTGGCCGGGCAACGTGCGCGAGCTGGAGAACGCGATGGAACGCGCGGTGATCCTCTCGAGCGGCACCAGCATCGGCGTGAGTGCGCTGCCCGAGCGGGTGACGGAACGGCGCAGCGAACCCCTGGTGACCGACCGCGCGACGCCCAACCCCACGCTGGAGACGATCGAGCGGGCGTACATCCAGTTCGTCCTGCAGAGCGAGCAGGGCAACAAGACGCGGGCGGCCGAGGTGCTGGGCATCGACCCGTCGACGCTGCACCGCAAGTTGGCGCGCTACGGCGAGGTGACGTGACCTCGCCGACCCCCGCCCCGCCCGCGGCTGCGCCGTCCTCGCGTTGGGCGGTGGTGGAGCAGCGTGCGCCCTGGATCGCGGCCCTCGTCGCGCTGCTCGCCGCGCTGATGACGATGACCTCGGATCCGATCGGCGTGTTCAACGACGACGGCATCTACCTGCTCACCGCCAAGGCGCTGGCGGAAGGGCAGGGCTACGTGTATCCGCACCTGCCGGGTACGCCGCCGGCCATCCACTATCCCCCCGTGTGGCCGATGCTGCTCGCGGCCGTGTGGAAGGTGGGGCCGGCGTTCCCGGCGAACATCTCGTGGCTCAAGCTGATCAACCCCTTCATCCTCGCCGCCGCGGCCGCCCTCACCGTGCAGGTGGGGCGGCGCCAGTTCGGCCTGCCGTGGTGGGTCGCGACGTCGGTCGCGGTGGCGGCGACGGTGAGCGTTCCGATGCTGCTGCTCACCAACCTGCTGCTCTCCGAGCCGCTCTTCCTCGCGCTGCTGCTCCCCACGCTGGTGGTGGCCGAACGGATGGTGCGCGAGGGCGGGGTGCGGGTCGCCGTGCTCGCGGCGGTGCTGGTCGCGCTGTTGGTGCTCGTGCGCACGCTCGGCGGCGTGGTGCTCGTCGCCGGGGTGATGCTGTTGGTGTGGGAGCGGCGCTGGAAGGAGTGCGCGGTGTTCGCGGTGGTGACCGTGCTGCTGCTCCTTCCGTGGCAATGGTTCGTCTGGCAGGCCTCCCCGGGGTTCCCGGACGAGCTCCGTGGGTCGTACGGGCCGTACCTCGAGTGGGTCGTCGGCGGGTACCGCGACAGCGGCTGGTCGTTCGCGCAGGCGGTGCTGGCCAAGAACATCGAGGCGACCTGGCGGATGATCGGCGTGCTCACCTCGCCGACCACGGAGGGCATCTGGCGGCACCTGTCGGCGGGGCTGGCGCTGGCGAGCTTCGCCGCCGGCATGGTCGTGCTGGCGAGGCGCGGACGGGCGCCGGTGACCGTGCTCGGACTCGGGGGCTACCTGTTCGTGGTCGTCGTCTGGCCGTTCTGGGTGGATCGGTTCCTCTGGGTCATGTGGCCGCTGCTGCTGGTGATCGCGGCCGCCGGACTCGTGACGCTCTGGCAGTGGGCGATGCGGGCGGACCGCCGGGCGCTGGCGCAGGTGGTCACCGCCGTCGCGGTGCTCGTCGCCGCCGGGCACACGTCCTACTCGCTGCGCGGGCTCGCCAAGGGCTGGGAGTCCAGCGCCTCCGCGAGCATGACCTCCGCGGCGGTGCCGTTCGTGCGCCACGTGAACCTCGATGCGTCACTCGATGACAAGGTCATCGCCGCCGAACTCGCGCCACTCGTCGCCCTGTACTCCGGCCTGCACGTGCTCCCGGTGGAGATCCTCACGCCGCAGGAACACGTGCGGGACAAGTCGCCGGCCGACCATCAGGACGAGCTGGAGCGGATCGACCGCCGGTTCCGTCCGGCGGCCTACGTGGTGATGCAGGCCGGCCCCTTCTACCAACCCCTGCTCGCCGCCAGGCTCGGCGAGGGACGTCGTCTCGTCGATGTATCGCCCCCCGGACTCCCCGTGCGCACGCTCAAGGTGATCACCCCATGAACACGCTGACCCCCAACTCCACCGCCGCCATCGCCCGCGTCCGCGGGCGCACGCCGTTGCCCGCCGAGGAGCTCATCCTCTCAGTGCTGATCCCGGTGTACAACGAGCGCAACACGATCGACCGCATCCTCGACGAGGTGCACTCGGTCCCGGTGCGCAAGCAGGTGATCTGCGTGGACGACTGCTCGAGCGACGGCACGCGGGAGCGGCTCGAGCAGCTCAAGGCCGCCGGGCGGATCGACGTGCTCGAGTTCCACGCCGTCAACCGTGGCAAGGGCGCGGCCATCCGCACCGCCCTCGCGGCCAGCACGGGCAATGTCGTGATCGTGCAGGACGCCGACCTCGAGTACGATCCGGCCGACTGGCCGGTGCTGTTGCAGCCGATCATCGACGG
The DNA here is from genome assembly GCA_902825965.1 of uncultured Gemmatimonadota bacterium. GTDB lineage: Bacteria > Gemmatimonadota > Gemmatimonadetes > Gemmatimonadales > Gemmatimonadaceae > Pseudogemmatithrix. Next base: position 177,814 of record CADEDA010000001.1, on the reverse strand, counting down.
CCGCGCCGACGCGGTGTTCGGCTCGCGCTTCCTCGGCGGCCCGCATCGCGTGCTCTACTTCTGGCACTCGGTGGGCAACACCGTGCTGACGACGTTCAGCAACATGCTGACGAACCTCAACCTGACCGACATGGAGACCTGCTACAAGGCGATCCGTGGCGAGCTGGCGCGGTCGTTGCACCTCACGTCGAACCGCTTTGGTTTCGAGCCGGAGGTGACGGCGCGGCTGGCGCAGGCCAAGGCGCGCATCTACGAGGTGCCGATCTCGTACTCGGGCCGCACCTACGCCGAGGGCAAGAAGATCGGCTGGAAGGACGGTGTCGCGGCCATCGGGCACATCATCCGCTACAACTTCTCGCGATGACCGCGACGCGGTCGGCGTGGTGGAGCATCGCCCTGGTCGCGGCCGTCGCGCTGGCGTCCTCGGCCACGGGGCTCGGCAATGGCTTCGCGTACGATGACATCCCGATCATCGTCGAGAACCCGATGGTGCAGGAGTTCCAGGGCTTCTGGGACTACCTCACGGGCACCTATTGGGGCCAGAACCGCGGCAACTCGCTCTATCGGCCGCTCACCGTCATCGCCTTCGCCATCGAACGCGTGATCGGCGGCGGCGCACCCTGGCCGTTCCACCTCGCGAACGTGCTGCTGTACCTCTGCTGTGCCCTCGCGGTGCTGGCCCTGCTGCGCCAGTTGCTGCCCGCCTGGGCCGCCCTGCTCGGCGCGCTGGTGTTCGCCGCACACCCTGTGCATGTGGAGGCGGTGGCGAACGTCGTGGGCCAGTCGGAGATGCTGGCCGGCCTGCCGATGTTGATCGCCGTGACCGTGTACCTGCGCGACCGCACGCGCGGCACGCTCACCGTCGGCGGTATCGCGACGATCGTCGGCTGCCAGGTCGCGGCGTTGCTCTCCAAGGAACACGGCATCGTGCTGCCCACGCTGCTGCTGCTCGCCGAGGTGATGTTCCGTGGTGGGCGCTTCCCTGCGTCCGATGCGGCGACGACCGCGCTCCTGCGCACGCGTCAGCGCACGCTGGTGCGGCTGCTGGTGGTGCTGATCGGGGCGTACGTCGTGCTGCGCATGTCGATCCTCTCGGGCTTCGCGGGCGATGCACCGCATCCGGCGCTCGAGGGCCTTGCGATGGGGCAGCGGCTGTGGGTGATGCTCGCCCTCGTGCCGGAGTTCCTGCGGCTGCTGTTCTGGCCGGCGAAGCTCTATGCCGACTACTCGCCGCCGATGATCCCCGTGCTCACGTCGCCGGACCTGCGGCACGTGGTCGGGGCCTGCTGGCTGCTCGTGCTGGCCGCCGTGGCGTTCTGGGCCTGGCGCCGCGACCGCGTGATCGCGTTCGCGTTCGGCTGGTTCGCGCTCACGCTCGGGCCCACGTCCAACATCCTGATCGCCACCGGGTTGCTGGTCGCGGAGCGCACGCTGTTCCTGCCGAGCCTCGCGGCGGTGCTCGTGCTCGCACATCTCGCGGTGCGCGTACGCGCCTGGGCGGCGACCGAGGCGAAGCCATCGGTGCAGCGCCTCATGGCCTTCGCGGCGGGCGCGCTGCTGCTGGCGGCGGTGGTGCAGAGCGCGGATCGGCAGCGCGCCTGGGAGGACAACGCGACCGTGTTCTCGACGCTGGTGGTGGATGCGCCGAACAACTACAAGGCCCATCATGCGCTCGGCGAACTCTTCGGGGCCTCAGCGTCGTGGGAGCGGGCCGAGCACCACCTGCGGATCGCCGATTCGCTGTATCCGGGGTACGACCTGCTGGAACTCTCGCTCGCACGCGTCCTGCACTTCGAGGATCGCTGCCCCGAGGCCCTGGGCTACTACGAGAAGGTGCTCAAGGCGCGGAAGGACGCGGAGGTGGCGTCGATCGGACGTGCGGCCTGCCTCATCGAGGTGCGTCGGCTCAGCGACGCACGCAGCGAAGCGCTCAAGGGACTGGCGAGCGGCTTCTCTTCGGGGAGCTTCGGGCTCATCCTCCAGAAGGCTGAATCTTCGTTGGTGGCGACCGATACTGTGGATGCTCGAAACCGGTGGTACCGGGAAGGGAAGCCGTGGTCCAAGTCGGATGCCCGGCTGAGGGTCCCGGTCTTTCTATTGAAGCCGCCGGCCAGTCTGACCAGCCGCAGAATGCCAGAATCGGTGCCGGAACCGGGGTCGGGCCCGGGGCGTGACCAGTAGAACCCCTCGCAAGTCTTTGCGCGGCAGCACCTTGGCCTCTTGGCCAACCTTGGCAGGGTTCTTGCCCTTTCATGCATTCGGCAAGACACCCGCCACCATCCATCCCTCCCGCGGAGTAGACAACAATGCTGAGCAACAAGAAGGGCTTCACCCTGATCGAACTTCTGATCGTCGTCGTCATCATCGGCATCCTGGCCGCGATCGCGATCCCGAAGTTCGCGAACACGAAGGAGAAGGCGTACCTGACCGCCATGAAGTCCGACCTTCGCAACCTCGTGACGGCCGAAGAGGCCTACTTCGCCGAGTGGGCGCAGTACACCTCGACGCTCTCGTCGAACGCCTTCCGCACCTCGACGGGCGTGACCCTCGGCACGATCACCCCGACGACCGGTGGCTTCTCGGCCTCGGTGTCGTACCCGGGTGGCACGACCAAGACCTGCCAGATCACGGTGGGCTCGGGCACGCGCGACGGCGAGCCGGTTTGCGACGCGTAAGCTAGACGTCAGCTCTGACGGGGAGACGGGTCGGGCGAGAGATCGCCCGGCCCGTTTTCCGTTCGGGGATGGTGGATGGTGGATGGTGGAGCGGGGAAATGGGACGGCGCGCGATGGGATGGGCGCAGGGATCCGCTGCCGGGTGTGATCATCGGGCATGCGACTGCGCCAAGGAGTGACACTCATCGAAGTGTTGGTCGCGGCGGTGCTGTTGGCCGTCGGGATCGGTGGTGCGATGTCGGCGTTCGTGGCCGCGACGCGGCTGCGGTTGCGCGCGGATGCGCTGGAGTCGGCCGCCGAGCGTGCGGAGGAGCGGCTGCGCTGGTTCGGGCGCGGGAGCTGTCCGCTGCGCGACACGGTGCTCCTCGTCGACTCGCTTGCCGCGCGCGAGCGGTGGACCGTCCGCCGGGACTCCACGGGTGCCACGCTGCGCGGCCGCGCAGTGGTGCGGACGTTCGCCGGCGAGGAGCGTGTGGTGTTCGCCGCGCGCCGTGCGTGTGAGTGAGACGCGCGTGCCCAGGAGACGCGGGCACCTGCTCGTGGAAGCGCTCTGCGCGCTCGCGCTGATGAGCGTGCTGGCGGTCGCGGCGGCCAGCGCCCTCCGACGCGCACAGCAGACCATGCTGACGACGGAGCGTGAGGCGCGGGCGGCGCGCGGTGCGCGCGAGGCGATCGCGATCGCCACCGCCATGGTGCAGGACGCCTCGCAGCCGACCGCCGTCGGTGACACCGCGATCGATTTCCGGCTGCCCATCGCGACGGGCGTGAGCTGCGACCGCATCGCCGGCGATGCCGTGTTGCCTCCGGAGTCGCCGTTCAGCAGCGGTTTCATGAGTGCCGCGCAACGCGTCGAGCCCGGGGACCTGCTGCGTTGGCGTGCCGTCGATTCCCTCACGGGTGTCGTGGCGTGGCGTGAGGCGCGCATCGATTCGGTGTTCTCGGTCGCTGCCGGGGCGGCCTGCCCGGTGGGGCTGTACGTGGCGGCGACCGACGGCGCGCGTGCCAGGACGGGCCTGCGGCTGGACGGCAGCGCGTCACCGTCGGCCGGGACGCCGGTGCGGGTCCATCGCCCCGGGCGACTGGTGCTGTATCGCTCAGCCGGAGAGTGGATGCTCGGCTGGCGTCGCTGTGCGGGCGGACTCTGCGGTGTGGTCCAGCCGATCGCCGGTCCGCTGCTCTCGGCCGCGCACGGCGGGTTCCGGGTGCAGGTGGACAGCGGCGGGGTGGGTCTGGAGGTCCGATACGACCGCACCCGTCCGCCACTCCGCCGCCGCATCGCGAGGGACATCGATGGTGAGCCGTAGACGCGGGATCGCGCTGCCGATCGCACTCGCGGCGATGACCGCGCTCGGCCTCCTCTCGGGGCTCGCGCTGTTCGACGCGGTGCAGGAGTGGCGAGTGGCGATGCTCGCGGCGGATCGGCTGCGCGCGCACGCGGCGCGGCTCGAGGGACATCGCCGGGCCGCACGCCCCGCCGCACTCGCCAGCCTGTGCGTCCGTCCGCCGCTGGCCGAGGTGGTGGCGACGGGCCAGGCGCTGGACGGCGGGCGCTACGTCGTCACCTGGCGTCATCTCGGGTCTGGTCTGGTGCTGGCGGAGGTGGAGGGCCGGGGGCGAACGGGTGGGCGCGAGCGCGATCGGCTGTTGCTGCGGCCGGACAGCGGCCGGCTGGTGGGCGGCCTGTACGGGTGTCCTGAGGCGACCCGGCTGCTGCCGTCGGGCCCGGCGTGGCGGGAGGGGCACCCGGAGGGCTGACGGCGGCCGGCTCCGGGTCTTGGGCGGCCGGGGAGAGGCGCGCGGCGGGGCCGGGGGCGGCGCCCGGGTTGCGCCCGGGCTGCGGCGGGGCTGCGGCCGGGCTGCGGCCGGGCGGCCGCCGGCGTGCGGCCCGGCGGCTCGGGGGGCGTCGTTACTTCCTGTGACCGCCGTTCGTGTAGCTCTGGCAAGCGGTACGGAGACCACAAGTTCCGTGCTGTATTGACCCTGCGGAGGGCGAGTCACAAGTTCTTCGCCCCCACGCGCAATCGACTCGCTGGTCGCCACACGGGTACCCTATGGCGCTCTTTGGACGCAAGAAGACATCGATCGGTCTCGACATCGGCTCCGGCCTGATCAAGGTCGCGGTGATCGATCATGGCAAGTCGCAGCCGGAACTCGTGCGCGTCGCGATGACGCCGCTGCTCGCCGACGCGATCGTCGAAGGCGAGATCATGGATCCCGGCATCGTCGCCGACGCGATCTCGTCCTGCCTCGCGCAGGCCGGGGTGTCGGCGAAGGCCGTGGTCACGGCGGTGGGCGGCCGCGACGTCATCATCAAGAAGATCCAGATCGAGCGCGTGAAGGAGCAGCAGGCGCGCGAGCTGATGCGCTGGGAAGCCGAGCAGCACGTGCCGTTCGACATGGAGTCCGTGGAGCTGGACTTCCAGATCCTCGACCCCAACGGCACGGACGACCAGATGAGCGTGCTGCTGGTGGCGGCGAAGCGCGAGCTGGTCGAGGCGAAGGTGCGCGTCCTGACCGATGCCGGCCTCTCGGCCGCCGCGGTGGACGTGGACGCGTTCGCGCTGCACAACGCGTTCGAGCGCAACCATCCCGAAGCGATGAACGGGATCGTGGCGCTGGTGAACGTCGGTCATGAAGTGACCAACATCAACATCGTCGAGGACGGCGTGCCGATCCTCACGCGCGACCTGACGGTCGGCACGCGTCGGTTCCGCGAGGACCTGCAGCGTGACCGCGGGCTCGGGGCGGAGGAGGCGGCGGCGCTGTTGCAGGGCTACGACCAGTCGGAGCACCTGAACGCGGTGTTCGAGACGCGGGCCGAGGAGATCGCGGTGGGCGTGGAGCGTGCGGCGGCCTTCCTGGCCTCGTCGTCGCGCTCGGGCGCGCAGGTGAGCGCGGTCTACGTGTGCGGCGGTGGGTCCCGGGCCCCGGGCCTCATCGATGCCCTGGCGGCGCGGTTGCGCCTCCCGGTGGAGCCGGCGAGCCCGCTGGCGAACCTCGTGGTGCGTGACGGTGCTTTCGAGTCGCTCGTCACAGATGAGGTCGCGCCCCTGATGATGTTGCCCATCGGCCTGGCGCTTCGCCAGCCGGCCTGAGCCCGGACCCCAGATGATCGAGATCAATCTCCTCCCCGGCGCGCGCAAGAAGACGAAATCGAGCGGATCGTCGTCGGTCGACGTCCGCGCGATGTTCGGCTCGTTCGCCGAGCGGTTCAAGGACCCCTGGCTCGGCTTCGCCATCGGCGGCGTGACGATCGGGGCACTGGCGATCGGCTACCTCGAGTGGTCGCAGCGCCGCGAGACCACGCAGCTCGAGGAAGCGGAGCGCATCGCGGTGCAGGACAGCGCCAAGTTCGACGTGACGGTCAAGGAGTTCCGCAAGCTCGAGGCGCAGCGCGACTCGATCGTGCGGCAGATGGCGGTGATCGCCGCGATCGACGGCGAGCGCTTCGTGTGGCCGCACATCATGGATGAGATCTCGCGTGCCCTGCCGACCTACATGTGGCTGCGGTCGGTGACGCAGTCCGGCGGCGGCCAGACGGTGACGCCGGAGCAGGTCGCGGCCGGCCTCGCGCCCAAGATGGCGATCCGCATCATCGGCATCACGGTGGACGTGCAGGCGGTGACGATCTTCGCCAAGCAGCTCGAAGCGTCGCCCTTCCTTGAGAACGTCGTGATCCAGGGGACCAAGACGGAGCGCCAGGAAGGCAAGGACGTGATCGAGTTCACGTTCGACATGAACTACGTCAAGCCGGAAGCGTCCGCGATCCGCACGGTTCCCTTGACGATCGCGGTGAGGTAAGCCATGGCCGGAATGCCGACCAACCAGCGCGACCAGCGCATGATGATCATCGGAGTCCTCGGGATCGCCATCGCGATCGGATTCTGGTACTTCCGCACGCGCGACGCGGAGGCCGTGCTCGCCACCAAGCGCGAGCGCGTCGAGAAGCTCAACGAATCCAACCAGCGCGCCGCGTCGTTGGCCGCGCGCGGCAACGAGACCAAGCTCCGGGCCGAGTCGAAGACGCTGAGCGACAACCTCGACCTGATGCGGACGCTGATCCCGAACTCCAACGAAGTGCCGGCGCTGCTCGACCAGATCCTGGGCGCGGCGCGCCGCACGGGGCTCGAGTTCACGAACTTCTCCCCGAACGCCACGGTGCAGGGCGAGACCTTCGACACGATGCGGTACCGGATCTCGATCCAGGGGCCGTACCACCGGGTGGGCGAGCTGCTCGCCTCGATCGGGTCGCTGCGCCGCATCATCGTGCCGACCAACGTGACCCTCACCGCCAGCGGCGGTGGGCAGGCACGCGGGGCCAACGCGAACACCGCCGCCAGCCGTCGGGCGGCCGAGGAACGGGTGCTGACCGCGAACTTCGACGTGCAGACCTACGTCCTCCGGACCGCGACGGAGGATGACAAATGATGCGCCGTGCCCTGCTCTGCATCCTCGCTCTCGGCCTCACCGCGTCGGTGGGCGAGGCGCAGGAGAAGAAGAAGGCCGAGAAGAAGGTCGTGATCCCGAAGATGGAGTTCCCGACCGACTCGAGCGGCAAGATCGTGTTCGCGCGCGAGGTCTACAACTATCCGCGCGATGGGCGCCGCGACCCGTTCGCGTCGCTGATCGCGACGGGCGACATCCGCCCGCTGTTCGATGACCTGCGCCTCACCTCGGTGATGTACGACCCGACCGGTCGGACGTCGCTGGCCATGCTGAAGGACATCTCCACCAACGAAGTCTACAAGGTGCGCGTGGGGTCGGTCGCCGGCCGCAATCGCATCACGTACATCCGGTCCGGCGTGGTGGGCGTCGCGATCGACGAATTCGGATTCACCCGTCAGGAAGAGCTGACGCTCAACGTACCCAGCGGAGGAAGGACTCCATGAGGCGCAACATCTCGCTGATCGCCCTCGCGGTCAGCACTCTCCTGAGCGGCGCCCAGCGCGCCGACGCCACGCCGGTCGAGCTCGTGACCGCGCGCGGAGCAGCCCGCGATGCGGCGGTCACCGCCGTGCGCGTGGTCCCGGGAGCCGGACGCGCCGACGTGGTGCTGTCGTTCGACGGCGCCATCCAGGTGACCGACTTCACGCTGACCGGTCCGCACCGGATCGTGGTCGACATCGCAGGCGCGACCATGCAGCTGCGCGCGCCGGCCTACGACCGCGTCTCGCGCGCCGGCATCACGAACGTGCGGCTCGCCCAGTACAAGGCCGACGTCGTGCGCCTCGTGCTGGACCTCGACGCCGCCCGGGAGTACACGGTCGTCTCCGGCGACGGCGAGATCCGCGTGAGTGTGACCGGTCCGGATGCCTTCGCCCCCTGGGGCGGTGGCGCCGCCGCGGTCGTCGCCGATGCCCCGCCGGCCCCCGAGGTCGTCCGCGAGGCGCCGGTCGCGCGCTTCGAGTCGACCGCGCAGCCGCGCTCGGCCTCGCGCACCTTCGCGCCGCAGCAGTCGCAGGAACCGCGGGTGACCTTCTCGTTCGTCGCGGTGCCGATCCGCGAAGTCATCTCGTTCTTCTCCACCGCCTCCGGCCGCTCGTTCGTCACCGGCTCGACCGTCACCGGCACGGTGACGGCCGAGATCGTGGGGCAGCCCTGGGACATCGCGCTCTCCAAGATCCTCCAGTCCTATGGCCTCTCCGCGGTCGAGGACTCCACCGGCATCATCACGGTCGACAGCTATCGCAACCTCGCCGCCCGCGTGGCGTCGGAGCCGCTGGTCACCGAGGTCATCCCGGTCAACTACGCGAAGGCGAGCGAACTCGCCGTGACCATCCGCCAGATCATGGCCGCCTGCTCGTCGGGTGCGGCCGGTGTGGCGACGGACGTCGTTGACGTGTCGGCACCGCCGCCGGATGCCGGGGCGGAAGCCGCGCCGACGGCGCCGGCCGCGGCAGGGGCCGGCAACACGCCGGCGCCGGCCAGCAACTGCGGCCGCGGCACGGTCGCGATCGACAGCAAGACCAACACGATCATCATCACCGAGTCCGTCTCGCGGCTGCCCGAGCTGGTCCGCTACGTGAAGGACCTCGATGTGCGCACGCCGCAGATCGCCATCCGCGCCAAGATCATCTCGGTGGACCGCACGGGCACGGAAGCACTCGGCCTCTCGTACAACCTCGCGACCAGCGCCGGTTCGTTCTGCCGCCTCGAGTTCTGCCCGGACCCCAGCGATCCGACCCAGCCGCAGGACAACGTCGAACTGCAGCTCGGCGGTGAGGGCTTCTTCGGTGTCGCCAACTCCAACCGGCAGTTCGGGACCACCGGCGCGCTCAACATGGTGTTCCGCATCGTGCAGGGGAACTACGCGATCAACTCGTTCCTCGACGCGCTCTCCTCGCAGGAACTGTCGGACGTGCAGGCCGAGCCGAGCACGACCACGATCGACAACCGCAAGGCGACGCTGTTCGCCGGACAGGACTTCGGCTTCCTCCTGACGCCGCCGCCGGTGCCGGGGCAGATCACGCAGGCCCAGGCGACGATCTCGCGCCAGGAAGTCGGCATCACGCTCGAGGTGACCCCGCACGTGACGGCCAACCGCCAGATCTCCATGGAGATCCTCGCGGTGCAGCAGTCGCTGATCGGCATCACGCAGGCCGGCCCGTCCATCAACGAGCGGCGCGCGCAGAACGAGGTGCTCGTGGCCGACGGCGAGACGGCGGTCATCGCGGGCCTCACGCAGACACAGGTCATCAAGACCAAGTCGGGCATCCCGTACCTGATGAACCTCCCGTACGTGGGACGCCTCTTCAGCCAGACGCGCACGGACGAGCGGAAGCAGGACCTGCTCATCCTCGTCACGCCGCACATCGTCGATGAGGGCGAGGTGGTGCGGGCGGTGCGTCCGTAAGGCACGGCGATCGATGTCCGGCCTGGGTCCTCCAGGCTGACTCCGGGCGGTGCACGGGTCTCCCCGCGCACCGCCCGCGTCGTTCCGGTTACCTTCCTCCGCCATGCCGCACCTCACCTTCCGCACCGCCGGCGAATCCCACGGGCCCGGCCTCGTGGCCCTCGTCGAAGGCACCCCGGCCGGCCTGCCGCTCCTCGCCGAATCCATCGACGCCCAGCTCGCCCGACGCCAGCAAGGCTACGGACGCGGGCGGCGCATGCAGATCGAGACCGACCGGATCGAGTTCCTTTCCGGGGTCCGCGCGGGTGAGACGCTCGGCTCGCCCATCGCGATGCTCGTCCGGAACAAGGACTGGGCGAACTGGAGCGCCACGATGGACCCCGCGCCTCGCCCGGAGGATGCGACGGCGGAGGGACGGAAGCGGCAGCTCACCCGCGTGCGCCCGGGCCATGCGGACCTCACCGGCGTGCTCAAGTTCGATCGCGAGGATGCCCGTGACATCCTCGAGCGTGCCTCGGCCCGCGAGACCACGGCCCGCGTGGCGGCCGGTGCGGTCGCGCGCCGGCTGCTCGAGGAACTCGGGGTCCGCGTGGGTAGCCATCTCGTGCACCTCGGCGGCATCGATGCCGCGCCGCGCAGCATCTGGCCCGAGGACCTGAATGCGGCCGCCGACCGGTCGGTGCTGCGTTGTCTCGATCCCGCAGCGGAGACGGCCATGATCGCGCGTATCGACGCTGCCAAGGCGGAGGGCGATACGCTCGGCGGCATCAGCGAGGTGGTGGTGCGCGGGCTCCCCGTGGGCCTGGGCGCGCACGTCGCGTGGGACCGCAAGCTCGACGGGCGGCTCGCGCAGGCAATCTGTTCCATCCCCGCGGTGAAGGGGGTGGAGATGGGGATCGGATTCGCGGCGGCACGCTTGCCGGGTTCGCAGGTGCATGACCCGATCGAACCGTTGCCGGCCGGCGCGCCGTTGCACGAAGGCGCGGTGCGCCGAGGCCTCGTGCAGCGCCTCAGCAATCGCGCCGGCGGTCTCGAGGGCGGAATGACCACCGGCGAGCCGCTGCTGCTGCGCGTGGTGATGAAGCCGATCGCCACCCTCATGAAGCCGCTGGGCACGGTGGACGTGCGCACGGGCGCCAAGGCCAGCGCGGCCGCGGAGCGCAGCGATGTCACGGCGGTGCCGGCGATGGGCGTGATCGCCGAGGCGATGACGGCACTGGTGCTCGCGGACGCGATGCTGGAGAAGTTCGGTGGCGATTCGCTGGGCGAGACGCGTCGCAACCTGGCGGCGTATCTCGCGCGGATCGCCGAGCGACGCGGGGCCGTCGCGGGCGACGCTGCCGATGCCTGAGCGACACCTGGTCCTCGTGGGGCTGCCGGGGGCGGGGAAGTCGACGGTCGGTCCGAGGGTCGCCACCGCGCTGGGGCGCGCGTTCCACGACCTCGACACGGAGATCGAGCGGGCGGCCGGCCGCGGCGTCGCCGAGATCTTTGCGCGCGACGGCGAGCCGGCCTTCCGGGCGCTGGAGCGCGCCGCGTCCGCCGCGCTGCTGGCCCCTGGCGCCAGGCCGATCGTCCTGGCTCCGGGGGGCGGGTGGATCGAGGATTCCGGGCACCGGAGCCTGCTGGGGGGTGCCGTGCTGGGGGTGCATCTGGACGTTTCGCCCGCGGTGGCGGTGGCCCGGATGGGGCCTGCCGCCGAGGCCCGTCCGCTGCTGGCGGGGGGTGACGCCGTGAAAAAACTGTCAGAAATTGCGAATCGGCGCCGAGCGCTGTATCTGCAATGCCAGCATACGGTTAGCGTCGATTCGATGACTGCTGACCAGGTGGTCTCTTATATAGTTGCGCTTGCTTCACGGGAAATCGGGGACTAGGATAGCCGTCCTTATGGCAACTGCAAAGAAAAAGGTCGCAAAGAAGGCCGCGAAGAAGGCGGGCGCCACCAGCGCCAAGAAGACCCCCTCGGCCCGCGCCAAGAAGGTCGTCGTGGAGCCGATGCTCCCGCACGACGAGGAGGCGGCGCGGTCGGCGGCGGGCAAGTCGCTGGTGATCGTGGAGTCGCCGGCCAAGGCCAAGACCATCGGCAAATACCTCGGGTCCGGCTACGCGGTGAAGGCCACGGTGGGCCACATCCGCGACCTGCCGGTGAAGAACATCGGCATCGACACCGAGCACGGGTTCGAGCCGCAGTACGTCACCATCCCGGGCAAGGAGAAGACCGTCGCCGAACTCAAGAGTGCGGCGACCACGGCGAAGGCCGTCTTCATCGCCACCGACCCTGACCGCGAGGGTGAGGCGATCGCGTGGCACGTGGAGCAGCAGATCAAGGGGAAGAACGCGCCGCCGATCAAGCGGGCGCTGTTCTTCGAGATCACCAAGGACGCGGTGGGCAAGGCGCTGAAGGACGCGACGGACATCGACAGCAAGAAGGTCGATGCGCAGCAGGCGCGCCGCGTGCTCGACCGGCTGGTGGGCTACAAGGCGAGCCCCGTGCTCTGGAAGACCGTTAAGAAGGGGCTCTCGGCGGGCCGCGTGCAGACCGTGGCGCTGCGCCTGCTGGTGGAGCGTGAGCGCGAGATCCGTGCGTTCGTGCCGCGCGAGTACTGGACCATCGCGGCGGCGCTCGAGCACCAGGGCCAGGGTTTCACGGCGAAGCTGCACCACCTGGACGGTGAGAAGCCCGAGATCGCGAACGCCGCGGCGGCGAAGGCGATCATCGACGACCTGAAGGGCCGCAAGCACTTCGACGTCACGGACATCAAGCGGCGCGAGCGCCGCAAGAACCCCGAGGCGCCGTTCAAGACGAGCACGCTGCAGCAGGAGGCGGCGAAGAAGCTCGGCTTCGGCTCCAAGCGCACCATGCGGCTCGCGCAGAACCTCTACGAGGGCGTCGAGCTGGGGAAGAGCGAAGGCTCGGTGGGTCTGATCACCTACATGCGCACGGACCATGTGCGTGTGGCGGACTCCGCGGCGGCCGCGGCGCGCGAGTATCTCGGGGCGCACTATCCCAAGGAGTTCCTCGCCGACGCGCCGCGCCTGTTCCCCGCGACCAAGGACGACGCGGCCCAGGGCGCACACGAAGGCATCCGGCCCACCGACCCGTCGCGCGCGCCGGACGCGGTGGCCAAGTACCTCACGCCCGAGCAGCTCAAGCTCTACACGCTCATCTGGCAGCGCTTCATGGCGTCGCAGATGGCGCCGGCGGTGTTCGACACGACGACGGTCGACTTCGACCTCGGGCGCTATCTGTTCCGCGCCACCGGATCGGTGGTGAAGTTCAAGGGCTTCCTCGCGCTGTACAAGGAAGCGCGCGAGGAGGGGGACTCCAAGGCGCTCGAGGACGAGCAGGCGCTGCCGGCCATCGAGGCGGGAGAACGTGTGCCCGTGCGCTCGATCGACCCGACGCAGCATTTCACCGAGCCGCCGCCGCGGTACTCCGAGGCCTCGCTGGTCAAGGAACTGGAGAAGCGCGGCATCGGGCGTCCGTCCACCTACGCCAGCATCATCTCCACGCTGACGGAACGGCACTACGCCGAGCTGCTGCAGCGGCGCTTCTTCCCCACGCCCCTCGGCGAATCGGTGGAGAAGGTGATGGTGAAGCAGTTCCCGCGGGAGTTCGACGTGGGCTTCACCGCCGCGATGGAAGAGGAGCTGGACAAGGTCGAGGAAGGCAAGCTCAAGTGGCGCGACGTGCTCGCGGAGTTCTGGGAGCCGTTCGAGAAGAAGATCGAGTCGGTCGATGCGGAGGCGTTGATCCGCGAGGCCCACGATCTCTCCGCGCTCGAGACCGAGCGTTGCCCGCTCGACGGGGGCCGGCTCGTGCCCAAGGGCGGGTTCTTCGGGCCGTTCGCGGCCTGCGAGAACCATCCCAAGACCTGCAAGTACACGCGACCCCTCAAGGGCGAGCGCGTGCCGCCGCAGCTCACCGACTATCCGTGCCCGCTCTGCGGCAAGCCGATGGTGGTGCGTCGCTCGCGCTCCGGCGAGTTCCTCGGGTGTTCGACCTTCCCGAAGTGCCGCGGCACCAAGTCCATGCCCACGGGCGTGAAGTGCCCCAAGGACGGCGGGGACATCGCGGCGCGCCGCTCCAAGAAGCGCGGCAAGGCGTTCTTCGGCTGCGAGAACTATCCCAACTGCGACTTCGTGTGCTGGGACAAGCCGGTGAAGGACAAGTGCCCGGAATGCGGGTTCGAGGGCGCTGAGGCGAAGAGCAACAAGACCCGCGGCCACTATCGGAAGTGCCTCAAGTGCCAGAACGAGTGGGACGTCGAGGCGCCCGAGGGGGCGGACGCGGAGTCGGAGTCGGCGTCCCTGGCCGGCTGAGGCGATGGCCGAGGTCCATGTCGTCGGAGGCGGCCTCGCCGGCAGCGAGGCCGCCTTTCAGTTGGCCGAGCGCGGGCACACGGTCGTGTTGCACGAGATGCGCCCCGTGCAGCGCACGGCGGCGCACCAGACGGACCGGCTGGCCGAGCTGGTGTGCAGCAACACGTTCAAGAGCACCGAAGTCACCAACGCACACGGTCTGCTGAAGGCCGAGATGCGTGCGCTCGGCTGCCTGATCCTGGAGGCGGCGGATGCCGCACGGGTGCCGGCCGGCTCGGCACTGGCGGTGGACCGCGAGGTGTTCAGCGGCGTGGTGCACGAGCGCCTGCTCGCGCACCCCAACGTCCGCGTCGTCCGCGGCGAGGTGACGGCGTTGCCCGCGGCGGGCATCGTCGCGACGGGGCCGCTCACGAGCTCGGCGCTCGCCGAGGCGATCCGCACGCGGCTCGGGCTCGCCGCGCTGGCGTTCTACGATGCCATCGCGCCGATCGTCTCGGTGGAGTCGATCGACCAGTCGATCGCGTTCCGGGCCGCGCGCTGGGACAAGGAGACGATGGACGGTGGGGACGCGGACGGCGGGGCGTACCTCAACTGCCCGATGGACAAGGCGGAGTACGAGGCCTTCATGGCCGCACTCACCACCGCCGACCAGTTCACGGCGCATGAGTTCGATGCCGTGCCGTACTTCGAGGGCTGCATGCCGGCCGAGGAGATGGCACGCCGCGGGCATGACACGCTGCGCTTCGGCCCGATGAAGCCGGTGGGCCTCAAGGATCCGCGCACGGGACGGCGGCCCTGGGCGGTGGTCCAGCTGCGTCGCGAGGACCGCGCCGGACGCATGTGGAACCTGGTGGGCTTCCAGACGCGGTTGCGCATGCCGGAGCAGGCGCGCGTGTTCCGCATGATCCCGGGCCTCGCGAACGCCGAGTTCCTGCGGTACGGCAGCATCCACCGGAACTCGTACCTCAACGCCCCGGCCACGCTCACGCCGCACCTCTCGTTGCGGGACGAACCGACGACACTGTTCGCGGGGCAGCTCACCGGGGTGGAGGGGTACACCGAGAGCACCGCCACGGGGCTCCTGGCGGCCGTGAACCTCGACCGGCTGCTCCGGGGCCAGGACCCGGTGGTTCCGCCCCCCACGACCATGCTGGGGGCGCTGTACCGCTACCTGCGCGAGGCCGAACCGGCGCACTTCCAGCCCATGAACGCCAATTTCGGGCTGCTGGAGGAGCTGGCCGACCCGCCGCGGGACAAGCAGGTGAAGCGCGAGCGCTACGCCGACCGGGCGTTACAGGAGCTGGAGGACTGGCGTCAGAGGTATGTCGTGGTCCGTCCCCTTGTGCCCTGAGGCTGACCCGTGGGGTTCCTCAAGAAGCTGATCATCCTTGCCGTGCTCCTGGGCGGCGGGGCGTATTACTATGGCCGTGGCCTGCCGCGCGAGACGGTAGCCACGAGCTCGATCGTGCTCGTGGCGGCGGATGACAGCGTGTTCCAGGTGGCGCGGAAGGTGGACAACTATCCGTCCTGGTGGACGGAGGTCCGCGCGGTGCGACCGCTGCGCGGCAAGCGGCGCGAGAGCTGGGAGCAGAACATGGGCGCCGACGGCCTGGTGGCGGTCGAGGTGACGCAGTCGATCCCGCCGCGGAAGGTCCAGTTGCGCGTCATCAACTCCGAGGGCGACGCGCCGCGTGCCTGGGGCGGGACACTCACTGCGGAGATCCTCGAGAGCGGGTCCGGCACCGAGGTCCGGCTCACCGAGGAGCGCTTCGTCGAGGCCCCGTTCCTGCGGATCTTCTTCAAGCTGCGCGGCACCCATCGCACCGTGGACTCCTTCCTGAGTTCGCTCGGCGCGCACTTCGGGGAGACCGTCACGCCGCGCCACGCGCGTTGAGCATGGTGCGCGTCGCGGAGGACCTCGTCGGCGAGTTCCTGCGGCACCTCGAGAAGGAGCGCGACGTCTCGCCGCACACGGTGAGTGCGTACGGACGCGACCTCGACGGCTTCCGCCGGTTCCTCACACAGCACCTCGGGACGGGGGCGATCGCCTGGGAGCGCGTGGACCGCTTGGCGATGCGGGCCTGGCTGGCGCACCTCGCGCGGCGCGGACTCTCCAAGCGGTCGAGTGCGCGGGCGTTGTCGGCCGTGCGGAGTTTCTATCGCTTCCTGCATCGTGCAGACCTCGTGGAGACCAACCCCGCGCGCGCGGTGGGCGCCCCCAAGCTCGAGCGCTACCTGCCCGGGCACCTCGATGCCGGGCAGATGACGACCCTGCTGACCGCCGCCGAGACGCGGGCGCAGTCGGGGCGGTTCGTCGACCTGCGTGACCGGGCGATCCTGGAGCTGTTCTACACGGCTGGGTTGCGGCGTGCGGAGCTGGTGGGCATCAACCGCGCCGACCTCGACCTGCTGGGTGGCCTCGTGAAGGTGCGCGGCAAGGGGCGCAAGGAACGCATCGTGCCGGTGGGGGCGCCCGCGCAGCGGGCGCTGCGCGAGTACGAGCGCGCGCGGGACGCACTGCTCGCCGCGCAGGGGCCGGGTGCGGACCGTGCGGCGTGGTTCCTGAGCGCGCGCGGCAAGCGGCTCAGTCCCAAGGCGCTGCACAACGCCGTGGTGGCACGCCTGCGCGAGGTGGACGAGGGCGCGGGACTCAGCGCCCACGCGCTGCGCCACACGTTCGCCACGCACCTGCTGGACCATGGCGCCGACCTCCGCGCCGTGCAGGAACTGCTGGGCCACGCGTCGATCTCGACGACGCAGATCTACACCCACACGTCCGTGGAACGGCTCAAGCAGGTACATCGCGCAAGCCACCCCCGCGCCTAGGAGGCTCAGGATGACCGGATCGGAGCTCGTGCTCGCCGCCGCCGTGATCGTGGTTGGCCAACTCGGCGTGGCCGTCTGGCTGCGCGCCGCGATCGCCGCGCGTCCGGCGACCGGCCCGCGCCCCGGGCGTGCCGACGACTTCCGCGCGTACCAGGCCGTGGCGGGCGAGATCGCCAAGCGGCAGGTCGCGGTGCTGGCCGACATGGCCGAGGAGATCCAGGTGTTCGAGCGGGCCTGCCTCGCGCATGCGCGCCGCCTCTGCGAGCTCATGATCGCCGAGGCGCGGAAGGCAGGACACGGGGACGTGCCGGACACGGCCCCCAACGACCTCGAGGCCGCGATGGCCGCGCTGGTGGGGCTCGTCTCCAAGCCGCTCGACGAGGCCGCGCACCAGCGCATCCGCAAGGACGTGGAGCCGAACGCGACCGTGCTGCTGACCTACGCCGAGCAGACGCGGAACCGCCTCGAGGAGCACCGCTTCTGGCTGGGGATGGCGCTGGAGCAGGAACTGCGGGCCTACGTCACCGGCATGGGGCGCACGTTCGCGGACCTGTCACCCGAGCCGACGGCGTTCCGGCGCAGCGAGTCGCGCTACCGCGAACTCATGGCCGCGCATCCCGAGGCCGCGCGTGCGATCGAAGGCCTCAGCGCCGTTTCGCTGCTACCGCCGCTCGGCGCCCGGCCAGCGTAACCAGCGGATCGCGAGCACCGGGCGCGCGTCCGTGAGCGGGCGCCCGGCACCGACCATCGCCTGCGCGGCGATCAGCTGCGGGATCGAGGTGAGGGTCTCGGCGCGCAGCACGGCCCAGTCGCCCCGGCGCTGCGCGGCACACTCGGCGAAGTCGAGCACCGTGAGCGGGAGCCGCTCGCTCACGGCGTGGTAGCGCAGTGGCAGGGCGACGTAGGCCTCGTTGACGCAGACGACTGCCGGGCGCGTGCCCGCCATCGTGCGGACGATGACGGCCCAGTCCGGCTTCTGCGGCCGCGCCGCGGCGTCGTGCGTGCCGGCGAGCAGCAGCCAGGTGGCGAGCGCGGTCACGGCCGCGAGGCGCGCGTGGCTCGCGAGCAGCTCCGGCAGCTCGGCGACGAGCACGCAGAGCGCGGGGAGCGCGATGATCAGGTACCGCGGCACCCAGAGCGAGCGCGGGCCCACCGTGCTGGCCACGAAGACGATCGCGAGCGGGAGCACGCCGACGGCGAGGAGCCAGCGTGCGCGGGTCGCCGCGTCGTCCGTGCCGAGGGCGCGGCGCCCCGCGAGCAGGATGGCTGCGGCGAGCAAGCCCATGGCGACCATGGCACCGCCGGGGCTGCCGAGCGTGCCGAGCACGGAGGGCGCGAAACCGCGCAGGCGCGCGAGGTCGGGCGGCACGATCCAGCTCGCATTGCTTCCCACGCTCGCGTCGGTGGAGGAGGCGACGACCACGGCGATCCAGGCCATGGTGACGAGGGCGGCCGGCAGTGCCGCACGGATCGTGGCGCCGAGTCGCGCGCGGTCGGTCCAGAACACGGCGACGCAGTGGCCGAGGACCACGAGGGCGCCGAAGTAATGCAGTGCGACGAGGGCGACCTGCGTGACGGCGAGGGTGATGGCCTGCGCGCGCGGGCGCGTGCGGGGTGCGAGCACGAGGCTGCTCGACCAGGCTGCGAGCAGCGCCAGCAACGCGTAGGCGCGCACCTCGAGTGACATGGCGAGCATGAGCGGGCTGGCGTCGATCGCGGCGGCGGCGAGCAGCGCGCTTCGCCAGGAGCTGCCGAGTCGCCGGGCGAAGAGTGCCGTGGCCGGCACGGCGAGGATGCCGGCGAGGGCGGGCAGGGTGCGCAGCCAGACGAGGTCGAAGCCGCCGAGGCGCGCCCAGAGCCAGGTGAGGAGGTAGAAGCCGGGCGGGTTGGTCTCGTCGGCGAGCGCGCGCCGGAGGAGTTCGGGCAGGTCCTGGGCGGCCAGGACCACCGTGAAGACCTCGTCGAACCAGAGGCCCTCGAGGCCGCGCGCGGGGAGCCGTTGCAGTGCGGCGAGCGCCGTCAGGCCGAGCAGGATGAGCGGGGCCCAGCGTGTGCTGCGGTCGGCGGGCGACGGCGCGGTGGGGGTTTTCACGCCTATATATTACGCCAATGGCCCTCCCGACCTTCCACGCCACCACCATCCTGGCCGTCCGCCGTGACGGGCGCGTCGCCATCGGCGGCGACGGCCAGGTGTCCGTCGGCGACACCGTCATGAAGTCCGGCGCCGTGAAGGTGCGGGCGCTCAAGGGCGGGCGGGTGCTTGCCGGCTTCGCCGGGGCGGCGGCCGACGCCCTGACGCTGTTCGAGAAGTTCGAGGAGAAGCTCGAGCGGCATCCGGGCAACCTGCCGAAGGCGGCGGTGGAGCTGGCCAAGGAGTGGCGCTCGGACCGGGCGCTGCGCCGGCTCGAGGCACTGCTGATCGTGGTCGACCGGCACCACGGCTTCGTGCTCTCCGGCAACGGCGAACTCATCGAGCCGGATGACGGGATCCTCGCGATCGGCTCCGGCGGATCGTACGCGCTGGCGGCGGCCCGGGCGCTGGCCCGCGAGACCACGCTGCCGCCGGCGGAGATCGTGAAGCGCGCCATGACGATCGCGGGGGAGATCTGCGTGTACACCAACACGCAGATCACCGTCGTCGAACCCACGGACTGATGGCCTCGCCCCGTACGGAACAGGCGCTCGCGCGCCTCGCCGACCTGTCCCCGCGCAAGATCGTCGCCGAGCTCGACCGCCACATCGTGGGGCAGTCGGAGGCGAAGAAGTCGGTCGCGATCGCGCTGCGCAACCGCTGGCGGCGGCAGCGGGCGCCCGAGGGCATCCGCGAGGAGATGACGCCCAACAACATCATCCTGATCGGGCCCACGGGCGTCGGCAAGACGGAGATCGCGCGCCGTCTCGCGAAGCTCTCGGGGGCGCCGTTCATCAAGGTGGAGGCGTCGAAGTTCACCGAGGTGGGCTACGTGGGGCGCGACGTCGAGGGCATGGTGCGCGACCTCGTGGAGAGCGCCATCGACATGATGCGCACCGAGCGCGAGGCCGAGGTGGAGGACCTCGCGAACGACCGCGTGGACGAGCGGCTGCTCGACCTGCTGCTGCCGCCCCCGCCGCCGGACCCGGTGCCCGGGCTGTCCCCCTCCGGCGACGCGCAGCGCGTGTTCGTGGCGAGTGCCGAGGGCAACGTGACGCAGGAGCAGGAGCTGGCGCGCGAGCGGCACAAGCGCACGCGCGAGAAGCTCAAGCAGCTGCTGCGCGACGGGCAGCTCGAGCAGCGCGAGGTGGAGGTGGAGGTCACGCAGCCCACGGCGCCGATGATGGACGCGATGGGCCAGCAGGGTGCCCCCGAGGGCATGAACAACTTCGCCGAGATGCTCTCGGAGCTGCTGCCGAAGAAGACCAAGAAGCGCACAGTGCCGGTCTCGGAGGCGCGGCGGATCCTGCTCGACCAGGAGTTCGACAAGCTGATCAACCTCGACGACGTCGTGGCCGACGCCCTCGAGCGGGTGGAGTCGATGGGGATCATCTTCCTCGACGAGATCGACAAGATCGCCGGCGGCAAGGGCGACTTCGGCGGCCCCGACGTCTCGCGCGAGGGTGTGCAGCGCGACCTGCTGCCGATCGTCGAGGGGTCGAACGTGCAGACGAAGTACGGCATGGTGAAGACGGACCACGTGCTGTTCATCGCGGCGGGCGCGTTCCACGTGTCCAAGCCCAGCGACCTGATCCCGGAGCTGCAGGGCCGGTTCCCGATCCGCGTGGAGCTCAAGCCGCTCACCGAGGCGGACTTCGTGCGGATCATGACGGAGCCGGAGCACGCGCTCACCAAGCAATACGCGGCGCTGGTGGCGGCGGAGGGGGCGACGCTCACCTTCACGGCGGACGGCATCGAGGAGATCGCGCGCATCGCCGCGCGGGTGAACGCCCGCATGGAGAACATCGGCGCGCGGCGGCTGCACACGGTGATGACGACGCTGCTCGAGGAAGTATTGTACGAGCTGCCGGAGCGGGGCACGGCAGCCGAGGTGGTCGATGCGAAGGTCGTGCGCGCACGGCTGAGCGCGATCGCCGAGGACGAGGACCTCCGCAAGTACATCCTCTGAGTCGAGGGCAGGCGATGCGAGGCACGGTGGGACGGACTCCGATCCTGATGCTGGTGGGGCTGGTGGCGGTGGCGACGCTCGCGCAGGCCTGCGGCGACCGGCGCGATGCGGCGGACATGGCGGTGGGGGTCGCGCCGTTCGAGGAGCTGCGCGGCGTGAATGTGGCGGCGCTGCGGTCCGGCGGCGTGCGGGCCTTCCGCTCGCAGGTGCGGCCGGCGCCGTTCGAGGGCCTGCGCGAGACGATCGGCTCGTACGACGTGCTGTACGGGCTCGTGGGCTACGACGGCAGCGACGGGAGCTGGCCGCAGGAGGACGCGCCGGTGCAGTTCATCGAGGCGTCCCGGGCCTGGCCCACCGACTCCACCGCGATGATCGCCTGGCGCGCGGCACTGCGCGAGATCAAGGCCGGCCTGGCAGTGGATCCCATCTGCGTGCGTTTCAGCGGCAAGTCGTTCACGCTGCTCGTCGCCGAATGGGACCGCGGCGACGGCTGGTCACTGTCGAGCTCCCTGGCGCCGGTGGTGATCGTCGGGCGCGACACCCTGCTCAACGCGCTGCACAGCATCGCCATCCGTCGGCGCGCGCTCACGGTGCAGTACCCCGAGAGCGGCGCGGCCAACCCGAAGTCCCTCCCCACCTGGGCGCGCCGCGACTGCGCGTCGGAGCAGCCATGACCAGCGGCCGCGACTTCCTCGCGATCCCGGACTTCTCGACGCGCGAGCTGCACGCGCTGCTCGCCCTCGCGGACCGGATGCGCCGTGGCGCGTACACGGCGAAGCCCCTCACGGGGAAGTCGCTGGCGATGATCTTCATGAAGTCCTCCACCCGCACGCGCGTGAGCTTCGAGGTGGGCGCCTGGCAGCTGGGGGCGCACCCGCTGTTCCTCACGCCGCGCGACGTGCAACTCGGGCGCGGCGAGGCGGTGAACGACACGGCGCGCGTGCTCGACCGCATGGTGGACGGCATCATGATCCGCACGTTCGCCCACGCGGACGTGGAGGAGTTCGCGCGCTACGCCAAGGCGCCGGTGATCAACGGGCTCACCGACCTGCAGCATCCCTGCCAGATCCTCGCCGACCTGCTCACGGTGCAGCAGCACCTGGGCGGCATCGACGGCCGCACGATCGCGTGGATCGGCGACGGCAACAACATGGCCAACTCCTGGTGTGACGCCGCGTACCGGCTGGACTTCTCGCTGCGCCTCGCCTGTCCGGTGGGCTACGACCCCGATCCCGAGATCCTCGCGCGCGCGGTGGCGAGCGGGCGCGTGACGCTGCTGCGCGACCCGGCGGAGGCCGCGGCCGGGGCCGACGTGGTCACCACCGATGTCTGGGCATCGATGGGCCAGGAGGAGGAGCAGGCGGTGCGCGCGGCGGCGTTCCGGGACTTCCAGGTGAATGCGGCGCTGATGCAGCGCGCGCGGCGCGACGCGATCTTCCTGCACTGCCTGCCGGCGCATCGCGGCGAGGAAGTGACGGCCGAAGTGATCGATGGCGCGCAGAGCCGCGTATGGGACGAAGCCGAGAACCGCCTGCACGTGCAGAAGGCGGTCATGGCGACGTTGATGGGCGGCGAACCGCTCGGCTGACGCGATGTACGCCGTGATCGGCGCGGGACCGATGGGGCTCGCGTCCGCTCGCGCCCTGCAGGCGGCCGGCCTGCCGTTCCGGGTGTACGAGGCGCACCACGGTGTCGGCGGGCTCTGGGACATCGAGAACCCGCACAGCACGGTCTACGAGAGCGCCCACCTGATCTCGTCCAAGCGGATGACGGAGTTCGCCGAGTTCCCCATGGCGGACACGGTCGCGCCGTACCCGCACCATCGCGAACTGCGCACGTACTTCCAGGCGTTCGCCGACCACTTCGCCCTGCGGCCGCACATCGCGTTCGACACGCGGGTGCAGCAGGTCACGCCCGACGGAGACGGCTGGCGGCTCGCGCTCGAGACCGCGGGTCGCCGCGTCGAGGAGCGCGTGGCGGGTGTCCTGCTCGCGAGCGGGACGCTGCACCATCCGCACCGCCCCGCACTCCCGGGCCCGTTCACCGGACGCCTCATGCACTCGGCCGAGTACAAGTCGCCGAGCGTGTTCGATGGACAGCGCGTGCTGGTCGTGGGCTGCGGGAACTCCGGTGCGGACATCGCGGTGGATGCGGTGCACCACGCGCGGGCGGTGGACCTCTCCGTCCGCCGCGGCTACTGGTTCGTGCCCAAGTTCGTACGCGGACGCCCGGCCGACGCGATCGGCGGGCGCATCCGGTTGCCACGGGCGCTCAAGCAGCGGGTGGACGCCGCACTCATCCGCCTGCTCATGGGCAGGCCGTCGGACTACGGGCTGCCGGACCCCGACCATCGGCTCTACGAGTCGCACCCGGTGGTGAACTCGCTGGTGCTGCACCACCTCGGGCACGGCGACATCCGCGCGCGCGGCGACCTCCGCGCCGTGGATGGCCGGCGCGTCACCTTCGCCGACGGCGCGTCGGCCGAGTACGACCTGATCCTCCAGGCGACGGGCTACGCACTCGACTACCCGTACATCGACCGCGCCCTGCTCAACTGGCCGGTCGACGCGGCCGCCCCGCGGCTGTACCTGAACGTCTTCACGCCGCTGTCGCCCACGCTGTTCGTGATGGGGATGGTGGAGGCGGCGGGGCTGGGCTGGGAAGGACGGGCCGAACAGGCGCGCATGGTGGCGGCATACCTGCGCGCGCGCTCGTCGGGTGCACCGGCCGCGGCGGCGCTCGACCGCACGGTGCAGCAACGCGCCGGCGAACGGCTGCTCGGCGGCATGCACTACCTGCCGCTCGACCGCATGGCGTACTACGTGCACAAGGACAGCTATCGCGCGGCCGTGAAGGCGCAGACCGCCGCGCTCGGCGGCAGCCCCGGGTCGCGGCAGCCGTGAACGACGCCCTGCCGCTCGCGTTCGATCCCTCCGGACTGCTGCTGCTGAACGCGATCATCGCGTGCATGATGTTCGGGGTGTCGCTGGACCTGCGCGCCACGGACTTCGCACGGGTGCTCCGCGCGCCGTCCGGTGCCGTGGCGGGGTTGCTCGCGCAGGCGGTGCTCACGCCGGCGCTCACCTGCCTGCTCACCTGGGTGCTCGACGTGGAGCCGGCGCTCGCGCTGGGCATGATGCTGGTGGCAGCCTGCCCCAGCGGTGCACTGTCGAACATCCTCACCTGGCGGGCGCGGGGCACGGTGGCCCTGTCGGTGAGCCTCACCGCCGTGTCGAGCCTCGCGGCCACGGTGCTCACGCCGTTCAACTTCGCGCTCTACGGTTGGCTGAATCCGCGGACGCGCGAACTGCTGCAGGAGATCCGCATCCCCGTCGGCGGGATCCTCGCGCAGGTGGCATTGGTGCTCGCGCTGCCCATGCTGCTCGGGATGCTCGTGGGGACGCGTGCGCCCGCCTTCGCCAAGCGCGCGGAACAGCCGTTGCGCACGGCATCGCTGCTGGTGCTGCTCGCCTTCATCAGCCTGGCGTTCTGGGAGAATCGCGGGCTCTTCGTGTCGCGGTTCGACGACTTCTTCTGGCTCGTCGTCGGGCAGAACGCGATGGCGCTCGCGATCGGTGCGTTGGTGGCGCGCCTGGCCGGACTCGGCGACGCGGATCGCCGCGCCGTGATCATCGAGGTGGGGATCCACAACTCGGGGCTCGGCCTCGCGATCCTCTTCACGTTCTTCCCCGCCGCGGGCTCCATGATGCTGATCACCGCGTTCTGGGGCGTCTGGCACCTGGTCTCGGGCCTGGCGCTCACGGCCTGGTGGGGCCGACGGCCCCCGCTGCCCGCATGAGCGGTGCCCCACGCGTCCTGATCACCGGCGGGGCAGGGTACCTCGGCGCGGTGGTCGGTGCACAGTTGCAGCGTGCGGGTGCCTACGTCGTCGCCACCGACCTGCGGGCGCGCGCGGACCTGCCGTTCCCCGTGGTCGTACTCGATGTGCGCGACGCCGCGCTCGTGGACGTGCTGCGCTCGGAGCGGATCTCGCACGTCGTCCACCTCGCATCCGTGCTGGAGAGCAGCGGCGACCGGGCGCGGGACTTCGACATCGATGTCAATGGCACGCGGACGGTGCTCGACGCGTGCCTCGCGGCCGGTGTGCGGCACGTGACCGTGTCGAGTTCCGGCGCGGCATACGGCTATCTCGCGGACCACCCGCCGTGGATCGACGAGGACCGGCCACTGCGCGCCAGCGACCGGTTCGCCTACGCGTACCACAAGCGCCTCGTGGAGGAGCTGCTCGCGGAGTACCGGACGCGGCATCCGGGGCTCGCGCAGCTCGTGCTCCGCATCGGCACCGTGCTCGGCGCGCGGACGCGCAACCAGATCACGGCGCTCTTCGAGCGGGACCGCCTGATCGTCATCCGCGGCAGCGACTCGCCGTTCGTGTTCGTGTGGGACGAGGACGTCGCGGCGATCATCGTGCGCGGGGTGACGGGCTCGGCGACGGGGGTGTACAACGTGGCGGGCACGGGGCGCATGACCATCCATGAGATCGCACGGGCGCTGGGGAAGCCGACGGTGACGCTCCCGGCGTGGTTGCTGGCGGCGGTGCTCCGCGCGGCACGGACCCTGGGGCTGGGGCGTTATGGACCGGAGCAGGTGGATTTCCTGCGCTACCGACCGGTGCTGTCGAATCGCCGCTTGATCGAGGAGTTCGGGTATCGGCCGCAGAAGACGACGGCCGAGGTGTTCACCTATTACCTCGCGGCCGCACGCGCGAGCGGGGCCATCACGTGACGGAACGGAAGCGCGCGCCTGCGACGAAGCGGGCGGCCAAGGCGTCGAAGGGGAAGACGGCGCGAGGGGTGAAGTCGGCCGGCAAGGCCACCAAGCCGGCCAAGGTGCGCAAGCCGTCCACGCGGCCGCGGCCGAGCACGATCGTGCCCGGGGTGCGGGCACCGGACTTCACGCTGCTCGACGAGACCGGATCGCCGGTGTCGTTGGCGGACTTCGCCGGACGGCGCGTGCTGTTGTTCTTCTTCCAGAAGGCGAGTACGCCGGGGTGTACGGTGGAGGCCTGCGGGTTCCGGGACGAGATGCCCCGGTTCCGCGCGACGGGGGTCCACGTGCTGGGCGTCTCGCCGGACACCTGGCGCCGCCATGCCAAGTTCAAGGCCAAGGAGCGGCTGCCGTACCCGTTGCTGGCCGACAAGGACGCCCTGACCTGCCAGGCCTACGACGTCTGGCACCAGAAGCTGTTCTGGGGGCAGTACTACATGGGCGTGGTCCGGTCGACGTTCCTCATCGGCCCCGACGGGGTGCTGGAGCAGGTCTGGCGCGACGTGCACCACGACGGGCACGCCGCCGACGTCGCGGCATGGCTCGCCGAAGGGTCCGGTTCGCGGTAGCTTCCACGCGTGTCCGATGAACTGATCGCCCGGCTCCAGCACGCGATCGGCAGCGCCTACGAGATCGAGCGTGAGTTCGCCTCGGGTGGGCAGAGCCGGCTCTTCCTCGCGTCCGACACCCAACTGCCGCGCAAGGTCGTCATCAAGCTGCTGCCGCCGGAGCTCGCGGGCGCGATCGAGGCCGAGCGATTCAAGCGCGAGATCAAGGTGCTCGGCGTGCTGCAGCATCCGCACATCGTTCCGCTGCTGGGCACGGGGCACGTGGACGACCTGCTGTGGTACATCATGCCCTTCATCCGCGGGGACTCGCTCGCGGCGCGACTCAAGGCCGAGGGGGCGTTGCCCATCCCGGACGCCCTGCGGGCGCTGTACGAGGTCGCCGACGCGCTCGCGACCGCGCACAAGGAGGGCATCGTGCACCGGGACATCAAGCCGGAGAACGTGCTCTTCCAGTCCGGGCACGCGATGCTCGCCGATTTCGGCGTGGCGCACGCGCGGCTGGAGGGGCTGCGCCGCAGCTCCGGTGTGCCGATGGGCGAGATGCGGCGCAGCATCGCGCTGAGCAACGGCCGGCTCACGCAGCACGGCTTCGCCGTGGGGACGCCGGGCTACATGGCGCCGGAACAGTTCATCGGCGACGATCCCGCGGATGCGCGCGCCGACGTGTACTCGCTCGCCATGCTGGGATACGAGATGCTCACCGGCCAGGCGCCGTTCTCGCAGTACCGTGGCGCACGGCTCATGGTGGCGCATTTCACCGAGCATCCGCCGCTGGCGAGTTCGCTCCGCGAGGAGGTCTCGGTGGGCGTCGCGCAGGTGCTCGACCAGGGCCTCGCGAAGGAACCGCAGGAGCGCTGGCGCGACGCCGGGGCGTTCCGGGACGCCCTGGGCGCGCGCTTCTAGTCAGACGACGTCGATCCGCACCGGGGTGGGGCGATGGCCGCCGGCTAGGCCCAGTTCCCGCAACACGCCCCGCGGACAGGCCGCCCCGAGCGGGCCCAGGGCGGCCACGAGGGCCTGCGCCTCCTCGAGCATGAGCGGCCGCGCGAGCAGGAAGCCCTGGGTCGCATGGCATTCCATTTCGCGCAGCAGCGCGAGCTGCGCCTCATGCTCGACGCCCTCGGCCACCACATCCATGCCGAGACTGCGGCCGAGGGCGATGATCGAGCGCACGATCTCGCGGCACTCCATGCTCACGTCCATGCGGCCGACGAAGTAGCGGTCGATCTTGATGGCGCCGATCGGCAGGCGGTGCAGGTAGCTCAGTGAGGCGTGGCCGGTGCCGAAGTCATCCATGAGCGAGCGGATGCCGCGGTCGCGGAGGGTCTCGAGGACCACGCGCGCGGCCTGCTCGTCGTGCAGGATGACGTTCTCGGTGACCTCCAGCTTGAGCCGCGTCGCCCCGAGCCCCGATTCGCGGAGCGCCGTGTCGACGGTGGCGATCAAGCCGCGGTCCGCGAGCTGCCGCGCCGCGACGTTCACGCTCACCCAGGGTGCGTCGTCGCCGTTGGGGGCGAGCTCGGCCAGGTCGACGCAGGCCTTGGTGAGCGCCCAGGCGCCGAGTCCGACGATCATCGCGGACTCCTCGGCGACCGGGACGAAGTCACCCGGCGCGAGGGTGCCGCGCTGCGGGTGGTTCCAGCGGAGCAGGGCCTCGAATCCGCTGAGCCGCTCCACGCCCTCGCGCGTCTCCCACACGGGTTGGTAGAGCAGCGAGAACTCCCCGCGATCCAGTGCGCCGCGGAGGTCCTGCTCCAAGGACATGCGCCGGCGCACGCCGTCGCGCATCTCCGGCTGGAAGCACTCATGCCGTGCCCGGCCCCCGCGCTTGGCGCCGTGCATCGCGAGTTCGGCGTCGCGCAGGTAGTCCGTGGGCTCGGTCCGCTGCGGATCGTGCATGACGATCCCGATGCTCGAGGTGACGACGACCTCGTGCGTGAAGACGCGGATCGGCTCCGTGAGCACGAGCTTCACGCGGTCGGCGACCCCTTCGGCGTCGGCGATGTCGGTGATCTCATCGAGCAGCAGCAGGAACTCGTCGCCGCCCAAGCGGGCCGCGGCGTCGCCGGGCCGGATCGCGGTGGCGAGCCGCTGCGCGACGCCGCGGAGCAACGCGTCCCCGGCCGCATGGCCGAGCGAATCGTTGAGGATGTTGAAGCGGTCGAGGTCCACGTACAGCGCGGCGAAACGGCGCTCCGGCTGGCGCCGGGTGCGGGCGACTGCGCGCCGGATGAGATCGATGGCCAGCGCGCGGTTCGGCAGCCCGGTGAGCGCATCGTAGAGCGACTCCCGGCGCTGCCGTTCCTCGCTCGACCGCTGCAGCGTGATGTCACGCACGGAGCCGGTCACGCGGACCGCACGACCGTTCGCATCGCGGCGGATGGTCCCGGCCCACTGCAGCGTGAGCCAGCGTCCATCCTCGTGGCGCACGCGATGTTCGGCGGCGAATCGCGCGTCGCCGCCGCTGAGCTGTGCCAGCACGTCCACTTCGAGCTGGGTGCGATCGGAGGGGTGCACGCGGTTCCACCACTCGGCCGAGGCGCGATGGACTTCCTCCGCCGGGTGCCCGAGCAGCTCGCGCCAGCGCGACGAGAAGCGGATGCGGTCGCCGATCACATCCCAGTCCCACAGCGCGTCCAGCGCGGAGCGGGCGGGCAGGGCCAGCCAGTCATCCGACGGTGTGGTCGTCGTGGACGTGTCGACCGCAGCGGCCGCCGTGGCGACGGACGAGGGGACGGACGAGGTGACGGAGGTGGCGAACGTCTGCGTCGCGGTGGGGCCCACGGCGAGCATCTCGCGCGTCGAGCGGAGTTCGCGGGCCAACACACGGTTGCGCCACACGAGGGCCGTGATGCCGGCCGCTGCGACGGTCGCGCCACTGAGGATCAGCAAGGGAGAAGCCATCGCGTGGTGGGAGGCGGTGGCTCGGGCGTGTCCCGTGCCGACGCATTGACGCACGGACAGCGTGTCGGGTTACTGCGCCAGTCGAGTGTTTTTCACACCAGTCAGCGATTCCTTTGCGCAGGGAAGCGACACTGTTATCCGAGCTTCCAGTGAACGGTCGGTCAGGGCAGTCGGAGGATCGACAGCTGCGCACCTGCCGAGGCCGCGAACGGTTGCGCGTCCGCGCCGAACAGGCCCAAACGCAGTACCGCATCACCGGAGCCCGCAGTGACGCGATAGGTCGCAAACGTGCCGGGACGGATGGTGCCGGTGACGAACGACCCGCTCGCGGGAAGTTCGAGTGGCGCGATCGGGAACGGCCGCCCCACACCGCCGGCCAGACCGTAGGCGTCGAACAGCGCCTTGTAGAGCCGCCGGAGATTCCGCGACTGAAATCGCAGCGGTGAGGTGCTGCTCCGTGGCCGGCCTTCGATGCTGTCGGCCGAGACGGCGAGTGCGAAGTCGCCGAGCCATGCGGCGGTGCTGCGGCCGGTCACGGCCTCGAGGTTCGCCCGGCCGGCCAGTGGCGTCTCGACCAGCTGGCGCAGCACGGATTCGCCCCGCTGATCCGCGATGTAGCGGAGCAGGAGCCAGGCGCCACCGCGCTCGGAGAGCGAGCAGAACGTGCCGGGCGCGCAGGTCGTGAGCGAATAGAAGCCGCTGTTGAGCAGGAAGCGGTACGAGTACAGCAGGTTTGGCGTGATGTACGGGCTGGCGGAATCGGGGAAGATCTGCGTGGCTACGGACCGCCCGGTGGGCGGCGGATAGCGTGCCTCGAACACCCGCGCACCGAGCTCCTCGGCGATATGGCTCAGTCCTTCGTTGAGCCACGGTTCCTCCGAAGGTCCGCCGCGCGCGATCGCGTGCTCCCCGAACGAGATCATGTGCTGCAGCTCGTGCATGAAGGTCGGGGCCAGATTCGCGAGGACGTCCGACTTGCCGTGGGCGCAGCTCCAGCGCCCGGTCGGGTCGGGCACGTACGCGTAGAAGACCTCGCCGCGATTGGACGTCGGCGCGTCGCTCGTGAGGTCGTGGCCATAGAAGAAGCCGCGCACGAACCCGCTCGTGGCACACTCGGCTGCCGTGACCATCGCGTTGACGGTGGGTGTGAGCAGGAAGACCACGCGTCCGTTCGCGTCGATGTCCGACCCGCGGCCGAACTGGCCGTGCATGGCCGGGATCAGTTGCCCGTCGAGCAGCTGCCCGAGGGCCGCGAGTTCGGCGGGCGCGAACGCGGCGTTGGCGACTGTGTCGAGGTACAGGAGCACCGTGGCGCCCTCGAACGCGAGCGCGGCGGCCACCGCGCTGAACCGTGGCGTCGCGTCGAGGGAGTTGAGCACGCTGAACGTGCGCAACGGATCGGCCGCCTGCGGTGCGTCCGGGCGGCCCGCATCCACAGGCGATCGTACCGTCCGCGCGCGGCCGCTGGGACGCGGCAGCGACCGCTCCCGATCGCGCAACAAGGCATCGAGCCGGTGCTGGGCGTCGGCGGGGTCCGACGACCGGAGCCAGGGCAGTGCGGCGGACTCGGCGAGGCGCAGGGCGCCACTGCCGGCGGCGATCGCCTCCGGGTCGCCCAGGCGGAATCCGTAGCCCCCGTAGGGCAGGCTCGGTCCGGTGAGCTGTGGCGCGACCAAGTACCGCGCCCCCGCGCCGGCGAGCGCGACGCAGCCGATCGCAGCACCGTCTATGGTCACCCCGTCACCGGGATCGAGGTTGCGCACGGCGATCGTCGCACCGTCACACTCGACATCGGCCGGCGGGCGGACGGGCCCGTCCGAACTGCAGGCCGCGACGAGCGCCAACGCCCCGAGTGCGCCGATCGCACGGCCGCGTCGCCGGGTCTCACCGGAAGACATCGGCATCCTCCACGCGGATCACGTTGCCGGTGCGATCGATCACGTACACGATGACCGCGTAGACATCGTCCCAGCGGATACGCCCGGTGGTCGGGATGTCGACCACGGTGGTGCCGAGATAGCCGAGCGGATCCATGATGCCCAGGTCGGGCGTGCCATCCGGGATGCCGCTGAGCGCCCCATCACGCAGTCGGACCGCCACGAAGTGGCCGACGATGTCCTGCTCCGGGTCGCTGACCTCGAGGATGCTGCGCACGGCGGTGGTGCCGTCGAGCCGCGCATTGAAGAAGCGCACCGAAGGGGCGAAGCCGGTGGCGCTGCCGATCCGATGCGTGGCGATCTCGCTCGAGTTGCCCTGCTGGTCGAAGACGCGGATCTCGGTGCAGGCCCCGCGCAGCACGGACTGGGGCAGGCCGACCTCGTAGGCGCCGACGACCGTGAGCGTGTCGCTCAGTGCGCCGCGGCCACCGCGCAGGCCGCGGCGGATGCGCTCGCGGCGGTCGGGCAGGATGCTGTTGCCGAGGCAGTCGGTGATGTCCCAGGTGTAGCCGTCGAGGTCGGCGTCCGGGTCGAAGACGCGGAACTGGAAGATGCTGGCGCCGAAGGACGCGCCACTCGCGAGTTCGAGCAGGCGCGGGCGTCGCGCGACGGAGGAACAGTTGATGCGGAACTCGATCGCGGCGCCTCCGGCGGGGTCGACGTCGAGGCGTCGACGGGGACCGCCGTCGCTGCTCACGAGGCAGTTGGGGGCGACGCCACCGAGTTGGATGTCGAGGGTGCCCGGCGGGATCTCGTTGAGTACGAGGGTGTCGTTCGCGGGCAGGATCCCCGTCCACTCGCCACCGTTCAGGTCGCGGACGCGGTAGATGTAGCTGGCGTCGACGTCCCAACCATCGACCACGGCGGCGAGGCTCAGGACCCCCCGGCAGGTGATCTGGTAGCGCACGACGCCGGTGTTGTCCGCCTCGCCGAGCACGATGCCGCGGTCCGTGCCGTTGCGGGGGATGCAGTGCGTGGGGAGATCGACGGCCTCGATGAGATACGACGCCGGCGGGACCGGGATGATGATCGTGTCCTGCGGTGGGATCCGCAGGCGCTCATCGAAGGCGAGCGAACCCGACAGCTCCCGCACGCGGTACGCGATGGTGGCCGGCGCGACCGCGCCGGGCCAGGTGCTCAGGTCGGTGACGATCGCGAGATACGGCGGGCCGGGCGGCTCGGTGGCGTCCTGACAGCCGCCGAGGAGGGGGAGTGCGCACAGCAAGACCGCCGCCGCGCGGTTCCGCGCGGCGGCGATCAGGGATCGGCGGGGCGTCGGCCATCGACGCCCCAACGAGTCGGTCTGCTGCATTACGGCGCGGTGGCCGTCTGGAACGGACGGGTCCACCCCGCATACCACGGGATGTCGCCGGCGGTGTTGACCGGCGCGACCGCGCCACGGTAGTTCGTCGCCACGGCACCACCGGTCGCGGCGAACGTGCCGCCTTCGGCCGGGGCTCCGCCCACGATCAGCATGCGCCAGTCGGGGAGGTTGGTGTCGAACGCGTTCACGAGGACGCTGGCGATGCCGCTGCGCTCACGGTTGGACGCGAACGAGCGGATGTACTCCTCCTCGCCTTCGGTGGCGCTGGTCGCCGAGCCGCAGAGCGGGTCGGAGGCATCGTTCTGTCCGAGGTTCGGCACGTCGATGAACGTGGTGTTCAGGATCTCCGGGATGCCGGAGCCGAACGTGTTGCAGGTGAGGGGATCATCGAAGTCCACACCGATCTCGTAGCCGGCCACGAGCGAGTTGTACAGCTTGAGGCCGTTGGCGCGGCGGATGTGGATGGCCGCGTTCTGCGTGCGGGCCGCGAGGTTGCCGATGATGGTGAAGTTCCACAGGCGCGGCGCGGTGCGCGGCAGGTCGTTGGACCCCGGGGCCGGCTCGTTGCCGTCGGCTTCGATCGCCTTGGAGTCGTTGTTCGCCGCCCCGGCGTCGGACTGGGTGATCACGAACTGGTGGTCGCCGCGGAGGCCGAAGGAGACGTCGAACTGGTCGTCGTCGTTGCCCGTGGCGACCAGGTAGCGTGTGGAGAGGTCGCCGCCGAAGAACTCGAAGCCGTCGTCCGAGCCGCCGTGTGTCTGCACGTACTCGACGACGGTGCCGGAGCCGACGCCCGCGAGGGTGAGGTTGTTGAGTTCGTTGTCGGAGCCGATGATGCGGCCGCCGTACTCGACGACGGCGTACCGGATCACGCCGCTGTTGTCCGCCGGGTTGCAGCCGCCGTACAGCGGGGCGTTGCCTTCACCCACGCGCTGGTTGCAGCCGTCCGGTGAGGGTCCGAGGGTGGCGTCACCGCGATTGACCGTGCCACGGCCGGCGATGAAGATGCCGCCCCAGCAGCCCTTGAACTTCGGTTCGGCGGTGCAGGTGAACACGATCGGCTGGTGCAGCGTGCCCGTCGCGAAGATCTGCCCGCCGCGTTCGACGAAGATCGCCTGCGTCTCGCCCGCGTTGGTGAGGCCTTCCACGCGGGTGCCCGCCTGGATGTTGAGCACACCGCCGTTCTGCACGCGCAGGATACCCTCGAGCTGCCACACGCGGTCGTTGGTGAGCGTCAGCGTCTCGCCGGATCCGACGATCAGGTCGGGCGTCGAGGTCGCCGTGAGGCTCTGGCGCGTGGTCGGCAGCGCAGTGCGTCCCGGGATCACGTTGCCGACGCAGGCCTCGTCCAGGCCGACGGCTTCGTTGGCGATCGCGAGGTAGTCGAACAGGTCGAGGATGCGGCTGCCGTCCGCTTCGATGCCGCAGGCGCCGGCGGTGTTCTCGGGGAACACGTTGCCGGCGATGACGAGGTCGACGTCGGTCGCCGGGCCGTCGGTGTTCACGATGATCGGGTCGTTGCCTACGGCGGCGTTCGCGACGCCGAGGTAGTCGAACAGGCCCACCGCACCGTCGAAGTCGACGTCACCGTAGACGAGGTTGAGCCGATACTCGCCCGGACGCAGGGC
This sequence comes from uncultured Gemmatimonadota bacterium, assembly GCA_902825965.1. Classification (GTDB taxonomy): domain Bacteria; phylum Gemmatimonadota; class Gemmatimonadetes; order Gemmatimonadales; family Gemmatimonadaceae; genus Pseudogemmatithrix. Next base: position 143,887 of record CADEDA010000001.1, on the reverse strand, counting down.
GATCGGCGCGCCCGTGCCCTCGGCGCCCACCATCGCCGCCCAATCGGCGATCGAGAGATCGCGTGCGTCGGTCGGCACGATCAGCGAGCCGTCGGCGGTGACACCCTGGCGCACCTGCACCGGGAGCTTGCGGAGTTCGCCGTTGCCGGCCACCGCGAGCTTGTGGTCGTAGCGCAGCGAGGCCGCGTAGTCCGGGGCCATCGCCTCGAACACGAACACCGCCACGCGGCCGTCGATGCCGCGCGGGTTGAAGGACGTGAAGACCAGCTCGCCGCGCGCAGCGGCGTCGTCGTTCACGATGGTGATGGCATCGCCGACCGGCGACTGCCCGATGTACTTGAGGCGCGACGCATCGAACTCGAGGTCGCCCTGGATGCCACCGGTGGCGCCGGCGACCTCGCCGAGCGTGACGGCCACGGCGACGCGGCTGCCCGCGCGTGCGGACGCCGACGAGAGTTCCACGCCGATCGGCAGCGCGGTGCCCGGGCGACCGAAGGCGCTCATGGGCTCATCGGCGCAGGCCGTGAGACCGAGCGCCGCGGCGAGACCGAGCAGCGGGAGCCGGGAGAGTGTGCGGGAGAACTGCATGGGGATCGAGACTCCGAGAGAAGGATTGGGTCCTCGGGCAGGTGGGGCCGGCGCCGGGATGACGCCGACCCGCCCTGCGATGCCGAGGGAAGCGGATTACGGGAGGACGAAGGTCCCTTCGGTGTTGATCACGTTCGCGAGGATGCTGAGCGTGGTCGTGCCGGTGCGGCTCGAGACGGCCGTGAGCGTCGTCGTGGTGCCGACGAGGCCCGTGGCCCCCGCGACGCGGGCGAACACGACGCGCACGATGCCGACGTTGCCCGTCCGGAGCGTGGTCGCGCCGTTGAGGACGCTGACCGTGCCGGGCACCGCGCCGTTGACCGTCGGGGCCGCGGTGATGTTGGGCGCCGAGGTGCCGATGCCTTCGACGAAGGTCAGCTTGCTGGCGTCATAGGTGAACGAGAGCTGCGCGCCGGTGAGCGGGTCACCCGTCACGCCGCTCGTGGTCACGTCGACGATGTCGGCGCGGTTGAACGTGCGCATGTCGATGCGGAGGTCGACCGCGATCTGGCCGCCACCGAGGTCCACCCACGTGGTGTTGTACTGATAGCCGGGCGTCGGCGGGGCCGTGCAGGTCACGGTGATGTCCTCCGTGATGCTGCCGGCGCTCGCCAGCGTGTAGGCTTCCGGCGCCGGCGTGCACTCGGCCGGCGCACCGGTCACCGTGAGCGTGCCCGCACCAGCGGCGACCCCGGCGATGCTGTACGCACCGGCGGCATCGGTCACATCGGACCCGCCGCCCGAGGCGGCCACGGTCACGCCGGCGAGCGGCGAGCCGTCATTGGAACGCGTCACGACACCCGCGATCGAGCCGGGGAGTCCGGTGCAATCGACGGTGAAGTTGACGGTGTTGGTGCTGCCCGAGGCGACGCCGATCGTCTGCGCGGCGGGCGCGGTGCAACCGGCCGGCAGCGTGGAGAGTGTGACGGTGCGCGTGCCCGGCGCCACGGTGGTGATCGAGTACGCACCGGTCGCGCTGGTCGTGCCCGTCGCGCCACCGCTCACGTTCACGGTCACGCCCGAGAGCGCCCCGCGCGCCGGCGAAGTCACCGTGCCGGCGATCGTGCCCGGCAACACCGCGCCGGCCGGCGCGAGGTCGGCGGCCACCACCATGCGGGCGCGGAACTGCCCGACCGTGGGGTCGATGTCGAAGCCGATCGTGCGGACCGACGACGTCGCCGGCGCCGGGAGGACTTCGAGGTCGTAGGCTTCCCAGCGGAAGCAGTCATTCGATGTCGCGAGCCCGCAATCCGCGTCATTGAAGAAGCTGTACGGCGCGCCGGAGCCCGCGGCGCCGGTGCCGTTCCAGTCGATGCTCGGCACGATCGAACCATAGCTCGGCTGCTCGACGATGATGTCGTTGCCGTCGCCGCCGGTGACGCCGCCGGGCGTCGTGGTCACCGTCTGCTCGAGCGGGAACAGGATCACGCCCGCGGCCGGCGACACCGGCCAGGTCGGCGTGATGAAGCGGATGCCCGGGAGCTTGTTCTCGATGACGACGTCGAAGGTGACGCGGATGCGGCCGGGCGTGAAGGCGCCGACGGCCGAGGCCTGGTAGTTCGACGGGATGAGGCGGACGGCTTCGCCGCCGAGCAGCGAGAGGGCCGGGCGCTCGATGCCGCCGAGCGACAGCGAAGGACGTTCGGCGGTGCTGGCGTTCGGCGCGGTGATGCGGACCTGCCCCGTGCGCAGGTTCACGTCGGCGATGAACGCGTTCGGGCGGAACGTCGACACCGGGCCGGTGCCCGGCAGTTCCGGGGTGACCGGCGACTTCTCGCCGGCGCACGCGGCGGTGACGAGCGCCGCAAGCGTCGCGACGGCGGTGGTGAAGCGACGCGTCAACGGATGACGCGATGCGAGGACTGCCATGGAACCTCCGAAGGGTGATGGCGAAGCGGTGGTGGCCGCACTCTGACGGGGAGCGCGTGACTCCGCGTGGAGTCGGGGCAGAACTTCACCGCCGCCAGTCACGTCCCAACGGTCCCGCGTGTATCAGCGTGGTCCGCGTCCCGTCACGCGGCTCAGGGAGTGTCACGGAGCGTCCGGGCAGCGTCCGGACTGCAGCCGGTACGCCCCGCTCGTGCCATCGTCAGGGCACGCTGAACTGCCCCTCGACGATGGCCGTGCGCGAGTTGTAGACGAAGAAGTTCGTGCTCGACGGGCCGATGAGCGGACCCAGCGACGTCCGGGTGGTGGTCGACCGCCCCGAGGCCCCCACCGGCCGGAACCGGATGGTCGCGATCGTGATCAGCCCCTGTTGCTGCGCGCCGCTGATCGTGCCCGACAGGCCCAGGCGCCCCGCGCCCACGCCCGCCTGATTGGAGTTGCCGACGATGTTGGGTCCCAGACTCACGGAGTGGAACTGCAGCACGGTCGGATCCCACTGGAGCGAATCGAGCGTGAACGTCTGCAGCGCCTCGACACTCGGCGTCTCCGTGAGGTTGGTGCGCAGGTCGTAGCTGATGGTGATGGCGACGAGGTTGTTGCCGACGTCGAGCGGACCGAAGGTCGAGCGCCAGGTCAGCGGCAGCGCCGCGGGCGGGGCGGCGATGGTCACACTCGCCTGCGACGTCGCGGTCGCGCCTTGGTTATCCGTCACGGTCAACGAGGCGATGTAGTTGCCCGGTGCCGCGTACGTGACGGTCGGCGTCGGCCCGGTCGCGTTCTGGCCGTTGCCGAGCGACCAGGCGTACGAGACGATCGTCCCGTTGGGATCCGACGATCCCGCCGCCGAGAGCGTCAGGGCGACGCCGGCGGTGCCGGCGTACGGTCCGTTTGCGTTGGCGATCGGCGGCGTGTTGCTCGACCCCGACGAGCCGATCGTCACGGTCGCCTGATCGGAAGCCGTGGCCCCGTCGTCGTCGGTCACGGTGAGTGTCGCGGTGTAGGTGCCGGCGGCACTGTACGTCTTGCTCACGGTCGCGCCGCTGCCGGTGGTGCCGTCCCCGAAGCTCCACGCGTAACTCGCGATGCTGCCGTCGCTGTCCGACGAGCCCGCCGCCGACAGGCTGACCGGCGTCCCGGCCGTGCCCGCATACGGACCGTTGGCCTCCGCGACCGGGGCCGCGTTCGCCCCCGAACCGCCACCGCCCGCGACGACCGTGAAGGTATCCTCCTGCACCTGGATCGAATCCTGGAACGCCGCCGGTGCTCCCGCCTTCACGTTCTGCGTCGTCGTCACCACCGTCGCGCCGGACGTCCCGAGGACGGTGAAGCGGAAGTCCGCGAGCCGCACGAGGCCGCTGCGCAGCGTGGTCGCAGACGCGATGAAGGAGATCTGGCCCGGCACGTTGCCGTTCACGGTCAGGATCGGCAGCTGTTGCGCGACCTCCTCCTCGAACCGCAGCACGGCCGGATCGTAGAACACGCTCGCCTGGACGCCCTGCACGCGCTGCGCACTGCGCGCCGTGAGGTCGAGACTCAGCTGCAGCGTCACACTCGCGCCGTTGGCCGCGGTCTGCGGGGCCCAGGTGTTGCGCCAGACGAACGGCGCCGTGCTCGGCGGCGGGCCCGACCCGAGGCAGCTGAGGGCGAAGTTGACGCTCGCGACACCCAACGCGGTGACAGTCACGGTGCGCGTGGCGCTGCCCTGCAACGTGCAGTTGGGCGCGATGCCGCTGATCGCCACGTCGTAGGTGCCCGGACGGAGGTTGGTGAAGACCGTCTGGGGGTTCGCCAGCGGCACGGACCGCGAGGCGGAGTAGACGCGCTCGGCCGCCGGCAGCGTCGCATCCGACGCCTCACCGAGCACGTCGATGGTGTAGTCCGGGTCGCGTTCAGCGCCGGTCACCGCGAGCGAGACCGAGATGTCGCCGCGGCGCGGGTCGCGACAGCTGACCTGGAAGCCGATCGGCGCGATGGTGTTGGCCGAGGTGTCCGTGACCACCACCTGCTGCGACACCGAGCCGCTCACGGCGCAGCGCGCGATGATCCCGCTGAGCGTCACCGTGTAGGCGCCCGGGCGCAGCGGCGAGAAACGCCGCGTGGTGGACACCCCGACGCTCGCACGCACCGTATCCGGACCCTCGATCAGCACCTCGTAGCCGTCGGGATCGAGTGCGTCGGTGGACGTGACGACCGAACTGGTCGTCAGTTCGATCCCGGGCCGCGGCGGCGTGAGTGCCCCGCCGACTGTCGACGGTCCGGAGCGGTCGCCCACTCCGGTGACCGACCGCACACGGTAGCCGTAGAACGTCTCGGGCTCGACGTCCGTGTCGATCCAGAACTCGGTGCCGAGATTCGACTGCGGTACCTGCGCGACTTCCGCGAACCGTCCTGTCAGGTCCCGGCGGCGCTCGATCACGTAGGCCACGACATCGGCGTCGCGCACGGGATCCCAGGTCAGGCGCACCGCATCGACGCGCACCGCCGTGGCGGTGACGGACTCTGGGGCGGAAGCGACGGAGAGCGGGGCGAATCCGTCCGCGCAACCGGCAAGGCCGCCGACGAGGAGCACGGCCAGCACGGCACGCAGTCGCCGCTCAACGGAACGCATAGCCGATCCCCAGCGAGATCGAGACACCGGGCCGGAGGTACCCGGTGCGGGTGCGGCCGGCCTCGCTCTCCTGATAGTAGATGGTCTCATTGTCCGTGAGGTTGCGCGCCGAGAGCGAGAGCGTGCTCGCCCCGACCTTCTTGCGCAGCTTGGCGTCCACGCTGATGCGCGATTGCTCCATGACGTTGGGCACCGCCTCGATGCGGCCGTCGGAGATGTCCGCGATGCCGTAGCGCACGATGCGGTCGCTGAAGTAGTTGAGCAGCACACTCGCATCGAAGCCGTGCTCGTCGGCGTACAGCAGGTTGAGGTTGGCGAGGTAGTCGGACTGGCCCTGGAGCGCGAACTCGCGCGTCAGCGCGGAGTCGACCCGCTGGACGGCCCGGGAGTCCACCACCGTGAGATTCAGTCCGAAGGCGAGGCGGGCGAGCGGACCGGGCAGGAAGTCCAGCGCGCGCCGCAGTTCGAGTTCGGCGCCGAGGATGGTCGCCGACTCGAGGTTGAAGTACTCGGTCGTGCACTGCGAGGAGCCGGGGAAGCTCAACAACTCGCCGATGGGATCGGTGAACCGCTTGTAGAACCCGCTCACCGAGAACAGCTCGCCCGCGCGGGGATACCGCTCCCAGCGGACGTCGCCGTTCTGGATCCGGCTGGACCGGAGCGCCGGATTGCCGCGGTTGCCGCAATCGCCGGTGATCGCGACGTAGTAGTCGGCCGAGACCTCGCGCGGATCGGGCCGCGCGACGGTGTTGTAGTAGGCGAGCCTGAGGTTCTGCCGGTCGCTCAGCGAGATCGTGAGGTTGCCGGAGACCAGGTCGTCCGCGGTGCGCTTCTGCGTGACCGCGCCGATCGGCGCGGTCCGCGTGCCCTGGTAGAGGTTCAGCTTCCAGTCCTCATGTCGCAGCCCGCCGACGAAGCGGAGCCAGCCCGTCAGCGGCAGGTCGACCATGCCGTAGTAGGCGCGCGTGTCATCGTCGGACTCGTACGGCAGCGTGCCCTCGCCTTCGCGGCGCATCTCGAGCGCGCGGCCGAGGATCTCGCCGGAGAAGACCTGCTCCGGTGCCAGGCGGAGGATCGGCAGCAGGCTCGGATCCGGACTCGCCCAGGCGCGGAAGAAGCTCGCATCGAACGCGCGGTTCCTCTCGCGATACATCCCGCCGAACTTCACCTGCGCGCCGTCCGCGAAGAGCCGCGGGATGGGGAGCGCCCAGTCCAGCTGCGCGGACGACACGTCGTCGTCGAGGAAGCGGAACCAGAACGGGCTGGGGTTCGAGGGCGAGAGCCGGAACGCCGACTCGGTGGGCGTCTTGAAGTAGATCAGCGAGCGGTTCTCCGGTTCATCGCGCGACGATGCCGCGCGGGTCAACCGCCACTCGATGCGCGAGTCGAGCAAGGGCCGGATGAGGTGGTCGCCGGTGAGCTGTGTCTGGTACAGCTGCCGCGTGATGAACCGCGCCTGGTGGATCAGGCGCTCGGCGTTGCCGTTGTAGGTCTCGAAGCCCGTCGTGCGCGACAGGCGCTCGTCCGCATTGCGGGTGAACAGGTTCTTCAGCCCGACCTTGTGCGTGGTGCCGATGCGCGCGGCGAGGTTCGCGATCAGGCCCACGTCCACGGTGGTCGTCGCTTCGCTCGACGTGTAGCCCTGGTCCGGGATGCCGTTCTCGGCGTCGAACACGATCTGGGCCAGCCGGTTCGGTGTCGCATCGACCTGCCGGCTGTACGTGCCCGACAGGGCATACCCGAACGGCGCCTCGGCGCCGCCGAAGCGTCCCCCGAGGTTCATGGTGGCGCCGACGTCCGGCAGCACCTGCGTCGGCGCCGGCGTCCAGACGTTGCGGAGGCGCTCCGCGAACCGCTCGCTCGCCGCCGTGCCCGACCCGAAGTCGACGCCCGCGCTGCTCGGCATCTGCCGCCGCTGCGCCGCATCGAAACCGAGCCAGTCGATGCCGCGCTGCGGCAGCTGTGCCAGCGACCGGAAGGTCGCTTGCGAGCCGTACCCGACGGAGAGGCTGCCCTCCGCGACGCGTTCCTCGGGGAACTCCTTCGTGGTCACCTCCACCGACCCGCCCGCGAAGTCGCCCGGTCGGTCGGGAGTCGCCGTCTTGCTGACGACGATCGATTCGAGCAACGACGATGGGAACAGGTCGAGCGGGACGATCTTCTTGAGCGGTTCCGGGCTCGGCAGTTCCACGCCGTTCAGCAGCGTGTTGCTGTACCGTTCGGCGAGGCCGCGCACCACCGCGAACTTGTTGTCCACCACGGACACGCCTGTCACGCGCACGATCGCATCACTCGCGTCGGCGCCGGGCGCGCGGCGGATCGCCTCGGCGCTGATGCCGTCGGAGACCCGGGGCGCCGCCTTCTGCATCGCGAGGAGCGCGTCCTCGGACGTGGCGCGCACCGGGCCGGCCGTGACGGCCACGGACTGCAGCTGCAGCGCGATGCTGCCGAGCGCGAAGTTCGCCGTGCTGGTCGTCCCGGCGGTGACACGCACGCTGTCGACCTGGGTCGGCGCGCTGCCCAGGCGGAAGGCGCGGATGCTGTAGACACCCACCGGCAGCGCCAGGCGATACCGCCCGTCGAGATCGGTCGCCGTGCGGAACGCGGTGCCGACCGCGATCACATTCGTCGCATCGAGCGGGCGTCCGCTCTCCTTGTCGAGGACCTGCCCGGCGACGAAACCGCGCGCCCCGGCAGGCGCCGGGGCCTGGCCGGTGGCCTGGCCGGAGGCCGGGGCGGAGGCCGGGGCGGAGGCCTGCGCCGCGAGCGCGGGGGCGCCGAGCAGGAGCAGCACGCACCCGGACGCCGCCGTGCGCACACGCGCCGACGCACGGAAGAGGAACAGACGGAGAATGGGGAACATGCGCAACAAGCTCCCCGCCGCCCTTACGATTCCGTTGACCGCCTCGTACCGATGGCGTCACGCACCGGTATCTCGACCGCGAGGTCCGGCGCCGCCGGCGCGGCGTGGTCGGTCGCGCGCCGCCATGGCCCTGTCCACGCCACCGGCGTCTCGCTGCGGCGCTCGTCTGCAACGGCGGTCGCACGCCCCGCGCGGCGTCCCATCCGCAGCTGCCGGAAGCGCGCGTTGCCCGGATACACCTTGCGCCGCTTGCCGTGCGCACGCGTGTGGGGCTGACCGTCGATCCCCGGTGTCTCCGCCGCGCTGCTCGGCGACGCCAGCAGCAGTCGCTGCACCGTCGCCTCCGTCGCGCGCGGCGCATCCGGCGCGCAGTCCTCGCCCGGGACGCCACGGGCAGCGAGTTCCGCGGCGGTCGCGGTCGGCGATTGGCTCGCCAGCGTCAGCGTGACCTGACTCGGCTCCCACCATTCGCCCACCCACTCCTCGACCTCGAGCAACGACTCGATCGGCGACACGATCCGGCAGATGCGATCACCGACAAGGACGGGGCCGACGAGAATGCGCATACATCACCGCGGAGAGCAGGGAACGGGGCGGGCGACCAGCCGGGCCGTGAACTTCGGTCCGCACCCGTCGCCGTGGCCATTCCCTGGCTGTCACGGTCGTGCAAACATCGCGTAATGTCACAGGGCGCGGATCACCACGCGCATCCGCACCATCGGCAGCACCACGCCATCCGGCAAGGTCGCATCGCCAGGTGCGAGCGCCTCGAACCCCAGCGCACGGTAGAGCGGCACGCCGGGCAGCGTTGCCATCAACTCGAGCGCACCGAATCCCTCGGCCCGTGCCGCGTCGCGGCAGTGCGTGAAGAGTCGCCGGCCCAAGCCCTGTCGCGCGAAGTCGGGGCTCACGAAGAACGCGCGGATGCGCGCCGCCTCGTGTGCGGGGTCGAGCAGGTTATCCGGCCCGAGCTTCGCCTGGTCACCGCCATAGAGTGTGCGACGGCGCGACCACCCCCCGGCCGCCGCCAGGGTCCCGTGGGCGTCGCAGACGACGAAGTAGGTCCCGTCCGCGATCAGCTGCGTGTCTGCCCCGAACACATACCGGAGACCCGACTCGATCTGCCGCGCATCATAGAACCCGACACTCAGCTCGCGCACGGAGCGTCGGATCAGGAGTTCCAGTGCCGGAAGGTCGGCAGGGGTGGCCGGGCGCACGGACAGCATGGGCTAACTATAGATGCGCCCCCGGGGTCCGGGCACGGGCGGCTGAAACCCGCCATTGACAGGTGCGTACTACAGGTGTAGTTCTACAACCGTAGTTCAACCGGAGACCCCGTGACCGCCCATCCGAACGTGCCCGACACGTCCGACCAGATCGAGCTCACCGAGCTGCAGATCACCATCCTCCGCCTCCTGTGGGCGCACGGCGAAGCGACCGTCGCCGAGCTCTGGGAGGCGCTGCACGCCGAACGCGGGCTCGCACAGACGACGGTCGCGACCATCGTGTCGCGCCTCGAGAAGCGCGGCATCGTCGCGCGGCGTGCGGCCCAGCGCCAGTACCTGTATCGCGCGCTGGTCAGCGAGGCCGAGGTGCGCCGCTCGATGGTGAGTGAGCTCACCGAGCGGCTCTTCGAAGGCGACGTGACCGCGCTCGTCAACCACCTGCTCACCTCACAGGAGATCGCACCCGGCGATCTCGCCCGGTTGCGCACGATGATCGCGCAGGCGGAAACGCGTTCTTCGGAGGAGTCATGACCGACACGTTCCCGCAGGTGATGCTCGCCTGGCTGCTCACCTACGCACTGCACTCGACGGTGCTGCTCGGGGTCACGCTGCTCGTGCTGCGGACGCGCCGCGTGGCGCCGGCCGTCTCGGACGTGATGTGGAAGGCGGCCCTGGTGGGGGCCATCCTCTCGGCGAGCACACAGTCGCTGCTCGATCGCCGACCGGCGGGGTCGTTCGCGCTCGGCGGTGCCGAGGTGTCGCCGGCCGCAAGCGCCGTCCCCAGCGATCCCACGGCCGAGCACGCGCTGACCGAACTCGCATCAGCACCTGCGCCCACCGCGACGACGCCCAGCACGGTCTCGCTCGGCGAGGCGGCGGGTGATCTCCGCGGCGGGTCCGAGTCGGCGGCGACGGAGCGCGCGCCGCGTCCGTCGGCGACGCTGGTGCCGATGCTGGCACTGGGTTGGTTGCTGGCCGCCGTGGTGTTCGTGGCGTGGTACGTCGGTCGACGGCTGATCCTCGTGGGCCGTCTCGGGGACCGCCGCGCGGTCGCGGCCGGGCCGCTGCCCACGCTGCTCGCGACGCTGCGCCTCGAGTCGCAGGCGCGCGTGCCGGTGCGGCTCACCGCGTCGCCGTCCATCTCGTCGCCGGTCGCACTCGCGGGCGAGATCTGCCTCCCCGAGGTCGCCCTCGTCGACCTCGACGCCGCGCAGCAGCGGGCGATGCTTGCGCACGAACTCGCACACATCGAGCGTCGCGACCCGCAGTGGCTCGCGTTCGCGTGCATCATCGAGCGCATCTTCTTCTTCCAGCCACTCAACCGTTTCGCCCGCGCCGGCATGCAGGAGTCGGCGGAGTACCTCGCCGACGAGTGGGCCGTGCGGCACACAGGCGGTGTCCCGCTCGCCAAGGCACTGGTGAAGGTCGCGGAGTGGATCCAGGCGTCGCCGCTCGGCGTGCCGGTCGCTGGATTCGCCGAGGAGCGCTCGCAGCTCACCGTGCGCGTGACGCGCCTGCTCGATGGCGCTGCGGGTAGCGGCGCGGGATCCGGTGTGACGCGTGCGGTCGCGGTGGGTGCCGCGGCTAGCGTGCTCATGCTCACCGCCGCGTTCGCGCCGGGCGTGCGGGCCCGCGCCTCGTCCGCACCGGCGACCGAATCGGCGTCGGGGCTCGTGGCGGCACCCGACGCCGGGCAATCGGAGTCCGACGTGCCGGCCATGCGCGGCGAGGAGGGCCGCCGGCCCACGGACACCACCATCGTGCGCGCCGTGATCGCCCGGCTCTCGGACGAGGACGCCGAGGTACGGCGTGCCGCCGCGGACGCACTGGGACGGATGCAGCACCAGATGGCGGTCGACCCCCTGGTGAAGGCGCTCGACGACGAGGACCGCGAGGTGCGTCGGGCCGCGCTGCATGCGCTCGGCAACTACGAGCGCCTCCGCGTCCCGGCGGCGCCCATCCGGAAGCAACTCGCCGCGGACGACGCGGAGTCGCGTGCACAGGCCGTCCGCCTGCTCGGGGAACTGCGCGACCGCACCTCGATCCCGACCATCACGCAGCTGCTGATGGACCTGGATCCCGAGGTGCGCCAAGCCGCGCTGAGCACGCTCGACGACCTCGAGGCCGCGATCAGCGACGACCTGTTGTTGCGCGCCATGGAGGACCGGTCGTCGGACGTGCGCTCGCATGCGGTGAGCATCGCGGGGGAGCGACAGGTCCTCGCCACGGTGCCCATGCTGGTGCGCCTGCTCGACGACCGCTCGAGTGACGTGCGGGTGATGGCAGCGGAAGCGTTGACCGAGATGCGCACCGAGACCGCGCACAACGCCCTCAAGAAGGCGATGACGCACAAGGATCCCGAGGTGCGTCGCGTGGCGGTGGAGTACTTCGGCGAGGAGCACGACAAATGAGCCGCCTCACACCGCGCGATCACCGCGCCTCGGCCCGGCGGCTGCGTCGCCGCGCATGGCTGCTCGGCCTCATGATCCTGCCGGCGGGGACGCTCGCGGCGCAGGCGGACTCACGTCCGGGTCCCGATTCCGCACGCGTGGCCTCGTTGCTGCGGACGCTCGGCAGCGCCGAGCCGGTGTTCTGCGAGTTCGTATCCGACCAGGTGGGCAACTTCTGGTGGAACGACGGCAGCATGCCGATCGGCCAACTCAGTGACCGGCGCGCCGCCGCGCGCCTCGCGAAGGACTCCCTCAACGCACCGGTCCGCGATGCACGCGCCATCCGGTTGCTCGTCGCCACGCTCGCGAGCGACAATCCCTGCGTACGCCTGGTGGCCGCGAAGATGCTCGGCGAGAGCCAGGCGAGCGATCAGAGCATCGCGACGTTGTTCGACGACGCGTCCCCGCGGGTGCGGGAGGCGGCGCTCCGCGCCGCCGCGGCCCGCGAGCGTCCCGCGATGCGGGAGCGCATCGAGCGCATGCTCGCGGCACGCGAGGCGCCCGTCGTCGCGATGGCGGCGTTCGCCCTCGGCGAGATCGAGCAGCGCGGGTCGGTGCCGGCGCTCAAGCGTGTGCTCACGCACGACGCCGCGGAGGTGCGCATGCATGCCGCCTGGGCGCTGGGCAACATCGAGGATCCCTCGGTGGCGCCGGATCTCGAGCGGCGCATCGCCAGCGACACGGACCGTCGTGTGCGCTTGGCGGCGATCCATGCGCTGGCCGACCTCGACGTGCTGCAGACGGCGCCGGACGTGCTCGTCCGGCTGGCGAAGGGTACCGATGCCGGGCTGCGGGAGGCGGCGCTCGAGGTACTGATCGACATCGAGGATGAGTCCCTGGTGCCGGTGCTGCTGCCGCTGGTGTCGGACCCGTCGCCGGAGTGGCGCAGCCGGGCGATCCAGGCGCTCGGCGAGCTGCGCGCGACGGCGGCGATCCCGGCGATCACCAAGGCCCTGCGGGACCCGAACGCCGAGGTCCGGCGCTCGGCGGTGGAGGCGTTGGCGGAGATCGAGGATCCCTGACGTCAGTCTGAGGCGCAGGGACGGAGTGGCCCCCATGCCGCACCCGGTGCTGTAGCCCCGCGCCGGGTGCGCGCGTAGTGTTCAGCGCCGCCCTGGGCGGCCCACCTCCCCCTGGAGCCCATCGTGGACCTCGAGATCCTCGCGCTCAACTTCGGCTACGCCATCCTGGGCGTCGTCCTCATGTGGTTGAGTTACCGTGCGTTCGACCACCTCACGCCGCAGGTGAACTTCCCCGAGGAGCTCAAGAAGGGGAACATCGCGGTGGCGATCTTCATCGGCGCGCTGTTCATCGCGATCGCGATGGTCGTGGGGAATGCGCTCAACTAGCGTCGTTGCGCCGCTCGTGCCGTTGCTCGCGACGTTGCTCGCGCCACTGAGTGCCACTCTGCAGGCGCAGGTGGCGACGCCGGCCGCACCGGAGCCGGGCGCGATCGGACGTGTGCAGCAGCGTCGCGAGGCGCTCAAGGCCGAGCAGCGCTACGACGACACGTTCCGGCGCTACAGCAAGCGCTACTTCGGCAGCGCGTTCGACTGGCGCTGGTTCAAGGCGCAGGGGATGGCCGAGAGCAACCTCGACTCCGCGGCGCGCAGTCGGGTCGGGGCGCGCGGGGTGATGCAGCTCATGCCGAGCACGTACGGCTTCATCCAGTCCCGGCGGCCCGAGTTCGGCTCGATCGACGACCCCGAGTGGAACATCGCGGCCGGGATCATGCACGACCGGTATCTCTGGAAGCTCTGGGAGAACAAGATCACGGCCGAGGAGCGCTTCGCGTTCATGTTCGGGAGCTACAACGCCGGCGAGGGCACGATCGGCCGCGCGGCGGACTCGGCGCGGGTGATCGCCGGCGGCGCGCCCAGCTGGACCCACGTGGAGCAGGTCGCGCCCCGGGTCCCGCGCTGGCGCTATCGCGAGACGCTCGGCTACGTGAAGAAGATCGACGCCAACTACGCGAGGCTGCGGCGGCAGCGCTGAGCGCTGCCGCCGCCCCCGGTCACATCGTCGTGTTGGCCCGCGCGAAGCGCGCCTTCACGTCCTCGAATTCCTTGCGCAACTGCACCAGACGCTGCTTCGCGTCGTTGCCGACCTTCTGGTCCGCCCGCATCATGGCGCCGTAGAGGTACTGCACGTGTGCGGCGAGTCCCGGCCGGCCGTAGCGCCAGGCCTCGCTCTGGATGATCTCGCGCACGGCGCCCAGCGCGGCCTTCTTCTCCCCCGTCGCGGCGCGATACGCGGTCTCGACGTCCGCGCTGAGGGCGTTCATCTCGCTCACCAGGTCCCGCACCGCCAGGTTGTGCGCGAGCTGCTCCTGCATCACCGCGAGCGTCACGCCGTCCTGCACCATGCGCGGATCGGGCTTGATCACGAGCGGCTTCTCGAGCGTCGTCGCGCCGGCGGTGAGGCGCAACGTGTAACTGCCGGGCAGCACCGCCGGGCCGTTGCGGCCACTGCGCACGGGGTTGGGGTCCGAGGGCCCCGCGAGTGTCATGTCCCAGATGAAGCGGTTGTGGCCCGCCGCCGCAGGCAGCCGCGGGGTGCCGATGCGCTCCCACATCGGGCCACGCATCGAGGGCTCACTCGGCTCCACGCGCTGCTCGCCGGCAGCGAGGCTCGAGAAGCGGCGCACCACCACGCCCTTGGCGTCGCGCACCTCGAGTGTCACCTCCCCGCGCGGCGCGGTGGCGAAGTAGTAGTCGATGGTCGCACCGGCCGGCGGGTACTCCGGATCCGAGTCCGCATCGCGGGCACTCTCGAGCCCGCCGAAGCCGGCCCGGTAGCGGTTGCGATAGGCCTCGCGCGGCGTGTAGAGCACCACGTCCGCCATCGCGTCCGCCACCTCATGCAGCGGCGTGATGTTGTGCATGATCCAGAACGACCGGCCCTGCGTGGAGATGACGATGTCCTTCTGGTGCACCTTCAGGTCGGTGATCGGCGTGTTGGGCAGGTTCCGCTGGAACGACTGCCACTGCCGCCCACCGTTGAACGACACGTACATGCCGAACTCGGTGCCGGCGTAGAGCAGGCCCTCGCGGCTGGGATCCTCGCGGACGACGCGGGTGGGTTCGTCCGCGGGGATGCCGTTGCGGCCGTCGGTGAGCAGCGTCCACGACTTGCCGTAGTCGTCGGTCTTGTAGATGTACGGCCGGTGGTCGCCGAGCAGGTAGCGGAGGACCGTGTAGTAGGCCGATCCCTTCCGGTGCGGCGACGGTTCGATGTTCTGCACGCGCCCGCCCATCTCGAGGCCCGGCGGCGTGATCTTCTGCCAGGTCTTGCCGTTGTCGCGCGTGATATGGAAGGGACCGTCGTTGGCGCCCACCCAGATCACGCCGCGCTCGAGCGGCGACTCACGGATGGCGTAGAGCGTGGAGAAGAACTCCTCGCCCGTGTTGTCCACCGTGATCGGTCCGCCGGAGTAGTTCGCGCGCTTGTCCTCGGGGTTCCAGGTGAGGTCCGGCGAGATCGCCTCCCAGGTGACCCCCTCATCGCGCGTGCGGTGCACCACCTGCGAGCCGTAGTAGAGCACCGACGGATCGTGCGGCGAGACCTCCATCGGGGACACGCGCTGGAAGCGGTAGAGCATGTCCTTGGTGGCGTTGCCGTACAGCGACTGCGCGCCCACCCAGTAGTGCTTCTCCTGGCCCGTCTTGAGCGACATCCGCGAGTACTGGCCCTTGCAGGAGCCGTACACCGTGTCGGGATTGGTCGGGTGCGGCATGATCGGGCCGGTCTCGCAGCCCGGTCCCGAGCGCCAGCCCTGGATGGGATCGTCGAATCCACCCGCGCCCACCGGCAGCGAGGGCAGGATCAGCGTGGAGTTGTCCTGCTGCGCGCCGTAGATGCGGTACGGGAACTGGTTGTCCACGTACACCTGGTAGATCTCGGCGGTCGGCTGGTTGTACTGCGTGCTCCACGTGCGGCCGCCGTTGAGCGAGACGTTCACGCCGCCGTCGTTCGCCTGGATCATGATCTGCCCGTTGGTCGGGTTGATCCAGAGGTCATGGTTGTCGCCGTGCGGCGTGCGCATGGTCTGCCAGCTGCGTCCGCCGTCGGTGCTCTTGAAGTAGCCCTCGGCGCCCGCGTACACCACGTCCGCGTTGGTGGGGTCCGCGGTGATGGTCGTGTAGTAGAAGGAACGCGTGGACAGCTGCGGGTTGTTGGAGACCATCGTGAACGAGGCCCCCGCATCGTCGGAGCGGTAGAGCCCCATGCCCGGTTTGGCCTCGATGAGCACGTACACGCGGGAGGGGTTCGCCCGGCTGACCGCGATGTTGGCCTTGCCCACGAGACCGTTCGGCAAGCCGTTGCCGAGTTTGGTCCACGTCGCGCCGCCATCCGTGCTCTTGTAGATGCCGCCTTCCATGGCGCCGGAGATGATCGTCCAGGGCTTGCGCTCGGCGCGCCACATGGCGGCGTAGAGCGTGTTGGGGTCGCCGGGGTGGAACTCCACGTCCACGGCACCGGTGGAGTCACTCACGTAGAGCGTGCGGGCCCAGGTCGCACCGCCGTCGGTGGTGCGGTAGATGCCGCGCGCGTTCGTGGGCCGGAACGGGTCGCCGATCGCGGCGACGAAGGCGACATCGGGATTGCTCGGGTGCACCCGCACGCCGCCGATGTTGCCCACCTCCTTGAGCCCGACGTGCTTCCACGTCTTGCCCGCATCGGCGGACTTCCAGACGCCCTTGCCGATGGAGACGTTCGAACGGTAGCCGTCGGAGCCGGTGCCGACGTAGATGATGTTAGGGTCGGAGTTGGCGACGTCCATGTCACCCATCGAGCCGACGGTGATCTGTCCGTCGGAGATGTTGGACCAGTTCGCGCCGGCGTCGGTGGTCTTCCAGACGCCGCCGCCGGTGGAGCCGAAGTAGAACGTGTGCGGTTCCTGGTCCACACCCGTCACCGTGGTGACGCGGCCGCCGCGGGCAGGGCCCACCATGCGCCAGCGGAGCTGGTTGAACGCCGATTCGCGCGCGGTGGTCGCGACGCTGCGCGCGACCGGCGGCCCCGTCTGGGCGCCGAGGTCGAGGGCCGCGACCGCCGCGAGTGCGACGGCAACGAGGGACGTGAGGCGCGCGGAACGGCCGCGCGGCGAACGGAGGGTCGGCTGGGAGCGCATGGGCACGTGCTCGACGGGGTGGGGGCGGTGCAGGGACTGCCGCACAATTGACCGTCGAACTACGCCCGGGGCCAGCCCTCCGTTCGGTCGCGGCTCAGCGCACCACCACGCGACCGGTCATCAGGTCACCGTGCACGGAACAGTTGTAGAGGTACGTGCCCACGGCGTTGAAGGTGAACGCGTACGTGCCGTTGCCCTGGTTGGCGCTGCTGGTGAAGCTCGGCGAGCCCTGCGACTGCACCGAGTGGATGCCGCCGTTGAAGGTCCAGGTGACGGTGCCGCCCACGCCGATGGTGTCGACCGCGGGGTTCACCGTGCCGTTCTGGGTGCTGGTGAAGATGTTGCCGATGCCGACGCCGACGCCGGCCGTGAGCGGCGCGGTGGGCTGGCCGGTCACGGTGATCAGCGTCGAGTCGTTGCGGGTGCCGGCGCTCATCACCACGTAGGTCGCGCCGTTGCCGGCGGCCGTCGCCGTGGTCTGGGTGCCCGTCGCGGGGTTCACGGTGATCACCGTCGTCGTCCGCGAGGTCCAGCTGATGGGCAGGTTGGTGTTCACGCTGTCGCGCGCGAGGCCGAGCAGGATGTTGGTGCCGAGCGGCGTGGTGATGTTGCCGGAGCCTGGCGTGAGCGTGAAGGTGTCGGCGTAGCGGCGCACCGTGAGCGCCCGGACGCCGTTCACGCCGCCGGCCGTCGCGGTGATGTTGCTGTTGCCGTCCGCCACGGCGGTCGCCACCCCGGCACCGCTCACCGTGGCCACCGCGGTCTGGCTCGACGACCAGGTCACGGCGGTGCCGGCCATGGTGTTGAGTTGCGAGTCGCGCACCACGGCGGTGTAGGTCTTGGTGCGCCCGGTGGTCTTGAGCGTGTCGGAGCCGGTGCTGTTGACGAGGATCGACGCCACGACCTGCGTCACCGTGATGGGCACCCGTGCCGTGCGCGCGCCGATCGTCGCGACTGCGGTGTCGCCGACGCCGACCGCGAGTGCGGTGGCCAGTCCCCCCGCGCTCACCGATGCGACCGTGCCCGGCCCCACCCGCGTCCACGTCGCGGCCGCGGCACCGGCCACCGGCGCACCCGAGGAGTCCACCGCGGCCGCGGCGAGTTGCCGCGTGGCGCCGATCGCCCCGAACGCGACGGCCGCCGGAGTCGCGGTCACGGTGTTCACCACCTGCGCCACGGTGACGACCACCGCCGGCGACGTGATGCCCGACGACGAGGCGGTGATGTTGGTGGTCCCGTTCCCCACGGCGGTCACGAGTCCGGTCCCGCTGACGGTCGCGACGCCGGTGTTGCTCGAGTTCCAGGTGATGGTGGCACCGGCGACGGCCGCCGCCGCCGCGTCCCGCGCGACGGCGCTGAACTGCACGGTGCGGGTCAGGGTCTGGAAGCTCGGTGGCGCCGCTGGCGCGGTGATCGCGACCGAGGCGACCGTCGGTGGCTCGGTACCACCGTCGCCGCCCCCGCCCCCGCAGGCGGCCGAGGTCAGCAGCAGCGTCAACACGGACAACACGCGAGCGCGAGCGGTGGGGATCCGGCGCATGGAAAGCTCGAAGCGTTGGGGGTTGGTGGGACTGACGGAATTTCGGATTACCGAAATCTCCGGATACAGTACCTGTCCAGTATCCGCTCCGTCACAACCCCCGTCAGAGCTTCTTGGGGGCCGCGTAGCGCATCTTCTCCAGGATGATCGGTGCGCGTCGCGACGCGACGGCGCCCGAGGGCGGCCAGCGCAGGGGGCTGGGGAGCACGGCCGCCAGCCGGGCCGCTTCATCACGGGTCAGCGACTTCGCGGGTTTCCCGAAGTGGCGTCGGGCCGCCATCTCCGCGCCGAACACGCCGTCGCCCCACTCGGCGAGGTTCAGATAGATGTCGAGGATGCGCTCCTTGGGCAGGCAGACCTCGAGCACGAGCGTGAGGTAGGCCTCGTAGCCTTTGCGCACGAACGAGCGACCCTCCCAGAGGAACAGGTTCTTGGCCACCTGCTGCGTGATGGTGGAGGCCCCGCGCAGGCGGCGACCGGCCCGCGCGCGTTCGATCGCGTTCTCGATCTCCTCGAGGTCGAATCCGAAGTGCAGGTAGAAGCGATCGTCCTCCGACGCGAGCACTGCGCGGCGCAGGTACGGGGAGATCTCGTCGCGGCGCACGACGTCGCGCCTCGGGTAGGCCGGCGACTTGCCGGCGCGCAGCCGCTGCACGCTGCGCCGCAGCATCACCATCGTGGTCGCGGGCTCCACGAAGTTGAGCGGGAGGATCAGCAGCCAGGGCGCGACGACGGCGACCCCCAGTGTCACCAGCGCCCAGCGGCGCAGCCGTCGCAGGAGGCCCGGGATCGCCGCACGCAGCCGCGTGCCCCGCGAGGCGGCGGCGCTCACGCGGACGGCACCACGCCGGGCAGACCGCGCCAGACCATGGCGTGGAAGCGCTGCTCCATCGCCCGCGGCGTGGTCTCGTGTCGATGCTCGTGGAACCAGCGCAGCAGCTCCATCGCCATCGCCGCGCAGATGCGCGCGCTGACGTCGAGGCCGAGCGGCGGTGCCACCGCGGGCGGCACGAGCACTGTCAGCCGCTGCTCGATCATCTGCGCGAGGTGGGCCATCAGCAGGTCGTGCACGGCCTCCTGCCGCCCCGACCGGGCCAGCGCATCGATGAACCGCGCGACGTCCTCGACGTGCGTGAACAGCTCGACGATCGGTGCGACCCGCGTGGTCCCCGCCGCGACGCCCGCGAAGTGCCGACCGAGCATGCTGATGAACCGATCGGCGTCGCTCAACAGCAGGTCGTCCTTGTTCCGGAAGTGCGCGTAGAACGTCGCCCGCCCCACGCCGGCGCGGTCGAGCACCTGCTGCACGGTGATCGCGTCGAACGCGGTGTCCGTCATGAGCGCGACCAGCGCACGCCCGAGCGCGAGTTGCGAGCGCGCGGCGCGCGCGTCGAGGCGCGGCGGACGGCCGCGTTCCCGGACTTTCGGGGGGCGCTTGTTCGGCATCTCGGGGGGACGGATGGCAGGGGCGGTGGGAGCCCTGCATTCTGCGCTCCAACCGGAGGAACTTCAATGGAGCAGGATCGGGAAAGCGGCTGGATGCTCATCGGCGGCACGTTGGCCTCGCTGGTCACCATGACGATGCACCCCAACGTCCGGCAGATGCTCGACGACTTCGCCACGTACGGCCCGCGCAACGTGGTCGCGCACGGGCTGGCCCTGCTGGCGATCCCCTTCACCCTCGTGGGTTACGGGGCGTTGGCGCGCCGCCTCGCGACCCGCCACGCGGCGTCGGCCCGCCTGGGGTACGCGTGCGTCGCCATCGCGTCGGGCGCGGTGGCCGTGGCCGCGATCGCCAGCGGACTGCTGTCCACCATGCTGGTCGCGCGCCTCGTGCGCCTCGACGGTTCCGAGGAGGCGTTCGCGCGCGCACTGCTCGGCTACACCGGCCTGGTGAACCAGGCCTTCGCCACCGTGTTCGTCGCCGGGTGGTCCCTCGCGATGCTGGTGTGGTCGCTGGCGGTGCTCCGCGGTGCAGCACTCGCGCGTTGGCTCGGCTGGTACGGGCTGCTGCTCGGCGGCGTGCTGCTGGTAGTCACACTGCTCGGCCGGCTCCGCCTCGACGTCCACCACTTCGGGCTCATCGTCGTCGCGCAGGGGGTGTGGACCATCGGCGCCGGCGTGGAACTGGTGCGATCGCGCGCGCGGCCACATGCTTGAGGCATGCGCGCCTCCTCCGTTGCGGCTCTCCTCCTTGTCCTGAGCGGTTCGTCACTGGCGGCTCAGGGTGTGCGCGGCGTGGTGGTCACGCGCGACACTGTCCCGGTGGCCGGCGCCGTGATGGCGCTCCTCGATTCCGCGGGCACCGTGGCGGTGTCCGGATTGTCCGACGAGTTCGGGCGATACGACCTGCGCGCGCCACGGCGCGGCACGTTCCGGCTCCGCACCGAGGCGGTGGGGTTCGCGCGGGTGCTCTCGCTGCCGATGACGCTGGCCCAGGGCGAGGTGCAGCAGCGCAGCGTGCACCTCGTCGAGGCCACGCGGGCGCTCGGGGTCGTGGAGGTCCGCGACCGCCTGCGCTGCGACGTGCGTCCGGCCGAAGGTACGCAGGTCGCGCTGCTCTGGGACGAGGCGCGCAAGTCGCTCGCAGCCGCCGCGCTCTCGGCCGAGCGGTCGGCGCCGCTGGCCTTCGACCTCGACGAGATCGAGTACGATTCGACGCTGACGCGGGTGCGCGCGGCCACGCGTCGCACGGTCACGGGGCGCGCGGAGCAGGGGTTCCGCAGTGACGTGCCGCGTGCGCTGCGCGAGCTGGGCTACGCGCGCCGCATCGACACCACCTCCATCTACTTCGGCCCCGACGCGCGGGTGCTGCTCTCGGACGACTTCGCGGCCACGCACTGCTTCCGTCTGGTCCCCGAGGACCCGAGCTCGGTGCGCCGCGTGGGCATCGCCTTCGCCCCCACCGCGGCGCCCGCCGGGAAGCTCGAGGTGAGCGGCGTGCTCTGGCTGGACCGCACGAGCTACGCCCTCGACCGCGTGGAGTTCCAGTACGTGCCGACGTTGAGCCCGGACCATCCGGACACGACCTTCGGCGGGCGCGTGCAGTTCCGTCGCCTCACGTCCGGGCACCTGATCGTCGCGCAATGGCAGCTGCGCATGCCGCTCTACGCACCGGAGTCCGACCAGCGCGTGGCGCGCGCCGGGGAGACCTCGCAGATGGTCATGCGCGGAGAGCGGCGCGAGCGGATCGCGGGTCTCAAGGTCGCGCGGGGTGCGGTGCGCGCGTTCGACGCGCCGCCCGAGCCGCTGCCCGCGGTGACGGTGCCGCCGCGCCGCCGGATGGCCGCGCCGAGCTGCGAGGGCGTGCAGCCGGTCGGCGGCCTCACCGGCAGCCTGGTGGGTGACGTGCACGACCAGCGCGACCGCGGCATCAACGGGGCGCGGGTGCGCGCCTCATGGCACCAGGTCGTGGAGTCGGGTGGCCGCCTGACGTTCCGGCAGCAGTGGGTGGAATCGGGGACGGATCCGCAGGGCCGCTACGCGCTCTGCTCGCTGCCGCGGGGCGTGCCGCTGTCCGTCGTGGCCCGCAGCGAGGAGAACGAGTCCGCCCCGACGCGCGCATTCCTGCCGGCGCTGAACCCGGCGTCGCTGGATCTCGAGATCGTGCGCCGTCGCGGGGGCCCCGCCGTGGCGCGCACCGGCGCCGTGCACGTGCGCCTCACCGGCGCCGGCGACCGGCCGCTCACAGGTGTCGAAGTGCGCGTGTTCCCGGGGCGCAACAAGGTGTTCACGGACTCGCTCGGCGAGTTCCATGTGGAGCAGCTGGAGCCGGGCATGCGCGACTTCTTCGTGCGTCGCGTGGGGTACGTGCCGACGATGATGAGCATCGAGGTCGCGGCCGGGGACACGGCGCGCATCATCGCGCCCATCACAGCGTCCATCCAGTCGCTGGCGCCGGTGACGATCGAGGCGCGTGTCACCTCGCTCAACCTGGGCGGCTTCCTCCTGCGCGCCGAGGCCCGGGTCGGCGGCGGCAACTTCATCACGCGCGAACAGATCCGCGATCGGGAGGGCGGCTCCACCGAGAACCTGTTCCGGGCGCTCGGGCGCATCAACGTGGAGGCGAGCGCGGCCACCGGCGAGACGCGGCTCTACGGCCGCGGCGGGACGAATCCGCTGGCCAACGACCGCTGCGCGATGCGCATCATGGTCGATGCGGTGCTCATGCCGGACGACGCGCCGCTCAACCTGCTGCCGCCGCTCACGGAGATCGCCGGCATCGAGATCTACCAGGCTTCCGGTGCGATCCCCGCGGAGTTCAGCTACGCGATGCCCAAGTGCGGGCTCGTGGTGGTCTGGACGCGCGACGCCACCACGCCCTGACTCAGCGGCTCAGGCCGTACACCAGGTAGTTGGTCGCGAGCTTGTAGGCGTCGTTGGTGAAGTTCACGGGGTACCAGCCCTCGCCCGACCACTCCATGTAGTCGCCGATGTCGTTGTTGTAGTTGATGATCACGCGCAGGCGCTTGGTGGGGTCGTTGTCCTCGAAGATGCCGAGGTACTGCGCGCGGTACCCGCGGTTCTGCGGGTGCGCGAGGCCGTCGAGCGTGCGCAGCGAGAAGAACGAGTGGAAGATCGGGTGCGTGACGTCGAGCGGCACGATCCGCGCGTCGGGCAGCACGACGCGCATGGCGCGCTCGAAGTTGATCCACTGCTGCCCGAAGAAGTCGTCCACGATGAGGAACCCGCCCTTCTGGATCCAGGTGCGGAGTCCGGCCGCCTCCGCTGGATTGGGGTCCCAGTAGCCGGGCTCCGAGAGATACGCGACGGCGTACTTGGAGAGCGCGGGGTCGTCCATCGTGTGGATGTTGCTGCCACGCAGGTGCGGACGGATGGTCGTGAGGTCGTTGAGCACCGTCATGAAGTTCCGTTCCATCGCCGGGTAGTCGAATGCCCAGCCGCCGCGCCCGCCGAGGTTGGTGTATTGCAGGCGCACGAACGTGTAGCGGCCGTCGTAGGGGACGTTGGGCTCCACGTCGATGAAGCCGCCGCGCATCCCGCCGCGCTGCGCGTCGAGTGTCGCGCCCGGGGCGCTGACGCCCACGAGACCGAGCAGCACCACCCGCATCCATGCCCTGCGCATGCCTGTCCTCCGTGCTCCGGACTCCCGCGTCACCGACCGCCCTGTCCCTCGGACCCCCGCAACCTGACGCCGGGTTGCCTCGTCCCTGCGGTGAGGAGGCTGCCCATGAGACGCCCGATCCCGCGCCACCGTTGAACGACAACAGCACGCCCGCGCCTGCCGCGCGCCCGGACGACCGTGCCGTGCGCGGCATCGTCCTCTCGAACCTCCTCGCGATCGCCTTCGCGTGGTTCGACGACGGGGGCCTGCTCATGCTGCTCTGGCCGTACTGGGCGCAGAGCGTGATCATCGGCTTCTACGCCTACCGTCGCATCGCCAAGCTGCAGCGGTTCCGGACCGACGGCCTCAAGATCAACGGCGCCAGCGTCGCGCCGACGCCCGAGACCCGGCGGTCCACCAAGAACTTCTTCGCGATGCACTACGGCTTCTTCCACGTCGGCTACCTGGTCTTCCTGGTGGCGATGACGGGCAGCATCACGGCGGATGGCCGGCTCCCGGCGACGGTGAACGGCGTGCCGCGTGCCCTGGACGTCGGCCGGCTCGGCGCGTGGGACCCGCTCATCGTCCTCTTGCTCGCCCTGAGCTTCGCGCTGGCACACCGGCAGTCCCATCAGGAGCACGTGGACGCGGACCTGCGCGGCGAGCCGAACATCGGCGCACTGATGTTCATGCCGTACCTCCGCATCATCCCGATGCACATCACCATCATCCTCGGGAGCATCCTCGGCAACGGTGGCGGGACGTTGCTGTTCGGCGGCCTCAAGACCCTCGCCGACGTGGGGATGCACAAGGTCGAGCACTACCTCCTGCAGGCGGGACAGGTCAGTCGCGCCAGGTCAGCCACTCCGGTGGCAGGTCCTGCCACGCCCCGCCGGCGCGGCGCACCCTGAGCGAGAGCTCCGCGCCGCCACCGCCCTGGAAGAACCGCACCACGATGGGATGCGGCCCGGCCCGCAGCGCGATCATGCCGGTGCGCTCCGCCGCGCCGTGGAATCCGTCGTTGTCCACCACACGCGTACCGCCGATCTCGAGCGTACTGCCGTCGTCGGACGTGAGGGCGAACTCGTAGAGGCCGTCCGCCGGCACCTGCACGAAGCCGTCGAAACGCAGCGCGTATTGCTCCGCCCGTTCGTCGCCGCCACGGGCCACCGCGGAGCTGGGCAACAGGCGCGACGGCACCAAGGAGTCGATCTGCTGCACCCGCTGCAGCGTCGCCTCGTAGTAGCGCTTGAGCAGGCCCGGTGAGGTGCCGCCGGCGGACTCTGCGGGGCGGTAGGTGGTGCGGCGGAACGTCGCCGCGCGCGGCGGACTCGCCTTGCCCGTGGCCGTGAACGCCCGCGCCGTGACCGTCACGCCCGACGCGGGCACCGGGACCTCCAGTGGCGCGCTGTAGCGTGGGCTGCTCCGCGTCGGATCCGTTCCGTCGAGCGTGTAGTGGATCGCGGCCGCGGCCATCGGCACGCTGAGCGGGATCCGCACCACGGAGTCGAGCGTCAAGGCGTCCGCCTCGAGTCCGACCACGTGGGGCAGGCGGTAGTTCACGCGCAGGCGATCCAGCGTGCGCAGCGCGTTGGGCAGTCGCGCCTCGAAGCTGGGCCAGCTCCGCGCGGCACGCGGCGACCAGGTCACCTCGGCCAACGCGAGTGCCCGCGGATACGCCATGTACTCCACGGCGCCGGGGGTGTGCAGGTACTCGGTCCAGACGTTGCCCTGCGCACCGAGGATGTGCTTCGCTTCCTCGGCCGAAAGGACGTCGGGGATGGGCTCGAAGGAGTAGACCCGATCGAGTGTCGTGAGGCCGCCGATCGCGAGTGGTTCGAACCTGGGGTCGCCCTGGTAGAAGTCGAGGTAGAGGTGCGAGCCGGGCGTCATGATCACATCGCGGCCCAGTCGTGCGGCTTCGATGCCGCCGCTGGTGCCGCGCCAGCTCATCACCGTGGCGCCGGGGGCCAGCCCGCCCTCGAGGATCTCGTCCCAGCCCACGAGCCGGCGTCCACGGTCGCTCAGCCAGCGGTCGATGCGACGCACGAACCAGCTCTGCAGCCCGTGCTCGTCCTTGAGTCCCTCGCGCCGGATGATCTCCTGCGCGAGCGGGCTGGCCTTCCAGCGCACCTTGGGCGCCTCGTCCCCGCCGATGTGGATCATCGTGGAGGGGAACAGCGCGAGCACCTCGGTGAGCACGTCCTCGAGGAAGCCGAACGTGCGCTCGCTGGGGCAGAGGATGTCGTCGGAGACGCCCCAGATGGTCATCACCGCGAAGGGCCCGGGCGTGCACGCGAGCTCCGGATACGCGGTGATGGCCGCCACGGCGTGGCCGGGCATCTCGATCTCCGGCACCACCGTGACGTGTCGCGCGGCCGCGTACGAGACCACCTCGCGGATCTGCTCCTGCGTGTAGTGCCCGCAGTGCCGGAGGCCATCGCCCCGGTACGGGGTGAACTGCTTGGCGACCATCGTCTCGGCGCGGCAGCCACCCACCGTGGTGAGTCGCGGGTACTTCTTGATCTCGATACGCCACCCCTGGTCGTCCGTGAGGTGCCAGTGGAAGGTGTTGAGCTTGAACCGTGCCATGAGGTCGATGTAGCGCTTCACAAAGGCCGCGTTCTCGAAATGGCGCGCCACGTCGAGGTGCAGCCCGCGGTACGCGAACCGCGGCGCGTCGCTGATGCGCACCGCCGGCACTGCTGGCGACGTGGGCCGCTCCGCGCGTGCCGCGTCGACCAGTTGCTGCAGCGTCTGCAGTCCGTAGAAGCGGCCGGCCCGTGTCGGCGCGACCAGCTGCACGCCGTCGGGGCCAACCACCAGGCGGTAACTCTCGGATCCCCCGGCCGAGTCGGCTGGATCGACCGTCACGCGGACACCACTGCGGGCGAGCGTCGCATCGGGTTCCATCGGCAGCTCGGCCGGCAGGTTGCGCGGCAGGGCCCAGCTGCCGCTGCCGGCGGTGACCGACGCCGGGAGCGGCACCACCGGGACCGTCGCCTGCGCCGTGAGCGGGCGCGCGAGCACGAGCGTTGCGGCGAGTGCGCCCGCGAGCGCCGCGGCGTGCCGCGCACGACGCTGCATCGGCTCAGCGTGCATAACGCGCATTGTGCAGCCAGGTGGCCTGCGCGAGGAACTTGTCGGCGCGGAACTGCAGTGGGACGGAGATCGCGAGCGAGGCCGCCCCGCCGGCGAGCAGCGCCGCCGCGTTCTCGTCGAAGTCGTCCGCGATCCCCACGGCGAGCCCGGAGGCCGCGAGGAGCAGTCCGAGGTCGGTGAAGACCGCCGCGACGCGGCGCGTGCGCACGGCGCGCTGCGCGGCGGCGCGGGCAGGTGCATCGAAGGCATCGCTGATGTCGCCGGTCCAGAGGAACCCCAGCGTCGCCACCGGCGTCTCCTGCGCGCCGCGCACGACCGTCAAACCGTGCAGCACGGGGACGATGTTGTACGAACAGCGCTGGTAGTCGCAGTCCGCGCTCGGTTCGAAGCGCCGGGACGCCGCGCGCTGCGCGGCAGCCGGCGAGAGCGGCATCACCAGCCAGAGGACGCAGCTGCAGGCGAGCAGTCGCGCGACCGCGCGACGCGGGAGGGTCAGGTCGATCACGGAGGGCTCCGGAACAAAGAAGGCGCCGCGTGCGCGGCGCCTCCAAAGATGCGAAGCGTGTGCGCGGCTCGATACCCCGCCGCGCCCGGGCGAACCCTTACACGTCGCGCGGCTTCCGCCGACGCAGCACCCAGCGTGCGACGAGGGCGAACACGAGCAGCGGCACGAGGATGCCGAGCGACGCGATGCCCCAGGCGACGAAGCCGACGAAGTTCTTCCACGCGGTCTTGAAGGCCTCGCCGATCACGCTCCTGCCGGGTTCACTGGCGACCGGCGCGGGTTCGCTCACCGTGACCTGCAGCGTGCTCATCGCCACGCGGCTGCCGAGATAGCGCATGCGCCCTTCGTGGCGCTCGATCTCCTCGCGCACGCGCGCGAGTTCGCGCTCGACCGCCAGCACATCCTCCAGCTTCCCCGTGCGCGTCGCCAGGAGGTCGACCAGCCGCGACTCGAGCCGGCGGGCATTGGCCACGCGGGCGCGCAGGTCCACGAACTCCTCACCCACGTCCTCGGCGCTCACGTTGCTGAACTCCACGGTGCCGATGGGCGCCATGCCGGCCATCGCGTCGTCGAATCGTGCCGACGGCACGCGCAGCTCCAGCGTCGCCGAGCGCACCTGGAACTCGCCTGCGCTCACGGTCACGTTCCCGACGACACCGCCGAGCGCGCCGGCGAGCCGGCGCAGCGCGGCCATGGCCGGCTCGAGCGAATCGACCTTGATGCCCACGCTCGCCGTGCGGATGAGCATGCGGGTCGAGTCGGCGACCGTGGCCTGCGGACTGCGCGCGATCGCATCCGGCGCGACGCGCGCGAAGGCCGGGGCGGAGGCCTCACCCTTCGGCGCCGTCGCGACGCCGGCGGACATCGCGAGTCCGCCCGCGTCCGGTGCCGGTTGGGTGGCCTCGTCGCCGCAGGCCCCGAGTGAGACGACCACGAACACGACTGCGATGCTGAGTCGACGATTGACGCGGAACACGGGATGCTCCCGAAAGGGGTCGCGCCGCGGCCACGGTGGCCGGGCGAACGACGGTGCAGCAAGGAGACGTCCGTGTCCGCCGAACTTGCACATCGACCGACGGGCCGCGGTCGCAGCGTGACGTGGGTCACGCGGAACCACCTGAAACCGTGTGTGCGGGCGCTCCGTTCTGGCGTGGTACCCGCAGCACCCATATCGTACGGTACCCCACCGCACCACCTGACGCTGCACGTCCTGCTCGGAGGCACCACCATGAACGCCCGTTCCCTGTCCGTCCTGGCACTGCTGACCGTGTGCGCCCTCCCGGCGCGCGCCGAGGCGCAGTCCGACCGCGTGCTCGACATCACCGAGGCGATCCTCGACCGCTTCTTCACGGCGCACGCGAAGGAGAAGGCGGAGCAGGAGACCGTCGCGCCGCAGGTCTCGGACGCGGAGGCGAAGATCCAGAAGTTCGAGCAGTGCAAGCGTGACTTCGAGGCCGCGGGCTCGGCGACGGGCAGCCGGCTCGGCGGTCTGGCCGCGCGCGTCGCGATCAAGGCCAAGTGCGGGGCGAGCGATTCGGACGGCATGCGCAAGGACCGCCAGAAGATCATGGACGGTCCGGAGATCGCCGCGGCGACGGCCGGTGGCTTCAAGCTCCCGGAGTACCGCAACCTGAAGGACCGCCTGCGCGGCTACCTCGCGGGCAGCCGCACCGGGTTCACCGACGCGGCGCTGGCGCTGCTCAAGTCGCGCGAGAGCCAGCTGGCCGGCAGCTTCGGCACCTCGGTCGCCGTGGCCGGCGGGTCGGGTGGCGGTCGCGGCATGCGTGCGCCGGCGGTGTGGAACACGGACTTCGCCTGGCTCTGGATCTCGCAGCTCTTCGCGGTGCAGTACCTCTCGGGCGCGACGATGTTCGAGAAGGACTACACGGCGGGCGAGTGGACGCGGTGGTCGATCACGGTCAATGACGACGAGGAGCGCGCGAACGAGGTGCAGACGGTGGAGCGTGCGTTCCTGGGCAAGCAGGCCGATGGTGGCGAGTGGTGGCGCATGAAGACCGTCTACAAGGACGGTGACCGCGCCGACACGGTGAATCTCGAGGCGCTGTTCAAGTCGGAAGGGGACGAGTACACGCAGCGCCTGGTGCGCATGCGGGCCAAGCTGCCCGGCAGCAGCGAGCCGCAGGAGATGCTCGTGCCGGAGCAGTGGACCATGTGGAACATGCGCGGTTCGTTCACCGGCCGTCCGACGAAGGAATCACTCGAGGGCGCGACGGTGGGCACCGAGAAGGTGACCACGCCCGCCGGCACCTTCACCGCCCGCCACGTGCGCTTCGGCCAGGGTGGCGGCACCATCGACTGGTGGCTCGACGAGACGAGCACCGGCGGCTGGGTGAAGTTCGTGGCGACCGACGACGAGAAGAAGCCCCGCTACACGATGGAGCTTGTTGGGAAGGGTTCAGGAGCGAAGAGCGAACTGGGCGTAGCGATCAAGTAGGGACGGAGGTGTGAGGTGTGAGGTAAGCGATGCGGGGGGCTGCCCGAACCGGGCGGCCCCCCGCATCGCGCATCCCTGCATCCCTCACCTCTCCCCGGGCCGATACGTCCGTTCGGTATGCCCCTCAAGGTCCGTCCGGTAGAAGTACACCTGCCGGAGCTTCCCCTGCGCATACCGCTCCGCCTGATCATTGAAGTGCCTGTTCCCGGGATCGTTCGACAGCCCGCCCGCCGTCACCGCCAGCGCACGCACCGAGTCCCCGAACTCCACCACCGCCACGAAGCTGTTCCCGCTCGTGCCGTACATGCGCTTGGTGCCGGGGTACGTGCGCGCGCCGAAGGCCGCCAGCGATCCCCAGCGGGATGATGCGAAGCCCACCGGGGTGCTGAGCGCGTTGTCGTTGAATGGCTGTTGCAAGTCGCCCGTGAGGCGCTGGAACCGGTTGATCTGTCCCCACGCCGTCTTCCAGTCGCCGAAGTCGCGCGTGAGCCGCGCCATCGTGCTGTCGAGCGCGAGGAGCCGGGCCTCGCGAGCCTGCGGGCTCCGCATCTGGGCGTCGAGCGAGACACCTTCTCCGTCCGGGTCGGCGCGCAGCCGCTCCCAGAGGGCCTCGCCCCAATGGATCGCGAGCGACGTCTCCGTGGAGCTCGTGCTCGAGCGCCGGTCCCAGTCCCGGAGGTGGGCGACCGCGTCGGCGAGCTTCGCCTTGCGCGGGTCACGCGCCGGGAGCGCCGCGTGGTCGGCGACGA
The DNA here is from genome assembly GCA_902825965.1 of uncultured Gemmatimonadota bacterium. GTDB lineage: Bacteria > Gemmatimonadota > Gemmatimonadetes > Gemmatimonadales > Gemmatimonadaceae > Pseudogemmatithrix. The sequence continues at coordinate 113,715 of CADEDA010000001.1, read as the reverse complement.
GGGCGGGGATGAGGTCGTCGAAGGCGTTCAGGTGCGGGTCGTACGCGGCCGCCACCAGTTTGTCGAGTGTGAACGCCGTCTCGCGCGAGAGCACCGCGATCGCGTGCAGGCCACGCGCGTTCTCGCCCGCCTCGTCGAAGTAGCGCGCGAAGGACTCGCGCCGGGGACTGTAGCGGCCGGCCGCGGAATACGGCCAGTTGTTGGTGTTCTGGATCCAGCCCGTCGGCGGGTTGAGCAGGTCCGGACTCTCCTCCAGCGTGTGGATCCCCTGCCATTCCGTGGCGGGATCCGACCCGTCCACGGGCTTCGACCAGTCGAAGCGCGGGTCGCGTTTCGCCACGTGGTTGGCGTGGAAGTACGCGATGTTCCCGCTCGCGTCGGCGAAGATCGTGTTGTTGGACGAGTTCGTGTGCAGCCGCATCGTCTCGCGGAAGCTCGCGTGGTCCGTGGCCTTGGTGCGGCGGTAGCTCTGCTGCAGCGCCGTCACCGGGTCGTTCATCAGGCGCACGGTGATCCAGTGGCCGTCCGCCTCGCGCACCACCGGCCCGTGATGCGTGTGGTACGTGGTGAACGCACGGTCCGTGAACGTGCCGTCCGCGCCCCGCACCTTGAGGCGCACCGTCGCAGCGCGCACCGGGCGGTCCTCGTTGCCGTAGCGGTACGTGAAGCCGGCGCCCGCCGGCGTCACGCGCTCGGCGTACTCATCGATCACGTCCGCGCCGCTCGAGGTGTGCATCCAGCCGGCGCGCTCGTTGAATCCCTGGTAGACGAAGAACTGCCCCCAGGTCACGGCGCCGTAGGCGTTGAGTCCCTCGCCGCTGGTGACCTGCAGTTCCTCGCGGAAGAAGAAGGACGTGTGCGGATTGATGAGCAGCAGCGCCTTGCCGGAGGCCGAGCGTGCGGGGGCGATCGCGAAGCCGTTGGAGCCGCCGGGTTCGCGCGGCCGCGGGTCAGGCGTCGCGGCGACCGCCCGCGCCCCGTAGAACGCCTCGAGTCCGGCCAGCGACACACTCTCGATGTCGCCGCCGATGCTGCCTTCGCTGAAGGTGAGCGCCATCCAGGGCTCGAAGCGCGTGAGCACCTCGGGTTGCACCTCGGGATGCGTGGCGAGGAAGTAGTTGAGGCCATCCGCCCAGGCGTCCATGAGTGCGCGCAGCCACTCCGGGCTCGCGGCGTACTTGGCCCGCATGGAGTCGGGGTCGATGAACAGCCGCATCCGCAGGTCCGCCCAGAGGGCGCGCTCCCCGTCCGCCTCGGCGCGACGTCCCATCGCCGTGAGGTAGTTCATCTCGATGCGCGGGAAGTCGTCCTCCGCCTGCGCGTACATCATCCCGAACACCGCATCGGCATCCGTGGTGCCGACGATATGCGGGATGCCCCAGTCGTCACGCGTGATCGTGACCGCGGCCGCGTGCGCCTCCCAGCGGGCCCGCGCGGGGTCGGCCGGGGTCGTGTCGCAGGCGGAGAGCAGGGCGACGGCAAGGAGGAGGCGGAGCGCGCGCGGCATCATGCGGGGGGCAAGAGGTGGACGGACGCCGGGATTGTACCGAACTCGCGCCTGTTACGCACGTGTGATTGACCGCTGCCGCGACCGTGATGAGCTTGACGGCATGGGTCTTCGACGGTTCCTGTGGACGCTGGCCGCCCTGCTGCCGCTCGGTGCCGCGGCGGCCGGTTGCGCACGCGATGTCCCGATGCTGGAGCCGCCGGTCGTCGAACCACCAGCGGACAGCAATCCGGACTGGACCACCGCGTCCCACGGGACCGCGGCACCGGACTACGCGATGGTGTTCCCGGCCGACTCCGTGAACACGTTGCATCTGGCGATGACCCGCGAGCAGTGGAGCGCCATCCAGACCGAGGTGTCGGCGCTCTTCGGCGTGGGCTTCGGTGGCGGCGGACAACCCGGGCAGACCTTCCCGACGGAGGATCCGGCGTACGTGGACGTCGGCCTGCACTTCAAGGGCAAGCGCTACGACCGCGTCGGGTTCCGCCTCAAGGGCAACTCGTCGCTGAGCATCGCGTGGCGCGCCGGCAAGTTCAAGCTGCCGTTCCGTCTCAAGATGGACGAGTTCGCATCGCGCTTCCCGCGCGTGCGCGGCCAGCGCCTCTACGGGTTCCGCGAACTCTCGTTCTCGCCGGCGGTGGCCGATCCATCGCTGATCCGCGAGCGCCTCGCCAGCGAGTTCCTCAATGCCGGTGGGGTCCCGGCCGCGCGCACGGCGTTCTATCGCGTGTTCATCGATTTCGGCGGCGGGTCGCGCTACGTGGGCCTCTACACCGCGGTCGAGGCGATCGACGACACGTTCGTCGCCACCGCGTTCGGCGAGGACGACGGCAACCTCTACAAGCCCACCTCCACGCTGCAGACCTTCGTGCGGGCGGAGTTCGAGAAGAAGAACAACCGCTCCGCCGCGGACTACACGGACGTGGAGGCGTTCGTCGCCGCGCTGCACGCCCCCACGCGCAGCGGCGACCCGGCGGCCTGGCGCGCGGCCCTCGAGGCAAGGTTCGACGTCGACCACTTCCTCCGCTGGCTCGCCCTCAACACCGCGATGGTGAACTGGGACAGCTACGGGACGATGGCGCAGAACTACTACCTGTATCGCCACCCCACGCGCGGTCTCGTCTGGATCCCCTGGGACCACAACGAGGCCTTCACCGGCAATCCACCCATCTCGCAGCCCGGACCGACGTTCAACGGACTCTCCCTCGCGCTCACCGAGGTCGGTGCCGCGTGGCCCCTCGTGCGGTTCCTGGCGGACGACCCGGTGTACGCCGCGCGTTACCGCGCGCTGCTGCGCGAGGTGAACGCCACGGTGCTGCACGAGAGCGAGATGCACCCGCGCATCGATCGACTGCACCAGCTCGTCACGCCTTGGGCCGTCGGCCCCGAGGGTGAATTCCCGACCGCAACCCACCTGCCCAACGCGGCGGACTTCAGCAGTGCGGCTGCCGCGCTCCGCGCGCACGTGAGCCTGCGCCGCGGTCGAATCACCACTTTCGTGCCGTGATGCGGGCGACGCCCGCCTAGGCCCGAGCGACGGCCGCGCCGCTCGCGCACGCACCCCGTGCCGTCGGGCGCCGGCCATGCGTCCTCTCCCGTGTGGCGACACGCCGCGACGGGTCGCATACTTCGACACTCCTTCCCCCGTGCCCATGCGTCGACTCTTCCCGCTCCTCGCGCTCGTCGCCGTCCTCGCCTGTGGCTCGGAATCCGCCGGCGGCGCCCGCGGGGGCACCGTCATCATCGGCACGCCGGCGGACGCCGACGCGCTGCTCATGCCGCTCGTCGACGGGGTGCAGGGACGCATCGTCTCGGAACTGCTCTTCGACCGCCTCGCGGACATCGGTCCGTCGCTCAACACGGTCGGCGACGTGGACTACCAGCCGCGCCTCGCGCAGCGCTGGACCTGGAGCGGCGACTCGCTTGCGATCGTCTTCGCGCTGCATCCGGAGGCCCGTTGGCACGACGGCCGGCCGGTGCGCGCGGCCGACGTGGTCCTCGGCTTCACGGTCATCCGCGACTCGGCCAACGGCTCGCCGCTCAACGCCGCCACCGCGCTCATCGCCGGCGTGACGGCCATCGACTCGCTCGCGGTGGAGATGCGCTTCACGCGGCGCGCGCCCGAGCAGTTCCACGCTGCCACGCAGGTGGTGCCGCTGCCCGCGCACCTGCTCGGCGCGATCCCGTCGGGCGGACTCCGCACGAGCGAGGCCGCCAGTGCGCCGGTCGGCAGCGGCCGGTTCAAGCTCGTGCGGTGGGAGCGTGGGGCCCGGCTGGAACTGGCGGCCGTGCCCGACCACTACCGCGGAAGGCCCAAGCTCGACCGCGTGCTCTTCAGCATCACGCCGGAGATCGCCACGGGCATGGCGCGGCTCAAGGCCGGTGAGATCGACGTGTGGGACCCGCTGCCGCCGGCCGAGATCGCGGACCTCGTGCAGCAGCCGACGCTGCGCGTGTTCAGCAGCCCGAGCTTCGACTACTCCTTCCTCGCCTTCAACGCCCGCGACCCCAAGGTTCCCACGCGGCCGCATCCGCTGTTCGCCGACCGCACGCTGCGTCGCGCGCTCACGCTCGCCGTCGATCGCGGGACGCTCGTGAAGGCGATCTTCGACACGCTCGCCCTGCCGGCCCTCGGGCCCATGGTGCGCTCGCAGGCGACGGCCGACACCACGCTGCGCCAGATCCCCTTCGACCGCGCCGCCGCGGCGGCGCTGCTCGACTCCGCCGGCTGGGTCCGCGGGGCGGACGGCGTACGCCGCAAGGGCGGCCGCCGGCTCGCGTTCACCGTGAACGTGCCGTCCACCAGTCGCTCGCGCGAACGGGCGGCCGTGCTCATCCAGGAACAGCTCCGCGAGGTGGGCGTGGCGATGGAGATCGAGCGCATGGACTTCGCCGTGTTCCTCGCGGCGCAGACCTCCAGCCGCTTCGATGCGATCGTCGGCGGCACGCGCACCACGCCGAGCCCGGGCGGACTGCGCGGGTCATGGGCGAGTGCGGCGATCCCCGGTGGTGGCACGCAGAACGCCTGGCACTACGAGAGTGCCGCGTTCGACTCGGCCGTCGCGGCCGGACTCGGCGCCATGGACCCGGTCGAGTCCAAGGCCCACCTGCGGCGCGCCTACCAGACGATCATCGACGACGCACCAGCGATCTGGCTCTTCGAGCTCAAGAACGTCTCGGCCGTGCACGCGCGCATCGTGCTGCCGCCCTGGCGGCCCGACGCGTGGTGGAGCACGCTCGGCGACTGGTCCATCGAGCCGTCCAAGCGCCTGCCCCGCGACGCGACCCCCGCCACGCCGTAGCCGACGCGGTCCGTGCGGCGCGTCCTCCTCGCTCGGCTGGGTCAGGGCGCGATCGTCATCGCGCTGGTGGTGACCATCGGCTTCGTGCTGATCCGGCTCATGCCGGGCGATCCGTTCGTGGCCGCACTCGACAACGAAGGTGTCGCGCCCCAACTCCGCGACCAGCTCCGTGCGCAGTATGGCTTCGACCGGCCGCTGCCGGAGCAGTTCCTGCGATTCATCGGCCAACTGCTGCGCGGTGACCTCGGCTGGTCGTTCTCGCGCAGCCAGCCGGTGGCCACGGTGCTCGGTGACGTACTCCCGGCGACGGCCTTGCTCATGGGCACGGCCTTGCTGCTCGGGGGGATCGGCGGCGTGCTGGTGGGCGCATGGCAGGGATGGCGCGGCGACACCAGCGGCACGCGCTGGGTGAGCCGAGCGTCGCTGCTCCTGCTGAGTGTGCCGGAGTTCGTGCTCGCGCTGCTGTTCGTGCTGGGCCCGGCACTCCTGCTGGGCTGGTTCCCGGTGGCCGGCATGCAGAGCGACTTCGCCGGCAGCGGCCTCGCTGCGCTGCGCGATTTGCTGCACCACCTCGTGCTGCCGGCCGGCACACTGGCCTTGCTCATCGGCGCCGTGGTCGCGCGCCACCAACGTCGCGCCGTGCTCGGCGTGGCCGACGCGGAGTTCGTGCGTGCTGCGCGGGCCAAGGGCGTCCCGGAGTCACGCGTGCTGTTCCGGCACGCCCTGCGCAACGCGCTGGTGCCCGTCCTCACGCTCGCCGGGGTGGTGTTCCCGGCGCTGGTGAGTGGCGCGGTGCTCGTCGAGCGGGTGTTCGCCTGGCCGGGCATGGGCCGGGCGATCGTCGAGGCAGTCCTGCGCCGCGACTACCCGCTCGTGGTCGGTGCGGTCATGGTCAGCAGTCTGTTCGTCGTGCTGGGGACCATGCTCGCGGATCTCGCCGTCGCCTGGGCCGACCCTCGGCAGCGTCGCGCATGAACCGCCGACGACTGGCGTCCGCCGACCTGTGGCCGCTGCTGCTGCTCGCGTCGCTTCTGCTCGCGGCCCTCGCGGGTCCGTGGTTGGCGCCGTACGACCCCAACGCGCAGCCCGACCCCGTGGCGCTCGCGTCGCAGCCGCCGTCGTGGGCGCATCCGTTCGGCACCGATCCCTTCTCGCGCGACGTACTGAGCCGGGTGCTTCATGCCGCGCGACTCTCGCTGGGCATCGCGACAGTGGCGGTGGCGATCGCCGTGTCGTTCGGTGCACTGCTCGGCGCGACCGCCGCCATCGCGGGCCGCTGGACCGAGAGTGCCCTCATGCGCGTGACCGACGCGGCGCTCGCCGTGCCGCGACTGCTCCTGCTGATGACCGCCGCGGCCGCGTTCGGTCGCGTGTCACCGTGGATGCTCGCCCTGCTGCTCGGTGCGACCGGCTGGATGACCACCGCACGCTTGGTCTGCAACGAGACGCGGCGACTGCTCGCCGGCGACGAACTGCGCGGCGCGCGCGCCCTCGGTGTGCCGCGCCGGCGATTGCTGCTGGTGCACCTGCTGCCGGCCTTGCTGCCCACGCTGGGCGTCGCGGCGACGGTCGCGATGGCGGCGGCGATCCCACTGGAGGCCGGCCTCTCGTTCCTCGGGCTCGGCGTTGCGCCGCCGCAGCCGAGTTGGGGCAACATCATCCTCGAGGCGGACGGACGCATCCTCGCGAACTGGTGGCTGGTGCTGTTCCCCACGCTCGCGATCGTCGCCTCGGTGCTGGCGACGAACGTGGCGGCCGAGCGCTTGGCGACGGTGCACACGCGCGGGTGAAGCGTGGCCCGTCTCCGATCCAGGTCGATAGACCGGTGTAACGAAACGTTATAGGTCGCAACCCGACTGGAATCATGCAAGTGGTTGTGGAGGAATGAGTTAGCTGGGTGGTTCGCTGTGGTGCCGTCCTTGCTCTAGAGGATGCTGCGTGGCCACGCACCCCCTCGCTCCACCCTCTCTTTCCCCAGCCCCACGACCAATGCGCTTCAACTCGATCGCTCCCATCGCGTTCCTCGCGACCCTCTCCCTCGCCGCCTGCGCGGACAGCCCGCTGTCGCCGCTCGGTGAGCAGGCCGCCTCGGCCGCCGCCAAGGGCTCGGCCACCACGTCGTCCACCGCTCGCATCCGCATCTTCGCGGCCCTCACCGTCTCGGCCGACTCGCCGTACCGCGCCGCCAAGGGCAAGGCGAAGTGGGACTCGCGCGACGCCAACAGCAAGCGTGAGTTCGAGGTGGAGGTCGAGAACCTCCCGGCCGGCACCGTCGTGGAGTTCTTCGTGAACGGCACGCGCATCGGCAATGGCACGGCCAACACGTTCGGCGAGGCGAGCCTGGAGCTCAGCACGCAGCTCGGCCACACGGTGCCGACGTCGGTGTCCGGTGCGACGGTCGAAGCGCGGACCGCGGCGGGCGTGGTGATCGTCGCCGGCGCGTTCGCGGCGAACTGACCTGCCGGCGGGCGGCATCCGATACCCTTCGCTGGTAAACTTCTACCAGCCGGGACGGTTGCCGCCCGCTGACGCCCCGACTCCACTCCTCTCTGTGCACACCATGGCATCAACCTCCCGCTGGATCACCGGGCTGCTGGCTGCAGCGCTGGTCATCGTCGGGGCCTGCTCGGATTCACCGAGCGAGCCGCCGACTCCTGTCGTTCCGACGCCGGGCGACAGCAGCCTGCAAGTGAACTCGCTGGCGCCGGCTGCCGATGCGCCGGCGATCGCGAACCCCGTCGTCACCTTCTACGCGAAGGTCGGCGAGCGGCGGGAAGCCTTCATGTACTACCGCTCGCGGCCGGGCCGTGCGGACTCCACGGTGTTCGTGCGGTTCCGCGTCTCGGACGGTTCGCTGCTCACGCGGCCCGACGGCTCGGTCTTCGCGCCGGGCGATTCCATCCTCATCACCATCTCGTTGGTGGACTCGCTGCGCGGCATCGTGCGGTTCGCGCCCGCCGGACTGCGCTTCTCCGCCGCCGACCCGGCGGACGTGAAGTTCAGTTTCCTCGAGAAGGACGAGGACCTCAACGACGATGGAGCGGTGAACGCCGCCGACAGCGCGCTGCAGAACCTGCTCTCGCTCTGGAAGCGCGAGTCGCCGACGCTCCCGTGGATCCGGCAGACGAGTACCGTCACGATCGGCACGCACGAGATCGAGGCGGACGTCACCGGCTTCACCGAGTACATCATCGGGTGGTAGCGTGACCCTCGTCGTGCACGCGCTGAGCGAGTCCTTCGGCGACCTCTGGCCCGGGCTCGCCGCCGAGGCCGGGTTGCGCTGCGAGGTCACGCGCACGCTGCCCCGCGACCTCGATCCCACGCGCAGCGTCGTCCTGCTCGCGGCGGGCGGGGAGGAGGCCGCGGTGCCCAAGGTGGCGCGCGAGCTGCGTGCGTCCGGCGAGGTGATGTTCGCGGTGGTGGTCGCCGAGGCCGGCCATCGGTCGGCGGCGGCAGCGCTGCGCAGCGGGGCGGACCAGTTGTTCGTCGTCCCCGAGGACCTCGAACTCCTGCGCTCTTGGTTGAAGGATGCCGCGGAGCGCCTGCACTCCGGCGAGAACCGCCGCGCGTTCGCGGCGAGCGAGTCGCGCAAGTACCGCTTCGACGGGATCCTCGGCGCGAGTGGCTCGCTGGCGACCGTGCTCGAGCGCGTGTCGCGCGTGATCCCGCACAGCAACGTGACGGTGCTCATCACCGGCGAGACGGGGACGGGCAAGGAGCTGATCGCGCGCGCGATCCACTACAACGGCCCGCGGCGCGAGGCGCCGTTCGTCGACATCAACTGTGCGGCGCTGCCGGAGCACCTCCTGGAGAGCGACCTCTTCGGGCACGAGAAGGGCGCCTTCACCGACGCGTCCACGGCCAAGCCGGGCCTGTTCGAGATGGCGCAGGGCGGTTCCATCTTCCTCGACGAGATCGGCCACCTCGCGCTGCCGTTGCAGGGCAAGCTGCTCCGTGCGCTGCAGGAGCGCAGCATCCGCCGCGTGGGCGGCGTGCGGAACATCGCGATCGACGTGCGCGTGATCGCCGCGACGCACGTGAACCTCGAGGCGGCGGTGCGCGCCGGCGAGTTCCGGGAGGACCTCTACTACCGGTTGAACGTGATGCAGGTGGCGCTGCCACCGCTGCGCAACCGGCAGGAGGACATCGTCCCGCTCGCCAAGCACTACCTCGCCAAGTTCGCGGCCGAGTACGGCGTGCCCTGCCCGGAGCTCAGTCCGCAGGCGGCGCGTGCGCTGCGCGACCGCGCCTGGCCCGGCAACATCCGCGAGCTGCGCAACGTGCTCGAGCGGACCGTGCTGCTCGCCGACACCCCCGTGCTCGATGCGCAGTCGCTCGAGTTCGAGGCGTCCAGCGGCGATGCGGCGTCGGGGCAGGGTGCCCCGCCCGTCACGCTCACCGACATCATCGCGCAGGCGGTGCGCCAGGCGCTGGACGCCTGCGGCGGCAACAAGAGCGAAGCCGCACGCCGGTTGGGGATCTCGCGGCCTCGGCTGGTGCGGATCCTCGAGGGCGGGGACGCCGAGGCGGGGGAGGGGCGATGAGCGCCGCGCTCGCCATGCACGAGGTGCGCGCCCGCGCACAGCACTTCGCCAACGCCGGCGCCTGGTCGGACGCGACGGCGCTCCTGCTCCAGCACGAGGCGCGGATCCGCGAGCATCCGCCCTGTGCGGCGCTGCTGGCCGAGTCGTACATGCGGACAGGCCGTGCCCGCGAGGCCCGGGAGTGGCTGGCCGGCGTGCTGCCGGCGATCGAACTCAGCGACGACCGTGCGAGCCTGCGCCGCGCGACGGTGCTGTTCGGCGCGGCGCATTTCGCGCTCGGCGAACTCGAGCGCGCGCGGCGGCGGTTCGAGGAGGCGATGGAGCTCGCACGCGCCGACGGCGACGATCCGCTGGTGGCGCGGTCGATGTACAACCTCGGCACCATCGCCAACATCACCGGTGACCGCACGGGGGCATTGGCGCTGTACCGGCTGGCGCTCTCGGTGCTGCAGCGGCTCGGCGACCGCCAGGGCCTGGCCGAGTGCTACCACAACATGGCCATCACGTACCGCGACCTCGGCAAGTGGAGCGAGGCGGACGAACTGGAGCAGCGCAGCGCCGAGTTCGCGCGCGACGCCGGACAGCCGCGCATCGTGTCGATCGCACGGCTCGGACGCGCCAAGCTGGCGCTCCAGCGCGACGACCTCGACTTCGCCGAGGCCACGGCCCGGTTCGCAGCGGCGGACTTCGCGGCGCTGGGGGACCCGGTGCTCGAGGCAGCTGCCAAGCGACTCGCCGGTGTGGCCTGCACGCGGCGCGGGGACTACGCGCGAGCGCGCGAGCTGCTGGACTTCGCCGTCACCCGCAGCCTGCACCACGAGGCGACGCTCACCGCGGCCGAGTCGCTGCGCTCGCGGGCGGAACTCGCGCTGGCGGAGGGCAACCGCGTCGCGGCGCGCCAGGACGCCGAGGAGGCGCTGCGGTTGTTCGACAAACTCAGCGCGGTCGAGGACCTGCGCGCCCTGCAGCGCTGGATCAGCGCGCTGTGACCTCGCGCCGCCACAGGATGTAGTCGGTCGCCGGCGGCGCGACGCCGAACTGTCGCAGGCGCATCGCCAACTGCCCGCGGTGATAACTCGCGTGGTTGACGGCGTGGCGCACGAGCTCCGGCAGGGGATCGCGGAACTCACGGCCGGCGAGCGTGCGGTACGTGACCTCGGTGCTGATGAGCCGCTCGCCCAGCCCTTCCAGCAAGGCGCGTCGCTGCGACTCGATGCTGCGCAAGCGCGCAGCGAGTTCCTCGAACTCATCGAGCAGCACCCAGTCGGGGGCGGCGCTGAGGTTGGTGCCGCGCCAGCGTTCGAGCCAGATGTGCTGCGCGCCCACGAGGTGCCCGAAGGTGCCGTGCGCCGAGCCGAACGCCGATCCGTCCGGGGCGCGGCGCTGCTGGTCGTCGAGGGCGGCGAGTGCCGTCACGATCCGCCCCGACGCCCACGCGTCGAACACGATGAGCTGCAGCAACTCCGCCACGGCGTCAGAGGATCGCATCGGAATAAGCTGGCGGACGGTCACGATGTTGGGAAGGAATGCCGAGACTGTCACAGTGTGTGAGATCCTCGACGCGTCCAGTTCCTCCACCTCTCGCGACTCGTCCCCCCGGTATGCTGACCCTCCGACTCCGTTCCTGCGGCGCGCTCATGGCGACTGCCGCGCTGCTCGCCTGCGAGACCCCGACCGATTCCTCCGACGCCACTGCCCCTCAGGTCGCGCTCGTGAGTCCGGCCGCTGGTGCGCTCAACCTCTCCGGAGCCGTGACGGTCACGGCCAGTGCCAGCGACTCGGCCGGCATCACGTCGGTGGACTTCGCACTCGACGGCACGATCTTCGCGAGCGACGACGCCGCGCCGTACGAGGGCACGCTGCCCAACACCGCCGGCTTCGCGTCGGGTGCACACACGATCAGCGTGCGGGCCACCGACGCCAATGGCAATCGCAGCGAGTGGACCTCTGTTCCGGTCACCTTCGCCGGGACCGTGCCGCGCCCCAGTGGGTTCTCGCAGACGACCTTCGCCGAGGACTTCGGCAGCCAGGTGACGGCGCTGGTGGTCGCCCCGGATGGACGGGTCTTCGTGGCGGAGAAGGATGGAGCGATCCGCGTGGTGCGGGACGGCGTGCTGTCGCCGACACCGTTCGCCACGCTCACGGTCGCGAGCGGTAGCGAGCGGGGCCTGCTCGGGCTCGCGCTGTCGCCGGACTTCGCGAACACCGGGTACCTGTACGCGTACTACACCACGACGCAGGGCGGGGCGCACAACCGCATCAGCCGGTTCGCCGCACTGGGTGACGCGGCCGTGACGCCGGAGGAGGTGCTCGTGGACCTGCCGGCCTTGTCGTCCGCGGAGAACCACAACGGTGGTGCACTCGCGTTCGGCCCCGACGGGAAGTTGTACGTCGCGGTGGGTGACAACGCGAACGGTTCCCTGGCGCCGTCGCTCGGCTCGCCGTTCGGCAAGATCCTGCGCTACAACGCCGATGGCAGCATCCCGGGCGACAATCCGTTCGCCGGGCAGACCAGCGGCGGCAACCGCGCCATCTGGGCGCGCGGCCTGCGCAACCCGTACTCGATGGCCTTCCATCCCACGACGGGCCGGCTGCACATCAATGATGTGGGCGAGAGCAGCTGGGAGGAGATCAACCTGGGGCGTGCCGGTGCCGACTACGGCTGGCCGTCCACCGAGGGGTCGACCACCGCATCGGGGGTGGACACGCCGCTCTTCGCGTACGGACATGCCGCCAACCCGACGCTCATCACCGGCTCCGCGATCATCGGCGCGGCGTTCTACGCCCCTGCGGCCAACCGATTCGGCACGGCGTTCGCCGGCGACTATCTCTTCGCGGACTACGGGAGCGGCGTCATCTATAGGATGGACGTCGGTTCGGGTGCGGTGGGCGCCTTCGCCAGCACCGGAGCTGCCCCGACGGCGCTCGCGATCACGCCTGAGGGCAGCCTGCTGGTGGCGATCGGCGACCGGATCGACCGCATCACGCGCTAGTGCTTGGTGTGGCGGTGCGTGGCGTGGTGTGGCGCCGGCGCGCCGCGGGCCGGCGGAATCAGCGGAGCGCGGCGAGGTCGCCCGGCATGTACAGCGTGATGCGCACCGGCACCCGATGCCGCCGCACGATGCGGCAGCTGGAGTCGCCGAGCGGTCGGCCGTCGGTCACCTCGCGTTCGAGCGCGGCGGCCTCGTCCGCGCAGCGCTCGGCGCGGCTCTGCGCGATGATCGCCGTGAGTCGTGCGACCACATCGATCCGCAGTTCGCCGTTGGGCCGCTTGGTGATCTCGACGTCCTCGTACACGGCGCCGTTCTCGAGCGCGGTCTGGAAGCTCCACCCGGCGGCGCGCAGCCCGGTGGGGAGCGCCGAGGGAATCGCGAAGCGGAACTGCTGCGTGAGCTCCTCGACCGTCGCACTGGGACTGAGCGGGCAGCGGAACGCGAGTTCGACTTGGGTGTTCCCGTCCGACATGCGGAGGCTCACGTACCCATTGCTGTCCATGTGGGGGCAGGCCGGTGTCCAGGCCGGCCGCCAGAGGGCGGCGGTGCTGCGGACGTCGAGCGACCAGCCGGCGGGATGCTCCCGCACCCACTGTTCGGCGACGGCGATCGCGCCGGCCCGGTCATCCACCGGCCCGAAGGCATCACTGCCGCACCCGAGGACGGTGAGGCAGAGCACAGTGGCCAACAGCTGCCGGAGCTGATTTTGCATGTGCCTCCAATACCCCGGGACCGTTCGAAGTGTCACCTGATGGTTGACCTGTTGCGAACAGTACCATAAATCTGGCCTCGTACGGGTACGGCGGCATCTCCGCCGCACCCTCCACCCCGACTCTCGGGACCCCCATGCGTCACGTGTACATCGGCCGTTCCCTGGTAGTCTCGGCACTTGCCGCCGGCATCTTCGCGGTCGCGTGCTCCTCTCCGTCGGAGCCGGCGGAGCCGGCCGCCATCAACCTCTCGCTCACCACCACCAGCCTCGACGCCATCGGTGCGACGCAGCAGGTGACGGCGACGGTCGTGGACGATGAGGGCCGCACGCTGAGTGGCGTCACGCCGACCTGGAGCACGAGTGCGTCGGGTGTGGCGACGGTCTCGACCAGCGGCCTGATCACGGCGGTGGCCAACGGCACGGCCACCGTGACGGCGACGCTCGGCACGCTCACCGCGCCGGTGGCCGTGACCGTGGAGCAGTTGCCGGCGACGCCGGAGATCGTGCAGGGCAACAACCAGACGGCGCTGGTGGGCACGCAGCTCACGACGCCGATCCGCGTGCGCATCGCCGACCGCCTGGGCAACGTGATGGCCGGGCGCCAGGTGGTGTTCACGGTGACGTCGGGCGGCGGCACGGCTGGCACGCCGGCGGTGAACTCCGCGGGCGACGGCACCGCACAGACCACGTGGACGCTCGGCACGACCACCACGAACCTCCAGCGCCTCTCCGCGACGGTGCAGGGCTCCAACGCGTCGGTGACCATCAACGCGACAGCGACGCCGGGAGCGGCGTCGAACATGCTGGTGGCCCCCGGCTACGTGGGGCAGGGCCAGTCGGCGACTGCGAGTGGTGCGGTGGTGTTCCCGCCCTCGGTGAAGGTGCAGGACAGCTTCGGCAACGGTGTCGCCGGGACCACCGTGACGTTCGCGGTGCAGGCGGGCGGCGGTGCCGTGACCGGCGCGAGCGCGACGTCGGATGCGAACGGCATCGCGACGGTGGGCAGTTGGACGCTCGGTGCGGCGGTCGGCGGCAACACCCTGCGCGCGAGCGCGACGGGCCTGCCGCCGGTGGACTTCACGGCGAACAGTGTCGCCGACGTCTGCGCACCGTCGGCCGCGTTGCCGATCTCGGTGGGGCAGACGGTGAACGCCGCGATCTCGCTCTCGGACTGCCAGCGCGCCGCTCCGGACAACCGCAACTTCGACCACTACACGTTCACGTTGGCCGCACCGGCCACCGTGCAGATCGACATGGCGACCACGGTCGCGGCGCTCGATCCCTATCTCTATCTGTTCAACGCCACCACACTCGACTCGATCGACGCGAACGACGACATCGTGCTCGGCACGAACGTCAACTCGCGGATCAGCCGCACCCTGAGCGCAGGGTCATACCTGATCCGCGCCACCACGTTCGATCCGGCGCAGGTGGGCGCGTACACGCTCACGCTCACCTCGGTGGCGGTGGGTGGACCGGCATCGATCACCGTGGTCGCGGGCAACGGGCAGATCGCCGCGCCGGGTGTGACGCTGCCGATCGCCCCGTCCGCTGTGGTGCGTGATGCCGGCGGCACACCGCTGCCGGGCGTCACGGTGAACTTCGCCACGGTGCCCGGGGTCGGTGCGATCACCGGCGCGACCGCGGTGACCAACGCGAGCGGCGTGGCCACGCTCGGCAGCTGGACGATCGCCGCGGGTGCGAACGTGGTGGCGGCCACGGTGCCCGGACTCGCGGGCAACGGCGCGGTGTTCAACGCCAAGGGTGATGCCTCGACGGCGGGGTACGACGTCATCCTGCGCTTCGTCGCCCTGCCGACCTCCAACCAGTTGGCCGCGTTCAATGCGGCCGTCACGCGGTGGGAGACCATCATCACGGCCGACCTGCCGGCGATCAACATCGTGCGGCCCGAAGGCTTCTGTAACTCGCCCTTGGCGATCAACGAGTCGGTGGATGACCTCCTGATCGTCGTGCGGCTCGAGCCGATCGACGGTGTCGGCTCCGTGCTCGGCTCGGCCGGTCCCTGCCTTATCCGCAACCCGGGCTCGATCCCCGTCCTCGGCTCGATGCGCTTCGACACCGCCGACCTCGCGAACCTCGAGGCGGGCGGCAACTTCGGCAACGTGATCCTGCACGAGATGGGGCACGTACTCGGCATCGGCACGATCTGGCAGACGCTCGGCTTCCTGCAGAACCCGTCGCTGCCGAGCACGCCGGGTGCCGACACGCACTTCACCGGCCCGCAGGCGCTGATCGGCTTCAACAACATCGGCGGTTCCACATGGACCGGGGGCACCAAGGTGCCGGTGGAGAACTCGCAGGGCGGCACGGGCACGCGCGACTCGCACTGGCGCGAGGGCGTGCTGGCCAATGAACTCATGACGGGCTTCCTGAACGGCGGTGCCAATCCGCTCAGCCAGCTCACCATCCGTTCGCTGCAGGACCTGGGCTACACGGTGGATGTCGCGCAGGCGGATCCGCTCACGCTCGCCCTCTCGCTGCGGGCGCTGCGGGCGGGGGACGACCAGGGCATCGAGCTCAAGGACGACATCGAGCGGCACCCGATCCTCACGGTCGATCGCCTGGGCCGTGTGCAGGGCGAGCCGTTGCGCAAGCAGAAGAAGCCGCGCCTGCGGTAGTCGCCGGCGGTAGTCGCCGGCGGTAGTCGCCGGCGGGCAGGACTGAACGAAGCGGGGCGCGTCGTGAGACGCGCCCCGCTTCGTGCCATCCCCGGCGCCCTGCCTCAGCGCGGCGCGAGGTACTTGGCCGGGATCGGATTGCCCGCGCGCTCGGAGTCCCACATCACCGAGAGGATGTACCAGCGCGCGCCGGAGTGGAACAGCTGGATGCTGTTCACGCCGCGCTGGAACGGGGTCGCATCCTCGGGCGCGTGCTTGGAGTCGTAGGCACTCATGATCGCCGTCACGTTGCCGAAGGTCTCGGTGGTGCGGCCGATCTCGCGCTCGTAGAAGCCGTTGGCGACGAGTCCCGGTTCGGCGACCGTGATGTACTCCTCCACGCTCCAGTTGGCGAGCCGGGCTTTGCCGTCCGCCCCCACGGTCGTGTAGATCATACGCGCGTTGGGACCGTAGAGCGTGCGCAGCCGCGCCCAGTCGCGCGGGGCGCCCTTGGGCCCGGAGATCGATTCATACAAGGCGCGTACAATCGCGTCGACCGAGGCGACGTCCGCGGGATCGGCCGCGCGGGTCTGCGCCGGAGCGGCCGCACTCCCGCCGGTGGCTTGCGCCGGCACGGCGACGGAGGAGATCGCGGTCGCCACGAGCGACGCAGCGACAGCGCGGACGAGGACAGCGGGGAATCGAAGGCTCATGGGCGTGGAGGCTCGGCGTGAGTGGTGGCGGAAGCGCCACCAAAAGCTACTCGGCGGCCGGGACGCACCGGCGACACTGGGACCACTCGCCGCGGACGCGTGACCGACCGTGGTCCGCGCGCCACGTCACATCCGCAGGCGCCTGCCGCTCGTATCCCCGGCAGGAGGATCCATGCAGCGTCCGCTCGACCATCGTCGTGTCGTCGTCACCGGCGCCACCGGCTACCTCGGCCGCGCGCTCTGCGCCGCCCTTGAACGCCGCGGCGTTCCGGCTGTCGCACTCGTGCGCCGGGAATCGATCGATCGGGTCCCGGCGCAGACGCCGTACTCCGTCGCCGACGTCCTGAATCCGCTGGATGTGGCCGCGCGCCTGCAGCCCGGTGACACGGTCGTGCACTTGGTCGGCACACCGCATCCGGCGCCGTGGAAGGCGGCGGCATTCCGGCGGCTCGACCTTCCGGCGGCGCTCGCAGTGCTCGAAGCCGCACGCCTGCGGCACGCGGCGCACTTCATCTATGTGAGTGTCGCGCAGCCGGCGCCGGTGATGCGCGCCTACGTCGCCGTGCGCCGCGAAGTCGAGGAGGCGATCCACGCCAGCGGCATCCCCGCGACGGTGCTCCGGCCGTGGTACGTACTCGGCCCGGGACATCGCTGGGCCGCGCTCTTGCGTCCGCTCTACGCACTCGCCGAACGCTGGCCGAGCAGTCACGCAACCGCGCAGCGACTTGGGCTTGTCTCACTCGACGAAATGCTCACCGCCCTGGTGACGGCCGTCGTGCATCCCACACCGAGCACGCGCGTCTGGGATGTCCCAGCCATCCGGGCGATCCACCGAACCGCCCAACCGCTGGAGCACGTGCCGCATGTCACGCCGGACGATCCTGCTCGTACTCTCCTGCGCAGTCCTCGCGGACCGCGCGCACGCACAGCTTCGACTCGACGCTGAGCAGGCACGCGCCAGCCTCGCCTACCTCGCGCAGCGCCCGTCCGCGTCGGATGCGGCGGCGCTGGTGCGTTCGGACTCCCTGTGGGACCGCGTTCGGGCCCAGCGGGCGTACCGACGCCTGCACGACCGTGAGCGCGGCATCGGGCGGGCGTTCACCGACTCGGCCTTCCGTGCCTTCCTCGACCGCGACGTCTCCGTCGATCGGGCAGCGGCGCTGCGGGCGACGCTGACGGCCTGGGAGACCGCGGATCTCGCCGCAGCGGAGGCGCGCGCCCGCGCCTACCTCACGCCGGGGGCCACGATCCGGGCGACGGTGCACGTGATGATCAAGCCGAGGCCCAACAGCTTCGTGTTCGACCTCGGCGGGGACCCCGCGATCATGCTGTACCTCGATCCCGCGATGACCGAGGCCCAGTTCGCCAACGTCGTCACGCACGAGCTGCATCACATCGGCTACGGCAGCGCCTGTGCGGAGCGACCGCCCATGGGCAACGCCGCGGTGCGGCGCTGGCTGTCGGCCTTCGGCGAGGGTTGGGCGATGCTCGCGGCCGCGGGTGGGCCGGACGTGCATCCTCACGCGGTCAGCGCGGACTCCACGCGTGCCGTGTGGGACCGCGACCTGGCGATGGCGGTGTCGGACATGCCGCGACTGGAGCGCTTCTTCCTCGAGTTGCTGGACGGCGGCCTCGACGAGCAGGCGGCCAGCGCGCGCGGGATGGGCTTCTTCGCCGAGCGTCCGCAGGGACCTTGGTACACGGTGGGCTGGCTCATGACCAGCACGGTCGAGCGCGCGGAGGGGCGGGCGGCGCTGCTCGAGGTGCTCTGTGACCCGGTCGCGCTGATCGAGCGGTACCAACGCGCCGCCCAGCGCACCGGCGCACCACGATGGTCGCAGACCTTCGTGGCGCGCCTGCGCGGCTGACGCCGACCTACATCTTCTTGGTGACGATGTCGCCCTGCATCGGGCCGAGTACGCCGAGCAGCACCTTCTTGTCGGCCTCGGCCACCTTGAACTTGTCCAGCGCACCGACGAGGTCCTCGACGAGCGCGGTAAAATCCGCCGCGCTCACGTTCATGCCCGCGTGCGCCGACTTCATGTCCTTGCCCATGTACTTGCAGGGACCGCCGGAGGCCTCGCAGATCTGATCGACGAGCTTCGCCTTGAAGCCGGCGAGGCGCTTGGGATCCGCCGCGGTCGCGGCGAAGAAGTGGTTGATGCGCTTGTCGGCCGCGACACGCGCGACGAACTCATCGACCACCGCGGTGATGGCGGGCTTGCCACCGAGACGGTCGTACAGCGACTTCTCCTGCATCTGCTGGGCCTGCAGGTCGCTGGCCCCGAGCGTGAAGGCCAACAGGGCGGGAACGAGAAGGCGAACCATCGTATGCTCCAGGTGTGAGGTGAGGGACCGCACGCGGAGTACGTCCGATGGCTCGGCGCTGGATGTGGGCGGGTTCGGCGTTGGCCGTTGTGTGGCGTTGAATCCCTGTGATACGACCGCCGCCACACGCTTGGATTGCCCCGTGCCGAACGCGCGGACGGGTGCTTGTCAGCCGCGGCAAACCGATACAGGTTTGCGCTGTGCCGACGACCTCCGCGCGTCCCTTGACGCTCGACTCCAACGACCAATCCGCCGACGACGCGCTGCTCGTACAACGCATGCAGCGTGGCGATGAACGTGCGCTGGCGGCCTTGTACGACCGGTATGCGGCGTCATTGCTCGGATTGGTGCTCCGGGTGGTGCGCGAGCGGCCGGACGCCGAGGCGGTGCTGATGGAGGTGTTCCTGCAGGCCTGGCGGTCGTCGGCGACGTTCGACGGCACGCGCGGGTCGGTGCTCGCCTGGCTCGCGATGATGGCACGGTCGCGGGCGATGGACGCGGCGCGGCGCGGAGCGCGTCGGGAGCGTCGCGAGGTGTTGGAGCACGAATCGGACGAAGGGCTCGATGCGGTGGAGGCGCCCGAGAGCGCGGATCCGCTGCTGGGGCTCGAGCAACAGGAACGTCGCAAGACCATCGAGCAGGCGATGACCGCGTTGGTGCCCGCCCAGCGGCTCGTCATCGAACTGGCCTTCTTCGAAGGCCTCACGCACGTCGAGATCGCCGATCGGCTGTCGGAGCCGCTCGGCACGGTGAAGACCCGCATCCGTCAGGGGATGATCAAGTTGCGAGATCTGCTGGCTCCGCTTGCGCAGGAGCGTGTGGCATGACGCGCTTCACGCGTGACGAGCTCTTCGAGCTCGCGCCGATGCACGCCTTGGGCGCGACCACGCCCGAGGAAGCCGCGGCGATGGAAGCCGCGATGACCGAGGACGCGACCTTGGCCGCCGAGGTGGCCTCCTTCCGTGCCGTGCCGGCGACCCTCGCCACGGCCGCGCCTGTCGCACCGTCGCCGTCCGTCCGCGCCGCGCTGCTCGCGGTCGCGGCCTCGGTGCCGGTGGCAGCCGCCCCGTCGGATGCGCCGGCGGCGGCCGTGCGCGAGCTGCGTGCCGCGTCGCGCATGCCGCGCTGGGTGCCGATGCTCGCCGCGGCCTCGCTGGTGATCGCCGTGGGGGCCGTGGTGGACGGGGTGCGCGTGCGCAACGAAGCCGCGACCATGGAAGAGGTGAACCGCCTGCTCACCGCGCGCCTCAAGGCGCGCGAGTCCACGCTCGATGCCATGCTCATGGGTGAGCGGGAACTTTACCTGGTGCAGGTCGGGGACCCGGTGGAGGCGCAGGGGCCCGGCCTGCAGTTCTTCTGGAATGCCAAGGAAGGCAAGGCGGTCGCGCATGCGTTCCGGCTGCCGCCCGCACCCGCAGGCCGCGACTACCAGATCTGGGCACTGGTCGACGGCAAGCCGGTCTCGCTGGTGGTGTTCAACTCCAGTGACGACGGCCACGCGCTGGTGGACGTGCAGGGTGTGTCGTCGAATGTGCGCGGCGTCACCGACATCCTGATCTCGGTCGAACCCAAGGGTGGATCGCCGCAGCCGACCACCGCGCCGTTCCTCGGCGGCAAGTTCCCGAGGGTCTAGGGCAGGGAATCCGACGCGGTCGCGACGCGCGTATCTTGCGCGTCCGCTACCCTCACACAGGAATCCCGATGCTGTCCCTGACCTGTCCGCGGCGCGCGTGGCGCGCCGTCCTGTTGTTGGTCCTCGCGTCCGCCGTCGCGGGCGCCCAAACCCCGACCCGCGGCAACGTCCTCCGCGGACGCGCCGTGCACGCGGGCAGCGCCGCCGGCATCGCCGACGTGCAGGTGCGCCTGCTGCCGGAGACGGCGGCGCAGCGCAGTGCGAGTTCCGGCAGCGATGGCCGTTTCGCGCTCGTGCTGCGGCCCGCATCCCTTACGCCCTCGCGCGCGACGCCCGCGCCCACGCGTGTGGTGCTCGCCCGCATCGGCTTCGCGCCGGAGACATTGGTGGTGCCGGCCGACGGCGACCTCGGTACGGTGCGGATGCGCCCGGCCGCGCTTGCCCTCGACGCCGCGCTGGTGCGCGCCGACCGCGCGTACACGGCCAGCACGTCCAACGTCATCCGTCGGCTCGACATCGCCACGCGCCCGCGGGCCTCGTCACAGGAGTTGCTGCAGCTCATCCCGGGGCTCGTCATCGCGCAGCACGCCGGTGGCGGCAAGGCGGAGCAGATCTTCCTCCGCGGGTTCGATGCCGACCATGGCACGGACGTCGCCATCAGCGTGGATGACGTGCCGGTGAATCTCGTCTCGCACGCGCACGGCCAAGGCTACGCGGACCTGCATTTCCTGCTGCCCGACGTCATCGAGCGGGTGGATGTGCGCAAGGGGCCGTTCGACGCGCGCGACGGCAACTTCGCCACTGCCGGCGCCGTGCGATTCGTGACGCGCGACCGGATCGATGCTGCGGTCCTCCGCTCCCGCGGCGGCAACTTCGGCGTGGTCGATGTGGGCGGCGCGGTCCCGTTCGGCACGCGCGATGGGGCGGGCGGTTTCGTCGCCGCCGAGCTGCAGCGCGCGCGTGGACCGTTCGAGGCGCCGCAGGCGTACCGACGCGTGAACCTGTTCGGCAAATGGACGGCACCACTCGCCGCGGCCGAGCTGTTCACGAGTGCGAGTGCGTTCGACGCGCGCTGGGATGCGTCGGGTCAGGTGCCGCAGCGTGCCATCACCAGCGGGCGCATCGGCCGGTTCGGTGCGATCGACCCCACCGAAGGCGGGGCGACGTCGCGGTACGACGCGCAACTCGGGCTGCGGGCGCGCGGCGATGCGCTGACGCAGTGGAGCGCCAAGCTCTGGGCGACGCGCTATCGTTTCGACCTCTACTCCAACTTCACGTTCTTCCTCGACGACAGCATCAACGGTGACGGCATCCAGCAGGTGGATGACCGCACGGTGGCGGGGCTGCGGGCCGAGCTCGCACGGGCCACCGCCTGGGGTGGGCGTGACGGCGCCGTACGTGCCGGCCTCGAGGTCCGGCATGACGATGCCGTGGTGGGGCTCTACCACCAGCGCCGGCGCACGCGGCTGTCGACGCGCGCCGATGCGCGACTCCGCGAGTCGCACCTCGGGGTGTGGGCGGCGCAGTCGCTCGCCCTCGGCGCACGCCTGCGTGGCGAGCTCGGCCTGCGCGGCGACGTGTTCCGGTTCCTCGTGGCCGATCGTGCGACGGGGTCGATGCCCGTGGGCGGGCCCAGCGACACGCGAGCGGTGCTGAGTCCCAAGCTCACGCTCGCGTATGACGCGGGCGCCGGGCTCGAGCTGTTCGCCGCGGCAGGCAGTGGGTTCCACTCCAATGATGCCCGGGACGCCGTCGCGGCCCCGCGCGGCAGCACGGTGCTGCCGCGGGCGCGCAGCGCCGAGCTCGGTGCGCGGCATTCGTGGAGCGGCGGGTCCGTGGCGCTCTCCGGCTGGCGGATCGACCTCGAGAGCGAGCTCGTGTGGTCCGGCGACGGCGGTGTGACCGAGGCCAGCGGGCGCTCCATGCGCCAGGGTCTCGACGCCGAAGCACGCCTGCGCCTGCTGGACTGGCTCTGGCTGCAGACCGACGCGTCGTTCGCACGCGGGCGGTTCGTGGACGAGCCGCGCGGGGCCGACCGCATCCCGCTCGCGCCCGACCGCGTGCTCACGGCCGCGTTGCTCGCCGACGAGCGGCGTGGCGTGGACGGCGGCCTGCGCGTGCGGCACATCGGCTCGCGCGCCGCGGACGAGACGGCCGACGTGATCGCGGAAGGGCAGACCATCTGGTCCGTGCACACGGGGTACCGGTTCGGCGCGGCGCGGGTGGTCCTCGCCGTGGACAACCTGTTCAACGCGCGCTGGAACGAGGCGCAGTTCGCGACCACCTCGCGGCTGGCGGGCGAAGCGCTGCCCGTGACCGAGCTGCATTTCACGCCGGGTGCACCGCGCAGCTTCCGCGCGGGGATGGAGTTCCGCTTCTGAGCGAACCGTCGCAGCACGGATGTGTGCGGAACATCACACATCCGTGCTGCGCGATGCGGACGTAGCAGGGGTGATCACATCGATCACGACCTACTACACAGGAGCAGCAATGCAGCAGTCGCCCCGTCGCCGCGGCCTTCGCACCGCCGTCGCGCTCACCACCATCGCCGCGATCACCGCGTTCGCGGCCGCGCGGGTGAGTGCCTCCGACCACCAGGACACGCCCGAAGTCGAGCTCAATGCACGCATGGACATCAACGATGTCTACGCGTTCCCCGGCAGCAGCGCCGACCGCATCGTGCTCGTCATGACGACCTCGTCGCCGATCGCCGGCAGCAATGCCGCGTTCGACCCCAACCTGCTCTATCAGTTCAAGATCGACAACAGCGGTGACGCGGTCGAGGATCGCGTGATCCAGGTGACGTTCGAGGGCACGACGCCCGGCGCGCAGCGCTTCACGCTGCGCGGGCCCGTGGCGCCGGCGATGACCGGCACGGCGTCCATGCTGGCGAGCGGCGGACCGGTGGTGCGCGGCACCGTCGGGGCACCGGTGAGCGGCGACAACGGCATCCAGGTGTTCACCGGCCTGCGCGCCGATCCGTTCGTGATCGACCTTGAGCAGTTCTTCAACATCGTGCCGGACCGCCGTCCGTCGACCGGTCCGCTCGCCGGCCCGGCCACGCCCACGGCCACGGCGTTCCGCACGCCGGGTGTGGACTTCCTGCGGCCGTTCAACACGCTCGCGATCGTCGTCGAGCTGCCCAAGGCGCTCCTGCAGTCCAGCACCGCCGCCGACGCGTCGTTCGGCGTGTGGAGCACCATCAGCCGCTGATGCGCCGCACCCACGCCACCCACCATTCCTCCTCTCCGAGAACTCCTTCCATGCGTCTCCTCCCGTCCGCACGACCGCTGGCCGCCGGCCTCGCCCTCGTGCTCTCGCTCGCAGCCTGCAGCGACGATGACTCGCCCACCGGCCCGTCCACCACGCGCGTCTACCAGCAGATCGAGCGCCTCGGCAACCCGCTCGTGAGCGAGGTCTTCTTCATGAAGCGCGACCACGGCCTGCACAACAACACCGCGCCGTCCACCGACGTGGCCAATGGCTTCCGCACCAAGATCAAGGCCTTCACGGACGCCTTCAATCGTGGCGACGCGATCGGCAACACGCTCGGCGCCGTGCTCGTGCCCGACATGCTGCTCGTGTTCCCCAACCGCGCCGGCAATACGGCGGGCTGGCTCAGCTGGGCCCTCGCCAACGGCTACGGCGGTCGTCGCCTGCAGGACGACGTCGTGGACGCCGGCCTCACGGCCACCTTCGGCAACCTGCTCGACGCCAACGCGGCCGTGCTCACCGGACTGACCAGTGACAACGTGCCGATGACGACGCGCACGTTCACCGCGACGTTCCCGTACCTCGAAGTGCCGCGATGAACAAGCACCTGTGGCCCGTCCTGGGCGTCGCGGTCGTGGGGGCTGCGCTCGTCTGGGGCGGGTCACGGGATGCTGGCCTCGCCCCGCTCGCCGCGACACCGCGCGACGCGGTCGCGGCGGACCTCGCCCAGCGCGACACACAGATCGCCGTCTGGCGCCAGGCACTGGCGCAGGACCCCGGATCCGTGCTCGTCACCTCGCAGCTCGCTGGTCTGCACCTGCAGCGCTCGCGTGAAGGCGGCGGTTGGCGCGACGTACTCGAGGCCGAGCGACTCGCGCGAGCGTCCTGGGCACGACGGCGGGCGCACAACGGCGCGGCCGGCGCGACGCTGGTCGCCGCCCTGGTTGCGCAGCATCGCTTCGCCGCCGCCGACAGCGTCGCCCGCGCGCTCGTGGACTTGGCGCCTGACGTGCCCGAGTACCACGCGATGCTCGCCGAGGTGGCGATGGAGCGCGGTGACGATGCGGTCGCGCGGTCCGCGTTCGCGCGGGTGGCACGGATGCGCGCGAACCTCAGCATCGCACCGCGCGTGGCTCGCTGGCATGAACTGCATGGCGACCACCGCACCGCCCGGCGTTTGCTCACCCAGGCCCGCGACAGTGCCGCTCGGCGCTTCGGCCTCGCTCCGGAAGTGCAGGCCTGGTACGCGCTCCGGCTCGGCGAGTTCGAGCGCCGGGCCGACCGCCCGCGTCGCGCCGAGGCGGCGTTCCGCGACGGCCTGCGCCTGCGCCCCGGTGATCCGCGGCTGCTGGCGGCGATGGCGCGGCTCGCTGCCGATCGCGGTGACGATGCCGCGGTCATCGACTGGGGTGAGCAAGCCGTCGCCGGTGAGGTCGATCCCGAGACGCTGCTGCTGCTCGCCGGCGCCTACGAGCGTGCAGGCGACGCCGTCATGGCGGCCGGCGCCCGCGCCGGGTTCGACGCCGCCACCGCCTTGCTTGGCGATGAGCCGTTCCACCGCTCGTGGAGCCTGCTGCTGCTCGATCGCGGCGAGCGCGTGGAGGAGCAGCTCGCGCGCGCCCGCCGCGAGGTCACCGCGCGCCGCGACGTCTACGCGTACGACTGGCTCGCCTGGGCTGCGTTCCGTGCCGGCCATCTCGCCGAGGCACGTGCGGCGATCGCGCAGGCCTCGCGATTGGGGACGCGGGACCCGTTGATCGCGCGGCACCGTGCGGCCATCGAGGCGGCCGGCGATGAGTGACCTCGCCGCATACCTCACGCTCGGCTTCCGGCACATCGCCGACTTCGCCGCTGCCGACCACCTGCTGTTCCTCCTCGTCCTCGGCGTGATCTACCGGCCGCGTGACTGGCGCGCCGCGCTGGTCGTGGTCTCCGCCTTCACGCTCGGGCACTCGCTCACGCTGGCGGCCGCCGTGCTCGGCTGGGTCACGCCGCCAGCGGCGTGGATCGAGTTCCTCATCCCCGTCACCATCGTCATCACGGCAGCCGAGAACCTGTGGCGCGGCGCCCGCGCGGACGCGGCGCCCGCGCTGCGTCCGCTGTTGACGTTGCTGTTCGGCCTCGTGCACGGGGCGGGGTTCGCCGGCTACCTGCGCGAACTCCTCGGTGACGCCATCCTCGTGCCGCTGCTCGGCTTCAACCTCGGTGTCGAGCTGGGGCAGCTCGCGATCCTCGCCGTCGCGGCGTTCGTGTTCGCGGGGATCGACGCCATGGCAACACGGCGTCGCGGGTCACCGGTGACCGTGCTCACCTGGCGCATCCGCACCGTCTCGGCCGCCGTGCTGCTGGTGTCGACGGCGTGGGCCGTGCAACGATGGCCGTGACGCGTGCGCGGCTGCTGCTCGTGCTGGCTGCCGTGCTCGGCCTGAGCGCGGCGCGTCGGCACGAGATCCACAGCTCGGCCTCCGAACTGCGCGTCCGCCGTGACACGGCCGAGTTGTACATCAGGGTGTTCGCCGATGACCTGGCGGCGTCGGTGGCGGCGCACGTGCGTGCCCCGACGCCGGAGGACTCCTCGGTGGGGCTCGATGCACTGGACGCCTACGTGCGCAGCCGCACGCGCGTGCAGAGTGGACCGGGGTCGGCGTGGCGCTTCACGCGCTGCGGCGTCGCGCGGTTGGGCGAAGCGTACCGCCTGTGCTACCGGGCGGTGGGTGTCTCGCTGGCGACCGCGCTACAGGTGCGCTTCACGCTGCTCATGGACCGCCATGCCGACCAGGTCAACATCCTGCGGCTCGAGGCCGCCGGCCGCCGCCGCACGGTGATCCTCACAGCGGCGCGACCATCGGCAACGGTCGCGCTGCGGTAGGCGTCTCGCGGTCGGTGAGGTTGGCGAGCAGGAAGCGGATCAGGTTCTCGCCCATCACCGCACGCACCTGCGCGTCGGTGAACCCGATGTCGAGCAGCGCCTGGGTGACCTGCGCGACGCCGTCGCCGGCGATCGCGACCGTGGTCGCGCCGTCCCAGTCGGAGCCGAGTGCGACGTGGTCGATGCCGACGATGCGCACCGCGTGTGCGATGGATGCGGCGACGGCCCGTGGTGCCCGGGAGCAGATCGCGCCATCCCAGAAGCCGATGCCGACGAGGGCGCCGTTGCGCGCCAGGGCCCGCAACTGTGCATCGCTGAGGTTCCGCGGGCCACCGCAGACCGCCTGCACTCCCGTGTGCGACACCACCACCGGCCGGGAGGCGAGCGCGAGCGCGTCGTCAAATGCCGCGCGCGAGCTGTGGGCGAGGTCGACGATCATGCCCAGCGCCTCCATGCGCCGGACGACCTGACGCCCGAGTTCGCTGAGTCCACCCTTGGCGACGCCATGCGCCGAGCCCGCGACCTCGTTGTCGAAGAAGTGGGCGAGTCCGGCCATTCGGAAGCCGTGGGCGTGCAATGTGTCGAGGTACTCAAGGCGGCCTTCGATGGCATGCAGTCCTTCGGTGCTGAGCAGACCGATGACCGGACGTGGTCCCTCGTGCGATGCACCGTCGCCGGTGGCGGGAAGCGCCCAGGTCCGATCGAGGGTGGCGGCGAGCTCCGCGCGCGAGCGGACGACGACGAGCGCGCCCTCGCTGCGGGCTGCCGCGCGCTCGAGCTTGGCAGCCTGGTGCAGTGCCCGTGCGAGCAGTGACCCGTACGTGCGCGGCGGCCAGCGCGACGCCAGCGCCATGAGTGTGATGTTGTCGGTCGCGTCGGAGTTGCTGTCGTAGTTCTGGTTCTTCGGCGTCTTGGTGACGGTACTGAAGACCTGCACCGCCACGCGTCCCGCCGCGAGCCGCGCGACGTCGGTATGGCCGGAGCTCCCGCGAGGGAGGATGGCGCGGTCCCAGAGCAGGAGGTCGTCGTGCAGGTCGGCGACGCGAAGGGTGGCGTGGAGCGCGGCCGCACGGGTGCTGACGGGGATCGCCTGGGAGTCGTCGAGCCGATTCATGCGGTCGGCGACGACCTTGGGAAGGACGACCAGTGCGCCGACGAGGAGGAGGATGGGGACGGCGAGGAAGAGGGCGCGGCGGGGGGAGGCCATGCGGGAGAAGCTACTTCAGGGCGGAGGGGAGGGCGATGCAGGGAGGGGTGTCGCGCCGCGCGCTGATGCAGTCCCGCGGCCGGCTGCCTATCTTCCTCCGCATGAGGACCCAGCGCGCTCTGCTCGCATGCTGCGCCATGGCGGCGCTGAACGCCTGTGGCGACATCATCGCAGTGGACCTCGTGAACGACATCGCGTGCGCGCCGATCGCCGTGGGCGACTCGGTGCAGGTGATCGCCCAGACGCTGCGCGACGGGTGGCCGGCGGTCGCGTACACGTCGTCGGAGCGAGCCACCGAGTTCGATTGGCATAGCAGCGCGCCGCAGGTCGCGACCGTCTCGCGCCGCGGGGTCCTGGTTGCACGGTCACCGGGCCAGACGACGGTCTGGGTGCTGGCCGAGGGATTCCTCGACAGCGCGACGGTGGACGTGCTCGCGCCGCGAACGGAGGTGACGCTCACGCCGTCGTCGCTCCTGCTGCAGGTCGGCGACAGCGTTGCGGTGACGGTGCGGGCCGTGGATGCGACGGGGGAAGTGCTCCAGCTCGGGCACCCGAGCACCACGGTGCGGTTCTGGGGACCGTGGGACCATCGTGCGGCGGTTGAGGTGTGGCCGGGGCGGGACGGGGCCACGGTTGTGGGGGTGCGGCGAGGGATGGCGCCAGTGAGTTGGGCGGTCGCGGGACGCTGCGGGATGATGATGGCCGAGGTCCGGTAGGGGTCTGCTGCGGGCGCTGCGCTGAAACCCCCCAGTCCGCATTCCCGTCTCCCCCGTATGCCGCCGCACCTCGCCGCGCTCCTCACCTCGCTCGCGGGCGATGCCCGATTCGCCCTCCGCTACTTCGCGCGCCACAAGGCGACCACCGCGATCATCGTCGCCGTGCTCACGCTCGCGACCGGCGCGAACATCCTCATCTTCTCGGTCTTCCAGGGCCGCTTCCTGCGGCCGGCCGCGCGTGTCCCCGACGATCCGGCCCATGCCCTCGTGTGGATGCAGGAACGGCCCACGCCAACCGCACGCTGGGACCTGGTCGATCTCACCGGAACCCAGCTCAAGCGGCTGGCCGAACGCCGCGAGACCTTCGCTTCGGTCGCCGCGTGGCTCGAGGAGTACGCGATCATCGCCGGTGGGGACAGCGCAGGAGCACAGAACGCGCCCGTCACCTTCGTCACCCCGAACTTCTTCACGACGCTCGGTGTCCCGATCAACCGTGGCCGCGACCTGCGGCCGGCCACCGAAGGCGTCGCAGACTACACGCCCGACCTCACCGCCGTGATGGCGGAGTTCCACGCCGAGCAGATGTTCGGCTCGGCGGAGCTGGCACTGGGCAAACGGCTGCTGGTGAACAAGGTCCCGGTCGAGATCGTCGGCATCGCGCCTCGGCGCTTCCGCGGAGCGACCCGCGATGACGTCGAACCGCTGCTCTTCATGCCGATGAGCGCGCGCAGTGATCTCATCGGGTCGCCGGCGCGCTGGATGGACGACGAACCCGTCCTCAGCGTCTTCGCACGGCTCGCACCGGGCGCAGGCTTCGCGCAGGCCAGCGCGGTCGCCCAGCAGGTCGCGATCGCCACACTGCCCGACTCGGCCCAACGCGTGGGGATGACGCGGATGGCCGAGGTGCGGCACTTGGGGGCCGTGCCACCCTGGGACGCCGGCGTCGAGGTCATCATGACCTTCACGCTCATCGGTGCACTCGGCCTGCTCATCCTGTTGGTCGGGTGGATGAACGTCAGCTCGCTGATGGTCGCCGCGGCGGTGGCTCGGCGGCAGGAGATCGCGGTGCGGCTCGCGCTCGGCGCGTCACGATTCCGGATCGTGCGGCAGCTCGTCACCGAGTCCACGATCATCTCGGTGGCGGGGGCGACGGGCGGGGCGATCGTCGCCTTCTGGCTGCTGTCGATGATCACGGCCTCGGACGTGAACGGGATGAACCTCACGCCGGATCTGGGGACCTTCGGGTTCGTCTTCGCGCTGGCGGTGGCGACGGGGATCCTCTTCGGTCTCTCGCCCGCGCTCCACGCGACCGGCCACGCGCATGGTGTGGCCGGTGCGATCCGCGACTCGGGGCAGGGGGCCACGCGCAGGTCGCGGCTGCAGCGTGCGCTGGTGGTCGCGCAGATCGCGCTCTCGCAGCCCCTGCTCGTGATGCTGCTGGTGTTGCTGCAGATGGTGACGGCTGAGTACCGGCCGATGGCGACCACGACGAGTCGCGAGGTGATCGGCGCGGTGTTCCGCCCCAACCTCGACCCTCGGCAGGCCGCACTCGGGCCCCAACTCGTGGAGAGCCTGGTTCCGCGCATCGCGGCGCGACCGGAGGTCCTCAGCGTCGTGCCGGCACCCGCTGCGATCGAGGTGCGCGGTGTCCACGTGCAGGATCGCGAGCGGCGCATCGCCGACGGGGACACGGTGCCGACGGAGTTGCACCTCGAAGGCGCCGCGCCGGGCTGGTTCGCGTTGCTCGACGTGCCCATCGTGCTCGGCCGCGACGTCATGCTCGCCGACACCGTCTCGAGCGAGCGTCCCGTCGTCATCGGCGTGGACCTCGCGCAGGCGCTGTTCGGTGAGCGGAACCCGGTGGGGCAACTGCTCTCGTCGCCGTCGCTGCGCGGCAGCACGCAGGATTCCATCGCCATGCGCGTGGTCGGGGTGTACGACTCGCGTGTGACGGTGCCGGGGATGCAATGGGCAGGCGCCGCCTCGCGCTCGGGCATCCCGTACCGGGTCTACACGGCCTACGGAAAGGCCTGGCAGAAGAACCGCCTGTTGATCCGCACGCGCGGCCCGGCCGCCGGCCATCTCCCCGGCCTGCAGCGCTTTGCGATCGCGGAGGCACCGCAGCTGCCGCTGAGTTCCATCCAAACCCTGCAGCAAGTGGACGAGCAGGAGCGTCGCGTGACGCTGCGCATCTCGCTGCTCGCGGCACTTGGCGCGGCGATCGCGCTCGCCCTCGCCTCGCTCGGGCTCTACGGTGTGGTGGCGCTCGCGGTGCGGCAGCGCACACGCGAGATCGGGATCCGGATCGCGCTGGGCGCCGAGCCGATGCGGGTGGCCCGGATGTTCCTCGCCTCGGGGATGAGGTCGGCCACGATCGGCTTGGTGATCGGCTTGCCGGTCACGATCGCGGCGTTGCAGCTGTTGATCGCGCAGGGCGAGATGCGGATGCCCGCGACGCTGCCGCTGCGGATCGGTGCGGTGGTCGCGGCACTGTTGCTGGTGGTTGCGGCGATCGCGACGTGGATCCCGTCGCGGCGGGCAGCGCTGGTGGACCCGGGGAAGACGCTCCGTGCGGAGTAGTGCGGCGGATCGTCGGCCGGGAGAGGCTCAGGGTGTCCGGTCCGCGCGGAACGGCTCCAGCGCCCGCGCGCGACGGGTGACGATCAGGTAGCTCCCGACGGCGAAGATCAGCGCGGTGGCTCCACCCACCGCCGCTCCGAACATCGCGCCCGCGCCGCCTCCCGTCGCCCGGGTGGCCGGCAGTCGGGTGATCGCCTCGGAGGCGAGCGCCGCGACGAGACCCACGTACGAGAAGGTCATCCACCAGAAGTGCACCTCGACGCGGTTCGCCCGTCGGAACGTCTGGTGCGCGCGGCGTGCGTGTCGCGCGCTCCGGGCGGCGCGCGTGCCGGCGACGATTCCCGCCACGCTGATGATCGCTGCGACGTGGAACGGCCCGAATCCGCCGAACAGCCCGTAGAGCATGAACGCGGTGGTGTTGACGGTCAGCATGGCGATCACGTAGGCCCAGCCGAGCTGGCGGTGCCGAGGCCCGCCCTTCGGGCCCTGCGCGAGGACCGCTGCGCCGAGAGCGATGGAGACCAGCGACGCCGCGAAGTGGATGGTGCCGATGGGTGTCATGCGCTGGTACTACGCGGCGCCGCGAGGCGGGATTCAACGGCTCCGCGCCCGCGGTGGCGCAGGGGCGGTCCCCCGTCCATCTTGCCTCTGGCCGATGTGGCCAGCGCCGGTGCGACGCGGACGGGCTCGCGCACCTCTCACACTCCATTCGCATGCGACACTCGCTGACCTCGAAGAAGGCGGGCAACTGGGTGGACCGCGGCGCCTCGCCGCTGCCGCTCATGCAGCGCACGCTCGAGTTCTACTTCGCGCGCCATGCTGCGGAGGATCAGGTCTGGCTGGCGCGCGCCGCCGAGGACGTGTTCGGCATGGTCGCCGCGGACGCGACGGACGTTCAGATCGCCGGCTACCTGAAGAGCGTGGCGCGGACGCAAGGACTCGAGTTCCCGCCACAGGCGCGGCTGCACAGCATCCTGCTCTGGCACATCGCCAAGGCCGCGCTCGTGCGTGACACCGCGACGCTGTTGCTGAACAGCGACCTCGCCGCGCACGTGTCGGATGCGCCGCCCCTGGGCGAATGGCTCGCGTCGCGGTTGCTGACACCGGTTGAGCTGGCCGCGTATCGGTCGGCCGGCGACCGCGTGGACGAAGAGTAGACGCGCCGGGTTCGATTCCGCCGGGCTGCGACGCCTGCTTCTCTCTCGATTCGACGCGGCGATCTGCTGACGTCCGTCCGGCCGGCAACAGTCGCCGAGACCGGACGGCGCGGTATTCATCCCGGGTTGCGCGCCGACGGCCACGCCGGGAAACCCGCCAAGCCCTCCACCGTAGGCTCCCTCGGCGTCCGCAACCACGTTCGTCCGTCCATCGCCCGGAGCTCCGTCGTGCCCGCTCGGATCGTGCGCAGTGCCGTCCTCGTTGCGACACTCCTGGCGATCGCCGCCTGGCGCACCCGCCCCCAGCCCTTCGAGCCTGCCCCATTCCTCGACGACCTCCGCGCCCTCGAGGACTCGCTCGCGCGCGGGTACGCCAATCTCGAGTGGCAGGTCGCGCAGGGAGTGGTCGATCCCGTGGCCCTGCGCGCGCGAACCGACTCGCTGCTGCGACAGGCGAGCAACGAACGTGAGGCTCGCGCGGCGCTGACGGCGTTCGGCGCGGCGTTCCGTGATGGGCACCTGCGCATCACCGCCCCTCCATCGCCCCTCCTTGCCGGGCTGCGCGCCATGCGCGCCTCATCCGACGACACGCCGCCGGCCGTCACGGTCAGCGCATCGAAGGGCTGCGGCGCGCTCGGCTACCGCAGCGAGCGGTCGTCGTCGCCACTCGCGCGGCACCCGCGCTACCGGGCGCTCGGGCCCGCCGACGGGCCGTTCCGCACGGGGCGGATCGACGTCCCGGGCGGTCCGCTCGGTGTGATCCGCATCGGCGCCCTCGGCTACGATCGGTTCGTCGCACAATGCGAGGCGGCGTGGCCCGCCGTCGCCGCACTCGATTCGGCGGGGTACTGCGCGACACGCTGCGCGCGCGCGCTGAGCCGCGCGGTGTCCAATGCGTTGCTCGCCGACGTGCGCGCGGCGATCGGCCGGGTGCGCGAGGCCGGTGCGACGGCCCTGGTGGTGGACCTCACCGGGAACGGCGGCGGCACCAACTGGACGGCCGCCGTGGCACGGCAGTTCAGCGCACGTCCGCTGCGCGCGTACACGGCGGCGATGGTGCGCCACCCGCATCACGAGCGGCAGTTCATCGATCGACGCGATGCGCTGCTGCGCCTGCGGGACAGCCTTCGGCAGGGCGATGCACCGGGCACCGCGCTCGACGCGGACGCCGCGGCGTGGCGCGCCCTGCTGGACTCGGCGATCCTCCGCACCGACGTGCAGCTCGCGATGACGCGCGAGCCCTGCGACCGGCGCGCATACTTCACGGCGGGCGCCGCGGCGGTGCACTGCACGCAGCTCACCAGCGGTGGATTCACCTCAGGTGTGCTCGAGTACCTTCCCACCGCGATGCACACGCGGCCCGGGGCGTCGCTGCTCTTCGGTCCGGCATCCTTCGCCTACACGGAAGGCGTGTGGAGCGGGCCGTTGTTCCTGCTGGTCGATCGCAACACGGCCTCCGCCAGTGAGGAGTTCGTGGCACTGCTCAAGGACGAAGGCGGCGCCACCGTGCTGGGCCAGCGGACCTACGGCGCCGGCTGCGGATTCACCAACGGTGGCATCGGCTTCACGCTCGCCAAGAGCGGCATGCGGGTCACCATGCCCGACTGCGCGCGCATCCGCCGCAACGGGCGCAACGAGGTGAGCGGCATCGAGGTGGACGCGACGCTGCCCATCGCCGCCGACACGGTGGTGGCGCACGTGTTGGCGTCGCTGGCCCAGGCGGGCAGCGCACCCGACCCCATCGCCGTGTTCGAGCGGGCCGTCGAGCGCGGACGCGCGGGAGACCGCACGGGGGCGCTGTTGCGGCTCGATTCGCTCACGCGGTTGCCGGGCGGACTCGATCCGTCCTTCCATCGCCTGTTCCTCGAGTGGCGCGACGACAGCAGCTACCAGCGCATCGTCGCGCGCATCCGCGCCGACAACCCGCCGATCGTGCGTAGCAGCATCGCACATCGCGTCGCCGAGCGCGACCTGCATCCGGAGGGGATCGCGTACGACCCAACGTCACGCGCGCTGTTCCTCGGCAGCTTCAAGGGGAAGATCGTGCGCGTCGATCGCGACGGGTCCGTGCGGGATTTCGCGCAGGTCGCCAGCCCTGGTGCGGCACGCGTCGTGGTGGGGATCCGGGTGGACACGGTGCACCACACCCTGTGGGCCGCGGTGGACGATCCGCGCGCGTTCAGCGACCCCACGGTCGCGGGCGGAGCACTGCATCGCTACGATGTGGCCACGGGGCGGCTCAGCGGGCGGTTCACCATGTCCGCGCCGGGAGCGTTCAACGACCTGGTGGTCACCACCGCGGGCGACGCCTACGCGACCAACACCGTGGATGGGTCGGTGTGGCGCACGGTGACCGGCAGCGAGCAGATGCGGCCGTTCCTGCCGGCGGGCAGCGCACCAGGGGCTAACGGCATCGCCCTCGACGCCGCCGGCAGCACCTTGTTCGTGGCGGCGTCACAGGCCATCGTGCGGGTGGACCTGGCGACGGGACGCAGCGCTCGGCTCGGCAACCGCAGCTCGCATCCGCTGGGCAGCTTCGACGGCCTCTACTGGTGGGAGGGCGGCCTCGTGGGCGTGCAGAATGGCGTGCATCCCGGACGGATCGTCCGGCTCGATCTCGACGCGTCCGCGACCACGGTCCTGCGCGCCGACATCCTCGAGCGCTACCATCCGCAGGCCAACGGCATCACGACGGCTGCGCTCGACGGCGACGCGCTCTTCTACATCGTCAACACCCAATCGCGGGCGTTCCGCCCCGATGGCACGCCGATCGATACGCGGGCACTCAGCGACGTGCTGATCGCACGCCTGCCGCTGCGCTGACGATGCTGCTCGCGGCCTACGTCTTCCTGTATGCTGCAATGGCGTACGCGTTCGCACTGGACGACGAGACGGGCCGCTGGCAGACCTTCCTGGCCCTCCCGCTGTGGGCACTGCTGCTCGGCGTCTCGATTGCGATGCTCTACACCCGGACGCTCGCACCGGTGTTCGGACTCACCCTGCTGGGGCTCGCGGTGATCGCGCCCCTGGCCGCGCGGCAACTGAGTCCGTTGCTGCGCCCGCTCGCGTCCGCCCGCGCGGCCGCCGCCGGCGCGCGCCAGCGCGAGGCGTCCGAGGACCTGCGTCGTGAACACCTGCAGCGCCTCACGCAGGTGCTGGCCGCGCGGCAGCGTGTACTGCGTGCAAGTCATGGCTACCTGCTGCTCGAGGGTGGCTTCGCCGTACACCTCCACGCCGCGTCGGTGGCCGACGCGGACGCCCTCCAGCACCTCGTGGGCAAGTGCGTCGCTGTGCGACTGCCCGACGATTTCCTGTCGCGGTATGCGCCCAGCATGCAGTCGGGCGTCACGAGCGGATGGCCCGGGGTTCGCGCTCGCGGCTTCGGGCTCATCCCGGCGCTCGTCTTCGACGGGACGACGCTCGTCAACTTGCAGTCCGCGGCACCCGGTGGTGCGCCGGCGCTCGAGGCGCTGCAGGCGCGCTTCCGCTCGGAGATGCTGGCGCTGCCTGGCCAGTGTTAGGGGTGGGGGGCGGGGCGCCGCCACACACGCGGCGCTGCGACGCCGCGCGATCTCCTTGCCTACGGGCGTACGACGTAACCCCAACCCGGTGACGTCGGTGGCACTTCGCAGCGTGAGTTTGATGGCACCTTCGTTGGTCCGCGATCCGTCGTAGCTTGTGGCGTGGCCAGCCACTGATGCGATGAATGCCTGACTGCTCCCGACCCGCTCGATCCATGGCGATCACCCGCGTGTCCCGCCTCGCTGCGATCGCTGCCTTCAACCTGCTCGGCTGCACGCCCGATGCCGGTCGCGAACGGCCGTGGGGCGGCGCGGTCGACACGCTCGCGAACGGTGCCGTGCACGTGACGAATCCGGCGGCGGGCATCTGGGACGCGCAGAGTGCCTGGCGGCTCCAACGGACCCTTGAGATCGGCGACGCGGACGGTGACGGCCCCGCGGGGTTCAGTGAGATCACCGACTTCGTCGTCGACGGATCCGGTCGGATCTACGTTCTCGACGGTCAGGCCCAGGAGATCCGCGTGTTCGATTCTACCGGCTCCTTCGTGCGCACCATCGGCCGACGCGGCGGTGGTCCGGGCGAGTTCCAGCGCGCGGTCGCGCTGCGATGGGGCCCGGATGGCGGACTCTGGGTCGTCGATTTCAACGCTCATCGCTACGCGATCTTCGACACCGCTGGCACCTATCTCGGCATGCGGCGCCGCGCGACCGTGGTCCGCGTCAGGCCGTGGCCCGGATCGATCGATGCGCAGGGCAACGTGACCGAGCTCAGTGTGGACCCGCGCACGGCCGCCGACCTGACGCCGGCACTGCTCCTCGTCACGCACCGGTTCGACGCGGAGCTGCCGGTTCCCGTCGATACCACCCGCATCCCGCGGGACAGCGCGTCGTACTTCGAACACGCGAACGCCGTCTCGGGGCTGGTGCGCGCACGGATCCCGTACACGCCCGAGACCGTCTGGAGGCACGATGCACGGGGCTTCCTGCTCTCGGGATTCACCGATCGCTACCGGATCGTGCGGCAGCGACCCTCCGGCGACACGACCCTGATCATCGACCTCCCCGATCGCGCAGTGCAGGTGTCGGCGGCGGAGCGCGCCGAGGCCATCAAGGGGCTCGACTGGTTCGTGCAGGAGGGTGGGCGGTTCGATGCATCCCGGATCCCGGACACCAAGCCCGCCTTCAGGGCGCTGTACGCGGACCCCGAGCACTATCTCTGGGTCACGCCGTGGGCTCCTTCCGAGCGGGCGAACGTCGCGTTCGACGTCTTCGATCCCATGGGGCGATATCTCGGTGCCGCCACTGCCGATTTCGCCGGCGCGCCCGCGAGCATCGTCGTCCACGGACGCGACCTGTACCTGGCGCTCCGGAACGAGGTCGATGTTCCGTCGCTGGTGCGCGCGCGGATCGTTGGGCGACACTAGCGTCCCTCCGGCGCCTGCACCGCGCTTGACTCCCAGGTCCGTTCCGCGGTAGACTCAGACACGGCTCCGAGGGGAGCCACCGGGTCCGCGGGAAGAGCCGAGCTCACCCTCAGCGAGCAGCGCAGGTTTCCGACACGATGTCCTCTCTCGTGCGACCTGTTGCGGACCTGGGTGCGTACGGAGACATCATGTCCAGCAAGCGCCCCTCGCCAGCCAAGCGCCGCGACAGCAAGCGCACCGCGCTCCCCGCGCGGCCCGACCTCGATCAACTCCGGGTCCAGTCAAAGCAACTGCTCGCGCGATTGCGCGCCAAGGATTCGGAGGCGGTGCGCGAATTCATCGCACACCTGCCCGAGGCTCAGGCCCTCTCCCCCGCGCGAGTGGCCACGGCAGGCTTCCGCCTCGCCGACGCGCAGAGCGTCGTCGCACGTCGCTCGGGCTTCGCGAGTTGGCCGGCCCTCGCGCGCCAC
Organism: uncultured Gemmatimonadota bacterium; assembly: GCA_902825965.1. Classification (GTDB taxonomy): domain Bacteria; phylum Gemmatimonadota; class Gemmatimonadetes; order Gemmatimonadales; family Gemmatimonadaceae; genus Pseudogemmatithrix. The sequence goes on along the minus strand of CADEDA010000001.1, from coordinate 76,208 downwards.
GTCTCCACGCTGCACGCGCTGGAAGGCGAATGGGCATTTCGTTCACTCGAGGTCGAGGGCAGTGCAGTGCCGCAGGCGATGCTTGACGCCGCCCGGATCCTCATCGATGGCGACCGCTTTCGCACCGAGTCGGCCGAGGCGGACTATGACGGGGAGTTCATCATCGACGTCGAGGCGGAACCCTGCACGATCGACATCCAGTTCGTCGAGGGCCCGGAAGCAGGGAACCGGTCGCTGGGGATCTTCACGATTGCCGACGATCACCTGACGATCTGCCTCGGACTCACCGGCGCGCCGCGACCGCGCGGGTTTCGCACCACGGCGGGAAGTGGTCACGCGCTGGAGACGTTGCGTCGCGTGAGTCCTGCGCGCCCAGCGGGTGTGACCGGCGGCCACGCGCCGACCGCTGCACAGCCGGCGCCCCTTGCGTCGACGGAACGCGACGCTGCCCTCGACACGTCGACCGCGTCATTCACGATCGAGCCGAGCGCACTCGACGTTTCGCTGGCCGGGAGCTGGTCGCCGCTCGAACTGGTGCGCGACGGAACAGCGCTACCGGAGACTTGGCTCCCCTCCGGCCGCCGGGTGCTGCGCGGGGTCGTGGTCCAAGTGACCTTCGGCGGCCAGGTGATGGTGCACGCACGCGTGCGTCACGACGGCCGTCAGAGTCCAGCGCATGTGGACTACCTGCATCTCTCGGGAGCGGCGCGCGGGCTCGTGACCCACGGCATCTGCGAGTTGCGCGGGGAGGAGCTCTGGGTGAACATGTCGGCGCCGGGCGCGGCGCGACCCACGGGATGGGACTGCGAGGTGGGGAGTGGACGGGTGTTCAGTCGTTGGCGTCGGAGCGACGAGGCGGAGGGGAAAGGGAGCTAGGGAGGAGTCTCGGCGAAGTATGAGGTCCATGCCTCCAGTCATGCGCGACGCTCCGCCCAGGCTCCATCGCACCCGGCGAGGGGTTGCTGTCATCATCCTGTCTCTGAGAGGCTTTGCGGCTCAGCCGCTCACCCCTGTCGATGTCTCACCCTGAGTGCGACTGATCGACGGGTGCCGAGGCAGCTTGGACGCACTCGCACTACCGGTACAGAGGTGCGTGGGCCCGATACGCTCATGCTACCGGCAGCGGGCCGTGTCGCGGCGGCGGACCTCCTACTGTTGCCCGCCGGATTCGGCGCCCATTCGCTCCGTCTGCTAATGTGCGACTCACCCTCGTCGTCGGCCGCTATTGAAGCACGGACAACGCGGGCGAGTTGCGGTCACCCGGGAGGCGGTCGTGGAGAGTCCCATGCACGCAGAAATCCGCATCGACTCCGACCACGATGACGAGAACAGTGACTCGTACTTCACTGTGACGTCCCACGAAGGGCGCAGGGTGTCGCGCCTGCACGCGAAGTGCCCTGACCGCTGGCAGCTCGGAACCGGCAGCCGAGTCGCGGGGACGGGTGCGGATGGGAAGGCGTTGCGCGGTCGCCGCGCGAGGAGGCATACTGGCAGCCGTCAACTTCGACCCTCGGCGTGTCGTGCCGGAGCGCGGCCGCTGATTCCCGAACCGAAGTCCGTGGATGCGACACACCAGTGAAGTGACGAAGTGGGGATCCCGCTGTTTGCTGTGCCTCGTGCTGGGAATCCTGGTTGCCGGTTCGGCGATCCGGGGCACGCTGACCGCGCAGGCCGTCGGCCAGACCGGAGGGACCAAGGCCGCGGTCCGCTCGTGGAGGCTGCGTCTGCAGCTCGACTCAGGCGAGGTGAGAATCGCGGTCAGCGACGAGCTCGCGACCCTGGCGGTCACTGCACCATCTGGTTCCTTCCAGCTCGCATTCGACGACAGCGATCCGCTCGCACAGTGGGCGCTGGCGGCGGCGATTCTCCCCGTGCCGGCACTCGAGCCAAGACCCGGGGGCGGCACGCCCCGCCAGTTCCGCTTCCAATCGGCGAGGTTGGTGCAGCCAGGGGACACCGCGACGCGCAGTACCGACACCGAGTTCAGCCTCACCCGCGTGAGCGCGGACACTGCCGACGCGTACATGTTGAGCGGGACCAACGGCGCATGGACGTTTGCGTTTCCGCTCAGCCGAGCGCGGGCCGACGACCTGTTCGCCGCACTGGAAGGTGTGCAGATGCCCGGAGTGGCGCGATTCGATCCCCCGCAGCGCGGGCGAACGCCGGCGGAGGACACGCCCGACGTGTCAGGTGCGTATGTCGAGGCCGATCGCCTGGATCGCGGTGCGCAGTTCCTCAACCGATCGCCGAGACCGACGTATCCTGAAGAACTGTACGACACCGGGATCAAGGGGACCGTGCGGCTGCTCTACGTGGTAGACACCACCGGCACGGTGCGGCCTCAATCCATCCGGTTGATCGGGAGAGCGCACCCCCTGCTCGCGCTCTCGGCTAGAGCCGCGCTGCTCAAGGCGAGCTTCCGGCCCGCGGAGCTCGGGGGGCGATTCGTGGCGCAGCTCGTGACGCAGGACTTCGTGTTCACGGCGCAGTAACGCGGGCATCCTGGGCCTGATGGACCGCGAACCACCCTACCGCCCGAACCCGCGCGTGACCTTCACCACCAGCCCGCTCCGCGCCACCCGCGGCAGCGCCGGCGCCGCCCGATCTACGTCGAGGTTCTCGACGTGCCCGTACACGATCCACACGTCGTCGCCTTCCGCCGTGTTGTAGCGCAGTCGCAGGTTCGCCGTCGCTACCCGGGCGAGTGATGCCGATTGCAGTACCGCAGTCAGCGTCAGCCGTGGGCTCGCCGCCGCCAGCACGCGAAGCCGCGCGAGTTGCGACCACTGCGACTCGCCCCGCGCCCCGAACGCGACACGGTCCACTTGCAGGTCGCCGCCCATCCGGAAGTACCGCGAGGCGCGCCACTCGGGCGACACCAGCAACGACGTCAGCGTGCCGTCGAAGAACTGACCGCTGCGCAGCGAGCCGCCCACCGCGAACACGCTGCCGGTGGTCGGTGCGAGCGCCAGTTGCAGCGACGTCGCGGCGTACCGCCCGGCGGGCACGGTCGTCGCCGGCGTGGGCGCGAAGCCGGCCAAGAGGTCGTCCTCCTGCCGCGCCGCAGTCAACGTCCACGACTCGCCGTTGGGGCGCTCCATCGACAGCACGGCAGAAGTGAGCGACTGCTCGAAGGCGCCCGCGGTGTTGCGATACTGCCCCGAGGAGTTGAGGACGGCGCGCAGCACGTGGCCCGCGGCAGTGACCTGGCGGCCGTAGCCCACCTCGAGCATGGGGCGCAGTGCATCCCGACGCTCCACGTAGCCGAGCGCAGGCGCATAGCGCGCGCCCGTCGTCGAGAGTCCCGCACGATACCAGAGATCGCGATTCCGCCGCCGCTCGGCCAGGAGTCGCAGCGCACCACGCGGCAGCACGCCACGCGCGTCGCCGAGCGCACTGCCGTCTGCAGCATCCCCGGCCAGGACCGAGGCCCCGAAGCTCAGGTAGTCATCGCCGCCGAGGTAGAGGTCGCCGTCCGCGGCGATCGCCTGCTGGCTGGAGTCGTCGGCGATGCGGGACGTCAGCATCACGCCGACCCAGCTCCGCGTATTCAACACGCGATGCCGGACGCGCAGTACGCCGAGGTTCTCGCGCGCTGCGCTCGCGGACCCGTCGGTCTGTGCATCGAAGAACCCGACATCCCAGCCGCGGATCTGCCCGACGAGTCGGGCACCGCCCAAGAGCCGGACCGGACTCCCGTCGGCCGTGAGTCCCACCCGGCGGCTGTTGAACAGCAGGTCCGTCTCGCCGGTGCGGACCTCGAAGGTCCCGGCACGCTCCACGAAGAACGGCCGACGCTCGGGAAACAGCAGCGGGAAGCGCGTGAGGTTCACGCGCTGGTCATCCACCTCGGTCTCCGCGAAGTCCGTGTTGGCCGTGAGGTCCAGCGTGAGGTTGGGCGTCACCGCCACCTTGAGGTCCGCCCCCGCCTCGCGCGTGTCGTGCCGCAGCCACGGCGACAGCGCCGGGTCCGGGGAGCGCGCGCCCTGCGTGCCGGCCACGGCGTAGGGGACGAAGCGGATGTTGCGCACGGGATTGATCCCCTCGACCGACACCCGCTGGAACCGCGACGGTTTCCACACCGCGAGTGGTGCCGCCGGATCGATGCGCGGGAACGTCACGCGCTCGTTGGAGTGCGACGTGAGCCGGTTCACGCTCATGCCGAACTCCACGCGGCCCTCGTCCGCCGTGAAGCGCAGTGTCGAGAACGGGATCCGGTACTCGGCGTGCCAGCCCGCCTCGTCACGCGTGACGGCGAGGTCCCACACCGCGTTCCAGCCCGGATTGAAGCTGCCGACGTTCTGTGCGTCGTTGCTGATGGACCAGTCGTTCCGCTGGCCGCCGGGCGTCGTGGAGAAGTTCACGGCGTTCTGCCGGTCGCCGAAGGTGTCGAGCAGCACATTGATGAAGTCGCCCGGCGCGTCGTCGTCGCGGAGCATGGAGCTCGCGCGGACCCCCGCCGGATGCGCCTCGAGCGCGTCGATCATGACGTAGAGCGCATCGGCATCGTATGCGACGCGCGTGATGGTGCGCTCGGACGGTGCTGCGCCGAAGTTCGGCAGGTGCACGGCCATCTCGAACGGTGGCACCACCTGCCAGGCGGCATCGTCCGCGCGTCCGTCGACGCGGACGCTGCCGCTCAGGCGCGTGAGCGCGATGGGGGCGACGGGGGCGACACCCTGAGCGCCGGCCCCCACCGGGGCGAGCGCGAGCAGCAGCACGATCGCCGCGGCGCGCGCCATTGCCGTCGCGGCGCGTGGGACGGCCGGCGCGTTCGCGCGGCGCATCACCCAGGCCCCCGTGACGCAGAGTGCGCCACCGAGCACCGCCAGCGGCGCCACCCGCTCCCCGCGCACGAGCACCCCGAGCAGCAACGCGACCGGCGGGATCAGGAACGCCGCCGCCGATGCCTTGGTCGCACCCAGGCGTCCCGATGCCGTGGCCATGACCACGTGGGCGACGCCGGTGCCCAGTGCGCCGAGGGCGAGCAGGGAGAGCGCCGGCACCCACGACCACTCGGCCTGCACCACGTCGCTTGCGCCGAACGGCAGCGTCAACACCAAGGCGACCGCCTGTGCGCGCCAGATGACGGGCAACGCACCGTACTTCTGCTGCAGCGGTCGTGCGATGTTGGGAGCGAATCCGTACGAGACACAGGCGATCGTCACCATCGCGATGCCCGCCGCGCTGCTGGCGTCGCCGAGGTCCGGCACGGCCATCAACACCACCCCCACCAGACCGACACCGAGCCCCGCGAGCACACCGCGGGCGGGCAGTCGCCGTGCAATCACCGACGCGATGATCGCCGTCGAGAGCGGCACCGCACCATTCAGCATCCCGGCGATCGCCGACGAGATGCGCTGCTCGGCGAACGGGAACATCGAGAGCGGGAACGCCATCCAGAGCAGGCCGAGCCAGGCGACCGCGACCCAATCGCGACGCGCGATCCCCTTCCACGCCGCTGGGAAGCAGCCCAGCGCGACGAAACCCACCGCGATCCGCAGCAGTGTGAGTCCCATCGGCCTTACCGCCTGCAAGCCTTCCGCGATGAACAGGAAGCTCGCCCCCCAGATGACACCGGGCACGGCGATGAGTGACCAGTCGGCGAGGGCGGATGTGCGAGCGGGGGGGAGATCGACTTCGCGCGACACAGACAGCTCCTTCTATAGGAATGCGATGCGGGCGGCGCGCGGACAGCGCGCGGACGGCGCTGGTGCCGCGCTTGACGCCCACGGAATCTGCGCGCAGACTGGTAAGGCAAGAAGTTCCAGTTAGCGAGGAGAAAAGTTGACCAGTACGCCGCTCGACCTGCTCCTGCCCGTGAGCCGCGGGAGCGGACGCACCCTCGGCCGGCAACTCGAGGACCAACTGCGCGCGCGCATCCGCGACGGGTCGTTGCGTCCCGGGGCCCGCTTGCCGTCCACCCGCGACCTGGCCGGCGAACTCGGCATCTCGCGGCCCGTGGTCGTCGACGCGTACGCCCAGCTCGCGTCCGAAGGCTACATCGTCGTGCGGCAGGGATCGCGCCCGCACGTGTGTGACTGCGTGTGGCCCTCCGCCAAGCCGACACGGGCGCTGGAGACCAGCACGCCGGAACCCCGCATCGACTTCCGGCCGGGGGTCCCGGACCTCGCCGCGTTCCCGCGCGGCGCGTGGTTGCGCGCCACGCGCGATGCATTGCGCCGCATGCCCGACGCCGCGCTGGGTTACGTCGATCCGCACGGCGCGCTCGTGCTGCGGCAGGCGCTCGGGGACTATCTCGCGCGCGTGCGCGGCGTGGACGTGGATCCGTCGCGCGTGATCATCACGAGCGGCTGGGCGCAGGGGCGCACGCTGCTCCTGCGCGCGTTGCAGTCGATGGGGGCGCGGCGCATCGCCATCGAGGACCCCTGTTTCGTCGACGCGTGGCGCGCGATCGAACGCCTTGGCCTGGAGCGCGTGGCCGTGCCGGTGGATGACGACGGCCTCAACGTGGACGCGCTCGAGCGGCTCCGCCCCGACGTGGTGATCGTCACGCCGGCGCATCAGTACCCGAGCGGTGCGGTGCTCTCGGGCGAGCGGCGCACGGCGTTGCTCGACTGGGTACGCCGCCACGACGCGACGGTGGTGGAGGACGACTACGACGCCGAGTTCCGCTACGACCGGGCGCCGGTGGGTGCGCTGCAGTCGCTGGACCCCGCGCGCATCGTCTACGCCGGCACGGCGAGCAAGACGCTCGCACCCGCACTGCGCCTGGGCTGGCTCGTGCTGCCCACGCGCCTGCTGCCTCGGGTGCAGGAGGAGCAGGTGCTGTCGGACTTCGGGTCTCCGCGCATCGAGCAATACGCGTTCGCGGAGTTCCTGGGGCGCGGGGAACTCGATCGGCACCTGCGCCGGATGCGCGTGCGTTACCGGGCGCGGCGCGACGCTTTGGTCGCGGCGGTGGCGCGGCACCTTCCCGACGCGACGGTCTGCGGGGTCGCGGCGGGCCTGCATGCGGTGTTGCGGCTGCCGGCCGGTCATGACGAGCGGGCGATCATGGAGGCTGCGCAGCGCGAGGGCATCGCACTCAACTACCTCGGGGCGTACGAGTCCCGGAGGTCGCGGCGGCCGGCGACGCTGATCCTTGGCTACGCGCGCAGCGGCGAGGCGGTGATCGGGGCAGGGATCCGCGAGCTCGCCCGCGTGGTCTCGCGTGTGCTCTCGCGCGTGGACTCGCGCGAGGACTCGCACGTGGTCAGGCGCAACGCCCGGAGTGTGCGCTGACGCCGACGGGGCGCTCGTCGCCTCAGGGCGCCGCGTCGGCCCTCGGCAGCCGCTCCACCGCCCGGCGCGTCGCGTCGTCGACTGGGAAGAAGCTCTCGATCCGCAGTCCCTGCAGCGCGACGTCGCGCGGGGTGCCGAGCGACGTCACCATGGAGAAGAACGCGAACTGCTGACCGTGCTTGGCGAACCGGATGGGCAACAGCGGCCACGCGCCGTCGGGTGCCGGCGGTCGCATCACGGCGCGCGCCTCAGGGAACTGCTCGAGGCTGCGGAGCAGGGCTTCGCTGCGTGCATCGAGGATGCCCCCGACGGCCTCGTCATGTACGCGCCGGATGAGCGCCGACGCGACGTCGGTCCAGTTGGTCACCCACGGACGCAGCGCCTCGGGATCGAACATCAAGCGGAGGATGTTGGGTGCCGCGACGGTCCTCCCGTCGAGCAGGAACGCGAAGAAGCGGCTCGCGCCCGGATTGGAGTCGATGAGGTTCCAGTGACGGTCCATCACCACGGCCGGCAAGGGGTCGTGGTGCTCGAGCAGCATGGTGATGGCGCGTCGTGCCGGCGCCAGGGCCGCCGCGTCGAGGTCGGTCTCGCGCACCTGCCGTGCGTAGCCGGCCACCTCGAGCAAGTCCCCGTGTTCGCGCAGCGGCAGGCGCAGCGCCGTGGCGAGCTGCGTGATCATCTCGCGGCTGGGCCGCGTGCGCCCGCTCTCGATGAAGCTGACGTGGCGCGCCGAGACGCCGGCTTCGAGTGCGAGGCCGAGCTGGCTGAGGCCTCGGCGCCCGCGCCAGTGCTTGAGCGCGAGTCCCAGGGGCGGCGGATGGGGCGCGGAGGCGGCCGACGGGCGAGACATGGCGTGGAATCTACGGTCGTGGTGCCGCACGGCACTTACCTCGCAGGTAGTTGGCGCGCAGACGGACGCCGGTGAGGTTGCGCCTGTGCCGCGACCCTCGCGGCGACATGTGACCCACTCCATCCCGAGGCACCGATGACCGTCAGCAGCAGCACGTTCGCCATCCACTCCCTGGCCGACGCCCCGGACCGTGGCCGTCCCGCGCTCGAGCGGCTCAAGCAGAACGTCGGCATGGTGCCGAACCTCGCCGGCGCGATGGCCGGTTCACCCACGCTCATCGAGGCGTTCGTGACGCTGCGCGAGATCAACATGGCCGGCAGCTTCGCGCCACTCGAGCGTGAGGTGCTCGCGCTCGCCAACGCGGTGACCAACGGCTGCGGCTACTGCCAGGCGATCCACGCGACGTTCGCGCTCGCGGCCGGGCTCGACGCGGCCTCGGTGCAGGCGATCCGCGCCGGCGGCACGCCGGCGGACGCACGACTCGCCGCCCTCACCGCGTTCACGCGCGCCGTACTGCGCGAGCGCGGCCGCGTGAGTGCGGCGGACCTGGACACATTCCGTGGCGCCGGCTTCTCGCAAGCGCAGGCGCTCGAGGTGATCGTCTCGGCCGCCGTGTCGACGCTGGCCAACTTCGCGGGGCGGATGACGGCCGCGCCGCCGGACGAGGCGATCCGGGCGCAGTACCGCACGGAGTGACGCGCAGCGCACGGGCCGGCAGTATCTTGCGTCGTCGGCGGGCGTGTCTCGTGCGTCCCGCCGCGACCACTCCTCGGGACCCAGATGATCCTCGTCACCGGTGCCGCCGGCTTCATCGGCAGCAACTTCGTGCACGCCTGGTTCGCCGCGAAGCGCGAACCGCTGCTGAATCTCGACCGCCTCACGTACGCGGGGAATCCCGCGAACCTGGCCGCGGTGCAGGACGATCCGCGCTATGGGTTCGTGCACGGGGACATCGGCGACCGGGCGGCGGTGCGTGAGCTGCTGCGGCACCACCGCCCGCGTGCGGTCGTCAACTTCGCGGCCGAATCGCACGTGGACCGATCGATCCACGGGCCGGATGCGTTCGTCACGACGAACATCGTCGGCACCTTCCACTTGCTCGAGGCCGTCCGAGAGTATTGGCAGGAGCTCCCGGACGCCGAGCGCGCCGCCTTCCGCTTCCTGCATGTCTCCACCGACGAGGTCTACGGCGCGCTCACGCCCGAGGCGCCGGCCTTCCGCGAATCGCATGCGTACGCGCCCACGTCGCCGTACTCGGCGAGCAAGGCGGCGAGCGATCACCTCGTGCGCGCCTGGCACCACACGTACGGCCTGCCGGTGCTCACGACGAACTGCAGCAACAACTACGGTCCCTATCAGTTCCCGGAGAAGTTGATCCCCCTCGTGATCCTGCACGCCCTCGAGGGGAAGCCGTTGCCCGTGTACGGCGACGGCATGCAGGTGCGGGATTGGCTGTACGTCGAGGACCACTGCCGGGCGGTGATGCGCGTGCTTGAGGCGGGCCGGCCGGGCGAGGTCTACAACGTCGGCGGGTGGGACGAGCGCCCCAACCTCGATGTCGTGCGCCGCATCTGCCGGCTCCTCGACGCGGCGCGGCCCCGCCTCGACGGTTCCCCGTACGAGACCCAGCTCGCGTTCGTGCCCGATCGCCCCGGCCACGACCGTCGCTATGCGATCGATGCGCGGAAGATCGAGCGCGAGCTCGGCTGGCGGCCTCAGGAGACGTTCGAGTCCGGGCTGGCGAAGACGGTCCGCTGGTATCTCGAGCATCCCGACTGGGTGGAGGGGGTCACGAGCGGGGCGTACCGCAGCTGGGTGACGGGGCACTACGGCCAGGGACTGGCGTGAGCGCGGTCCCACTGCGGACCCTGGTCTTCGGGAAGACGGGACAGGTCGCGCAGGCTCTGGCCGCACTCGGCGCGACGCTCGGGGAGGTGCGGGTGCTCGGGCGCGAGGCGGCCGACCTCGAGTCACCGTCGGCGCTTCGCGCCGCCATCCACGCGGTTCGACCGCACATCATCATCATCGCGGCGGCCTACACCGCGGTCGATCGCGCGGAGGCCGAGCCGGAGGTCGCGGAGCGCGTCAACGCGCTGGCGCCGCAGGTCATCGCCGAGGAGGCCGAGCGCCTCGACGCGATCGTCGTCCACTACTCGACCGACTACGTGTTCGATGGCAGCGGAACGCGCCCGTGGCGCGAGACCGACACGCCACGGCCGCTGTCCGTGTATGGGCGCAGCAAGCTGGCCGGCGAGGCGGGTGTGCGGACCGCGCGGCGACACCTCATCTTCCGCACGAGTTGGGTGGTGAGTCCCGTGGGCCGCAATTTCGTGCGCACCATCCTGCACCGGGCCGCCGAGCGACCGGCGCTGGAGGTCGTGGACGACCAGTTCGGTGCACCCACCACGGCGGCACGCATCGCGGAGGTCACCGCGAGCGTCCTGCGCGCGATGGACTCGGCGCCGCCGGAGGACCCTCGCTGGGGCACCTACCACCTGGCCTCAGCGGGCGAGACCAGTTGGCACGGTGTCGCGCGGGCGGTGCTCGCGCGCGCGGCGGCGCGCGGATGCGTGCTCCGCGCCGGACCGGCGGCAGTACGGGCCATCCGCAGCGCCGACCATCCCGCCGCGGCCATCCGCCCGCTAAACTCCCGGATGTCCACGCACGCGCTGCGTCAGACCTTCGGGGTGGTGTTGCCCGACTGGTCGGCCGAGGTCGCGGCGACCGTCGATCTCCTCTGTCCGGGTCTCGCGCCGTGAGTCCGTCCCCGCGTTGTGGCATCATCCTGGCTGGCGGCGCCGGGACGCGGCTGTACCCCGCCACGCTAGCGGTGTCGAAGCAGCTCCTGCCCGTGTACGACAAGCCGATGGTCTACTACCCGCTGAGCACACTGATGCTCAGCGGGATCCGCGACGTGCTGGTCATCGCGACGCCGCCGGAACTGCCGAGGTTCTCCGCGCTGCTCGGCGACGGCGCCGCCTGGGGCATGTCGATCCGCTACGCGGCGCAGCCCAGCCCCGATGGCCTCGCGCAGGCGTTCCTCATCGGGCGCGACTTCATCGCCGGACGCCCGAACGCGCTCGTGCTGGGGGACAACCTCTTCTTCGGGCACGACCTCGTGAAGCGGCTCGCCGCGGCGACGCGCCGGGAGCGTGGCGCGACGGTCTTCGCGTACCACGTGCAGGATCCGGAGCGGTATGGCGTCGTCGAGTTCGATGCCAACGGCCGCGCCGTGGGGATCGAGGAGAAGCCGAGCCGCCCGCGCTCCAACTATGCCGTGACCGGCCTCTACTACTACGACGCCGACGTGTGCGAGATCGCGCGCGGGATCACGCCGTCCGCCCGCGGTGAACTCGAGATCACGGACATCAACCGCCACTACCTGCTGCGGGGCGACCTCGCGGTGGAGATCCTCGGCCGCGGCTATGCCTGGCTCGACACCGGCACGCACGAGAGCCTGCTCGAGGCGTCGAGCTTCATCGCCACGCTGCAGAAGCGCCAGGGTCTCATGATCGCCTGCCCGGAGGAGATCAGCTACACCAACGGCTGGATCGACCGCGCGCAGCTCGAAGCACTGGCGGACCGCGTGGGGGCCAACGCCTACGGCCACTACCTGCGCCGCCGCCTCGAGACGGAGTAGCCGATGCCCTTCCGTTGCATGCCCACGGCGCTGCCGGAGGTGCTCATCCTCGAACCCACCGTCTACGAGGACGCGCGCGGCACGTTCTTCGAGAGCTACTCGGACGAGGGGTTCGCGACGGCGACGGGGCGTGTGCCCCGCTTCGTGCAGGACAATCACAGCGTGTCGGCGCCCCACGTCCTGCGAGGCCTGCACTACCAGCTGGTGCGGCCGCAGGGCAAGCTCGTTCGCGTGGTCCGCGGCAGCATCTGGGACGTGGCGGTCGACCTGCGCCGCGACTCGCCGTCGTTCGGTCGCTGGGTGGGGGTCGCGTTGAGTGCCGCGGACCGGCGTCAGCTCTGGGTCCCCGAGGGATTCGGGCACGGATTCGTCGTCACGTCCGACGGCGCCGAGGTGCTCTACAAGACCACCGACTATCGGCACGCGGAGCACGAGCGGCGGGTCCGTTGGGACGATCCGACGCTCGCCATCACCTGGCCGCTGGCGGGCACGCCGCTGCTGTCGGCGAGCGATGCCGCGGCCCCGGACCTCGCTGAGGCCGAGCTCTTCGACCGCGTGGGTTCGCCATGACGCGCACGTTGTTGCGCGCCGCCTGGCAGGTCTCGCGCCTGCTGCACCGGACGGTGGCCGACACTTCACGGGGCCAGCGCCACATCCGCGACGACTCGCAGTCCATCGGGTTCGCGGTGGACGTGTGCCGGGTGTTGCAGGAGGAGCTGGCGAGTCCGGCGCAGCAGTCGCTCACGCTGCTCGACGTCGGCGCCCGGACCGCGGCGGGATCGGACCTCATCGCGCGGGTCTTCCATCCGCGCTCGTGGAGCCGCTTGCACTTCGCCGTCACGGCCATCGACGTGGAGCCGACCTGGTACCCGCGGGCCGCGTTGTCGCTGCCGCGCGTGGACTATCGGGTCGGTGATGTGTTCGACCTCGAGGAGCAGTACGACGTCGTCGTGTGCTCGCACACCATCGAGCACACGGAGGACCCGGGGCGCCTGCTCGAGAAGTTGCTCGGGCTGGCGCGGCGCCTGGTGGTGATCGCCGCGCCGTGGAAGGAACCGGAGGCCACGCGGCTGCCGTACCACCTCCACAGCTTCGACGAGAGGTTCCTCGAGCGCTACCCGCCCGTGCGCTTCGCCTCGTACGTGAGCCCGCACTGGTCGGGCGGCGAGTGCTTCATCGCGGCCTACGACCCCCGCGTGCCGCTGCGGCGGTGAACGCGGTCGACGCTGATTGCTGGTCGTGGCAGCGACCCGATAGCTTTCGCCGCGCGGCCGCTCGCGGCAGCGCCCGCCGTGACCTCGTGCACCTCCCCCCGTGAATCCGTCGACCATCGCTGCCGTTGTCCTGGCCCTCGTGCTGGGCATCTGGCTGCTGCTCAACTGCTGGATCAACTACAACACCTGGCTGATCTGGCTGGCGTGGCGGCTGCGGGGCAGGGTGCCCACGCGCCCGGCGCTGCCGGCGGTGCTGCCACGCGTCACCGTGCAGCTCCCGGTCTACAACGAGGAAGCGGTGGTCCAGCGCCTGCTCGAGGCCGTGGGGGCGCTCGACTGGCCGGCGGATCGCCTGCAGATCCAGCTGCTCGACGACTCCACCGACGCCACCCCCGTGCTGGCGGAGGCGACCATCGCGCGCCTGCGCGCCCGTGGACTGGACGTGGCGCACCTGCGGCGCACGGTGCGGACGGGCTACAAGGCCGGTGCGCTGCACGAGGCCGTGACGGCGGCCACCGGCGAGTTCATTCTGATCCTCGATGCCGACTTCGTGCCGGCGCCGGACCTGTTGAAGCGGCTCATCCCCTGGTTCACGGACCCGAAGATCGCGATGGTGCAGGGCCGCTGGGGGCCGCTGGCCCCGCCGCGGACGTTGATCGAGCGCGCCGGCGGACACTGGATCGACCGGCACTTCGCCATCGAGCAGGTGGCGCGCAGCCGCTCCGGGCAGTTCTTCCACTTCAACGGTTCGGGTGGCGTGTGGCGTCGCAGCGTGATCGCCGATGCCGGCGGGTGGTCCGCCGACACGCTGGCCGAGGACCTCGACCTCTCGCTGCGGGCCTGGCTCCGCGGCTGGCGGTTCGCGTTCGACCATGACGCCGTGGTGCCGGCGGAGATCCCTGCGACGGCCGCGGCCCTGCGGATCCAGCAGAGCCGGTGGTCGCGCGGCGCCTTCCAGATGGCGCGCAAGGCGCTGCCCGCGATGGGCAGCGCCGGATGGCGGGACCGCATCACGGTGATGCTGCAGGTCACGGGATACTCGTTCCCCATCCTGCTGCTCGCGCTGGCGCTCACGGCTGGTGCGGCGGCCTGGGCGCGGGTCTATCACCCGCTGCTCGGGTTCTTCGCCGCGGACCTGCCGATGGCCGGCTTCTTCGTCGGGCTCGGCGCGACCGCGCTGCTCAAGGCGTGGACCGACGGATGGCGTCGCGGCTGGCTTGAGATCGAGGCGGCGGCGATCGGGATCGGCATGGCGCCGATGCTGCTGCACGCCGGCCTCACCGGACTGCGCTCGTTCGGCGGCGAGTTCAAGCGCACGCCCAAGTCGGCGCGGGCCCGTGGCCAGGCGCCGCCGATCGTGTTCGTCGAGACCGGGTTGGGCCTGGCCTCACTCGCGAGTGCGACGTGGGCGCTCGCGTCGGGCGCCCCCTGGGTGGCCCTGCTTCCGCTGCTCGCCGGCGTCGGGCTGCTTACGTTCGCGTGGCAGACGGTGCGTCCGTAGGCTCCGACGCCTGCGCGGCGTGCAGGCGCTGCAGGAGGCCGCCGCGCTGCAGGAGGGACTCCCAGGAGCCCTGCTCCACGATCCGGCCGTTGTCCATCACGAGGATGGTGTCGGCGTCGCGGATGCTCGAGAGGCGGTGTGCGATCACGATCAGCGTCCGCCCCGCCGCCCGGCGCTGGATGGCCCGCGCGACCCGCTGCTCGATGACGCTGTCGAGTGCGGAGGTCGCCTCGTCGAGGATGAGGATGTCCGGGTCGCGCAGCAGGGCGCGGGCGAGTGCAACGCGCTGCCGCTGGCCGCCCGAGAGGCGCACGCCGCGGTCGCCGATGTTGGTGTCGAAGCCCTCGCGGAGCCCGTCGAAGAACGGTCGCAGTTCCACGTCGCCGAGTGCCTCGAGGAGGTCGTCGTCGGAGACGGCGCGGTCGAGGCCGAACGTGAGGTTGTCCCGCAGCGAGCGGTTGAGCAGCCACACATCCTGACTCACCAGCGCCATGCGTGCGTGCAGCGAGTCGGTCGCGAACTCGCGGATGTCCACGCCGTCCACGCGGATGGTGCCGGCGGGGCAGTCGTAGAGCCGCGCGATGAGGTCGACCAGGCTGGTCTTGCCCGCGCCCGAGTAGCCGACGATCGCCGTCACCTTGCCCGCATCGATGGTCGCCCGCACGTCATGCAGCACGGGCACCCCCGGCTGGTACGCGAACGTGAGGTCGCGGATCTCGATGCCGCGCGTCGGCGGCGTGAAGGGGCGCGGCCCGGACGGGACGATGCACTTGTCCTCGTCGGAGAACAGCCCCGCCAGCGCCCGGAGCCGCGGCCATTCCTCGGCGATCTGCAGCCGGAACTGGCTCAGGTACCGGAAGTCGGGGAGCGCCTGCTGGACGATGAACAGGAAGGCGGCGAAGCCGACCAGGTCGCCGGGCGAGAAGCTGCCGGCCGAGACCATCACGGCCGCCTGCACCAGCAACATGGTGAGGAGGATGAAGATCTCCTCGATCGGATACCGGCTGCTCGTCACGCGGTCGCGCCGGATGGTGATGTCCTTCGCCTCGT
This sequence comes from uncultured Gemmatimonadota bacterium, assembly GCA_902825965.1. Lineage (GTDB taxonomy): Bacteria > Gemmatimonadota > Gemmatimonadetes > Gemmatimonadales > Gemmatimonadaceae > Pseudogemmatithrix. The sequence goes on along the minus strand of CADEDA010000001.1, from coordinate 60,705 downwards.
GCAGGGCGTCGATGTAGGTGCTGGCGGCCTCGCGTTCCTGCGAGTTCACCTTCACGAGCGGGATCGAGCCCAGGATGTCGAGGATGCGCGAGCGGACCTTGCGGTCGGCTTCCATGCTCTCGACCGCAATGCGTCCCACGCGCGCATCGATCCACCGCATGAACCAGCTCACGAACGGCAGCGTGCAGGTGAAGGCGATGGCCAGCGGCAGCGAGATCGCCAGCATCACCACGGCCTTCACCGCCAGGAAGAGCGTGTAGCGGATGCACTCCTCGGCCGCGAGCAGGATCCGGATGACCGAGCTCGACCAGCCGATCTCGGCGTCGATGGTGCCGATCGCCTTGCGGTCGAAGTACTGTCGGCCGAAGCTCAGCACCCGGCGGAACGTCTCGGCGCCGACGTCCACGCGGTAGCGCTCGGTGCGCGAGGCGACGTAGACGGCGCGCGCGTAGTCGAGGAGCAACTTGCCCGATCGCGCGGCGATGATCAGCCCCAGCACGATGAGGATCAACGCGATCACGCGCGACTCGGCGTCGCGGACCTCCTCCGGCAGCGCGCGGGCGATCCACGCGAGCGCGGGGGAGGTCTCCAGCGCCTCGAGCGAGTTCCGACCGATGGACTTGGTGAGCGGGATCAGCAACGCGAACGAGGCGGCCTCGCAGGCGGCCGACAGCACGCTGAGCCCGAGCGGCACGAAGAGCTGGATCGGCTGGACACGCGCCACCCGCCAGTAGTGGCGGAGCACACCGAGTGGAGTCGGGGTCACGACGGAAGGGAGGGGAGGAGTCCGCGCATTGGCATGAACAGGCGCGGCTTTAGATTTACGAAGCTTATGCGACCCGCGCCGTTCCCGCAGTGCCGACTCGCCGCCGCCGTCCGGCGTGTGGCGCTGCTGCTGGCCGCGGGTCTGCCCTCCGCGCTCGGCGCCCAGCGGCTCGACCCCATCGCGCCGGGTGAACGCTGTGACGGGCGCACCATCGCCGCGATCGAGTTCGTCGGCAGCCGACGGGCCCTGCTCGGCCCGCGGCTCGACCCCGTGGCGAGTGCGGTGAACAGCACTATGTTCGCCCTGCAACCGGTCACGCGGACCCGCCTCGTGGAGCGTTTCCTGCTGCTCAAGAAGGGCGACGTCTGCGAGGAGCAACGGCGCGTGGAGTCCGAGCGCGTGCTGCGCGCGCAGCCCTACCTGAGCGACGTCGCGATCCGCGTGCTCCCGCACTCGGCCGAGGACGTGCTGCTCCGCGTGGAGACCATCGACGAATGGGTGCTGTACGCCGAGGCCTGGGGCGTCGAAGGTCTGCCGGCCGGACTGGAGCTGGGCACCGGCAGCCTGGGCGGCACCGGGAAGGGATTCCGCTTGCTCTCCGAGCTGGGACGCGGGGGGGAGATCGGGTCGGGTGTCCGGTTCAAGGACCCCCAGTTCCTCGGGCGGCCCGTCACGCTCGAGGTCGGGTTCGCGTCGCGCCCGTTCGTCGATGAGTGGTCGCTGGGGCTGCAGCGACCGGCGCTCACCAACTTCCAGCGCGATTCGTGGAATTCGCTGCTCGCGTCGCGACGGAAGTTCTACACGTTGTTCGATCCGGTCCTGCGCAGCGTCACCGTGGAGTACGAGCAGCGGACCGCGAGCTTCTCCGGCCACCGGCGCCTCGGGCCGGCCAACGCGCCGTGGCACGTGAGCGGCACGCTCGAGTGGGAGCGAGCGCAGCGGCGGCGCGTCGTGCAGATCCGGGACGACGGACCCGTGGACATCCCGCCGCCGCCCGATGTCGCCGTGCGCTACCCCGTGTTCGACGCCGCGCGCGTGGGGGCCGGCTTCAGCTACCGTCGTCTCCGCTACCAGCCCATCCGCGGCCTCGGCGCCCTCAGCGCGCCCGAGGACGTGACGCTGGGGCACGACACCTGGTTCAGTGCGCGGGTGGGCATCGCCGCGCTCCAGCAGGACGAGACCGACCAGGTGTACGGTGTCGGGAACACGGGGGCCGTGGGCAACGAACACGCGCTGCTCCGCTGGAACGTGAGTGCGCTCTGGAGCTCCGCGCGTCGCGACATGGAGATCGGCGAGGCTGGCGTGAACGGGCGCGCGGCGCTCTCGCTCAAGCGCCACGAGGGCCACCTCACGGCACTCACCCTCGCGGGAACGGCCCGGCGCAACGCGCGTATCCCCACGCAGGTCACACTGCGCGACCTCGACGCCGGACTGCTGGGCTACCGCAACACGGACTTCGGCGGCGCCGGTCGGATGGTCGTCGGCATTGAGGAGCGGCACCGCCTCCCATTGACGACGCGCCGGGCCGAGGTGGCGTGGGCGTTCCTGTCGCAGGCCGGACGCATCTGGGCCGGGGACGCCCCGTTCGGCGTCTCCTCGCCCTGGTACTCCGCCGTCGGGTTCTCGGTGATGGTCGCCATCCCGGCGGGGGCCAAGCAGATGCTCACGCTCGAGGTCGGCGTGCCGATCAACCCGCCCCCCGGGATCCGCCAGCAGGAGATCCGCCTCTTCTTCGGTGACCGCACGGGTCGCTACTGACCGTCACACGCCGTTGTCCTGCGCTGGCACAGACGGTGCCATCCGTGCATTTTTCCGCAGTGCAACTCCGAACCGACGACGCCCTGCAAGCGCGGGTGCAAACCCTGGTCGATGTCCTTGAATACCGCAGCCTGCGACAGGGCGAGCAGGAGGTGTTCACGTTCCTCGGCGGCGACGGGGAGACCCGCGGCACGCGTAACTTCCACGAGCTGCAGACACGCGCGCGTGCACTCGCCGTCCGGCTGAGCGATCGGACCATCCCGGGCGACCGCGTGGTGCTGCTGGTCCCGCCGGGACTGGACTATGTGACCGCGTTCTTCGCCTGCCTCTACGCGGGTGTGGTGGCGGTGCCGGCGTATCCGCCCAATCCGCGCCGCGCCGATCCGCGGGTGAGCCGCATCGTCGCCGACTGCGGAGCGCGGGTGGCCGTCGCGTCGTCGGCCCTGATGCTCCGCCTCGAGGGCTGGCTCGCCCTCGCGCCCGATCTGCGCGCGCTCCAGTGGCTCGAGGTCTCGGACGCACCCGCGGCGGATGCCTCGGTGTGGCAGCCGCCCGACGTGACCGGCGACTCGCTGGCCATGCTGCAGTACACCTCCGGTTCCACCGGCGACCCGCGCGGCGTGATGCTCACGCATCGCCACCTGCTCGCCAACCTCGCCGCCATCCACCGGGTTTCCGCGTTCCGCGCGAGCGACAATGCGGTGTTCTGGCTGCCGCCGTTCCACGACATGGGACTCATCGGCGGCGTGCTCGAGCCCATCTACGCGGCCGTGCCCACCGCACTGCTGACACCCGCCACGTTCCTGCAGCGCCCCGGGGTGTGGCTGCAGGCGCTCTCGGACCGGCGGGCGACGATGGCGGGGGCGCCGAACTCCGCCTTTGACCTGTGCGTCGATCGCACGACACCGGATGAACGCGCGCAGTGGGATCTCTCCGCCCTGCGCGTCTTCTACAACGGCGCCGAGCCGGTGCGGTACGAGACCATGCTGCGCTTTGCCGAGGCCTTCGCGCCGTCGGGCTTCGACCCGCGCGCGATGCTTCCCTGCTACGGCCTGGCCGAGGCGACGCTGCTCGCCTCGGGTGGTCCCGCGGGGCGCGGCGTGTCGACGGCGTTCGTCCGCCGCCATGAGCTGCTCGGCGGCACGCTGGTCGCCTGTGCGGCCGATGCGTCCGAGGCCCAGGCCCTCGTGACGGCCGGCGCGCCCGCGCCGGGGACGGACATCGCGATCGTGGACCCCGATACGAGCGAGCTGCTCTCCGAAGGACGCGTGGGTGAGATCTGGGTGTCGAGCGCCAGCGTCACCGACGGCTACTGGAACCGCCCGGAACTCGACCCGCTGTTGCACGCGATGGTGCCGGGCCGGCCGGACCGCTACCTGCGCACCGGTGACCTCGGTGCGATGCACGGCGGCGAGCTCATCGTCACGGGCCGCCTGAAGGACATCATCATCCTGCAGGGCCGCAACTACTATCCGCAGGACCTCGAGGTCGCCGTCACCCGCGCGCATGAAGGCCTGCGTCGCGGGCATTGCGCGGCGTTCGCGGTGCCGGCCGCCAACGACAGCGGGGCGCCGGACCGGCTCGTGATCGCGGCCGAAGTGGGACGGCACCACGACAGCGCGACCGACCGCCTCATCTGGCAGGCGATCCGGCGCGAGCTTGGGGCGGGGCCGGGCGTCGCCCCGCACGAGATCGTGCTCGTCCGCGCCAATGGCATCCCGCGGACGTCGAGCGGCAAGCTGCAGCGGCGTGCCTGCCGCGCAGCCTTCCTCGATGGCTCGCTCGACATCGTCGGTCGCTGGCGCAGCCCTGATCGACCGGCCGCGCTGCCGGTCGACGCGACCATCGCGTTCGTGCTCGATTGGATCGCGCAGGAGACGGCCCAGGACGTGACCACGCTCTCCGCCGACGCGGCGCCACGCGACCTCGGCCTCGACTCCCTCGGGATGACGTCGCTGGCCGTGGCGCTCGAGGAGCGGGTGGGCCGACGGCTCGTGGCGACGGAGCTCTGGGAGCAGCCGTCGGTGCGGGCGATCGTCACGTTCGCCCTGCGGGGCGAGCGCGGCGTCCGCCGCGAGGTGGACGGCGCACCGATGCTCTCGCCGGCGGAGACCACCGACATCGCCAAGTGGCCCGAGGTGCGCGCGCTGGCCGAACGCCGCCGCGGCCTGGTCGACGCCGGACTCGACGCGCTGTTCTTCGCCCCGCACGACGGCATGGCGGGACGCGAGAGCGTGGTCGAGGGGCGTGCGCTGCTCAACTACGCGTCCTACAACTACCTCGGCCTGGGCGGGCATCCGGCCGTACTGCAGGCCACGCAGGAGGCGGTGGCGCGCTGGGGCACCTCCGCCTCCGCCAGCCGACTCATCTCGGGCGAGCGTGCGGTGCATCGCGAGCTCGAGGCCGAACTGGCCGCGTTCACCGGCCTGCCGTCGGCGTTGGCGTTCGTGAGCGGGCACGCGACCAATACGACGGTGCTGCCGCATCTGCTCGGCGCCGACGACCTCGTGCTCTGTGATGCCCTGTTGCACAACAGCGCGATGCTCGGCGCCGCACAGTCCGGCGCGCGGCAGCTGTTCTTCCCGCACAACGATTGGGAAGCACTCGATGCGCTGCTGCGGCGCCTGCGGTCCGGACATCGGCGCGCCCTCGTGATCATCGAGGGGGTGTACAGCGCCGACGGTGACATCCCCGACCTCGCGCGCTTCATCGAGGTGAAGACCCGCCATCACGCCCTGCTCATGGTGGATGAGGCACACAGCCTCGGCGTGATCGGCCGCAGCGGTCGGGGCCTCGCGGAACACGCCGGCGTGGACCCGACGGCGGTGGACATCTCGATGGGCACGCTGAGCAAGACGCTGGCGAGTTGTGGCGGGTACATCGCGGGCAGCAGCGCGCTCGTGGACTACCTGCGCTTCAGCGCGCCCGGCTTTGTCTTCAGCGTGGGCATGACACCCGCCAACGCCGCGGCCGCACTGGCGGCCCTGCGTGTGCTGCGCGCCGAGCCGGAACGGGTGGCCGTCGTGCAGGAGCGCACCGCGGAGTTCGTCGCGGCCTGTCGCGCCCGCGGCATCGACATCGGCGGCAGTCACGGCGCCGCGATCGTGCCGGTGATCGTCGGTGATGCCGAGCGCGCGCTGCGGCTGAGCCAGGAGCTGCGCGCCCAGGGCATCGAGGCCCCGCCGATGCTGCCACCCTCGGTCCCGGAGGGCCAGGCGCGCGTGCGCTTCTTCGTCTCCTCCGCGCACCGCCCGGGGGACATCGTCCGCACTGTGAACGCCCTCGAGCAGGCGCTAAGTTTGGAGCGTGCGACACTCCACCCCGCCCGTCGTCATCCGTCGCGTTGAGGGCCGGCGCGACCTCGCGCGCTTCATCGACTTCGCGTGGCAGCTGTACCAGCCGTCGCAGCATCCCAACTGGGTCCCGCCGCTGCGCATGACCGTCGCCGACGTGCTGCGCCCCGGGCATCCGTTCTACGCCGACGCCGCGCGCGAGCTCTTCCTCGCGCGGCGCGGTGACCGGGTGGTGGGACGCATCGCGGCGATCGAGAACCGCGCGCACAACCGATTCCACGGCGACACGGTCGGGTTCTTCGGCTTCTTCGAGTGCGAGGACGACCAGGAGGCCGCGACGGCGCTGTTCGCCGCGGCGGCCGCGTGGCTCGCGGCGCGTGGACTCACGAGCATGCGCGGGCCGTTCAATCCGAGCACCAACTACGAATGCGGCCTGCTCGTCGACGGGTTCGAACATCGCCCCACGTTCATGACGGCGTGGAACCCACCGTACTACGACCGGCTCTGCGCCGACGCGGGATGCGTGCGCGCGAAGGACCTGCTCGGGTTCCGCTTCGACGTGGGCACCCCGGGCTTCGTGCCGCCGCCGATCCTCGAGCGCCACAGCGCGCGGGCGTTGCGGGCCGGCATCACGCTGCGGGACATCGAGCCGCAGCACTTCGACCGCGAGGTCGCGATCCTCTGGGACATCTACAACGAGGCCTGGGAAGCGAACTGGGGCTTCGTGCCGTTCACCAAGGCCGAGTTCCGGCACCTCGCCGCCGACGTGCGGCACCTCCTCGCGCCGGGCTACTGCTACATCGCCTCGGTGGACGGCGTCCCCGTGGCGTTCCTGCTCTCGGTGTTCGACTTCAACGAGACCCTGCGACACCACCGCAGTGGCCGACTCCTGCCGATGGGGCTGCTGCGGCTGCTCTGGCATCGGCGCCGCGCCCCGTCCATCCGCGTGATGGCCCTCGGCGTGCGCGCGGCATTCCGGGCGCGGCCGATCCTGCCGCTCTTCACCCGCGAGCTCATGCGGCGCGGACTCGCGAGCCCGGTGACCAAGCGCGCCGAGGCGTCGTGGCTGCTCGAGGACAACCATCTGATCGTGAAGTCGATGCGCGCGCTCCAGGCCACGGAGTGCATGCGGTGGCGGCTGTACGAGCGCGCCACCCCGTCCGCGACCGCGCCGCAGTGATGTCGCGCGCATGATCGCCGTCGTCACGGGCGCCTCGGGATTCATCGGCGGGCACCTCGTGCAGTCGTTGGTCGCCGACGGGATCGAGGTGCGCGTCCTGCGGCGCCCGGGTGCGACCGCGGCACCGGCACCCCGCGGCAGCCGCGAACACGTCCTGGAGCTCAGCGCTCCCGACGCACACCGCGCCGCGCTGTGGCAGGGGGTGACCCACGTGTTCCATCTGGCCGCGCGCACGCGGGCGCGGGACCCCCGCGCCTTCGGCGCCGCCAACGTCGCCCCCACCGCTGCACTCGCGCAGTTGGTCATGCGACTCGAGGCGGGACCGCGCCTGCTGTTCGTTTCGTCCCAGGCCGCGGCAGGACCGGCGCAGTCGGCCGATGCGCCGCTGACGGACACGGACGAGGCGCGTCCGGTGGAGCCGTACGGCCGCAGCAAACGCGACGCAGAGATCGCCGTGCTGGCGACGTCGGTGCCCGCGGTCATCGTTCGGCCGGCATCCGTGTTCGGCCCGCGCGACCGGGACTTCCTGCAGGTGTTCCGGCAGCTGGCGCGCCCGCTCGCGCTGCAGGCCTCGCCGGCCTGGCATCGCCTGTCGCTCGTCTCGGTGTTCGACGTGGTGGCGGCCCTGCGCGTGCTCGCCCAACGCGACGACGCGCTGGGACGGACGTTCTTCGTCGAGGACGGTGCCCCCGCGACCTGGGGTACGGTCTACGACGAAGTCGCCGCGGTGCTGCAGCGTTCGCCGCCGCGCCTCACGGTCCCCGGCGCCGCGCTCCGGCTCGGTGCAACGGCGAGCGAACTCCTCGCCGGTCTGCGCGGGGTGGAGCCGCTGCTCACGCACGCCAAGCTCGAACTCGCGCGACACCCGTACTGGCTCTGTGCCGCCACGGGACTGCGGCAAGCCATGCAATGGCAGCCGAGCATGTCGCGCGCGGAGGCATGGGCGCGGACCTACGCGTGGTATCGGGAGGCGCAGTGGATCCGCGCGTAGTCGCCATGCTGGCCTGTGTAGGCGTCTATCCGCTCGCCGTGGCGGCTCTGGTGCTCGGCATCCACCGGCTCGCGCGTTCACGGCGCGGGGCGGACGTTCACGTGCCGACGGTCTCGGTCATCGTCAGCGCGCGCAACGAGGAACGCGACCTGCCGCGCTGCATCGCCTCGCTGCTGGCGCTGGACTACCCCGCAGGGAAGCTGCAGCTGGTGCTCGTGGACGATCGTTCGACCGACGGCACCGGCGCGTTGATCGATGCGGCAGCACGCGCGGATGCGCACGTGACCGCCCTGCACACGGCGGACCTGCCGGACAACGGACTCGCGGCGAAGGCCCGGGGGATCGCACACGGGTTCGCGCGTGCCACCGGGGACTGGGTGTTGATCACCGATGCCGACGCCGCGGTGCCGCCCACGTGGGCCCGGCACATGCTCGGCGCCGTCACGCCGGACGTCACCGTCGTCGGTGGCACGCTGCTCGTCGAGCCACGGCGCTGGTGGGGTGCGACCGAACGCGTGCTGAACCTCTTCCTGCAGCCCGTCAACCATGGTCTCGCCGGTTGGGGCGCCGCGGTCGCGGCAGTGGGTCCGAACATGGGCATCCGCCGCAGCGCGTACCAACGCGCCGGCGGGCTGGAGGCCGCCCCGCGACGGGTCGCGGAGGACCTCACGCTCTTCCGCATGGCGAGCGCGGACGGCGGCCGCATGCACAACTTCCTCGACGCCGAGACGGCGGCGGTCCTTACGCCGGTCCCGAGCCCGGCGCATCTCGTCAGCCAGATGCGTCGATTCCTCGGCGGCGGCGTGGCGCAGGGCTGGCACTACGCCCTCGGACTCGCGGTGGTGATCCTCTGGGGCACCATGGTCGCGACACTGATGCTGTTCGGTTGGCGGCTGGCGCCCGTGGCGTGGGCGGCGGTCTTCGCGGCGAAGTGGGCGGCCGATACGCTGCTGCTGGCGGTGCAGGCGCGCCGTGCGGGCAGCCGACTGCGCTGGTACGAGCCGGTGCTCCTCCAGCTGCTGCAGGTCGTGATGCTGCCGGTCCTCGCCGTCTCGCTGCTGAGTCGCCGGCCGATCCACTGGCGCGGTGAGGGCTACAGCGACCGCTTCGCGGTTCGTTAGCCGCGTGCCCGCGAACCCTCAGCGCGCCGCGTCGCGACGCGCGCGGGGCAAGGTCCCGAACACCAGGTCCCAGAGCGGCGAGCTGACGCCGAATCCGCGGTGCTCGTCGTCGTAGTGATGCAGGCTGTGGTAGCGCTTGAGCGCCCGGCCGATGCGGCTGTCCATCGACCAGTGGTGCGTGGCGAAATGGATCATGTCGTACAGCAGGTACCCGAGCACGAAGCCCGCGAAGAGTCCGTCCGCTGCGGACGCGGCCAGCAGCGTGAACGCGCCCCAGAACAACAGGGCCAGCGGCACGCTGACCGCCGGCGGCATCACGAGTCGGGTGCTGTCCCGCGGGTAGTCGTGGTGCACGCCGTGGGAGAGGAAGTGGATCCGCTTCCCCCAGGTCGAGCGCGGCTCGTAGTGGAAGACCCAGCGATGCAGCGCGTACTCCACGAAGGTCCAGAGCAGCACGCCGCCGAGCATGAGGCCCAGGGCCGTTGTCGCACCGTGCGTCGCGAGGGCGCGCCAGCCGAAGGTCGCGACCACCGGCGAATAGAGCAGCACCGGTACGACGGGATGGACGTGCGAGAGCCGCTCCATCCACGGCGTCGTGAAGAGCTGGGGCGATTCATCCCGATTCGATACGAACCGACGTGGTGTCACCGTCTCCCCGCGGGATGGTACCGCGCACTGAGGCTCACGTTCAGGTTGCGCGGGTCGTTGCCTTCGATGTACCACTCGTTGAACAAGATACTGCCGGTCAGCGAGGCCGTGAGGTCCCAGGGGCCGCGGAAGACCATCGCCTCCGCCCGCACGCTGGGTTCCACCTCGTGGGAGCGGAAATCCGAGCCAAGGTCGGTACGCCGGTAGTAGCGATCATTGTCGTACACCGTGCGGAGCACGCTGAGTCCCGCGCGACCCCAGGGGGCGAACCGGTCCACCGAGAGGGAGAGTTGCGACGAGCCCGGGCCGATGCCGGCGCCCAGGACTTGGCCGCGGTGCGTATAACCCTGCGGGATCGCGGTGTGGACGTAGAAGAAGCCCGCGCCCGGGCTGCGCAACGGTGAGGTCCGCGGCGCGCCGAGCAGCGTGAGCTCGCTCGAGAGCCGCCAGAGGCGATCGGGGCCCTGCGAGAGGATCTTGCTGAGGCCCATGAGGTAGCCGCTGGCGTGCTCGGGTTCCACGAAGAGGTCACGGAGGTCCGCGCTGTGGTCGCCCTTGGCCCACTCGCCGTAGAGCTCGAGGCCTGAGGCCGGCAGCGCCCAGCGGGCGAAGACCGCCGCCACCTGATCCTGCCCGTCGTCCCCCGTCGGGTTGTTCGCGCTCACCTGCGAGTTCTTGAAGACGGGGCGAATTAAACGTAGGACGTCGTCCGCGCCGAACCCCTCTGGCCAGGTCTCCTGGAAGAGTCGCGCGGCCCCGAGCTCAAGTCCCGGGGCCCAGCGCGGTGTGAACGACACCACCGCACCGGTCACGTAGCGCCGGTCGTTCGCGCGCAGCGTGTCGAAGTACTCCGATTCGCGAAGGCTGCCCCAGATCCAGCGTCCGCTCAGCGTCCCGATGCCGATCGACACCGGCCGCGCCAGCGACAGGTGGGCGTGCCAGAAGCCCGGGGCGTTGTTCGTCAGCAGCACATCGTTGCGCAGGCCGGGGCCCCACCAGAGGCTCTCGTGCGTGAGACCGAACGCGACGGGCCCGAGGTCCGCGCGCACGCCCGAGTTCCCCCAGTCGGCTCGCTGCACGGGAGAGCTGCCGAATCGCTGCGGGGCGTCCATCGTGCCGCCGCTGATCACCGGGTAGGCATACGGCGACAACCCAGGTGGCACCTGGAGCGGCGAGAGGTCGAAGTCGCCGTTGCTGCTGCGGGTGAGCATCGGCGCCAACGTCAGCGTGACCGGGCCCCAGCGCAGGTCCGCGCCGGCCTGCGCGGCGACCGTGACGCCCTTGCCCTGCCACACCGCGCCGTCGTTCCAACCCCACGGACGGCTGGTGTTGGCGTAGCTTCGCAGCTCGAGCGGCTGCGCGTCGATGCGGAGTCCGCCCCAGGCGAGCGGCACGGGTCGCCGCGCCTCAAGCGCCGCGCGCCACACGTGCGCGGCGCTTGAGGTGCTGAGGGCGCGCACGTCCGCGTCCGACACCGGGCGCAGCGTCACGGGTGTCACCGGGATCCGGCCGGTGAGCTGCATCATCCGGGCGTAGTCCTCGACCCAGCTGCCCACGGGTGTCCGCTGCGCTGCGAGCGGGCTGCCGCCGGCGACCACGCTGCCCAGGAGCATCACGAGTGCGATCCGCATGGCAGGGAGGATACTCGGGCGCGGAGGGCAAATCCACCACTCGACGCGCGCGCCCCGCGCGCCTTAGCTTGAGGCGTGAAAGAACTCAGCATCGTCGTGATCTGCATCGACCCTGACCGGCCGATCCTCGAGCGGTTCCTCTCGAGCCTCCGACAGTACACCGCCGTGGACCACGAACTCATCGTGGTGGACAACGCGGGCGCGACCGCAAGCACCTCGGAGTTCCTGCGGGCCAACGCCGACCGCTACCTCCGGCTCGACACCCGCATGACGGTGGGGGCCGCGTGGAACCTCGGCATGGCCGCGGCGAGCGGACGCTACGTACTCGTCTCCAATGACGACGTCGTGGTGCCGCGCCGCTGGTTCGAGGAGATGCGTGACGTCTTCCTCACCCATCCCGACGTCGGCCTCGTGGCACCGGTCATGAACCACGCCGGGCCGGACCAGATGGCCCGCGGCAAGAGCTCGCACCTGCACCTGCTCGGGCCGGAGAAGCTGCCGCGCTTCGACCGCTTCATCGTCGGCGCCTTCATGCTCTTCTCGCGCGAGGCGCTCGCGCGGATCGGCGGCTTCTCCGAGGAGTTCGAGATCGCCGGCGGCGAGGACCTCGACATGTGCTTCAAGGTCTTCGCGGCCGGACTCGACATCTACGTCCATCATCGCGTGTTCGTGTACCACGAGTGGGGCTCCACCGGCAACCGCATCCTCGGGACGCAGGAGCGGCTGGACCTCTACGAGGCCAACTACGCGAAGTTCAAGCGCAAGTGGAGCGCGTACACGCAGCACATGGATCGGCCGGTCCGCTTCGCGGCCCTGCGCCGCCGGCTGGCGGGGTGGATCGCGCCACCCGAGTCGTGATCTCCGTCATCGTCCCGGCGCGCAACGAAGGCCCGCGGATCGGACGCTGCCTCGCCGCGCTCGCGGCGCAGACGCCGGAGGCCGGCGCGTTCGAGGTCCTGGTCATCGACAACGCATCCATCGATGACACCGCCGCCATCGCTGCTGGCGCCGGCGCGCAGGTGATCAGCGCGCCGCAGGGGACGGTGGGGGCGCTGCGGAACCTCGGCGTCCTCCATGCCCGGGGCGACCTCCTCGCGTTCCTCGACGCGGATTGCGTCGCCAGTCCGTCCTGGCTCGCTGGTGCCCGTGCCGCGATGACGGACACGGACGTCGCGGTCGGCAACGTCTATGACCTGCCGGCGGACGCCGGGTGGATCGAGCGCGTCTGGCTCGGCGACGTGGCGCCCCAGCGCTGGCGCACCACGGAGCTCTGGTCGGGCAACATGGTCGTCCGACGCGACGCCTTCGAGCGCAGCGGCGGATTCGACGGTTCGCTCGTGAGCTCCGAGGACGTGGTGCTCTCACACGCCCTGGGTCGGTACGGTGCGCTGCACTGCGATCCCCGCGTCCGTGTCACGCACATCGGCGGCCCGCGCACACTCGGCGCGTTCGCGCGGCAGCAACTCTGGCACGGCTTCGAGGCATGGACGCTGTTCCGCGCCGGCATCCCGCGTGCGACGTTCGGTCCCTCGATCGTCACGCTCGTCGCCTATCTCGCCCTGCTCACCGCCGCCCTCTGGCCAGGGCCGAGCCGCTGGTCGCTGAGCGCCGCAGGCGCGGGACTGCTCCTGGGCGCTGCGCTGTGGCTCGCACGGGGGAAGCTCAAGCGCGCCAGCGACCGCTCCCCGGCGGCGCACCTTCGCATCACGCTGCTGCACCTCGTCGGTCTCTCGGCCCACGCGACCGCGATCCCCCTGCGCGCGCTCGGCCTGCGCTGGAGCGGCCGGCCGAAACGGGATGATGCGTCAGCGCTCGTCCGCCCGCGTCAGTGAGGTCGCCCGCGCCAGGTCCGCAGGGAAATCGATCTCCACCCACGGTGCGCCGTGCGTCGGGAGCGCCGTGAAGTCCTGCGTGGGCAGCAGTGCCGCGAGCGCATCCTCGTAGCCACCGCCGTCCTCGCCGCGCCCCACCTGCGCCTCCACCCCGAGCTGCAGTGCGCGGATGGCCGGAGCCGTCAGTCGGGCGAAGCCCACCCATTCGCCGTGTCGTTCGTGCCCCGGCACGGGTCCGCGCCGGAGTGCACGCACCCGACCGGCATCGACACCGGCCATGTACTGCTCGTCGGTGAACTCGGTGCCTAGGTCCACCAGCAATGCGTTCCCGTCGTGTGCGGCGAGTGTGGAGAAGAACGCGCTGGGCGCGAAGACGTCGCCATCGAGCAGCAGCAGTCCGTCGACCGCCGGCAGCTGCTGCAGCGACCGCAGCAGCGTGGTGATCGAACCGCGCCGATAGTCGGGATTGAACACCAACTGCGCACGCGTGCCCACTTGCGCCGCGATCCGGTCGGCCTGATGGCCCACGCCGATCGTCACCGGGATCCCGAGTCCGGCGAGGGCATCGAGATAGCGATCGAGCAGGGCCCGACCGCCGATCTCCACCAGACACTTCGGACGGTCATCCGCCAGTGCGAGCCGCGACCCGACGCCGGCCGCGAGGATCAGCGCCTGCATCACGCGAGCTGCCGCTGCAGTGCCGCGAGCAGCCGCTCCACCGCGTCGAGCCCGTAGTGACCGATGAGCCCGACCCGGAAATGTGTCGCGGCCAAGGGACCCTGTGCGGCGTAGATCACGAGGCCGTCGGCCTTGAGCGCGTCGTGCAGCCGCGTGTAGCTCCAGCCACTCGGCAGAGCCATCGCCGCGATCGTGTGCCCGCCGTCCGCCCGCGTGATGATCGGCGGGAGCCCGAGCGCCTCGAGGCCCGTCCGGAGGTGCCCCATCAGCGAGGCGTAGTGCGCGATGCGCCGCGCCGGACCTTCGTCGCGCGTCTCGGCCACCGCCTCGTGCAAGGCGAACAGCGCGTGCAGCGGCGGCGTGAACGGGAACTCGCCGTTGCGCTGGGCGTCGGCGTGTGCGGCGTAGTTGCTGTAGTGTGGCCCTTTCTGCGCGCGGGCCGCCGCCGCGAAGCGTGGCGACGCGATGACGAACGCCGCGCCCGGTACACCGCGCAGGCACTTGTTCGCGCTGCCGATCACCGCGTCCAGTCCCCAACCCTCGAGGTCAAGCACCTCGCCGCCGATGGAGCTGATGGTGTCCGCGAGCAGCTGCGCCCCGTGCCGATGCACCACGGCCGCGATGTCCGCGAGCGGATTCAGGCGGCCGGTCGCTGTCTCGTGGTGGACCAGGTACACGGCGCCGTGGCCGCCGGCGCGGAGCTTGGACTCGAGGACGTCCAACGGGATCGCCGCGCCCCAGGGCAGGCGCCACTCGTCGGTGACAGTGCCGTGGTGTCGGGCCATCGCGGCAGCCCGCTCCCCATAGGGGCCGTTGGTGATCACGAGGCAGGTCCCCAGCGGCCGCGCCGCCGCAACGACGGACTCGATCCCCACCGAGCCCGATCCGCCGAGGAACACGATCTCATGCCCGGCGGGTACGGCGCAGACCTCGCGCAGTCCGTCGCGGAGGCCCTGCAGCACCACGCCGAACTCCGGTTCACGATGCCCGATATCCGGATGCAGCAGCGCCCGCCGCACGCGCTCGCTGATGTTGGACGGACCGGGGGAGAAGAGGATCATCGGGTGGGCTCCGCTGGGGTGAGCGCGGACCGCAGCCGCTGCGCCACGTCCCGCGGGGCCACGGAGGGCCGTCCGAGGTCGGCGGCCGCGCCCAGCCCGATGCGGAAGTGGATCAGGTGCGGACCGACGCTCGTGCGCGCGGCGCGCAGCGCCGCGCCGAGGGCCGCCGTGTCCGGCACGGTGCAAGCGCTGCGATAGCCGAGTGCGCGCGCGACCGCCGGGAAATCGACGTGCGGGCTGATGCTCGCCTGTGCGCCGGTGGAATCATAGGCCGCGTTGTCGAGCAGCACGTGCACCAGGTGCGCGGGACGCTGGTGCCCGATCGACGCCCAGGCCTCCAGCCGCATCAACGCGGCCCCGTCGCCGTCGATCACGAGCACCGGCGAGCGCTGCTCCCGGGCCAGCCCCAGCGCGACGCTCGGCGCGCAGCCCATGGAACCCACGAGGTACAGGTTGCGGCCGCGATCGCCCAGTTCGAACCACTCGCGCCCCGTCTTCCCGGTCGTCGCGACGACGATCGTGTCGTCGGTGATGGCCGCGGCGATCGCTTCGAGCGCGGCCCGCCGACCCGGGCGCGGCGCAGCGTCCGCAGGCGCCGCGGCGTCTGGTCGGCGCTCGTATTCCGTCACCGTGCCCTTGCTCAGCACGAACGCGAACGGAAGGCCGGTCTCCGCCATGTGCGCCGCCGCGCGCGCGACCGCGGCGGGGACCTCCGCGTCCTGCGTCGGGAACGGTTCGTGACGGACGCGCAGCACCTCGAGCAGCTGCGAGGTGACCTGCCCCATGAGCTCGTGCTGCGGTTCGTCGGGTCGGCCGGGCTCGCCACGCCAGGTCACGATGATCAGCGCGGGGATGCGGAACGGGTGGTTGAGCGATGCGAGCGGGTTGACGAGGTTGCCCAGCCCCGAGTTCTGCAGCATCACCACCGGATGGCGCCCCGCGAGCCAGCTGCCCGCGGCGATCGCCAGCGCCTCGCCTTCGTTGGTGGCGGCGATGTAGTCGAGGTCGGGACGGTCGATCACGTAGTCGATGAACGGCCGCAGGAACGAACAGGGCACTCCCATCCACGGCCCGAATCCCCGGGCGGTGCAGGCATCCACGAATCCGGCCGAGGACACGCGGTCGCTCATCGCACCGTCTGGCGGCAGGCCGTCTCGTAGTGTGCGAACGACCGGAGCTCGAGCCAGCCGCTGGTCACCTCGAGCGCGACGAGCGGGATGCCGGCGAGTGCCGCCGGAAGCGATTGCCGCGGGTTGGCCGATGCGACGAGCCGGTCGAAGTGCTCGGCGTCGAGCAGGGCGAGCCCCGTGAACTCGGCATTGGCACGCGCGACGCCCTCGCCGATGGCTTCCACCGGCGTGGGGGCCTCCGGCGACAGGAAGCGCGGGCCGTTCCGCTCGCCGGGCATGCGCACCGGGTCGCGCGAGTCCGCCGAGGGCGTGCGATCCACGACGATGACCGCCGGGTCGTCGCAGCGGAGGAGGCGCCGGAGCAGTTCCGGCTGCACGATGATGTCGCCGTAGCACACCAGCGTGCGCCGATCATCACGGCC
Organism: uncultured Gemmatimonadota bacterium; assembly: GCA_902825965.1. Lineage (GTDB taxonomy): Bacteria > Gemmatimonadota > Gemmatimonadetes > Gemmatimonadales > Gemmatimonadaceae > Pseudogemmatithrix. The sequence continues at coordinate 44,194 of CADEDA010000001.1, read as the reverse complement.
GGCGCACTGCAGCGATCCCATCTCGCCGGTGCTCGCCCAGTCCGTGTTGACCACGACGCGCGCATCGCTCTCCGGCAGCCCCTCGGCGCGGAAGCCCGCCACCACCGTGATGTCCGTCACGCCGCATTGCCGCAGTGCGGTGAGCTGGCGCTCCAGCAGCGAGGCCCCGTTGATGTCGAGCGCCGCGAGGGGCGCGCCGGCAGTGAGCGGCGCGAGCGTCTGCTCGTCGGCGTGCGACCCGGCATGCAGCAGCACCGCGCGCGTCGGCACCACCCCCGCGCGATCGTACGTCTTCTCGGCCGCCGTGTGCGCCGTCATGCCCTGCAGGTCGAACAGCGTGCGCATCGGCACGATCGTGCGTTCGACGTCGGCGGCATGCCCGTCGCGCAGGATCCGCTCCCAGGTCGCCTCGATGGCCTGCGCCGCCGCCCGGATCCCCTGGTTGGCCCAGATGACCGTCGAGATGCCGAGTGCCCGGCAGGTGTCCACGCCGAACGCGGGGTAGGTGGTGGGCACGACGACCACCGGCACACCGGGACGCCAGCGCGCGAGCACCTCGCGTACGCCCTCGCCGTTGGGCGACTTGTCATGGATGAGGAGTGCATCCGCCCCGGCACGCACATAGGCCTGGCCGCGACGGATGGCCTCGTCCACCCCCCAGCCGGCGATCAGCGCCTCGGTGCGCGCGATGACCGCGAAGTCGGGATTGCGCTGGGCATTCTTGGCGGCCAGCAGCTTCCCCACGAACTCCGCGATCGACGCGAGTTCCTGCTTGCCGGCGATGAAGCTGTTGAGCTTGGGATACTGCTTGTCCTCCAGGCACACGGCCGCCACACCGGCTGCCTCGAACAGCTGCACCATCCGAATCACGTTGGCCGACGAGCCGAACCCCGTGTCGCAGTCCGCGATCACCGGCACCGGCGCGACCCCGTGCGCGATGCTCTGCGCGGCGCTCCACATGTCGGTCATGGTGAGGATGCTGGCATCCGGCACGCCGTGGGCCGTGGACAGCTCGAAGCCGGAGGCCCAGATGGCATCGACGCCGGCGCGTACGGCCAATCGGGCGCCGAGCACGTCGTGGGCGCCCGCGGTACGGACGACGTCGCCCGCGGCCCACAGGGCGCGCAGGCGTGCGGCAGGGGATTCGTGGGTCATCACGGAGGACAATCTAGTGGCGCCTCCGCAGGCGGCGCTCCCGCGCGTCCCCTCCCGCCGCGGCCGCCCACCCGGCACGCAACGGGCACCCACCGGGCACCCGACGGGCACCCGACGGGCACCAAACGGCCATCCATCGGCCGCCTGTTGATGCCTGCGCTAGTTTCCTCCCATGCCCTCGCTGCCCGACAATCGCTACGAGTTCTCCGACGCGTCGGTGGCGCGGCCGTGGCTCACGCGCCTGTGGTTCGAGCGCCTGTTCCCGCTGGTGCCGGGCTGGCTCGCGGCGAACGTGCTCACGCTGCTCTCCACGGGATCGCTGCTGGCGGTGCTGGCGGCGGCCCTGGTGGTGGAGCGCATCGGCGCCACCGGGTTCGCCCTGCTGCAGCTGCTCTGCATCCAGCTGTACGTGGCAGGGGACCACCTGGACGGCATGCAGGCCAAGGCGACGGGGACCACCTCGCCGCTGGGGGACTTCCTCGACCACCACTGCGACTATTGGGCGGGCTGCATCCTCGTCTTCGGCTGGGGTGCGATGCTCGGCAGCCTGGCGACCCCGCTCACGCCACTGATGACGCTCCTCATGGTCGCGGGGTTCACGATCACCTATGCGCAGCGGGCCCTGCAGCGTCGGCTGCACTTCACCCGCTGGGGCACACTCGAGGCGATCATCATCGCCACGCTGTTCTACGGCAGCTGGGCTTTGCCGGCGGCGCGCGCCTGGTGGTCCGCACCACTCTGGAGCGGCGCCTGGCCGCGCCACGCCGCCGTCACGGCACTCGGCTGCGTGATGGCCGCGAGTGTGAGTGTGACCATCATGCGGCAGCTGCGCGGTCTGCCCTGGCAAGTGGCGCTGCAACTCGTGGCGCTCCTCTCCCTGGCCGCGTGGGCCCAGCAGCATGCATCGCACCCGCTCTGGGGATGGCTGCTCGTCGCTGGTGCGGGCGCGGAGATGGTCGCGCGGCTCATGCACGCCCACACCACGGATGGCGGGAATCCCGCACCCACCTGGAGCGCCGTGCTCGGCGCCGGCCTCCTCTGGCTGCTGCCCGCCGCGCAGGCGTCCACCGCCGCGATCGTGCTGGGCGTCTGGCTCGGCGGCCGCTACGCGGTCACGCTCTGGCGCATCGTGCTGGGATGGCGGCACCACTGGGTGTGGGTCAACGCCGACCCGGACCGCGCCTAGCGATGCTCCGACGGCTACGCGACCGACTCCGCGAGCTCCGGCCCAGCAATCGACCACGCATCCTCATGATGCCGTCGTGGTTCGCCTCCGACGCCGTCGAGAACCTCCTCTTCGTCCTCTCGGCGCTCGAGCAGCACGGGTTCACGCCGGTGGCACACAAGGGCCTGCTGCTGGGCGCACTCCGCCTGCGCGGGCTGCTGCCCTGGGATGACGACGCCGATGCGTTCCTGCTCGACACGTCCCCGGCGGAGCTCGAGGCGCGCCTCGCCGCGACCTTTCGCGCGCATGGCTTCACGCTGCGGTTCCGGCGGCAGCACGGGTACTTCTTCGCCTTCCCCACGACACTCGTGCCGTTCGCGCATGCCGGACTCACCGAACTCGGCCTGCTCACGCGCACGGCGGGGTCGGACGGCGCGCACTTCGATGCGCACGAACCGCAGCGGCACCTGCACGAGCGCGAACTGCTGCCGCTGCAGCGTGTGCCGTTCTACGGATCCTGGGTGCCCGGGCCGGCCGCACCCGAGGTGGCCATGGAGCGCATGTACGGGGCCATCGCCGCGCCGGCGGTGATGGGCCGATTCCGCGCGCCCGCCGTCGCCGGGGAGGTGGACGCGTTCTGGCGCGCGGCACGGCCGCTGGAGGGGCCCACCGATTGGGCACGCATCAGTGCGCGCTTCACGGCGCGCGCGCGCAGCCCACGATTCCAGCTCATGCAGCTCCTCGGTGCGGGCTGGCATTTCGCCAACCGCGCGCACTGGCTCACGACCGACTTGTTGCGATCGCTGGCACGAGGGTCGTCGTAACGCGGCGCTGCCATCCCCAGGCGACCACCGCGGCGACGAACGCCGCGAGATACCCGCCGTGTTCGGCCAGCGGCCAGATCTCGACCGTCGGTGCACCGGCGAGGCTGAGCACCCAGACGGCGACGAATCGCAGGCCGACCATCAGCAGGAGCACCTGCGCGAATCCGCGGTCCGGCGCGCGCCGCGTCGCCACGAGGAAGAGGACGAGGACCAGCGGGATCTTGGCGAGGATCAGGGGGAGGAATCGCTGCACCTCGAGCTCCACCAGGTGGGCGGGGAACACCGAGTAGAGGAAGCCCCACTCGAGGCCGCCCGGCACCCAGCCGATCGTGCAACCGTACGCCACGAGCACGAGGCCCGCATCGCGCAGCGCGGAGCGCGCACGCACCCACGGCTGCGACGCCAGGAGGACGGTGCCGAGCAGCACCATGTCGAGCCACGCGAACAGGTACAACGGCACGCGGAGCGTCGCGAACACGAGGATCTGCAGCAACGCGAGCCGCGCGACCGTGCGATCACCGACGGCACGCGGCAGCGTCGCGCCGCCGAGCGCCAGGAGGATCAGCGCGCCGACGAGCAACGGTTGCTCGTAGATCACGTTCCAGAACTGGAATGCCGCTACACCGGCGGTCGCGAGCAGCGCCGCTGGCCACCGACCCTCGGCGGTCCGCACGAACAACCATAGCTTGGCCACGACGCCGATCGCGTAGAGCCCGATAACGGCCGGCAGCCCCGCCGGCCGGAGCCACACGTCCACCGGCGGGATGCGCGGCGCCACGAGCATGGCCACCACGAGCAACGCGAACGCCGGCACGAGCGCTCCTGCCGAGTGGGACGGGCCATCGAGCAACCGCAGGCAGAGCGTGGCCACTCCGACGACGCCCAGCAGGAGACCGAGGACCAGCGCGTAATCGAGCGGGCGCGTGCTCCAGCCGTGGGGCTCGCGTGTCGCGGCATCCGAGGTCGCGGCATCCGAGGTCGCGGCATCCGAGGTCGCGGCATCCGTCGTGGCATCGGTCGTGGCATCGGTCGTGGTGGGCGACCCGGCCAGGGTATCACTGCGCACCGGCACCGCGCGGCGGATCGTCGCGATGTCGTAGGGCGCCCCGCGCAGAGCGATCCCCAACGCATGCGAGGAGAGGTAGCGCAGGTTCGTGATCGAGAGGTCGTCCAGCGACGCGCCCGGAGTCACGTCGGGCCCGATCAGCAACACGAAGCCGGGGATGTCGTAGCCGGTCTTGTGCTCGCCGCTCCACGTGTGCCCATGGTCGCCATAGACCAGGAGGTAGTCCTCCGGCGCGCGCGCGGCGGCGAAGGCGGCGACCACGGAATCGGACTGCCGTGCGGCCACGCGATAGCGGGCCGTGGTGACACCGTCCTCGTGCGCGACCCAGTCGAAGGTCTCCCACTGGCAGACCACGACGTCGTAGCCGGCGGCGTAGGCGTCGAGTGCGATCCGCGGACGCTGGGCGTCCGTCTGGTACATGTCCTGCCCGGGCGTGCTGTCGTATCGGATCTCCAGCACGGGCCCGAACTGCACGAACGGCTCACGGGCCACCACCAACGTCCGGCGCCCCAGGCGATGTGCATCGCGGAAGAACGACGAGAGGGGCAGCGCCGTGAAATGGAAGTTCTGGATGAGGTTCACCAACTGCGTCTCGGCCACCCCGGTGAAGGCGGCGCGCACCGCCGGCACCGTGAATCCCTCGTAGACGCCCTGCAGTGTGCCCGAGGCGCCCTGGCGACGGAGCGCGGTGGTGAGCGGGAAGAGCGTGCTGTCGCGCGCGCTGCTGTCGCGCCAGCTGTCCACATGCAGGATGAGCAGGCGACGGTGCCGCGCCGTGCTGTCCACCCACGCGATGCCGGGATCCCCCGCCGGAGCGGGTCGATTCACGCGGTCGACGGAGAGCAGGGCCACCACGGCGGTGCCGAGCACGAGTGCGGCGATGGCGAGTGTGCGCAACGTCGCGCCGCCGAATCGCCTGACGATGGCCGACGCGGCGCGGTGAGGAGCGGGGGCGTTCATCGCGGTTCCGTCCGCGCGATCAAGGCGCTGAGGTCGTTGCGGAGCCAGCGGTCGGCGGGTGTGCGATCAGGAAGGTTGCGGGCGATGCGTTCCTGTTCCTTCGCCTCCGCGAGCCGGCCGGAGCCCACGAGGAACCGGCCGTAGTCATGCCGATAGAGCACCGCGCCCGTGTCGAGGGCGATCGCGCGACGGTACCGGCGCTCCGCCGCCTCCCGCGAGACGCCGCGTACGTCCGGTTCGCCGCTCATGGCGGACAGGACCATCCGCGTGGGGCGAGAGTACCGCGAGAGCTCCTCGTGGAAACGGCCCACCACCGCGTGTGCCCCGGCGTGCAGCGAGTCGAGCCGCAGGGCCTGCTGCGCCTCGCGGTACGACTCGGTCGCCGCACGGAGCGCGGTGCGGAACGACGTCCGCAATGCGCGGCGTCCGAGGGCCGCGGCCAGCCAGTAGTGCGGCTCGGCCGCGTCGGGGGCCAGGGACACCGCGCGCCGGGCGTGTGTGATCGCCCGGTCGATGTGTCCGTCCACGGTGTCCCGCGCACTCGCGATGAACGCGTCGGCGATCGCCATGCGGGCGATCTGCAGTTCGGCCTGGACCGGGTTCGGCGCTTGCGCAGCGGCACGCGCCGTGGCAACGGCGAGGGATAGGGCCAGTGCGAGTCCGGAAGGAACGCGACGCATGGCGCGAAAACTAGACGGTCGCTGGGGTGGGAGCCATCGACGCGAAGCAAACGGCACGAAGTCGCCCGGCGGTTGGCACGGATGCTCCAGCGGGAGCTACATTCTGCCCCGTTGCGCGCCGCCTTGGTCGACTCACCACCCGATCACTTTCCCCGTGCCGTGACCACCACCTACTGGCTCATCGTCGCCGCGTACCTCGTGCCGACCTTTCCCTTGGGGTACTTCTGGCACCTCAGGATCTTCGGCGCGCACTATGAGCGGCTTGAGATGTATCGCTCGGACGTGATCATCCCGCTGGGCCTCGCGACGATGATCATCCAGGCACTCGTGTACGCCTGGCTCTATCCGAGGCTCTTCGACACCGCGGCCGAGGCTTGGCTCGGGAGCGCGCTCCGGTTCGGCGCGCTGTTCGGACTGTTGGCGTGGTCGTTGGCCGTGTTACCGGTCGCGGCCAAGTATCGGACCGCGTCGGTCGCTGGCTTCCTTCGGCTGGAAACGGCCTTCACAGTCGTGCACTATGCGATCGTGTCGCCGTTGATCGCGTTCGCGGCGCGGGGGACGTAGTCGAGGCCAAGTGATTGGAGATGGGGCGCGGGATAGCCGTGTGGCGCGTGGGGCGTTCGCCGACCGACGAATGACCGGAGTGCTACCGGCCGCTGCGCGTCGCGACCAGACTGTAGCCTCCCGGTTTCCACGTCGCGCCCCCGTCCAGCGACACCTCGGTCCGAATCTCGAACCGGCTGGCTTCGATGGCGAAGTAGATCTCGCGCTTGACGATGGGCGCGCCGTCGGGCGCTCGGGAACGGGTCGTCACGACCATGTTGTTGCCCACGCGCACGGCTTCGTTGAGGTACCAGGTCCCCGGTTCCGGCACGTAGAGGTTGTGGCCGTCCCAACGGTGCGTCTCCGTATTGAACGACCGCAATTCGATGCCCGTGGAGTAGGGGTCGCGCCACTCCTGCATGAGCACGTAGCCGTTGGCAATCCAGCGATTGCGCCACGTAGCGTGGTACACCAGCGGCTGGCCCCCCGACCTTGGCATCGTCACCGTCACGTCCCAGTCGCCCACAAGGAAGTCGTACTCTGACAGCTGCACCGGGCCGGCCGCGTTGCGACTGGAACTGTCGCGATCCGGCGAGCGGGTGATCTCCACCGCCTGCGCGTGCAACGGCGCGGCGACCAAGGGTCCTGCAGAGAGTGCCGCCAGCGCGGCCGCCGGGGCCAGCAGAACCCTGCGCTGCATTCGGTGAGGTGACATGCGGTGTTCCTTGAGTGGCGAGTGCCCGGAAGATCGCCGGGCTGGGCCGCAGCGGCAGGTCACGAAGCGGCGATTCCTCCCGCCATCCGGTGGTCCCGTCACACGCAAGGGCTCGCCGTCGGCGAGACCTCGGGGCAGCGTGCGGTCGTCACGTCACGGAAGCGGCGACCCGCGTCCCGGGACTGGTGTCGTCGCCAGCGGTCCGCGAAGCTCCGAAATCTCTCACCGGAGTCATCATGCGCGTATCCCGAACTCTCGCGGCGGCGACGCTGTCGCTCGCTGCGGCGTCCCTCCCAGCCCAGTCCGTCCCCGACAGCTCGGCGAAGCTGCTCCAGGACAGCTTCGCCGAGGTCAGCGGCTGGATCCTCCAGACCGCCGAGATCGTTCCGGCGGAACGCTACACTTATCGTCCGACCGCCGGCGTGCGTACGGTCGGCGAGCTGCTGGCGCACATCACCGACGCGTATCACTACTACTGTGCCAACGCGGCGGGCCAGCGGACCGCGTGGACCCCGGCGACCGAGAAGCAGGGACCGCATGACAAGGTGACGCTGCAACCCAAGCTCAAGGCCGCGACGGAGACCTGCGCCACGGCGTATCAACGCGGCGCACCGCTGCCGCTGCTGCACAACATCACGCACGCCACGCTGCACTACGGAAATCTCGTCACCTATCTCCGGACGATGGGGCTCACCCCGCCGTCGAGTTAAGGCAATGCCGGCACGCGGACGAACTCCGACGGAGGCCGCTCGCGCCACGTCGCCCCTCGATCGGTGGAGCGCGAGCCCTGCCACACCAAGCCGCGCTCGGTGGGGCGCAGCGTGAGTCGCCAGAACTGCGGGTTCTGCATCACCAGCGCACCGGTGGCATCGAAGTCGCCTTCGTAGATGTCGACGGCGCCGGATCCGGCGTCGAGCAGGCTCAAGCGGTAACGCTGCGCCGTGGAGTCGAACCCGATGGTGACCCGGAACGCGACGTTCATCGTCTCCTCGAGTTCGACGTACTTGCCGCCGAGCACCGAGCGCCACCGCCAGATGACTGCAGCGCCCGTGACGGTGTCGGTGCCGACGCGGTAGCTGCCCTCGAACGCGCGGAGGCGTTCACGGGCGCCCGTCACGCGCCCGCCGGTGTCCGACGCCTGCGCGGCCCCGGTCGAGGCGAGGACCCCTGACGTCGCTGCGACGACGAGCCATGTTGACCATCGACGGAGACGCCGCGGGCTCATCGCAGCGCCCGCCGCCGCATCGTCTGCTCGAACGGATCCGTCCACACCCCGTCGCCGCGCCCGGACTCCACGCGCCACACCCAAGTCCCGTCCTCCTTGGGCGAGAACCGCATGCGGTTGAACACCTTGGCGCCCGAGGCGTCGAGGTAGTGCGTCCCCGGCTCCAGGTTCGACACCAGCAGTGAGCCGTCCGCCTCGCGCGCTCCCACGAACACATCCAGCAGCCCGGAGATCTGGTCGCGGGAGACGACGCGGTAGCGCTGCTGTGCGTGGTCGTATGAGAACATCAACTGGTAGCGATGGCCGGACTTCGACTCGACGGTCGCGTCGAGATACAGCCCGCCGAGCCCGACCGTGATGTCGCCGTTGTCGTAGTGACCGGCCATGAAGAGCAGGGGGCGCATCGCATCACGCACCGCCTTCGTCATCGGCGACGTCCGCCGTGCGGAGTCCGCGACGAACGCGGCAATGGTCGCGGGCAACTGGTAGCGTGCGAAGCCCACGGCACCGACACCGTAGTCCGCGCGTCCGGCCGCCTCGAGCGCCACCAGCAACAACACCTGTCGCTTGGCCGCCAAGGTGAGATCGCCGTTGGCTGTCCGGTTCCCCGGGTCCGATCCCACCAGCGCCGTGATCGCATGCAGTCGACGCACCTGGTCGAGGTTGTCCGCGACGCTGCGGTCCAGCGGGCGGGGGCCGTAATGTCCGGCGTACGCCGTGACCTCGCCCGGATGGTCCGCCAGGATCTGCGGCAGCGCGGTCAAGGCGCGCTTCGCGTCGATGGGGCCGACGTAGAACGACGCGCCGTGGACCGTCGCGTCGCCGGTGAACAGCGCCTTGAGCTCCGGTACCTGGATGACGCTGTTGTTGTGCGACTCCACGGGACCGTAGTCGCGGACGATCAACGTGACTCCGGCAAGTCGCAGGGTGTCGCCGGAGCTGACGATGCGGTCGGGGGCCACGAAGGCACTGTCGTATTCGGAGCCGAAGGCCCGGAGCCAGCCGTTCGGCACCATGCCTTGGTCGTGCACCTCGCGCATGCCCTGCGCCGTCGCACGCGTGGCCACGATCGGTACTCCGGGGTACGCCGCGCGGATCGTCGAGAGGCCGCCGAAGTGGTCGGCGTGCGCGTGCGTGATGAACACGGCGCGCAACGGCTTGCCCGTGGACTTGAGTGCGGCCACGAGCGCGCGCGCGTCGGAGCGCAGCATGAGGGCGTCGATGAGGATCAGCCCATCGGGCGACTGGATCCACCACGCGTTCGCATCGAAGCCGCGCTCGGTCGCCACGGCGCGGTGCAGCGTGACCCTCGGGACGGGCGGCGCCGCCGGCGCGACGGATGCCGCTGGTGGAACGGCGCCTTGGGCCGAGGCGACGTCCGCGAGGACGGGGACCGCGCCCGCCGCGGCGGCGACCGTAGTGGCAGCGACCACGGCGACGCGCCGCCACGCAGTGGACTTCGGGGAGGAAAAGCTCGGCATATGACGGGTCTCGGAGGAGTGAGTGAGGACCGGCACCCGAACGCTAGGTGCACCGGTCGGCAACGCGAGGCGCGAGGGATGGGGGACCGACGCGACGTGGTCGGGACGGCCGTGCGGCGCAGCGGCGCCGTTGTCGTGCGTCACAGGACGAGCTCGTCGAAGACATTGATTCCGTGACCGGTGCGCGTGCTCCACGCGAAGTGCTCGACGATGCGGACCAGTCCGGTCTCCATGCGCCGGACCTCGCACTGCGACCGTCCTCCGTGAATCGAACCGTCGACCTCCGATTGCGCGTAGCGGAACCGCAGTCGATCGTCCGCGAACCGGCCCACGAGCCAACCACGCCGGACCCGCCCGCCACCGTACGTCGCCCACACGCGTCCCCCGCGCTGGCGGAACCGCAGGAGCGTCGAGCTGTCCACCACACCGTTCGCCGCGGTGGCCGAGACGTGCATGACCACACCGTCGAGATCGATCATCGGCGCAAGCCCTCCATGCGACGTACGAGTGACTGCGCGAACGCCAGTGCGTCGCGGTCGAAGTTGTGCGACGTCACTGCCAGCACCAACCCGCTGCGGCGATCGACGGCGATCACTTGCCCTCCCCAGCCCAACGCGACGGCGATCGGATGCGCGGCATCATAGGGACCCGTGGGCCCGAGCAGCCACCACTGGTACCCATAGCCGGTGCCGAGTGGCGCCGAGGTCGCGCGGGTGAGCATGCGGTCGATCCACGCCGCCGACACCACCACCGTGCCGTTCACGTGTCCGCTGTCCCGCACGAGCAGCCCAAGCGCGAGGAGGTCGGACGGCCGCAGCCGCAGGCCGCTGCCGCTGTTTGCGACACCCTGCGGGCCGACGTGCCAGTCCACGGGACCGACTCGCAGCGGGCCGAACAACGCGGACCGCGCGAAGGCCGGCAGTGACACTGCGGTTGCCGCGGACACGGAGGCGCCGAGCAGGACGGATGCGCCGCTGTTGTACACGTGGGCGCTGCCGGGGTCGCTCGCCATGGGACGTGCGAGGAGCGTCCGGATCCAGTCGGGACTCGCGAGCATGGCGGTGAACACGTTCGTCGGTGCCTCGTACGGCGGGACAAACTCGTTCCAGGAGATCCCCGCGCGCATGGTCAGCAGGTCCTCGACCGTGATGCGCGCGCGACGCTCGTCCGCGAACGCATCCGCATGCGCGGGGAAGAGCGGGCCAATGGGTTGCCGCACGTCCGTCAGCGAACCCCGGTCGAGTGCGATGCCCGTGAGCAGTGCGGTGACGCTCTTGGTCACGGAGTACACCGGCACGAGGTCCTCCCGGCGCGTGCCGCCGAAGTAGTACTCCACCGGCGGGTCCTCGCCGTGTGCGAGCAGCAGGCTCCGCAAGTTCCCGTAGTGTCCTGCCCGCACGTCCGCGACGAGGGCTTCCACGGCGATGCGGTCCAGGCCGTCGGGGAACGGCGCTGCCGGCGTCTGCTCGCCACAGGCCGTTGTGGCCAGCGTTGCGGCCAGCGTCGCGGCCAGCGTCGCGGCCAGCCTCGCGGCCGAGAGGAGTCGCCGTCGGAGTGGCATGGGTTCAGCGCCTCCGCAGCCGTGCCAACGCCGAATCGAGTGCTACCGCCGCCGGTAGCTCCACGGTCGGTGCCACCCCGACGCCCTCGATCCGGCCCATCCGCGCCGAGTGGTAGTCGGCGATCGGCACGTACAGGTGTGTGCCGGGGAAGAGGTCGAACATGCGCTGGGACAGCATCGCGCCGGCGCTGCGTTCCCCCATCACGGTGACGCGCGCGTCGTTGAGCAGCACATCGGTCGCGAGTTCGGCCGCGCTCGCCGTGGTCCGGCTCGTGAGGAGCATCACCGGGCCCGCGAAGTGCGGTGCCATGGGCGTGAAGCGGATCCGGAGGACTCCCGAGGAGTCCACGTCGCCCCAGAAGCGCGTGAGCGACCATCCCGTCCAGGGCACCATGGCGTCGAGCTCCGTCGCGTTCGGCACGCGCGTGTGCGCGGCATTCCACTTGCGGCCAAGGAACACGCCGCCTTCCACGGGGCGCGCGATGAGGTGCCCGACCAGCGGGACCACGGCGAACGCACCACCTTCATTGGCGCGGAGGTCGATGATGAGTCCTTCCGCGCCCTGCGCGACGATCGTGCCGTAGGCGCGGCTGATCCGTTCGCGGGTGTCGACGCCGTTCATCGTGCGCAACTCGAGGATGGCGACGCGGCCGTCCCAGCGCAGGGAGAGCGCCTCCTGGCCCGCACGCATGGTGTCCACAAAGGCCATCATCGCGCGGGCCGGCATCGGCGCACGGCCCACCCGCACGTGCGAGACCGGTCCCGCAGCCCAGATCCGGTTGAAGCCCGAGAAGAACTCGCGTCGCGTCGACGCACTGCCGGCGAGGGAGTCGACTGCACGCAGCGCGGCGACGGCCGCCGGCGACTCGAGGGCTCGCGGGTCGAAGATGTGCGCGCGGAGCAGCGCCCGTATCGTGGCGGGTGAGGCGCGGATATCCGCGAGCGAGTCCGGCGCGGCCTGCGCCCGGAGGCGCGTCGTGGCGAGCAACACCAGCGCCGCGACGACGGTGACGAGTTGGGCAATACGATTCGAGGTCGGCATGCCGAGTTCTACGCGTCGACACACGCCGCGATCTCACGTTTCCGACGCCGAGGGATGAAGTACCGTCCGCGCGGGATGGCCGTCGACACGGGACGCCGGAGCGGCCGTAACGTGGACGTGCCCGCCCGACGTGGCGCCCGGCTCCCCCTCTCTCCACCGTCCCATGTCCATTCGCCTCGCGTGGCGCATCTTCGTGAAGCAACCGCTGTTCTCGGTCGTCGTGGTCCTCACGCTGGGGCTGGCGATCGGGCTCAACACCGCCGCATTCTCCGCGGTGGAATCCGAACTCCTCCGGCCGCCGCCCGGCGTCCGGGATGTCGACGCCTTGCTCCGCGTATATAGGACGGCGCCCGGGCAGTCTTGGGGATCCACGTCCGTCCGGCACTTCCATGCGCTGCGTGAACGCACCACGGACGTGTTCAGTGGAGTCGCGGCGACCGCGTGGCGCAGCATGCACGTCACGGTCGGCGGCGCTCCACGCACGGTGTTCGCCCAAGTGGCGTCGGCCAACTACTTCGAGGTGCTCGGCGTGCAGGCGGCGCGTGGGAGGCTGTTCCTGCCGGAGGAGGAGCAGGGCTGGCGCGCACATCCGGTGATCGTGCTGAGCGACGGGTTCTGGCGCGACGCGTTCGGCGCGGATTCGACGGTGATCGGCCGCGTGGTCCCCGTGAACGGGCAGCAAGTGACCATCGTCGGCGTCGCGCCCCCGGGATTTCGCGGTCTCGTGCCGGTGATCGAACCGGCGCTGTGGATCCCGCTCACGCAACTGCCGCAGGTCTGGCCGTCGCTGTCCGGCGAGCCGACGACGTGGGCCGTGAACTTCCTTGACGTAGTCGCGCGCCTCCGCGAGGGCGTGACGCCGGCGCAAGCCCTCGCCCGGCTCGACGCGATTGCGGTCGCCCAACGCGCCGAGCAGCCAGAGGAGTATCGCGACCGCGGGATGGCGGCGATCGCGGCTCGCGCGGCAGGCATCACCCCGGGCATGCGTGCAGCCGAGGTCGGACTGTTCACCGTGGTGATGGTGGTGGTGGGCCTCTTGCTCCTCCTCGCCTGCGTGAACGTCGCGAATCTCTTCCTGGCGCGCGCCACGGATCGCTCGCGCGAGATGGCGACACGCATCGCGCTCGGCGCCGGGCGGCGAGCGCTTCTGCGACAGTTGCTCGTGGAGAGTCTGCTCTACGCGGTGGTCGCCGCGCTGGTCGGGCTCTGCCTGGCGTGGGTCGCGATCGGCGTGGTGAACCGCGTCGCGATCCCCATAGGCATCACCACGCGTCCCGACCTCGGCCTGCGCGCGCCGGTGCTCGCCTGGACCGCGCTGCTGACGCTGCTGACCACTCTACTCTTCGGGCTCTGGCCCGCACTGCGCGCCACGCGTCCCTCCCTGGTGCCGGCGTTGAAGGGCGAACCCGCCGCCGGCGGCAGCCGCTCGCGCGCCAGGCGCCTGATGGTGGTGGCACAGGCGGCGCTGTCCATGCTCCTGCTTACCGGCGCCGGGTTCTTCCTCACGAACCTCAGGCACGCCACCACCCTCGACAAGGGATTCGTCGGCGACGGGATCGTGCTGGCCGGTCTGGACCCGTCGCTGCAGGGCTACACCAGGGCCGCAGTGCGCGAACTGCAGGACCAGCTGCTGGAACGACTGCGGGGTTCAGCGCTCGTGACCTCGGCCGCGCTCGTCGCCGACGTGCCGCTCGGCGTGGGCAGCAGCGAGGATGACGTCGACGTGCCAGGGTACGTGCCAGAACCGCAGGAGTCGATGGCGATCTACTATGCTGCGGCCACGCCGGGGTACTTCGCCACGATGGGCATCCCGTTGCGCGGTCGCGACTTCACCGCGCAGGACGACTCCGCGTCGCTGCCGGTGGTCATCGTCAACCAGCGGTTCGTCGAACGCTTCTTCCCCGGCGAGGACGGGCTCGGTCGGACCCTGCGCTTCGCCGAGGTGGAGCGGACGATCATCGGCGTCGTGCCGACGGGGAAGTATCGTTCGCTGGGCGAGGACCCAACGGCCCACCTCTGGTTGCCCCAAGCGCAGCACTGGCGCTCGGCGATGACCCTGGTGTTGCGGAGCAGCGGTGAGGCAGAGGCCGCCATCGGCCTGCTGCGACGCGAGATGGCAGCGCTCGATCCGAACCTTCCCCTCTCGGCGCCGCGCACGATGGACTCGCATCTCGGGTTCGCGATGCTGCCCGCACGCATCACGGCGGGTGCGCTGGGCGCCTTCGGCATCATCGGACTGCTGCTGGCGGCGATCGGCATCTACGGGGTCGCGTCGCATACCGTGGCCCAGCGCACGCGGGAGATCGGCATCCGTCTCGCGATCGGCGCGTCGACCGGTCAGGTGCTTGGTGCGCTGGTGCGCGAGGCGCTGGTCCTCGTGGCCATAGGCATCGCGCTCGGCCTCGCGGCGGCGATGCTCGCCGCGCGCGCGCTCCGGCATCTCCTGTATGGGGGCGGCGGCAACGACGCGATCACCTACGTGGCGGTCGCGTCGCTGATTCTGGGTGTTGCGCTGGTGGCCACGCTGCTGCCGGCCCGCCGCGCGGCGCGCGTCGACCCGGCCGTCGCGCTGCGCAGCGAGTGACCGCGCGCGCCGTCAGCGGTCGGCCATCGAGGCGCGCAGCTGGTCGACGTATCGCTCGCTGACCGAGACACGCGGGCCGCTGTGCAGCCTGAGGGAGTAGGTGCCGTCGCCCGTGACCGCGAGCGAGCGGCACTCCGTGCGCCGCACGATCACTCGGCGATGCACACGAAGGAACTCCGCAGGGTCCAATCGTGCCTCGAGCGCCGTGAGCGTGACGCGATGCAGCAGGCTGCCCTTCTCGAGATGCAGCTCCACGTAGTTGCCAGCGGCCGTGATCCAGCGGACGTCCGCCACGCGGACAAGATCGATCCGCCCGACCGACTTGACGCTGAACTGCCGGAGATAGCGGGTCGTGTGCGGCAGCCCCTCCGCCGGCAGGGCGGCATCCGGCGCGGCGTCGGCGAGGAAGCCGCGCAGCGCGTCACCGTAGGCCGCCTCCGCACGCAGCGCGAGCAGCGCCTCGATGCGCTGGAGTCCCATCGCGAACCGCGCGTCGTCGAAGGGCTTGATGAGGTAGTCGAGGGCATGCAGCTCGAACGCCTCGACCGCGTGGTTCTCATACGCCGTAACGAACACGACGAGCGGCGGGGCCGGGAACTCCGACAGTCGGCGTGCCAGCACCAGTCCCGAAGTGCGCGGCATACGGATGTCGAGGAAGACGACCTGCGGCATCTCACGGGCCACCTCGACGAGCGCGGCCGCCGCGTCGGCGCAGGCAGCCTGCAGCCGCCAGTGCGGGAACGGCTCGAGAGCGCGTTGCAGGTTGAGCCGCGCGAGCGGCTCGTCGTCCACGATGAGGGCGCGCACGGGCTGCGGCAGCGAGGCGCGGGCGGGCTCGCCGGGTCGTCGGGGTTCAGTCATCGGGGTGCAGCGGAAGTGCCAGGTGTACGTCGAAGCGGTCCTGCGCCGCGACAGTGGTCAGCGTGGCACGCCCGCCGTAGGCGACGACGAGCCGGTCGCGCAGGGTGCCGAGGCCGACGCCAAGTCCCGGATTCGGCGCGGCGTCGGTGGGCACGCTGTTGGAGACGAGGACCGTCGTGACGCCGTCGCCTGCCGCGATGCGCACACGAATGCGGGCGGTGGCCTCGCTGCGCTCGAGGCCGTGGCGGATCGCGTTCTCGGCGAGCGGTTGCAGCAGCAGTGGCGGGGACTCCTGCTCCGGGCGGAGCGCGTCGAGGCCTTCGTAGACGACTGCCAGGCGTGAACCGAACCGCAGCTGCTGGAGCGCGAGGTACTCCTGCAGAAAGGTGACCTCGTCGCCGAGCGGGACCCACTCCCGGGACACGGCGGTCGTGGCATATCGCAGCAGACGGCTCAGCTGCTGCAAGGCGGTGAGCGCCAGGCTGCGGTCCTCGCCGCGCACCAGGCCGCTGATCGCGTTCAGCGCGTTGTACAGGAAGTGCGGCTCGAGTTGTGCGCGCAGTCCCTGCAGGCGCTGCTGCTCGAGCTCGAGGCGCAGGCGCAGATTGTCGGCGTGCAGGCGGCGTTCCTGCTCGGCGGCTTCGCGCTGCCGGCGGATCGCCACGGCCGCGTATACTACCGCGTTGGTCGCGAGCAGCAGGGCAAGGTCGATGAGACGGAAGATCATCGGCATCTCGCGCAGCGCCGCAGCGACGCTGGCCACGCGCAGCCCTTCATCCGCAGCGATCAGCGCCGCCTGATACACGAGCTCGAGGATCAGGAACCCTGTCGAGGCAACCAGCGCGCCCCGCCACGGGCGAGCCGCGTGCTGGTGCACCACGTACAGCCATGCGCCCAGCAGCACCCAGGGCGCGTACGCCATCAAGTAGCCCCCGAGTAGCCCCAGCGCGTCGGGTGTGCGCCCGCGGCGGAGCGCATCGCTCCAGACGGACGCCGCATGCACCCCCGCGACCGCCGTCCACACGGCGAGGTTCGCCAGCAGCGCTCGGAGCAGCGTGTGCTGCGGTCGGAGCGATGGGCGCAGTGGAGTGGTCGCACTCGGGGTCGCGATGGTCATCGTCTTGGCGTACGGCGGGCGCGTGCCGGCGGTGTCGTCGGGGGTGCGGTCACTGCGGGCACAGCGGTCGTTGCGACCGTGGATCGCCCACGCCTAAGGATCGACCGGTTCTCTAGGAGGTGCCGGAGTCCGGCCCCACCGTGTCGGGGTTCTGTCCCCCCGAGGCCGATGCTAAACTTTGCGGGCTGCGAGGACGTACGGCGCAAGAGGAACCCATCGAGACGGAGACCAGCATGGCGCTGCCTGGGACTGCACGGATCACCCTGATGGTACTGGGGGTCGCCCTCACTTCCGCGATCACCACGCCGGCGCGTGTCCTGCTCGCGCAGGACGCTCCCGCACCCACCGGTGCGCGCGACCTCCCTTCCGTTACGCTCCCTCCGGCGCTCGACCGTGTGCTCCGTGACTATGAGCGCCACTGGCTCGCCAAGGACGCCAGCGCGCTCGCCGCGCTGTTCACGTCCGATGGCATCGCCCTGCAGAACGGCCAGCGGCCCGTGCGCGGCCGCGCGGCGATCGCCAAGGCGCTCACGCCCGGGGACACGCTGCATCTGCGTGCGCTGGAGTTCTCCACCGACGGCAACAGCGGCTGGATCATCGGTGGGTACCGCTGGGGCTCGCAGACCGTCGATGCCGGCAAGTTCGTGCTCGCACTCAGCCGCGACGCGACCGGGCGCTGGTTGATCGCCGGCGACATCGACAACTCGAACCGCCGCTGAGTCGGGCCGCGCCGCTCAGCCGCCGAGTCCGAGGAACTCCCGCATCGCCTGCAGTTCGGCTTCCAGCGCCCTCCGGAACACCGGCTCGCGCGGCGCGCGTCCCGACACGAAGCCCAGCTCGTGGTCGAGACGCCCGTCGCGCACCGCGAGGTTCGCCCACCCGATCACCGCGTCGCGCCAGAGCAGCGGCAGCGCATAGTACCCGCGCACCCGCTTGGGCGCGGGTGTGTAGGCCTCGAAGCGGTACGCCCAACCCCAGAATCGCTCGAACCGGCGTCGGTCCCAGACCACGGGATCGAACGGTGCCAGCAGCCGCACACGTTCCTCGGGCTCGCGCCCCGTCAGGCGTTCCGCCGCCGGCCAATACCAGTCCACGCCATCGATGCGCGCCGTCGAGAGCCGCGCCCGCACGCGTCGCAGCGCCGCGGAGCGTGCACTGCGCCACTGCGGCGCTCCCACCACGAGCCCGCTCGCCAGCCAGCCGAGTGTCGCTGAAGGCATGGGCGCGTACTTCGCGACGGCCACGTCGAAGAGTGCGTCGAAGGCGGCGGCCGGATCGTCCGGCGCGGGCGTCGGCTCGCGCAGCGCGTAGGTACGCACGCCACTCTCCCGTCGCGCGATCCGCAGCATGCCACGGTAGTGCATCGCGTCGAGCAACTGGGTGCTCGCGTTGCTCGACCCGCCGAACCAGTTCCGGGTCTTGCCATGCGCGAACGCCGCGTCCACTTCGCGCGGGTGCACCACGCCGCGCGCGCGCACGAACTCCAGCACTGCCTCCGCTTGCCGACGCCGCGCCGCCGTGAACGGCGTGCGCGCCTGTCGCGGGTGCATCAAGGCCTGCGTCGCGCGCGGGAGGAATCCGTAGTTGACGAAGAAATCCTCCTCGACGTCCAGCGTCGGATACCGGCGTTCGAGGTCGCCGGCGCGATAGTCCTTCACGCGATGCCGCAGCGTGAGGTCCTGGGCGCGGGCCGGCGCACGGATGGGGTCGGCCTGCACGAAGCCCAGGCGCGCGATGGCCCGCGACAGCGAGGTGGGGGCGAACAGGCTGCGCGCGAGCGCGAACCCGCGGAGGTCGTTGAGGGTCATCGGCACGCGATCGACGCGCGAACGGGGAAGGGTGCTGCGTCGCCGCGCGTCAGGGCGCCGGCGGACCCGCCGGATGCTTCCGGCACGCCGGTGGCTGTTCCACGCTCCACACCAGGGTCGCGATGCGCCAGCGACCCGCGACCTTGAGCAGCGAGAACGCATCCACGCCGCAGTGCGACCAGGCACCGTTCCGGTAGAGGTCGTACGGCACCCAGGCCATGGCCAGCGGACCGGAGACCAACACGGTCGCGTCGAAGCCGCGCTCGCTGATGCTTCCGCTGGGCGCCGACGCGCGTTCCTGCGCCTTGGTGCGCGAGTTGTAGACCACCGCGCCCGATCGCTCGCGCGCCGAGAACGTCACGGCCTCATCGAGCATGAGATCGGTGAGGGCGACGAAGTCCCGGCGGGTGATCGCGGTCAGCGCCGAATCGACCAACGCCTGCACGGCGATCCGCTCCTGCGCGTGCAGCGCATCCCGCCGCAGCACGCTGCGGCCGAACTCGCGCGTGGGCCCCGGTGCGGCCGTACCCGCCGCGCTCGCCGATGCCGCCGGCCACACGCTGTCGATCACCACCAGCGTGTCCCCGCGACGGATGTAGGTGGTGCGGCCGCGTTCGACACCGCTCCAGGTGCTCGTGAAGGTGTCGCCGGCACAGCGCCCCGCGACGCCGAACGTGATCCCGCGCAGGTCGTGCCAGCTGCCGGTCACGCTGTCCCGCGTCGCCCGATAGAGCCCACGTCCCTCGAACGACACGCGCGCCGAGCTGTCCGGCGCGAAGTGTCGCAACCGGAGCTCCGTGAACGCCCCGCGGAGCGCCGGCGACCAGTCCTGCTCCATGGAGATGCTGCGGCCGAGCACGGTGCCGGGTCCCACCCAGCGCCCGTGCAGCGCCTGGAGGCACTCGGTGCCTTGTGCTTCGACTGCCACCGGCGCGAGTGCCGCGGGCGCGAAGGCGATCGCCACAAGGGCCATGCGGCCGACGGAGCGGAGCGTGCGGTGCCCGACGTATGCGTTCGACATGCCCCGAACCTGCCCCGGCGTTACCCGTCAGGCAAGCGCTCGGCGGCCGTCGGCGGCGAACCCCAACTTGACAGGCAACCATGCGGTTGCCTAATTGCCCGCGTGGACCTCGTCTTCCGTGCCCTGGCCGATCCGACGCGCCGCGCGATCCTCGACTTGCTGCGGGGCGAGAACGGACAGACGCTCGTGCGGCTCGCCGTGCGGCTCGGCGCGAGTCGCCAGGCGGCGGCCAAGCACCTCGCCGTCCTCGAGGAGGCCGGGCTCGTGGTGACGCGACGCGTCGGGCGCGAGAAGCGGCATTACCTGGACCCTGGGCCGATCCACGAAGTCGCCACGCGCTGGATCGCACCGTTCGAACGCCGGCGCCTGGACGCGCTGCGAGACCTCAAACGCCGACTGGAGGCCATCGATGAGCAGTGAACCCGCCTTCCTCTATGCGACACACATCAAGACCACGCCCGAGAGGCTCTGGGCGGCGCTTACCGAGGACGAGTTCTGGCAGCAGTACTGGGGAAACGTGTGGCACGTGGAATCCACATGGGTCTCCGGTGCTGCGCTCCGTTTCTCCAACGCCGACGGCAGCTTCTTCAGCGAGGGGCGAATCGTCGAGGCAGATCCGCCGCGTACACTCTCCTATACGTGGCCCAATCCGCCTGCCGAACAAGGCGATCGACCGCCCGAGCTGCTGACGTGGCGCATCGAGCGGTCCGGCCCGGGTGTGGTGCTGCTGACGCTCGAGCACGCGCGGATCACGCCCGGGTACGCCGACAGCGTCGCGCGCGGCTGGGCGTCCGTGCTCTCCAGTCTCAAGTCCCTGCTCGAGACGGGCGCCCCGTTGGAGTTCGACCCGGTCAGTCGGTAGGACGTCACTTGGCGCGTGGACGTAGCTGCGCGATCCGCAGCCCTGCGGCGGAATCCGCGATCAAGGTCGCCAGCCGCTTCGCGCGGGTCTCCTCGCGCTTGGCGCTCATCACCCAGTGCATCGCCGTGCGCTTGTAGCCCGGCGGTGCGGCGGTCCAGTACGCCCACGCGGCCTTGTCCCGCTTGAACCGCCGCTCCTCCACCGCGGTGAACGCCGCGGCCTTGCCCTCGAACGCGTAAATGCCGGTGCGGTTCGCGGTCCGCGCCTCGAACGCCGCCAGCCCCGCCGGGTGCATCCGCCCCTCGGCGATCAGCCGCTCGGCCGAGCGCACGTTGATCTCGCTCCAGATGCTGCCGCGCTTGCGCGGCGTGAAGCGGTTCATGTGTGCGTCCTCGCCGAGCGACTTGGCGATCCCGTCGATCCAGCCGAAGCACAGCGCCTCCACCACCGCCTCGGCCCACACGATGGTCCGCTTGCCGGTGTGCTTCTTGTAGTAGGCCACCCAGAGTTCGGTCGCCGTCGCGTGGTGCTTCTCGAGCCACGCGCGGAACTTCGCCGGCGACGTGAAGAACGTCGGCGTCGCACCGCTGGTGGGCGCGCGTGGCGTGGCGGGGGACATCGACGCAGAATCTACCGCAGTGCCAGCCGGTCGCCGATCCAATCCCGCGCCGACCGCCACGCCCGCCCCGCCGCGAACCCGGCCACCGCCGCCATCTCCTCCAGGCTTGGTTCCGCCTGCTCGCCCAGCGAGCGGAGGATCCGGCTCCGCATCCGCATCACCACCGGCGTGCCCACCTCGACGGCATTGAAGTACGGGTCGTACTTGGTGCCGATGCCTTCGATGAGTGCTGCCGTGCGTGCGAAGTAGACGAGGTCGCGCGGCAGGATCACCGGGAAGTCGTACAGCGACTGCATCACGCGGTCGGCGAGCATCGTCTCGATGCGCTGCTGCGTCGTCGACTTGGTGCTCGCCATCGCCACCAGCAACTCGCTCAGGCGCTCCACCTGCGCGGGATCCGCCGTGGGCGTGAACAAGCCGAGGTCGCGGAAGCCCTGCGCCACGGCCTTCGGGTCGCGACGGATGCTCGCGAACACCGTGCGGATGAGCTTCATGCGCAGCTCCGGCGCCACGCGCACCATCATGCCGAAGTCCAGCAGCACCAAGCGACCGTCCGGGGCGAGCAACAGGTTGCCGGGGTGCGGGTCGGCGTGGAACAGGCCGTCCACGAGCATCATCTGCACGTAGACCTCCATCACGAGGCCCGCGAGCCGGGTCGAGTCCACACCACCGGGGGTCAGCCGGTCCACACGCTTGCCCTCGATGTACTCGAGCACCAGCACGCGCTGCCGCGTGAGCTCGCGATGGACCGCCGGGATCACCACGCGCGGATTGCCGGCGAAGTGGGAACGCACCTCGGTCGCGTAGTCGGCCTCGATACGGAAGTCCATCTCCTCGCCGATGCGCGCCGCGAACTCCTCCACCAGCGCCTGGAACCCCTGTACATGCGGCACCGGCCAGCGCCGCGCCGCCCACGCCGTGATCTTGCGCGCCGAACGCAGGTCCCGCGCGACCATGTGCTCGATCCCGGGACGCAGCACCTTCACCGCGACATCGTGTCCCATCCATCGCGCGCGATGCACCTGGCCCAGCGACGCGGCCGCGACAGGGACGCGGTCGATGGTCTGGAACAGTTCCTCCGGCTGCTCGCCGTACGACCGCACGATCTCGTCGCGGATCGCCTCCCACGGTACCGGCGGCACCTGGTCGGTGAGTGTGCCCAACTGCGAGAGATAGGGCTCCGGGATCAGGTCTGCGCGTGCCGCGAAGACCTGCGCCAGCTTCACGAACGTGGGTCCGAGGTCCGCGATGCGCTCGACCAGCGCCTCGGCCCGCTTCCGGTGGAACGTCGCTGTACGCACGATCGGTGCACCCCACCACAACCAGCGTCGCTGGTCACGGAGCAGGGAGATGACGAACGGGCCGAGCGCGAGGACGACGCGGAGGGTGTGCACCGAGGATCCGTAAGGAACGGGGCCGGAAGGGGCCTACTTCAATTGTAAACGCTAGACCCCTGTCTGCCGTTTCGGCATATTACGAAGTGCCGTCACCCTGACGGCCTCCTGCCAGACCTCCCCCGACGCGACCACCCCATGTCCGAGACTACCGGGCCGCTCAAGCGGACCCCCTTCTACGATATCCACGTCGCCGCGGGCGCAAAGATGGTCTCCTTCGCCGGCTTCGAGATGCCCATCCAGTATCCGGGGGGCATCACCGCCGAGCACAACGCGGTGCGTACCGGCTGCGGCGTGTTCGACGTGAGCCACATGGGTGAGTTCCTCATCACCGGCCCGCAGGCGATCGACTTCGTCACCTACGTCACCTCCAACGACGTCGCCGCGCTCGCGGTCGGCCAGGTCCACTACTCGGCCATCCTCACCGAGCAGGGCACCTTCGTGGACGACTGTCTCGTGTATCGCTACGCCGACTTCCTGATGATGGTCGTGAACGGGTCGAACAAGGACAAGGACTTCGCGCACATCTCCCGGTACCTCTCCAGGTTCGACTGCAAGCTCACCGATGTGAGCGATGACATCGGATTGCTGGCGGTGCAGGGACCCAAGGCGCAGGAGATCCTGCAGGCGCTCACGCCGTATCGCCTCGACGACATCAAGTACTACTGGTTCACCGAGACGACCGTGGCCGGCATCCCCATGACGCTCTCGCGCACGGGCTACACCGGCGAGGACGGATTCGAGCTGTACCACGACGCCAAGTACTCGACGCAGCTCTGGAAGGCGTTGATGGACACCGGCCGCATCACGCCCACCGCCCTCGGCTGCCGTGACTCGCTGCGGCTGGAGATGGGCATGGCGCTCTACGGCAACGACATCGACGACACCGTCACGCCGCTCGAGGCCGGCCTCGCCTGGCTCGTGAAGATGAAGAAGGGCGACTTCGTCGGCCGTGCCGCGCTCGAGGCGCAGAAGGCCGCCGGCGTGCCGAAGAAGCTCGTGGGCTTCACGTTCACCGAGAAGGCGATCCCACGGCACGGGTATCCGGTGTTCGTCAACGGCGCACCGAGCGGCGTGGTGATGTCCGGTGTGATGAGCCCCAGCGTCGGCGTCGGACTCGGCACGGCGTACGTGCCGACCGCACACGCGAAGGAAGGCAACACGCTGGAGGTCGAGATCCGCGGGAAGCGGGTGCTCGGGACGATCACGGGGTTCCCGTTCTGGAAGAAGGGCACCGTGAAGCGATAGGTGGGAGGTGGGAGGTGGGAGGAGTGAGGGGCGCGCCTGTGCAGGCGCGCCAGCAACCTCCCGCACCGCCGCACCTTCCACCTTCCCACATCCCACATCCACCTTCCACCGTCCATCGCTTGTCCGTTCTCATCACCCTGACCGACGTCGAGCCCGCCGTCCGTCTCAACGCCCTGCTCGAAGCGGACGGCGTCAAGACGCACCTCGTGTCGCCGATGGACGACGTGCCGAGCGAGATCCGCCGGGCCAAGCCCGACGTGATCGTGTTCACCGGCGCGTTGCTCGATCAGCAGACGCTGGGACTCGTGCGCGACCAGCTCTGGGGTGGTGCGAGTGTGATCGGCCTGGCCGATGTGGGTGACGCGGCGCTCGAGGCACGGCTCAAGTCGGTGGGGTTCGCCGAGGTCCTCACCAAGCCGGTGACGGCCGACGCGCTGCGGGCGAGTGTGCACGGCCTGCTCGACCGCCAGCGCATCACGCGGGAGACCGGACTTTGGGGCGAGAGCGAGGCCGTGCGCCAGGTGCTCGTCGCCATCAAGCAGATGGCGCCGGTGACCAGCACGGTGCTCATCGAGGGCGAGAGTGGCACGGGCAAGGAGCTCGTCGCGCGTGCCATCGCGAGGCTCTCGCCGCGGCGCAACAAGCCGTTCATCGCCGTGAACGTGGGTGCCTTGCCCGAGACGCTGCTGGAGAGCGAGCTCTTCGGCCACGAGAAGGGCTCGTTCACCGGGGCGGCCGAGCGGCGCATCGGGCGCTTCGAGCTGGCTGACGGCGGCACCCTCTTCCTCGACGAGATCGGCGAGATCCCGTCGAGTACGCAGGTGAAGCTGCTGCGCGTGCTCGAGGAGCGGGAACTGACGCGTGTCGGCGGGACGCAGACCATCCCCATGGACGTGCGCGTGGTGGCGGCGACCAACCGACCGCTGCGCGAGAGCGTCGAGCGCGGGCATTTCCGGGCCGACCTCTACTATCGGCTGAACGTGCTGCGCATCTACCTGCCGCCGCTCCGGGAACGCCGGAGCGACATCCCGTTGCTGGTCCGTCGCTTCGTGCAGGAGTTCGCCGAGCAGCACGACCGCACGTTCCACGGCATCTCGGCCGAGGCACTGCAGGCGCTCGTGGACTACCCGTGGCCGGGCAATGTGCGGGAGCTGCGGAACCTGATCGAGTCGATGGTGGTGTTGGCCACTGGTCGGGAGATCGGGATCGACGACATCCCGCGCGGGATCCGGGAGAACAACGCGACCGACCGGCTGCTGCCGGTGCCGATCGGCCCGATCGTGCGCGAGGAGGGTCGGGCCGAGGGCCGCGAGCTCGAGTTCATCGTGCGCAGTCTGGTGGAGGTGAAGCTGCAGCTGGAGGAGCTTCGCCGTCGCCAGGACGATGACCGTGCGATGTTCGAACGCCTGACCGGCGGGATGGCGGCGATGGGGGTCGGCGGCACGTTCGGTGCAGTGGAGTCGCTGCCGGGGCGGATCGAACCGCCCGGGATCGCGCCACCGTCCAATGCCGTGACGATCACGCCGGGGATGACGATGGCGGAGATCGAGAAGGCCGCGATCCTCGCAGCGTTGCGGGAGACGCGCGGGAATCGTCGAAAGGCATCAGAGATTCTGGACATCGGCGAGCGGACGTTGTACCGGAAGTTGAAGGAGTACGACGTGCCGGATCGGTTCGGGGAGTAGGGTTGCGGGCGAGGGACGCGGGATGCTGGATGGGTGAAGCACCCGCAGGTTGGCTGATGCAGAGTTGCGACATCGTGTTGCGTTGCGGTGGCGTCCCGTGGTTGGCAAGTTTATCGACAGTCAGCGAGTAGCCCGTGCCTCGG
Source organism: uncultured Gemmatimonadota bacterium (assembly GCA_902825965.1). Taxonomy (GTDB): domain Bacteria; phylum Gemmatimonadota; class Gemmatimonadetes; order Gemmatimonadales; family Gemmatimonadaceae; genus Pseudogemmatithrix. Next base: position 18,435 of record CADEDA010000001.1, on the reverse strand, counting down.
CCGGGTTCGAGGCGATCCAAAGTGGATAGATTCTCGTCGGTTCCGAGCACTCACCGTTTCGCACAAGGTTCTGTGAATCCGCCGCAGCCGCAGCCCCAGCCGTCGACACCGGTGTCCCCGATCGCGGGTTCCGTGCTGCCGCTGCAGCGGGCGGAGGAGTTGATTGCATCGTTGACCGACGTGGTGTCGGTGCGGATCACCGCGACCGAGTCGGGGTCGGTGGACGCGATCCACGTGCTGGTGACGGGCGACACGCCTCCCAAGCAGGTGGTGCGGAACATCGAGAGTGCGTTGATGGCGCAGCTGGGGCTGCGCGTGGATCATCGCAAGGTGTCAATCGCGGCGACGTCGAAGCGTCCGACGCCATCGCCAGGAGTCGTGGCCACGCCGAACGAGGGGGCGGTGATGGGCAAGATCGGCCGTCCCGTGTATTTCGAGGACGTCGAGGTGCGTGGGTCTCGGGCGCGCGGGGTGACCTGCAAGGTCACGCTGCGGATCGGGGCGGAGCATTTCGCGGGTGAGGCGGAGGAGGGGCTGCAGAGCGATCGCGGCCGGGTGGAGGTGGCGGCGCGGGCGGCGCTGATGGCCCTGTCGATGGCGGGCCCGGTGGCGGGGATGTTCTCGCTCGAGGGAGCCAAGGTGATGACGGCCTTCGAGCGGGAGTTCGTGTTCGCCGCCGTGATGGCGCGTCAGGGCCGGGAGCAGATCCTGTTGACCGGGAGCTGCGAGGTGCGGGACAGCGCGGAGACCGCGGCGGTGCTGGCGGTGCTGGACGCGACCAACCGGTGGATGGCGCCGGCGGTGGCGAACGGCTCGGCCCCGCATGTGTCGGGCGAGGAGCGGCGGGTGCCGGGGAGATAGGGATGGCGGTTGGCAGGGGCGGGCAGCGGACCGGAACGGGTCCCTGTCGGTCCCTGGCGGTCCGGATGTCAGGATGTGACGTGACGCGGCGTTGGGAGTCATCCCTTCGCCGCGTTGGTGCAGGGAGGCGGTTCAGTACGCGAAAGCAGGCAAGTGGTTGGTAGTCAAGGTGATACGCGTAGGGTGCAGTCTGACCTGAACAGAGAGGAAGCGGAAAGGGTACCCCCCGTTCTCTCCAAGCGGAGAGAACAGAGCGGAAGCGTCAATCAGGACGCATGAGCGGAGCCGAACTTTGCTGAATGCTTGGTCGAGAGGCCAGGCCATCTCACGAAGGGAGGTGAGTCTCAATGTCCATCATCACGTCGCTGGTGAGCGCGATCTGCGCACTTGTGTTGGGTGACGCGGCGAGCTGGATCTAGTTGTTGCGAGGACGGGGGGTCCTCCTCTTTCTATCATGAGTGCACAGCGAGTCCAGCGCGTTGTGGAAACGGTCGCCGTCGGCGCAATCATTGCGTCGCTGGCGATGCTTGTATTTGCACCCACTCCTACGGACCCCGAGTGGCGCGCAGCGGTCTACTTCGCGGGGTTCGGGCTCATCGCGACCGCGCTCGGATACAAGACGTCGACGGCCACCGGCGGCAGTATCGGATTCCTGCCGTTTCTAAGCATCGTCGTTATTTCTCCGAACATTGCTGCGATCTGCACTGTCTTTGCGAGCGTTCTCGGCACGGAACTGCTGGCACGCCGGGTTCCACTCAAGGCGGTCTTCAACGTATCCCAGTTCATCTTTGCGGAGGCAGTCGCGGTTGGCATCTACCGCGCGCTAGGTGGTGAGTCGCTGCTAATCGACTCGACAGCGCGGCCCAACTTCTGGGCCTTCGTGGCGATGGTATCGGCGTGGCAAGTGGTCAACAAGCTCGCCGTTAGCACGGTGGTCGCTGTCTCCACCGGCCGCGACACACGAGCGCATTGGATCAGCAGCATGCGCCTGTCGGCGCTCAACGACCTGCTGGCGTTTCCCCTCATCTACTTCTTCGCCGAAGCATACGCACGCTTTGGCCTGGGAATCACATCGGCGCTAGCACTCCCGATGCTGGGCATTCGCCAGATGTACAAGACGAATGTGTCGCTACAGAGAATCAATGAAGAGTTGCTTCAGTTGATGGTAGCGACAGTCGAGGCTCAGGATCCATACACATCCGGTCACTCGCAGCGAGTGGCTAGGTATGCGCGCGTAATCGCTAGGCTGTCCGGCGTGAAGGATCGAGCGGCGGAGCGAATCGCGACCGCGGCTCTCTTGCACGACGTGGGCAAGATCTATCTCGAGTTTGGCCCCATTCTTCGGAAACCAGGTCGCCTCACGGACGCTGAGTTTGAAGTGATGAAGAGTCATTCCGCGCGCGGCGCCGCTCTCGTGGGCAAGGTGACACATTTTGAGGACCTGGTGCCGATGATTCTCCATCATCACGAGGCGTGGGATGCTGGGGGATACCCTCATCAGATCGGTGGTACGCAAATTCCGCTTGGGGCGCGCATCATCGCGTTGGCGGATACCGTCGACGCCATGAGCACATCGCGGCCGTACCGTGGCGCGCTCAATGCCGAGACGGTGCGCGCCGAGATCGCCTCGGAGAGCGGTCGGCAGTTCGACCCGTTCCTCTGCGATGCTATTCTTCGCCCGGAAGCATGGAAGGAGCTGATGGGGGAAGTCCAGCTGGCAACCGGCGAATACCCCGTGGTAACGCGCCGCGAAACTCTTGATGCGCTGTCACCTCTGTCTCAGCCCAAGCGTGGGCTTGAGGCCAAACAGCTATAGAAGGCTGGTAGCGCGCGTCTCTGCCCGCGGCGACTGAGGTACCGCTTGTGCAGCTCATTCGCACGTTGCGGGTTCGCAAGCAATCGAAGTGTCCGAACTCCGAGCTCTGCGACGAAATCCATTTGCAGCGACGGCTGCAGATTGTCGATCTCTTCGAGTGAGACAGAAAGGAAGCGTTCCGCCAGCTCTCTTCGACCAGTCTCCGCCGCGCACCAATGAACAAGGGCAGCCTCCGCTGAGCGCCTCGTACGTAGGTCGTCATCGAGGATCAGCTCATGTGTCTCTTCCAGCAGTTCGTGGCACTGTTCAAAATCGCCAGCCTGCGCGAGCGCGCGAGCTCGAGCGTGTAACATCGATCGCCTGGTGCCGCTTGGATGGTTGTCTGCTTGGAACATAGATAGACGGTCGAGCCACCGAGTAGATTCGGCGCGTTCGTCAAGGTCCAGAGCGTGGAAGCAGGCGGATAGTGCAGCTCCTATTGCCTCGTGCGTGAAGCCGCAGGCTGCGGCTTCGTCAGTGGCACGCTCAGCTAACTCAAAGACTTGATCGGAGAGGCCGGCGAAGCGTAGAGCCGTGGCACGGAGTCGAGTCGCAAGTACCCGCTCGAAGGCTGAGCACACTTCAGTGGTCGATGCCCTAACGGCGACCTCTGCGGCAATAATCTCGTCGATGGTTCCTCGCTCTGCTGCGAACAGCAGTTCCGTGAGACAAGAGTAGACAGTAGGTGCCTCTTGTCTAGATTGCGCTCGAACTACCTCAATGAAACGTTCCGCCCAGCTATCAGACGAGTCCACGAGAGCGACGCGCAATCCCCAGAAGCAGGCGCGATGTCGGACGGAAGGTAGCAGGTCGTCCAACTGTGCATCGTGCAGTAGAGCGGCGGCATGTGGAGCCATGCGCTCGCCCAACCTCCAAGCGCAGTCAGCGCGCAGCGCCCGAATCTGCGCACGCTCATTCAGCAACTTGTAGCTCTCACTTGAGATATTCTGTAGAAACGCATCGCAGACGTGAGCGCACTCTTGAATGCGTCCGGCCGCGTGCTCACTCGTTGCTGCCATGAGCGTGAGCTTCGCAGCGTCCACTCTGCTGCGATTGCGAGCGAGCGTTTCTCTCAAGACTTCGCGTGCGAGCTCAGAGAGTCCAACTTCAAGAAGGTGCGGAGCGACTGATAGGAGCGCTTGGGCTGCCTTCTGGGAGTCACCTGCGCGAAGGAAGAGGTTCGCTGTTGCGAGAGCGAGAAGTGGATTGTCCTCGCGGCTCTCCTCTCGAAGCGCGTCGGCGCAGTCATGAGCCAGGGCCGCGAGTGAGGCGCCGCCGAATCCGTCTGTAACTGCCGCGGTCCAGCAATCGTGCAGTTCAATCGCGCCGAGGCATGTTGACGAAACGATTCCCTCGTGTTCCAACCCCTCGATGCAGTCTGTGACCTCTGCACTTGGTATGGATCTCACGCGCAAGAGGCGGGCCACCGTCGCGTGGGGGCCCAGTAGCGCGCTGGCGCGAAGCAAGCGCGTTGAAGTCGGATTGAGCCGGGCGAGTCTGCTCGCTAACGTGGACCGAAGGGTCGCAGGAATCGGTTCATCGATCCGGGAATCGAGTGTTCCTGAGAGTTCGCGGATAAAGAGTGGATTGCCACCGCTTGCTCGGGCGATCTCTCCCGCGGATCGAGTCTTCGCGCCGACCGGGTTCCGGGACACGAACGCTGTCGCCAGCTCGAGACTATCCGCTGGCGCGAGAGGAGCGAGCGAGAGCACCGTCGACTCCGTCAGTTGACTTGTGTCCGAACGCCTCCGACTTGTGAAGATCCACTGACAGCGCGCTTCGGCCGTGGCGTGGACACATCTAACGAGGATCGGAAGAGATTCCGAATCGCAATTGTGAAGGTCGTCAACGAGCAAGCACAGTCGCGACTCTTCGGCGATGGCGACGATGATGGCGGTCAACGCCCATACAAGTTCATCCGAGGATATTGACGGAGCTGCGAGTGCATTCGGCCGCAATCGATCTGGAACCGTCGAGATTCTCCTCGCGAGAGCCATCGCCTCGGGGGAGCACGAGGCGGCTCCCCGAACATCTACCAATGAGAGCAATAGTGCGACTGCGGTCGCGTATGGCTGCAATCGATGTTGAACGGACGACCGCGTGCCCACCACAGTGAATCCCCGGAGCCGCGCGAATGAGAGTACTTCGGAGGCGAGTCGTGTTTTTCCAACCCCGGGAGGGCCAACCACCAGCGCGGAACGACCGTTTCCGCTCGAGACCGATTCGAGAGACTGCCCGAGGGTCAGCATCTCTCGCATGCGCCCCACCAAGACAGCGTCCTTGTTCAAGTTGGCAGCCCAGTGCGGAGTCGTCTCCGATATCCGCCTCCGCAACACCGTCGCCGGCAACCCGATCTTCACCGCCTTGTCCCCCAGCTCCTCCATGTACTGATCCAGGATCTCCAGCGCCAACGCCTTCGACCCGATCATCGCCGCACTCTCGGCCCGCGCGAGTGTCGCCTCCTCGTTCAACGGGTCCGAGCGCAGCATCAGGAGCGCGATGCGGTCGAGGTCCGCCCAACGGCCCTCGCGCCGCGCATGGGCGAGGTGGCGCAGGCAGGCGCGGCGGTGCTGGGCGCCCAAGGCCGCACGCTGCGCGCCCAGCCAGCCCTCGAACGGCAGCGAGATCGCCCGCGTGTAGCCGGGGATCAGCTCGTACGCCGCCTCCAGCTGGACGAGCGGGACCTCCTCCACCCATGACTCCCGCAACACCGCCGCCACGTCGCTCACCACGCGCCCGGCGTCCACGAAGAGCTCCTCGCCCTCCTCGTCCAGCGCAAAGCCGCGCTGCCGGAGCTTGTACAACATCTGCCGCAGCGAGTGGCGGCCCCGCACGACGTCGGCCGTGCCCCAGAACAGCTCCACCACCTCGTCGCGCGTCACGCGCTCGCCGGCCCGCATGCACATGTAGAACGCCAGCGCGAACACGACCTCCGTCGCCGGCGTGATGCGACGCCGACCGATGCGGATCTCACTCGCGCCGATGCCCCGGACCTCGATTCGCGCCACCATCGCCTCGCCGTTCGGACCGTTCCAACCTGACGCCGCGCCGTCACCCCACCGTCACCAGGGCCGACCACGCACACGCGGCGGCGCTATTCTCGCTCGGCGCATCCCGCAGGGCAACCGATCCGTTGCCCGGGGGAGCAGAACGAAACGGGCGGGGCGCCATATGGCGCCCCGCCCGGTCCCGCGCTGCGGCTGGTCACGGTGCGTGACTCCCGCGGGTGGCCTCAGCGGGCCTTGGCCCGCCCACCCAGCTGCAGGATCTTCTCGATGCCCATCCCCTCGGCCTCGGCCTGGAAGTTCAGCACCACGCGGTGCCGCAACACGCTGAACGCCACGGCATCCACGTCCTCGAGGTCCGGCACGCTGCGGCCATCCATCGCCGCACGCGACTTGGCGCCCAGCACCAGGTTCTGGCCGGCGCGCGGGCCGGCGCCGAAGCTCACGTACTTCTTCACGGTCGGCGAGGCGCCCGCCTCGTGGGGACGCGTCGCGCGCGCCAGGCCCACGGCATAACTCACCAGCGATGGCGGCGCCGGCATCCGGCGCACCAGCCGCTGCATCTCCCGCAGCGTGTCCGCCGACATCACCGGCTTGATCGCGTCGTTCTTCACGCCGGTGGTCTGCGAGACGATCGCCTCCTCCTCCTCCACCGTCGGGTACCCGATCCGCAACTCGTACATGAAGCGGTCGAGCTGCGCCTCGGGCAGGTGGTACGTGCCTTCCTGCTCGATGGGGTTCTGCGTCGCGAGCACGAAGAACGGGTCGGGCAGGGTGTACGTCTTGCCCGCGACCGTCACCGTCTTCTCCTGCATGGCCTGCAGCAGCGCCGCCTGCGTCTTCGGCGGCGCGCGGTTGATCTCGTCCGAGAGCACGATGTTGCCGAACACCGGGCCGCGCGCGAAGGTGAACGCCCGCTTGCCCGTGCCGTGATCCTCCTCCAGCAACTCGGTGCCCGTGATGTCGCTGGGCATGAGGTCCGGCGTGAACTGGATGCGCGAGAACTCCATGTCCAGCGCCTCGCTCACCGTCTGGATCAGCAACGTCTTCGCGAGCCCGGGCACACCCACCAGCAGCACGTGGCCGCCGGCGAGGATGGCCGAGATGAGGTTGTCGACGACCTCATGCTGCCCGACGATGCGGCGGCCGATCTGCGCGGCGATCTCGCCGCGGGCACGCTTCAACTGGGCAAGGAGCTCGAGGTCGCGTGAGTCGGTCTGGGTCACGTCTCAGGGGTTGAAGAAAACGCCGCTCGGAGAATGACCTCCTTACGGCGACCGAAAAGATAACGTTCGGAGAACGACAAAGGGCGACCCCGCGCAGGGACCGCCCCGGACCTCCACCCGCCGCCCGCCACCGGCTCACATCTGCGGGACCACGAACTCCACCCGGCGCTCCACCGGGAAGTTCCGACTCGCCAGCGTCGCCACCGCGACGTACTTGCCGGGCGTCGGCGTCTCCCACTCCTCCTCGTACAGGAGCAGGTCACTCGTCCGCAGCACGCGATTCTGCATCGCCTGCGTGAACATGCGCCCCTCGCTCCAGCGCCACACCTCGCGCCCGAGCGTGTCGAGCACCACCACGTCGTGCGTGCGTCCATCCGGGAACGACACCTCGAGCCGCTTCTTCCCGTGGTTCACCACCTGGAAGGAGAAATGCACCGCCCGATCCACCGTCACATCGAGCGCCGGCGCGAGCGGCGTGCTCTCGTCCACTCGCGCGACGCGCGCCGCATCGTTGCGCGTCGCCGCCGCCGCATCATTGCGCGCGCGAGGACCACACGCGAACGCCAACGCCGCTGAGCAAACCAATGTGAGTGGGATCTTCGCGTTCATCCGTGAGCGCTCAGGAATCGTTTGGACGGAAAAATCAAGTTTCTGTCGTGTCCAAGATTTCGACACGAACTTATCAACACCCAGACGATTCGTCAAATCACGCGTAACGCGTAAGTGGCTCAGCCCGAATCACTTGGTGACAAGTCACGAATCTGATGCTGACCTATCGGTCACTGAACGCCAGGTCTATTCGGCCTGTGTTCGGCTTTTCGCGGACCGCCAGGTCGATTTCTCGTGCATCGGGGCCGAAAGCCGACCGCCGCGGCTGCTCGGCGCCTCACCCGGCAGCGCGAAGGTCGCCACCATCGCCCGTGTGAGTTCGGACTGGCTGCTCAGCTCCTCAGCCGCCGCCGCCGACTCCTCCGCGTGCGCTGCCGCGGATTGCGTGGTCTGGTTCAGGCGGTCGAGACCCGTCGTCAGGCCCTGGATCCCGATGGCCTGCTCGGCACTCGCCGACGCGATCTGCGCCACAGCCTCGTCGAGCGCCTTCACCTGCCGACCGATCGCGTCGAAGCGCTGCACGGCCTCCGAGGTGATCGTCGTGCCGACGGCGACCTTCTGCACGCTCGTCTCGATCATCTCGCCCGTCTGCCGCGCCGCCTCGGCGGCCCGCAGTGCGAGTGCACGCACCTCGTCCGCGACCACGGCGAAGCCGCGACCCGCGTCGCCCGCGCGCGCGGCTTCCACCGCGGCGTTGAGCGCGAGCAGGTTGGTCTGGAAGGCGATCTCGTCGATCGTCTTCACGATCTTGGCCGAGGCCAGCGACGAGGTCTCGATCTCCTTCACGGCGGTCGCGAGGCGCTCCATCGCGATGTGGCCGTCCACGCTGGCCTGCCGCGCCACCTCGGCGGCGCTGCGTGCGGTCTTGGTCTCCTCGGCGATGGTGCCCGCCGTGGCGGACGACTCGTAGACGCCGGCCGAGATCTCCTCGAGGCCGGCGGCCTGCTCGGACGCGGCCGACGCCAGCGACTGGCTGCCGGCGGCGATCTGCTCCGCCGCGAGGGAGACCTGCTCGGTGGCCGAACGCACCTGGGTGAGGGCGTCGGCGAGCGAATCGGCGGTGGCGTTCACGGCGTCCTGCACGCGGCGGTGGTCGCCGACGTACTCGGCGATGACCCGGGCCGAGAGGTCCTTGGCGGCGATGCGCTCGAGGGTCTCGGTGGCATGGACGACCGGCTGCACCACGGCGTCGAGGGTGCCGTTGATGGTGGTCATCAGCTCGGAGTACGCACCGGCGAACGCCGACGCGTCGCCGCGATGCGTCAGGTCGCCGTCGCGGGCCGCACGCGCGAGGCGCGTGGCCGAGTCGCAGATGTCGGCGATGGCGCGCCGGGCGTTCTCGAACGACGCGACGGTCGCGCGCGAGTGCTCGACGATGGAGTTCACCTTGCGGGCCATCTGGGCGATCTCGTCGTCCCCGCTGACGGCGGTGGCCAGCAGGTCCACATGGACCTGCTGGTCGACCTGGCCCTTGGCCAGTGCCTCCATGGCGTGCCCGAGCGGGCGGATGGCATCGCGCTCGAGGGCGTCCACGCGATCGGCGACGTCCCGCACGGTGCGCGTGATGCGTCCGGCCATGCGCGCCTCGATGACGAGCACGGCGACCGGGATGAGCACACTCACGAGCAGCATCAGCCAGGTGAGGCGGGCGAAGCTCACGTTCATGTCCCGCTCGGTGCTCGCGGCCACGGCGGCGATCTCGTCGCCCATGTGCTCCATGCTGCCCTCGAGCACGCTGAAGCGTTCCATGAACACCGCGAAGAGGGCGTCGTCCGGCTTGGCGTAGAGTGACTGCGCCACCACGTCGGCCGCGGTGGTGAGGTAGGCCTCGAGGTCCGGGCCGACGCGGGTGACGGCCTCGGCGACGCTCCCGTGTGCGGAGTCGCTGAGCGTGCGCACGTTGGCGCGGATGCGGTCCCCGTGCTCCACCAGCGAGACCTGCGCCGCCTTCACGTCATCCGGGTGGCCGGCCTTGGCACCGAGCACGGCGGCGAGCACGTCCGCCCGTACGGCGTCGTGCATCATGTCGGCGTCCATCTGCAGCCGCTGCAGGATGTTCGTCGCGACGAGCGCACGCGCACTCTGTTTCCCGCTGCGGAGCCCCACGCCACCCACGAGGGCGACGATCAGCGTCCCGGACAGGCCGACGGCGGTGAGCGCGAGCAACTTGCGACGAAGGGTCCACTGCATGGTACTGCTCCTGCGCTGCGGCGAAGTGAGAGAGCGGGGGTGGTGGTCGGGGGGAGAGAGTGCGGGGGGAGAACCGTGCGGTGGATCAGAAGCGGCGGCTGAGGCCGAGTCCCACGAAGTGCGCGTCGCGGGGCGCGTCGGTGCGGACGCCGTAGCGGACGTCGAGCTGCAGGGCATCGTGCAACAGGTACGTGAGGCCGCCGTTCACGTACTCGCGGCGCTGCCAGGTGGGCGCGCGCTCGCCGAACGCGAAGTACTCGGTATAGGCGCCCACACGCTCCGAGAGCGAGAAGCCGAACGACGCGGACCCGGACCATTCGTCGTGGGCGCTGACGGCGTCCTCGGCGCGGGCCCAGTTGAGGTTGGACGAGAAGGCGACGCGCTCGCTGACGGACCAGGCGCCGAGCAACTTGAACTCGGGCAGCGCGCTGCGGCTGCGGAACGGGGTCGCACCGGTGGGGAGCGAGGTGCCGGCGATGAAGGCCACGGTGGGCACCAGCGAGGGCCGATCGGGTCCCTCGAACAGCGCGACCTTCACGCCGATGCCGGCATCCTCGAATCCCTGCTGGGTGCCGCTGCCGTCGCGCTGGGTGGCGTAGTTCGCCATGGTGAGCCGCAGTTCGACGTGCTCGTTGATGCCGCTGCGGAGCAGGGTCTCGCCGGCGGAGACGCTGCGGACGCCATCGCCTTCGTCGACGGTGGCACCGACTTCGAGCTGGGAATAGCCCTTGGGGATGGTGAGCGCGCTCTCGGTGAAGTCCGGGCGGTCGGTGACGAGCGGGCCGAGGTCGAGCGGCTGTCGTGCGGGCGCGCAGGCGACGGCCATGGCGGCGAGGACGATCGCGAGCGACGTGCGGCGGACGAACACGGTCATGGCGGGGCTCCGGCGGGGACACATTGGCGGGATGTACGCCTAGTATCGGACCGGACGGACAGGTCCTTAGGAGCCACGGTGATAGGCAGACGCCTTCGCTTGCGCTTTTTTTCACAAGCGCCTAATTTTTGGCTCGGAAATGCCCGAAGCGCCGCAGTCACCCGACGGGCCAGAAACCCGCCCAGAGAAGCCGTTGCCCGAGGCGTTGGCAGGGCTCCGACGGGAGGGGAGCGGGGGTTCGCTGGGGGCGGGTGGGAAGTACGCGGGTCTGGGGCTGCAGTTCGTCGCCTCGATCCTCCTCTTCCTGTATGCTGGGCAATGGTTGGACCGAAGGTTCGGCACGGCACCGCTGTTCCTGTACCTGGGGGTGTTCACCGGTGCCGGCGCGGCCTTCTACTCGATGTATCGGATGCTGATGGCCGACCAACGGCGGGACGAACGCGAACGGCGGAAGGACCGGTGAAGCTCGGATGGCTCTGGTTCGCGCTGCTCGCGGCGGTGGTGATCTTCGGTGGGGCCTGGGGGATCACGACGCTCAAGCCCGGGTTGGCGCCGTCGGTGTGGAGCAGTGCGGTGATCGCGTTCGGGGTGCAGCTGCTGGCCTTCGCGATCGCGCGACCGTTCGTGAAGTCGAACCCGATCGCCGGGTGGGGATTGGGATCGCTGCTGCGGTTCGCGGTGGTGGTGTTGCACGCCCTCGTCGGGATCCCGGCGTTGGGCCTGGAGTCGGGGCCGGCGTTGATGAGCCTGGTCGCGTTCCTTTTCGTCACGATGATGCTCGAGCCTCTCTTTCTGCGATCATGAAGCCCGGAATGTTCAAGTCCCTCCTCGCTGCCACGTTGTTGCTCGCTGCGCCGCTTGCGGCGCAGGACCACGCGGCGCCGACCGACAGCACGGTGCAGGACAGCGCGGCGGTGGCGGCGCAGGCGCAGCACGCCGCGCCCGAGGCGGAGCATGCCGCCGGCCCCGTGGACATCATCACGCCGCACATCACGAACTCCGACCACATGGAAGTGCCGTGGCCGGTGTTCCCGTTCTTCAAGGAAGTGCATCTCCCCAAGTGGGAGCCGATCCATGTGGGGCCGCTGACGCTCGACATGTCGCCGTCCAAGCACGTGGTGATGCTGCTGCTCGGCGCGACGGTGCTGTTCGTCGTGATGCTGCTGGTGGCCGGTGCGCACCAGCGTGCCTCGCGGGCGGGCGTGGCGCCCAAGGGCGCGGCCAACGCGATCGAAGCGATGATCCTCTACATCCGCAACGAGGTCATCCTGCCGAACGTGGGGCATCATGGCGAGGGCTTCGTGCCCTACCTGCTCACCGCGTTCTTCTTCATCCTCACGCTCAACCTGCTGGGCCTCGTGCCCTACGGGTCCACGGCCACCGGCAACATCTCGGTCACCGCGACGCTGGCGATCCTCACGTTCATCACGGTGGAGCTCGCCGGCATCCGCGCTCAGGGACTCGGCTACCTCAACACGATCTTCTACTGGAACAACGAGTTGCCGATCCTCATGCGGCCGCTGCTGTTCCTGATCATGAGCCCGGTGGAGATCATCGGGAAGTTCACCAAGCCGTTCGCGCTGGCGATCCGTCTCTTCGCGAACATGACTGCGGGCCACATCGTGGTGCTCGCGTTCGTCGGCCTGATCTTCACGTTCGGCAACGTCATCAGCGTGGGGCCGTTCGTGATGGCCACGCTCGTGATGCTGCTCGAGCTGCTCGTGGCGTTCCTGCAGGCGTTCATCTTCACGCTCCTTTCGTCTGTCTTCATCGGGCAGATCAGAGAGGCACACCATTGAGAGATGGTGGATGGTGGATGGGGGATGGTGGTTCCTCACACCTCCCGCCTCACACCTTCCACCTCTCCATGTACCTCGGCGAGTGCTGAGGGATTCCCGCTGAGCCTCGGCTCGTTGGCGGGTAGCGGCCGGGACGGCGCGCGGTTCAACGGCAGTACACACACTTCAGGGTTCATTCGATGACGATCTTCCCGTTCTTCCAGGCTGCCGCTGAGACGGTCGCCAACAACAACCAGGGTCTGTCCCTCATCGGTGCCGGTCTCGGCGCCGGCCTCGCCGTGATCGGTGCGGGCATGGGCATCGGCCGCATCGGCGGTCAGGCTGTCGAGGGCATGGCGCGTCAGCCCGAGGCCGCCGGCAAGATCCAGACGGCTGCGCTGATCCTTGCGGCCTTCATCGAAGGCGCCGCGCTGTTCGGCGTCGTCGTCGCGTTCCAGATCCAGGGCAAGTTCAACTGAGCATCGCCATGCGCGGGTCGCGGCGTCGCCGCGGCCCGCGCGTGACGCTGCGATGGTAGATGCTGGACGGGGGATGGTGGAGGTCCTGCGATGCGGGATCCACGATCCTCCCGAGGGGATGGAGGGTTTGAGGCAGTCCCTCACACCTCCCACCTCCCACCTCACACCTCATTTCACATGTCCCGCTCTTTGATTGCTTTCGCCCTGCTCGCCCTGACCGCCGCGCCGGCTTCTGCCGCCGAGGGCGCTGCGAAGCCCGGGCTGCTCGATCCGCACCTCGGATTGATGACGTGGACGCTGCTCATCTTCGTCGTCCTCATGGTGCTCCTGGCCAAGTTCGCCTTCGGCCCGATCACGGAGGCGGTGCGCTCGCGTGAGCAGGCGCTCACCGACGCGATGGCGGCGGCGGAGCGGGACCGCAACGAGGCCGCGAAGCTGCTGGCCGAGCAGAAGTCGGCGATCGAGGCCGCCCGCAGCGAGGCGCAGCGCTTCATCGCCGAGGGGCGTGCGACGGCCGAGTCGATGCGCGGCGAGATGCTCGAGCAGACGCGGACGCAGCAGGCCGATCTGCTCGACCGGGCCCGCAAGGAGATCGAGAGCGAGAAGGCGAAGGCGATCGACGAGCTCCGCCGCGAGGCGGTGGACCTGGCGCTCGCCGGCGCCGGCAAGCTCATCGGGCAGAAGCTCGATGCCGCCGCCGACCGGGCGATCGTCGAGCAGTACCTGAGCTCGCTCGGGGGCAAGTGATGCGCGACGTCTCCATCGCGCGCAACTACGCCGAGGCGTTGCTCGCGCTCGCCCGCAAGGCGAGCGACACCGCCGGGTGGGGGGCACTCGTGAGTGCGCTCGGCGACGCGGTGGCGCAGGACGCGACGCTCCGGCACTTCCTCGAGGCGCCCCAGGTGAGCGCCGGCGAGAAGAACGTCGTGCTCGGCAAGGCACTGGCCGGCAAGGCGGCGCCGAACTTCGTGCGTTTCGTGCAGAAGCTGGTGAGCAACCGTCGGCAGATGCTGCTGCCTGCGATCGCGGTGGAGTACCACAACCTGCTCGATGCCGCCGAGGGCCGCGTACACGCGCGGGTGACGGTGAGCCGCGAGTACGACGCTGCGGCGCGGGAGTCGCTGACGGCCTCGCTCACCAAGGCACTCAAGAAGGTCGTGGTGCCGCACGTGACCGTGGACCCGCGGATCCTGGGCGGTGTGGTGGTCCGAGTCGGCGACACCGTGATGGACGGGTCGGTGAAGCGGAGGCTGGAGCGGCTGCGGACGGCGTTGGTGACGGCGCGCTGAGTCGCGCCGGAGGGTGGATAGCGGACCGCGGCGAGCGCGCAATGAGGGTCATCCGAATGCGGATGGCCCTCTACTGTTTGGGGCCGAGAAGGGCGAAGTTTGGCGGATGACGGAGGATGCGGGGGGTCACTCCGAGGCGGGGGGGCAGGGTGACGCGGGGGGCGGGCGGCTCGACCGGCGTGGGTTCTTCACCACCGGGTGGAAACGCGCGCTGCGCGAGGCCGTGGGGGCGTTCAGCGAGCGGGTCGCGCCGGTGGCGTATGTGCGCCCGCCGGGGGCGCTGCCGGAACCGGCGTTCATCGCGGCCTGCACGCGCTGCGGCGACTGCGTGAAGGCCTGCCCGGTGCAGGCGATCCACGTGCTGCCGCCGAGTGCGGGGTTGGCGTCGGGCACGCCGGTGCTGTCGGTGGACGTGACCGCCTGTGTGATGTGCGAGACCATGCCCTGCGCGAGCGCCTGTCCGACCCCGGCGCTCGAGGTGCCGCCGTGGGGATGGCGTGACGTCAAGATGGCGAAGGTCGTTGTGGAGGCGGAGCGCTGCATCACCTGGCGCGACGTGGAGTGCGGGATCTGCGTGCGCGTCTGCCCCATCGGGGAGGACGCCCTGCGACTGGATGCGCGTGGCCGGCCGGTGATCGGTGCGGCCTGTACGGGATGCGGGCAGTGCCTCGGCGCCTGCGTGACGACCCCGTCGAGCCTGGTCGCTTCACCATCGGAGGAGTTCGCGTGACAGGAGCAGGAGGACGGGTCGCGGTGCGCATCGTGCCGAAGCCGTGGGGCCACGAGATGATCTGGGCGCACACCGACCAGTACGTCGGGAAGGTCCTGCACATCAAGGCGGGGCATGCCCTCTCGACGCAGTACCACAACATCAAGGACGAGACGCTGCACCTGCTGCGCGGGCGCATGATCTATCGCGTGGACCAGGGCGATGGCCTGGTGGAGGTCACGCTGGAGGAGGGCCAGAGCTTCCGGAACACCCCCGGCATGATCCACCAGATGGAAGCGGTGACCGATTGCGACGTGCTGGAAGCATCCACCCCGCACCTCGATGACGTGGTGCGACTGTCCGACCGCTACGGTCGAGAGGGGAAGACGACGCCATGAAGGTGATCATCCCGTTGGCCGGCAAGGGCACCCGCCTCCGCCCGCACACGCACACCGTGCCCAAGCCGATGCTCAAGGTCGCCGGGAAACCGGTCATGGACTACGTGATGGATGACGTCGCCACGCTGGGGAACGTGGACCAGGTGGTGTACATCACCGGGCACCTGAAGGAGGCGGTGGAGAAGCACGCGCGCAGCGCCTACGCGATCCCGGGCGTGTTCGTGGAGCAGAAGGTGCAGGACGGCACCGCGGGCGCCGTGGCCCTCGCGCGCGACTACGTCGACGCCCCGGTGCTCATCATCTTCGTCGATACCATCTTCGATGCCGACCTCTCGGTGATCAGCACGTCCGAAGACGACGGGATCATCTGGACCAAGGAGGTCGAGGACTACCAGCGCTTCGGCGTGGTGGTGACCGACGCCAACGGCCACATGACGAGGATCGTGGAGAAGCCGAGCACGCCGATCTCCAAGCGGGCGAACATCGGCCTGTACTACATCCGGAACTGGAAGCTGCTGTTCGAGGGCATCGACCACGTGCTGCGGCAGCCGACGAACAAGGGCGAGTACTACCTCACCGACGCGTTCCAGTACATGATCGAGCACGGCGCGAAGATCCGCGTGATCGACGTGGCGGGGTGGTACGACGCCGGCAAGCTCGACACCCTGCTCGAGACCAACGCGGTGATGCTGGAGCAGGGACGGGCCTCGCTGCCGACGCGCGGGCTCAAGAACGTCGAGGTGCTCGACCCGGTGCGCATCGAGGACGGCGCGACGGTCTCGGATTGCATCCTCGGCCCCAACGTCGTGATCGGGAAGGACTGCGTGGTGACGAACTGCACCCTGCGCGACACCATCGTCGGGGACCGGACCACGTTGAGCTCGTGCATCCTGACGGAGTCGATGATCGGCGACTCCGTGGTGGTGGAGGGGGTGACCGGATCCGTGACGCTCGGCGACCACGCCGAAATCCGGATGCCCAAGCTTTGAGCGGGTGATTGTGATGTGAGTCACAGTGGCACGATGGCGAATTTTGTGACACCGTGACTTTTTTGGTCGTCTGGGTCCTGTGAGATTCCAGACGTGAACTTTCCCTATCTCGATCTCGGGGGCGTAGCCTGACGGCTCGTCCCTTTCTATTGAATGGGATTCGCGCACTGACGCGTACCCGTTCGGTGTTCGCTGCTGCCGTCCTGCTGACGGCAGTGGTGACTGGTGTGCCGTCCACCGCCCAGGCTCAGCTCTGGGTCTACAGCGTGGACCAGAACAACATCCGCACCATCGGGCCTGGCGCCGGACTGCCGGCCACCGCCTACAACCCGCTGATCGGCGGCAACAAGGCGTCGATCGCGCAGCGCGCGTCCGACGGCGTGTTGTTCTTCATCGCGGGTCTCGTCGGCAACGACTCGGTCTTCACCTGGAACCCCAACACGCCGGCCACCGCGCCGGTGTTCCTCGGCCGCACCGGCGCCGGCATCCCGTACCTGCCGCGCCTGACGTTCGATGCCGCCGGCACGCTGCACGCCATCAACACCGGATCGACGCAGCGCTACACGATCAACCAAGCCACCGGCGCGGCGACGGCTGCGGGTGCGGTGATCACCGGCATGCCGACGGGTGGCGGCGACATGGCGTTCGCCCCCAACGGCAACCTCTACTCGGTGGTCGGGACCACGGTCTACCAGGTGCCCCTGGCCGGTGGCGCCGTGACCGCGTTCCCGCTCACGGGCATGGCGGGCACCGTGACGGGCTCGGCGTTCGACCGGCAGGGCCGCTTGCTGGTTGCCAACTCCGCCGTCAGCTCGGTGATCTACGTGGCGCCCGTCGCCGGCGGTGCCGTCACGAGCCTGGGTGCGCAGGGCTTCGACATCGGCGACCTCGCGAGCATGCTCGCGGTGGACCTGCGGATCAGCAAGTCGCACACCGGCAACTTCACGCAGGGCCAGACGAACGCGCAGTACACGATCACCGTCCGCGACTCGGGCAACGTCGCCACGTCCGGCACGGTGACCGTGCTCGACACGTTGCCCGCCGGTCTCACGCCCACGGCCGCCACCGGCACCGGCTGGACCTGCGGCATCGCCGGCCAGATCGTGACCTGCACGCGCGCGAGCGTGCTTGCGTCCGGTGCGGCCTATCCCAACATCACCATCACGTCCACGGTGAGTGGTACGGCGCCCGCGACCGTGACCAACCGGGCTTGGGTGAGTGGCGGTGGCGAACCGGCCGCGAACGCGCTGCTCACCGCGAACAACGTCGCCGCCGACCTCACGACGATCGACGCGCGCACGGACCTGGTGGTCGCCAAGTCGCACACGGGCAACTTCACGGTGAACGTGAACGGCGTGTACTCGATC
This sequence comes from uncultured Gemmatimonadota bacterium, assembly GCA_902825965.1. Classification (GTDB taxonomy): domain Bacteria; phylum Gemmatimonadota; class Gemmatimonadetes; order Gemmatimonadales; family Gemmatimonadaceae; genus Pseudogemmatithrix. The sequence continues at coordinate 806 of CADEDA010000001.1, read as the reverse complement.
GTCGTCACCAATCAGGGACGGCTGGCGAGTGCCGGCACGGTGACGGTGCTGGACACGCTGCCCACGGGGTTGAGCTTCGTGTCGGGCACGGGTGGTGGCTTCACCTGCGGTGCCGTGGGCCAGGTGGTGACCTGTACCTCGGGGACGGCGATCGCCGCGAACGGGGGCACGGCGACGATCACGCTGACGGTCGGCGTGGCGGCTGCGGCGGCGCCGAGTGTGACGAATCGGGCGCGGGTATCGGGCGGGGGCGAGCCGGCGTCGCTGAACACCAACAACGTCAGCACCGACGACGTGACGACGGTGATCGCCTCGGCCAACCTGGGCATCACCAAGTCGGACGGTCTCACCGGGGTGAACCAAGGCAGCGGGCTCACGTACACCATCGTGGCGTCGAACGCCGGCCCCAACGCGGTGACCGGCGCGACGGTGACGGACAACTTCCCGGCCAACATCACCGTATCGGGCTGGACCTGTACCGCGAGCCCGGGTTCGTCCTGCCCGGCGAGCGGTACGGGCAACATCGCGGCGTCCGTGAACCTGTTGAACGGTGGCAGCGCGACGTTCACCGTGACGGCGACGGCGAGTGGCGCGGGCACGATCAGCAACACGGCCAGCATCGCGGTGCCGGTCGGGGCGACCGACCCGACGCCGGGCAACAACTCGGCGACCGACAACAACACCGTCATCACGCCGACGTCGGACCTCTCGATCACCAAGACGGACGGTGTGACCGGTGTGAACCAGGGCGGCACGGTCACGTACACCATCGTCGCGTCGAACGCTGGTCCGTCGGCCGTGACCGG